>NZ_FMWG01000022.1 GCF_900102795.1 Epibacterium ulvae | reverse complement strand
TCAGTTATCTATCAATGTCAAAGAGCAAACACCCAGAGGTCAAAAACAGGACCGTAACGCCAATCTCTCAGCGCACACAGCCACCAAATCTCTCCAAATGCCCCAGTCTTTCCTAAGCGTCAAATCGTCTCTCCGATCCGTCAATCCCCGTCTCTCCGGAGCGTCCCTAGCAGCGTCTCCGCCGCCCCGTTGTGCGCCTCAGCGCCGCCGGTGAGAGGCCTTCTAGACCTACTAACACCGACTCGCAACCCCTAATCATAAGAAAAATGACAGAATTACAAAAAATAACAAAAATAACCCAACATCAATCGCTTAGAGACCTAAATAAAACAAACAACAGTCGGTAGACCTTAGGAAGTATCAGATAAAATCGCCTCCAGCTGCTGCAACGAAAAGCGAGGAACACAAATGCGACGCTGCTTGCTTGCACTACTGGCTGTTTGCGCCACGCTGGCATCTGCGTCTGCACAGCCACTTAAACTGCTCACGCTTGAATATCCCCCCTTCTTTAGCACAAACTTAGAAGGCCGAGGTTTTATGCCCCAACTGGTACGGGAAACCTTTCACCGCGCTGGGTATGACGTCGACATCCAGTTTATGACATGGCGCCGTGCGCTGGCACTGGTGGCAACGGGGCAGGCTGATGGGCTTGTTGGTGCCTATTACACAAAAGAGCGCGCAAAGTTCATGGCATATACTGATCTGATCGCACGCAATGAAGAAGTCTTTGTTCGCACGAAAGACAATCCCTTTTTATATACCGGCCAGCAAGATCTGCGTAAGTATTCAATCGGTGCTCTGGATGGCTCTGCCCCACATGAACGACTTAAAGGGGATGGTTTCGAAACAACTGCCTCAACCAGCTTTGAGCACGTGTTTCTAAAGCTTGGCGCGAAGCGGATTGAAGTTATGCTAATCGGTCGTGCGGTGATGAATCATATGCTGGCGACGAACCCCAAACTGGCATCACTCCAAGAACAGCTCGAAGTGCTGGAACCACCGTATTACACAGGCGAATTTTTCACCACAATCATCAAAGCCCGCCCAGATGCAGATGAAATCGTGTTGGCCTTTAATACCGCATTGTCGGAGATGAAGACTGACGGATCCCTGAAAGCGCTCTTAGCTAAATACGGTCAAAACTGCTGAGCACACCCTGCCTCTCTGCACGCACCCTTCGTTAGCAAGACATTAACACTCAGTCTTTAGGTTTACCGTGAAATTATGATCACCGGTCAAAAGGGGGAGCGAATGTGCGACGGTACTGGATAGCATGCGCTGCTTTGTGCACGCTTTGCACCCCCGCAGTCTCTGAAACGCTGCGATTGCTGACGGTTGAATACCCCCCCTATTTTGGCGAGAGCCTGGAAAACGGCGGTTTCGTGACTGATGTCGTTCAAGAAACACTTATCCGGGCAGGGTATGAGGTGGAGATTCAATTCCTCCCCTGGCGTCGCGCCTTGGCCATCGTACGAGCCGGAGAGGCAGATGGAATCGTCGGCGCCTACTTCACCGAAGAACGATCCGAATACCTTAGCTATACGGACCTCGTCGCGCTGAACGAAGAAGTCTTTATTCGGGTTCAAGGAGACAAATTCCCATATCAATCACTCACAGATCTGAAAGATCACGTTGTTGGCGTCTTGGATGGATCCGCACAGCATGAAGACCTTGTCGCACAGGGATTTCAGACCAACACCTCAACCAGCTTCAAACAAATCTTCATGAAACTTGGCGCTGAACGGATCGATGCGATGTTGATCGGTCGCGCTGTTATGAATCACATGCTGGTGAATAACCAAGAGCTGGCGCCCTTGCGCAACGCATTCGAGACTCTTGAACCCGCTTATTCAGTGGGAGAATTTTACACAACAATCAGCAAAAAGAACTCCAATGCCGATCAGATTGTCGCCGCATTCAATGCAGCCTTGGCCCAGATGAGAGCAGATGGCTCGTTTGAGGCAATTCTTGCGCGGCACGGTCAAAGCAGTTAAAGCTACGCTCCTTCGTCTCAATCACCTTGTTATCGATTAATTTCCCTTTGACGCTTCACGCATCTTGATGCGCTCCTGACGAAATACGATCAAGCCGACTAAAATCTGACCACCTCGGGAACAAAGCCCTCCGAAGCACATGCCGGGGGACCTTAAACCGACCAAGGCCAATAGAAGCAGGGCGATCCGTCGTCGGCCCGTCTGCAATCTAAGAACTGTTTTCAATATAGATGTGTGAAAGCGATCATTGATGCACTTGCGGAGAATGGCAAGGTTTACCCACGTTGCAGCTGCTCATAACAAGCGCAATATTTGTCAAAATAGGCTCGTTAGCAGTTTGCACCGTGATCTTCGCAACGGCCAAATGCATCTGGCGTTCCACACTATACCCGCCTGTGCTAGAGACTGGGCATGCTTTATGTAACCGACACAATCACCCTGCAGGACTGGGAGCTGACCGAGCAGTTTATTCGTGCTTCTGGTCCCGGTGGCCAGAACGTCAATAAGGTTTCGACGGCAGTGGAGTTACGATTTGAGGCCGAGCGCTCTCCGGCATTGACGCCTGCAGTGAAGAACCGATTGCGACGGCTGGCCGGACGGCGCTGGACCAAAGAAGGCGCGTTGATCCTGTTTTGTGATGAAACCCGCTCACAGGTGCGCAATCGCGAACTGGCGCGGGAGCGGCTGGCGGATTTGATCCGCAAAGCTCTGGTAGCGCCAAAGCGGCGGATCAAGACAAAACCCACACGGGGCTCTGTGCAGCGCCGCCTGACGGCGAAGAAGCAGCGATCAGAAATTAAATCCAACCGGGGCAAAGTGACGGATGACTGAACACCCCACCCTGATGCAGCCCGGACCAAAAAATCTGATTACAGATGTTACGGGCCTGCGAGTGGGTAATGCACAGGATGACGCCCTGAAATCAGGCACTACGGTTTTGGTGGGGGATGCGCCCTTTGTGGCCTCAGCCCATGTGATGGGCGGAGCACCAGGGACGCGGGAAACCGATCTGCTGGCACCGGATAAATCAGTTACCGCGGTGGATGCGTTTGTTTTGTCTGGCGGATCCGTCTTTGGGCTGGATGCCTGCAGCGGTGTGGTTGAAGGCCTGCGTGCCAAGGGGCGTGGGTTTCAGCTGGGTCCGGCGATTGTGCCCATTGTACCGGGGGCAATCCTATTTGACCTACTGAACGGTGGTAATAAAGCATGGGATACCAATCCTTATGCCGCGCTGGGGCGGCAGGCTTTTGAGGCCGCGCGCATTGATTTTAGCCTTGGCAGCTGTGGCGCAGGCACAGGTGCAATGACGGCCTCGCTGAAAGGGGGGCTAGGTTCTGCCTCTCTGGTGTTGCCGGGCGGAATTACCGTAGGCGCGTTGGTGGCTACCAACCCGATGGGCAGCGTCACCACGCCGACGACACGCCATTTCTGGGCAGCCCCTTTTGAAATTGACGGAGAATTTGGTGGGCTAGGGCCAGATCCCGCTACAGGGCTGGGACGTGATCTGACCAGTCAAAAACTTTTGGCCATGCGCAAGCTGGCTGAGAGTGAGGATCTGCCACAAGAGCGCGCAAATACCACAATTGCGATTATCGCAACGGATGCCCCATTGAGCAAAGCGCAGTGTCAACGGCTGGCGACGGCGGCGCATGACGGTATTGGACGCGCAATTGTACCCGCCCATGCTCCGGCGGATGGCGATCTGGTCTTTGCGCTTAGCACCAAGGCCGCAGAAGTCGCAGATTCTGACGCCATACTGGCAGATCTATGCCACGCAGGCGCTTTGTGTCTGAGCCGCGCCATTGCCCGTGCGGTTTATGAGGCGACCCCAGCAAAAGGAGATCTTTTACCTTGTTGGCGTGATCTCTGAAGGTCTGCACGGGAATTGGTTTGCCTCATGGATAAAGATCAGGCATGAAGCCGCGCGCTCTATGGTTTTCACAATGAACGACGATTGGAAGGGGCTGAACATGGCAGAGAGCACTGATACAGCAGTGATGATCCCCGCCTGGATCAATGGCACCTTGCAACCTGTGGAAAAATTGGAGACCCATCTGAAGGGGCTGCGCCATAAAGCTGTTTCAGTCTTTGTGCTGCGGGATGGAAAAATCCTGATGCAGCAACGGGCTTTGGGCAAGTATCACACGCCCGGCAAATGGGCCAACAGCTGCTGCACCCATCCTCATTGGGAGGAAGCGCCAAACATCTGCGCAGTACGGCGTTTGCAAGATGAGCTGGGCATTACCGGGCTAGAGGTGGAGTTTCGCCAGAATCTGGAATACCGCGCGGATGTGGGAGATGGGTTGATCGAACACGAAGTGGTGGATGTTTTTGTAGCTCACGCCAGTGATGATCTTGCAATCGCGCTGAACCCGGAAGAGGTCATGGCGATCCGCTGGATGGATTTTGCAACGCTTGCAGCTGAGATCAGAGCCACACCAGATCTGTTCACACCCTGGTTAAAGATCTACATGCGCGACCACGCAGACAGCATTTTCAAAAATGGTGAGGCCAAAGCATAAAAGAAAGAGGGGGCGCTCCCGCCAAGCGCCAGGGCAGGCACAGCCTGCCCGCGCCTGTTGGGCGTGGCACCAGGCAAGCCCGGTGCCGTCACGCAGAAGGCGTTATACGTCAATCACTGATGCAACCGCACGTTTCCAGCGGGCATAGGCCGCCTCGCGCTTTTCCTCGGCCATATCAGGCGTAAATTGGCGCTCCAGCGCCCAGGTCTTGGCAAAGCCTGCCTGATCCGGATAGATCCCTGCTTTCATCCCGGCAAGCCAGGCCGCGCCAAGCGCGGTGGTTTCGAGGATCACGGGGCGGTCCACATCCGCCCCCAAAAGATCAGAGAGGCTTTGCATCGCCCAGTCAGAGGCGCTCATCCCGCCATCGACCCGCAAGCTGACCTGCGCATCGCCGCCCCAATCCGCGCGCATGGCTTCCCACAGATCACGGGTCTGATAGGCCACCGATTGCAACGCGGCACGGGCAAACTCCGCAGGGCCTGAATTGCGGGTCAGACCAAAAACCGCGCCCTGACAATCGGGTTTCCAATAAGGCGCGCCCAGACCTGTAAAGGCCGGCACCAGAAGCACGTCCTGCCCGGGATCAGCCTTGGGTGCGAGATCTCCGGTTTCAGAAGCATTTTGAATAATTCCCAAACCATCGCGCAGCCACTGCACCGCCGCACCCGCAATAAAGATCGAGCCTTCCAGCGCATAGGTCGGCGTGCCATCCAGCTGATAGGCGATAGTGGTCAGCATGCGATTTTGCGACAGAACGGGCGCATCGCCAGTGTTCAACAAAGCAAAACAGCCCGTGCCATAAGTGGATTTCAACATGCCGGGTTCAAAACACGCCTGCCCGACGGTTGCAGCCTGCTGATCTCCAGCGACCCCCAGAATGGGCACCGCACCACCAAAGATGGCGGGATCGGTCACCCCAAAATCGGCGGCACTGTCTTTGACCTCGGGCAGCATGACTTGTGGAATGTCCAAAAGCGCACAGATGTCGTCACTCCACGCGCCTGCGTGAATATCATAGATCAGGGTGCGGGCAGCGTTGGTTGCATCCGTGACATGGGATTTGCCCCCCGTCAGACGCCAGATCAGGAAACTGTCAACAGTGCCAAAGACCAGATCACCGGCCGCAGCACGTTCACGCGAACCAGGCACCTGATCCAAGATCCATTTCACCTTCGTCCCTGAGAAGTAAGGATCCAGCAACAGGCCGGTTTGCGCGCGCACCATATCCTCGTGTCCGGCATCACGCAGCGTGTCACAAATGCTAGCGGTGCGGCGGTCTTGCCAGACGATGGCGTTGTGGATGGCCTTGCCGGTTGCCTTGTCCCAGATCAACGTGGTTTCGCGCTGGTTGGTGATGCCGATCCCTGCAAGGTCATCTGTGCTGATGCCGTGATCGGCGAGCACTTTCTGGCAGACGTTTAAGGTAGAAGACCAGATCTCTTCCGGATCGTGTTCAACCCAGCCGGCTTGCGGATAAATTTGGGGGAATTCTTGCTGGGCAGAGCAAACCGCCTGCATATTTGCATCAAACAGGATCGCGCGTGTCGATGTGGTGCCCTGGTCGATCGCCAGAATAAAGGTCATAGTCTCCCCCTCCGTAATGGTTCGCGGGGGAGCATACGCATTTCTGATTGCGCTACCAGTCTTTGTTAGATTTTGTTTGCAGGAACCGCGATATTGTCAATCAAACGCACGCCTTCCATCCAGGCAGCAGCCAAAAGCCGGGCAGGGCGATCAGGTGTTTCCAAAGATTCCAAGGTTTCAGCGCAGCGCAGATCAAAATACTCTACCTCCCCAAAACCAGCAGCTGCAATCTGTGACAGGGCGTCATCCCTTAGGGTCTGCCACGGTGTGCCGTTTTGGGAAGCGCGCTCGGCCGCGTCACGCATCACCCGATTGAGCGTCGCCGCACGGTCCAGAGCCTCCGGCGACAGACGCAAGTTGCGGGACGACATGGCAAGGCCTGATGCCTCACGCACAGTGGGGCAACCCACTACATCAATCGCCATATTCAGATCACGCGCCATCCGGCTGACAAGCATCAGCTGTTGATAATCTTTCTGGCCAAAATAAGCCTTGTCTGCCCCTGTCATCAAAAACAGCTTAGCCACCACAGTTGCGACGCCATCAAAATGGCCGGGACGAAAGGCCCCCTCCAGAACATCCGTAACCCCACCCACAGAAATATTTGTGGCATAGCCCTCAGGGTAAACCTCATCCGGTTGCGGTACAAAGATCGCATCAACCCCATAAGGCGCTAGCTTTTGCGCATCTTCCTGTTCGGTGCGCGGATAGTTTTCAAGGTCTTCGGCCTTGTTGAACTGACGCGGGTTTACAAAAATGGTGACGACAACCCGGTCGCATTGCTCCTTTGCGGCTGCAACCAAGGACAAGTGTCCAGCATGCAGCGCCCCCATGGTGGGCACCAGGCCAACCACCTCACCTGCACGTGCCCAGGTCTGGCGCAGGGTGCGCAGGTCTGAAAGGTTAGATAAGATCGGCGCTGTCATGCGGCGGTGCCTTTGCCGACGGGTGCCTGATCTGCAAATTGATGTTCTGGCGCCGGGAAGCTGCGCGCGCGGACCTCGGCAGCATATTCCGCAATCGCCGCTTCAGCCTGCGTGCCCAGATCAGCGTAGCGTTTGACGAACTTAGGCTTAAAGGCCGTGAAAAAGCCCAGCATGTCATCCACTACCAGCACCTGACCATCACAGCCAACGGATGCACCGATTCCAATGGTAGGGATCGCAATCTCTGCGGTGATCTGATCTGACAGGCTGGCTGGCAGCTTTTCCAGCACCACTGCAAACGCGCCAGCATCTGCAATGGCATGCGCGTCTGCCAGCACACGTGATGCGGCCTCATCCCGGCCCTGAACCTTGTATCCGCCCAGCGTGTTCACAGACTGCGGTGTCAGGCCGATATGGGCCATCACCGGAATACCGCGCGCCACCAAAAAGCGGATGGTTTCAGCCATTTCAACGCCGCCTTCCAGCTTGACCGCCGCCGCGCCCGTTTCCGCCATCAGGCGGGCTGCATTGCGAAACGCCTGGGCCGGGCCTTCCTCGTAGCTGGCAAAGGGCATATCGATGACCATCATAGCGCTGCGCAGCCCACGGGCCACGGCCTGACCATGCAGGATCATCATCTCCATCGTAACCGCTAACGTGGACGTCAGCCCATGCATCACCATGCCCACGCTATCGCCGACCAAGACAAAATCGCAGTGCTCATCCATGATCTGCGCCATTGGTGTGGTATAGGCCGTCAGACTGACGATAGGCGCGCCACCTTTCATGGCACGGATGTCCTCGGCGTTGGGGGCTGATTTGCGTGCTGTCGCGCTCATAAGCGGGCTCCTGGCGGCTGGGGTTGGGCACGGTTAGCAATTTGTAAGCGATTTATCCAGTGCCTCAAAGACGGGCAGAACGCTGATTGCGCAATCAAAATCAGAAAATACCCCCTCTCTGCCGGTTTGATCTTTGCAGCAAAGCTTTTACGCGCGTCACGATTTCTGGACGCACGACTCCTTCACGCGGGGAATCACGCAAAGTGGTGAACCAATGTTCGGGCGGGTTTCGCCCCAGACGGTGGCCGGGAAAGGACAGCGCGCGCAAGACCTGTTCAGCGGCGGCGGGCGCATTGTCAGGGATTTCAAATCCAGCAAGCGTCGCCCAGACCCCGGCCCACAATCGCCCAACGGACCACGGATTATACCCGCCCCCGCCCGTGACCATCAAACGCGGCGCATAAGGCATCAAGGCTTTGACAAAGGCCCAATGGGCATTGTTGGACAGGCTAAGATGCGCCAGCGGGTCTTCTTCAACAGCGTCAGCCCCACATTGCAGGACAATCGCATCAGGCTGGAAGTGTTCCAAAAACGGCAACACGAGATGATTCTGAATATAGCGCATTTCACTGTCATTCAGCCCGCGTGGCACCGGCAGATTGACCGCGCTGCCATCCGCATGATCCGACAACAGCCCTGTTTTGGGCCAAAGATTTTCCTCGTGAATTGAAATCATCAAAATGTCAGGATCGCCCTGAAACCCATATTCGACCCCGTCTGCGTGATGGGCATCGATATCCACATAGGCAATGCGGTGCAGCCCATGGTGACGCAGCGATAAAATTCCCAAGGCCACATCATTGAGATAACAAAACCCATTGGCCCGCCCCGGCATGCCATGATGGGTGCCTGCACCGGGCACATAAACCGACGCATATGTGCCCTTCCCTAACAGCTCTCCAGCAAGAATAGCCCCGCCTGCCCCGGTGGCCGGTCTGCGAAACACTTCTGGATAGATCGGATTTGAATGGGTGCCGAGATGAAATCGGGCGCGTTCATCCTCGGTGACGCTTTGGGTGTCTTCGGCCCGCTCCAACGCCGCGATATATTCGGGCGCATGCCAGTGAACCAGCGCTTTGGGGCGTGCACGCGGAGATGTACGGTACATGTAATCTGGCAACCAACCAAGGCTGCGCGCCAGGTCCATCACCGTTGACACCCGAGGCACCCGCAATGGATGAGACGGCCCATAGCTGGAATTTCGATAGATCTCATTGCCAAGGAAAAGAGGGTGATTCGCCATTAAGAGAGCGCTTTGTCCTGTGATTGTGAAAATCGCCCCGTCGTATGAGCAACGCAAAAGTAAGCTTTACCCGCAATAGTTTTGCACAGAAAGGACGATTCGTAGGACGTAAGTTGGCCAAAACTCAACACATATTCCACCTTACAAGCCAAAGAGATGATGCACTATGCCACTAACACTGTCGCCCATCCTTGCAACTGATCGTCCACGGCTCCTCCCCGTACTGGCCCGCTATCTGGCCGAGACCGCGCCAAGCGCTGAGATCGATATGGCAAAAAAGGCCAGTCGCAGCATCAATAGGCCGGATATGCAATCGTTCTGGATCACAGATCACTGTAGGGATGTTGGATTTGCCTTTGTGTTAACCTTGCCCGAAGGCCAGCGAGAGTTGTCTGAATTTACTATTTTTCCCCACCTCAGACGCCGTGGGCTGGGCCGCGAGGCGGCCAGTTTGTTGTTTACAACGTTACCGGGAAAATGGCGTATGGGGATTTCCGCGGCCTCTCCGCAAGCGGCCGCTTTCTGGGGAACCTGTCTTAGCCTTATTCCCAATATCGAATGCCTGCGCACCGGGGCGCCTTTTACGGAACTGCAATGCAAAAGCTATTGCTTCAGCATTCCTGAAAGTCAGACAACAACAGCCTGACGCGCCTGCGGGCCGACACCAAAGACACGTTTATACCGTTCAATTTCAGCCGCTGGTCCCATCGCTTTTTCTGGATTGTCTGACAGTTTGACCGTTGGCTGACCATTGGCAGACACCGCCTTACACACCAATGAAAAAGGCGCGAGCGCATCATCGGGAACAAACCCGCGGAAATCATTGGTCAGCAAAGTGCCCCAGCCAAATGACACCTGAACACGCCCTGAAAATTGCTTTTGCAGGTCTTGCATCATCGCCACATCCAGCCCGTCAGAAAAGATCACCCGTTTGGTGGTTGGATCTTCTCCTCGCTCCAGCCACCAGCGCAGTGCAATCTCAGCGCCCGCTGCCGGATCTCCGCTGTCGATCCTAATCCCAGTCCACCCCGCCAGCCAGTCAGGCGCACGATCCAGAAATCCCTGCGTGCCGTAGGTATCTGGCAATATAATGCGCAGATTGCCTTCATGCTCTTCATGCCAGTCCGACAAAACATCATATGGGGCCTGAGCAAGTGCGGCATCGTCTTTGGCAAGTGCGGAATAAACCATCGGCAACTCATGTGCATTGGTCCCGATCGCTTCAACCTCGCGCCGCATGGCAATAAGACAGTTCGATGTGCCGGTAAATTTGTCGCCCAGACCTTCGATCATGGCCTGAACACACCAGTCCTGCCATAAGAAACTGTGGCGGCGGCGGGTGCCAAAATCTGCCACAGACAGGCCATCAATCTGGCGCAGCGCTTCGATTTTCTCCCAGACCCGTGTCATGGCACGGGCATAAAGCACCTGAAGTTCAAACCGCCCCATCGTGTTCAAAACTGCGCGCGATCTCAGCTCCATCAAAACAGATAAGGCCGGGATTTCCCACAACATCACCTCTGGCCATTTGCCTTCAAAGGTCAGCTCATACTGGTCACCTTTGCGCTCCAGATGATAAGGCGGCAAGCGCAGTTTTTCGAACCACTCCATAAAATCAGGGCGAAACATCTGGCGTTTGCCGTAAAACGTATTGCCACGCAGCCATGTGCTTTCACCGCGTGACAGAGACAGAGAACGGATATGATCCAGCTGCTCACGCAACTCGCCTTCGTCAATCAGCTTGGCCAAGGGTATACGCGTTGTACGGTTGATCAGCGAGAACGTCACTTGCGTATCTGGTTTGTTGTGAAAAACAGACTGACACATCAATAGCTTATAGAAATCCGTATCAATAAGAGACCGGACAATCGGGTCAATCTTCCATTTGTGATTATGGACGCGGGTTGCAATATCCAAGAGGCCGCCTCGGTCAGTTGTTTTGACTATGTTTAACCAGCAGGTGGGTTTGGGAAAAGGGTTTAATGCGCTCGTGTTTTTGACAGGCTCTGCGACACCTGCGATAGACGCGCCAGAAGGTCTGATCTGTTCAATGGTTTTGTCATGAAATCATCCATTCCGGCCTGAAAACAGGCCTTGCGATCTTCTTCAAACGCATTTGCCGTCAGCGCAATGATATGCGGCTGTGATATGGGCAACTGTCGAATCGCGCGCGTCGCCTCTAGCCCGTTTACCTCGGGCATCGACACATCCATCAGGATAAGATCTGGCTTAAAACTCTTTGTCATCTCAATGGCCTCAGCCCCATCAAGAGCAAAGGCACGCAATGCGTTTGTCTGCTTCAAAAACTTATCGACCAGAACGCGGTTCACTTTATTGTCTTCCGCAATGAGAATACGAAGATGGCTGAGATCTGAACTCTCCACAACTTCTGGCCGAGGCTGCACAAGCTTTTGCGCCTTTTGCACATAGATGCTGAAATTAAATTCTGACCCTTGACCCAATGTCGAAGCCACTGAAATTTCACCGCCCATTGCGCGAACAAGTTTCTGCGAAATCGTAAGCCCCAGCCCCGTTCCCCCAAAGCGGCGAGAAATCGCAGCATCCGCCTGCGAGAAGCGTTCAAACACGCATTTCAGATTGTCCTCAGCAATCCCGATACCAGTATCAGTCACACTAAATTGCAGTTCAACGCCACAGGAACTTACCTTACTTGCCGCGCGCACAACGACCTCACCTTCATCGGTGAATTTAATCGCGTTGCCGATGATATTGACCAAAACCTGCGTAAGGCGACGGTCATCGCCCCGCAATTGAGACATCAACGTTGGGTCAAGATCCAACCGCAATCCAATGCCCTTTTCCGCCGCCAAAGGGTGCAACAAGCGCAGACAACTGTCTAAACAGTGTTTAAGATCAAAATCTTCGACACATAGTTGCATCTCTTGCGCGTCAAGCCGAGACAGATCCAGAATATCATTGATCAAGCCAAGTAATACGCCAGCGGAACTGCGAATGGTTTCGACCTGTTCACGCTGTTCTTGCCCTAAATCGGCCTGTTCCAACAATTGTGCCATTCCAATCACACCATTCAAGGGGGTGCGGATTTCATGGCTCATCGTTGCCAAAAATTCAGCTTTGCTACGCGCCCCTTCTTCTGCGGCCAGACGCGCTTGCTCCATTTCTGTTTCGTGTTTTTTTGTTTCCGTTATATCGCGTTCCACAGCAATCAACGTCTCAAGCTCACCTCTGACGTTCACCATCGGAACCTGACTGGTTTCAAGCCAGACCTGTTCCCCATCCTTGCGCCTGATACAGATCTCTAACCGTATCGGTGTTGCGTTTTTGATGCTACATCGCAGTTTTTCTATTGTCTCCGGCGACGTACCTTCCCCATTCAGCAGTTCCCGGGGACAGCGCCCGACAGCCTCTCTGAAGGAGAACCCGGTAATGCGTGTGAAACTGTCATTGACCCATGTGATAGCCCCATCTGGCCCCATGATCATCACACTATCATTTGCGCTTTCGGCCACCAACGCCAACTGACGTGCTGCTTTCTCTTGCTCTTGTAAGCGTGTATTTACCCTAGTCAGTTCTTGCTGTTGTTGCGCAGTTTTCAAATGATTGCGGCGGCTGTTGCGATGCCGCAGCGCCACCCGCACCGCGAGCCAAAAAATCGATCCCAGAAAGATCGCAATACCTGCAAGATCGAGCACCCGCACTGAGAGAACATCAAACAAATGCGGCGTCGTATAAAGCATCACGACAACGGGCGCCAAAAACAAAAACACCAAACGCGCAGCGCTCGCGACCTTATGCACGGCCAGCGACATACAGCTTGAAACCCCAGCACTCACCAAAAGCGCGATCGTAAAGATCGGTGACCACATATCTGGATCAGGCAACTGGAACACCAACGGTAGGCAAGCTGCGATCCCAAACAGGCTACTTTGCAGAATTGCGGTTAAGACGCTAACGCGCCGCAATCGCCGTAGAACAGAAGGCGGTAAATTCGGACGAAGCGCGAGCCTAAGACACCCGTAATCGATCAGATCCCCGGTGCAGACCAACAGAAAGCAAACCATCCCCAACCAAGGAGAGAGCGCGAACGCAACCAACCCGCACCACAACGCGGTTCCGACCTTTTTGCGCCAAAACAGGTTGGTTTTGATTTCGGCATATCGCCACATCAAACCTTCCGTACTATGCTTGCGGTAAAACAGCGTTAATGGGTCTTCAACGTTCATGTGCTTTCGCGCAGTGCTCCAATGCTTAGCTACGTGATATCATCAAGGAGTTACCGAACTATCACTTTTTCAACCCAAAACGGACACGTCAGCTGTGCGCATTTTCTGCAGCGCCGCCGCCAGTGATCCATCCAGATCAATTCCTCGGCAAGCGGCAAGATCCACAGTAACGCAGTAACCACATGTGCGGGCATCCAGCGCAGAGAAGGCCACACAGAAATCTGTTGCGAGACCAACCAGCGTTAAGTCTGTAATTCCCCGTGATTTTAAATACCCATCAAGCCCGGTTGGCGTGGTTTGATCGTTCTCGAAGAATGCAGAATAACTATCGATCCCGGCGCGAAAGCCTTTGCGGATGATAAGATCAGCATCTGTCCTGAGGTCTTTGTGAAAGGCCGCGCCATCGCTGCTCTGCACGCAGTGGTCAGGCCAGAGAATCTGTGGGCCATAGGGCATGTCTATACTGTCAAATGGTTGCTTACCCGCATGAGATGTCGCAAACGAGGAATGCCCGGCAGGATGCCAATCCTGTGTAAGGACCACCGTTTCAAAAGACGCCATCCGATCATTGATGACCTCAACGATCGCATCTCCTTCTGGTACTGCCAGCGCACCGCCCGGACAAAAATCGTTTTGCACATCGATGACAATCAGAGCTGAAGCCATGCTCGGTCCTCTTTGTTGTTTTTCTATATCTAGCTTCAAGTGCGAGAGCTGCCTAGCCTTCTAAAAAAAAACGTACATTTGGGAAATGTCATTCCGGCAACACAAAGCAGCCTCCCAGCTCAAAGGAAACGCGATGAAACCCTTGAAAAATAGCGTTCTGGGTTCTAAGGCCGGAGTATGTACACAATCGCTGCCCTGTATCATTTCACCCGCTTCACCGATCCCGCCGCAATCAAACCGGCGCTCCTTAAACTGTGCCTCGCGCAAAAGGTACAGGGGTCGCTTTTGTTGGCGCATGAAGGCATCAATGGCACCATCGCCGGACCACGCGCGGGGATTGATGCGGTTCTGGCCCATATCAAGGCTTTGCCGGGCTGTGCGGATCTGGAGTGGAAAGAAGCCACCAGAGACCATGCGCCTTTTGGCAAAATGAAAGTCCGTCTGAAAAAAGAAATCGTCACGATGGGGCAGCCTGATGTCGACCCGCGCGCGAAGGTTGGTAACTACGTCGAGCCGGAAGACTGGAACGATCTGATCCGATCCGACGATGTAGTCGTGATCGATACGCGCAACGATTATGAAGTTGCCATCGGCACATTCGAAGGGGCGATTGATCCCAAAACCCAAAGCTTTGGCGAATTTCCTCAATGGTGGGAAGAAAACAAAGACCGGTTTCACAACAAACGCGTTGCAATGTTCTGCACAGGCGGCATTCGTTGTGAAAAATCAACAAATTACCTATTGGGCCAAGGGGTCGAAGATGTTTACCATCTCAAAGGGGGAATCCTGCGCTATCTGGAAGAGACCCCGGCTGAGGAAAGCACCTGGGAAGGGGATTGTTTCGTCTTTGACAATCGCGTCTCTGTGGGCCACGGCCTTGTTGAGGGCCCGCATGAGCTCTGCCATGGGTGCCGCCACCCCATTTTACCTGCAGATAAGATGCGCCCTGAATTCGAGCAGGGTGTGAGCTGTCATCAGTGTTTTCACACCACAACAGATGCAGACAAAGATCGCTTTCGGGAACGTCAAAAACAGATGCATCTCAAACAAGAGCGCAAAGCAAAATTACGCGGCTCTCTATAGCACTGCGGCGTCATGCACGACTGGATTTCTAGTCGGCTGTCCGGCCAGAGGCTTGGACTCACAATCACGCAGATACGACTGAAACTTCACCGGATTTTTGACCGGTGCGGTTGCTTTCTGACGCAGCAGCGCTCCTTTAGCTAATTCGCATATTTTCCCAAGGCTGTTTTCACTGTCTTTGGCTGAGGCCAAAGGACAATCTGCAGTCTTCAGATCAAATGGCTTTCAAAAAACAAAGAACCCCGAAGCATGCTCCGGGGTTCCTTTAGATTGGCCAATGCCAATAGATTACAGACCAGTCGACACGTCGATGGTGTTGCCTTCTTCCAAGGTTACATAGGCTTTTTTCACGTCTTTACGCTTGCCCAGCTGGCCGCGGAAACGCTTGACCTTACCCTTGGTGATGGTGGTGTTAACCGCTTTGACCTTCACACCAAACAAAGCTTCAACAGCTTCTTTGATCTGAGGTTTTGCTGCGTCGATTGCCACTTCAAAAACCACTGCACCGTTTTCAGATGCCATTGTGGATTTCTCGGTGATGATCGGCTTGCGGATCACGTCGTAGTGTTGTGCCTTCGCGCTCATTTCAGGCGAGCCTCCAGTGCTTCGACGCCTGATTTGGTGATCACAAGTGTGTCACGCTTCAGGATGTCATAGACGTTTGCGCCCATGGTCGGCAGGATATCCAGACCGTCAATGTTGCGCGATGCCTTCAGGAAGTTTTCGTTCACAGCTGCACCGTCGATAACCAGCGCGCGCTTCCAACCAAGGTTTTTCACCTGCTTGGCCAGAGCTGCGGTTTTACCCTCAGCGGCTGCATCTTCGATGATGACCAGTTCACCCGCTTTTGCCTTTGCAGACAATGCGTGGCGCAGGCCCAGTTTGCGGAACTTCTTGGGCAGGTCGTGGCCGTGGCTACGTGGGGTTGGCCCCTTGTAGATACCACCTTTACGGAAGATCGGCGCGTTACGGTCACCGTGACGTGCGCCACCGGTGCCTTTTTGGCGATAGATCTTCTTGGTCGAATAGGAGGTTTCCGAACGGGTCAGAACCTTGTGCGTGCCAGCCTGAGCGTTGTTGCGCTGCCAGCGAACCACACGGTGCAGAATGTCTGCGCGGGGCTCCAGACCAAACAGGTCTTCGGACAGTTCAACTTCACCGGCTTTTGCGCCGTCGAGTTTGATCACGTCAAGTTTCATGCTTCACCACCTTCCGCGGGAGCTTCCGCAGCAGTTTTCAGAGCGGCCGGGAACGGCAGACCTTCAGGGGCTTTCTTCTTCACGGCGTCCTTAACAGTAACCCAGCCAGATTTTGGACCAGGCACGGCGCCTTTGATGAAGACCAGACCACGATCAGCGTCGGTTTTCACAACTTCAAGGTTCTGAGTGGTAACGCGGGCAGCACCCATGTGACCAGCCATTTTCTTGCCTTTGAAAACCTTACCGGGATCCTGACACTGTCCCGTTGAACCGTGCGAACGGTGTGAGATCGAAACACCGTGTGTCGCGCGCAGACCACCAAAGTTGTGGCGTTTCATCGCACCGGCAAAACCTTTACCGATAGATGTACCTGCAACGTCAACTTTTTGGCCTTCAACAAAGTGTTCTGCAGAGATTTCTGCACCCACTTCGATCAGCGCATCAGCAGGAACGCGGAATTCAACCAGCTTACGCTTGGGCTCTACCTTTGCAGCTGCAAAGTGGCCGCGCAGCGCTTGTGACGTGCGTTTTGCTTTTGCGGAACCAGCACCCAGCTGAACAGCTGTGTAGCCGTCTTTTTCTTCGGTGCGTTGGGCAACAACCTGCAGGCCATCCAAAGACAGAACAGTCACAGGGATCTGCTTACCGTCTTCCATGAACAGGCGGGTCATGCCGACTTTTTTAGCGATAATACCAGAGCGCATAAATTCTACCCTCCGATCTTATGATTGCAGCTTGATTTCGACGTCCACGCCAGCCGCCAGGTCGAGCTTCATCAGCGCGTCAACGGTTTGGGGAGTCGGATCAATGATGTCCAGGAGACGCTTGTGCGTGCGGATCTCGAACTGGTCACGGGATTTCTTGTCAACGTGGGGACCACGCAGAACTGTGAATTTCTCGATCTTGTTCGGCATTGGGATTGGGCCACGCACTTGCGCGCCAGTCCGCTTGGCAGTGTTGACGATCTCTTGTGTGCTGGCGTCCAGTACACGATAGTCAAATGCCTTCAGCCGGATACGGATGTTTTGGCTTTGCATAAAAACAGCCTTTTAGTCAGGCGTTGGAGTTGAGAGGAGGGCCTGCGACCACCGCGAACCCTCGTCGAACCCAAAAGGCGGGAATCACCCCGCCTTTATCCGCATAAAGCGAACTCGCGCGATATACGCGGGATGCGCCTGTCTGGCAAGCGGTTTCGCAGCGAAACGCGTTGCGAGTGGGGCGTACGGTAGTCATGTAAAGAAACCGCCCTTTCTTTTATGCATGCACACCGACATATAAAGAAAAACGCGTTTTCTTTACACGTTCGATGCATTCTGCAAAGATAAACCAAATTTCTTTATATGTCTGGTCTCATGCTTGAACCCACTTACACCATACCCTCCTTGCCGCCACAATTTGACTTCGAGACCCCTCGAATATTCAAAGCACTCAACAAAGCGGCACGAAGCCTGGCTGAAGTAAAGGGGCGTGCCCCAGTTATTCCAAACCAAGGCCTCCTGATCGAAACCCTGTCCCTCCAAGAGGCAAAAGACAGTTCGGAAATCGAAAATATCGTTACGACAAATGATGAGCTCTTCAAAGCGAGCCTAGACAGAGACCGGTCTTTGGCTGGACCTTCAAAAGAGGTTGCTATGTACCGGAACGCGCTTCACCTCGGATACACACGACTATTGGAAACCAACCTTTTGACCAATAGAACCCTGATCGAAATGTTTCGGTTGCTCAAAAACCGGGATGACGGCTTTAGGAAACTACCCGGGACAGGGCTTCAAAACAACCGAGGTGATGTCGTATATGTCCCCACACAGGATTCAAATGCGATAACAGAGCAAATGTCAGCCCTTGAGGCCTACATCAACTCTGACAGTGACCTCGACCCCTTGATCAAGATGGCAATCATCCATCACCAGTTCGAGAGCATTCACCCATTTCCAGATGGAAACGGTCGAATTGGCCGCATTCTGAATGTACTGTACCTGACGAAAGAGGAACTTCTAGGGATCCCGATCCTCTACATGAGTCGGGGGATCAACAAAAGCAAGGCAGACTATTATCGCCTACTGCAAGATGTTCGAGACAGCGGGAACTGGGAAGATTGGATCGTCTATATCCTTGACGTCGTTACCGAAACATCATCGGTCACACTCGCCCTCATCGAGGGCATCCGAAGCCAGATGTCTCACTTTAAGAAAACCCTCCGGTCCAAACATCCGAGAATCTATTCACAAGACCTGATCAACAATTTGTTCCGCCACCCGTATACGCGAATCGAGTTTGTCATGGACGAGCTCGCGGTATCACGGCCAACTGCAGCATCTTACCTAGATAAGCTGGCAAACGACGAGGACCTTCCGCTGGTGAAAATCTCAGAAGGTAGAAACAACTACTATGTCAACATCGACCTCGTAAATCTCCTGTCGAACGGTCAAAATTAGACCGCCAAATACAAAAAAGGCCACCCTGAGGGCGGCCTTTCGCAGAACACTTTTGGATGAGTTTTCGGCGATTTTGTGGAGCAAAACCGCCTGTCACTCACCGTTTGAGTTTCCTATGGAAACGTCAAACTTACTCAGTGATTTTAGACACAACGCCCGCGCCAACGGTACGGCCGCCTTCGCGGATCGCGAAGCGCAGGCCGTTTTCCATCGCGATCGGCGCGATCAGCTCAACGTCGAACTTCAGGTTGTCGCCTGGCATTACCATTTCGGTGCCCTCAGGCAGAGTAACGGTGCCGGTGACGTCAGTGGTCCGGAAGTAGAACTGTGGACGGTAGTT
This sequence comes from Epibacterium ulvae, assembly GCF_900102795.1. Classification (GTDB taxonomy): domain Bacteria; phylum Pseudomonadota; class Alphaproteobacteria; order Rhodobacterales; family Rhodobacteraceae; genus Epibacterium; species Epibacterium ulvae. The sequence continues at coordinate 966 of NZ_FMWG01000022.1, read as the reverse complement.
CGCGAAGAACGGCGTGTGACGGCCACCTTCTTCTTTGGTCAGAATGTAGGCTTCTGCTTCGAACTTGGTGTGCGGCTGAACCGAACCTGGCTTACACAGAACCTGACCACGCTCAACGCCGTCACGGTCAACGCCGCGCAGCAGGGCGCCGATGTTGTCGCCCGCTTCGCCGGAATCCAGCAGCTTGCGGAACATTTCAACACCGGTACAGGTGGTGGTGGAAGTGTCACGGATACCAACGATTTCGATGCTGTCGCCAACATTGATCACGCCGCGCTCAACACGACCGGTCACAACGGTACCACGACCAGAGATCGAGAACACGTCTTCGATTGGCATCAGGAAGGGCTGGTCAACCGCGCGCTCAGGAGTGTCGATGTACTCATCAACAGCCGCCATCAGCTCTTTGATTTTCTCTTCGCCGATTTCTGGCTTGTCGCCTTCCATCGCCGCCAGAGCAGAACCCGCTACGATTGGAATATCGTCGCCTGGGTAGTCGTAGGAAGACAGCAGCTCGCGGATTTCCATTTCCACCAGTTCCAGCAGTTCTTCATCGTCGACCTGGTCAACTTTGTTCATGAAGACAACCATTTTGGGGATGCCAACCTGGCGACCCAGCAGGATGTGCTCACGGGTTTGGGGCATTGGGCCATCAGCTGCGTTCACAACCAGGATCGCGCCGTCCATCTGCGCCGCACCGGTGATCATGTTCTTCACGTAGTCCGCGTGACCTGGGCAGTCAACGTGGGCGTAGTGACGGCCTTCGGTTTCATACTCAACGTGCGCGGTTGAGATGGTGATGCCGCGCGCTTTTTCTTCGGGTGCGCCGTCGATCTGATCGTAAGCTTTGAAGTCACCAAAGTATTTGGTGATCGCTGCCGTCAGCGTGGTTTTACCGTGGTCAACGTGGCCGATGGTGCCGATGTTAACGTGCGGTTTCGTACGCTCAAACTTTTCCTTAGCCAT
>NZ_FMWG01000005.1 GCF_900102795.1 Epibacterium ulvae | reverse complement strand
TATGGGAACCAAGCAACTGAAGGAACTAAAGGGGCTTCAGAAAGAGAATGATCGGCTGCGTCGAGCCGTGTCGGACCTGACGCTGGACAAGCTCATTCTTTCGGAAGCTGCACGGGAAAACGACTGAGCCCTTCGCGTCGTCGTGCCTGTATCGAGCATGTTTGTAGCCAGTTCAGGGTATCGGAGCGGCGAGCCTGTCGTGTTCTGGGACAGCACCGGTCCACATAACGTCGTGCCGGTTGGCCGTGCTGACGAGGGGCGTCTAGTGGCTGATATGATCGAACTGGCTCGCCAGTATGGTCGGTATGGCTACCGCCGTATGCCAGCTTTGCTCAGAGACGCCGGATGGCTTGTGAACGACAAGCGTGTCGAACGTCTGTGGCGGCGTGAAGGGCTCAAAGTGCCAATGAAGCAGCCGAAGAAAGGGAGGCTCTGGCTCAACGATGGCTCGTGTGTTCGTTTGCGACCGGAGTACCGCAACCATGTATGGTCGTGTGACCCTCGCCATTGTCGCTCGAGCCAACGGCGCTATCAATGGCTCGATGCATCATCGAACCGATGACGGGAAAGCGTTCCGAACGCTCAATATCTTGGATGAACACAGCCGGGAATGCCCCTCTCTCGGCAGATTTGGCTTTGCCAAATCGCCTGCCGGGCAACGGGTCGATCCGGGTGAAACGGCAGCTGAACTCGACAGAGGTTATCGATGCGCTGACGGACTTGTTTATCTTGCGCGGCGTTCCTGCTTTCAGTCGGTCGGACAACGGCCCGCTCGCTATTGTCGCTCGGACCAATGGCGCACAAGCTGGCTTCATTGCTCAGGCCGTCCGCGATTGGATTGCAGCGGTCGGCGCTAAGACCGCCTACATTGAGCCGGTAACGAGGCTGGACCTGTTGCGTTTTAGTGTCGCCCCAAGTGCTCGTTTAGGCGACTTTCTTCTCGAAAGCGACTGGGCTTCTCCATCCCAATGCTGAGTGGTGCCGGCGTGGATTTTAGAACCCGTTTATGTAGTTGAAGATTGCCATCTCCGCTGCCCGTCGCGTTGGCCAGGACTGCCTCCAGATCAGTTCGGCCTTGATCGTTTTGAAGAACGTCTCGACGGCAGAGTTGTCATAACAATTTCCCTTGCCGCGCATCGATACCCTGAAGCCGTGCTGGCGCAGGAGTTTGAGATAATCATGGGAGCAGTATTGGCTTCCACGATCCGTATGATGGATGCAGCCCTTGGGCGGCTGTCGCAACGCGACCGCCATCTTCAACGCACGGATCGCCAGGTCGCGTTTCATGCGATTGCTCACGGCCCAGCCGATCACCCGCCGCGGAATGCAGGTCAAGGATCACGGCAAGGTAGAGCCATCCTTCTCGGGTCCACACATAGCTTATGTCACCGGCCCACTTCTGGTTCGGCTGATCCGAACGGAAGTCCTGGTTCAACAGGCTCGGCGCGATGTTGAAGGCGTGGTTGCTGTCGGTCGTTACCTTGTATTTCTTCGATCTCTCAACCCGTATTCCATTTTCCCGCATCAAACGCCCCGCCCGACGGTGGCCGACGTTCAGGCCAAGCTCCTTCAGCTCTTCGGTCATTCTGGGACGGCCATAGCTGCCCAAGCTGAGCCGGGATTGCTCCTTGATGTGGGCTAGAACAACCATGTCGGCCCGCTGTCTTTGGCGCGCGAAGAAGGCTGTGGCCTTTTTTAGGATGTCCCTCTCCTCCTTGCGAATACGGTTCTCACGACGAAGCCGTTCATTCTCACGGGCAAGGACAAGGTCCTTGTCCGAAACCACATCCGTATGGCGATGAGCCGTAACCCATTTGTTCAGCGTCGATAAGCCTACACCCAAATCCGATGCAACTTGCTTGCGTGTCAGACCGCTGGTCAGTGCAATCCGCACCGCATCAGCGCGGAATTCGTCCGTCCGTTTCGTTCCCATAGTTCGTCTCCTTTGCTGCAATAAATGCTATCAAAGGAGCGGCATCAAACCGCGACAGGTCCAGTTTCGGTTCCTCACAAACACGAGCCGCTGCCGACCGGAAAGGAATGTTTGGCGCAGATCGATTGTATGCTCGCGTCGGACCCCATTGGGATCAGTATAGGGGATGGTCACATGCTGGAATTCCAGGTCCCACAGGTTCGGCGACACCAAAATTTCTTCCGCCACCGCCAGTTCCGCACCGCTTTCGACAAGGCTTAGTCGTGGCCTCCATTTGTTGGCAGCGGTTTTGTACTGAAACGCCGCCTTATGGGTCCAAATAGCGGTATTTGATAAGTAAGAGCCCTGGCGAGAAGATCGTCAAAGACATTAAGCGTGCGAACGCAAACAGTATTCGGCCGAAGAGAAGATTCGGATCGTTCTGGATGGCCTTCGCGGCGAAGACAGAATTGCTGAGCTGTGCCGCCGCGAGGGTATCTCTCAGGGCATATACTACAAGTGGTCGAAGGACTTCATGGAAGCCGGTCAGCGCCGACTGGCTGGCGATACGGCCCGTGCGGCCACAACCGATGAAGTCAAAATCTGCGCCGCGAGGCCCGTGACCTGAAAGAAGTCGTAGCCGAACAGGCGCTGGAATTGCGCCTGCTCACAAAAAGCATGATCGCGGATGGGGACGACGACGAATGAGGTATCCCGCATCTGAGAAACTAGAGATTATCCGGCTTGTTGAGGGCTCGCATCTTTCGGCTCGCCAAACACTGGCCAAGCTGGGTATCCCGCGCACCACATTCTACCGTTGGTATGGTCGCTATCAGCAGCGTGGCGAAGCTGGGCTGCGGGATCAATCCCCAAAGCCAAAGCATTTCTGGAACTGCATCCCCGACCAGGTGCGGCGCAAGGTCGTGAAGCTGGCGCTGAAAGAGACGGAGCTGTCACCACGCAGAGCAACGGCCCCGGATTGTTCTTTGCAGGTCTGTACGCGCCGACTTCAGAGGGGTTGACCTGCTCCATTCTAACCCGTTCGGCTCTCACGCAAATTGAGCAATTTCACAGCCGTTCGCCGGTCATCGTAACGGAAGGGGTGGGGCGGAGATGGATTGGAGGCGGCGTGAGTGATGATGAGGCGATCTCAAAGTTCGGTACAAGCTGGGACGGCCGAATGAGGTTTCATAGAGTGCGCCGTTTCAAGCGGGACGAAGATCGCCCAAAACTCATCGTCCCTATTGATACATTAATCTAGACCTTTGTGAACTTTGCCACCATTCGGTTTAGAGTCCTCGTTGGCACCACATTCACTCTAGGCGAAGCTATACAGTCGGTGCGAGGAGGTGTTTGTCTCCACAATAGTCGTTCTGGGACCGTTTTGGGCGTTGGAACTGTAACCGTACTATCGCTGCGGTCTGACCGGACAACTCGGACGCTCACCGATCGGCGGGAACACTTCCGAAGTCAAATTAAAACATGCGGCATACTTCTACTTAATAGACCCTCAAAAATGGGGTGGTTACCACGTGCGCTGTCGTAGTGTCGTTCTGAACATCAAAGCTACTATGGATTTTTATCAATTTGTCCACAAGTTTTGACCCAAAAGTTGTACTGTAGAGCAAGGTACCAACACTGTGGATTTCGGGGAGGTTACTAATCATGGCGGATAGCGGTAGCGCTCTGTTTGATCGGTTCAAGCCAATTTGGGAAGCCGTTGATAAACTTGGCTTTGGCGACACAGATATCGATATGCAAGCAATTATGGATGAAACAGGTGAAACAAATTTCGATGTTGGATTTGAAAAGAGCAACTTAACACAACATTGTGACCGTCCCGCGTTCGATCCCGAAGCGCAACTCAAGATGATTTCAGTTGAGCTACCCCCGGAAAACCGGACACTGACGTAAGCTACGATTTGTTGTCTGCTGATCTTCACAACGAAGGAGATCGAAGATGTCGAAACGGAAGCAACATCATCCAGAGTGTAAGGCCAAGGTCGCGCTGGAAGCCTTGAAAGGCGAGGAGACGGTCAGCGAGTTGGCCAGTCGGTTCGGCGTGCGTCCCACGATGATCCACAGTTGGAAACACGCTTTGCTGGATGGCGCGTCCGGCGTGTTCGAGCGCGGTGCTGTGAAGAAACCCGAAGTTGACGAAAGGCAGGTCAAGGAGTTGCATGCCAAGATCGGAGAATGAGCCACGTTGCGTCATTGGTCCGAGCGACAATGGCGAATGCGACAGGACTTCGGCTGTTCAAGAGGTGAGTTCACGACTTAGATCAACCTCTGCATGAATGCGCATGGCCTGGCCATGAGAACCGAGATTGCACTGGGGCAGACGTCTGATTGCGTTGGCTTCGATTTGGTCATGGCAGACAACCTGCCGGAGCCCAAGGTCCTTTTGGGCCGACCTCGGTTACGATTCTGACCATACTCGGGAAAACATGAATAAACGGGGCACCCTGAAACAATTTCTGATGCGCAACACCCGGAAAATGCGGGTCGGTGTGGAGCACACTCTTTACCGGCTGCGCAATATGATTGGGCGCTGTTTCAAAAAGCTCAAAACGCCCGCCGTATCGCTACCCGCTAAAACAAAAAAGCCGAGATTTTATTGGGCTTTATCGACATTGCGTCTAACCGAATATGGTTGCGTCATTTGTCAACATGACCTAGCGGAGTGCCATGACATAGCCTCAAACTCTTCGCGGAACGCGAACCGCTTGAGATGGCTGTCGATGATCTGGCGGGCATGAACCAGACCTTCGTCGTCTTCCGCAGTTACTTCGATTTCGAGAGTGTCGCTGGCTGCACGCAACGTGGCAGGCCCCATTCCCAACCCAACGGTGCCCTGGGTTTCATCAAAGGTGACTTCAACTTTGTGGCCAAAATGTTTGCACAGCTGTTGCAGGTATTTTGATGCGTTTTCAGTTGAAAAATGCCCGGTGTCTGTGAGGGGTGTATGTCGCGTCATTTCATATCCTACTGTTTTTATCAATTAATGCCGCAAGGCAGGATCACACACAAGCCACAAAGCTTGGTAAATCGGCACAGACACTGTGATTGGCCGCACAATGGCACCTGTATTTTAGGTGACAAATCCAAATGAGACCTATAGCTACGGTCTCAGCTTGGATGCAGGCAGATCAGCAAGCGTAACCGTCTATCAGGTGCGCTCGGCCACCAACCCACATCTCATCGCACGTCTTTCCCAGCTTTGAGAGGGTATTCATGTTTCGATTTTTCGAACGTCTGGTGGATCCGTTTGATCCCGCAGCCTATTCCCCACCGGCCCCAACCTTGCGGGCTTATCTTAAACAGCAATTGCAGCCATATCGGCGTTTGTTGCCATTGATGGTGATCACCGGCGTGTTGACCGCATTGATGGAAAGCGGGCTGATCTTTTATTCCGGGCGAGTGCTGGATCTGATGAACAGCACTGGCGCGGCGGAGTTCTGGCAGGCGCATCAGTTTGAAATGGTGCTGGCTTTGCTCTGCGTTCTGGTGGTGCGCCCCGGTCTGGTGGGGCTGAACCATTTGCTGCTTGAACAAAGCCTGTCGTCCAACTTGCAAGAGCAGGTGCGTTGGCAGGGGCATAAACATCTGCTGCGCCAGTCCGTTGGGTTTTTCCAAAACGATTTTGCAGGCCGGTTGAGCAATCGCGTTATGCAGATGGGCCCGGCAGTACAGGACAGTGTGCATATGATGTTCGAAGCGCTGCTGTTTGCCATCACCTATATGATAGGCGCTGTCGTGGTACTGACACAGATCGACTGGCGGCTGGCGCTGCCGTTGGTGCTGTGGGTGGGGCTTTATGTGGCATATGTCCGTTACATTGCGCTGCGGGTTGCAGCAACAGCGGAAACCTGGTCAGCGGCGCGATCCGACACCACAGGGCGGATCGTGGATGCCTATGGCAATATCGAAACTGTAAAGCTGTTTGCGCAGGACGATCGGGAAGAACGCTATGCGCTAGCGTCACTGCGTCGCCTGCGTTTGCGGTACAGCCGTTTCATGCGAATGATGACGCAGCTTGCTTTTGGCAGCATTGCAATTAATGGCGTGTTGATCCTGATTGTGGTGGCACCGGCCATTTGGCTTTGGACCCATGGCGTAGTTTCAGTTGGGGAGGTTGCAGCGGCCTCTGCACTGACCATCCGATTAAACGGGATGAGCGGCTGGATCTTGTGGGTGACCATTCGCCTTTTTGAACATTTGGGCGTGATCCGCGAGGGGCTGTGGTCCATTGCTCCAGAGCATCTGGTTACCGATGCGCCAGATGCCAAGGTGTTGGAAGTGGTAGATGCGGCGATCACCTTTGCAGGGGTCACCCATAGGTTTGGCAGTGAAGGCGGTGGGCTGAATGGTGTTGATCTGACAATCAAATCCGGCGAGCGTGTGGGTATTGTAGGACCGTCTGGAGCGGGTAAATCCACCCTGATCAAGCTGTTGTTGCGCTATCAGGACCCACAAAACGGGCAGATCCTGATTGATGATCAGCGGGTGGATCAGGTGACACAAGACAGCCTGCGCGCTCAGATTGGCGTGGTGACACAAGACACGGCACTGCTGCATCGCTCAGTCCGGGGGAATATATCGTTTGGGCGACCGGATGCGGACGACTCCGAGATGATTATTGCTGCCAAACGCGCCAAGGCGCATGAGTTCATTTCTGGGCTGGAGGATCATCAGGGGCGCACGGGGTATGATGCACGTGTTGGAGAGCGCGGCGTGACGCTTTCAGGTGGGCAACGGCAACGGATTGCCATTGCGCGTGTGGTGCTGAAGGATGCACCCATTTTGGTACTGGACGAGGCAACATCGGCATTGGACAGCGCAGTGGAAGCCGAAATTCAAAGCACGCTGTTGGATGTCATGGACGGCAAAACTGTGATCGCCATTGCGCATCGGCTGTCAACAATTGCGCAGATGGACCGTATTTTGGTAATGGATAAAGGCCGGATTGTGGAAGACGGCAGCCATGTGGCGCTGTTGGCACAAAAGGGACTATATGCAGATCTTTGGCTGCGACAGGTGAGCAACCGGGAGGCTTTGGTGTCAAAAGCAAGCCTGTCCGGCCTGTGTCAACCGTCGGTTCCAGTGGTGTGAAACGACAAAGGCGCGCCGAATGCGGCGCGCCTTTTGAAACGTCTGCGTAAGGCGATGGTCAGCTGGCGACGGATTGGGTCTGCCGCTCCGTCATTGCGCGGATCTGTTTCAGATCATTGCGCACTATTGGGAAGACACTGTTGCCGAACCACTCCAGCGATGCTTCGCTGCTACTGTCCTGCGCAATCAGCTCAAGCAGCGCGCGGTAGTCATAAGCGCCGTCAAATAATGAAACCATGCCACCGCGATCGCCTGCTGCGCTATAGACATTGCCGGGGGCAAAGACATGCAATTGGTTGCGGTCTGAGATATTTTTCAAGTGGTAGTGGGCAATATGCGGATTCAGAACCGAATGGGCTGTTATCGGATCATCACCGCCTTCCCAGACATGAATGGCGTCAAAGTTCACTGCCAGTGCCGAGTGGTTGGTATCCGCGATCAGATCGCAGGTCGACGCCAGCGTATCCGCCAAGGTGCCGGGGTGGGTTTCGATGAGCAGTTTCAGCCCGTGATCTTCTGCGATGCTGCAGGCGTCATGCAGGGCGCGAGTGATGTCTTTGCGTACCGCAATGGTGGCCTGCGCGCTGGACAGCATGCCAGCAAATGTGCGCATTTTCCCAGCCCCCCAGGTTTGCGCCTGTTTGCACAGATCTAACGTGTGCTGACGCAACATTGTTGCATCATGCAGGGGTAGATAGTCACTGATCATCGGGATCGACAGGCCCTGCGCCGCCATCCATTGGGCGTTGTGAATGGCCAATGGCGACTGATTGCGTGCGTGAACCCCCCACAATTCGATGCCCTGAAATCCATTGTCACGGGCCCAAAAGGCGATGTCTTTCAGATCAATCAACTGATGGCGAAAGGAAATGGTGCAAAGAGACAGCTTCATGCGGGTTCCTCCTGCAGGTCTGGTGTGAGTGCCTTCGCTCGCCAGAGATCAAACTGCGCTTTGAGACTGTGTTTGATTTCAAATTCAAGGACATCCAGCGCATGGAGTGCGGTGAAAAGCTCAGCAATGGGCGCGCGGTCTTTGGTGTGAGACAGCCGTGCCGCAAGGTAGTGAATTTTGCGGAAACTTTCACACAACTCCTCGACCCGGTCGCATTGGGCATCGAAGTGTTCAAACGGGGTGTCGAGCTGTTTCCAGAAGAAGGCAAAGGCGTGTTCATAGGCGTATTTGCGCAGGGATAACACTGGCAGTTCACGCAGGGCCTGCTGTAGGTTGGCCAGACGGGCGGAATGTGCGGCGTCACAATGGTACTCAACAATCCCGCGCAGCGCTGTGGTGAGCGGATTATCGGCACCTTTGAAGCTTTCAGTGAAATACTCTGCCAGTACGGCGGGGTCTGGGGGGCTGACCTGCGTGGCATCGAGAATATAACCGCCCGCCACGGTTGGCTGCGCCATTGCGTTCAAAATGGCGGTGCGGGGGAGTTGGCCCCGCCAGCGGTAGTCGGGATCATTCAACAGCCAGATATCCGGGTCGTCGGTAGGTTCGATCAGCACAAAATGCGGGAAAGGGTTCTGATTGAACTTATTCTCGCGCTCTGGGAGGTGATACATATCGAGGATCACCATCAGTTCCTGCGCGGGCGTTTTGGCAGCTACCAGCGTTTCGAAATGGGTTAGATTTTCAGCTTTGCTGCGGGTGTGATCGTACCATTGTGTGATGGGCAGCCCGTAAAGATGCGTGGCCCATTCAAAGTAGGTGTCATGTGACAGGTCTTCACTGTGATAGGCAAAGCGCTGGTCACCAGTGATGGCAAAGCTGCTGTCCCAGGTGCCAAAGTAAAATGGGCGAAAGTCCACCCCTTTGGTGCGGCGGATGGCGGCGCACAGGCAGCTGACCAAACAATGCACCGTGATGTCACTGGGCGCAGGGGCGGTGGCATCTGACGTGGAGGGAGTATCGACGCCCATCATAAGATTGATCAGGTCGGAGACGGTGTGAAAATTATCCTTGCTGAATTCACGTTCAGGCACTTCGATGCCGTGATCTGTTTCCAGATGCAGCAGAAGGTTGATCATGAGGACCGAGTCCATATGCAGGTCATCATTCAGCACAGCGGTGGGGCCAAAGTTATGCATATGCTCGTTTTTAAGAGGGCCGGTTAGCGTGGCCTCTATCGCGGTCAGAATTGTATCGAATGTCATGCGGGCACCAGATCATCAGAGGGTGCATATTGGGCCGCAACGGCGCGACGGCTTATTTTGCCATTGGCCTCGCGCGGCAGCGCACTGAGGTGTTTGATAAAGGCAGGTTGTTGAAAGCTTGCCAAATTGGCCTGGCAGGTTTTGCGCACTTCGTCTTCGGTGACGCTGTGGCCGGCATAGACCAAGCCTGCGCGGGATCCCGACAGCACATCATCGATCCGAAAAGCAACAGCATCCAGAACGCCAGGAACTGCCATGACGGCTTTTTCGATGTCTTGGGGATAGACGCTCATTCCGGCGACGTTGATCATGTCATCGGCGCGTGCAGCAAACACCAGCATGCCGGTTTCATCAAATGATCCCAAATCCCCTGTGTCTATGGTGCGGTCATCTTTGGAGACCATTACCGCGGCTGGGGCTTCTGGAGGACCGGCGGTTACGTTTAGATGTGGCAGTGGGTGTCCCACTGCGTAGGGGTTGCGCAGGTCTTGGTTGATCGCGATGCAGCCTGCCTCTGAACAGCCGTATTGCTGGAAGAAGTGCGTTGTGCGGCCGCGGATCAGATCAAACCAAGCATCTGGCAGAACCGTGCCTGAGGTGACAGCCGCGTTCAGAACCTGGCCTCTCGGCAACAGCCGTGCCAGTGTGTGCAGCATGGCCGGTGACGTATAAAGTACCGGGTTTTGCGTTTCGCGCAGGCGGCGCAGGATGTATTTTGGGTTCACCCCATCAATGACAATCGGCGTGTGGCCGCGGTGTTGCGCCACAAATACGCCGGGGATCAGGCCATAGGAATGGGTGATCGGACAGGCGATCACCGGTGTCATCTGGGCGCTTTTGGTGAAGAAATCCGCGTAGTGGGCCACTTCGGTGGCGATATCATCCCAGCGGCGGGTGATGACCTTGGCAGCGCCTGTGGTGCCGGATGACATTTGCACCAGCACACCTGGTTGCGCGGCGGTCGGTTGGGCGATGTCCACCTGTTTCAGACCTTCAGCCAGCAGCATGTCGCACCCAGCCGTTTGGGCCATCATCCGCGCGGTTTCGGCTGGGATGTCCGGATGGATCGGGAACACACCTGCACCTTTGTCGCGCAGGTATAGCAGCGTCGACAGGATGGTGCCGGTGTTGTTCATATGGATCGCATAGCGATGCGCGGCGCAGTTGTTTAGGGTCCGGTCCAGGCGCGAATGCAGCGCCTTTGGATCAACGGGTGTATCGTTCAACACAAACACATCAGTGCTCCTTTGTTGTTGAAAGGCTGTTTGTGATCAGGTGGCGGTACAAGTCGCGGCCGGGATCGAGTTTTCGGGTGATCAGGCTTTCGGCGTGGATCTGTCGTTTGAACGGATCAAACAGGGCCTGTCGGTCTGTCAGGTTGTGTTCTTGCGCATAACGGTGCAGGCGCTTTTGGACGCGGTCCCAGAACTGCGTTTCGCTAAAGCCAAAGCGCTGGTGAAGAAGGTCTGAGACATCCGCCAGATTGAAGACAAACAGCGTGTCCATCACCAGTTCGCGCAGACCATCCACGCTGGAAAGTTTATGAAATTTATCCAGTGGCGCGCTGTCAAAAACCGGGTTGATCGCGCCAAGATCGGGGCAAAGGTCTGGTCGGGATAATAATTCGGGCACATATTCCACTCCGTCGTGAAAATCGCGGGCGATGAGACCAATGGGCCAGCCTTTGTCATGCTGCAGGATCAAATTTTGACCATGCGCCTCGAGCCCGATCCCATGCGCGACCATCAGGTGCCAGACAGGCAAAACGACAACTTCAATAAGCTGGGTAACCCAGCGGTCCACACCGTGGTTTTCCAACCAAGGCGCAATGAAGGGATCGCCATCTTCTTCGGTAAGGGCGAGCGCATTGAAGGGCAGCATTTGATCGGCGGGGAGACCCAGTTGATGCGGGCTTTGCCGCCAGATAGCTGCGAGATGGCCTGCCAGTTCCGTGTCGCGACCCACAATGATGCCTGCGTATTCCGGCAAGATTGCGATAGGATAGTGGGTTTCAAACAAAGGATCGCTGGCCACCACCTGTGCCACCCAGTTGGAAATCATAGGCGCGATTTCAACGGTTTCTGGGATTAGCGTGCGCAGAGAGGATGTATTGCGCATCGCCATTGCTGTTTTGACATGGGCGCGGGTGGGAGTGGTTGCATTCATCAGCGTGCGCACCGATTGCGTGGCACGGTAGGCTTCCCCAAAGGGACCAAGAACAATCGCCTGTCCCTTGGCAAGCCATGTCTGCAACAGGGGGTGGGATTGCAGTGTTTGCCACTGCCAGGGGTGAACCGGCAGTAGGCTGAACCGATCTAGATCTAGGCCAAGTGTTTCAATTTTGGTCGAAAGCTGCTGCCAGCCTGCGGTGGAAAGTTCGTCTGGCCAAAACTCGGTGCTGCGTAGGCTTTCATGGACCAGATCACGGTTGAACAGCACAGCGATCAGGTGAAATTCATGACCAAATTCTGGGCCATAGGCAAGGTGATCCGCCTTAGAGAAGCCGCTGCGGGCTTTGAAGCAGGGGTGGTAAGGGTGACCTTCGTGCAGCGCGGTTTCCATCGCGTCCAAGGGCAAACCGGTGCGGCGGTGCGCCGATGTGAGGGCCAGCGCATTGATGTCACTTAGCCAGATGGTTTGCACCAAGTCCTGTTTTAAGCTCAGCTTTGCATCTGACGGCCTATCTAGCGCATCAAGGACGTGATCCATATTTGCGCTTTGCCATTGGCTCTGGCTTTGACAAACAATACTGCCTTGCGCGATCCGGTAGCGTCCAAAGGCGGCCAACCGTCCCGTGGCGCGGAACTGGACCGTGCCAAAACACCAGCTGAGCCGAGCGTCGCGTTCCACCGCAAGGGACGAGGCCCAACCTTCACACAAAAGAGCCTCGCAGAGTTGGCGCAGCACGCGGTGCTGGGCGACGGTTGTCATTTGGTCATGCAAAGACATCTGCCACCTCCTGTGTAGGGGTGGCGGCTGGCACAAACAGCGGGTTGGGTATATCCAGAAACAAGCCTTCTTGGGCGTCTGTTTTGAGCTCATCCATATCGTGTAAACGAGTCAGCAGGTTTGCTTTGGTTGCCAGATAGGGGCTGAATAGCAGATAGATGATGAAGCCTTTTGCGGCTTTTGTGAATTGTGGTGACAGGTTGGTCAGATGGGCACGTAACAGGGTTAGGGCGTGGTCTTCGGTCAGAATGCCATCCTGGCCCATACGGCGGACCACGGCAAAAATCTGGTTTACAAACAGATAGTAGGCGAATCGCTTGTGGATGTGTTCTTCGTCAAAGACCAAGGCAGGTTGCTGCGCGAGACCTGGTTCAAGTCCTTGCAAACGAGGCAGTGCGTTTCGGGTGATAAAATATCCCTGATTGTCGCGAAAATAGGCCTTTTTCGGCAACCCGCTGGACAGATCCAGCAAGGCGTTTTGCTGGTGGGCCTCTAGCGCGATGCCGTGTTGATCATAAAGCACCAAAAGCGGGTCCAGCATGCACTGAAGGTAAGTTTTAAACCATCGTTTGGCCGCATCGTGCAGATCTGTGCCCAGTGTATGACTGAGCCGGTGTAATTCGGCGCTAAGCAGGCTGGGTGCTCTGGGCGGAGGGTCTGCGGTCAACGTGGCAAGATTGAAAATGCCTATGTCTTGCCCCTGGGTGAATGGGTTTTTGCGGAAGATCGTTTCAAAGCCGCTTTCCGTTTGGCCGGGGATCGCAACCGTTGCATAAGCGGGATCATCAATGATGTGGAAGCGAGGCTGCTGCGTCGCAAAATCCAGTTTTCGCAACAGACGCGCCATTAGCACACCAACTTGTAGCTCATTGCGCAGGGTAACGCGCAGTGAATTGGTTAGCCGGACAGGAATGGAGAATTTCACCATCCAAGGGCAGTCTGGCGCATAAAGAGTGCGCACCGATGAGGTCGCGTAGAATGAGCGCCCCAATAGACCAAGATCGCGAAGGTTGCCGGAGTTGAGCAGATCTTGAATCTTTGGATCTTTGCGCAGCACGTCTGCCTGCAAAGGATGAACCGGGATCAAGCGTTCGTTGGGCAAGAGGGCTGGCATGTCGGTGTGACCCAAAAGGGAGGTCACGATGTGGTGTGGCGGCACTTCGGCGCTGTCACTGATTACCAGATCGTCGCTCACCGCAAAATAGCTCAGACGAAACGCGCCCTTTTGCTCAGGGGCGTAGAGCTGTTTGTGCAGGAATGTCATACCATCGCGACTTTTGGGGGTGGGGTGTAGCCAGTGGCCAAAGGTCAGGCCCTGTTCAACCTGCAAAAAGGTTTCCATTGGTTGGTTAGAGGAGCGGTAAGCCAGCAGAGTTTCGATTTCAGCGTTGCTGTTGAAGATGCAGCGCAGAAACTCTGGCAATTTATCTTCGGCGGATGCGTCAATGCGGGCGGCGCATTCCTGCGCAATCAGGCAGATGATCTGCACTGGGGCGGCTGGGTGGCGCTGGTTCAAAGGGTGGTAAACAAGATCGGCGCTGCCAAAGGTATGTGGACCAGTTTGCGACCGATACTGCACATCCAAAAATAGGCACGCGCCACAGTGTGTGAGATCAATCGCCAACCGCTCTCGTCCCTGATCCTGACAAAACTGTGCCGGATCAATTTCACGCAGATAGCCATTGATCAGGGCCTGCATGGACGTGCGCACTGCGCAGCGTTGCCTGTCTGATGTGCGCTGAAACGTCATGACGCGCGCCCCAGATGGGTGCGAGGATTCAAGGGATGGGGTGTGACGGTCATGTCGCGTGGTGCTCCCGCAGGAAGATCACAGCACAGAACATCACCTATAACGGGATGGTCTGCGGTGAAGTTGGTTTTTGGGGGAACTGGCAGGCGAAATGGCGTGCTGGCAGGAGAGGATAGGCCCGAGCGCGATGGCGTTTGGGCGTCCTTTGAAGTTTCTTTTAGTTGAGTAATTCAGTCAAGAAAAGATGAAAATATTGGAAGTGCGAAATTAAGACAATAAACGCCTATAGGATGAAAAAGGGCGGCGCTGGAGACCAACACCGCCAAGGTATGAAATCTAAAGTCGGGGACAATACGGCCGAAGCCGTATTGAAAGTACTAAAATTTAACCGTTGCAACCAATGAGATCGTCCGGCCTGGTTCTTTCAGCGTATTAAAAGTTTCGTAATCGCCACCGTACGTTGCGCGATCCGCGAACTGACGGTCAAACAGGTTGTCGATGCCGGCACGAATGGTCACGTTGTCTGCCGCAGGTGGAGTGTATTCAGCGAAGATGTTTACCACTTCATAGCCTGCAAGTTCCGACACGGGGTCAGATTCGCTTGCGTTGTGATTGTAGCTGAGCGCCGCATCAATATTGCCGCCAATCACAAGGTTGTATTGTGGCAGCTCTTGCTGCACCTCCAGCGCTAGAACTGTGCCCAACGGTGCGCCATAGTCCAACACATAGAAGCTAGAGGCTTTGGCGCCGTTGATGTAGTTTTCCGATTTGCTGGCGGTAAAGCGTGCGAAGCCGCTGTCCCAACCATATGTGGCCGCAAGGTTAAAGCCACGGGCTTCGAAATCATTGTGGCTTGCAGTGTAGGCCGCCGCGCCTCCGTCGTAGGATGAGAAGCGTGCATCATTGATCTGGGTTCGGAAATACTCCCCGCCCAGAGTCCAATTGTTGCGCTGCCAGTCCAGACCCACAACCAGGTTTTTCCCGCGTGACGCATCGGTGAGACCTGAATAGTCCCATGCATCACCCAGTAGATAGTTGTCTTCCAGAATGATACCGCCAAAGACGCTCGAATAGGCCGCGCGTCCGGTCAGCTCATCCGTGAAATCATAGGTAAGTGACAGATTTCCACTCAACCCATTGTGGCTTTGCTCTCCACCGTTGCGATCTGTGAAATCTTGCCAGTCCATACGGGCACCCGCCGAAATTTTGAATCGTTCGGTGGGCTCAAACCGCGCTTGGGCAAAAAGGCCAAGGTTTTGGCTTTCTTCGAAGGGGCGATCGGTAATCCAGTTGCCGGAATAGCGGTTGTTTTTGTCTTGGTAATCGACCCCGGCGGTGATTGTATTTTCTCCACCTAGATTAAAGGTGTTCTTCAAAGTCGTGGAAAACGTGCTGGATTTTGCATCGTCGCCAAAGGGAACAGGTGTTTTCAAACTGGTTGACGAGTAGCCAAAGACAACAGACGGATCCCAGAGGCCGGTGGCCTGTGTGTTTTCATAGCGCAACGAAACAATTCGGCGACGGGTGTCATAGACGCGCAGATCGGGGAACGGGCCACGGGCGGGTCGATAGCCAAAGTTGGCGCGCGCGTTGCGCAATCCGCCGTCGTTCAGTTCTTGCGCCGACAGTTCAACCCGATGTCCTTCGTCCGATTCATAGGCCAGTTTTAACAGATGCGAGGTCAGATCTGCCTCGGTTCCGGTGACTTCTTCACCATTGCCATCGTCGTAGTTTTCACCGTTTGCGCGTCGGGTGTAAGCCAGAATTTCAAAGCCGTTGCTGCGTCCGGCCAATGTCAAAGCGGCCTGAGCGGTTTTGCCGTTGTCTGAATAGCCGAGGCGGAATTTCCCGCCGAAATTGTCACCCTCTTCGAGGATGTCTTCGGCATCAACGGTTTCCATGATCACGCCACCCGCAAGGGCACCGGGACCGGAATCCGCGGCAGCTACACCGGAATCCACCCGAACGGATTTCATCAGGCTGGGATCAAAGACGTTTGCGCTGGCGTGGTGGAACACGCGGTTGTTCTGGGATACGCCATCCACCGTGATGGCGAGGTTCAACATATCCACGCCATTCACAAAGATCTTCTGTGCCACAGGGACTGCACCCCCAACTGACACAGAAGCGATGCCTGCAAACAGGTCCTTCAGATCACCAAAGCTAGCGCGCTCAATCTCCGCGTCGGCCACGTAGACAGCGGTTGCGCGGTCAGCTGCGCCATATTCAGCGTCACGCTTTTCAACGATAATTGGATCAAGGGAATAGATGGTGTCTTCGTCTGCCAGTGCGGACTGTGCAAAGGAAAGTGTCAGAGCGGTGCCACAAAGCAGCCCTGGCAATAGGGATCGGGTCATTTGAGCCATGTTGAGCCTTTAGTCTAAAAGGGAGGGGGGCATGGCTTGGAATGGTCCTGGCTCGCCTTGTGAAAGGCGGGTTTGTCTTAGGCGTGCGCAAATTTACAATCAAGAGTAATTTACTCGGAAATTAATAAAAGCGTAATATTAGAGTATTTTGCCCTCCGTTGTGGGCGCAATGTTTTGCAATCTTAAAGCGTTTGGTCCCGCAAGGTTGGGAGGGCGGCTGCCATGAGGGCATAGGTGAGTTGCGCAGCGGTGAAGTTTGACACGCGGCTGCCGATTTCAGGCGCAAGTTCAACAACATCTATGCCAACCAACTTGCGGTCGATGAGAGATGCGCGCACAAGGTTGAGAGCTTGATAATAGCCCAATCCGCCTGGCACCGGTGTGCCTGTTGCTGGCAGGATCGCAGGGTCCAGCCCATCCAAATCAAAGCTAACATAGATATCGTTTGGGAACTCTTCAGGCAATTGAACCGTATGAATATCGTCGCGGACCAGCTCTTCGGCGTCGATGTGAAAAACACTGTGGGCGACGCGGCGGTCCACTTCTTCGCGGCACAGCGCCCGCACGCCAAATTGTGCCAGGGCGACGTCTTCTTCTTCGACTAACAGCTGCATTACAGAGGCATGGGAGTGACGTTCCTCCTGATAGGCTTTGCGCAGGTCCGCATGGGCGTCGATTTGGATAATGCCGATGGGGCGGCCAGTGGCGCGGGCCACACCGCGCACCGCGCCATAGGTTAGTGCATGTTCGCCGCCAAGAACCACTGGAATTGCCCCAGCTGCGACTGCGGCGCAGGTACGTTTGGCAATGTCTTCCATCACGGTGGGGAGCGAGGCAAAACATTCAACTGCGGGTTCGGTCGTGATGCCACATGCGCAAGGCTCTGTGTCGCGACACAGACGTTCCAATTCGGTGCTGGCCTCTAAAATTGCGTCCGGTCCTGCGCTGGTGCCACCGCCATATGATACCGTGCGTTCCAGCGGCACCGGGATCACGCGAAAGCGCGAGGTTGTAGGATTGCGTTCCTCTTGCGATAGCTCGCCCTGCAGAAAATAAGTCATGACAGACGCTCCAGAAAATCAAGGTAATGCGGGGTGCGTAACAATGTCAGCGCATCTGTTTGTGAATTCCAAAGCGCGATTGCGGGCAAGGGCACGCCGTTGAACGTGTTGGTCTTGACCATCGAGTAGTGGGACTGATCAAGAAAGGCGAAGCGATCGCCAACTTGCGGTGGGTTGGCAAAGCCGTAATCGCCAATCACATCGCCAGCCAAACAAGACGGGCCGCCGATGCGGTAGATCTGGGCATTGGGAATTTCGTTTAGAAGATCAGGGCGGTACGGGGCCTCAATTACGTCGGGCATATGGCAGGTGGCGGACACATCGCTGATCACAAGCGGCATGGCATTGTGCGTGACGTCCAACACTTCTCCCACCAGAATGCCGGAATGCAGCACGCAGGCCTCGCCGGGTTCCAGATAAACCTCAACATTGTGGCGGGCTCGTAGGTTACGGACCAACGCGACAAGGCCCGCGCGGTCATAGTCGGGTTGGGGGATGTGGTGACCACCGCCCAGATTGATCCACTTCAGACGCGGCAGGAGATTGATGATTTTCGGCTCTAATGCGGTCCAGGTGCGGGCCAGAGGCGCAAAGCCCTGTTCACAAAGCGTGTGCAGATGCAGCCCTTCGACCCCCTCCCAATCAGAGGCATACAGCTGCGAAATCGGTGTGCCAAGACGCGAACAGGGCGCGGTGGGATCGTATTTCTCAGTCCAGCCTTCTGAGTGCTCGGGGTTGATGCGCAGGCCGATACTGACCTGGTCGCCTATGCTGCGTGCCTTGGCAATGAGCGGCGCAAAGCGATGGTGCTGGGCCGGGGAGTTGAAGATCAGATGATCGGAGTAACGCAGAATGTCCGGCAGATCATCGGGTTTGAACCCAGCGCAATAGGTGGTGACCTCGCCGTTGAATTTCTCGGCGCCCAAGCGTGCCTCATACAGGCCAGACGCGCAGGTGCCGGTAAGGTAGCGATCCACCAAGGAGGCCAAAGCAAACATCGAAAATGCCTTGAGCGCCAGAAGGATGCGCGCACCGGATTGGTTGGCGACGTCGTTTAATATGCGCAGATTACGTTCAACCGCGACCTCGTCCACCACAAAACACGGGGAGGGTACGCGGGTAAGGTCGAAGCGGGCGAAGCTTTGGGTGGAGAGCGCTTTGATGTCCATGTGGGTCTTTCGCAGCAGAAGGAAAAGATGCTGAGCGTTCGCCCCCCTCAGGCGTGGAATGCGCCCGCCTGAGGGGGCGCGCGTGCCTGCCGCTGGCGCTACAGGCGTCTGGTTTAGAAATCAGGATGTGCGTCGAGTTCAACCAGTTGCCACGGCAGGCCATCGCTGTTCAGCATCTCCATGAATGCATCTGGATCCAGCTGTTCGGTGTTCCAGACACCAGGGTCACGCCATACTCCCTGCATTACAAGTGCAGCCCCAATCATGGCCGGAACGCCGGTGGTATAGGCCACGGCTTGACTGCCGACCTCGGCGTAGCAGGATTCGTGGTCGCAGATGTTGTAGATGTAATAGGTCTTTTCAACGCCATCAGGCGTTGGCCCGGTGATGATATCACCGATGCAGGTCTTGCCTTTGGTCAGCTCGCCGAGGTCCGAAGGGTCGGGCAGCAGAGTTTTCAGAAACTGTAGCGGGATGATGTCTTGCCCATTGTGGTTCACGGGATCAATCCCGGTCATACCCACGTTTTGCAACACGGTGACATGATTGATGTAGGCGTCACCAAAGGTCATCCAAAAGCGCGCGCGCTCAATTTCGGGGAAGTGGGTAGAGAGGCTCTCCAGTTCTTCGTGATACATCAAATACATGTTCTTCCTGCCCACTTCGGGGAAGTCGAATTGGTGTTTCTGCGTCATGGCGGGGCTTTCGATCCAAGCGCCGTTTTCCCAATGCCGCGCTGGTGCGGTCACTTCGCGAATGTTGATTTCCGGGTTGAAATTAGTGGCAAAGGCTTTGCCGTTGTCACCACCGTTGCAATCCAGCACATCAATTAGGCGGATACCTGTCAGTTTGTGTTTGCGCACCCAGGTCGCCATGATTGAGGTCACGCCCGGATCAAACCCTGAGCCCAAAATTGCCGTTAACCCCGCCTGTTTGAACCGCTCCTGATAGGTCCACTGCCATTTGTATTCAAACTTGGCTTCATTCTCCGGCTCATAATTTGCGGTGTCCAAATAGTGGATGCCAGCCTCAAGACAAGCGTCCATCAGCACCAGATCCTGATAGGGTAGGGCCAGATTTACCAGCAGTTCAGCGCCGGTTTCGCGGATCAGGGCGACGGTGTCCGCCACGTTCATCGCATCCAACTGCGCGGTGCGGATAGCCACACCCGTGCGGGTTTTGACCGCTGACGCGATGGCGTCACATTTGGACAGCGTGCGACTGGCCAATGTGATGTCTTTGAAAATTTCGGGATGCATTGCCATCTTGGTGACAGCAACCGCGCCGACGCCACCAGCGCCGACAACCAGAACCTTTTCCATGGTCTTTTCCTTTGTGTGGGTCAGGCTTGCCGTGGGGCTGGCTGTTCAAAATAGGTCGACCCGTTTAGGGCCTTTTTATAGGCGGAAATCATCAGGCGTCGGGTTTCGGCTTCCACTAAGCCCGCCACAACCGCGCGTTCGATTTTCTGGCGTACCGCGTCCAGACAATCGCGCGGATCGTATTCGACGTATGACAGCACCTCAGCGATGCTGTCGGCCTCGGTTTCGTTGACGATCGAAAAACCACCTGCACCGTCCAGCGATATTGTGATGACATTTGCATCCCCAAACAGATTGTGCAGATCACCGAGTGTTTCCTGATATGCACCGACAAAAAACGCGCCGACGTAATAAGGCTGATCGTCGACCAGATCGTGCACAGGCAGGGCGCTGGCGATGTCTTCGCCCAGGATGAAACGGTCAATTTTTCCGTCGCTGTCACAGGTGATGTCATTTATGATGGCGTGGCGAGTTGGCGCTTCGTTCAAGCGTTGCAGGGGCAGAATGGGGTGCAGTTGATCAATCGCCCAGACGTCCGGCAGGGACTGGAACAGAGAAAAGTTACCGTGGTAGTGATCGATGAAAAACGCGGCATTTTCTTCGGTGTCGCGGAGTTTCAGGCGGGCGGACAGATACAGGAAGATCTGTTCCCCTCGCGACAGTTGATCGAGATTGAGCTGCCCGCGTCGAAACAGGGCCCGCATTTCGTCGCGGTAATAGACCGCATCGTTCAGCGCTTCTTGGTGGCGGGCTCCATCAATGTAATGCTCTACTGCCATCAGATCAGCCAACAGATGGTGGTCTTCGGGGTAAAGATCGGGTTTTTCGCCCGCGTCATAAAGTGTGGCACCCAATACATTGAACACAAAAATTGAAGACTGGGCTACCACAAACCGGCCGCTTTCGGTGACGATGGTAGGATGTGGGATCTCGGCTTCATCCAGAGCATAGCGCAGGGTTTCAACGATGTTATAGCAGTATTCGTCGACCGAATAGTTGACCGAATTGTCATCTGCGCGGCGTGCCCCAGTGTAATCCACGCCCAGTCCGCCGCCCAAGTCGATATGAGTCAGCGGAGCGCCAAGGTTTGTCAGTTCGGTATAAAACCGGCAGGCCTCGGTTGTGGCGCGGCGCACGTCTATGATATCGGGCACCTGACTGCCCAAATGACTGTGCTGCAGTACAAGGCAATCCAGAAAATCGCTGTTTTTCATGCGGGTGATCAGCGCCATCAGTTCAAACGCGCTAAGCCCAAAGGTAGAGCGATCGCCTGAGGATTCTTGCCATTTCCCGGTCACGCGTTCTGTCAATTTCACTCGAACCCCAAGTAATGGGCGTCTGTTCAGATCGGCGCTGACTCGTTGGATAATGTCAAATTCATCCAAGCTTTCGATGACAATCACCGTGTTGTGGCCCAAATGGCGGGACAGGATCGCGAGGCGGATGAAATCTTCGTCTTTGAAGCCATTGCAGATCAGCAGTGCATCAGAGGGCAGGTCCTGCGCCAATGCGATCAGTAGTTCCGGTTTTGATCCGGCTTCCAGCCCATAGTTAAACCTGCGGCCACTTCGGACCAGCTGTTTGATCACTTCGGCCTGCTGATTGACCTTGATCGGGAACACACCGCGATAGACGCCCTGGTACCGGGTGGCAGTGCAGGCCTCAGCAAAGGCGGTGTTAAGTTGTGCCAATGCGCGATCCAGAAACGCATCAACCCGTAACAGAACCGGGGCCACAATGCCGCGATCCGATAGGTCTGCCATGATCTTGGGCAAAGGTGTGGGCTGACCGTCTGGGAAAGTGGGATCACCCAGACAGACCGCCCCTGTGGCATCCACGGTGACGAGGTCATCACCCCAGTTATGCAACCCATAGGTTTCGCCAAAAATCTTGTCCGTTGGCTGATCTGCCTCGGATATGGAGTGGTCTTGCGATGGGAGCAAAGCGCAAAATCCCTGTGCCAAAAGTCTCTGGCTAGGGGGGCTGTCTGATGGGTTCATCAGGCACCGACCGCGCGTTAGACATTGGTCTAGCCTTGAGATGGGGCAAAGACAAGATGGAAATCACAGGTTTTTCTGCTGTGTCCGTACCATGTGTCGTTAGCGGTGATATCGGGCGAAAACCTGCCCCTCGACGGTGCTGATCTGGATCGGAGTTTCATATAGATCGGTCAGAGATTGGGCTGTTGCAACCTGCGCTGCGGGACCTGTAAACACCACTTTGCCATCGCACATTGCAACGACGTGATCCGCCCAAGACAATGTATAGTTGAGATCGTGCAACACGATCACAACGCTTTTTCCAGCGTGTTCGACCATGCGGCGAAGCTGAGCCATCAGAGTGCGCGCATGTTTCAGATCCAGATTATTCAACGGTTCGTCCAGCAGCAGCCAGCAGGTGTCTTGGGCATAAGCCATGGCAATAAACGCACGCTGGCGTTGACCGCCTGAGAGTTCATCCAGAAACCTGTGCCGCAGGGCAATGAGATCAAATTCCTCTATCGCCTGCTCTATGATTGTTTGGTCAGTTGGTGTTGTGCGCCCTTGAGAGTGTGGCCAGCGGCCAAACCCGACCAGATCTGCAACCCGGATGCGGCTTCCAACGGCGAGATGCTGGGCGACCACCGCCATTTGTCGCGCCAGGTCCCGTGGCGCGATCTGGGTGATGTCGCTGCCGTCTAAGGTGACGGTGCCGTGTGCTACCTCGATCTGACGGCCAATTGCATTCAATAAGGTAGATTTCCCCGCGCCATTGGGGCCGATTAACGCGGTGATCTGCCCTTGAGGCAGTTCGAGATTAATGTCCTGGAGGATGGGCGTATCGGTAATAGTATGGCTGAGAGATTTGATTTGGATCATTTGATTTTACCTTTTGCCAACAGGATAAGGAACAGAAGGCCACCGCAAAACTCGATGACAACAGCAAGGCTGGATTCTAAGTGTAAGACTCGTTCAAACAGCGTTTGCCCTGCAATGAGGACAAGACAAGCTATCAACCCGGCACCCGGTAGCAGCAGGGCGTGATGATGGCTTTGCATCAGGCTGTGGGTCAGTGCAGTGACCAACAGCCCGAGAAATGCTAGCGGGCCGACAAGTGCTGTTGAAACGGAAACTAACACAGCGATGGCAGCCAGAAGCTGCAGTTGCAGCTGATCAAAGGGCAGACCAAGGGCGCGGGCTGGATCGCGCCCCAGTGCCATCACATCCAGAACGCGGTGACTGCGCCAAAGCCAAACAAACAAGAGGGTCAAGAGCAGACTGGCGATCAGCAAGGCTTGAGCGTCGATGCCGCCAAATTGGGCAAACATATCGGCCTGTACCATGGCAAATTCTGATGGATCCAACAGCCGTTGCAGAAATCCGGCAAGGGTGCGGAACAACAGGCCAATGATCACGCCAACAAGGATCAGCAACTGGATGTCTTGACGGGTTCGGCGCAACACCAAGACAAAGACAACAAGGGTGGCGGCGATCATTACGGCAGTGTCGGCCAGAAAGCCTGCAGCAGCAGATACTGGCGGCAGGGACAACCCAACGCTGACAAAAACGACGACAGTTTTCATCAGCAAGAACAGCGCGTCAAAGCCCATAATGGAGGGGGTGAGGACGCGATTGTTACTGAGCGTCTGAAACAAAACAGTTGCGATGCCCACTGACAGGCCTACGCAGATTAACCCGCCCAGCTTCACCGCGCGTAGTTTTAACACGTAGGAAGACTGCCACGCGTTGCCCCACAGCAGAAACACAGCCGCTGCGGTCAGAACCGCAAAGGTGAGAAAAAATACACGTCTGTCAGCCATTGGGTCTGCGTCCCAGCAATAGGGACAGGAACAGCACTGCGCCCAATACACCAAAAATCGTACCTGCCGGGATTTCATATGGTGCGCGCAGCACGCGTCCCAACAGATCACAGGCCAGAACCAGCCCGGCTCCAAGGCCTGCAACCACAGGCAGGCTTTGACGCAGGTTGTCTCCCATCATACGGGCCACAACATTGGGCACCACCAATCCAACAAAGGGCAGTGTACCCACTGTCACGATGACAAGGGCGGCGACCATGGACACAGTGGCCACGCCAAGCGCTACAACCTGACCATAGCGCAGACCAAGGCTGAGGCTAAGACCACGCCCCAAGCCCACCAGAGTGAACTGATCTGCGGCAATATAGGCCACCAGTGACACAGCACCAGCGAGCCAAAGCAATTCGTACCTGCCTGCAATAACACCGGAAAATTCGCCAGCGAGCCAGATGCCGATGTATTGGATCAGGTCGGTCTGATAGGCTAAAAAGGTAGCCAGTGCGTATAAAACACCAGCGTATATCAAGCCGACCAGTGGCAACAATAGGGGCTGTTGGGGCGGCAAATGGCGTGCAAGGCGCATAAACCCAAAGGTTCCGACAAGGGCGGCCAGGGCTGCGACCAGCATTTTGGCAAAGATCGGCAAGCTGGGGGCCAATAAAGTCACCGCCAACAGGCCTAACATTGCAGATTCATTGGTGCCCGTGGTGCCCGGTTCGACAAAGCGATTGCGCACCAGTAGCTGCATGATCACGCCTGAAACCGCCATACTGGCACCCGTTAACAGGGCTGCCAAGGTACGCGGCAAGCGGCTGACCAACAAAAGCTGAAATGCCTCTGGATCAGTGAAAGCTGTGCGCAGCGACAGGTCTTGTACGCCTACAAAAAGACTGGTGCCTGCCAGGCCAAACAGGCCGACAAGCGTTGCGCAATATGCCCAGCCAACACCAGTTCTGGTCTTAGCCCAAAATCCTGCGCTAGGCACCGGATGCGAACCCTGCGATGATTTCATCCAGTGTGTGCGACATGGATTGAATGCCACCGCCTGCGATGTAGATATTTGCCGCGTTCAGATAGATGATCTGATCTTTCTGCCAAGCGGTGGTCTGCGCCACCAATGCATTGTCTAGCGTTACCTTGGCGGATTGGTTTTCAAGCCCAATGGCGGCAGCGCGATCAACTACGATCAGCCAATCTGGGTTGGCATTGGAAATGAATTCAAACGACACGGCTTCACCATGAGTTTGTGCATCAACACCCTCTACCGTTTCTGGTAGATCCAATGCGGCATGGAGCCAGCCAAAGCGCGAGCCTTTACCATAGACGGAAACCTTTGGCCCGTTGGTCAGTACAATCAGTGCCGAACCTTTGCCCGAGATCGCACTTTTGGCTTTAGCCAGCTTGGCCAAAAAAGCCTGTTCTAGACTGACGGCGGCCTCGGGCTTGCTCAAGATTTTGCCATAGCTATGAAGGCGTTGCAGGGCAGTGGCAACGTGATCTTCGCCCCAGATTGTCATATCAAGTGTAGGAGCGATGTCGGTCAGTGCATCAAACTGTTTGGACGAGCGACCACCCGCTACAATCAGATCGGCCTGCATCCGTGCCATGGCTTCGAAATCCGGCTCAAACAGGGTGCCCACGGGATCCGCTGCGGAGCCGACAGAATCCAGATAATTCACGTAGAGTTTTGAGGGAACACCTATTAGTGGCGCATTCAGAGCATGCAACGTGTCGACAGCGGCGATGTCCAAAGCGATGATTTTGGACGGTGTGTTCGCTACCTCAGCAATGCCGCGATAGGTTGGAACAGACACCGGGTCAGCGCTGGCGCCCCCAGCGGCCCCCATCACCAGAGCGGTCAAAAAAATACGAAAGTTTAGAATAGCCATCAGCCTCACCATGATTAAAAGCAAGAGCTGGCGCAGGGCTGGCTGTGTTACAGTATCTGTTTCCTAGTCGCATTGGACCGGGGCGTCTAGAGTGTGCCAAACATGATTTCGAATGCTGCGCGGCAGTACAGCGGTATGTCCAGGGGCAGCAAGGTTTTTTTGCTTGTCGTATTGCGCCGACGCTTTTGCGCTGTATTTGATAGGCTTAGCGCTATTGGTAATAGATGTATTTACCAATGTCGGCCCTTTCATCATTTCGAAAGTGTCACGCTTCTAAGAGGCGATAGATTATCGGCCAGTTTAGTACTTGACAGTTTTACTCAAGCTTCGTAAGCAGGTGCTGTAAATTTTCACGCGTTCAGCCAAGCGTTGCAGCACCGCTGTGAATACGCTGCCAGATGCACCACATACACACGTATGTCGGCTACTTTGGTGGACCTTAGGCTTGGACCTTTTTTTTCTTTCATCTGCACAGAAACCGAACCTGACAAAACGATTGTTAGCGCACGCTCCCAACAGTATCAAACGTATCCTTTCAGCTGTCGGTGTCTTGACATTAAGCCTGTTCGCTGCATCAGCACAGGAAGCCAGTGTTCCCCCAACAGCGCCCATTGTTGATCTACAAACCGCTGCGCCTACAGGGCAATTTTTGCCAAACGAAGCAGATGCCTTTTCGGAAGTATTGCCAGCACAAGTCTCTCTGAATCCTGCGCTGGATCTGAGAGGTATTATAGAGACATCTTATCAAACTGCACTTGATTTCCTGCAAAACGGTGGTCCGTCGATCTGGGCAATTGGCGCGCTTTCTGTGATCACGCTGACACTGATCCTATGGAAAATTTGGCGGCTTGCGTTGATCGGAGCCTGGGCAGGGGGCGCTGTAGGTAAGGCTGTGTATGCCTTCGAAACCGGTGACATTGCAGCTGCTTTGGCTGGAGTGCAGGGCCGCAAATCTGTGCGATCAAAAGTGGTTGTCACTGCAATCACCGCGATAACGTCATTACCTGAAGAGCATGCTCGAGAAGAAACCGCGCGCGTAGCCAAGCGGCATCTATCGTCAGCCGGCATCGGCCTAGGCGCGCTGGAATTGATAGCGACCATAGCGCCCTTGTTGGGACTCTTGGGCACTGTTCTGGGCATGATCGCTGCGTTTCAGGCGTTGCAAACCGCCGGATCACGTGCCGATCCCGCATTGCTGGCCGGTGGTATTTGGGAGGCGTTGTTGACCACAGCCGCAGGCATGGCCGTAGCAATCCCTGCCTCAGCCGCGTTGACCTGGTTTGAATCCATCATCGCGCGGCTGCAACGTGATCTAGAAGATAGCATATCCCGGCTGTTTGTCGCGCAACCGCCGGGGTCATCAGCCAAACAGATGGCCGCAGAATGAAGCTTGGGCTGGAAGATCAACCTAGGTCGAGGCGCAAGCCCAGCCTGACACCTATGATCGACGTTGTATTCCTTTTATTGGTGTTTTTCATGCTTGCCTCTCGGTTTGGCACCGAAGCAGTGCTGGATCTGCCTCTTGCAGGTAACGGGGGGCAATACAATGGGCCGCCAAGGCTGGTTACGATTTCATCGCAGGGGGTAAAGATCAACAACACTCCTGTTTCGCTAAAAGACTTGCCTGTCTCTCTTGGCGCTTTGATGCAGGCCCCAACCGATCTGGTTATCTTGCGCGGAGACGAAGGAGCAAACGTGCAGCAGATCATTGACGTGACTGGCGTGTTACATCGCGCAGGTTTGACATCATTTGTATTGGTTGAATGAGCCGCTAAATGGATCTGTCCCAACCGCAAAAACGTCCCCGCTCAGAGTCAATCGTGCCGATGATCAATGTCGTCTTTTTGTTGTTGATCTTTTTTCTTATGACATCGAACCTGGCTCAACCCGAACCGTTTGAGGTAACCCCGCCTCACGCAGATCTGGGCGGCGAAGCCAAGGCCGAACCGGTCCTGTTTATTGATGCTACGGGTCATATGCATTTTGACGGCGCCGAAGGAGAGGTGATCTTTGCACTCTTAGCTTTGCCTGCCCACGAAAGTCGCACCATTCAACTGCGCGCAGACAGCAAACTTGAGGCAAAACAGCTTGCAGGCATATTGAAACAGCTTGCAGCGGTGGGTCTCAGTCGGGTCGAACTTGTGGTGCAGCCCAAATGATGCGTTGGATAGAATTTCTTCTTTTTTCTGGTCTCGCGGTTGCATTGCATTTGGTTGCATTTGTCTCCGTTCCACCCACTGGCGCGGTTGCCAGCGGCACCGGAGGTGATGCGATGGTCGCAATCAAAGCGGCGGACGCCACCATTGCTGAACTGGTGGAGACCTGGCAACGCCCACCGCAGCCGCCTTTGATCGACACGCCGCCGCTAAAGACCCCAGTCTTCCAAGCGGCTGCGCCTGAAATGACTCAATTTGAGATCGCCGCGGCCCCAAAGGCTGCGGTGCAAATTGTGCAGGCTCTTCCACCAATCCCAACGCAACCGCCGCAAGTCGACACAACGCCGCCTCCACCTCCGTTCCCAAAGCCGGAACCAGAGCTTAAAGTGGAACTCAATCCGCCAAAACCTCCGCAAAAAACAGAAAAGATCCAAGCCAAAGCCCGCAAAGCGGAGCTTACAACGGCTGGTCAGGCCCAGCGACGCGCCGCAGGGTCAGGTGGCGGTGTACAGGCTGGTACGTCGGGCGGGGCAGCCACCGCCACCACTGACGCGGGTCGCGAAGCAAAGCTGATGAATGTGTGGCTCAGCAAGATCCGATCGCGCATCGTTCGCCGTCAGCGGTATCCATCTGACACGTCAGGAAATGGGCGTGTTCTGATGCGTCTGTCCATTGCCAACACGGGGCAATTGCTCAGCTATCGCATCATCAAACCATCAGGGAACGTTAATCTGGATCAAGCGGCACTAAAGGCTGTGCAGCGGGCTGGAAAATTTCCACGCGCGCCCAAAGGCCTGACGGACGCCTTTGTAACCTTCAACATGCCGCTACATTTTAAACACTAACCCGCGGTTGAAGTGGCCCTGCTTTTTCGGACAGTTTTGCGGCTAAGCTAAGATGCATCCGGGTTAGGTTTCATGCCGCTTGTTTCATCTGTATCGCGCCAAAGTATGCGTCGTTAGGCGTTTGTTTATCAAGTGCGGTGTGGGGCCGGTAGGCGTTGTAGAACCCGATCCAGTCGTCGATGACGCGTTTGGCTTGGAAGCCGTCCTGCAAATCGTGCAGATAGACCGCCTCCTGCTTGAGGGACCGCCAGAGCCCTTCGATGAAGATGTTGTCCAAGTACCGACCGCGTCCATCCATTGAGATTTTGATCTTGGCTTCGGTCAGGGTGGTGATCCAGGTCGCCCCGGTGAACTGTGCTCCTTGGTCGCTGTTCATGATCTCTGGCCTGCCGCACTTTTTGATGGCCTCATTCAACTCCTCGACGCAGAAGCTGGCATCGAGCGTATTCGAGAGCCGCCAGGACAGTACCTTGCGCGTCGCCCAATCCATAATTGCCACGAGATACAGGAAACCACGCCGCACTGGAATGTAGGTGATGTCAGTGCACCAGACATGGTTCGGGCGCGTGATTGGCGGCTTCCCGAGCAGATAGAGATAGATCGGGTGCTGTGGGTGTTTCTTGCTGGTGTTGGAGCCCTTGATAGATGAGCTGCGAGCCCATGACCCCCATCAGACGCCGAACCCGGTGTCGGCCCGCGTGGAACCCGGTTCTCAGCAAATATGCGGCGATCTGGCGGCTGCCAAAGAACGGATATTTCGTAAAAACACGGTCGATTTCGTTCATCAACTTCAACGTTTCGGCACCCATCCCGACGGGCGAGTAATACAGCGATGATCGACTGATCTTCAGAAGCTTGCACTGCTTGGTCAAGCTCAGATCGGGGCGATCCCGGTTGATCATGGCTTTACGTTCGGCCGGGCTCATCGCTTCAGCCCTTGTGACAAAAAATCGTTTTCGACCGCCAACTTCCTGATCTTGGCGTGCAGTTCTTTGACTTCGGCTTCGTTATTCTCAACCTTCCTGACCTTGTCAGAAAATACGCCTGTTAGGCCTTTAATCGCTTGTCGCTTCCAAGTCGTTACTTGCGTCGGATGGATCCTATGCTTGGGTGCAATCTCTTGCGCCGTCTTGTCACCACGCAGCGCCTCAAGCGCCACAGTAGCTTTAAACTTGTCCGAAAAACTGCGTCTCTTCGTCATTTGTGTGTCCAGTCGTCAGGGTTGGATACATCTTAGCACGCTGTCCAAATGTGCCGGACCACTTCAGTTGATAGGCGCGCAACTCGTCTGGCGTTGCTGTATCTGGCGAACGCTCAATGAACTCGGCAAAGTACCTCACCGCTCCGATATGAGCCTGCTGGGTCTTCGGCGACATGTCACGAATAGCGGTGTCGTCTTCTCCTCTTTCATGGGATCCTCCTGTCATCAGATTGAGAAACCCAATCGTCAAACAGGTCAGCCAAATTGCAAAATGCGCGCCGTCAGGATCGCCTCAAAACGCCAGCCACAAGCGCCATTGCCGCGAAAGCGCCATTGCCGCGAAAGCGGCTTCGTCCTCCCGCCCAATGTGTTGAAATTGACGTGCCAAGGCTGTAGCGCAAAGACAGTTTTGTTGGTCTGGAAACGCCCGCGCCCACCCTTCGCATCACACTGGAACCTAATCCGAAGGAGACCCTCCCTTCGTTTCTTTCGCGTTTAGCAGCTGCGAACGGCCTGGACGTGGTTTCGTTTTCGAAAGACATGGGCTTTTTCTTCAAACGTGTGTTGAACTTCGAGGAAGCGGCGCTCAAAAGATTGGCAGAAGTTGCAGGCACCAGCGCCGAAGTTTTGGATGAACTGATCTCCTGGACTAGAAGGCCTTCCGGAGACATCCGCACCCAATTTCGAGGAGAGCTGGTTCCCTCCCGCGCATTGCGAAGTCCCTTGGTCCGCGGATGTCCAAGCTGCCTCCTTGACGATCTCAAGTCGGGGCAAGACAGACCTCTGACAGCCCTTACATGCTGCGGCGACTGGCAGCTAAAGGACACCAAGGATTGTGTTGAACATAACGCCCCTTTTATTCCGCTTTGGGAGGAAAAAACACCGTCGAGAAGATGGGATCTTCAGGCCCGATTTTCTGATCTGCTAGGATCGTCAACTCTGACGCAGACAAAACCATTCTGTTCCCATGTTTGGGAATACGACCACTGGCTGCATCAACGCTTACTGATGGGGAACGACGACACATGGTTTCAATCCCACACCATTTTTGCAGCATCCCGTCTCTGCATGCACATCGGACAACAAATCATAATTCACGATATTGCAGAGCCTTTCGGCTCACCGGGCGAAGAACGCCCAGAGGCGATTGGTTTCAACGCCCTCAGAGAAGGACCATCACGCTTACCAGCAGTTCTAAACACGTTGGTCGCAGCTGCGTCCGGCGCAGGGGGCGGTCCGAAGAAGGCCTTTGGCACGCTGTATCCAATGCTGAACCGCGATTACGCAGATGCGGAAGAGTTCGAGGAGTTCCGGTGCGTTTATGCGGTCGTGCATCCTCGACAACTGGCCTCATGCGCCGGGGGATATTGTCCTAGGGCAGGTTATCTAAGAACGAACGCTCCATTCGGTCGTCAGTGCAGCGCAGGAAATCGGCGTTTGGGAAAAGCTGCTGGACAGGGTTTTGACCGAGAAAGGGGCATTATCGCTCTCTGATGGTGCCGAAGTCAAAGGTGATTGAATTCAGCACTGACAGTCCAAAAACAATGTCCTTCGACTGTCTCACCGCAGTCGCCTTCGCCCGCAGCATCGGCTTGCGCCAGAAGGGAGCCTTTATCGCCTTCATTCAGGACGGACACAGCCCCGCCACTCAGGTCGAGCACCCCAATACAAACCAGCTTACCAATATTATGACGGACGAGGACATAGATGCGTTCACGGCACGCTTCACAACGATCACAATTCTGTCTGCGGAAACGGGTCTGCACCGAAACACAGTTCGGCTCGCTCCGAAGATCGCTGGTGTTCAACCCTTCACACAGAACAGCCGGGACTATGGTGGCATCTACTTGCGTGAGGATGCTGTTCAGGCTGTTTCTAAAAAAGTTCTAAATCCAGAGGGTTAGAGCGAGACGCTTGCCGACCTCTGCCATTTTTCTTTTCTAAGTGCCGCCAATCAGAACAAATGCCTTGACAACCACTTGGCACGCTTATGCCCAAAATGGGCACTATTATGCTGTAATGACAACAATTGGACTATGGCGAGCCGTGGAGGACTCGAACCCCCGACCTGAGAATTAGAAGTTCCCTGCTCTAATCCAGCTGAGCTAACGGCCCGCACTTCTAGCGGCTGTATCGGCTAAAAAATATGTCTTGTCAACTTGCTAGCGCCTTTCAGCTATGGAGCACAAAATTATGTTGTTGATGTGCGGTTGGCTTTGTACGGGGCAGGTTGTTTACTTTGATTTCTTTTGGAGGGGCAACGGTAGGAGGATCAAGGCGGCTGTTATTGAAGTACATGTCATGATCCAGCCAAAATACCAGAATTGACCTGCCAGTTTATTGTCACCGAAGCTGGCCGCAAAACCTTGTTTTCCAAATGCTGTAGCTAGGGTGGCGATCCCGATCACAACAAGGCATAGAGCAAAGGGTTTAATTGAGGAACTGATCAAGCACCGTCCCAATGCTCCAGGGCAAACCCCCAATAGCACACCCACCCAAAGCACTTGTGTTGCCCACCACGGATGCGCCCCAAATGTGATCGCAAGATCAAAATACTGAGCGCCCATCGCAATCATAACGACTAAGAGAAGGGCCAAGGTTCTAGGAATACGCCGTGTCTGCATGTTGTTCACTGCCGTCTGCCTCGGTCAATTCTGAACTGTAGCAGGACAATACGTTCCAGTTTCAATGCTGTACAGGCTTACGCTGCTATGCTTGACCCGACTTTTTGATCGTCGATTTCATGACTTCCGAAAAGTTCCAGAGAATCGTCTTTACGGCTGTTGTCATCATAGTCACTCCAATCATCATCAGAGGAAGACCAAGCGTAGAGAGTAACAGTTGTAATGACTGCTGCGGTGGACCCCACAACTGAGTAGCTTGCGAGTGCAACCCAGATTGAAAAATCAAAGCTGATCACGCCCGTAAGTGCGGTGATGCCACCAAATACCATGCCACACAAGATACCAAAAAAAACCATAGTCGATCCTCCACTGGAGACAACATTGTTTGAGTAATACAGCATCGCCCTTAACTTTCTCAAGCATAGGGTTATTTGCCTTTAGTTTAAATTCAACCTAAGGCAGTTGAGCTCAAAGGGGAGCTATGGATGCATGTTCTGAACATTCGTTAAGTGGTCAGGTTGAAGCTTATGCAAGGGCTTGCTTGCGTTCGCTGCGGCTCCACACGCCGTAGATTAATGCAGAGGCAAGCGCGCCCACGATCGGGTAAATTACAATCAAAGACCAAAGAGGGGCGGATAGTATAAGGATACAAGTGCTACCGACGAGACCGCCGGTCAATGCTCCGACCAATGTGCTAATCCAGATCTTTTCCATGCCAGCCTCCTTTGAATGATTGGCTTGTATCTGCCTTGCATTCATTATGTCGTATTCTGAGAGGGAAATGGGGTTCGCAATGGTATTTAGATTACGGAAAAAGGCGTACTCAACAGCCAATGCCTATACCAAGGGATAGGGGGCAAAGCGTTTTAAACGAAAAACGGCCCCACAGGGGACCGCTTGAAAAGATTGCGAAGTCGTGTCTGGAATCAACCGCGATGCGCACCATCTGCAAGTGTTTTTACAAAGTCGAGCACTTCTGAGACGGATTTGCCTGCGCCGATTTGGCTGACAATTGCGCTCCCGACCACTGCACCATCTGCAACCGATGCAATGGTCTCAGCACGTTCAGGCGTTTTGATCCCAAAACCAACGATGACAGGGAGATCTGTCTTGGCTTTGATCCGAGCCACTTCTGGGCCAACATCTGCAGCCTGTGCTTCTGCAGATCCGGTGATGCCATTGATCGAGACGTAATATACGAACCCAGATGTGTTTTGCAGGACGCGGGGCAGCCGGGCATCATCAGTTGTGGGCGTTGCAAGCCGAATAAAGTTCAAACCAGCTTTTTGTGCAGGAATACAAAGCTCGCTGTCTTCCTCTGGGGGCAGATCCACCACAATAAGGCCATCAATTCCTGCCTCTTTGGCATCTTGCAGGAATTTATCTACGCCACGTGAATAGATCGGGTTGTAATAGCCCATCATTACGATCGGGGTGATATTATCGGTTTCGCGAAATCGGCGAGCAAGCTCGAGAGTACGATCCAGAGTCATACCTTGTTCCAGCGCCCGTTGTCCGGCCAGCTGGATGGTTTCACCGTCGGCCATTGGATCGGTAAAGGGCAGGCCCAGCTCGATGATATCGACACCGGCCTTTGGTAAGCCGCAGACGATTTCCAGGGATGTCTCAAAACTCGGATCGCCAGCCATCACATAAGTGACAAAGGCTTTTTTACCGGCTTTGGCAAGTTCTGCGAATTTGGCATCAATACGAGTCATGGGCGGGCCTTTTTCCTTGTTCTGCACTGATGTGCCGAATGTTGCCAAGGAAATCAATCCCGCCCGAAGACGAAGCGCATGGACTGACTATTATAAAGGCTTGTGCCAGCGCAGTGTGATTGCGTTCAAGCCAGGATTGTCGTCTGCAGTCGACGCATTTGATTTGTGGGAAATCGCAAGAGAAATCCCATTGCCACTGCGCAATGTTTTGCCAACACCAATCAGGCTGCGAATTTCAAAAGTAGAGCCCAAGTCATTTTCCGGCTCATTTTCAAAAAAGGCACCAGGCATTACGCTGCCTTCGAGGAACCAATTGTTTTTCAGCTCATACCGTCCTGCCAGTCCACCGCCAATGAACCCATCACCACTGTCAGTCAAAGCGGCAGTTGCGCCCCAGCCTGCGCTTAAAGCGCCACGTTCCCAGAAAGGCGTGTGCAGGTAGTCAAGGCTTACGATTGCACCGTCGTCTGCCTCACCGGCACTGAAATCCGCAAAGCCAGCTCCGAATACCAACGACTGAGCTGAAGCCGTGGAAGGCGCAACCGCGCCAAAGCCTAGGGTGATGGTCACAGCCGCGGCCAAGCACTGAATTTTTGTGAGTTTCATAGACGGTCTCGCTTTTGAGTTAGGTGACTTACATAGTCTTGTGTGACTCGGAACCAATGACGCTGTCGTTTATATGACGGAAGAGTGATCCAATAAAACACCGGCTTTGATACAAGGCTTAGCTAACTGTGGCTCTCTTGCACTCTTGCGCCAGATAGCATTGCTGCCTAGAAGCCCTATCCAAGTGGCATTAGGAGGCCGAGATGGGCTTTAAAATGGGAATCGTGGGCCTGCCGAATGTCGGCAAGTCAACTTTGTTCAACGCATTGACGAAAACCGCCTCTGCACAGGCGGCCAACTTTCCGTTCTGTACGATCGAACCCAATGTGGGTGAAGTTGGAGTGCCGGATGCGCGCTTGGATAAGCTTGCGGCGATTGCACAATCCAAGCAGATCATTCCAACCCGGATGACGTTTGTAGATATCGCGGGTCTCGTAAAAGGGGCATCCAAAGGTGAAGGTCTGGGAAACCAGTTTCTGGCCAACATCCGCGAAACCGATGCGATTGCGCATGTACTGCGGTGTTTTGAAGACGGCGACGTGACACATGTGGATGGCCGTGTCGATCCAGTTGCGGATGCGGAAACCATCGAAACCGAGCTGATGCTTGCGGATCTAGAAAGCATTGAAAAACGCCGCGCAAATTTGGTGCGTAAGCTTAAAGGTAACGACAAAGAAGCCCAGCAGCAGGATCGCCTGCTTGCCGCAGCGCAAGAGATGCTGGAAGATGGCAAGCCCGCGCGCCTGGTTGCGGTTGATGATGACGATGTCAAAGCCTGGAAAATGTTGCAGCTTTTGTCGACCAAACCTGTGCTTTATGTCTGCAACGTTGGCGAAAGCGAAAGTGTTGAAGGCAATGCGCATTCGGCAAAAGTGGCTGA
The DNA here is from genome assembly GCF_900102795.1 of Epibacterium ulvae. Taxonomy (GTDB): domain Bacteria; phylum Pseudomonadota; class Alphaproteobacteria; order Rhodobacterales; family Rhodobacteraceae; genus Epibacterium; species Epibacterium ulvae. The sequence continues at coordinate 289,464 of NZ_FMWG01000005.1, read as the reverse complement.
AATGGCGGCGGCGCAGGGCAACAGCCATGTGATCATTTCCGCGCAGATCGAAGAAGAAATCAGCCAGCTTGAAGACGACGAAGCTGCGATGTTCCTTGAGGAAATGGGCCTTGCCGAAGCAGGTCTGGATCGTCTTATCCGCGCAGGCTATGAACTGCTGAAGCTGGAAACTTATTTTACCGTTGGCCCGAAAGAGGCCCGCGCTTGGACAATCCGCAGCGGCACCAGCGCGCCTCAGGCAGCGGGTGTGATCCACGGTGATTTCGAAAAAGGGTTTATCCGCGCAGAAACCATCGCCTATGACGATTACATCACCTGCAATGGTGAAAGCGGCGCCAAAGAGGCGGGTAAAATGCGTGCAGAAGGCAAAGGCTATATCGTACAAGACGGCGATGTTATGCACTTCCTGTTCAATACCTGATCATCTGTAATATTCGGTCAGTTTGCCCCTGCATTCCTTTGAAGTGTGGGGGCTTTTCTTTGTCTTGCGTGATCACAAAGCCTCGGGTAGATTTTGCAGCTTCAAGCGTAAGAGGCCGCAAATGACCAAACTGATTATTGATACAGATCCGGGCATTGATGATGCTATGGCAATTTTTTATGCCGCTGCAGCGCCCGAAATTGAATTGCTGGGGCTGACCACGATTTTTGGCAACGTCACGACCCAAGTTGCAACACGAAACGCATTGCGTTTGCTGGAAATTGCCGGGGTTGAAGCGCCGGTTGCGGAGGGGGCACATAAGCCGCTGAACCTGCCGCCCTTTCCGCCGTCCGCAAATGTGCACGGGGAAGAGGGGTTTGGCGACATTCCGGCAGCAGAGCCCAAAGGCAAAGCTTTGTCAGAAGAGGCCGCAGATTTTCTGATCCGCATGGCGCGCGATCATAAAGGAGAGCTGGTGGTGTGCCCAATTGGGCCATTGACCAATATTGCAATTGCGATGCAGCGCGATCCCGAATTTGTCAAAAACGTCAAAGCCATTGTGGTGATGGGGGGATCACTGGAAGAGGGTGGCAATATCACCCCACACGCAGAGGCCAACATCTATCATGATCCGCATGCGGCAGATATTGTCTGCACGGCCGGGGATAAACTGGTTCTGGTCGGGCTTGACGTCACCCATCGTATTTTGTGCACACCAGAAGACTTTGTGGAGATTGCTGCAAATGCACCGAAATTGGGGGGCATGCTGCAGGAAATGTCGCATTTCTACATTAAGTTCTATCGCGAGGTTGCGGGTCTTAATGGGTGTTCCCTGCATGATCCTGCAGCGGTGATCGCCTGCACCCATCCCGATTTGTTTGAAACCCGGGCCGTTCCTATGACGGTTTCCTGCGAAGGTGAGACATCTGGCGCAACATTGGCAAACCCAGAAAGCGGGCGCGACCCCGTTAATGTTTGCATGCGTGTGCAGGCGGATGCGGTGAAGTCCCTCTTCCTTCAGCGTCTCGCCACGCTGGCATAATTCAAGCTTATTTCAGGCTCCTTTGGCGCATATTTGCCAGGAGGGGCCTGAACATGGGGCTAAGGTTTAGCAGCAGACAGCAAGATAGGGTCCCCATGCGGAGTCGCGGCTGCGGCGGCGTGCCAGTCGGCTTTGCGTTGCGCAAGATCTGCTTCAGAAGACAGGCTTTTTGCTGTAACAATACGTTCGAGAGCGTGTAACCAATGCTGGTAATAGTCCCGTTCTTCGCCAGAGTGGATTTCATGGGAAAGCGCCTCGGCCCATTCCTGCCAGCTGAATGCGCCGTTTTGGTGAAGATTTACAGCCATTGCAAAAGCTTGTGCTTCCCATGGCGCCGTGAATACGGGCTCATCATCCGCAAGGGTGATACCGGGCAGGGCGATTAAATCCAAATCGGTCACTGTGTAGCCCTCAAATATGGTTCCCATAAATCAAGGGAGACTGTGTCGTGCGGATTGCCCTGGCGCCCCCAAAGCTCTTGCGCAGAAAACGTGACTTTATAAAGCCACTGGGGGTTCTCTCCCTCACCATGAGCGCTGCTGTCAGGAAAGACATGAAACCCGTGTACTTTAACAATCTTTCCGGATTTGCCTCTCGCATATCTTGCCATGCGGGTATGGGTTACGGGGTGATCATTTATCGTTTGGACCATATCGCCAACCGCAAAGACAGGTGTCCCCTCTTCTGGCCGGTTGGCCGGTCCACCTGCATTCAAAACAGCTGCGACATCTTTTGCTGCAAGCTTTCGGGCAACTTCAACTGGTGGGATTAGGGCTTTTGCCGTTTCTAGCTCGCCGTCAGAAATCATCCCACGTTCTTTAAGCAGGCGTACAGCTGCGTCTAGCCATATCGAATAGTAATCTGCGCTCAGATACTCCGCCGTTGGCATGGTTTCACGCGCATAGCGCGACATATCAAGGTTCCATTTGCCGCAGGCACCAAGTGCGACCACCATGCCCAAGACCCGGGCTTCCCATGGGGCGTGGAACAGGGGCTCATTTTCTTCTTGGACAACCGGACCAAAGCCCATCATCCCCCCAAGATCAGCGCCACCATTCATGACAATGCCTCCGCGGTTCGTGCAAAACCGGTGCCGATCATTGAATTGCGTGTCACAAGCTTTGCGAGCTGCTTTTCGCTCCAGCCTTCTGTGCCTGCAGGGCGTTGTGGGATGACCAGATAGCGCACCTCTGAGGTGGAATCGTGGACTTCAACCTTGGTTGTTTCGGGAAGGGTGATGCCAAAATCATTCAAAACCCCCCGTGGGTCAATCACAGCGCGTGATCGAAAGGGGGGTGATTTATACCAGGTGGGGGGCAATCCCAGAACGGACCACGGGTAACAGGAACACAGTGTGCAGACGACCAGATGATGTGTGTCATCTGAATTAAACACCGCATCAATATGTTCCCCCTGGCGCGACGTATAGCCGAGGGAATGGATCGCGGCAGTTGAATCCTCTTCCAACCACTTGCGAAAGTCGGCATCCACCCAGGATTTTGCAACCACATGCGCCCCGTTTTGTGGGCCAATCTTTGTTTCGTAGGTCTGAACAATTTCATCAACTGCTGCGCTGTCGATATACCCTTTCTCGCTCAAAAGGCTCTCTAAGGCGCGAACACGCGCTTCGGTTTCCGTCAAATGTGAGTGGTCGTGAGAGTGTGGGGCCATCTGAGTTTTACCTGTTTGCTTGAAGAGCGAGGGGGATCCTCACGAGGTCTGTAAAATTTATAAGGCAGATCAGCTTGTTCGCAAGCGCGCATCCTTGGTGGGGCTGATGTCTATAGGTCAGATCATGCATTTTGGTTTGGATGGGTTGCAGCATCTAAGATCTCGCGTGCAGTCGTGATCAAAGCCCTATCATGCCCCATGGGGGCCAATAGGCTGATCCCAAAGGGGGCCCCATGGACGTGGCCAAGTGGAAGCGTGATCTGAGGCATTTTTGACAAGCCAGAAAGGCACAAAAGTCGTAACATTGCGGTGCGAAACTTATTCAATTCTGGGGCAATGGTGGAACGCAAAGGTGCACAGCTGGGCACCGTTGGTAAAAGCAATACACCATCAGACCCTAGAAGATCCGCCAAAATGTGTCCGATGTCTGCTCTTCTTGTTGTCGCTTTTTGAACGTCAGTCGTTGAAATCTTGGCTCCAAAATCAAACCGTTCCTGTATGGCTGTTTCAAGATCAGGTTTGTTTTCCAAAACCCAAGGTCCGAGCGCTTGCGCCGCTTCATATCCTTGAATGATTTTAAAAGCTTCGGCAGCATTCTCAAAGAAACCATCTGGCAGAGAATGTGTCGTATTGGCCGTGAAATAAGCTTTGACTGCTTTTGAGGCTTCGGCAAAGGCGTTTCGCTCTGCCTCACCCGCTAAGAGATCTGCAATATTTTCGACGCAAATCAGGCGTGATAGCGGTTTTGAAGCCTTCTGCTTTGCTAACAATATATCTGCGACTGTTGCGTAAGTTCGAATATCCTTGGCGTACCAACCGAAAACGTCGAAACTTGGCGCTAACGGCATCGTATCTTTTAGGGACAACACTCCATGGCTGGGCCGTAGGCCGACCAACCCACAAAAAGATGCAGGCGCCCTAACAGATCCAGCGGTATCTGATGCGGTTGCAATGTCAACTGCGCCGCCCGCAACCAAAGCGGCCGAGCCGGAAGACGACCCCCCAGTTAGCCTTTCGGGCGCGCGCGTATTGATTGGCGCACCGTAGTGCTTGTTTATGCCCATTAAGGAATAACACAATTCTTCGCATTGGCTTTTGCCTAGGCAGGCCGCCCCGGCATCAATCAGTTTTTGAACCTCAATATGCGTCTTTTGCTCAATGCCTGCTTTGGTAAGCCGGGTCGGCTGGCCCCAGCCGCTTGGATATCCAGCGACAGGAAAGATATCTTTGACTGCCAGTGTCTTGCCCGACAGTGGTCCTTTGGGAGCCGGTTCCGGTTTGACTTGGGGATAGTGGCACCAAGCGTTTAACGGATCGGTCATATCTGCATCAAGATGCATCAAAAAATTCCATATATAGAATCTAATTCTTTATACAGAACATTTTTAATATCGGGCTGTCAATAACGCGCGCGTGCAACCCTGTTCATTGCTTTTCAGCTCCCGTAGTTTGCGAGAGTAGTGGCTCGCTTATTTGTAACTATCGAAAATCGGTCAGGAGTTTTGAACCTGTGACACAGACCTCTCCCAAAACTGCAGCCCCCGCTTTGACGCGCGGGATGAAAATTCTGGAGCTATTGGCATCGCAGGATACGCCGCAGCGTCTGACCCAAATCTCTGAACACCTTGGGATAGCGATGAGCACCGCCCACACTCTGTGCGGCGCGCTGGTTGAGGCGGGCTATGTCGAGAAAAGCGACCAAAACACCTACCAATTGTCGTTGAAAATCTTGGGATTGGCGCGGTCTAAAATAGCGACTTATGATATCGTGCCGCATTTTTATGATTTGTGCGATCAACTGCCCGTCATTCGCCAAAATGGGGCAACTCTCTCTGTTCTGGATGGTCCAGATGTCTGTTTCATTGCCGCGCGAAACAATCCGCAACCTCTTGGGGTCACTTATCGCCCTGGAATGACTTTGCCTGCTTGTTGCACTGCCAGCGGGCGCGCAATGTTGGCGGCGTGTTCGGATGATGATGTTTGCACACTGTACCCAGAAGATTTGCCGCAGGTGACTTCGGCAAATCTGAAATCGCGCGCTGATCTTCTCAAAGTGCTGCAACAGGTACGCGAAAACGGGTACTCAGATGAAATCGCGGGTACCCGGCCTCATATGCATTCATATGGAGCAGCAGTTACGACATCCCTTGGTCGTACAATCGCTGGCGTCGCTATTGTGATGTATGATGGTGATGTCACCCCAAAAGCAGAAACAGAGGCAATTGCTGCTGTCCAAACCCTTGGACATCGCCTAAGCGCTTTTGCTGATTTTGTGATTTAAGCACTATGGAATTCCATTTCCTTGGTTGAACCGCATTTTGAAAGGGAAAATGCGCGGTTTCCGCTCATGCGTCCGGATCAGGGCTATTTCTCGTATCTCACAAATTGAATAGCCTGCTCATAGGAGGTTTGCGTGAAACTTTGGAGCAGTGAGCACAGACTAAGTGTGGTACGCCGGTATTTGCTGGGCAGTTTGGTCGCTGCGCTGATCCCACTTGCATTGGTTGCGGGCTTGTATGATCGCTACAGCGCGGATCTTCTCGATAATATTACGACCAATCGGTTTGATTTCGAACTGAACGAGACCAGTGCGAAAGTTGTGAACTTTGTCGAAGTGCAGATCAATTTGCTGAAAAATATAGCAAATTTACCGGACACAACCGTTTTTTTTACGGGTGATGCAGACGGCGAAATCTCTCAACTCCTTGAAGATCTTCTACTGCTTGAAACCGAGAGCCCTGATATCTACGCGATTGAACTTGCGGATTTAGATGGCAATGTTTTGCAAACAATCCCCCGCACAGATGTGCACACACGCCCATCTAACCACAACATACTTCCGCTGATCTTCTACGAAGGCGTTGAAATCTTGGGCCCAGTGTTGCCCGAGCAGGGACTGCCAGGGTGGTATTCGATGCGTATTCCAGTTTTCGTCGATCAGCAGAAAATTGGTTTTATCGGCTTGCGTGCCCGTCTGGCGTCCTTGACGGAACTCGCTTCGCCTTTGTTAGACATAAACGCCTATGAACCCCATGTCGTCGTCTTTGATCGTATTCATGTAACAACGGTTGGGACACAGGCCGCGCCTGGCAAGGTGATCGCACAATCCGGGCATATGATACCTGGATGGAAAATCCGCATGGTGCAGGGGCGTGATATCTATCAAGCGCCCAAAACAAATATCCGCTATCTCTTGCTTGTCGCGGCGGTTTTGTCGGCTATCGGGCTTATTTTTCTGTTCTTGCAGATGTCTGAGCGACTGACGCGTTATCTTAAGCCGCTCAGCTTGGGCGCGCGAGAGATTGCAAATGGCAACTTTTCGGTCGAAATTCCAGAAGACGCGCCGGGAGAACTGGGCATGCTGGCCCGATCTTACAACCGTATGCGTGATCAGTTGAGCACGCTTATAGATTCACGTGTTGATGTCGAACGGCGCGCGGCTTTGGGGAATATGGCAGCGGGAATTGCTCATGAAATCCGCAATCCTTTGACGACGGTTTCAACTGCGGTGCATGGGTTGAAGCGGAGCGAACCGAATTCCGAGCGTAGGATTATGCTGGAAACCATCTCGTCCGAGATCTTACGCGTGGATCAGAAAATCCAAGAGCTTCTGGATTACGCGCGCCCGCGCTTCCCTGAATTGCAGGTGTTGCTGCTGGTGCCTATGTTGAAATCGATTGAAACACTGATCGCATCAACAGCCCATGCAGCAGGTATTACAGTGAATGTGGTTGGTGACAGCAGTCTGAGTGTAAAAGCGGACGAAGCGCATCTACGCCAAATTCTGCTAAATCTAACCTTGAATGCACTACAGGCTACACCTGTTGGCGGCCATGTGAATCTGCGCGCCTATCGCGACGAGGGCCACGCAATTCTGATTGTCGCGGATGATGGAAGGGGCATGTCACAGAAAGAGCTCTCTAAGATTTTGCGCCCATTTTACACCACGCGCGAGGATGGATCTGGTCTTGGCCTTTCGGTCACCAAACAACTGGTCGAAGCCAATGGCGGGCAGATAGAGTTTGAAAGCGAACAAGGTGTTGGCACAACTATATCCGTTTCGCTTCCGGTTCATGACCATCAAGGCGAAAGGGGGAGATGTTGATGAAAGTGCTTATCATTGATGATGAGATCAAACTCACCCAATCGCTTTCCTTTGCGCTCAAACATGCAGATATTGATTGTATTGAGGCTCATGACGGGTTCACGGGATGCCAATTGGTGGCCAATAAAAGCCCAGATATCGTCTTGTTGGATGTGCGGATGCCCGGGCGGTCTGGGCTTGAAGTTCTTGAATGGTTAGCGGAAGCCCATAGTGAGATCCCAGTGATCATGATGTCGGCATTGGATGACACTAAGGATGCCGTGACAGCCATGAAAATGGGTGCGATTGATTACATCTCTAAACCCTTTGATGTGGATGAGCTGATCCAGCTGCTCCACAAGACAAACCGCCAACATCAAGAAGAGACAGATCTCAAATCTTTGAACACGCGGTACACCAGCGATACGACGTTTATCGGCAACAGTTTGATCATTCGAAACTTACGCAGCAAAATTGATCGCGTCGTTGAAGCAAAAGCAAACAACATTTTGCTCACTGGGGAAACCGGTGTGGGCAAGGGGGTGGTTGCGCGGCAATTGCATATAAAATCTTTCGGAGAGGACGCACCTTTTGTAGAAATTAACTGTGCAACGTTGCCAGAACGCCAGATTGAAGCAGAGCTCTTTGGGGCCAACAAAGGTGCAATTCCAGGTGCGGTGACACGCCATCGCGGTTTCGTTGAAATCGCAAGTGGCGGGACGCTCTTCTTGAATGAGATTAGCGAGATGCCTTTGTCAGTCCAGTCACGGCTCTTGAGCTTTCTTGAGACACGGACCTACCGTCCGGTTGGCAGTGTGCGAGAATACCAATCCGACATTCGTGTTGTCGCAGCCACGAACACCAAACTTGAAGAGGCTGTCGCACAAAAAGTGTTTCGCGAAGATCTTTACTTCCGACTCAATCAAATCCCGATCGAGATTCCGCCGCTGAGAGATCGCGAGGGGGATATCGAGACTTTGGCGCTTTATTTTGCGCAAGCGATTAAAGAAAACGGAAGTGCGCGTTTGTTGAGTTTTGATAAATCTGCGCTTGACGTGCTCAGAGATTATGATTGGCCAGGTAACGTCCGCGAACTGCGCAATCTGGTAGAGCGTTTGGCAATCTTAAAACAGGGTGGGGTGATCAATGCAGCCCAGTTGCCAACCGAAGTGCGAAACCCAAAAACCAGCACTCCGGTCACCATCGTTGAGGCGATGGATGATGTTGAACGCGGCTTGATTGAGGATGCGCTTCTGAAATCTGGAGGCCGCAAGGCCTTTGCCGCAGAACGCCTGGGTATCTCGCGCCATGCCTTGAAACGCAAAATGCAGCGATTGGGCCTTTCATGATGCGGATTTTATATTTGCATGCGATGTTTTTCGTTTACCTGGCACTAGCGTGTTTTATGTATCGGCCCGCTTTGGCCCAGGCGGTTGCACCGGTTGTTAAGATCGGTTGTCTCTATCCGACAACGGGGCCTGCAGGCCTTCACGGTCGTGACAGTGTTGTGGCCATTCAAATGGCTTTGGATAAGTTGAATACCGCTGCATCAGAGGATACGCCACAATTTGAAGTGCTGATCGGAGATACTCGCTCACGCTCTTTGCGGTCGTTGCAAATCACCCGGCAGTTTATTCACGAGGATCGTGTTGATTTCCTCTGTGGGGTGGTTAGCTCGGATATCGCGCGCTTGGTTGCGCTTGAAGCGGCACGCGCGGATATGTTTTTTATTGGCACGGGTCATGCCTCCCCGTCGCTTATCTCACATGATCGCAATGCGTATTATTTCCGCGTGAACAATGGCTCCAGACAATCCATGCTGGCGGGTGCACGCTATATCAAGGATACATTTGTGGACCAAGAAAGGCCCCTTAAAATTGGGTTTTTGGGTCCAGACTATGAATTAGGCTATCAAATCTGGCGCGACCTTAGATCTTTTTTGAAACAGCAAGATGTCGCGTTTGAAGTGGTTGGAGAGTATTGGCCAAAACTGTTCGAAACTGATTACAATGTCTACATCCGTCATCTGTTGCAGGATGAGGCAGATTTGATTGTAAACGCGCAATGGGGGCTCGATTTTGTAGCCTTCGTGCGACAGGCGAAACAGCTTGGATTGTTGGATCAGACACAATTGGCCAATTTTGACAGTGCTGCTGATTTTGGCGTCTTGTCTTTTCTCGGGACCGATATGCCCGAAGGTCTCATCCTGTCTGCGCGTCATCATGTGAACTGGCCGGATACGCCTGGTAATAAGGCCTTTGTTCAAGAATTCTTTGAACGGGCAGGGCGTTATCCCGGTTTTGCCGCCGAAGGCGCCTATTCAGGTATTCTTGCCATTGCAAAGGCGGTCGAGACCGCAGGTGGTGTCGATGATAAACAAAAACTGAGGCAAAGCTTTGAGACGCTGAACCTTAAACTTCCGGAAGATCCCGACGGTTTTACCTCCTTTATGGATCCGGTCTCTCATCAGTTGATGCAGGTGCAAGCAATTGGCATTACCCGACGCGATACCACATTCGCACCAGCGACAACCTCGCTTGGAGATTGGAAAGTCTACATGCCTCCCGCACATTGGCCTTATTTGTCTATTGAAAGTTCGGATGAGCGATAGGCGCTCTTGTTCGTTGCGAGTTTGAGCGGTTTCCGATCATCGCTGTTTGCCAGCGCCGTTTTCGTGATGAAGAGGCTTGAATACCCTGCCTGATATTGAAGCGACTTCCATAAAAGCGAAAGTTGCACATGTAGGGAGATATGTACCTATGAAGACGAAATATTCACTGATGGCCTCTGCCGCGCTGTCTGCGCTTGTTGGTACAAGCGCATTTGCACCAGCTGTACAGGCGGATGATGCGACGTTCAAAATTGGCGTTGTGACGTTCCTTTCTGGTGGCGCATCCGGTCCTTTCGGTATCCCGGGCCGAAACGCTGCTGAAGTGGTGATCGAAGCCATCAACGCAGGCACAATGCCTGCCCCATATGATACTGCGGGTATTGGGGGCGCGATGATCGAACAGGTCGTCATTGACGAGAATTCAAAACAGAAGGTAGCTGATTACCAAAAGCTGGTTGACAAGGATGAAGTCGACGCGGTCGTTGGATACGCTTCATCGGGAAGCTGTAAAGCGATTGCGCCTGAGGCGGAAAAGCTGAAGCAGCTTACTGTCTTTGCGATTTGCGGGACACCACAGATCTTTGAAGAGATCGTGACCGAACCAGAATACCTGTTCCGCTCCATGAGCCACGCGACAATGGATAATGTTGGAGCTGCGCGCTACGTTCTGGACACCACGCCTGAATTGAAAACGATTGGCGGCATAAACCAGAACTATGCATGGGGACAAGATTCCTGGAGAGATTTCTCTGAAACCATTGCTGCCCTCAAATCAAGCGTAGAAGTCGATAGCGAGCAGTTTCCCAAGATCTTTGCAGGTCAATACGGATCAGAGATTTCCGCTTTGCTAAGCGCAAAAGTTGATGTTGTGCATTCCAGTTTCTGGGGTGGTGATCTCGAAGCGATGATCATTCAGGGCGCCGGTCGCGGCCTGTTTGATCGCAGCCAAATGGTGCTGACCTCTTCTGATACGGCAATCCCGCGTCTTGGTGCGCAAATTCCAAACGGAACAATTATCGGCGCGCGTGGATTTAACGGTCCATATGCTCCTGATACCGAGCTCGCAAACTGGTTTGAACAAGCCTACTTTGATCGCTTTGGTGTTGCGCCTGTTAGCCCATCCTACCAAATGGCCCAGTCCATCATGGCGCTAAAGGCTGCCGCAGATAAAGCGCAGTCTTCTGATCCCGATGCCATCCGCGCAGCTTTGGCCGGTCTAACATTTGAATCCGCATCCGGTGAGGTATCCATGTCTTTGTCCGATGGACATCAGGCGGCTACTGGTATTGCTTACGGAACCTATGAATTTGATGCCTCAACCGGCAAAGGGTCCGTCAAAAACGTACGCAGCTATGCGGCGGGTTGTGTGAACCCACCAGTTGGTGTCACGTCTGGCGAGTGGATCAAAGGTGGGTTTGACGGCGCCACCTGCGAATAAACTGTCCCAAAAACTGAGGGGTGCGTGGTGGCACGCATCCCCAAACCAATGAGAGCCGAGCGTGCTGACCTTCGTGCACTCGCGCCCTCTCTTGGATCGTGGCTTTGGTTAAAAGCCATCCAATTTACTACGACTAAAGGAGTTGACCATGCAAACCGCCGTCGCGATTTCCGTGGATGGTCTGGGCTTTGCCGCATGGCTGTTTTTGTCTTCGGTAGGCCTGACTCTCATCTACGGAGTGATGAGAATTCTAAACATCGCCCATGGGGGCTTTTATGCACTCGGGGCTTATTCCTCGGCTTGGGCTATTGGGCTTTTTGTGAATTCTGGGGGCGCAGTTGTCTATTCGTTCCTGCTTATTCCTCTGGCAGCACTTCTGGCTGGGGCCATCGCCGGGCTGTTGGTTGAACGGGGAATACTGCGATACATGTATGGCCGTGATGAAGTGCTGATGGTGCTGGTCACCTATGCGATTTTCCTGATCCTTGAAGATGCAACCAAGTTGATCTGGGGAACAGAATCTTACGTGGCGTGGCAACCTGCTTTTCACTTTGGAACCATCAATGTGATGGACATCCCGTATACGGTCTACAAATTTATCATTATGGCGGTTGCACTGGCTGTTGGCGCAGCGCTGTTTCTGGTTTTGAACAAAACCCGCGTTGGTAAGCTATTGCTTGTCGTGATCGAGGATCGCGAAATCAGCGGTGCTTTGGGGATTAATGTGACCCTGTTTTTCACCGTGACCTTTGTGGTTGGTGCAATTCTCGGCGCGCTTGGAGGCGCCATTTCTGCTCCTGAAATTTCTGTCCTGCCAGGCATTGGTGCTGAAATCATCGTGTTGTCTTTTGCGGTCATCGTGATCGGCGGCATGGGGTCCATCGGCGGTGCAATGCTGGGTGCATTGATCGTTGGATTTGCACGGGCACTCTCAGTCCATCTCTATCCACCAGCCGAACTGTTTTCGATCTACCTCGTCATGGCTGCTGTTCTCGCCGTGAAGCCTTATGGTCTCTTTGCGCTCGCAGAAAGTAGAAAAATATGAACATCAAAATGGACCGTACCGAGACGGGATTGCTACTGGCTTTGCCGTTGCTGATCCTGATCGCCTTTGTCTTGCCCAAATGGGTTGTGAATTACGTTCAGGTCTCTTTGGGAACAGGGTTGGTTGCGCTGGGCGTTATGATTCAGATGCGGGCGGGGCTCGTGTCGTTTGGACAAGGGCTGTATTTTTGCGTAGGCGGATATGCGGCGGGTATGCTGGCAAAGTTCCTTGGGATCTCGGATCTGTTCCTGCTCTTGGCTGCAGGCATTCTGGCTGCGTTGATCGTGGCAGGTATTGCAGGGTTTTTGCTGCGCCGTTACCGCGAGATCTTCTTTGCGATGTTGACACTTGCGATTTCCATGATCCTTTTTGGGCTTTTGTCCAGTACCGAGGAACTGGGCAGTACAGATGGATTTAATCTGCCAAGCGCAACATATCTGGGGTGGGCGCCGGAGGGAGAGACAGGCCGCCTTACCCTTTATACCTTTACTGCTTTGGTGGTGGTGGTTTGTGCTATCTTGTTGAATCGTTTCTTGAAAAGCCCTGTTGGCTATATCAATGAAGCTATCCGTGAAAATGAGGTGCGCGTTGAATATCTTGGCACATCAGCGCATCATGCGGTTCATATCACCTATGTTTTGGCCGCTGTCGTATCCTCAATTGGTGGCGTGCTCTGGGCGCTTGCCTTGGGACATGTCGACCCTGAAATGACCAATTGGACCACATCTGGCCAGTTTGTTTTCATCTCCATCTTGTCCGGCACAGGAAACATAGCAGCGCCTTTGATCGGAACTTTCCTACTGGAAATTCTACGAGTTTATGCTGTCGAGATTTCGCCGAACACTTGGCAGATGATCTTGGGCTCGGTGATGCTGCTGACCATACTCTATCTGCCCAAAGGGCTATGGTCGCTGTTAACCACTCGAAAATCCACGAAACCATCAGACGACAGTGCTGATAAGATCTCGGTAGGGGACTGATATGGCTGTGTTGTTAGAGACGCGCAATCTGGAGCGCACGTTTGGGGCAGTTTACGCCGCCAAAGATGTAAATATAAAAATCGAAGCAGGTGAGGTTCTTGGTGTTATTGGGTCGAACGGGGCCGGCAAAACAACCTTTGTGAATATGGTCACAGGCTATCTGAAGCCAACCGCAGGTGAGATCCTTTACAAAGGTGAGGAAATCACCGGAACGCCCACGCGTGACATTACACGTCTTGGGATTTGTAGATCTTTTCAGATCCCACAGCTGTTCCCAGAATTGCCTGTGATCGAAAACATGCTGATCGCTTTGACCGTTGCACAGCAAACGCGGCCAGTTCTGTTTCGCCCCGCGATTAACGAGAGCTTGAAAGAGCAAGCAATGGAACTCTTGCGGCGCTTCAAGATTGATCACCACGCCGAACAAGAAATCCAGACGCTGGCGCAAGGGGTACGTAAGCTTGTCGATATCGCCATGGCGACGGTTGCCAACCCAGATCTGTTGTTTCTGGACGAACCTACAAGTGGGGTCAGCGCGGATGAAAAGATGGGCTTCATGAAAGTGCTGATCGATGCGTTGAAAGAGACCAGAACCGCTGTGCTCTTTATCGAGCATGACATGGAAATCATCGAAAGGTTCTCTCCGCGGTGTGTGGCTTTTTATGAAGGCACCATTTTGGCAGATGGCCCGACCGAAGAGGTGCTCGAGAACAAAGAGGTCCGCGAGTTTGTCATTGGCAGTGAGTTTCACCGCTCTGGGAATGCCGCTTCCACTGCGGCAAGCGTACAGGAGGTTTAAAAATGCTGAAAGTCCAAGACGTAGATCTCTCCATTCAGCGGGTGCCAATTCTCCACCAAGTGAGCCTTGAGATCGCGGCAGGCACAACCTGTGGATTGATTGGCCGCAATGGTGCAGGCAAGACCACATTGATCCGTGCAATCATGGGGGCGCTTTCCGTGGATGCAGGCAGCATTTATTTTGGCGAACATGCGTTGCACAGTGCAAAGATCCATGAGCGTGCCGGACAAGGGATCGGATATCTGCCTGAAGATCGCCGATTGGTTCCACATTTCACGGTGGAAGAAAACATCATGGTGTCCCTATGGGCCAATAAGATTACAGATTTGACCCGTCTCAAATGGGTGTATGATCTGATGCCAGAAATCGGTCGATTTGCCGATCGTAAAGCGATGACGCTCAGTGGAGGCCAGCAAAAACTTGTGGCGCTGGCAAGGGCGATGGTTGCGGGAACCGATCTTTTGATCCTTGATGAACCCTTTGAAGGGGTTGCACCCGCGCTTGCCGCACGCCTGATGGAGGTCATCGCAGACCTGCGGTCAGAAAACCTGACGGTTCTTGTGTCTGAGTCTGACTATACGCATTCGCAGAAAGTGGTCGACAAAGTCTACGCGATTGAGCGGGGGCACATAAGCTTGATGGAGATGACGAACGAGGTCAGCGCATCATCTTAGTTCGCGGCGTAGCGCTCCATGTAAAGCGTATCATGGGAAGCTTACTTAACTGCGCACCGCATTGAAGACATTCCTTTAATGCGGTGCGCTTGGTGTAGGTTTGAAATCTATGTTTCAAGCGTTTTTAACAAGGCTCGGAAGGTTTTCCGCGCCTGGCCGGGATGGCGGACTTTTTTAACCGAAGCTAGATTAGAGAGATCGTCACCCACTACAATTAATCCGACCATGCCCCATTCATAATGCGGCACGCAAATGTGCCCATAGATGCCCGGCACAGTAAACGTGATGGTTAGATTCTCGTCTACGGCTCCATTCCAAGGGTCTGCCCCATCGGGGATCATGCCGCGTTTGGAGGCTGAATTATGGCCCGCATCCGTGGGGACAAAGGTTACACTGTCCCCGACGTTGACGCGCAGTATCGCGGGTTCAAAAACATTGGGTGTATTGTCTTCACCACAGGCGGCATTCAACATCAGAATACTGTGTTGGTTCTCTTGGGCAACCGGAGCGGGGCAGGCCCATGCGGCTGTGCCAACACCCGCCAGCGCGGACATGGATAGGAAAAAATTACGACGCGTATGCATGAACCAGCAAATCCTTTCGGGGCCCGACCAAGAGTTCGACATCTACGTCGTAAACTTCAGCAATCTTCGGGCTGTTTAAAACCTCTTCTGGTGTGCCTTGGGTTTGGATCACACCATTGCCGATCAGGATCAGGTGATCCGCGTAGCGTGCGGCTAGGTTGAGATCGTGTAGGGCCACCATACCGATGGCATCCCGGTCGCGTATTGCGGCCCGGATGCGCCCCAAGACGTCCAACTGATGACGCAGGTCTAAGGCTGATGTGGGTTCGTCAAATAAATAAACATCAGACTGGCGCACAAGCGCCTGCACCACAGATACCATCTGGGATTGCCCGCCAGACAATTCACTCACATAGGCTTCAGCCAAATGGCCAATGCCACCTGCGCTAAGCGCATGTGCGACGGCGGCCGTATCTGCACTGTTGACCCGCCAGCCACGCAGCTGTTTTTGCGCCATCATCACCACATCAAACACTGTAAGCGCAGCATTGGCTGCAAAGAACTGGGGCATGAAGCAGATCTGCTTCAGTCGAGCCTGAGCGGACAAAGTTGCAAGATCAAGCCCCCCCAATGTGATTTGACCGGTTGAGGGTTTCAAAAGCCCTGCAATGGATTTGAAAAGTGTGGATTTCCCAGCAGCATTAGGGCCTATCAGGGCCGTTAACTGCCCGGGTTGCAGGGCATCAAATGTGACATCACGCAGGATGGCGCGCGATCCATAGGAAAAGGACAGGTTGGAGACCGTTAAACCGTTCATTGCCAGTGCCTTTTACGTTGACCAAGGATCAATACGATGAAGAACGGGATGCCGATCAGCGAGGTGATCATACCGATGGGGTAGACGATGCCCGGCGTGATCGCTTTGGAGGCTATGGATGTACCAGAGAGGATCAACGCGCCTGCAAGGGCCGACAGAGGCAGAAAGCCACGCTGATCTTCGCCCACGATCATACGCGCTATATGTGGCCCCACCAGACCTACAAAAGCAATCGCACCTACAAAAGACACAGCAACCGCCGACAGTAAGGAAACGCCTGCCAGTACCGTCAAACGCAGAGCGGACACGTTCACGCCAAGTGCCGCCGCTTTTTCTTCGCCCATGCGCAGGGCAGTCAGCGCCCAGGATTTATAGATGAAATAGGGCAGCACCAGTCCCAGAACTGCCAGGCAGATGCCAACCTTTTCCCAAGTGGCACGCGCCAAAGAACCCATTTGCCAGAATACCAATTGCGCCAGCTGAATTTCCGATGCACCATACTGTAGGAACGCCAGTAATGCGTTGAATGTAAACAACATGGCGATACCAACAAGGATCATTGCTTCGGGCGAGACCCCGCGTAGGCGGGTGAAGGCAAACAGAGCCATCGAGGTGGCCATCGCGACAACAAATGCATTCATCGTGACAAATAGTGCGCCGACACCCGGAATGACTGACCAGCCCATCACAATAGCCAAAGCTGCGCCAAAGCTGGCGGCTGATGACAATCCCAATGTGAAGGGATCTGCCAGGGGATTGTTCAAAATGGTCTGCATCTCAGCCCCGGCTACGCCCAGCATCGCGCCGACGGCGACCGCCATCAAGGCAACCGGCAAGCGCAAATCCCAGATGATAACCCCTTCTTTTGGGGTTGCGATTGACGGGTCAAGAATGACCTGCAGCGTGCGCCAAAAGCTGAGATCCGCTGGACCAGTAATGACGTCGATAACAACAATGCACACGAGCAGGACAGCCGCAACGCCGACAAGTGCCATTCGGCGCAGGCTCCGTGTTCTATAGCCCGCTGTTAGGGCGTCAACAGCTGGTGCGTGGGTGGAATAATCAGTCATGAGGTTCTCTGAAAAGCCCTGCGGCCCAAATCGGGCCGCAGGTGGGAGATTAATTTGTGACGGGAAGGCTGGCCCAGAACTGGCCTGAGTTGTCGAACGGCAGGAATTTATCATGCAATTCGTTCAACGTGGCATTGGGATCCAAGTCTTCGAAATCTTCGGGGTGTAGCCATTTCGCGATCTGCTGGATCGCCACAAAATGGTAAGGCGAGTTGTAGAACTGGTGGTAGATCGAGTGGAAGCGACCTTCGTTCACGGCTCGCATGTCTTTGAAACCGTCGCGTTGTGACAGAGCGACCAGACGCTCGGTGTTCTCAGTTTCGTCGCCTTCGTACCCCAAAAGAACTGAAGTCACCTCGGGGCGCGCTTCGTTCCAGCGGGCACCAGTACCAATGACAACATCGGGGTCTGCCGCAATCACGCCTTCCATCGATAAGGTGACAGAATAGGCGTTGGCGAGAGTAGAGCCAAAGTTCACACCGCCTGCCAGTTCGATGAAACGACCATAGTTATATGGCCCCCAAGACCAGCAGCAGAAATCTTCCTGCCAGCCGGCGGCGTTTTCCGCGACCACCAACGGACGATCTTCGGCGGGGATGCCATCAACGATATTTGTGACCTTGCGCATCTGCGCAATGTAGAAATCAATGAATTCAGCAGCTTGTTTTTCTTCGCCAAACAAACGGCCCAAGATCAACATCGATGGAACGGTATTTTCAGTAGCATTACGGCGATAGTCAATAAACACCACCTGCACGCCCGCTTTGTCCAGCTTTTCGATCAGGCCAGTTTCTTCGGCTTTGAACAGATTGCCCACATCCAGCAGCACAACGTCTGCTTCGGCCTCCAGCACGGCTTCGATGCTGAAGTCACCTGCGTATGGGTTGCCAAAATTGATCTGACGCGCGGTGTCTTCTGGGAAAGCAGCTTGATATTTGCGGAACGTGTCAGGATCAAACTGAACCAGATCATCTTTCCACCCGACGATCTTTTTAAACGGGTTTCCGTCGATCAGTGGAGCGATAGCGTACATCATCCGGCTTTCGCCCAGGATGATTTTGTCAGGTAATTCTGACAGAGTAACTTGGCGACCGGCGATATCGGTCAGGGTCAAGGCTTCTGCTTGAGCATCGGGGGCTTGCACGAACAAAGCCGCGCTGGCTGCAATAGCACCAAGGAAGCCGCTTTTTAATGTCACAACAGACATAGCGGTCTCCGAAATAGATGATTACAGGCCGTCGTCTAAACGAGTTGCCAATTAAAGCCAAGTATTTTTATCAAGTATTTTTGTGTATTTTTGCTC
Organism: Epibacterium ulvae; assembly: GCF_900102795.1. Lineage (GTDB taxonomy): Bacteria > Pseudomonadota > Alphaproteobacteria > Rhodobacterales > Rhodobacteraceae > Epibacterium > Epibacterium ulvae. The sequence continues at coordinate 270,985 of NZ_FMWG01000005.1, read as the reverse complement.
TCAATGGAATGGCTTCCCAGCTTGTGGCGATTGAGACCGCCGACAGCCTGTATCTTCCAAGTGCGCCTTACTCTGCGATGAGCATAAAGAGCCGTTTGTGATGCATCGAGAGAAGGAGAATTACACTCATGCCCTGATGTGTCACATGACGAAAAACGGCGCCCTCTGGTGGAAGGACGCCGCTGCTTACATGTGTTTTATTTAGCCAATGATGCCGTTGTCGTCGCGTTTTACGACAACAACTGCAGAACGTGCCAATTTGCCTTCACCATCTGGGAAAGATGCGCTTGGATGTTGGATGCCAACAAACATAGAGCGGCGATCAGCTGACCAGCACAAGCCGGTAACTTCGGCACCGTATGGAACAGTCATGAAGCGTACGATTTCACCGGTTTCTGGATCGCCAACCAGCATCTGGTTGTTTCCTTGACCTTCGAAATCGCCTTCGTTCTTAAAGTTACCGTCGGTTTGGATCCACAGAAGACCTGCAGTGTCAAAGGCCATGCCATCGGGTGAGTTGAACATGTTGCCCGGATGAATGTTGGACGAGCCGGCGTATTCGTCGTTATGGACGTTTGGATTGCCACACATCACATAGAGATCCCAATCAAAGGCATCTGATGCGTAGTTTTCATCTGCAGGTGTCCAGCGCACGATCTGGCCATAGTTGTTGGTTTCGCGTGGGTTTACCGCATTGACAGAGGTGTCGTCGCCACCAGCATTTGGCTTTACGCCGCGGTTTTTGTTGTTGGTCAGCGCACAGTAAGCTTGTACTGAGATTGGGTTTGCAGCAACCCACTCAGGACGGTCCATGGTGGTGCCGCCAGCTGCAGATGCCGCCATCCGGGTGTGAATGTAGATTTCCACTTCATCCATGCCGGTGGTTTCTGGGGTCAACGGCAGCCACTGACCTTTGCCATCTTCGTTGAACTTAGCGACATAGAGCGTGCCTTCGTCCAAGAGATTGTCGGTGTCGCCGCCGGGCTGGTAAACACCTTTGGATACAAAGCGGTAGAGGTATTCGCCGCGCTCATCATCACCCAAGAAGACAACCACACGGCCGTCTTTTGCGATTACAACTTCAGCGTTTTCGTGCTTGAAGCGGCCCAGGGCAGTGCGTTTTACGGGTTTTGCGTTTGGATCGGTTGGGTCGATTTCAACGATATAGCCAAAACGGTTTGGCTCGTTGGGGTTTTTCGCCAGATCGTAACGCGCGTCAAACAGTTCGTACTGGTAGCGGCTTTCACCTTTGATACCATAGCGTTTGAAACCCGGAGTTTGCTCAAAGTTTGCATCGGTGGAACCGAAGTAGCCGTTGAAGTTTTCTTCGCAGGTCAGGTATGTGCCCCAAGGCGTCTTACCGGAACCACAGTTGTTCATGGTGCCCAGAACTTCGATACCTTCTGGATCTGCAGCTGTTTTCAGCAGATCGTGGCCTGCGGCTGGGCCCGCAATGCGCATTGGAGTGTTGTGGTGGATACGGCGGTTGTAAGGGCTATCAACGACAACTTTCCAACCTTCGCCGGTCTCTTCCACTTCCATCACAGACACACCCTGCAGGTTTTGCAGTTTGCGCACGTTTTCCGAAGAAGTGGCTTTGCCATCTTCGTTGTTGGGCAGGTTAACCTTTGGGTTTACATATTCGTGATTCACAGCAATCAGCTGTTTATCACCAACCTCGAACAGTTCCATTCCGTCGGTGTTTTCACCAAAGATACGGTCAGAAACTGCATCACCACCGGTTTCGTGGCTGAAGTCTGGCGCGTCCGAGAACAAAGGATCACCCCAGCGAGTCAGAATTTCCCAGTTATAACCCTCTGGGACGTGCACGCTGGCGTCTGTCGCGATCTCAATAGGCTTGAATGCGAAACGCTTAGTCGTTGCAGCTTCAGCAGTGGTTGTAGAAGACAGCAGTGCTCCGGTGCCCATAACAGCAGCGCCGGAGCCAAAAGCGACCAGACCGCTCAGGAAACCACGACGTGACAGAGCCGCTTCAACAACCTGATCAAATTCACTGGTATTCGAACGAGGGTCGTTCAGTTCGTCCCATTCGTCCCAAGACAGATCAACGCGATTATCAGTCATTTTGCTAACTCCATTTGCTAATGACATTTGTCGCAGCGCCTAAAGGGTTGTTATGACGTTAAGATGACAGATGATGTGTTTTTATTTTGATCAATTATTGAGCTTATTTGTCGATTTTTTGCACATATATTAATCAAAAATTAAAGAACGACAGCAGCACGTTAATTTGCGTCACGCGTTGAAAAGCTGTGGTTGACCTTTGTTTGTTGACGCAATTGAGGTGTGCATATCGTGTCGCCTATTTGATTGGTTGACTGGATTCGAGATGGCTGGCAACTGCGATCAGGGTCTGATACCGGGCTGATAGGTGGCTGGCATACGTACTAGTTGCGTATGCTAGGTCTATCGTCTTTGGCAGAGCGGTGCTCTGCGTACCTAAATCGAGGTTCTTATGCAAAAGTTTTGCCTGACAGTTACGTGCACTTCTACGCGTGGAGTAGTCGCGGCTATTTCCGGCTATCTCAATGAACAAGGCTGTAACATCACTGACAGCGCCCAGTTCGACGATAGCGAAACGGGCCAGTTTTTTATGCGTGTGAGTTTTCGCTCTGAAGGCGGCACCACGCTTGCGCAATTGAAGGAGCGATTTGAAACTGTCGCCACCCAGTTTGATATGAATTTCTCTTTCCATGATGAACAGGAAAAGATGAAAGTTATCATCATGGTCAGCCGTTTTGGCCACTGTCTGAATGATTTGCTTTACCGCGCGCGTATCGGTGCCTTGCCAATTGAGATTGTTGCGGTAATTTCAAATCATATGGATTATCAAAAGGTTGTCGTGAATCAGGATATTCCATTTCACCGAATTAAGGTGACCAAAGAGAATAAGCCACAAGCCGAATCGGACATTATGCGCGTTGTTGAGGAAACAGGTGCAGAATTGATCGTTCTTGCACGCTATATGCAGATTTTGTCAGATGAAATGTGCCAGAAGATGTCAGGCCGGATCATCAATATTCACCATTCTTTCTTGCCCTCTTTCAAAGGGGCCAACCCTTACAAGCAGGCTTTTGAGAAAGGCGTGAAACTGATTGGCGCGACCTCGCATTATGTCACCGCAGATCTGGATGAAGGACCGATTATCGAACAGGATATTGTCCGGATTACTCATGCTCAATCTGCGTCAGATTACGTCTCGTTAGGACGTGATGTGGAAAGCCAAGTGCTGGCGCGCGCCATTCATGCGCATGCACACCATCGTGCATTTCTAAATGGTAATAAGACGGTCGTTTTCCCAGCAAGCCCTGGCTCTTTTTCCAGTGAGCGTATGGGCTAAAGAGGGCACAAAACGTCAGTTTGCGCCATAAACACCTCATGCTCCCGTCACACCGGAATATATGTGATGGGGGCAGGCTGTCTCTCTGCTGTCTGGACCATAAAGAGAGCTATATTGTGTTTTGGTTTCTGTTGCTCAACTGCTGCCAGCATCGTGCCAGCAGTTTTCATTTTGTTGAGTTTACGTACCATGATCGGATTAAGCACTGATAAGGTTGCAGTGGTAAGAACCAATGCAATTCCCAATAGGCGTTCGCCAGAGAATGTGTTCCGGCAATAGGGAAACTGCGCCGTTTGCTATCACCATAGACCCCATCACGCGCTCGGAATGCGACCTCCGGTGCAAGAAATTTTATTAGAAAATCCCAAATTAGTGGCTCTGAAATTGGGATCTAGGCAGGTGAGCGCGGAACAATTCAAACATTCGCCAGATTGTAGGTCGCCACTCAGTCAGGGCTTAGGCTGAAGGAACGTGCCGCTTGTTGCTGGATTAGCGCGGGTGAGACACTTGAAAACAGCATAAATTGCTTCACTGTTATCGTTACGTTTGGGTGTCTCTCCGCGGTGGTCGCGCCAGCAACCATCAAGAATAGAGTTATGTAGTAAAAACGGAGTGTTTGATGTCTTTCTGGCCAAAACGTGCGCTGATCTTAGGCGAGAGTGGCGGGATTGGATCCGCACTCTCTGAAGCTTTGCGCGTAAATGGCGTGGAAGTGGTTGGGCTTTCTCGCAGTCGAGATGGGTTTGATTTAGCTGATCCCGCTACAGTCGACCGATGCCTTGGAATGCTGGAGGGGACGTTTGACCTTGTCTTCGTGGCCACAGGTATCCTTGCCCCGTCCCAACACTCGCCAGAAAAATCGCTGTTTGCGATTGAGGCAGAGGTCATGGCTGAGATGTTTAAAGTAAACGCAATCGGGCCTGCTTTGATTTTACGCCATATTCCTAAAATTTTGACGCCAGACAGGCCCACAGTGACTGCAGTCTTAACTGCGCGTGTCGGTTCGATTAGCGATAACCGATCTGGTGGGTGGTATTCCTACCGCGCCTCAAAGGCTGCGGCGAACCAGATTGTTCGCAGTGCCGCGATTGAAATTGCGCGAAAGCACAAGAATGCGTGTGTCGTCGCTTTGCATCCGGGAACTGTGCAAACAGCGTTTACATCCGATTACCCCGGGTATGAGAAGCGGACTGCGCCAGTGGCCGCAGCCCAGCTTATCGAGGTGATGAAAGATCTTGAACCGCAACAGACCGGGCAATTTCTGGACTGGGCAGGCAAGCGGGTGCCTTGGTAATTTTCCTGGCCTAGCTGATTGTAGACTGTGCTATTTGTGAACAAGGCTGCAAAACTGCTTCACTTGTTGACCTGGATATGCGCTAAAACTCCCCCATCTTTTCAATGGTATGTAAAAAGTTTCGCACTTAGTCACGCTTACTAGTGGGTTAAGACTTGTTCTAAGAAGGTTTGCGTGCGCTCATTCTTGGGATTGGTGAAGAACGCGTCTGGTGTGTCTTCTTCGATGATCTCACCCGCATCCATAAAGATCACGCGATCCGCTACTTTGCGTGCAAATCCCATTTCATGAGTCACGCAGACCATGGTCATCCCTTCTTCTGCAAGGGTCTCCATCACATCCAGCACTTCGCCGATCATTTCGGGATCCAGTGCGGAAGTTGGTTCATCAAACAAGAGAATTTCTGGCTTCATGCAGAGCGCGCGTGCGATTGCAACACGCTGTTGCTGGCCGCCAGATAATTGCCCGGGGTATTTAAAAGCCTGATTGGCGATCTGCACCTTTTCAAGATAGGCCATCGCGGTTTTTTCAGCGTCTTTCTGAGATACTTTGCGCACCACAGTTGGGGCGAGGGTGCAATTCTCTAGAATTGTCATATGTGGAAACAGATTAAAGTGCTGAAACACCATGCCAACATCCTGACGTAGATCATCAATCGTAGGATCATTTGCGCTGATTGGTGCGCCATTTATCAGGATCTCGCCAGACTGGTGTTCTTCCAACTGATTGATGGTTCGGATCATCGTTGATTTGCCGGATCCAGAAGGGCCGCACACGACGATCTTCTCACCCTTGCCAACCGAAAGGTTGATGGATTTCAGCGCGTGGAACGTCCCATAGTATTTTTCTACGTTCTTCAATTGAACTGCAGGTGTTTCAGCCATCTGATGTCCTCTCAGCTGCTTTTGACTGCGGCGGTGACGATGATTTCCACTTTTAGCACATCGCGTGCCAGTTTCGCTTCACCACAGGCACGGGCTGGCGCATGGCCTTCAGGAACCCATGCATCCCAAATATCGTTCATCTCTGCAAAGTCATTCATATCGGAAAGCCAAATGATGGCTTGCAAGATATGTTTGCGATCCGAACCTGCCTCTTCCAGAAGTGCATCAACGCGAGACAGGCAATCTTTGGTTTGGTCGGCAACGGTGTCGCCAGCACCGACCTGACCGGACAAATAAGCCACTTGGTTGTGGATCACGATTTTTGACATACGTGTGCCAGTTTGTTTGCGTTCAATCATCACAGCAGGCCTTTTCCTTTTAGTACATCATTGATTTCAGACAGAATTTCAGGATCGTCGATGGCAGCGGGTATTTTAAAAGTCTTTTGATCTGCAATCTTTTGCATTGTGCCGCGCAAGACTTTCCCGGATCTTGTTTTTGGTAAGCGTTTTACAGGCAGGGCTGTCTTAAACGCTGCAACCGCGCCGATTTTGGCACGAACCAATTGCACAAGCTCTTTTTCTAGCTCGTCTGGGTCACGGTTTGCGCCGTCGTTGGCGACGTAAAACCCCAATGGCATCTGGCCTTTCAAAGGATCCGCAACACCAATGACCGCAGATTCTGCGACGTCAGGATGTGCACCCAGAACTTCTTCCATTGCGCCGGTAGACAGCCGGTGCCCTGCGACATTGATGATGTCATCGGTCCTCGCCATGATGAAGACATAGCCGTCCTCATCGATGATCCCTGCGTCAGAGGTCGCATAATAGCCGGGAAACTCTTCTAAGTAACTCGACTGAAACCGGTCAGGCGCTTGCCAAAGCGTTGGAAACCCAGAAGGTGGCAGGGGGAGTTTACAGACAATGTTGCCCAGGGTGCCGGGGGGCACCGGGTTTCCGTCATCATCCAGAACGTGAATATCATAGCCGGGCATTGGTTTGCCGGGAGAACCTAGTTTAATAGGGAATGAGCCCAAGCCGACAGGGTTTCCTGACATGGCCCAGCCGGTTTCTGTTTGCCACCAATGATCGATGACTGGGCGTTTTAGATGTTTTTGCGCCCATTCGATTGTTGCTGGATCAGACCGTTCACCGGCCAAGAACAGCGTGCGGAAATGGCTGAGATCATATTGATCAATCAACTCTCCCTTGGGGTCTTCCTTTTTTATTGCGCGAAACGCGGTTGGTGCAGTGAACAGTGCGGTTACCTTGTTGTCTTGGATCACCCGCCAAAAGGCACCAGCATCCGGGGTGCCAACGGGTTTGCCTTCATAAACCACCGTGCCACAGCCTGCGATGAGGGGTGCATAGCAGATATAGCTATGACCCACGACCCAACCCACATCCGAGGCGGCCCAAAAGACCTCACCAGGTTTCACACCATAATGGGCATGCATGGACCACTGCATTGCAACCATGTGCCCACCAGTGTCACGTACAACGCCTTTGGGCTGACCTGTCGTCCCTGATGTATACAAGATATAAAGTGGATCTGTTGCGAGTACCGGGACACATTCGGTGCCGCGCGCGTCAGCTTTTGCAGCTGTCACTGCCTGTGTATAATCGATATCATACCCGGCCTTTAGATCACATGTCAGCGCCTCTCGCTGCAAAATGATGCAACTGTCTGGTTTGCTTGATGACAGCTCAATCGCTTCGTCTAAAAGCGGCTTATATGCAATTACGCGGTTTGGCTCGATCCCGCATGAGGCCGAAATTACCAATTTGGGAGCGGAGTCGTCGATACGAGTGGCCAGTTCCTTGGGCGCAAAGCCACCAAAGACCACAGAATGCACAGCCCCCAAGCGGGCACAGGCGAGCATTGCAAAAATGGCCTGTGGGACCATTGGCATGTAGATGATGACACGATCACCTTTTTCCACGCCCTGATCGCGCATCACCGCTGCAAGTGCACTGACCTCTTCTTTCACTTGTGCAAAAGAAAAGGTCGCTTTGGTGTCGGTTACCGGACTGTCATATGAGATCGCCAGACGTTCTCCATGACCCGCATCGACATGGCGGTCCACAGCATTATAACAGGTATTGCAGGTCGCGCCTGTAAACCAGCGACCATAAACCCCCATATCGGGATCAAATATCTTCTCTGCTGGAGTGAACCAATCGATCCCTTCACCAGCCTTTTTCCAAAAAGCGACTGGATCCTTTTGCCAGGAAGCATATGCGTCTGCGTAACTCATCGTGTGGCTCTTTCCCTTAACAGGTGTAGTTCATGCCAAGCCGACCACCATCTACATAGATGGTTTCACCGGTGATGTAGCTGGCTTTCTTGGAGCACAAGAATGCGACAACATCGCCAATCTCGCGGGCTTCGCCGACGCGCTGAAGGGGGGTGCGCGACATAACCATTTTCATTGCATCAGGGTTGGCGTTTACACCTGCCATCATCTCTGTATCGATGGAGCCGGGGCCAACTGCGTTGACGCGGATATTATGCTTGGCAAGGGACAGGGCAGCAACCTTGGTCAACTGCATAATGCCTCCTTTTGAGGCACAATAGGCAGGAATGGATGGAATAGCGACCTGTGCGTTGATGGAAGACATGTTCACAATAGCACCTGCGATGCCTTTTTCGACCATCGTGTTTGCGACACGCTGCATGGCCACAAAGACACCACGCAGGTTTACATCCATAACCTTGTCGAAAGCGTCCAACTCATAGGTCAAAAAGTCGCCGGGCATCGCGATACCCGCATTGTTGACAAGTGCTGCGATGGGACCAAAATCTGCTTCGATTGTGTCGATCATCGCGTTGACTTGATCAAGATCTCCCATGTCGCAGGCTAGCCCTGCAAGTGCTCCAAGATCTTTAGCGGCCTGGGCGACACCTTCGGCGTTTATATCCGCTAGAACAAGCTGGTAGCCTTCTTCGAGTAACGATTTGGCGCAAGCCAGCCCAATTCCCTGAGCAGCGCCAGTCACCAACGCAATAGGTTGTTCGCTCATCTTCATTTCCTAACCTTCGTATTCATAAATTTCGCGTGCTTCATCCTGTGTGATAAAACCTGCGGCAATGTCATTTTCGATCGCGTCCCGTGTACGGTTTTTGGGATCACCAAAACCACCACCGCCAGGTAAGCTCAGGATCAGGCGCTGTCCATTTTTGATCAACTGGCGCCCTTTGGATCGTAACTTTGTCCCATCAGATAGATGTACGCCGCCAGCCCCGCCGTTTCGGCCACCGTCACGGCCACGCGCTGGGTTCTCGACGCGATCAAACATCGCATTAAAGTAAAGATCATATCCGTCACGGGGCTCGATTTCGATGGTCTGCCCCAGACCTCCCCGCAAGGCCCCTGCGCCGCCAGAGCCTTCGCGCAGGTCTTTGCGCCAAACAGTGATCGGGCCGACGTGTTCCGTCGCTTCGACGCTCATGGTTGACACGCCCGAAGGGAACGCCGTTGCAGACAACCCATCCAAAGCTGGGCGCGCACCAGTGCCGCCTGAATTGAACATCAAGACTTCGCGATTTGGCAAACCAGACGACGGATCCGAGGGGCGTGCGGAAATCTGAATATTCCAGAGCGCACTGGCGCCTTCAGCAGGTACTGTATTGGGCATCATTTTGTGCAACGCTCCAAGCACCACATCAGGCACCAAATGCCCCATAACATGACGAACGGAAACAGGGGCAGGGCGTGTTGCAGCAAGAATGCAGCCTTCTGGTGCGGTTATTTCAAATGGATCAAGCGAGCCCGTGTTATTTGGCACTTGCGGGGCAATGGCGCATTTCAATGCATAGCATGCATAGGCGCGCGTATAGACCTCTGGGCAATTCACGCCAAAACGGCTCATACCGCTGGTGCCGTCAAAATCGGCTTTCAGCGTATTTCCCTGAATGCTTAAAGTGACCTGCATATGAACTGGAGCATCGTAGCCATCGACCTGCATGCCATGGGTAAATACGCCATTCGGTACATTAGAAATTGCCTCAAGTGTGGCTTTGCGACTGCTTTCGATGATGAAATCAGATAGGCCGTCAAGAACATCAACATCAAACTCATCCATCATGGATTGGAGCCGACGATCCCCTGCCTCATTGCAGGCTGCCAATGAATACATATCACCAACAGTTTGATCTGGTGTGCGCACATTTGCACGCACCATCTGGATGAGAAGATCCTGGACCTTACCGCGTTCCGCAAACTTTGTGATCGGGATTAAGAGCCCTTCTTCAAAGACTTCATTCCCATCCGGACCAAAGCCACGCCCACCAATGTCCACCACATGTGCGGTACAGGCAAAATAGCCGATGTGTTTGGCCTTGCGAAACACTGGTGTTACAACGGTGATGTCGTGTAGATGCCCTGTTCCAAGCCACGGATCATTGGTGATAAAAACGTCACCCTCATACGTGTTTTCAGGTCCGATTTGTGCGGCAAAATGTGTAACGCTTTCCGCCATGGCATTTACGTGCCCCGGTGTCCCGGTCACGGCCTGTGCAATCATGCGACCTGTGCGATCAAACAGACCGGCCGATAAATCGCCAGCCTCGCGGACAGAGGTTGAAAATGCAGTGCGGATCAATGTGGTTGCTTGTTCTTCAACAACCGCAATGAGGCGGTTCCACATGATTTGATAATCAATCGCTGTAGGTCTCATGCGTTTGCCTCCTTTTTCACAAGCAGTAGGCTGCCGTCGCCTTGTCCTATGACCCTATAGCCAGATGTCACAATTGTTGTTGTCTCATTTTCGACGATGATCGCCGGGCCGGACACCATTTTGCCTGGGGTCATGTCGCCACGTGCCACTTCTTTCGCAGTGACCGTCTTGCGCAGTGCGGCATCAAAGAATGTCCGCTCTCGCAAAACACTGGCGTCTGAACCTTTGCTATGGCGTTCTACCGCATCGGCATCCGGCAAGACGGTGGCAACAGTTAACAGCCAATTGGTGATTTCAACAGGAAGCCCTTCGATTGTTCGACCAAAGAGCGTGCGATAGGCCTCTTCAAAGGCTGTTTGTATCGTCTGAATGTCGTGATCTGCAAATGCGCGATGTGGTAGAAGCACTGGGATTTCCCAGCCTTGGCCAGAATACCGCATCAAGGCTGTCAGGCGTGTTTCAGTGGGGGCTCCGCGCGCACCGTCCTCAACAAAATCGCGCGCTTCTTTTTCCATACTGTCGAGTGCCGCATTCACGGCCTCTAGATCAAAGCTGTCCAAGCGTTGGAAAAGACCACGTGTCGATTCATAGCTGAAAGGAGCCTTTAAGAAGCCAATCGCAGATCCCACACCTGCTCCGGGGGGAATGATCAGGGCCGAAATGCCAAGTTTTTCGCAAAGCCTACAGGCGTGCAATGGAGCGCCGCCTCCAAAGGCAATCATGGTGAAATGTTCGATGTCGCGGCCATTTTCAACCGTATGAACACGTGCCGCATTGGCCATGTTTTCATCAACCATTTCTGTGATGCCAAAAGCCGCGTCTTGTGGTTCAAGGCTAAGCTTGCCAGCGGCTCTTTCAGAGCAGTCGACATGCAAGGGGATCGCGCCACCTGCAAAGTTGTCGGGGTCCAAGCGGCCAAGCAGGAGGTTTGCATCTGTGACCGTTGGTTCAGTCCCGCCGCGCCCATAGCATGCTGGCCCAGGCTCTGAGGCAGCAGACCTTGGACCGACCTGCAAACGACCCATCGCATCAATCGACGCAATGGATCCACCACCCGCACCGATTTCGACCATCTCCACAACTGGCGTGGACACGGTCATGCCCGACCCTTTCTTGAAGCGATATGTGCGGGCCACTTCAAATGTGTTTGCTGTTTTAGGCGCACCGTTTTCGATCAAACAGATCTTTGCTGTTGTGCCGCCCATGTCAAAGCTCAGCACTTTGTCCAAACCATGCGCGCGGGCAAAATCTGCGGCAAAGATTGCGCCACCTGCAGGGCCGGATTCAAGCAAGCGCACAGGTTGTTCTGAGGCGGTTTCCAGAGTGATTAGACCGCCGCCGGAATGCAACATAAACACTGGTGCGTTGACGCCAGTTTCGCGGAGGCGATGCACCAGACGACTGAGGTAATCGGCGACTTGAGGCCGCACATATGCATTTGCGATTACAGTGTTAAATCGTGGCAGTTCACGCATCTGTGGAGAGATGACCGAGGAAATTGAGATCGACAAATCAGGAGAGGCCGCACGCAGTGCTTTTTCTACAGCGCGCTCATGGGCACCGTTTGCATAGGAATGCATCAGTCCAATGGCAACGGCTTCATAGCCGCCATCCAGGATACGGCTGATCAATGTGTCTACTTCGTCCAGATCAAGTGCCAGCAGAACCTCGCCATTGGGCCCCATACGTTCTTTTAGGGTAAAGCGGTCTTCCCGGGGGACCAATGGTTTGGGAAGCGCGAGATTGAGATCATATTGTTCAAACCGATTTTCTGACCGCATTTCAATGACATCGCGGAAGCCTTCAGTGGTAATGAAAGCAGTCTTTGCGCCACGGCGCTCAATCAATGCATTGGTGACTAAGGTGGTGCCGTGGATCACTTGATCAATATCAGCCAGTTCAAGTCCTGCTTGCTCTGTGGCTTCGATGATACCGTCCAAGATGGCTTGTTCGGGTTGGTTGTAGTTGGTTAAAACCTTGCAGGTCGCAAGGCCGTTCGGGTGCTGCAGCGCGACGTCGGTGAAGGTACCTCCGATGTCTACGCCGATACGGATGTCAGTCTTTGTCATATCACCTCAGATGCTTTTGAAGACTTGGTTCGCATAGAACGCAGTTTCATAAAATCGGGAATAAATTGGCGCCGTTGGCACCGTTTTTAATGTTGTGATCGGCAATGGCAAGGATGTGCGGTCTGCGCCGGTAAGCAGATTTGCCATGGCTCTGCCAAACACTGTACCTGTTGTGATGCCACGGCCGTTGTAACCGATGGGTGTGTAAATGTTATCTGCCAGTTCATAGATGCGCGGCAAATGATCTGGCGTCATCGCAATTTGCCCATGCCAGGATTCTTCAAATTGGATGTCACCCAGTGCCGGAAAGAGGCGCTTGATCTGCTTTTGTGCCCAGCGATGAGAAAGCCCTTTTTCAGTTGCGCCGATAACCTTTCCCATGCTTCCGATAACAATGCGATTGAAGGCATCACGGCGGACACTAAACATGATTTGTCCTGTGTCCCAAAGACCCTGACGGCCGGGAAGAATATGATCAGCTTCTGGACCCAAGCTGTTTGTGGCCAGTTGAAAATAATGGATCATGGTGAAGACTTTTTTCAAGTCGGGCCACAGCTCATCTGTGTAAGCATTGGTCCCTAATATGACGTGCTTTGCAATCACTTGGCCGTTGGGCGTTTCAAGGATCCATTCGTTATTCTCACGCGCCAGTTTGGTCACGCGCGTTCCTGTGACAATCTTTGCACCAGCCGCCATGGCCGCCCGGGCCAGCCCACGGCAGTACCCCATGGGGTTAACGGTTCCCGCGCGATGGTCTACAAGACCGCCGTAAAATACGTCAGAGCCAATCAGTTTTGCGACCTCTGCGCGATCTAAAAGGTCAACAGGTGCACCAAGGCGCTGCCATTCTGCATGGCGCTCCTGTAAACTGCGTAATCCGGTTGGAGAATGTGCTGCGTGAACAGTGCCTGTCTTTGTGACTTCGCAACGGATTTGATGCTGTTCAATCAGGTTAAATACATATTCTGGTGCTTCACTGAATTCTTTCAAAAACCGAGGGCCATAATTGTCTCCCAGCTGTTTGCGCACGTCAGCGGGGGGAAGCCAGACCGATGCATTGACCAGACCGACATTGCGGCCGGATCCACCAAAGCCTATTTTTTCAGCTTCGATAACCTGAACGGATAGCCCTTTTTGCGCGCAGTGTAGCGCCGTCGATAACCCGGTGAAACCACCACCGACGACGGCTACGTCAACTTTGGCTTCTTGTGTGGCAGTCCCTGTCATATCTTCTTCAATTGAGGACCTGTCCCAAAGCGAAATTTGCGTCATTCTCAGGTTCACCTTTATTCCTGACACAGGAATCGTTCTGTGTGCTTTCCATAAGCTTGCGCATTCAGGTTGATTGTGTCAACATTTGAAATGACCGTTCCGTATATCGGCATTCAGGTAAAGAGAGGAAACTCAATATGAAGACAACTGCGGCTCAAATGGTTGCTAATGCGCGCGGGCGTATCGAAGAAATTGAAACCAAGGATCTGATCGAAATGGTGAATGACCCGGATGTGGTCATTGTTGATATTCGTGACATTCGCGAGCGCCAGCGCAGTGGTTATATTCCGGGTAGTTTTCACGCGCCGCGGGGCATGATCGAATTTTGGGTGGATCCGGATAGCCCATACCACAAAGATATCTTTGCACAGGAAGAGAAGAAATATGTCTTTCACTGTGCGTCGGGTTGGCGTTCTGCGCTAACCGTCGCAACCTTGAAGGACATGGGCTTTGAAGCGGCTCATTTAAAAGAGGGGTTTTCGACCTGGGCGGACAAAGGCGGCCCAGTAGAGTTCCCTGAGAAAAAAGATTAAAGCCGTCTGAGTTTTTGCGACACGTTGTCTGCGGCGTGTCGCACTAAGTGCCCCAAGCGATCATTGCCATCTGCTGGCAAATTGATATCGGGGAGAGAAATTCCCAAAGCTGCAATTGCCTCACCATCCGGAAGTGTAATTTCGGCACCGAAGCTCAAAATGCGGTCACGAAATTCGCCCGAATCAAACGCGTAGCCTTGCTCCACAGTTGTTTGGACCTCTTTGTCATAGTCTCTTATATCTGTGATCGTGCGTGCTGTGAAACCAACCAGATTGGTTTCAAGCTTGTCGCGCATGCGTGCATAGTTTTTGGCGAGAATAGCTTTTCCTGTACCAACACAGTGAATAGGGGCACTGCCACCGACAGGGTTCCAGGATTGGATGGGCTTTCGACTATCGATTTTGTCGATGTAGATAACCTCCAACCCTTCAAGAACGGCAAGATAGACTGTTTCACCCGTTTCTTCGCTCAGATAGGCCATCTCAGGAGCGGCCAGTTCTCTCAAATTCAGATTTTCCACAGAGGCACGCCCGACTTGCCAGGTTTTTAACGTCGCCGCATAGGTCTTGTTCTCCAGGTGTTTCACATATCCAAGAGTCACCAGAGTTTGTAAAAGTCGGAAGGTATTTGATTTCGTCAGCTCCAATTCACGCGAAAGTTCAGTCACGCCTTTTCCAGTTCGCGCAGCCACAAGGTTTTCCAAAATCATCAGGCCTTTGGATAAAGTGGAGTCTACTTTCGGTGTTTTTGGAGCGTCAGTCATGCTCTACCTTTTTCTGAATTTTGTTCTGAATATCAGAACGAGAAAGGGATTTGAAACATGGTTTTTTATGAATTTGGATTTCTGGGGGCTGTTGTGTGAAAGGAGCCACGTCCACCAGCGCAGAATGGGCCGCAGAACTTTGTGTCAGGCTTGAGGTGCGCAAATCGTGAGTTAGAACATTGGGGTTGCCGTGGCGGTCACGCATGTGTTCAGCATCAAAATCAGGGTCCCACCAAGCGCCGGTCCACAGAAACAGGCAGCCTTGTGCAATCTCTTCAGTCAGGACGGCGCCAGCCAGACAACGGCCTCGGTC
Source organism: Epibacterium ulvae (assembly GCF_900102795.1). Classification (GTDB taxonomy): domain Bacteria; phylum Pseudomonadota; class Alphaproteobacteria; order Rhodobacterales; family Rhodobacteraceae; genus Epibacterium; species Epibacterium ulvae. Next base: position 255,816 of record NZ_FMWG01000005.1, on the reverse strand, counting down.
ATTGAACAGTTCGACAATGTCGCCGTCAGCTATTCCTCGCACGCGCGCGTCTTGTGGATGTATCAAAACTGGTTCGCGCCCCTTTACTTTACGGCTGGTACTGAAATCTCCATTGTCGAGCTGAGAGTGAAGACGCGTTTCGGGCTGTCCTGACAACAGGTACAATGGGTGTTGTTTATCTTGACCTGTGGCGAGGTCGCGCATCGGGAACCAGGTCGGGTGGCCGGGGCAATCAGGTAGATCAAAGTCAGAAATTCTTTGGCTGAACAGCTCTATCTTACCGCTGGGTGTCGGCAAGGGATTGGCGTTGGGATCCGCGCGAAAGTCGGATAGAAACACCTGCTGAGGTGATGGGTCTGGCAAAGAAATGAAATCTCCGCTCATGAACTCTTCGAGGTCAGGTAGGTGAATATTATGTGCGTTTGCCGCTCTCTGGGTCTCTTGCCAGAGCTTTTCCAGCCAATCGGTTTCACTGCGTCCTTCTGTAAATGCGTTTTCGTTTCCGAGGCGCCGAGAGAGTTCAGCGTATATGTTGTATTCAATTTTTGCAGCGGCGGGTGGCGCTGTATGTGCTGGCATGGGGACAAGGCCATTGTCAGACTTGCCTACGCCAAAATCCGTGCGTTCTTGGGGGGCCGCAACAGGTAGTACAATATCTGCATGTCTCGCTGTTGATGTCCAATTTAACTCGTTCACAATGATAGTCTGAGGGGATTGGAAGGCCTTATGAAGGCGAAGGAGGTCTTGGTGGTGATGAAAGGGATTTCCGCCCGCCCACCAAACCATTTTGGCGTCAGGAAAAGTTCGTGTTTGGCCGTTATAGCTGTAGTCTCGTCCCGGATTGAGCAACATCTCAGCGATCATAGCGACGGGAATGGTGTTTTTAACAGGGTTTCGACCTTGCGATAACGCACCGGGGCGAAAGAGGCGTTCAATGTTGCCAATATTCGCGTTTACGCCGTAGCAACACATAAATCCGCCACCGGGCAGGCCAATTTGGCCCAACATCGCACCAAGCGTTACTGTCATCCAAAGCGGCTGTTCGCCGTAATCCGTTCTCTGCACGCCGGCCGCGCAGGTAACTATCGTGCGGGACGAAGCCATGTCTATCGCCAAAGAACGAATGCGGTCTGCAGATACACCAGAAATTTCAGCTGCCCATTTTGCTGATTTTGCAATGCCATCGCTCTTGCCAAGGAGGTAGGTTGCGACTTTTTCAAATCCGACTGTGTATTTGTCTAAGAATGCCTGATCATGCAGACCTTCCACCAAAAGGGTATGGGCAAGGCCCATCATAATTGCGACGTCAGTACCAGGTTTGGGCGGTAGCCACTCAGCATCCAGAGTATCATCAGCATCCCGTTGCAATGGGCTGAAGTTGACAAATTTAACACCGGCGGCGCGGCAGGCTTTCATGTTGTCCATCATACGATGTTTTACGACGCCACCATCGCTGACCTGTGTGTTACGCGTGGCCATACCACCAAACATCACAACCAAGTCGCTGTGCTGTGCGATCACGGGCCATCGTGTGGCCTGCATCACGTGATCGCGAAAGGATCCCACGATATGAGGCATCAGAACCAAAGCCGCATTGTAGCTATAATTGCCTTCTGAGCGAACAAATCCACCATGGGCATTTAAAAACCGTTTGAGCTGGCTCTGGGCATGGTGAAACCTGCCCGCGCTTGACCAACCATAAGACCCAGCAAAGATGCTGTCGTTCCCATAGTTTGTCCGCACGCGGGTTAATTCAGCTGCGATGAGATCATAAGCTTGATCCCAACTGATCTCTACATAGTCATCATGTCCGCGCGTGCCCGTGCCGTTTAGCCATCCAACCCTTACAGCTGGGTTTGAGATACGTGCATTCCCATTCAGGCTAGAGGCGATGTTTTTGTTTATCTCAGACGGGTTGGGGTCTGATGGATGTCCTTTTACTGAAACAATTTTACCGTCTGCTACCTCTACGAGACCGATGCCCCAGTGATTTGATGTAAGCTTGGAATTGTTTTGTTGCATCGACTTTGTTCCGATATATAGCACATATATGCTAAATGTTGACACATTAGTTGAGTGATGTCATCCTGTCTCCGAACAAAATTTAGGGAATCTTTTGTGTCTCAGGATCTGATAAATACCGCTGACATTCTTGTTCAGGCGGGACGCCCTGACAAGATTGAAGGGCGCCATGTAAATATGCCAGTCGAGCTTGGTTCAACAATGGTATTTGACACGCTTGGCGCGTTTGAGGCCGCAAGAGATGCACGTTACGAAAGCGGTACCCTGTATTATGGTCGCTACGGCAATTCAGCAACGACAAAGCTTGAACAGGCCATTGCAAGACTTGAGGGCGCAGATGCCGTGACGCTGACCTCTTCCGGCGTGGCGGCAATTACAACCTCGTTAATGACATTCACGAAACCGGGTGCGCATGTGCTGGTTGCAGATCATGTCTATGGCAATACGCGTACATTCTGTGATGGCTTGTTGACCAGACAAGGAGTTGAAATTAGCTATTTCGACCCATTAATTGGGTCGGGCATCACGGATCTAATTCGCCCCAACACCGTAGCGATTATGTTTGAAGCACCGGGGTCAGGAACGTTTGAGGTGCCGGATATCCCCGCTATTGCGATGGCGGCCAAAGCCGCAGGTGTTGTCACCATTCTTGATAACACGTGGAGCACACCTCTCTTTTGTCAACCCTTGTCTTTGGGTGTTGATGTCGTTGTTTATTCTGGCAGTAAATATCTATCCGGCCATTCCGACTGTATGCTTGGCGTGACTGCGACGACGTTGAAACACCATATGGCCATTCGCCAGACAATTATGCAGATTGGTGATAAAACCGGCGGGCAAGAGATCATGCTCGCGTTGCGGGGGCTGCGTACCCTAAAAGTGCGGATGGAGTATTTCGACCGTGTCGGCCGTGAAATGGCGCAGTGGTTTTTAGAGCGACCAGAAGTAAAAACAATCCTTCATCCCGCTTTTGAAACCTGTCCGGGACACGCCAATTGGAAACGTGATTTTAGCGGCGCCGCAAGCCTTTTTTCAGTCATTCTGAAGCCCTGTGATACCATTAGAATGCGCGCTTTTGTGAATGCTCTGCATCACTTTGGGATCGGCGTTAGCTGGGGAGGATATGAAAGCCTCGTCTTGCCAGTCGAGCCCGTGCGGACAGCCACAGCATGGGAGGAAGAGGGGCATCTCATTCGGTTTAACATCGGCATGGAAGATCCAGAAAGCCTGAAGGCGGATCTGGCGCAGGCCATGCAACACTTAAGTTCGTAACACTCTTAATAAGGCACAACAATGAAAAACCAAATTGATCACTTTGCCATTGGGTCGGCTTCGTTGGAGCAGGGGCTTGAAGCCTTAAACCCGATACTGGGTGTATGTATCCCACAAGGTGGCAAGCACGATGCGATGAGCACGCACAACTGTGTGATGCAGGCTGGTAATGAAAGCTTTCTTGAACTGATCGCGATCGACCCTGACGCAGGTGATCCCGGTCGCGTGCGGTGGTTTACCTTGGATGACCCCGAAACACAAAGCAAGCTTTCAGAACGTCCACACGCCTTGTGCTGGGTTGTGAATACAGATGATCTGGATGGGGTCATCGCAGCTTCGCCTATGGATCTGGGTGAGGTTGTTCCCTTCCAGAGAGGAGACAGGAGCTGGCGTTTGACGGTTCCAGAAGATGGCCACTTGCCTTTGGGTGGGTTATTGCCCGCGTTTATTGAATGGTCACCGGGGCCACATCCTTCCACCGGGCAACAAGACCTTGGTGTTCGCCTGAAAAAGGTCAAGATCAGCACGCCTGATGTCGCTGCGTTGAAGGCGACGTTTGACGTTCTGAATATCAGCCATTTAGCAGAGATCTCCGAAGGTGATCCAGCTTTGTCCTTTGAACTGGATACGCCCAATGGAGTGGTTATCTTAGACTGATCTCGTAGAGGAGGCGACGATGATCCCGACCGTTGAACTCGGCATTCAGCCAAAAGTGACAGGGTTTTTTGACCAAAGCTCCAATACCATCAGCTATGTGGTGCAGGAACCTGCTGGTCGGGCTTGTGCCATTGTTGACCCGGTGATGGAGTTTGATCAGGCTGCAGGCCGGTTAACTTATGAAAGCGCTGATCAGATTATCGCTTTTGTTCAGGAGAATGATCTAAAATTGGACTGGATCATCGAGACCCATGTACATGCGGATCACTTGTCTGGGGCACCATATATTCAAGAGAGGATTGGCGGTAAGATTGGTATTGGCCGACATGTCATTACTGTTCAGGACACTTTCGGCAAAATCTTTAACGAGGGGACCGAATTTCAGCGCGACGGTTCACAGTTTGATGCTTTGTTTCAAGATGGTGATACCTATTGTGTAGGTGCGATGCAGTGCCGTGCGCTTCATACGCCAGGGCATACTCCGGCCTGTATGGTTCATGTCATGGGGGATGCAGGCTTTGTCGGGGATACGCTGTTTATGCCCGATGGTGGTTCTGCACGTGCTGATTTTCCCGGCGGCGATGCAGGCGAACTTTATGACTCGATCCAAAAAGTCTTATCGTTGCCAGGTGAAACGCGTCTTTTCATGTGTCATGACTATGGACCGGGTGGACGTGCTATTGCATGGGAAACAACAGTGGCCGAGCAAAAGAAACACAACGTCCACGTTGGAGGTGGTAAAACTCGCGAGGAATTTATTAAGTTTCGCACGGAACGGGACGCGCAATTGGTGGTGCCTAAGTTGATCCTACCTTCTTTGCAAGTGAACATGCGTGGCGGTGAAGTTCCTGAAGATCAAGATGGCAACATGGTTTTGAAGGTGCCCGTCAATAAGCTTTGACCATCGGGGAATTTGCAAAAATAGAGGCGGGTCTGTTTTTTCAGCCCCGCCTTTTTGGTGTGTACAGTCCCAGAGATTAGCGGGCCGCAACTGTCATCCGGCGTTTAAGGTACTCACCATATTGACCGAGTGAGAAAATGAAGCTCCAGTAGATGAGAGCGACAAAGACATAGACCTCCATATAATAAGGGGCCCATAGCGCTGTCCCAAACGCTGCTCCAGCGGAGGCGAGAATATCAAAGAACCCGATAATGATCACAATTGCGGTCTCTTTAAAGGTGACAACCACCATGTTGACAGTAGACGGCAACGCATGGCGAAAAACCTGTGGCAGCACGATGCGACCAAGGATTTGCCAATAGCCTAATCCCAATGCTTTGCCAGCTTCAAATTGTCCTTTCGGGATCGCTTGGAAACCGCCCCGAAATACCTCAGCCTGATAGCAGGCAAAAAACAGAGCAAAGGCGATAATGACCCGCCAGATTTTATCCCCCTGCAACCAATCGGGCAGCAAGATCGGAACAACCACCGCCGCTGTGAACAGGGTGGTGAGCAATGGCAGTGAACGGATGAAATCAATAATCAGCGAAGCAAAGAGGCGCACCACAGGCATAGATGAGCGGCGCATCAATGCGAGACCAAGCCCCATAGGCATGCCAAGCAGAACGACACTGGCAAACAAGAACAATGTCAGAGCCAGACCGCCCCATTGGTCTGTCGTAACTTGTTCCATGCCCAGCAAGCTGCCTTCCATCAGAAGGTAGTAAGCTGAAAACGCTGTGATCCAGAGCGTGCCGAGGCGCTTGAAACTCCAGATCGTCGGGAAGCAGGATAAGACCACTGTCAAAATGATCACGACGCAGGCGAGGGTGGAGCGCCAATGCAGATCATAAGGGTACAAGCCAAATAAAATTAAACGATGGCGTGCATGAACAACGGACCAGCAGGCCCCGTCTTTACTGCACTGGTCTACGTTGTCCGCTGACCAAACCGCTTTAAAGATTGCCCAGTCCAGCGCCAGCCAAACCAGCCAGCCCATAATGATTGCGACAAACACCGTGATTGCCGTGTCTTTGGGGGTCGCAATGGTCCGCCGACGCAGCTTAGCCCAATCGATACGAGACCCTGTTGGGGCTATAGACGAAACATCAGCCATATCAATGTCCTTTCAGTTTCAAGCTTGCATTCAGCCAATTCGTCAGCTGTGCGATGAGATAGTTCACTGTTAGAAAGGCTCCCATCAACAGCGCGATCAATTCCAGAGTTTGCCCCGATTGGGTGATCGATGTTGAAACGATGTAGAAGAGATCAGAAAAGCCAATGGCCACGCCTATCGTTGTTGCTTTCATGATAAAAATCCATTGGTTCCCAAGCGGCGGGATAATGGTGCGCAGCGCCATAGGCATTTTTATTCTAGACCATATAGCTCTTTGAGGGAGGCCAATGGCTTGGCCAGCTTCAATCAATCCTTTGGGCACCTCTTGCAGGCCACCTCGAACGACTTCTGCGATATAGGCAGAGCCATAGAGAACAATAGAGACAATCATGGCGACCAGTTCTATGGATACAGTAATGCCTCCGACAAAACGAAGCCCTTTGAGTGTAGGAATTGACAGGATGCTTTCGCCTTCAGGTGTGAACAGTACACCTGCTAAAATGAGCGCTAGGATTGAGCCAGAGAACCACAGGATCAGTTTTTTTCCAAAGGTCGCTTTAGATATTGTCAGGGCAATAAAGAGCAAGACACTAAATGCAATCATGCCAACTGCGATGCTAGAGGTGACGTTCAAGCCCGGAAGCATGACCCCACGATTAGAGATAAAGGCAAGCTCTCCGACTGAAATCGCTTGTCGTGGCCCCGGCATGTGAATCAAAATTGCGTACCAAAAAACCACTTGTAGGATCAGAGGGATGTTTCGAAAAATCTGCACAAATGTTGTCGCAGCGGCTTTGATAGATAGGTTATACGCATCCCGCGCAGTGCCGATCGCAAAGCCAAGAACTGTAGACAGTACAATTGAGATAAAGCCTACAAAGACAGAATTCTGAAACCCTATCCAAAGCGTTTTCGTATAGGTATCGTTGATATCACGTTCGATTAGAGAAAAGGAATAAGACCAACCTGTCGAACGTTCTAGAAAACCAAACCCGCTGGTGATTCCAAGCGCAGTCAGATTGATCCGAGCGCTTGCTATCGCGCTCCAGATGATGACGATCACACCGACGATTAAAAGTGCTTGAATGGCAAACTTTCGTCGAGCGGCCCGTGCTCTAAGTTCTTCAACTTGCATGTTCGTGCCTTTGGGTACAAAAAAGACCGCCCTCTTCGATAGAAGGCAGTCCATGTTTTGAGGGAGATTAGTCTAGAATTGGCGCGTAAAGAACGCCGCCGTGGCTCCAAAGATTGTTCAAGCCGCGATCCAATTTGTAAGGGCTATTGTCCCCAAGATTGCGATGGTAGATCTCTTCCATGTTGCCCATCGCTGCAATCATTTCAGCAGCCCAGCTATCCCGCAGGCCTAGGCGCTCCCCCATGCCGGGATCAACACCCAGCAGGCGTGCGACACGTGGATTTGGTGGGTTTGCGGTCATCTCTTCAACATTTGCGCTGGTGATACCTTCTTCTTCGGCAATCATCAGTGCAGCCAGCATCCAGTTCACCACATCAACAAAGTCTTCATCGCCTTGGCGCATCGCTGCAGCGATTGGTTCAGAGGAAAGTTTATCATCCAGAATAACATGAGCATCTGGATTTTCGATTTCTGTGGCGCGAAGAACCGCTAGGTTCGGTCCCCAACCGACAAATGCATCACAACGGTTTGCCAGATAAGCAGCCCGAAGCTCGGACGCTTTTTCATAGCTTACCATGCTTACGTTGGTGCCAATGGTTTGCATATAGTTCGCGGCCAGACGTTCAAGCGTGGTGCCCGCTTCGACACACATGGTGCCGCCTTCCAGATCTTTCGCGTTTGTGACGCCAAGGTCACCATGTGCCATGAACTGCGTGCCACCAAAGAAATATGGCACAGAGAACTGTAGACCCAGCTCGGTATCTCGGCCCATGGTCCAGCCCGTTGCTTTAATGATAATGTCCACGTCACCAGACTGCAGAGCTGGGAACCGCTGTGCCCAGCTGAGTGGAACAATCTGAGACTTTTCAGGGTCACCCAGGATGGCAGTCGTGAGGGCCCGACAGAGATCGATGTCTAGGCCTTTCCATTCGTTTTTGTCATTCACCTCGACAAACCCGAAATAGCTGCCGTTATGACCGGAACACAGCAACGTACCGCGTTCCTGGATCTGCTTCACGGTTGCGCTTTCAGCTGATGCTAATGTGGGGGCTGCCGCCATGGCGGTGATCACAATACCGGCCTTTACTACCTTTTTAAGCATATTACCTCCTTGCTTACGTTCTTTATTTCAGCACGTTTGTATTGATATAGAGAATGACGAAAGGAATTTGACGAGTCAATAGCGCAAGTTTTGTCCATTTACCGATGCAAAACTATTGATCACAGCATAGCTTAATGGATGTTTTGTATCGCAAGCGTTACATCCGCTTCCCAAACTCAAAGTGCGCTTAAGGTGGTGTAGAAAGCATCAGTTGAAACATTGGCGTTGGCCAAGCTGGAGCTGGCACTAAATGTCTGGATACTGCTATTAGCCTCTAATCCGCCACATTGTTATCCACCCGCGACATCGCCCGAAGGAAAGTCCCGATCATATCGCGGGCTATCGCTTTATGTGGTCGGGCTACAACCACCAAGCTTATCTCTGACGTGCTCGCCTACGGTTTGTCGGTCAGCTTCAAAGATCGATTAAATACGTGGGAAACGAGGTTGTGACGCCCACTGGTTCAGAGAAACATTGAAAGAAAAAGGGGTGCGCACCTATCACTCAGGCTGTAAGCATCTGAAAGAATAGCGGAATACGATAAGCGTCGCTACAAACGTCGTAATAGGATTGAGATCACATTCGGCAGATAGAAAGACTGGCCGCGTGTCGCAATCCAATACGATAGATGCTCTAGCGCTTCCGCTTCGCTATCGCACCGGTCGTAGGCGTCATTTGCTGGTTATGAAGCCTGAGCCTCGGCAGCAAAGTTATTTAATTGAGTCTTGGTAGTCTGCCCATGCCCACTGGTCAGTCCGTCCGGTTTGGGCTTGCCATTCATCAAAGGATGGAGGGGGGTTTTGAGGGCGATATTCAATGTCTGGATTTATCCCAGTGACCATATTGCCTGAGGGTGGCGGTGGCGGGTCGCTTGCTGGTGATGCTGGGAAGAGCTGGTTAAATTGCGACATGTTTACCGGCTGGCTTGGGCCACTGCTTTGTGCAGGCTGGCTGTACATGTTTGAGGCTTGAGGTTGTGCCGGAGGTGGGGGAGGCGCTGTGGGCTGAGCAGCTTGGGGAGGACTCATGGAGGGGCGCGCAAAAGCGGTTTGCGATTGTGGTCCGGGCCGACCGCCTAGCATGGCCCAAACGTCCTGCATTTGCTGATTTGCATTTTGCTGTGCTGCGTCAATTTGATCCCAAACGTTTTGGGCTCCTGGTACGGCATTCCAAGCTGCGGCATTTTGCGCTTGAATGCGCTCCTCCGTTGCTTGCAGGCGGGCGGCTATATTCCCAATAGGCGGCGCGGTGTTGGCAGCAGCGGGCCTAGAAGGTTGGGGCGCATATTGCTGTTGATTTGGGGGCTGCGTTTGTGTCGGGCGTGCAGCTTGCGGAGCGTTATTTAAGCGGTCTCCGATATCTTGCATCTGTTGATGGGCGCTTTGTCGTCCCGCATTGATCTGGTTCCAGATATCCTGTGTGCCGGGCACGGCATTCCATGCGGCGGCATTCTGGGCTTGAATGCGCTCTTCCGTTGCTTGCAGGCGTGCTGCGATATTTCCTATGCCGTGATTGTTATTATTGTGCCCTGAGGCTGGCATTTGAGGTGGGGGCGGGGCAGGTGTTGGTTGTGCAGTCGGGCGCTGTTGAAATTGGCCAAATGGATTGACTGTTGGGCGCTGGGGGTGCGCGTGTTGGGGGGGCTGCGCAAAGTGGGGCTGGGCGGTTGGCCTTTGTTGGAATTGGGGCGCTGGCGCGTATGTGGGTTGCGCCGGGGGGCGCGGTTGGTATTGAGCAAAGGGGTTTGCCGTTGGGCGTGATGAGGGCTGTTGTTGTGCATAGGGATTAAACGCAGCGGCTGAAGGTCGACTGCTGCCCATCTTCAGAATGCTGTTCACAGCTTTACCTGAGGCGAAATCAAAGGCGAGACCAGCGAGCGAATTGTTGCGCATCTTTTGGGCCAGAGCCCAAACATTTGCGCCTTTATCCATCATTTTGAAGGCAGAGAGGCGTCCACGTTGTTGCGTTTGCTCATGTTGGGCGCTTTGCATTTGCTTGCGCCTGCGCTTTTGAGGACTCTGAAGTTGGTCAATATTTTGACTTTGGCGTGCCGCGCCCCCCAAGATTTTCATAAAATTCACGAATATCACCTCCAACCAACAAAGGCTATTGTGCCTTAAATTGAAAGAATACTTAAATAATTTGATTTAATGGGGTGGATTTTTTGCTTTCAAAACAGTCGCGCGAGGTAGGTGCGTTTACTTACGACAAGTTTGATTTGCAGAGATTGTGCGCTTACATGCGACAAAGAGCAAGGTGTTGGGGATGAGCATATCAAGCGTAAGGAGAGTTACACTTTAATCAATTTGATGCCGTTTGAAAAATGGCATCCCGTAGGGGAATCGAACCCCTCTTTCCAGGTTGAAAACCTGGCGTCCTAACCGATAGACGAACGGGACACTCTGTGTGTGACGCTGTTTAATTAGTGTCGTTACTGCGTGCAAGACGTTTTTTAAGATTATCTGTGTTTTTTTATCTGGGATGCGAGAGGATAAGCTTTTGTTTTCAAATATAAAGTTTTCACAACGAAAAATGCGCTGTAATCTTTAATTCTGATGCCGTTTGGAAAATGGCATCCCGTAGGGGAATCGAACCCCTCTTTCCAGGTTGAAAACCTGGCGTCCTAACCGATAGACGAACGGGACACTCTGTGTGTGAGGCGGGTTCTAGGGCTTTCACTGAGAGGCTGCAAGAGGAAAAGTGACAGATTTTGAATTTTTCTGATCTATCTTCACTTTCTTCTCCCAAGTCATTGAAAACAAAGGTGATGAACGGGGTTAGGCTTCGGCGGCATCTTCAAGGCGCAGTTGTGGGCTTTGGCGCCCTCCCCATGTATTGATCTCAAGCCGACCAGAGAAATGGAAACGCGCTCCGCCATGTTCCAAAAGGCGCGGACCAAGAGCGGTGTCAAAGGCGCCAAAGCAAATGGCATCCAACCCGCCGCCCATGCCATCGCTGAGCGAAAGTTTCAGATGGCTTTCCCCGATGCGTTTTGCAAAGCGTACCTGCAGATCGGGAAAGGCATAGCGCGGGGCAGGGGCACCAGCTCCGAACGGTCCGGCTTTTTCGATTTGTTCGATCAGATCAATTTGGGCGGCCCCGGGCATCAGCATGCCATCTAGTTTCAAGTCAGAAGGGCCAAGATCACCTGCGCCTTGTTTGGCCAGAAGATCGGATAGGCGCGCCATCGCGGGTTCAAGCTGGTCGCGTGCAACGGTTAAGCCCGCAGCCATTTTATGCCCACCCCCTTTGAGCAATAGCCCTTCGGTTGCTGTTTTTTGAATAGAGGCCCCCAGATCAATGCCGCTGACAGAGCGGCCGGATCCTTTGCCTTCATTCCCGTCCAATCCAATAACAACGGCGGGTCGGCCCGTGGCTTCTTTCAGGCGGGAAGCGACAATGCCAACGACGCCGGGATGCCAACCTTCCCCTGCGGCCCAGACAAGAGGCGCATCAAAACCGCGGGCCTCGGCCTGTTCCATGGCTGCTGCGCGCACTGCGTTTTCGATATCACGGCGTTCTGTGTTTAATTGGTCCAGGCGCTCGGCCATAGCGGCGGCTTCGTGTGGATTATCTGTCGCAAGAAGGCGTGCACCAAGATCAGCTTTGCCGATACGTCCGCCTGCGTTCACGCGCGGACCTAAAAGGAAGCCTAGATGATAGCTGGAGGGGGTGCTGTCCATACGTGAGACATCCGCCAAGGCAACAAGGCCGTGACGTTTTCGCCCTGCCATAACTTTAAGTCCCTGACGTACCAAGGCGCGATTTGCCTCTATCAAGGGGGCAACATCGGCGACAGTTGCCAGAGCAACCAGGTCCAACAGCGCCATTAAATCCGGACCTTTTTGCCCTGCGAGGCGCATCTGGCGACCTGTTTCCACCAGCATAAGAAACACGACGCCCGCCGCACAGAAATAGCCAAGATCGCCGTCTTCGTCCTGTCGATTGGGGTTCACAACGGCGACGCACTCTGGCAATGTTTCCCCGCCAAGGTGGTGATCCAGTACCACCACATCTGCACCTTTAGCAGCCGCAATTGGTTCGTGGCTGAGCGTGCCGCAATCGACGCAGATGATCAGATCATGGTCGCGGGCGAGGGCCTGCATTGCGGGCACATTTGGACCGTAACCTTCGTCGATGCGATCAGGGATATAAAGTGTGGCTTGCAGGCCCATATTGCGCAGCCACACCAGCAACAAGGCCGCAGAGCTGCCACCGTCAACATCATAGTCCGCAAAGACAGCAATGCGCTCGCGCCGATTTACGGCCTCTAGGAAGCGTGCAGCGGCTTTTTCCATGTCTTTCATCTTGCGGGGATCTGGGAGCAGGTCTTTCAGGCGCGGCTCCAGAAACCCCTTGGCTTCCATCGCGGGCACGCCGCGCCGGGCGAGAACCTGGCAGACAGCGGCGGGCAAATTGGTTTGTTGCTCCATCATTTCCGCGGCGCGTTGGATATCCACAGTGGGGCCAATCCAGCGACGCCCGGTGAGAGATTGCTCTACTCCAAGAAAGCTCATGCTGTATTCCTTTGCGCCGCATCTGCCTGTAGAAAAGACCGGTCCTTTGTCGCCGGTCCTGAGTTTGGCGTAGGTTTACGCTTACAGAGCCCCCAGGGCAAATGCTGTCTTACTGGTGTGCAGCAAGTGGTGTGCGATAGGACATTCGGCGTACAGAGCCTGTTTTGGAGCGCATCAGAAGCGTTGTGGTTTCCACCCAGCCGGGTTCGCGTTTAATACGGGGGAGAAGAGACCCGCCTGTGACGCCAGTCGCAGCAAAAATCACATCTTGTGTCACCATGTCATCGCGACTGTAGACCCGGTTCAAATCCGTGATGCCTGCCTTCGCGGCGCGATTGCGCTCGTCAGCGTTGCGAAACAGCAGACGTCCTTGAATTTGCCCGCCCATACATTTGAGAGCGGCCGCCGCCAGCACACCTTCGGGAGCGCCGCCTGATCCCATATACATGTCAATGCCCGTGGTTTCAGCCTCAGCGCAATGCATGACGCCTGCAACATCACCGTCGGTGATCAGATGGATCGAGGCACCCGTTTCACGCACTTCTGTAATCATGGCGTCATGGCGAGGACGTTCCAGAATGCAGACGCTGATATCACTGGGGGCGCAACCTTTGGCAGTGGCAAGGGCTGAGATGCGTTCAGCAGGAGACATATCTAAAGTAACTGTACCCTCGGCAAAGCCGGGGCCGATCGCAAGCTTGTCCATATAAGTATCAGGGGCATGCAGCATGGAGCCGCGTGGCCCCATGGCGATGACGGTCAGCGCGTTGGGCATGTCTTTCGCAGTGAGTGTCGTGCCTTCAAGCGGGTCCAACGCGATGTCGACACCGGGGCCTTTGCCGGTTCCGACTTCTTCGCCGATGAACAGCATTGGCGCTTCATCGCGTTCGCCTTCGCCGATTACCACAACGCCTGCAATATCCAGCATGTTGAGCTGTTCGCGCATGGCGTTAACGGCAGCCTGATCTGCGGCTTTCTCATCCCCGCGGCCAATTAGAGAGGCAGAGGCAAGGGCGGCTTGCTCAGCCACGCGGGCGAGTCCAAGCGACAACAAACGATCATGAAATTCTGCAGTTCCAGACATAGGGGCACCTCCTCAAGCTTTCACTTTTTCGAGGGTAACGAGAGGGCACAAGGGCGACAAGCATCGCTGAAGATTATATCGCTAACACTAACCTTTAGATCCAGTGTCGGGAACTTTGGACTGTAAATGCGAAAAAAGCCCAGAGTGGTACGAGCACTCTAGGCTTACGATTGGCGTCGTCTTGAATTGTGTTAGACGTTTTCGATGCGCAGCGCGACGGGTTCGACGGTCACCACATCGGTAGCTTGCAATTCAGCGAGTGCCTGATCAATTGCGGCGCGGCTTGTTTTATGCGTTACGATCAGCACAGGTGCGCTTGGCTCCGAGTGGCCATACTGGCGCATGCGGTCAATCGATATGCCAGCTTCGCCAAGAACGGCGGCAACTTTTGCCAGCGCGCCGGGTTTGTCTTTCAATGCCATGCGCAGATAGAAAGGGGCCGGGAGTGCTGTTTGGGCTGCAGGAGCTTCTTGCAGCGTGGTTGCAGCTTGGCCAAAAGTGGCAATCCGCAGGCCGCGCGCCAGATCGCAGATATCACCAAGAACAGCACTGGCGGTCGGGCCTTCACCGGCACCGGGGCCACGCAGGACCACCTGTTCAACCGCGTCACCTTCGATGACCACCATGTTGGTGCCGCCTTCAAGCTGTCCTAAGGGGGATTGCGCAGGCACCAAGCAAGGTGTCATGCGCTGTTCCAACCCACGGCCTGTGCGTTGTGCTACACCCAAAAGTTTGATGCGGTAGCCCATATCTGCGGCTGCGCGGATGTCTTCTAGTGTGATGCGCTGGATACCCTCTAGGTGGACATTGTTAAAGGCAGGCTTGGTCCCAAAGGCGATAGAGGACAAAATTGCCAACTTGTGGCCTGCGTCGATGCCGCCAACATCCAGATTTGGATTGGCTTCCAGATACCCCAAGCGTCCGCATTCTTCGAACAGGGCATTATAGCCCTGACCAGTGGCTTCCATCTGGGTCAGAATATAATTGCAGGTGCCATTCATCACGCCCATCACGCGTGTGATGTCGTTGCCTGCAAGGCCTTCCGTTAGTGATTTAATCACTGGAATGCCGCCTGCAACGGCGGCTTCAAAGCGGATCACTCGCCCTGCGGCTTCGGCTTGTTCAGCCAGCGCCTGACCATGTATAGCCAGCAGCGCTTTATTGGCTGTGACAACATCTTTTCCCGTGGCAAGTGCGGCTTCGGTTGCCTCTTTTGCAGCCCCTTCATGTCCGCCCATAAGCTCAACAAAGACATCCACGTCATCGCGTTTTGCAAGGGCAACGGGATCTGTCTCCCAAGCGTAATCCGTCAGAGAGACGCCACGATCTTTGCTGGAATCACGGGCAGACACAGCGCTGATTGTTACGGTGCGACCTGTGCGGGCCTCCAAAAGGGCGGCCTGACGGCGAATGATTTTCACAACACCAATACCAACGGTGCCCAAGCCAGCAATGCCAAGTCGAAGCGGCTGTGTCATTTGCGGAGATCCTTTGCGGTTGATCGTTGTCACGCCTTAGCGGGTTCGTGCCCGTTGCGCAATGCAGCTGCTGATCTCGCCGCGTTCAATCAACGTGCTGTGATTTAATTTTCAACAGAGTTTAAAGCCGCGGCACGGGCACGCAGGCGGGCTGCGCGGGCTGCAAGATCGTCCTGAACAGCTTTGCCTTCGGCAGCGGGAGTGACGTTAGGCAGGCCCGTCGCGTTTAGAGCGGTGTCCAGGGGTAGCAAGGTTGGAAAATCGGCATCGCGCAGCGCAGGGCTGATTTGGTCATCCAATTCCGGCACATTTGAGCAGGCAGCTAGTGCTCCAGCTGCAAAAAGACCGGTGCAAATGACCCTAAGAGGACGAGACATGAACGATACCCTGACTGTTGCGACCTGTTTCAGCACCTTGATGCACAAAGCGGGTGTTTCAGGCAAGAGGGGGTTTTAATTGATCAGTTGATCAATTAATGTGCGTATATGGCACGCACGCAAGGTTCGCATTCTGATATCACCGGCCCACGCATTCAAAAGGTCGCGTTGCAACTTTTTGCGCGGCATGGATATGCAGCGGTTTCGATGCGCCAGATTGCAAAGGAAGTCGGCGTTCAGGTTGGGGCTTTGTATAATTATCTTCCAGATAAGCAAAGTCTGTTGTTTTCGTTGATGAATAAGCACATGCAGGATGTGCTTGCCGCTTGGAAAGAGCAGAAAGCCACTCTTGATCCTTGCCGACCAGACGGTTTGCTCGAAGAATTTGCACGATTTCACATTCGGTTCCACATGGCGCGCCCAGATGCGGTTTTTATTGCTTACATGGAGTTGCGTAATCTCTCTCCTGAAAACTTTGCCAAAATCGAAGCGCTTCGGAAGAGTTACGAGGGAGAGCTTCAAAGTATTCTGGATGCTGGTGTCGCGCAGAGGATCTTTACCCTGCGTGATAGTAAAATAACCACCCTTGCCGTGATTGCTATGCTGAATGGGGTGATCACCTGGTATCGAAGTGGAGGGCGTTTGTCTCTTGAAGAGGTCGAGGCGACCTACTGGGATATGGTGCGAAAAGCGGTCACAGGATAGCGGCACGCCTCCTAATGTGCTGCCTTAATAAAGGTCCCATTGTTGAGATCTTTCACCGCTTGGCGCAGTTGTTCTCGCGTATTCATCACAATTGGACCATGCCAGGCGACAGGTTCATCGATCGGTGCTCCTGAAATCAACAAAAATCGCAACCCTTCCGGCCCGGCCTGTACAGTGATTTCATCACCTGTGCCAAAACGAACAAGAGTCCGATCGCCAGACATATCGCGAATGTTCAGTTCCTGCCCTTTTATCTCTTTCTCCAAAAGTACACCTTGCGGAGCTGAGGCATCGACAAAAGCACCGGCTCCTTCAAAGATGTAGGCAAAAGCCCGGCGGTAGGTATCGATCCTGAATGTTTTCTTGCGCCCTGCGGGGACAAAGATATCAAGATACTGTGGGTCCGCAGCGATCCCTTCGACAGGTCCTACCTGTCCCCAAAACTGGCCAACAATGATTTTCACGCGGGTCCCATCATCATCAATCACCTCTGGTATATCTGTGCCGCGCACGTCCTGATAGCGCGGTGCACACATTTTTTGCGCGCTGGGCAGGTTGCCCCACAGTTGAAAACCATGCATTTGGCCGCTGGCGTTGCCATGAGGCATTTCCTGATGGAGAATGCCAGATCCCGCCGTCATCCATTGCACATCCCCTGCGCCTAATGTGCCGTTGTTGCCAAGGGAGTCACCATGATCCACTGTTCCAGACAGAACGTAAGTGATGGTTTCAATGCCGCGGTGAGGATGCCAGGGGAAGCCTTTTTCAAAATCTTTGGGGTGTTCGTTGCGAAAATCATCAAACAGCAGAAAAGGGTCCAGCTCAGTTGGATCCTGAAATCCAAAAGCACGATGAAGTTTGACGCCCGCCCCTTCTAGCGTTGGCTGTGCTGTGCGGGTTTCCAAGATGGGTCTGAATGACATGGTGGGAGCCTTGCGCTGGGTTGATCGGGGTAAGCTTATCGAGGTCAAGCATCAGATCAATTCAACGCAAAATCACGTTTGCTGTGCAGATCCGCGCAGAGATTGAGTGGGCTCTGTATACTCGGGACAATTCAGGGTAAGGAGTGGGGAAGGCCGAAAAGGGAGACTGCAAATGGCAGATGAGGTATTGGCTCGGGTTGGAGCCTCGGCTCCACGTCGTCTTGCCGGTGTGGGGATGCTAGGATTTATTGGCGTCTTTGCGCTTTATGTTGTGGCAGCAGGCAGCCCAACTGCTGGGTGGACCGTGTTTCTTGTGGCCACGGGTGCCGGCGCTTTGGCGTTGGCTATGCGGATGTGGCAGGCAACCCAGAATGAAATCGAACTGACGATTGAGGGGCTGCGCAGTACTGATGGAACCGAAATCGCACGTTTGGATCAGATCGAAGCGATGGACCGCGGTTTTCTTGCGTTTAAACCGTCTAATGGGTTTGTCTTACGGCTGAGCGCGGCACAGGCGCGCAGCTGGCATCCGGGGCTATGGTGGCGGATGGGACGCCGTGTGGGAATTGGTGGTGTGACGCCTGGGGCGCAATCCAAGGCGATGTCAGAGATTCTGGCTGCTTTGCTTGCCAAACGGGATATGTAAAACCCGGATCAGGTCAAGGATCTGGGTTTGGCGGAGCCTGTGTCGTTTCAGCTGTCAAAGACAGTTGCATCATCATGAGGTACACCCGGGATTTCGATCCCTTCAAAGCGCACGATTGGCGCAAAGCGGGGGCGCGAGAACACAAAATTGGTGATATCGACCTGTCCGACGCCAATGTTGAACGGAGGCACGATATCCGCAATCGTTTCAACAAGAATGACGCGTTCCTGATCCGGCATATTGGGTAACCGTTCGCGAACCTCGTTGATGTCGGTGAACTCACCCGTGTTGCCATCCGTGCGTTCAAGATATGCGTTGCCGCGTTGACGGGACCAGTCGATATAAAACTGATCGCTCGCCTCATCATAGCGAACCAAGGTGATCCGCATTGAAAGGTTGGAGTTCTGTCGCACCATCAGGTTGGCAATTCCAAACATACTGTCGATGTAGTCGTCATTGACTTCGCGGGTTTCACGCGACAGGAGGTCCGAGACCGTGTAGGCCGCTTTTAAGTTGATGCTTTCCTGACGGAATGCATCGTAGAACGTATAGACCATCATAAAGATAAAGAAGAGCAGTGGTGCGTAGATGACGAATTCAACTGTGACGTTTCCGTCGTCTTTGGATCTAAGCGTTTTGATCTTTTGAGTGATAAATCTAAACATGGCTTATCTCGGCTCCTGAACAAACGCGGAAGCGGTGAACAATTTGACACGGCCGCTCTCATCTTTCGATAAAGCTTCACCAAGCGCCAGAGTTGGGAATAACGGATCAAATTTCATGCAGGCCCGAATAAACATCAGCTCATTTGATTGGCCATTTTGGAATGTGCGAACCGGTGAGACACTCTCGGCGTTGTCGATGCAATCGGGGATATGATTGATCGCAGGGAAGTCGAAGGGGTCCACTCGGATCATTTCAACACGCATTTCAGTATCACAGTCGTTTACAAAGGTTGCCCTTGAACAGATCGCATCACGAATTTCATCATGTTGTCGTGTCACGCCTGTCGTGAGACGCAGTTCGCGGACGGTAAGATCTAGAGCGCGCTCAAGCATCATGCCACGGACCAAAATCAACCCAAGTTCGATGGTCATGACAAGAATGAGCATCAGTAGCGGAAAAAGGATGACAAATTCGACGGTGATATTGCCGTCTTCATCGCGGCCAAAGGCTTTTAGCTTTTGCAGGAAAGCAATCTGGATCATTGGGTCAGCCTCAAGGTGCGGATTGAGTTTGCAATCGAACGGAAGGCTTCTGAAATTTCCAACCCGTTTACGTCCTGATAATGCGCAGGAGAGCTTGCACAGTCTTTCAACACCGCCTGACCTGAGCTTGGAGCCTCAAATCCGATGGTGTAGACGGTGATTCCTTGTGCTTTGGCAGCATCGCAGATGGCGCGGGTGCGCGCGTCTTTGGTGCTTCGTCCTGTGCTTAGGAGCGGCTTGTTGAGGTAGCGTGAGCGAGCCGTGGAACGTGACAGCCAATCATCAAAAAGACGATCAGTCACAAAGCGCATCCCGGTGTCTGCCCAAAGATCAGCATATGTCAGCTGTTCTGCATCGCCGGGTTCACTTTGGGGGCTGCAGAAACGGCAAGGGCGATATTCTCCATTGCCGTATGCATGGTCCTCAAACCTGTTAAAGCCGCCATGCCAATAGTAGCGATCATTGGCTTCATCATAGGTTGAGTAGACACCGGCGCTCGGATTGTACCAAACGTTTGAAAACTCAGCACGAAAGGAATCGCGAATGGCATATTGGGTCGTGTTTTGCCCATCTGTCATCAGAACAACAATTTTCAGCGTGTTGCTGTCGTTGTAGTTCGCAGGACGTCCAGCGAAGACAGGATCAATCTCGGGATCTGTCCCGGTGGTCAATGCTTGAATAGTCGTGCGCATGGACGGATCCAAGAGCGCGGTACCCCATTTCATACCAAGATCAAGCGAGGTGTTGCCCCATGCTGTGAGCGCGTCAATGTAGTTTTTCAGTGTCGTAGGATCTTCTTCCATCAAAAGAATTTCACGGCTGTCGGAATCTTCGCATACGGGGCGGTCAATCAATCGTGTTGAGTCACCTCTGCGGTCTCCGCTGGACCATGGCGAAAAGTGCATTGTACCTTGCAAGGGTAAAGCTGCCGACAGTTGGGATACACTGAAATCTGTGTATCCCGTCACCGTGCTGACGCTGCCATCAGGAAGTGTGCGTGTTATTGGTGCGGGGCTGCCATCAAAATTGATGCAGTTGGAGTAGGGGGCGGCGGCGACTGTTTCCCCATGTTTGCGCCGAATTTCTTCTTGAGGCGACAGCACGTCGAGTTCTTCATAAAGAGCGTCTGGGATAGAAACTTGGGTGGCATACGGAATGATAGACATCGACATTTTACCGCTTTCGGTCTGAACCGAGAGCGTGTCGACAAATTCTTTTGCAGCGTCTTTTAGGCGAGGTAGCCGAGAGCGGGAGTTCATCGAGCCGGAAACGTCGAGAATGACCGAAATCTCGATGTCGTCAATGCTCTCTTCAGCGCGTGAACGCGCATTGAGAGTGAGATTACTATCCCCAATCAAATTCAGATATTGCGCTATGAACGGCGTTTGGATCGTGCCGTCGACAATTTTGTATCCGACACCAACGTCAGTTTCGGGGGGCGTATAATACTGTGCGAGTCCCGCTTTGTTGAAGTAGTCCTCCACAACGGCTTCAGGTGCAAGCGGCTGATCAAGGTCGGCTGCGGCCAGAACGGCACGGTCAAGCGTGTATTGAATATGTGTTCTGTCACGCTCATATCGCATGAGATCGACGCCCAGACCTCCAACCATCAACATGAGTAATGTGAACACGATGAAAGGTTTCGCGAGAACACCGTCTTCTTGCTTGCGAAAGGCGCTCAGCATTGCGAGCGGAGATGCCCTATGTCGCAGGGCTTGAGTGGTCTTTGTCTGGTCGAGCGTGGTCATCGCAAAATGCCTTACCTTACAGCAGCCGACGGGTCGGCAATACGAATTTGAGTGTTCATATATGCTTTAGGAAGGTGGCGAGATTGGGGCTAAATTGAGCCTGTCGCACATTGATTTTGTGGCTTTTGTCAACAATGCTTATTAATCGCGAGGGGTGTGTCCTGTTCGTGATCAGGTTTCAATTTCAGGGCGTGCTACGAATCGAAAAGAAAAAATGTATCTATTTTGATACCACGTGCCTGAAGAAGGTGATGGCGTTAACTCTCTGGTTACGATCGCTGTCCCATTCTGGGTGCAAATTGATGTTGGACGGAGGGAGGTATTTTTATGACCCGCCAGCAAGAGCCAAGTTTTAGAGAAAGTGTGGATCTGATGTTCAACAGGGCAGTTGCCTTGATGGATTTGCCGCCTGGACTTGAAGAAAAGATCCGCGTTTGTAACGCTACCTACACCGTGCGGTTTGGTGTTCGTTTGCGCGGCGAGATGCGCACCTTTACCGGATATCGCTCTGTTCACTCCGAACATATGGAGCCTGTTAAGGGTGGTATTCGTTACGCGCTGGGCGTTAACCAAGACGAAGTTGAAGCGCTTGCCGCGTTGATGACATATAAATGTGCTTTGGTTGAAGCACCGTTTGGGGGCTCAAAAGGTGGATTGTGTATCGATCCGCGCGAATATGATGAACATGAATTGGAGCAGATCACGCGCCGTTTTGCCTATGAGCTGGCAAAGCGTGATCTGATCAACCCCAGTCAGAACGTGCCCGCGCCGGATATGGGTACTGGCGAACGTGAGATGGCTTGGATCGCAGATCAGTATCAGCGTATGAACACCACCGACATCAACGGACGCGCCTGTGTGACGGGCAAGCCTTTGAACGCTGGCGGTATCGCTGGCCGGGTAGAGGCCACAGGGCGCGGTGTGCAATATGCGTTGCAAGAGTTCTTCCGGCATCCCGAAGATATCGCAGCGGCGGGATTGACCGGCAGCTTGGATGGCAAGCGGGTTATTGTACAAGGCCTTGGTAACGTGGGCTATCACGCGGCCAAATTCCTGTGCGAAGAAGACGGCTCAATTGTCACGGGGGTCATCGAACGAGATGGGGCTCTTGTTAATGAGCAGGGGTTGGACGTTGATGAGATTCGCAATTGGATCATGTCACATGGGGGCGTCAAAGGGTTCCCAAATGCCGAATATGTTGAAAATGGCGCTTTGGTGCTGGAGCAGGATTGCGATATCCTGATCCCTGCGGCTCTGGAAGGGGTCATTAATCTTAATAATGCGGATAAGATCAAAGCCCCCTTGATTATTGAGGCGGCAAATGGGCCTGTCACGGCAGGCGCGGATCAGGTGCTGCGTGAAAAAGGCTGTGTCATTATCCCAGACATGTATGCAAACGCAGGTGGTGTGACAGTATCTTATTTCGAATGGGTCAAAAACCTCAGCCATATTCGGTTTGGCCGTATGCAGCGCCGCCAAGAAGAAAGCCGTCACCAGCTGGTGGTGGATGAACTTGAAAAACTGTCTGCGGCGATGGGGAATTCTTGGACGCTGGATGGCAGTTTTAAAGAGAAATATCTGCGCGGCGCGGGCGAGCTTGAGCTGGTGCGGTCCGGTCTGGATGACACAATGCGTATTGCGTATCAGTCCATGCGAGAGGTTTGGCATGGGCGTGATGATGTGAGCGATTTGCGCACAGCTGCATATCTTGTTTCGATCGACAAGGTTGCAAGCAGCTACCGTGCAAAAGGTCTATAAAAACGAATTACACCGCGAAAGGGCGTGTCCGTGTGGCGCGCCCTTTCGGCTGAGATCTGCTAGCTGTTTCTAAAACAGCCATGGCGACGGGATGAAGAGAGAGATATTCTACCCAAATCGCCAACTGATTCCCGGAGCGTCTCCATGGTTCGCATCACTCGTTCTGCCGTATGCCCTGCGGCAGCGGCTATTTTAACCTTTTTTGCCGTTGCACCGGTCTCAGCACAAGACAGCAAGGAAGACAGCTGCAAGTATCAGGGGCAGGTTATGTCCGCGGTGCAGGGCGCGCGTTTGGAGCGGGTTAAGATCGAAGATGTTGAAACCCATATTCTGGGCAGTGAACCGGCATGGCCAGAGGCCTATAGCAAGGCAATTCCACAGCTGTCCGCGCATGTCTATGCGCTAAAGCGGAGAGATCTGAAAAACGTCGATTTGGGCGCGGCCTTTGAAGAACAATGTCTAAGCAGCTGGGATCAGATCCAGGAATTGCAAAAACAACTGCAGAACGGCTGATATGTCGCTGCCACCGGGGTTTTTAGATGAATTGCGGACTCGCATCAGCTTGTCTGATGTGGTGGGTAAAAAAGTCATGTGGGATCAGCGAAAGTCCAACATGGCTAAGGGTGATCTTTGGGCGCCCTGTCCGTTTCATCATGAAAAAACTGCCTCATTTCATGTCGATGATCGCAAAGGATTCTATTATTGTTTTGGCTGCCAGGCCAAAGGGGATGCGCTGAAGTTTGTCACCGAAACTGAAAATGTCGGCTTTATGGAAGCGGTCGAAATTCTCGCCGGTGAGGCTGGCCTGGAAATGCCAAAACGTGATCCGCGTGCGCAGGAAAAACAAGACCGCCGCACATTACTGGCGGAGGTGATGGAACAGGCAGTGCAGTTTTTCCGCCTGCAACTGAAAACGGGTGCAGCGCAGGAGGCACGTTCCTATCTTGATCGGCGGGGCCTGACACCGCAAGCATTGGATCGTTGGGAGATTGGATTTGCGCCAGATGGCTGGCAAAACCTCTGGGATGCGTTGCGAAGCAAAGGCATGGCTGAAGATCTCATTCTTGGAGCGGGTCTTGCCAAACCGTCCAACAAAGGTGGTAAGCCGTATGACACGTTCCGCAACCGGATTATGTTTCCCATTCGGGATGCGCGCGGCCGTGCAATTGCCTTTGGCGGTCGTGCGATGGATCCCAATGATATGGCGAAATATCTGAACTCGCCGGAAACGGAGTTGTTTGATAAGGGCCGCAGTCTTTACAATCACGGCCCCGCACGTTCGGCTGCGGGGCGGGGCAGCCCATTGGTGGTTGCTGAAGGCTATATGGATGTGATCGCACTGGTCGAAGGCGGCTTTGCCTCATCCGTTGCGCCTTTGGGAACTGCGATTACCGAAAATCAGCTGCAGATGCTGTGGCGCATGTCACCTGAACCGATTATTGCGCTGGATGGGGATACGGCTGGTCTGCGTGCAGCGATGCGTCTGATTGATATGGCGTTGCCGCTTTTGGAGGCCGGTAAATCTTTGCGGTTTGCGATTATGCCGGATGGCAAAGACCCGGATGATCTGTTGCGGGCTGAAGGGGCAGGGGCTGTGCAGGTAGTTCTGGATCGCGCGATGCCCATGGTTAAGTTGCTGTGGCAGCGAGAGACTGAAGGCAAGGTTTTTGACAGTCCAGAACGCAAGGCCGCACTGGACAAATCTTTGCGTGAAAAGATCAAACTGATCAGAGACCCTTCTATTCGTAAACACTACGGCGATGACGTGAAAGAACTGCGATGGCAATTGTTTCGCGGCAATCGGCCCACGGCTTCAAAAGGGTTTGAGCGAAAGGCCAATGGCTTTCGTGATGGGACGCGTGCGCCCTGGCGGGGCAAATCTGTCGTTGCGTCTCCGGTTTCGACCACCCGTGCCTCGCTGGTTGCGGCAGCCGATGAAGGGGCTGTTGTGCGCATGCGGGAAAGCGTTGTGTTGGCGACAGTCATCTCAACGCCGGATGTCATCACCGAATATGAAAGCAATCTGGATCGTCTCACCTGTGCGGATATGGAGCACGGGGTGCTGCGCGACGTCGTGTTACGGATCGGGGTTGATGCGCCCGAACGGCTGCACGATGAAATCGAATATGCTTTGGGGCCCGGTACCCTTGAAAACCTGATGAGGCTTCGCCATGTCGCTATTAGTGCAGGGGTGCGTAATCCGGGAGATGTGGAAACCGCGCGCCTTGTGTTGGCGGAAGAATTTGCCAAACTTGAGGCGGCGAAAGGATTAGATGTGGAGCTTGCAGAAGCTGCCGAAGATATTCGCAGTCTTGAAGATGAAGCTGTGACATGGCGTTTGGGACAAGCTGCAGAGGCGCGCAATCAGGCTGTGCGCAGTGAAAGTGAAGATCGTGCGCAATATGACATTGCGGACAATGGGGTGCGGATGAACCGGGATGAGCGCGACTCTTTTAACGCACTCTTGGATCGAATCAGCCCTTCAAAGGATTGACCGCCGCTTTGTGGTCTTTTTGCTAAGGAACTACGAAAGAAAATTGGGTAAACGGGGTGACGAATCAAAAGATCACGCTAATGATTCGAGAAATCGAATCAGTCGTAGCCCTGCGTAAGGAGCATTGAATGGCCGCCAAAGACACCGACGACCGCAAACCTGACGACCAGGACGCCGAAATCTCACTTGATATGAGCCAGGCGAATGTCAAAAAGATGATCGCGGAGGCCCGCGAGAAGGGCTACATCACCTACGATCAACTTAATCAGGTTCTGCCGCCGGATCAGGTCAGCTCGGAGCAAATCGAAGACGTGATGTCGATGCTGTCTGAAATGGGCATCAACATCATTGAGGACGAGGAAGCCGAGGAAGAAGAGAACAAAGGTTCAACGGAACTGGTCACCACGGAAAGCAACCGTGAGGTTGCCGTTGCTGGTGCGCAGACTGAAAAGCTGGACCGCACGGATGACCCGGTTCGCATGTATCTGCGCGAGATGGGCTCGGTTGAGCTGCTGTCGCGCGAAGGCGAGATTGCGATTGCGAAGCGTATCGAGGCGGGTCGCAATACGATGATTGCAGGGCTGTGCGAAAGCCCGCTTACCTTTCAGGCGATCACTATCTGGCATGACGAACTTCTGTCCGAAGACATTCTGCTGCGGGATGTTATCGATCTGGAAGCCACATTTGGCAATCAGATGGATGAAGACGGAGAAGTCGAAGAGCCTGTGATTGCAGGTGTCGCTCCAGCTGAAGGTGCGCAGCCAAAGGCAGAGAAAAGCCCCGAGCTGGATGCTGATGGCAATCCAATCCTGAACAACGATGACGATGAGGACGACGACGAACAGGCCAATATGTCTCTGGCGGCGATGGAAGCTGCGCTGAAAGAGAAGGTGCTGAGCGATCTTGAACGTATTTCATCTGATTACGCACAGCTCAGTGAAATGCAGGACAGTCGAATCTCTGCGACACTGAACGAGGACGGATCGTTTACTGATGCTGATGAAGCGCGCTATCAGGCCCTGCGCGCTGAAATTGTTTTGCTGGTGAATGATCTGCACCTGCACAACAACCGGATCGAAGCTCTGATTGATCAGCTTTACGGTATTAACCGTCGTATCATGTCGATCGACAGCTCAATTGTGAAACTTGCGGATCAGGCCCGCATCAACCGTCGTGAGTTTGTTGAGGCCTATCGGGGACGCGAACTGGATCCCAATTGGTTGTCTGATATGGCAATGAAGCCGGGCCGTGGCTGGCAGATGTTCATTGAGCGCTCAACTGACAAGGTTGAAGAGCTGCGCGGTGATATGGCGCAGGTTGGCCAATATGTCGGTCTAGATATCTCGGAATTCCGCCGCATTGTACAACAAGTTCAAAAAGGTGAGAAAGAAGCCCGTCAGGCGAAAAAGGAAATGGTGGAAGCCAACCTGCGTCTGGTGATCTCTATTGCCAAGAAATACACCAACCGTGGCCTGCAGTTCCTTGATCTGATTCAGGAAGGCAACATTGGCCTGATGAAGGCGGTTGATAAGTTTGAATATCGCCGTGGGTATAAGTTCTCAACCTATGCAACATGGTGGATTCGTCAGGCAATCACGCGTTCGATTGCGGATCAGGCCCGCACCATCCGTATTCCGGTTCATATGATCGAAACGATCAATAAACTGGTACGGACCGGTCGCCAGATGTTGCATGAGATTGGTCGTGAGCCGACGCCTGAGGAATTGGCAGCCAAGCTGCAGATGCCTCTGGAAAAGGTGCGTAAGGTGATGAAAATCGCCAAAGAGCCGATTTCACTTGAGACACCGATTGGTGACGAGGAAGATTCGCAACTGGGCGATTTCATTGAGGACAAGAATGCGGTGCTGCCTTTGGACAGTGCTATTCAAGAAAACCTCAAGGAAACCACCACCCGCGTTCTGGCTTCGCTTACACCGCGCGAAGAACGTGTTCTGCGGATGCGGTTTGGCATCGGTATGAACACGGACCACACGCTGGAAGAAGTGGGCCAACAGTTTAGCGTGACCCGTGAGCGGATCCGTCAGATTGAAGCAAAGGCGCTGCGAAAACTGAAACATCCAAGCCGTTCGCGTAAGCTGCGCAGCTTCTTGGATCAATAAACTGACCTTATTAAAAAAATCAGGCGTCCACAGATTGTGGGCGCCTTTTTCATGAGAGGTGCCAGATGCGGCTATTTTGTATTTCAGCTCTTATCGCTTGTACGGCGAGTGGTGCGCTTGCATGTCCAAATGGTGCGACGCAATTGGTCTCATGTACTTTCAACGACGGGTCTCGTTATCTGGAGACTTGTCTGTTGGGAAGTTATGCCACCTATGCTTTTGGCCACACCGATAAACGCGCTGATCTGCGCTTGGCGCGCCCCGTGACCGAGGTTGAGATGACACCATGGCCGGGTGTTAGTCGTTACATTTGGGAAGATATGACATTCGTCAACGGAGCGGTGCGTTACAAAGTATACGCGAATGTCGACCGTTTAGAGCAGGGAGGAGAACTAATGCTTTTGGGTGGTGTGGTTGTCTCTCAAAACGATCGGACCCTTGCGACATTGGAATGTGATGTGGGCAGTGTTGAGACGCAGGATTGGCTGCAGCCATTGTTCACCGCAAAAGAAGGCAGTGGGCAGTATTACTCTCAGGAAGAGCGCGTGTGGAAATAGATCACAGGGCCTGCGCATTTTTGTGGAAGCCTAGACTGCGACACGCTACGTCTTCTGGGCAAACTAAAAAGCAGTGCTGGGTCTGCCTGACACCCAACGCGTGATATGGGATGAAAACATGTCTTTATTTTCGAAACTCTTTGGTGGTGGGGCAAAGGCCAAGTCTGAGCCAACTGCCGAAACCTATGAAGGCTTTCAGATCTTTGTTGAACCGCAAAAATCCGGTCAGGGATACTGTGTGGGTGCGCGCGTTGAAAAAGAAATCAACGGCGAGCTGAAGTCGCATATGATGATCAGAGCGGATAACTTTCAAGCGAAAGAGACGGCAGACGAGGTTTCTTTGTTAAAGGCTAAGAAGTTGATCGATGAACAGGGTGACAGTATTTTTCGCTAGGCGATTCACTTAAGTTTTCGCGATTTGCATAGCTTTGGGTAACAGTATTTCCGTCAGGGTGATATTGTGCACGGGATGCGTTTTGACATACTTGCGACCTATACTTTTGTGACCTGTGCCCCTTCTTTCGAACCTAAGGCATGGTGTTGCATACAATGGCATGCCTCAGTAGCTTTAATCTCATGTTAACGTAGGTTAAGGGGATGGCTAAAATGGCTCATTATTCTTTGGATGACGCATTCGGTGAACTGGATCGTAAGGTTGCAGAGCTGAACAATCTGGTAAAAGCAAACGATTTTATGATCACCTGCCTGCGAGAAGAGCGCGAGGTCTTGTCGATGATGGACCGCGAAGAGACACGTGACATGCTACGTGAACGCGCTCGTGGCATATTCAGCCCGGCTGGCGGCGAAGCACCAGATGCTGATGTTCTTGCGATCTTAGAACAGGCTTTGGGATCTGGGCATACAGCAGAGATTATTCCGTTTCCGGGTGTCTACAAATCTGCTTGATAAACCTGTGATCAGAAGCGGTGCAGCTAGAATGGCGTGCCGATTATCTGATCAGATGCACATAGGGCCTTTGGGCTCTTTTTTTGTGCCTGCCAAAGAGTTGTCATTTCTAGGTGCGTCGCGTTGATTGATAAAGAATGTGTTTCACATGGATTTGATTGTCTTCCTGCGAATATATTACTGACAGCACGTATCTTGATGTTCTCCGTGGTGAACCCAACTATTGATCATGAAACATTTTACTCACACCACCCGACTCTCCGCTTTTTGTTTGGCAGCTGTTGTTGCAACCACTGGTGTTGCGCCTGCGGGCGAACCTGTGTTTCGCGCGATCAACAGTTATCATGTCATCCCTCTGAGTGATACTTTGATTGAAGTGATCGAGCGCCATGGCGATCCTAATCGAGAAGAATACTGGTGTGCGGTTGGTGATTATCTGCGTCGTCATCGCGTCCCCTGGAACACCAAGGTCTACGTTGCGTCTGAGATTCAACATAGTCAGGTCACCGGATCCCGTGATGCTGTCGTATTCTCGTTAGATCCAGACGCAGATGGTGTGCCGCCGCTGAAATCAAAGTCCGGCTATTCCGGTATTCTGGATGTTGGAAGCGAAAGACGCGTCAGCAATGCTTTTGCAACCTGTGGCCGGACGCCGCGCTTGCGTTTCTGAATGAGGTGAAAAAACGTGCAAACGCTTGAAATCGCAACCAATGGTCAGGGGCTCTACGAATTTACCCCTGCGTTGAGCACTTGGGTTGCACAACAGGTGGTCGAGGAGGGGATCCTGACCGTCTTTGTGCAGCACACGTCCTGTTCGTTGTTGATCCAAGAAAACGCAGACCCGGATGTGCAGGAAGACCTTTGGGCGTTTTTCTCTAGACTGGTGCCACGCACAGATGATCCGCAAATGGCTTACCTTCGCCATACCTATGAGGGGCCAGATGATATGCCTGCACATATCAAGGCCGCTATGATGCCAGTCAGCCTATCCATTCCGGTTTCTGCAGGTGCGCCGTTGCTTGGAACGTGGCAGGGGGTTTATCTTTTTGAGCACCGAGATGCAGCACATAAACGCAGAGTGGTTGTGCATCTGGCGTGACAGAAATATCCCGGTTGCAGCTAGACTGTAGCTCAAGGTTTTGCGGATCGTATTCTCCTCTACCCAAACTATAGCGGCTCCCCTATAGTTGTAGGAAGCTTTGTATTTTTATACACAAGGCAGATCTTCACATGGGTTAGGAGAGACGAGACATGCGTTGCCCATTCTGCGGAAATATCGACACACAGGTCAAAGACTCGCGCCCTGCCGAAGATCATGTTTCAATCCGCCGCCGCCGGTTCTGTCCGGCCTGTAGTGGGCGCTTTACCACATATGAACGTGTACAGCTCCGTGATCTGGTCGTGGTGAAAACCAATGGCCGCCGTGAAGATTTTGATCGCGACAAGCTGGAACGCTCAATCCGTATTTCGATGCAGAAACGTCCAGTTGAACCGGAGCGCATCGATCAAATGATTTCAGGCATTGTGCGCCGTCTTGAAAGCATGGGAGAAACGGATATCCCATCGAAAAAGATTGGTGAAATTGTTATGGAAGCGCTGGCGAGAATTGATACGGTCGCGTACGTTCGTTTTGCCAGTGTCTATAAGAATTTTCAGGCGGCGGATGACTTTGAAGAATTTGTTCATGAACTCCGCCCGGATAGCGCACCTGACCAGGACTAAGAGCCAACCGGGCGATTGCGAAAGCCAATAGTGTGACACAGTCTGATACTCGTTTTATGTCTCTTGCGCTCTCGCTGGGGCGGCGTGGGATGGGCAATTGCTGGCCTAATCCAGCTGTGGGATGTGTGATTGTGCGAGATGGGCGCATCATTGGGCGAGGCTGGACGCAACCCGGTGGACGACCACACGCAGAACCGCAGGCGCTTGCGCAAGCGGGGGAGCTTGCGCGCGGCGCAACTGTCTACGTTTCGCTAGAGCCGTGTTCTCATACTGGAAAGACACCGCCCTGCACCCAAGCTTTGATAGCGGCGGGTGTGGCGCGTGTTGTGGCGGCTATTTCGGATTGTGATCCGCGCGTTTCTGGTCGCGGGTTTCAAATGCTACGCGATGCTGGGATTGAGGTCGAGACGGGTGTTCTGGCAGATGAGGCTGCACGGGATCACGCGGGTTTCTTTTTACGGACTGAGCAGGGACGCCCCTTTGTGACCCTCAAACTTGCCAGCTCATTTGATGGGCGTATCGCGACAGGATCTGGTAAAAGCAAGTGGATTACTGGGCCTGAAGCGCGCCGCAAGGTGCATGTTATGCGATCTAATCACGATGCTGTTTTAGTTGGCGCTGGAACCGCACGGGCAGATGATCCCTCTTTGACGGTGCGTGACCTAGGAATAGATCGCCAGCCTGTTCGTATTGTCACATCGCGTCATCTAGATTTACCTTTGCTTAGCCAATTGGCGCGGACAACGCGGGATGTGCCGCTTTGGTTGTGTCATGGCGCGGGCGTCGATCCTGAACGTGTCCGGGCCTGGGAGGGGATCGGAGCTAAGTTATTGCCCTGTGCCTTGCACGGTGTGCAGCTTGACCCGGCGGATGTATTACGCCAATTGGGCGCGGCAGGGCTGACGCGTATATTCTGTGAAGGTGGTTCTGCACTTGCAGCGTCCCTTTTGGCCTTTGATCTGGTCGATGAGCTGATCGGGTTTACTGCCGGCCTTGGCATTGGGGCTGAAGGGCTGCCATCTATTGGTGCATTGGGGGTTGGTCGCCTAGAGGAAGCGCCACGGTTTAAATTGATTGAAACAACGCAAATTGGGGCAGATATAATGCATCGATGGGCGCGGCGACAGATCTAAGCCGCTTAGCGCCGCCATAGATGGGCGTAGGCTGCGAACATCCCTTGCAGCTTTGAAAGGCCTTGTAGGCGCAGGCTTGGCGGCTTGATATCACCAGAAATCAATCGCTCCACCACGACTTCAACCGGGCAGGGTAAGCCTGTTTTGGGATCAAAATACCGCGGATAGTCGATCAATGCAGCATGGGCGAGGCCAAGAAGGCCGGGACGTGCACGCCGAGTGGTTGGAACCTGTGCCAGGTCTGTGGTGAGGCCCCATCCCGCATAAAACGGTGCTCCCAAGGTGGTTACTTTTGCCCCTCGCAACAGCGCCTCAAATCCCAGCAGGGATGTCATCGTCCAGACTTCCTGCACCTGGTCCAGCAGCGCCATTGGGTCTGCGCGATGGGCGATGACATCGGCAAGATCTTCTGGCAGTGTGAGTGCCCCAGAGCGCAGGCCTGCCTCGACATCCGGGTGAGGTTTGTAAATCACAACCGCATCTGGATTTTCAGCGCGGACGCGGCGCAACAGGTCCAGATTGCTACGTGTCTTCCCGGCTCCTTTTCGTATGGAGGCATCGTCTTCGACTTGTCCCGGCACCAAGATGCGATGACCTTCGGGAAGAGGAGGGAGATCGCCGCCAAGATTATATTTTGAGACGGAATGATGCAGCAGTTGACGCACCAATCGCTCTGCACGTTGTGTCTGGTCTGCCGTCATTTCGGCGCGCGCGTGAATATAATCTTCCAGATCGCTGGTTTGCGTGGGATCATAATAGATCCCCTGCCGGTCCACGACGAGGGACATAGGCGGGTTAAGCTCTGCACCGAGCCCCTTTGATCGGATAAACCCATCTTCAACCCGATGTGCCCCTTTGGTTTCTTTAGTCGCCTTGCTCGCCCAGATCATCCAATTTTTGCCGCTCGCCTTTGCTTTTGTAGGGCTTTCCGTGAAACTGACGGGCTGATACGCGCCGAAAAAGCTTTGTAGCGGTTTGCGTTTCCATTTTCGCATTCCTGAGGCGGCCCAACCTGCACGGTCTTGGCGCCACGCCCGGACCTGTGCCTCCAGAATGTCGATTGCGCGATCTAACGTGCACAGCTCATCACGAAAGGGATCATACCATTGGGGATAGATCATCATGGACGCCGCAAACAACTGTGCGCGGGTAAGTTTACGTTGACGACGTGCGACAGGGGATTCATCTTGGGTGAGCCCCCAGCCTGCATAGAAAGGTTGCCCAAATACACGAGGGCGATGCCCGGCAAGGATCGCTTCAAATCCCAGTTGGGATGATATGGTGTATACCGCGATTGCCCCATCTAAAAGATGCCAGGGGGAGATTTGTTGATCCAGCATGCTTACACGGCCCTGTGCATCACTGGCGCTGAAATACCCAGTCGTGTTGCCGGTTTGGTTTTGGGCAGGGGTGATTATAATCCGCGCGCCGGGATGTTCTTCTTGCGCAAAGACGAGCATTTCGCGAAACCGTGCGGCTTCGCCACCGGGGATGGGGACGGAGGCTGTGACTGAGGCATCACTGAGAGGTTGATCGACAACCAAGACGTATCCGGGGTCAGGCGCGGGAACGTCTGGAGAGAAAGTACTGTGCTGACTGAGGTGTAGATCCTGCAGGCGGCCGATAGCGTTGCGCGCCTCTCGCATCATCTGGCTGTCATCTAGGGGGGACGTCGCCAGGAGCTGCTCTAGACCGCTGGGGTGACGGGGATCAAAAGGAAACCCGCTTTTGTCGAGTAATAGACCAAGCGCTGGAACCTGTGCATGTGTTGCAGGAATGGAATTTAGAAAAGGTTCTTGGATATATAAGCTGCGAGCGTTGCGATCTTGTGCAGATTTCAGCCCTTTGTCGTCACTGTGCCATAGGCCGACAAAATCGTCCTTTTCAGGGGTTCCCAGATGTAGCTCATATCCTACGCGGCTAAGGATGCGCCGGTGGGTGAACATGTTTTTATTATAACAAAACAGCCGAGACGCAGAGGCTACGGCTGTTTCAGAGGTAAAAGGGAGGCTCACAGAGCTTAGCCGCCTAGTGATGAAGTTACCGATGAAAGTGAGCCAACCGGCGTCACAAGAAGCGAAATCGCTTTGCTCCACTGCGCGTAGGGCGCTTCGGTTACATAAAGCGTATCACTGTTGCGGATGACAAAGTCACGGGCCTGAAACAATCCATTGGGTTGCGTCAGATCGAGGACATAGACCAGACGTTGGGCTCCGACGAGGTCGTCACGCCCTAGCACCTGATTGGCGATTTCTGCCGGTTCGTTGCGCAGGACAAATACACCTGTCGGATCTGACAGTGTGGAGATGAGACCTCCAACCTGTGCGATGGCTTCCAATGCTGACAGGTCACGGCTTTCAAATGGAACGCGGGCCTGTGCGCTGGTCGCACCAAGGGCTGTAAAAGAGCGTGTGTCCGCTTCGACTAGAATTTTGTCGCCCCCACGCAGCGCAATATCAAGCTGTGGGTGATCATAGATATCTTGCAGCCAGATCGTGCCTTGTTGATCACCACGAATAACGCTGATCTGGGCAATGTCGGGTTCGATGGCGACTCCACCCGCGCGGGCCAGCATAGCTGAAAGTGTGCGTGTCGGGCGTTCGATTGGGTAGATACCTTGCCCGGTTACCGCACCGTTTAGGCTAACGGTTGATCCATCCCCCGCCAGGCGTCGGACTTGTACCTGCGGATCAGGTGTCTGGCCTTCTAGATCTTTTGTAATGGTGCGTCGCAATTGATCTGGGGTATTCCCAGAGGCACGCACCCGTCCCGCATAGGGGACAAAGATATATCCCGCACTATCAACTTGTACTTCTTCTAAAAGGGTTGAGCGCTGTGCTTCGGCGGCAAACAGCCCATCATCAACGTTTTCCCAGATTGTGAGGCCAAGAACATCACCGGGCCGGATTACATCTGAAGTGATTTGATTTGCGTTGATGAAACTTTCCGAAAAACCCAATGCCGGGACAACACCAGTCGCACGTGTCACGCGATCATTCACGGATACGATAAAGGCATCTCCTTCGCGCTGCACAGAGCCTGCAAAGATTTGTCGTTTATTGGGCCCAACCTGCGGTAAGCCACAGGAAGCAAGTGTTGCAATGGCAGTGCATAGGGCAACAGAGCGGGCCCATCCAAAGGCTGTAAATTTCACTGCTCGGTCTCCTCGACCTTATTTGTTTTGCTCGATTTTAGTCAAACTCTACTGCACAGTTGCAAAAAAAACTAGACTTTGAGGGGATTAGCCGTTGTTCACGACGCGTAACTGTTGCCTTGGTGCCGCTGTGCCTTGCTGAAATGTGGCATAGGGTGAGTCTTTTACAAGCATCAGATCAACAATCTGACGCAGTAATTGGCGTCGGCCATGACGGGAATAGAAGCCACCGGGAAGCTGTGATGTTTCTAGCAAGAACCGTCTGTAATCCCGATAGGCTTGTGCATTGGGGCGCGTCGGGTTGGCAAAAAATTCCGCCAAAGGCTGACGAGAAATAAATTCAGGCTTGTCATAAACTGCACTGCCAAAAATACGCAGGGGTACACCGCGCCACAGCGCCTGTTGACCAGCCGTTGAATTCACGGTCACGGCCGTGCGCGCTTCGTCTAATAGCTGGGCCAACTTACCACCACGCACATAGTGTACACGATCAGTGATACCTAGCTTTTTAGCGATCTCTTTTACGGTTTTGCGCACAGGCACCCGCCCGTCCTCTAAAGGGTGGGCTTTGATTACCAGGTGATGATGGCCGGGTGCCCCTTTTTCAAATTCCCCGAGTACCAATTCCAGAAATTCTGTCATTGTTTCGAACGGGGAGTGTTTTTGAAATGAGCTGTCATGCTCTAGCTGGAGGAGAGCCAGATGATAGGGGAACCCTCCGTTGCGGACCCGCCAAGTTGCGATGCGGCGTTCAACCGCCTGAAGCGGCATCAAAATCAGGCGGCGGATATAAAGCCGGAATTCTTTTGCAACTGAAATGGTGCGGTGGGGGCGAAAATTCGGGTAGCGCTGATTTAGGAACATCACAAACCAGTGATAGAGCGCGCCGTAAAAGATATGGTGCCGCATATCTCCCCAATGTGCGGGGGGCAGTGCGGTTTCCATATCTGATGTGGCCAATGCATCCTGCATTTCAGGTAGGGAAAGCTGCATTAAGCGAGAGTGCCCATTTGCGCCATCACGTTCATATGTGATCCAAAATGGGCGAATATAACCTTCTTCAAAGACATGAACGGTAATACCGCGCGTCTTTGCAGCTGCGATCGCCGAGGCATGGATGGGACGTGTATCGCCATAAAGCACCAAATCAGTGATGCATTTTTCATCAAGTAGAGAGGAGATGTGTGCAGGCCAGGAATCGGGCGTTCCATTAAAGGGCAGATAGCTGACCCGATCTCTCCAGAAGGCGGCATCACCTGCGTTAAAGCCGATGCGCCAGACCTCACACCCTGCGCGTTTTAGCATCCGCCCTAATCTTGCAAAAAACGGGCCATGCGGGCCTTGTAGGAACAAAAACCGCCGAGGTTGTGAACTAGAGTTTTCCATCATGAGGCATCACGGTAGCAAAGAAGGTTGCAGAAGTCGTTAACGAAAGTTTTAGGCAACCACTACGGCAAAACTAAGGCTTTGCGCCTCTTGCCTGATTGCAAAAGGCTCGCTAGGCCTTAGAGCAGATGAAAACATGCGCCGACAAAGCGGCGCGCCTGCGAGGATTTTTTATGTTCACTGGCATTATCACAGACGTTGGTGTGATCACCGAATTGGAGCAGCAGGGTGATTTGCGGGCGCGGATCAAAACGGCGTATGACACCCAAGGGATCGATATGGGGGCCTCCATTGCTTCGGATGGGGTTTGTCTGACTGTGGTGGATCTTGGACCTGATTGGTACGATGTACAGATCTCTGCCGAGACACTTTCAAAAACCAACTTGGGACATGACGGCTGGCAGGTTGGAAAACGCGTGAATCTGGAACGCGCGTTGAAGGTTGGGGACGAACTGGGCGGGCACATCGTATCTGGTCACGTCGACGGGGTGGCGACTGTTGTTGAAATTCGCGACGAAGGCGACAGCACACGCGTGACGCTTGAAGCGCCCAAAGAGCTTGCGCGTTTTATCGCCCCAAAGGGATCCGTTGCCCTGAATGGAACCTCTTTGACAGTCAATGAAGTTGAGGGCCAGAAATTCGGCATCAATTTTATCCCGCACACAAAAGACGTGACGACTTGGGGGGAGGTCTCTGTCGGTGATCCGGTCAATCTGGAGATCGATACTTTGGCGCGGTATGTCGCGCGTTTGCAGGATACTTTGTAAGTTGTATGAAAATATCGCCTAAGAACGCGTGCCACATGCCGAAAGGCGCGTGGCTTTCCAATAAGGCCTAGCGTTGTAGAGGCAGGTTACATTTTCTGACTATGCCTTTTCTATACGTTGCCGGGCCACGAGGAAATCGGCTAAAATAAACGAAATACTTTGAAGTATTCTTTTCTTGCATAGGGAGAGTTAATCACATGAGCTTTGAAACCCCAGGGCCGGTCGAGCAAGGCCTCAGGGCGGCGATCAGCCCTATTGAAGAGATCATTGAAGAGGCTCGCCAAGGTCGCATGTTTATCCTTGTGGATCATGAGGATCGCGAGAATGAAGGTGATCTGGTGATCCCTGCCGAATTTGCGGATGCAGACGCGATCAACTTTATGGCGACTTACGGGCGGGGTTTGATTTGCTTGCCGATGACGCCAGAACGTGTTGACGCGCTTGAGCTGCCGATGATGGCGGTGAACAATTCTTCGCGGCACGAAACTGCGTTTACCGTCTCGATCGAAGCCCGAGAAGGCGTATCTACGGGGATCTCCGCAGGCGACCGTGCACTGACCGTGGCGGCCGCAATTGACCCTGACAAGACGAGCGCAGATATCGCAACGCCTGGTCATATCTTTCCCCTTCGCGCAAAAAGCGGCGGTGTATTGGTCCGTGCGGGGCACACAGAGGCGGCTGTTGATATTTCAAAGCTGGCTGGCCTAAATCCTTCTGGCGTGATTTGCGAGATCATGCAGGAAGATGGAACAATGGCGCGGCTTCCAGAGCTTGTGGCTTTTGGTGCAAAGCATGGGCTTAAAATCGGCACAATCAGTGATTTGATTGCTTATCGCTCACGCAATGACAATTTGATCACCGAAACCAAGCGCGAGGCAGTTGTTTCGGCCTATGGTGGTGATTGGGATATGCGAATTTTTACGGATCAGACTCACGGTATTGAACATGTGGTGTTGATCAAAGGTGATATCTCGACAGACGCACCAGTGATGGTGCGGACACACGCGCTGCATGAAGCGTCAGATTTGTTGGGCCTCGGCCCCAAACCTGCAGGTGAGCTGGCGAAAGCCATGGAAATCATCGGGCAAGAGGGGCGTGGGCTTGTTTGTCTGCTTAGAATGCCGCATTCGGCTTTGTTTGCAGCAGGAGACGAAGGGCCGCGCACGATCAAGCAAACCGGGCTTGGTGCGCAAATTCTTGCAAAACTGGGGCTTAATCAGCTGATCCTACTGACGGATTCTCCTGAAACGACTTATCTTGGTTTAGATGCTTTTGGTCTTGAGATTACTGGCACCCACCCGATTATGAAGGACGCGTAATATGGCCGGAACTGAAACCCACTATATCTTGCCCCGCCCTGAATTAGCGGCTCCGGCAAAGCTGCTGATTGTTGTCTCGCCGTATTACAAAGATATTGCCGACAATATGATTGCAGGCGCAGCGGCTGAAATCGAGGCAGCGGGTGCAACCTATGAGGTGATTGAAGTCCCCGGCGCGTTGGAGATACCAACTGCAATCGCGATCTCTGATCGCGGCTCAAACTTTGATGGTTATGTTGCGCTTGGTTGTGTGATCCGGGGGGAAACCACCCATTATGATACTGTGTGCAACGACAGCAGTCGTGCGATTCAGCTGCTGGGCCTGCAGGGGCTTTGTATCGGTAATGGGATTTTGACAGTTGAAAATCGTGCGCAGGCTGAGGTGCGTGCAGATCCGGCTGAGCAAAACAAAGGTGCCGGGGCGGCCGCTGCGGCCTTGCATCTGATTGCGCTGACGCGTAAGTGGGGCGACCAGACGAAGGGGGTTGGCTTTAAGGCCCCCTCAGAGGCCATCAAACTGGCCGCCACAGATAACGGACCCAGCACTGCATGACACCTTCAGATAGCCCCAAGAGTGCCAAGACTGGCACTGACAAACATAAGATGCGATCCGCTGCGCGGCTTTTTGCTGTGCAGGCTCTGTTCCAGATGGAGCAAAGCGACCTGACCTTTGACAAAGTCATTGTCGAATTTGAGGATCACCGATTTGGGGCTGTCTATGAAGAGGATGAAATGGCGGAAGGTGAGCCTAAGCTGTTT
The DNA here is from genome assembly GCF_900102795.1 of Epibacterium ulvae. GTDB lineage: Bacteria > Pseudomonadota > Alphaproteobacteria > Rhodobacterales > Rhodobacteraceae > Epibacterium > Epibacterium ulvae. The sequence goes on along the minus strand of NZ_FMWG01000005.1, from coordinate 216,810 downwards.
CGCTCTGTCGTCCGCGAGGCGGTGAACCAGCAAGCGAAGATTGACCAAATGACGGATCGGGCGCTGGTTGCAAAATGGCCTATCGCCCGAATTGACCCCACACTGCGGGCGCTTTTCCGGGCGGCTGGCGCTGAATTTGTGCTGGGAAAAACCCCACCCAAGGTCGTTATCGTGGAATTTGTCGATGTGGCAAAGGCGTTCTTTCCTGATGGGAAAGAGGCAAAGTTTGTCAATGCTGTTCTGGACCATATTGCTCGCGAAGCTTGCCCCGACGCATTTTAAATATCGCAGGTGAAGTGTTGCACAAGCAAGGGCGCGGGCTTTGGCCTGCGCTTTTTGATGTTAACGCTGCGTGTTTTGTGCTCGGTGTTCGTGCGTAAAATTCATGCAGCGATAAGAGCGGATTTTTTCCTATGTTATTGTAGAAGCACTGGACGCCTTTGATCTCCGTGTTACAGTAGAATTCGGAATTTTGGAGGATCCCATGTTTGATAAGCTGAAACAGGAAGCTGCGGATATAGCAATGCGCCTTGCATTGTCACTTGGGTTTGTAAAACTGCAGCCTGTGCAGGTTCGGCAGTCCACGAAAGGGCGGCAAGATGCACAGCGTCGTAGGGCCATGCGCTAACAGCTTATAAAGCTCAATACGTAAGCCGCTCCATTCGGGGCGGTTTTTTGTTTTCTGGAGGCGGCGGGACCACCAGGCAACCGTGCTGCTTTGATTCCCGAGGACCTGTATGTACAGGTGGGTGCCAGATAATCAGGCCAGGACCCAAACAGAGCCAGCTCCCTCGGAATTGCTTAAGGCCACTGGAATGCTGCTAATCACGTGAAGGGCAGAACCCGCCGAGGGCTTACCTAAGGCTTTGCTGATGGGCTGACAAGGGGGCAGGCTGCGATGCTTGGCTGAATTGTGTTGCGCAACGCATTGAAATGGCTGTCCCAGTTCGTTTCGAGTGCGAGAAACAGATCAAATCGGGTAGTCTCTTGACGAAGATCGTAGTGTTCTAAGCGCAGTTACGCGCGGTCGGGAACGGCCATTAGGTAGGTAGATTATTGCGTCGACTCGGATCTGCAAGGGGGCGAAAGTAAGGTTGCAGGCCTTGGGGTGTCACGCCAAGAGACTTGCAGATGTTCCATAAATGTTCACAATGCTCATATGCAAGATCAACATCTCCTCCAGCCAGGGCAATTGCTGGCACGTGGCGTGTCGCGCTGCCTTTTCAGCTTAGGATTCGCCACGCTCAAAGAATTCACTCCGACACGTGGGTTACGTGTTGATGTTATGGCGCTTGGCCCCAAAGGGCAGCTATGGGTGATCGAATGCAAATCCTGCCGGGCTGATTTTACCGGCGACCAAAAGTGGCAGGGCTATCTGGAGTGGTGTGACCGTTTTTTCTGGGCTGTTGACCTTGATTTCCCAACAGAGATACTTCCGGCAGATACAGGTCTTTTGCTGGCTGATGCATATGGTGGTGAGATTGTCACGATGGCACCTGAGGCAAAGCTTGCGCCTGCCCGGCGCAAAAAGCTGACGCAAAAATTTGCCACGGATGCGGCGCTGCGCCTTGCGCGTCTTGAGGATGAGCAGATAGGGCGCAGCAGCTGATTTTTTGCTTAGCGTGCGACGCCCCGCGCCGCTTGAGCTGCCGCGCGAATTTCATCCGCGATTTCTTCGGCCTCTTCTGGATCAAAGTCCATTGGGATTTCAATCTCACCTGCGTCAATGAACAGACGCACCATGCCATGGTCCGTTGGGCCAATCTGCAGGTTTGCTTCAAGATCACGTTCAGTATTGATGCTCATCTCTGTCTCCGCTGTCGCAAGAAAGCTGCGCCGCTGCTAGCCTGCTGCGCGCTGGATTACAAGATAGCAGCAGCACAGGCAGGAGGAAACGCGTATGGTTTTCTGTGAGTTCGAAAAAATAAAAATTTTTTGGCTTCGAGCAAAAACTTGTCTATTCTGCTCTTGCGCTTCGTCCGGTGCTCCGGTAAATCGCCCCCAGTGCCGCCTTAGCTCAGTAGGTTAGAGCGCCTGATTGTGGATCAGGAGGTCCCCCGTTCGAGCCGGGGAGGTGGTACCACTTTTCATTGCTTTTGAATGGTTAAATTATGCCGCTCAATGTTGAGCGACATGTTTTGCAATGAGTTGGTTAATTCTATGTCGAAAACTTGTGTGATTTGATGTCTGATTGGCGCGTTAAGAACCAATCAGACATTGCCTATCGGAATTAAGAGCCTGAGTGGCTCTTGTTCAAAGCTGTAATAAGAGTGTCTAGATTGTGCTGGAACATGGCCAGATAGCTTGTTGCAGGGCCACCACGTTCCGAAAGCGCGTCTGAGAACAGGCGACCGCCGATCTTGATGCCGGTTTCCTCTGCGATTTGAGAGACCAGGGCGGGGCTTGTAATGTTCTCTACAAATAGCGCGGCAGCCCCCTGAGATTTCAGCTGGTCTATCAACACAGCAAGATCACGGGCTGAAGGTTCTGCTTCGGTATCAATGCCAACCGGTGCGAGGAAAGTCAGGTCATAGGCGTCAGCAAGATATCCAAAGGCATCATGTGCGGTGACGACTGTGCGGTGCCCTGCGGGCAGTTGACCCAGCGCGGTGCGCGTTTCTGCATCTAGTGCTTCAAGCTTTGCGATGTAGCTGTCCGCATTGGTCTGCAGTTCTTCTGCATGGTCTGGCATGTTGGAGATCATCACTTGGGTGATGTTTTGCACATAGGTCACGCCGTTGAGCAATGAGTTCCAGGCATGTGGATCTGTTTCGCCCTCAACCAGAACCGGAGTGATGCCGGTTGTCGCTACGTTGACGGAAGCCTTGGTACCAGCTTCCGCGATGAGCGTGTCAGACCAGGTTTCAAAGCCAAGACCGTTCACAAAGATAATATCCGCTTCAGCCACCGCGCGTGCATCTGCCACAGAGGGTTGATAGACATGTGCGTCTGCATCAGGGCCGACGATGGTTTGTACTTTTGCTAAATCGCCAACAACTTCTTGGACCATGTCACCCAGGATTGAGAAACTCGCGACAATTTTCATGTCATGCGCGGAAGCTGGAAAGGCAGACAGTCCCAGAAGGGCGCTGGTCAGCAGGGCAGGGGTGAGTTTTGGAGTCATTGTTGAGGTCTTTCTTTCACTTGATTTGATGAGAGGGAAGGGGGTGATTTAACCGCGGATCTGCGCAGTCTTAGAGCAAATCCCATTGGGCCGAAGGCTGCGGAAAAGATGAATAAACCACCTGCGACCAGAACAATGGCAGGCCCAGATGGGGTGTCGGGAAAGACGTATGACAGTGTGAGCCCAGTCCAACAGCTAAGAAGGGTAAAGACAAAGCCAAGCAACAGCTGCTGTGTAATGGTCTTGGCCCAGTAACGTGCAGCCGTTGCGGGTAAGATCATCAGCCCCACGGCCATTAATGTGCCAAGCGTTTTGAAGGCTGCCAAAAGATTTAAAACCAAGAGCAGCATAAAGCCCTGTTCAATGAGCCAGGGGCGCGCTGTCTGGGCTTCAAAGAAAACAGGATCACATGTGCTGACAATTAAAGGGCGCAACAGTATGGCAAACAGCACTAGGGTAACGGTTGCGACGCAGCCAACCAAAAGCATGGATGCGTCGTCAATTCCTAAGATCGACCCAAACAGAAAGCTTTTAAGAGGGACAGCAGATCCTGCGGCGGACAATATGAAAATTCCTGCAGCCAAAGCGATCAGATAGAGCGAGGCAAGGCTCGCATCGCTGCGTAAGATCGTCTTTCGGGCCAGCAATGCCGTTAGAATGGCGACACCTACTCCAGCGATGAGACCACCGACCAGCAGTGAAATGACAGATAGTCCCGCGGTGACAAAACCAATGACGATGCCCGGCGTTATCGCATGTGCCATGGCCTCTCCTGCGAGAGAGAGGCGGCGTAAGACGAGAAAAGCCCCAACTGGTGTGACAGAGGCGGACAAGACTGTGGTTGCAATGAATGCGCGGCGCATGAACGCGTAGCCCCACATTTCGTTAAGAATATCAAACATGTGTTGCTCCGGTAGGGGTCTGGGCGTGGCCGCTGCGAAACATCCACGCGGCTTGGCTTTCTGACATGTATTTTTGGGCAACAAGACGCCTAGGTATGACGACATCGTCTACTGTGCCGTAGCTTGCTAAACCGCCGCCCAGTAGCAAAGCATGGCTGCAATGATCCAGAACGGATGAAAGATCATGTACCACCAGCACTATGGCACGCCCTTCGCTGCGCCAGCGGTCGATAATTGATAGCAGATGCGCCTCGGTTGTCTGGTCAACTGCGGTGAAGGGCTCATCCAGCAAGATCACCGGCGCGTCCTGTAAAATGACGCGGGCAAAGAGAGTGCGTTGTAGCTGACCTCCAGAGAGGGTGTGTAAGGGGCGGTCTGCAATGTCAGCGACACCTGCTTCGTCAAGCGCGGCCTCGACTTTTAATCGACCTGCCCGGTTGAGCCCAGACCATAAACCAAAGCCCCGCCATGCACCCATGGCGGCGAGGTCGCGCACGCGCATGGGGAACCTGCGGTCAAATTCCGTCATTTGTGCAAGGTATCCAATTTCGCGAGGACGTCCGCCGGGCCATGACAGGCGCCCGGCCAAAGGGTCGGTCAGCCCTAGTAGTAATTTTACAAAGGTGCTTTTGCCAGATCCATTGGCGCCCAGTACGGCAAGATTTGTGCCCGGATGAAGGTCTAACGAGAGTTGGCGAAACAGCGTCAGATCTGGGTAGCCCAGTGCTAGATTGCGTATTTCCAATATAGGCTGCATCAAATCACAACCCAAATTGCGACCCAAAGCAAACCTGATACCGCGATTGCAGCGGCGACAAGCATCACACTGCTCATCTCTGTAATGCAGCGATTTCGTAAAATCGCAAAGTTCTGTTTCTGGCGCATCGCCACCTCCTTCATAAGGAGGGGCATTGGAACAGGTGTTACGGCTATATTGGGGCTACCCCAAATGGCCGCACATCCCGCTTGGACACCCCGCCCAAGTCAGTCCGTATAGCGATGGCAGGTCTCCTGACTCGCGGGTCGAAGCTTTCTCCATCCTTCCCGGGAAGATCCCAGTGGATATCAATTGGAGTCGCTCACCGCTTACAGTTGCGGGGGCAGCTACGGGGTTGGCGCCTGATGGCTACACCTCACCGTATTCCCTATTATTCCCATCAGCCTTGGGCGATTGGGAACCATCGCTGGAGACACAATACTACGCCAGCGTGATTTACAAGGGAAAATTTACGCACGCCTTTTGATTAGGGCGAGGCGAGTGCCGCTGTCCTAATGTGTGGAGGAGCGGAGAAAATGTGTTCGAATCATGCCCAAAAGGATCGGGTGTGGCGAAACAAAGAAGGGAAAAGGAAGGGATTGTTTGCACAAAATTTGAAGAATGTTCTGCAATTGAGGTGCAATAGGGGGAGGGTGTAGGCATTGTTTCTGATTTGTGTGCCTCTCAAGATTTTTAGCAGAATGTATTGTTAAATTTATGTTTATTCGCGGAGCTGCTAGATTTTGTGGAGACAGTTATGACCGATAATGCAGATACAGGTAATTCCGTTGTCGTAACCGTGGGATGTGACCCGGTTGCTGAGGTGTTCATCAAGGAGACCGACAATGGTAATTTGTTCGTCGTTGTCCGTCCCGCCGATCCGACTGCAAAGCCGCTCGATTTTGATGGGGTCTTCTTCGACCTGTCAGATGATAGCACTCTGGGGTCGCTGAACTTCTCACCAGAACCCAACACGGGTTCAATCTTCTCTCCAGTGACATCCGTTCAGGCTGCGGCGGACAGTGTAAATTCACTGTCAAACGGTGCACAGGTTGCGCAAGATTACGACATTGGCGTTCAGTTCGGAACTGTTGATGGCTCTACGCAAGGTGAAGTGCCTCAGGCCAACTTTACATTGTTCTCAGATGATGGCCCACTGTCGCTTTCTGATCTGGATCTCGATAGCTTTGCTGTCGTGGTTGACAGTGATGGCGGTAATGGTCAGGTTCTTACGACCGGTGACACGCCTGATGCGGATCCAGTTTTTGTATCGACCGAAGTCTTGTTTGACGATTTCGATGATATCTACACACCTTCAGACAGCTCGATCGTTGAAAGTAACGATGGCTGGGTGGCTGCATATGACAAGCTGGTTACCAATGGGGCCAATGATGGCACGCTGACATTTAACGAGGTTGCCACCGAGGGGCCGGTGTCTTTGACACTCGATCTGACCACACACAATACCTATGTTTTCGAAAATTCAGGGCAGTATGCGGACAGCCTTCGCATCGAGGTGCGTTTGGACAATGGTGAATGGGTCCTGCTGGATGAATATCAAGTCAATGATGCGGGCACAGCGTTAGTCGGGTCTGAAACCGGACAATCTTTTGACACTTCAGGCGCAACCGTGACCTATTCGGGCGGCGTGCTGGATGATGTGTCAGATACGGCGCAGTTCCGTATCGTTTCAGATATCAGCGCAAACAACGAGGTTATTAAGGTCGACAACGTCTCTGTGACGGCAACGCAAGAAGTAGACGGCGTGCCTGCGCAGCCGGTCGAAACAGTTTTGTTGTCTGAAGATTTTGAAGATATCAACGACCCAGCCCAAAGCGACGCCATTGTGCGTGACGGACGTTGGGATGTTCGTGATGGTGAGCTGGTCACCGATGGCCACAATGATGGTGTTCTACGGCTTGCTCCGGTTGAAGCTGAAGGCGATGTCGAAATCAGTTTTGATGCGCGTGTAAATGATCCAAGCTTGTTTGAAAATGGCGGAGCTTATGGCGACAAGTTGTTGCTGCAGGTCCGTCTTGATGACGGCAGCTGGACGACACTCGATAAGTTTGAAGTGAACGCTGATGGCACGGCTCTCGTTGGAGACCGGACTGGAAATGAAATCGTGCAGGATGACACGTCGCTCACCTATCAGGGGGGGATCTTGGATGATGTCTCCGGTGAGGTCGAATTCCGTTTCGTGTCAAAAATCTCTGCTTCAAATGAGCAAATCACTTTGGACAACATCGAAGTTACTGCAACACAGGATGCGGTGGTGACTGAACCACATGATCCAAATACGGTTATGGTTGATTTCGATGATGCCTCTGCCGGGGATGTGGTTGCTGATCAATTCCAAGGTGTTACAGTATCTGCACAACGCAATGGTGATGCTGACGACAGTGAAAACGATGCGATGATCTTTGATACCAATGCACCAACTGGCGGCGACACGGATCTGTCCTTCTCCGATCAGGGCAACGCGGTGATCATCTCTGAAGACAATGACAGCTCCGATCCTGATGACAACGCAGGCGGTGGAACGATCAGTTTTGATTTTGAAGTGCCATCCGAAGTGGTTAGCCTCAACATTCTGGATGTTGAAGAAGCTGGTGGATCTGTTGATCTGTTCAACGCAGACGGCGATTTACTGCAGTCACTTGATATTCCAGCGACTGGCGACAATAGCCTGTTCACCCTTGATATCAACGTGGCAGGCGTCAGTGCATTTGACGTAAATCTTGTCGGCTCGGGGGCTGTGGATGACCTTAAATACATCCCTGAAGGTGGTGATAACGATAAAGCAGGCCAATACGATGTGGAATACATCGCCGGCGTGCCATTGGTGGAGCTTCCAGAAGAAGAAACACCTGACGACGCAGATGAAGACGATTTGCTACTTGCCTAAGGCAATGTGAATACAAAAAAGCCCGGCTGAAATCAGCCGGGCTTTTTATTTTACATACAAGTAATTAGTAGTCAGACACGAGCAAATGGTCGGGCGCTACGTCTTCTTCGACCTTCGCGAAACGTCCAATTTTCATTTCAAACACATTGTCGGTGCGATCATCATTTACGGTTGAGACCTCTCCAATCAGACAATCGCCTTTTTCGGCCCAGAAGGCATGCCAGATCCCAGGCATCAGCGTAACGCTTTCGCCGGGTTTGAGGCAGAGTTTGCCACCTGCGGGCAAGGTACGCAGTATGCCATCAGAGGGGACTGTTACATCTGAACTGCGATCAATATTGCCCTTCGCATCTGGGGCAAACAATTCAATGATCAGATCGCCGCCGCCACGGTTGATGATGTCCTCAGCTTTGAGGTTATGACGGTGCATGGGCGACAGTTGGTTTTCACGGGTGATCATGATCTTTTCCGCGTAAAGCATACCGCGCCCTGTGCTCAGATCTTCGACGGCGCCGTTGCGTGTGGTAAAGAGAAAGAGGCCCAATTCGTCAAATTTGCCTTGGCCATAGTCGGTTATGTCCCATCCCAGACCGCGGTCGCGGATCAGTTTGGCTTCGTCTCCGCGCATTTGCTCGGGGCTCCAGCTTGAAAAGGGGGGGAGGATGACCCCAAATTGCTTCATGAAGGCATGACCTTCGTGCAGGATTTCATTGATTTGAGAACGTTTCATACGATGTTACAACCTAGTGTGAGAGGAACTGAGGAAGATTAGTTTGGCAATTCGGAGCGCCAGGGCGGATTTGCTCCTTTGCGTGACACTGTGATTGCAGCAACTTGTGCTGCAAACGAAAGGCAGTCTGTCATATCCGTGCCTGATAGCGCACCTTTGGCGGCGGATGGGATCAGGCTGCGTTCATATAGAGCAGTCAGAAAGCCTGAATTGAACGTGTCGCCTGCACCAACTGTGTCAATGACATCAGCCTTTTGCGCCGCGACAGGAATGGTGTCTCCGTTCCTTTGAAAAGCGACCGCACCCTCGCTGCCTTTGGTCAGCAGCAATAGGCTGGGACCATGTTCTAAAATACGATTTGCTTTATCCTCTAGAGGGATGTTGCCGGGCACGAACCAGTTCAAATCTTCGTCCGAAAGCTTGACGATTTGCGCGACGCCTAAAAACCGTGTGAGACGATTGCGATAGGCCGTTTCGTCTTTTGCAAAGCCGGGGCGCACATTCGGGTCGATCATAATTGGTGCCTGCCCTTTGACCCGTTCTGCGAACGCTAGGTAGCTGTCTGCAGCGGGCGCGTTGCACAAGCTAATGCCCCCGAAAAACAATGCATCTAAATGTGGCAGGAGTGGGGGCAGATCTTCTGAAGTCAGCATCGCGCCAGCGCTGTTTTCATCGTAAAAGCTATAATTTGCATGCCCATCCTTAAGATGGACCATAGCCAGCGTCGTCAGCCGATCCGGGCGCACCACAAGAGATGTATCCACGTCTGAGGCTTCCAGTGCTTGCCGTAGCATATCTCCAAAACCATCCGTTGAGATAGCTGAAAAGAAGCTGACTGGTGCGCCTAGGCGCCCAAGCCCTATGGCTGTGTTGAAAACGGCTCCGCCGCAATGGGGCACATGTGCCAGTGCGCCGTCAGCAGTCTGTCCCGGCAGCATATCGATCAAAGCTTCCCCAGAGCATAAAATCATTCGAACGCGTCCTTTTTTCAAAGCGGCCGTCTGAAGAAGGCCGGGAGGGCAGGGTATTTGCGATATCCTATCACATCTTTAGGTGGGGGAGAGTCAATAAGTAAATTGAAGTGATGAATTATCTGCGTGGATTTTGTTTAATGTCTTGCGTGGAAGATGAGGATTTATCTATAACACGTCCCGTCGCGCCGTAGAGGTGCGCCTTTTTTATAGATAAAATAACCGCAGGAGATCGCATGCTGGACGCAGCCCCCATCCGCACCGACTGGACACGCGAAGAAGCCGACGCGTTGTACAACCAGCCCTTCATGGATCTTCTCTTTCAGGCGCAATCAGTGCACCGGCAGCACTTTGACCCCAATCAGGTTCAAAAATCAAAACTCTTGTCTATCAAGACAGGGGGGTGCCCAGAAGACTGTGCGTATTGTTCTCAGTCCGCGCGCAATGGAGCAAAGCTCTCGGCAGCCAAATTGATTGAGGTGGAACGCGTTATCGCGGAGGCGCGCAAGGCCAAGGCAGGTGGCGCAACCCGCTATTGCATGGGGGCTGCTTGGCGCTCGCCTAAAGAGCGCGACATGGACGCACTTGAAGCGATGATCCATGGCGTTAAAGAATTGGGTATGGAAACCTGCATGACATTGGGCATGCTGGAAGAGGATCAGGTGTTCCGGTTGCGGGACGCAGGGTTGGACTATTACAACCACAACATCGATACCTCAGAACGTTATTATAAAGAAATCATCACCACGCGGACCTTTGCGGATCGTATCGACACGCTAAATCGTGTGCGCGAAGCGGGGATCAAAGTCTGTGCAGGCGGGATCGTCGGTATGGGTGAGCAGCAGATGGACCGCATCGATATGCTGCTGGCGCTTGCAACACTTGAGGCGCATCCAGACTCCGTGCCGGTAAACATGCTGATCCCGATCCCCGATACACCGCTTGCGGACGTTGCAAAGCTGGACCCGATCGAATTCGTCCGCACGATTGCGCTTGCCCGGATTCTCATGCCCAAATCTCATGTGCGTTTGTCGGCAGGTCGCACGGATATGACAGATGAGTTGCAGGCGATGTGTTTCTTTGCGGGGGCAAATTCGATCTTTGTTGGAGATACGCTGTTAACAGCTGACAATCCAGAAGAAGACAGCGATCAGGCCCTGTTTGATCGCCTGGGCATTCAGGCCATGGCCGTGGGTTGTGACGGCAGTCGCTAATGACAGAACTCTTTGCGCGGCAGGATAAAATACTATCGGCTTTGCACACGCGGGGCCGATACCGCAGTCTAATGCCACGCGCTGGCTATGATTTTGCGTCAAATGACTATCTGGGTCTTGCCGAAAGTGATGCATTGCGCGAGGCGGCAGCCTCAGCAATTGCGCGCGGCGTGCCAGTTGGTGCGGGCGGCTCTCGGTTGTTGCGCGGTAATGCAGATGAACATGTCGCGCTCGAAAATGAAGCTGCTGCGTTCTTTGGGACTGATGCGGCATTGTTTATGGGCGGTGGTTTCAATGCAAACCTTGCTCTGTTTTCAACCCTGCCGTTGCAAGGGGATCTGGTGCTGTATGACGCACTGATCCACGCCAGTACGCATGATGGGATGCGCTTGGGGCGCGCGGATGTGCGCAGCTTTGCCCATAATGATGCGAATGATGCTGCGGCTCAGATCGCGCAATGGCGAGCCGAGGGTGGAACTGGTCAGATCTGGATTGCAGTCGAGGCGGTCTACTCTATGGATGGAGACATAGCACCTCTTGGTCATTTGAATGCTTTAGCGCTTCATCATGAGGCCTGCCTTATTATCGATGAAGCTCATGCCACGGGCGTGTTTGGCCCCAATGGACGTGGAGTAGCACATCAGATTGCAGCTCAGTCCCATGTGTTGAGTCTGCATACCTGTGGCAAAGCGCTCGGCGTTTCAGGGGCACTTATCTGTGGTCATCGCCTTTTGATCGATATGCTGGTGAACAAGGCGCGTGCCTTTATTTACGCGACAGCCCCTTCGCCTCTGAATGCAGCCTTAGTGCGGGCCGTACTCCGGTTGCTAAAGGACACCCCCGGTTTGCAACGCCGCGCGTATGAAACGGTACAGCATGCACAGACCGAAGCCGCGCGGCTTTGTGGGTTAAAATCCTATGAGACCCAAATCTTGCCGGTAGTCCTTGGCGAAGACAAATCAGCACTTGCCGTCGCTGCTAAGATGCAAGAGCGCGGGTACGATATACGTCCCATACGGCCGCCAACCGTGCCAAGAGGAACCGCGCGTTTGCGGTTGTCTATAACGCCCAACGTCTCACAAGATGTGATAACACAGATGTTTACCGACCTGGCTTATGAGATGGAGCAGCGAACATGACCGCTCTTGTTGTAGCTGGGACTGATACAGACATTGGCAAAACTGTCTTTTCTGCTGGGCTGACACTGGCGCTGGGGGCCAGTTATTGGAAGCCTGTTCAATCCGGTCTCGCAGATGAAACGGACAGCACCTGTATCACCCGCCTTACAGGGCAACCTGTCTTGAAAGAGGCATATAGATTGACGTTGCCCGCCTCTCCTCATCTGTCGGCCGAGGCCGAAGGCGTTGAAATAGATTGCAAGCACCTGCAGTTGCCCAGTGTCGACGGCCCATTGATTGTTGAAGGGGCAGGCGGCCTTATGGTGCCGCTCAATCGAAAGACACTTTATCTGGATCTTTTTGCAGCCTGGGGCGCGCCGATCGTGCTCTGCGCCCGGACCGAGCTTGGCACGATCAACCATAGTCTGTTGTCTCTCAAAGCTCTTGCAGAAGCAGGCTGCCGTGTTGTGGGCGTGGCTTTTATTGGTACGTCTGAACCTCAGGTCGAAGAGACAATTTGCGCCTTTGGCAATGTCGCTCACCTTGGCTGTTTGCCGCGTCTTGATCCGCTAACGCCTGAGGTCTTGGGTGCAGCCTTTAAAGCACACATCGACCTAGAGACCATTCAAAAGGCGATGGCATGACCAACGAGCTGAGCCCGCTAGAATTTGATCAGAAACATCTCTGGCATCCTTATACCAACGTCACAAAACCGGGACCGACCTTTGTCGTCAAGGAGGCAGAAGGTGTTCATATCACGCTGGATGACGACACACGTCTGATTGACGGCATGTCATCTTGGTGGTGCATGATGCATGGACATCGGAACGCTGAAATTACGGCTGCTATCCATGAGCAGCTGGACCGGCTTCCGCATGTGATGTTTGGCGGGCTGACCCATGATCCCGCCATTGATCTTGGTCGAAAGTTGCTGGAAATCACCCCTGAAAGTCTGACACGTATCTTTTACTGCGATTCTGGCTCGGTCTCTGTTGAGGTCGCGATGAAGATGGCGGTGCAATATCAGCATGCAATGGGTTTTGCAGGTCGCAGTGAATTTGCGACGATCCGTTCAGGCTATCATGGCGACACCTGGAAAGCCATGAGCGTGTGTGACCCCGACACCGGAATGCACCATCTTTTTCAGGGCGCGCTGAGTGTGCAGCATTTCGTGTCGCGCCCACCGATCCGCTATGGGCAAGACTGGAGTGATGTCTCCAGCGAAAATGGCTTGGCAGAGCTGCGTGAGGTCTTAGAGGCGGGGCGCGATAAAATAGCTGCTTTCATTCTGGAACCCGTGGTGCAGGGAACGGGTGGAATGTATTTCTATCATCCCGAATATCTAAATCAGGTGCGTCACCTCTGTGATGAACTTGGTATCTTGTTGATCTTTGATGAGATCGCGACAGGCTTTGGGCGAACCGGCGCGCTTTTTGCAACAGACCTGACCACAATTGAGCCTGATATTATTTGTCTCGGCAAAGGGTTGACGGGGGGGCATATCTCTTTTGCGACGACACTGACCAATGATCGCGTTGCAGAGGGGATCGGCGGTGGCACTCCCGGTATCTTCATGCATGGGCCGACTTATATGGCCAACCCTCTGGCCTGTGTGGCAGCCAAGGCCGCACTGGATCTTTTAACGGGACAGGACTGGGCAGCGCGTGTACAGGCGCTTTCCAAGCAAATGGAGCAGGAGTTAGCACCTGCTCGCAACTTTGCAAATGTGGCTGACGTGCGTGTTTTAGGGGCAATTGGCGTGATTGAGATGACGCATCAGGTGTCTGCGGATGCTGCTCACGCGCGGACGCGCGATCTGGGCGTGTTTTTACGTCCTTTTGGTAAAAATATTTACACGATGCCGCCTTATATCACATCTGAGGATGAGCTGAGCCAGATAACTGCCGGCATGCTCCTTCTCGCACAGGAGCTTTGACCGGTGCAGATGCGGTGGTTAACGCAAGGTTTGTCATCAGATCTTATCGTATTTTTTGGCGGCTGGGCCGTTGGAGATGGCGTTCTTGCTGCTATGCCTGTGACCCATGATGTTCTGTTTGTGGATGACTATCGCACAGTAAATCTGAACCTACCCGACTTGTCTCACTATCGTGAGACAACGCTGATTGCATGGTCTTTCGGCGTCGCCGCATATGGCCATTGGTGGGCTGAAAAGGGGCAAGATGCGCATAAGTTCACCCGTCAAATTGCGCTGTGCGGTAGCTTGGATCCTGTAAGTTTACGCAAAGGCATTCCACCGCGCATTTTTAAAGCCACAAGGGATGGGTTGAGCGTGGAAAGCTATCAGGCGTTTTTGTCTAATAGCTTTGGAGCGCGACAAGCGCGCACATCCATTGACCTAGAGACCCGCCGTGCAGAACTTGATGCGGTTGCGGCGCGCGGGGCTGCGCCAGATCCGGGATTTGATCGTATCTGGATTGCCAGCAACGACAAGATCTTTCCAAGGGCAAATTTGGAACGGGCGTGGGATGGGCAGCCTCAGGCTTTTGTTGCTGCACCTCATGTGCCCTTTGCCTCCTTTGATCGCTGGGATGGGCTGTGGAGGTGACGGAACAAACCCCTTTTCAGACCCGTGTTGAAAACAGCTTTCGTCGCGGTCTTGCGACTTACCACGGTGCTGCACGCGCGCAGGCTGCAGGCGCGGCGCAATTGATAGATTGCCTCACACAAGTCGTTGGCGCGCCGCGCCTGTTTCCGCGCGTCTTTGAATTTGGCTGTGGAACCGGCCATCTTACCGAGGCGTTTTTGGCGCAATACCGTGTCACAAACATGTGGTTGAATGATCTTGTGGCAGATGCGGAAACTATAGTGCGGGCCAAAGTTTCTGAGACACAGGTGAATCTTCAGTTTCAGGCAGGCCCTGTAGAGACGGTGTTGATACCCAAGGACTTGGACTTAATTCTCTCAGGTTCGACTCTGCAATGGGTTGAGGATATTCCCGGCTTGCTAAATCATTTGGCAGATCACCTCGCACCGGGGGGGCTGTTGGTGTTGTCCACATTTGGTGAACAGCAATTTACGCAGCTGCGTGCACTTGGCTCAAAATCTTTTGCACCCAGCTATACAAACGCAGATCAGTTAAAGCATGTGCTACCCGCTTCTATGGTTATGCGAAGGATAGAGCAGTCGCCGCACGATCTCTATTTTCCAACGACGCGTGATATTTTACGCCATCTGCGCGACACCGGTGTGAATGGTCGCGCCCAGGCCCCATGGAGCCGTCGCAAGCTGGCGACATTTGACCAGACTTATAAAACACGATTTGCCTGTCAATCTGGACTGCCGCTTACTTATGATCCGGTTTTTATGGTCGCAGAGAAAATTTGAGCGGATGATCTGGGTGCAAACAGCGTATGATATTTTGCGCCTGAATTATTGAGCAATTTTTGATACGGCAACATAAGAAATTGTCTCACCATTTAAGAAATATTTTATTTTTCTAACGAAAGCGCCGCAATTCCTCGACAAAGCGTCGTTTTATGCCCGATAAGGAGCCATCAATCTGTCGCAGGCTTGCCACAGAACAATTTACCGGACTGCGTGTAGTCCGTGTAACATATAAACGGGGAATTTTATGATGATGCTTAAGACCCTTGCCGCCACAATGGGCGCGCTTTCTTTTGCCAGTGTCGCAGCTGCTGCTGATCTGGGCGCTGTCGATAAGCCGATCAAACTTGCGGTGAATGAATGGACTGGCCAGCATATCACGACGCATATCGCAGCCAACATGCTCAAAGAGGCTGGATATCAAGTCGAATTTGTTGCTGCTGGCATGATGAACCAGTTTCAGCCCCTTGCAGATGGTGACATCCATGCAACGCTAGAGATTTGGTCTTCAAACGTTTCTGATGAATACGCCAAAAAGGTCTCAGAAGGCACTGTCGTTGAACTGGGCGGGCTTGAGCTGGATGCCAAGGAAGGCATCGCCTATCCTGCGCATGTGGCAGAGCTGTGCCCCGGTTTGCCAGCGTGGGAAGCGTTGAAAGCTTGCGCGCCGCTGTTTGCGACCGCCGAAACCCTGCCTGCAGGTCGTTTGGTTGACTACCCCGCTGATTGGGGCACGCCGGGTGCGGATCGCATGACGGGATTGGAATTGCCGTTTAAGGCCGTTCCTGCGGGTTCAGAAGCGGCTTTGATTGTTGAACTGAAAGCAGCCTCTGAGCGCAAAACGCCTCTGCTGGTCACATTTTGGCAACCGCATTGGGCAATGTCTGCGTATGACGTTCAATTCGTGGACCTCCCAGCGGGCGAAGATGCCTGCTTTAACGATGCATCCTGGGGGCCAAATCCCAATGCGGTAAATGATTGTGATTTCTCACCATCCCGTATTTTTAAAGCAGGCTGGTCTGGTCTTGCGGAAACCTGGCCTGCAGCGGCGGAAATTTTGACCAACTACACATTGGCAGTTGAAGACCAACAGCCAATGATGGGCGCTGTTGATGTGGATGGCGGAAAGGTCGAAGAGGTTGTGGCAGCATGGATGGCTGAGAACGAAGCCAAATGGCGCCCAGTTGTTGATGCGGCGACCAAGTGAGCCTGTCACGTGAGTTCTGAAAAAAAGAATGCAATTACCTGCCAGAATGTCTGGCAGGTTTTTGGCCCCGATCCAGACCAAGCTTTAAAAGCGGCGCTGGATCAACATGAAACAGCGGACGAAGCTGCAGCTGCCCTGCGCGCCTCTGGCCATATTCCAGCTGTGCAGGACGCAAATTTTCAAGTCAAAGAGGGTGAGCTGTTTGTCATTATGGGCCTGTCTGGCTCTGGCAAATCAACGCTGATCCGCTGTATTTCTCATCTTCTTCATGCCACGCATGGTAAGATCCTGATTGATGACGAAAACATTGTCTCGGCCAGTGAAAAGCGCCTTATCGAGTTACGCCGCAATAAGCTGGGGATGGTGTTCCAGCATTTCGGCCTGTTCCCACATATGACTGTGGTTGATAACGTGGCTTATCCTCTGCGTGTACAGGGCATGCGTAAATCAGAGCGCCTTGCAAAAGCGCGTGAAGTGATTGAGCTGGTGGGCCTGAAAGGGCGCGAAGACTATTTCCCGCGTGAGCTCTCTGGTGGTCAGCGTCAGCGTGTTGGTATTGCGCGCTCTCTGGTGGCAGATTGCTCTGTCTGGTTCTTGGATGAACCCTTTTCAGCCCTTGATCCTTTGATCCGCCGACAGCTTCAGGATGAATTTTTACAAATTCAGGAAAAGCTGAAAACGACCATTGTGTTTATTACACATGACATCAATGAAGCCCTGAAACTGGCTGACCGGATTGCAATTATGCGGGATGGCAAGGTTGTGCAGATCGGCACACCATCTGAAATCGTGCTAAATCCCGTTGATGACTATGTGCGCGAATTCTCAAAAGACGTTGCCAAGGGGCAACATGCCAAACTGCACAGCATGATGCAGACCGGACCGGGTTTGGTGTATGGGGCCGACGATCCCGGCTTGCGCACGGATATGACGATTGATGAAGCCTTGGCCCGCTGTATGTCGCTTTATGAACCTGTTCCCGTGCATGGTGAAGATGGCGCTGTTGTCGGCGTGGTCAATCCTGCTGAATTGGCTGCAGCCCTGCAGGTGGAGCATTCATGATTGCATCGATGACAACAGGAACAAAAGCGGCAGCGCTGGCGGTGATCGTCGGCGCGTTGTGCCTTTTGCTGGAAGGGGCAGCTCCCTGGCTGAGCACCTATCCGGCCACATGGGTGCTGCCCCTGACCGATTGGGTTGGCAGTGTGGTCGGCGGTTTCCTTGCAGTGGTGAAACCTTTTGCCCGGCTGTTTTCTGATTTTATGTCCTATCCGATGGATTGGGCCAAGATTGGTTTGAATGCGGCCCCCTGGCCCTTGCTCCTTGGGATTGTGTTGGCGCTTGGCTGGCGGACGGGGGGCTGGCCGATGTTGCTGATGGCGGCTATCGGCATGGCCCTCGTGTTGGTCTCCGGTTATTGGGAGCAGGGGATGAACACCCTTGCACTTGTGGCGGTTTCAGTGCCTCTCGCGCTTTTAATCGGCGCAGGGATCGGGATTTTGGCCAATGAAATCCCACGTCTGCGTGAGCCGGTTCAAATGGTGCTCGATGTTATGCAGACCGTGCCAACCTTTGCCTATTTGACGCCACTTCTTGTGCTGTTCGGATTTGGTCCTGTCGTCGGGCTTGTTGCATCAGCGATCTATGCAGCGCCTCCCATGGCGCGCAATGTTTTGCTTGGCCTTCAACGCATAGAACCGGAAATCAAAGAGGCCGCCATCATGGCAGGTGGAACACGCCGCCAGCAGTTGTTTCAGGTAGAGCTTCCTGCAGCCATGACGCAGATCATGGTTGGGGTGAACCAATGTCTTATGGCGGCTTTGTCGATGGTGATTATCGCAGCCGTAATCGGGGGCTTCAACGACATTGGCTGGGAAGTTCTGTTGACGATGCGCAAAGGCTGGTTTGGCCAAAGCCTCATGGCTGGCATGGTGATTGTGATTTTCGCAATCCTAATCGACCGTATGAGCGGAATGCTCGCGCAGGAGCGCAAGCCACAGTTTGATCGTCGAATTTCATGGGGCTTGGTGGTTTTGGGGGCCGTGATTGGTGTTGCGACCTTGGGGAAACTGGGCAACACAGCCGACTATGCAATGCTGGAACCTGTCACAAAACAGGTGGACGCGGGGCTAACAGCTTTCACAACAGCAAATGCAGAATGGTTGACCTCATTCAAGAACAACGCCTTGTTCTATGTGCTGCTGCCTTTGCGGATCGGCTTGGATCAAGCGGTGTTACCATTCACCTGGGGGTTCATGTGGACGCCACAAATGAGCCTCGGGCTTTTTGGCCTTGCCGCGCTTCTGGCTGTTGGGTTGATGGCTTCTGGACGCGTGCTGGCTGGCTTGGTTGTTTTGATTCTGTTTGGGATTCTTGAAACAGGGGTGTCACAGCTGCCATGGCCCTTTGCTTTGGTCGCGGCTGGAGGCCTCGCATGGTCAGCAGGAGGCAGAAAACTTGCTATTCTCATCGTGGCCCTGTTGGCTAGCATTCTGCTTGCGGGCCTCTGGGAGCGCGCGCTTTTGTCACTCTATCTGTCCGGTGTTTCGGTCTTTGCATGTGCGCTGATTGGAGGCCTGATTGGTTTGCTAAGCGCTGTATTTCCGATGGTCTGGAAAGTGGTGCGCCCAATTTGTGACATGTTGCAGACGATCCCGCTTTTCGTCTTTCTGATTCCTATTCTTATGGTGTTTCAGATCGGAGAATTCTCTGCCTTTTTAGCTATCATCGCATATGCGATCGTCCCGATGATCCGCTATACACGGCAAGGGTTGGTAGAAACCCCGGATGAGATGATCGAAGGCGCAATCGCATCTGGAGCGACGAAATGGCAAATGCTGTTCCATATCCGCGCGCCTTATGCGGCACCAACGATCTTGCTCGGGCTAAATCAGACCATCTTATATGCGTTTGCGATGCTGGTGATTGCTGCTTTGATCGGCACCACTGGGTTGGGGCAGTCGATCTATCTTGCGCTCAATCAGGCAGATGTGGGCTTGGGCCTATCTGCTGGTGCTGCGATGGCAATTCTCGCTTTTGGCGCAGATCGTATTGTGCAGGGCTTTGCTGAAGGGCGTCGCAGGGCGCTTGGCCTTTGAGAAAAGGTAATTGGGGGCGTTGTATTGCGCCCCCATCTCTTCAATCTTATGTGTAAGCGATGGCGCAAGTGCCGCCTGTGCAGAAGGTCGAGATCAAGATGAATTTAGCCTATATCATGACATCTGAACGTGGTGCGACGGACCGTTTGCTGAGCGCGCTGGCAGAGGCATTGGCTGATGCGGGCCTTCGAACCGCTGGTATCGTTCAGACCAATATCGAGTGCGGTGATACTGAGCTGTGTGATATGGATGTCAGGGTTCTTCCAGATGGGCAGACTATTCGGATTTCTCAGTCCTTGGGGCGGCAATCTCGCGGGTGTCGGTTAAATCCAGAAGCCTTGGAGCAGGCCGTGGCACACGTGCAAAATAGTCTGATAGCAAAGACTACGCCGGATGTGCTTTTGGTTAACAAGTTTGGAAAACATGAAGCAGATGGGCGCGGTATGCGCGAGGTCATTGCCGAGGCACTTGCGTTGGATATTCCCGTTATTTCTGGGGTGAATCGACTAAATTTTGATGCTTTTCAAGAATTTGCAGGCGGTGAGGCAGAAGCAGCACCCCATGAAATCTCTGAGCTTGTCGCGTGGGTAAAAAAATCAAAAACACACATAGAATAATGTAGCTTTATAAATTTTATTTATAAAACAATAATTTATCGCATCTTCTGTGAGTTTTTAGGTTGTGGATAAAATCTGTATAAATCCACCATCTTTACTTTTTAAAATTTTAAAAATGTAAAGATGGTGGGCGACCCTGGAATCGAACCAGGCGTGCGTCTCCGCGAGGGAGTTACAGTCCCCTGCCACACCTTGCGGCCTGTCGCCCACTGTCAGGTGAGTGTTGCACCTAACGTGGAGGCGTGATTACTAGCGACATGAATTGGCGTCAACAGCAAAATCACCAGAATTTTGCAATTGGGCCAAAAACTTTTGTCTGGAGCAGGAAATGTCCAAAAAACCCAAATGGGTCGTCGAAAAAGAACAGGCCAAAAAGGTCGCAAATGCCGAAACTGTATGGCTTTTTGGTTTGCATGCTGTGCGCGATGCTCTCATGAATCCAGCACGTACAAAGCTGCGGTTGATTGTGACTTTGAATGCCGAGAACAAGCTGGCTGATGCGATAGCTGAAGCTGGGATCGCGCCTGAGGTTGTTGATCCGAGAAAATTCAATGCACCTCTTGATCCTAACTCCGTGCATCAGGGGGCTGCGCTTGAGGTTAAGCCACTAAATTGGGGTGGACTGGCGGAAAACTGCATCGGTCGAGAGGTGCCGCGTGTGCTGCTGTTGGATCGTGTAACTGATCCGCATAACGTGGGGGCTATTTTGCGGTCGGCGGAAGTACTGGGAGCCAGTGCGGTGATTGGCACACGTCATAATTCCGCCCCGGAAACAGGTGCTCTCGCCAAAACGGCAAGTGGCGCTTTGGAACGGCAACCCTATCTGCGCGTGCGCAATCTTGCAGATACAATTGTCGAGCTTCAACAAATGGGGTTCATTGTGCTTGGCCTTGATGGCGAGGCGGAAGCGACGATTGAACAGGCCCTGGAGACACGCAAAGATCGTCCCGTGGCTTTGGTCCTGGGTGCTGAAGGCCCCGGCTTGCGTCAAAAAACCAAAGAAACTGTGGATCAACTGGTTAAAATAGATGCAGCTGGCGGGTTTGGATCGCTCAACGTCTCAAATGCAGCAGCAATTGCTCTATATGCTTCTATAGCACGTTAAATTCATCCGGAGGATAGGCGTATCGCACTCAAACACACAAAGATCCTGACCTGCTGTTATTGCAGTGCACAGACGGCCTACAGTCCGTCTAAAGGCACAGTGGCGGCATTGCGGTGTTCTAACTGCGGTGCGCCTTTTGCAGCACAGCCGTCGCGTCCTGTAAAGATGCAGAAAACTCCAGTCTCCCATCTTGAAGGTGGCGTGAAAAGGGAGGTCGGCAAAAGCAAGAAAGCAATGAAGAAGGTTAAAAAGAAAAAACGTAAATCTGTGCTGTCTTCTCTCTTCAAAGAAGCGATCGATGTCATCGAAGATATTTTCGACTAATACAGCTGTCACAAAGGCATCACATGTGCGTTAACCGTATTGAAACGTAGCAAAAATCGCGCAAGCTAGACACCTCATCCGATTGAACTAGGGACGCCGTGTTATGCGTAACTCCATAATTGCTTTTTGCCTCGGACTCGCGACGTCGACTATGGGTGCACCTGTTTGGGCGCAGGCAGATGAAATGCCTGTCTATTCAGTTCAGCAAGGTGTCGCTATTTCGGGTTTCGACCCAGTTTCGTTCTTTTATGAAGATGCGCCGCTTCTTGGGCAGGATGCATATACTGTTATGTGGAAAGGCGTGGTTTGGCGCTTTTCATCGGCTGAAAACCAGCAAATGTTTGAAGCAAACCCACGCGCTTTCGCGCCCAAATACGGTGGCTATTGTGCTTATGCGATGTCACAGGGCAATTTGATGGACGGCAACCCACAGCACTGGGAGATTGTTGATGGACAATTGTATTTGCTGTTTAGTCCTGCGGTGAAAGATCTCTGGCTTAAAAACCGCACTGCGCTACAAGAACTTGCCGATGACAATTGGCCCGAGGTTATTCGCCCCTAATTGCCTATCCTATAAAGGTTTCACACCTTGGTAACAAAAGTGCGAGTCCCTCTTTAAAATTCCGCTTAAGACATCAGATTATATATAGAGACTGCAAAACGGAACCTTGCAGATCTCTTCACTGTCCCTCGTTCCGCACTTCGCGCCCAGCATTGACTGGGCGCTTTTTTCTTTAAACTGTAGTCGCAAATGCACCGCGCAATCAGAGATGCAATTATGAGCTCAGTTGATAAAATTCTTGATGACATATTCAAAGAGACACGCACGATCGCTGTGATCGGCGCATCTCCCAAACCAGAACGGCCAAGCCATTATGTCGGCGCTTATCTACGCGCACGTGGCTATAAGATTATCGGAGTTAACCCCGGGCATCCGGGTCGGATGATGTTTGGCGAACCCGTTGTCGCTCACCTGTCTGACATCCAGCATACCGTTGACATGATTGATATCTTTCGCCGCAGTGATCACGTGCTTTCAGTTGTTGAAGACGCAATTGAAGCTCTTCCAGGTTTGCAAACCGTTTGGATGCAGCTTGGCATTTTCAATGCGGAGGCTGCGGATCTGGCAGAAGCACAAGGCATGCGGGTGATACAGGACCGCTGCCCCAAGATCGAATTCCCACGGCTATACGGCGAGAAAACTCTGCCTGAAATCAAAGGTTAGCTTGCAGGGCGCGCGGCTTTTTCGTCGATGCCGCTGATCCCTTGACGTTGCGCAAGCTCGTTGAGCACGTCTTCAAACGCAATCCCTTGTGATTGAAGCATGACGAGCAGGTGGAACATCACGTCAGCACTTTCAGAAATCACGCCTTCGCGGTTGCCTTTGACCGCTTCAATGATGGCTTCTACAGCTTCTTCGCCAAACTTCTCCGCGCATTTTTCTGGACCTTTGGACAACAGTTTTGCGGTCCAGCTGCTGGACGGGTCAGCTGATGCGCGTTCAGCGATTGTGCGGGTCAATTCGTCTAATACACTCATAGCTGGTTGTCCTTTAGGTAAGACGCATCGGGATGCCTTTGGCGATCATATGCTCTTTGGCTTCTTGAATTGTATATTCGCCAAAGTGGAAAATGGACGCAGCCAAAACAGCATTTGCACGGCCTTCGGTCACACCTTCGACTAAATGATCCAGATTGCCCACGCCACCAGATGCGATAACGGGCACATCAACGGCATCTGAAATTGCGCGTGTCAGTGGCAGGTTAAATCCTGATTTTGTGCCGTCGCGATCCATTGATGTCAGCAGAATTTCCCCGGCACCTTTTGCCACCACAGTTTTGGCAAACTCCACCGCGTCGATGCCGGTCCCCTTTCGGCCGCCATGGGTGAAGATTTCCCATTTGCCGGGAGAAACGGTTTTTGCGTCAATCGCACAGATAATGCATTGGCTGCCGAATTGATCTGCGCTTTCAGCAATCACATCGGGGTTTGCCACAGCTGCAGAATTGAACGAAACCTTGTCAGCCCCTGCAAGTAACAAAGCACGTACATCTTCTTTGCTGCGAACACCGCCGCCCACTGTCAGGGGCACGAAACACTGTTCTGCGGTTCGGCGAACCATATCGAACATTGTGCCGCGGTTTTCATGCGTTGCGTGGATGTCGAGGAAACAAATTTCATCCGCGCCAGCAGCATCATAAGCTTTGGCGGATTCAACTGGATCGCCTGCGTCGCGCAGGCCAACGAAGTTTACGCCCTTGACCACGCGGCCATCAGCAACGTCAAGGCAGGGTATGATACGGGTCTTTAACATGGCGCTGTTATGGCGCGAAACAACGGATGAGAAAAGTCCTATTCGCCTTTTGCGACACGGCGGATAGCTGCGCGCATGATTGCCGTATGAAAAGGCATGATCGTTGCGAGGTAAGCTTTCCCAAAAAAATTATGTGTGTGTACCCAGGTGGATAGGAAAATCTGACCTTCCTCCTTTAAAACTGTAATGCGGAAGTTGAGATGGCGATCATCATAGCCATACTGCAATTCTGTTTCAGTCTGGTATGTGATGGGGAATTGTAGAGATGACGAGGCCTCTGACTGTTGCTCCGCGAAATCTTGAGTATTCTTCAGGCCCAATGGCGCAACAAGCATGTTACGTAACTGCAAAAGAGATTGCGTCCACGCTGGTACATGCATAGCCAGCGACGCAGCCTTGATAAGAGATAGATCAGACTGACACGCGTAACAGTCTAAAAAGTCGTTGGATTGATGGATTTGAAATACACCTGCTTGAGAAGGCAAATGTGTTTTATAAAACTGGGACATCGTAAAACTCCTCTGCTTGAATGCTCTCAGTTAAACATAATTTGCGGTAGGACGGCTCCGTGCCGGGTTGTCGCACAGATGGGCAAAATGTCGCATAGGGTCTTTGTGGCTATCGAATAAAATAGGTATGTCGAAAAAGTGATTGGCCAGCCGGTTTGGTCTTATGTGAATTGACCACAGAATTCTTATTTTAGAGGAGTTAAAATGAAGTCACTACTATTAGCAGGAGTTATTGCCTTGACCAGTGCAATCCCCGCCGCCGCCGAACTGATCAAAGTTCCCAGCCAGAAATCTGTTTCAGCCTCGCTTGATGCCCTTGAAGCGGCTTTGGCTAAAGCTGGCGCAACCGTTTTTGCGCGCGTAGATCACGCAGGTGGAGCGGCAAAGGTTGATCTAGAGCTCAACGATTCACAGCTTTTGGTGTTTGGAAACCCCAAGCTGGGCACACCCGCGATGCAATCTGACCTACGTGCAGGCCTGTTTCTGCCTTTGAAAGTGCTCGCTTACAAAGATGACGATGGGCAGGTTTGGTTGACCTATGAAGATCCAGCTGAGATGTTCAGCGGTCTGGATATCGCTGCAGATGCACCATTTGTCGCTAAAATGACAGGCGCATTGGGCAAGCTGACAGCTGCTGCTGCTGAGTAAGACGGCCGATAGAAAATATGGGGTGTGGCCCGAACTGCAGGCCCCCCTAACAGGCTATCTTTGCTATAAGATGCAAGCCGACATTTTGAACGCAACAATTAAGATGTCTCGCTTTGGAACAGAGCCAGTCCAGTTCTTAGGTGCGCTTCACTTTAGATGGGCTAATGTTGTGTGCGCCTAAGAACTTAACGGCATGTGATCGACAGGCCACAAGAGGCCGTTGGTCGATTCCAGTTCTGGCTCAGCCTTGTTTTACGTCAAAGCTAAACTTATCTGAAAGCCGATAAATGATTGGCTTGCATCTATGACATTAGAACGACGTATCGCCCGCGTATTTAATTTAACAGACGACAATTGGATGAAACACGCGAACCCGTGGAGTGTGTGGACGCGGTATTCTGTGCTGCCGCTCATTGTCTTTGCGTTCTGGAGCCGTCTTTGGATCGGTTGGTGGTGTTTGATCCCGGCAGGCGCAGCCTTGCTGTGGGTGTTTTTGAATCCGATCGTATTTAACCGGCCAAAATCAACAAAAAACTGGGCATCCAAGGCTGTCTTGGGGGAACGAGTTTACCTCAACCGGGATATCGTCGAAATCCCAGTTATCCATGATACTCCCCTATATAAGATCCTGAACACCATCTCGTTTACTGGGGTGATGATAGCGACTTGGGCCATCATTTATTATTCTATCTGGGGCGCCGTCTTAGGTGTAGCTTTGGCCTATTTAGGGAAGAGTTGGTATCTTGATCGCATGGTCTGGCTCTACGAGATGATGAAATCTCGCGATGCAGAATATCAAAAATGGGACTATTAAAGTTATATAGCATACAACTTCTTTTACAGTCGCCTTTTGATCAAATGACCGTAAGGACGCAAAAGGCGACTACTTTATTCAGTGTTTGGCACACCCCAGTTTGCAACAGCCACTGAGGACTTTGGAACCTATTTTAGGTTTTCAGAACTTCAAGGGCCTCTTTCAGATCAATCGCGCCATCATAAAGTGCCCGCCCTGAGATCGCACCATTCAAAGGAGCTCCACAGGATTTGAGCGCTTCCAAATCTGCCAGCGACGAGACGCCACCAGAGGCGATCACCGGAATAGAGACCGCACGGGCGAGATCTGCCGTTGCTTGCACATTTGGCCCTTTCATAGCCCCATCGCGCAAAATATCGGTATAGATAATCGCTGCGACACCTGCATCTTCGAAGGATTTGGCGAGGTCTGTGACCAAGACATCTGTTTCTTCTGCCCAGCCTTTGGTGGCGACTTTACCGTTGCGGGCATCAATCCCTACAGCAACTTTGCCGGGAAAGTTGCGTGCGGCGTCTTTAACGAGATCAGGATTTTCAACCGCTACAGTGCCCAGAATGACACGTGCGAGGCCTTTGTCCAGCCAACGTTCGATTGTGCTCATATCGCGGATGCCGCCCCCCAGTTGGGCAGGGACTTTACACTGGGCAAGGATTTCTTCGACTGGCGCTGCATTGACCGGCTCTCCGGCAAAGGCACCGTTGAGATCGACAAGATGCAACCAGTCACATCCGGCCTCAACAAACTCCAGCGCTTGCGCGGCAGGATTGTCATTAAAGACAGTTGTTTTGTCCATATCGCCGTGCAAAAGGCGCACGGCCTGTCCATCTTTTAGGTCAATCGCTGGGTAGAGGATCATCGTCTTGGTCCTGTCGTGAAACTGTCGTTGGCCTTTTGCACCGCTTGGCGATCTAATACAACGGTTTTGGTGGTCTACGTGGGATTAGAACAGGCCAAGTTGTACAGGAATGGGGACAAAGCCACGCCGCAATTGTCGATCGCGACTGTTTTCCAACAACATCAAGGCTTCGCCATATGATGTGAAATACCATCGTCTGATACTGCCCCCGGTTTCACCTAAGGGGCCGTTGCTGCGTTCGACACACCATTCCCCAAACAGGGTCTGGCTGAGGCCCAGACTGCAATAGCGGTGCTGGCCTTCGACATGATCAAATTTTTCTAAGCGTACAAACAAGTTGAAATTCCGGCACAAACGCAGTTTGTTGGATGTGCCGGATTGTCAACGATCTGTCCAGAAGCTGGTTCTGAAAATCCTTCACAATTCCGCGGTGAAGAGCGTTTCCTTACCGCATTTCCTACGATATCTCTTCAGGCTCAGATGAGGAGGCTTTGCTCAATCTGATGCAGGCCGAAGTTGTGACACAGGAATTTGGCGCGCAATCTGTGGTCAACCCGTTGGGCGAGGCTTTTATGTCGACAGTTGGTGAAACTCCAATGGGCTATCTCAGGCGATAGCCATTGGGTTTTGCACAACAAGATTTAGAAACAGGTGCCCGCGTAGAAGCAGTTTCTGGTCGCTTTGCCTATGGTTTCCCAGAGCCGTTTGCCCGTGCGTTTCGAAAATTTTTAGGGTATCGCCTGTCAAACTGCGCGGAGTTCAGCACGGATATCAGGCCTAAACGCAAGGCCTGATGTATATTGGCTTTGTCTGATCAAGGGGCCCATTTTAGGAAGTTGCCCAGCATGCGCAGGCCAACGTCCTGACTTTTTTCCGGGTGGAATTGCATGCCCAGCATCGTATCGCGACCGATGATTGCAGTGACATCACCTGCATAATCCACATGGGCAAGCCGTTCGTCCGGTTTTGCAACTCGAAAATGGTAAGAATGCACGAAGTAGCAGTGATCGCCTGATGTAACGCCGTCAAAGACTGGGTGATCTGAGGTGATCACAAGATCATTCCAGCCCATATGCGGCACCTTGAGGCTGGGATCTTTAGGCGCGATCTTGACCACATCCCCTTCGATCCAATCCAACCCTGCGGTTTCAGTGTATTCTAGGCCTTTACTGGCCATCAGTTGCATACCAACGCAAATGCCAAGAAAAGGGCGCCCTTTGACTTCGACAGCTTCGACCAGCGCGTCATAAATACCCTTGTGGCCGCGCAACTCCGCAGCACAGGCCGGAAAGGCCCCGTCGCCGGGCAAGACCAGCCTATCTGCCTTGGCCACCACATCTGCATCAGATGTGACCACAACCTCACCTGCATCAACTTCACGCGCCATCCTTTGGAAGGCTTTTTCAGCGGAGTGCAGATTGCCGCTTTCGTAGTCAATGATGGCGGTCAGCATTACAGTGCACCTTTGGTAGATGGGATCGCATCGGCTTTGCGTGGGTCTGTTTCTACAGCCACGCGCAGCGCGCGCGCGACGGCTTTGAATGCGGCTTCAACAATGTGATGGCTGTTAAATCCGTGCAGCTGATCGATGTGCAGGGTAATGCCGCCATGTGTTGCAAAGGCCTGAAAGAACTCACGCACCAGTTCAGTATCAAAAGTGCCGATTTTTTGTGTGGGCAGATCCAGTGACCAGACAAGAAACGGACGGGCAGACAGATCCAGTGCACAGCGCACCTGTGCATCATCCATGGGCAGGTGGCATTCGCCGTAACGATTGATGCCTTTTTTGTCACCCAGAGCCTGCGCAAGTGCCTGACCAAGGGCGATGCCAGTGTCTTCGACGGTGTGGTGATCATCAATGTGATAATCGCCTTTTGCACGGATTTTCATATCAATCAGAGAGTGGCGTGCCAGTTGATCCAACATGTGATCAAAAAAACCGACACCGGTCTTTATGTCATATGTGCCGCTGCCATCGAGATTAATTTCGACGGTGATATCTGTCTCAGCTGTCGCACGTGTGATGGTCGCTGTTCGCATGGGCCTCAGATCCTTCCTGTCCTGCGCTGCGCTTATAGGCGTTTTGCAGGGGGTGGCTCAACCCTTCGTCGCAGAGTTCCTCATTCGTATGATCCAGAGCGAACATCGGGTGCGAACATATCGCCAAACCGAGCACACTGGACAACCCAGGCGCTCGGCTGGTTAGTTCGAACATCGCACTCGTTACGGATCATATTTTAGGCGCAAGAGGATAATTTTTTACTGATGAAAACGTGAAGTAGCAAAAAACAATACCAATACCCGCTCTCGCGTGTTTGTGATTTTAGCCAATATGAATCAGATTTTGTTCTCTTAAGATGCCATAGGTTTCGTCTAGGGCGACAGAGACCGCTGCAACCATATCGTCCACCTGCTTGGTTGTTATGATCAGTGGCGGACAAAAGGCGAGCGCATTCCCAGCGACGGCGCGCAAGATAACGCCATGCTTTTCACATGCACGCTGCGCGGTTGCGCCTGCAATGCCTTTGTCAAAGCTTGCACCTGTGGTTTTGTTCGACACAAGTTCAAGAGCGGCAATCAAACCGCGCCCGCGCACTTCCCCGACCAGTGGATGACTTTCAAAGGTCTCACGCAGCCTTTGCTGCAGGTGTGCACCAACCTCTGCAGCATGAGCAAACATATTGTCACGTTCATAGATTTCGAGCGTCTTCAAAGCTGCAGCACAGGCTGCAGGGTGGCCAGAATAGGTGAACCCGTGGCCAAATACGCCCACCTGGTTTGAAGGCTCTATCATCGCTTCATACATCCAGCCGGGAATGACTGCTGCCGAAATTGGAAAGTAAGCAGAGCTCAACTGTTTGGCGAATGTCATCAGATCTGGCTGAATACCCATCGTGGTGCAGCCGAAATCATTGCCGGTCCGTCCAAAGCCACAAATCACCTCATCTGCCCAGATCAGGATGTCATGTTTGCGCAGGATTGCTTGCAGCTTTTCGTAATAGCCATTTGGTGGAACAATAACACCTGACGCCCCTGTAATCGGTTCGATGATCATCGCAGCGATTGTTTCAGGGCCTTCCTGCTGAATTTGCGTCTCTAATTCTTCCAATATGCGATCGACAAACTGTTCCTCAGTCTCGTTTCCCCGACGCCCTGTATAGTAATGCGGAGAAGCTGTGCGAAGAATACTCAACGCCTCAAGCGGGGCATCAAAATGGGCCAGATTTGCAGGCAGAGAGGTTAAAGACCCTGCCGCCACTGTGACGCCGTGATAGCCTCGTTCGCGCGTGATGATCTTGCGTTTTTCAGGTTTCCCGATGGCGTTGAAATAATAGCGCAGCATTTTGTAATGACTGTCATTTGCATCAGAGCCTGAGTTCCCGAAAAACACATAGGCATCTTCCACTGGTACGATCTCACGTATTTTTTCGGCCAGATCCATGATCGGCTGATGTGTTTTACCGCCAAAGGTATGGGAAAAGGGAAGGGTGTTTAACTGCTCTGTAATTGCATCAATCACCTCCTGATTGCTATATCCTAGCGACGTACACCAAAGCCCGGCGAGCCCTTCGATGTAGCGTTTTCCCTTGTTGTCAAAGATATAGATTCCTTCACCACGTTCAAAAACCAGTTGCTCTGTCGCTGTCAGGTTGGTGGTAGGGTAAACCACAGGGGCCATCAGAAACTCCTTCATTTGTTTATCAGGAGCGTGCAAGCTTTGAAGAGAGGTCGCAAGGGGCTTTGAGAGGCGCAAATTGCAATAGGGTCCGTCTGGATCTTAGTGCATTTGCCCAGAGACACAAAAGCCGCCCCTAAGAACGGCTTGTTGTTTCCAAATGGAGCGGGCGAGGCGATTCGAACGCCCGACCCTAACCTTGGCAAGGTTATGCTCTACCCCTGAGCTACGCCCGCGCTACCATTCGGTGAGGGCGCTTTTAGGCGAAGGTCTTCACGCCTGCAAGCAAAAAGTGCGGTGCGCTAGCTGTAATTCTGTAAAATTTATCTCATCAGGGGCGCGCAATATGTAAGATGGATCTTTCAGCAATGAAAGCCAGTAGGTCCGGGTTTGAACGGCGCACCAAGTCACGACATATCATTAAAGTGATGTCGAACGAAGATGAATTTTTAGAGAGTTTTTCAGCCTTCAAGGTTTACCAAATGGAGCGGGCGAGGCGATTCGAACGCCCGACCCTAACCTTGGCAAGGTTATGCTCTACCCCTGAGCTACGCCCGCGCTACCATTCGGTGAGGGCGCTTTTAGGCCAAGCCTGAAAGGCCTGCAATAGAAAAATACCAGGATCGCAAAGTTATTTTTCGATTTAAATCATTGATGTGGCTTGCATAAGGTCTGGCAGATCAGGAAAGCCAGCCTGCCGTGCAAGCCGTATCAGCTGCGGTGTGTTTGGCGCAAAAGAAATAAAGGCGCTTTGGGGGCAGGGCGGTAAATTCAGAGCGCGGATAAGTTGGCCGTCATATTGCCCGGATAGCAGCACAATGCCTTCGCGCTCCAGAATATCGCGGGTGCCTCTGCCTTTGTCAGAACGAATGCGTCGCATAAAGTCTTTCTGTTGCGCGACGGCCTCGACCACATCCCGCTCGATGATCTGTCCTTGCACGCAGCGGAACAGCTCTGCCATACGCGCATTGCCCGATTTTCCCGAGAAAATCTTTGTAACAGTGATCTCCGGCTGTGTGCGCCAAAAATTTGCAGGATAGGGGTGATCGCAAAGCAACCAGTGAATATGGGCAAACCCTTCGGCAGAAATCGAACGTTTTGCATCCTTGTTCTGCCCCGCGCTTAAATAGTCGGGGCGGGCAACGACGATACCAAGATAGCAGCGTGCCCGCGCTTCATCTGCGGCCACAAGGATGCAGGGTTTATCCACGGCTTCGGTTGGGATCATCCAATTGCTGCCCATTGTGTTTTTGATATCAACGTCCACGCCGCAGACTTGGGTGTCCAGATGACCTGCTCTTGGCAGGCCTAATAGCGCGATCAGCTCGATTTCAACCCGCGTGCCAATATAGGTCTTTTCGGTTTTTTCCAATTCTTCGTAGCTGCGGCGACCGGTTTTGGGAGTCATGATGACATCATCAATGCACTGGCGCAGCATCACGGGGAAGGTGTCTTCCAGCCCTATTGTGCCACCGGCGCGCGCTGTTAAATCCGAACCAATTTGCGCCAGAAGATCAAAATCCACGTGGCCAGGGGCAATCAGACTAAAGGGAATATTTTGCTTCACGCGGTCACGGCATGCAGGTTGGGTTTGGCAATTGCTGCGCGCAATTGTCGCGCGACAGCTGCAGCCACGGGGGGCGGAAATGCATTTCCAACCTGCCGATAAGCATTGGTTTTGGCACCGGTAAAATGCCACTCATCCGGAAAGCCTTGAATGCGTGCGACCATGGGCACGGTCAGGCGCGGCATGCCTTCGTGAAAAGGATCAGGGGCTTCATAGGCAATCGTGCGCCCTTCAACGCCAAGCGCGGCCCAAGCGCGACGTGCCCGTGTTGGCCCAAGGTCAGGCCCACCGTGTTTCTTGGATCCCCCTACGATCGTCGGAGCGATTTCGCTGGCTTGTTCCTTCCAGGCTTCTGCACCTTTCCATCCGCGCTCTTTCATCAGATCAATAAGCGTTTCACCAACAGTCTGTGGATTATGAGGCAGCGGATCAGGCCAAGCAAATTGCCCGGTGAATTCTTTGCGCAATGCGATGATAACAACCCGTGGGCGCAGTTGAGGCACCCCAAAATCAGACGCGTTGAGCAGCCGCCAGTCCGTTTCATATCCAAGCTTTGACAGCTGCTTTTTCAGCTTTTCGCGATAGTCCAGAAAAACCGCATCCAGAAATCCGCGCACGTTTTCGATCATGACAGCGCGAGGGCGTGTTGCATCCACGATTTGCAGTGCATCATCAAACAGATTGCGCTCGTCTTTTTCGCCCAGCTGTTTGCCTGCCACCGAAAAGGGCGGGCAGGGGAGGCCGCCTGCAAGGAGATCAACCCCTTTATAGCTCTCCGCAACCTCTTTGAAATCGCGAACGTCTTCTTCCAGAACGTTCCAATTCGGGCGATTGTGGCGCAGGGTGGCACAGCAATGCTTATCGATATCGACAAGGGCGGTGTGTTCAAACCCCGCACGTTCCAGACCTAATGCCTGACCGCCAGCGCCTGCACAAAGTTCAACCGAAGTGAGCATCCTGCCTCGCCATTTGGGGTCTTTCCTGTTCGCCCTCTGTTCCTACAGAGCCTTGCGATTCCAATCAAGGCTTGACGCTTACCCTTATAAACACAAAAGCCGCCCCTAAGGACGGCTTGTTGTTTCCAAATGGAGCGGGCGAGGCGATTCGAACGCCCGACCCTAACCTTGGCAAGGTTATGCTCTACCCCTGAGCTACGCCCGCGCTACCATTCAGTGAGAGCGCTTTTAGGCGAAGCAGGTGACACCCGCAAGCCCGAAATACAGAAAAGATGTGATTTTCTTTTCGTAAGATGTTGATTGTTTCTGCTGACTTTATCTTGGTGTTTCAGATAAATGCTCTCTGCGGTTTGCTAGGTCGCACTGGCCGCTTGTGTTGAATGCTCACAACACCGCATGCGCAATTAACCCAAGACCACATAGCGATATCATCAAAAATGTCATCACCATCCCCCCAACGCGCAGTTGAGCAATCTGGGGCGTACTGCCCATTCCTACGGCATGTGCGATACGACCTAGAAACAGCAGTGCGCCAAGTATGTGAACAACAAAACCGGGGGTGGGTTGCAGTTCGACCAGGGCCAGAAGAATGAGCCCCAAAGGGGCATATTCAGCGCAATTGCCTTGGACACGTACGCTGCGTTCAAGGGGCTCGTGCTCGCCGGGCTGGCCGTTGCCCATATAGACCTTGGCACGACCACGCAGTTTGATGACTTTGATTGAAAGCACAACAAACAATAGAGCGGTCAATCCGGCGTAAAACGAGGTGATAGAAAGCATGTGGTAGATCCTGCGCTACTAGGTTTCGCAAACTGTAGTGAACAAATGTCAAACAGAAAAGGCCGCGCAGCATTCTGCACGGCCTTTGTTTTATTGGGGACGTGTGTTGATCACTCAAGCTCGATCAAAAGATCCTTGGCATCGATCTGGCCGCCCGCGCTGACATGTACTGCTTTCACAGTCGCGTCTCGCTCTGCATGGATCCCCGTTTCCATTTTCATGGCTTCAATCGTGAGAAGAAGATCGCCTTCTTTCACATGCTGTCCAGCGGTTACAGCCACGGTTGCCACGACACCCGGCATTGGTGCGCCGATGTGGTTTGCATTGCCAACTTCAGCCTTGGGACGTTTCGCAGTTGTCGCTTTAACCTTGCGGTTGGCCACACGAATAACGCGGGGCTGACCGTTAAGTTCAAAGAAGACTTTGACGTCGCCATCTTCATTGGTCTCACCGACTGCCTGCAAGCGGATTTCCAGTTTCTTACCGGGATCGATTTCCGCGGCAATCTGTTCACCGGGCTGCATGCCATAGAAGAACGTTTTGGTCGGCAGGGTCCGCACTGGGCCATATTGGCGGTGACGTCCCATGTAATCAAGGAATACCTTTGGATACATCAGATACCCGTTCAGGTCTTCATCATCGACCTTAAAGCCTTCCAGCTCCTTGGACAGTTCAGCGCGGACCTGTTCTAGATCGACAGCTTCCAAATGGGCGCCAGGACGCTCCGTGTTTGGGGCTTCGCCTTTTAGCACCTTTTTCACCAGCGCATCTGGAAAACCTCCGGGAGGCTGGCCCAAGTTGCCACGCATCATATCAACAACCGAATCCGGGAAGGCTACATCCGTGTCGGCGTCTTCAACCTCTTCACGGCTCAAGCCTTGTGATACCATCATCAGAGCCATGTCACCCACAACTTTGGAGGAAGGGGTCACTTTGACGATGTCACCAAACATCTGGTTCACATCCGCATAAGTCTGCGCAACGTCTGACCATTTTTCTTCCAGACCAAGGCTGCGTGCCTGTGCTTTCAGATTGGTGAACTGGCCACCTGGCATTTCGTGCAGGTAAACTTCCGATGCTGGCGCGGCAAGGCCGCTTTCAAAGGCTGCATACTGCGCACGCACTTGCTCCCAATAGCCCGAGATTTCGCGAATCTTGCCAATGTCCAGACCCGTGTCGCGATCAGTATTGCGCAAGCCTTCCACGATGGAGCCAAGGCAAGGCTGCGATGTGCCGCCAGAAAATGCGTCCATTGCCGCATCCACTGCATCTACCCCTGCATCTGCCGCTGCAAGAATGGTCGCCCCCGCAATGCCAGAGGTGTCATGTGTGTGGAAATGAATAGGCAGGCCGGTTTCTTCTTTCAGCGCCTTCACAAGAATACGTGCCGAAGCTGGTTTCAGCAGGCCAGCCATATCTTTGAGACCCAGAACATGGGCGCCAGCGGCTTCCAGTTCTTTGGCCATGCCCACATAATACTTCAGGTCGTATTTGGATCGCTCAGGATCAAGTAAATCGCCAGTGTAGCAGATGGTGCCTTCGCAGACTTTACCGCTTTCAACCACTGCGTCCATGGCTACGCGCATGTTTTCAACCCAGTTGAGGCTGTCAAACACACGGAACACATCCACGCCGGTTTTCGCCGCTTGTGCCACAAAGGCTTGAACTACATTGTCAGGGTAGTTGGTATACCCGACACCGTTAGACGCGCGCAGCAGCATCTGTGTCATAACATTTGGCATGGCTTCGCGCAGGTTGCGCAAGCGCTGCCAGGGGCATTCTTGCAAGAACCGGTACGCCACATCGAAGGTGGCACCGCCCCAACATTCAACCGAGAACAGCTGGCTGAGGTTCTGTGCATATGCAGGTGCCACTTTGATCATGTCGATCGAACGCATGCGGGTCGCCAGCAAAGACTGGTGGCCATCACGCATGGTTGTATCGGTAAGCAGCAGCTGGCGCTGGGCTTTCATCCAATCCGCTACAGCCTGCGCACCTTTCTGCTCCAGCAGATTGCGTGTGCCATAAGGCGTGTTGCCTGCGTCCAGTTTGGGTGCACGCGGTGCTTTGATGTCCGCGCCAAGTTTTGCGCGGCCTTCGGTTTCGGGATGCCCGTTGACCGTGATGTCCGCGATATAGTTCAAAACCTTGGTGCCACGGTCGCGACGCGATTTGAAATTGAACAGCTCAGGCGTCTCGTCGATGAATTTGGTGGTGTATTCATTCGACAAGAAAGTTGGATGCTTAAGCAGGTTTTCAACAAAAGCAATGTTGGTGCTAACACCGCGCACCCGGAATTCGCGCAGCGCGCGGTCCATACGGGCGATGGCTTTTTCAGGGGTTTGCGCTTTGGCGGTTACCTTGGTCAGCAAGCTGTCATAGTAGCGCGTGATCACACCACCTGCATAGGCTGTGCCGCCATCCAGACGAATACCCATGCCGGTTGCGGCGCGATAGGCTGTGATACGACCATAATCAGGGATGAAGTTGTTTAGCGGGTCTTCTGTGGTCACGCGGGTCTGAAGGGCATGACCATTCAGGAAAATATCGTCCTGAGAGGCCTTTCCAGTCGCTTCAGCAATGGATTTGCCTTCGGCGATCAGGATTTGCGCCTGCACAATATCAATGCCGGTTACTTCTTCGGTGACGGTATGTTCCACCTGCACGCGTGGGTTCACCTCGATGAAATAGAACTTTTCGGTGTTCATATCCATCAGGAATTCAACGGTGCCCGCGCATTCATAGTTCACATGAGCACAGATTTTGCGGCCCAGATCACAGATTTCTGCGCGTTGTTCTTCGGTCAAATAAGGTGCTGGTGCACGTTCGACAACTTTTTGGTTCCGGCGCTGAACAGAACAATCGCGTTCAAACAGGTGATAGATTTCACCGTTTTTGTCGCCAAGGATCTGAACCTCAACGTGACGCGCGCGGGTGATCATCTTTTCCAGATACCCTTCGCCATTGCCAAACGCGGCTTCAGCTTCACGGCGTCCTTCAAGAACCTTTTCTTCCAGCTCGTCTTCGCCGTGAATGGGGCGCATACCACGTCCGCCACCACCCCAAGATGCTTTGAGCATCAAAGGATAGCCAATCTCTTTGGCTTCGGTGCGAATGGCGTCCATGTCGTCGCCCAGAACCTCGGTGGCCGGGATAACCGGCACGCCAGCCGCAACCGCAACTTTACGGGCAGAAGCCTTGTCGCCCAAGGCGCGCATCGTTTCCGCTTTGGGACCGATGAACGTGATACCATTGCGGGCGCAGGCATCCACAAAGTCGGGGTTTTCAGAAAGCAGGCCATAACCGGGATGAATGGCATCCGCACCGCATTCTTTGGCGACGCGAATAATTTCATCGATTGAAAGATAGGCGGCAACGGGTCCAAGGCCTTCGCCGATACGATATGCTTCATCCGCTTTGAAGCGATGCAAGCCCAGCTTGTCCTCTTCCGCGTAGACTGCCACCGTGGTTTTACCCATCTCGTTAGCTGCCCGCATGATGCGAATGGCGATCTCACCGCGATTTGCGATTAGGATCTTTTTGAAATCGGTCATTTCTTCCCCCGGTTCAAATAGTTTGGGCGGAAGTGTTAGGGACAAGGGTGCTCAGGGTACAGATGAAATTGTGATCAATAGGGGGCTGATAACGGTATCAGTCTAGAAAAAAGGGATTTGTACCAAAATTGGGAGAAGTGTATCGAAACATTGTTGCGAGATCGCTGCGAAAGATTTTGCAACTATTGCTGCACTGCGGCGCAAGTATCGGAAACGTGGCCCCGAATCACTTTGAAGTGTTCAGATGGTCCTTTACCTATAGGGTAGAATGACGCACGGCTTGCTCGCCTCTATTGTGGGATCTACACAGCGTCTGGAGCAGTTTTGAAGTGGCGTCATTCAAGTGTCGAGCATGATCGGTTTCAATAACGCTGTGTCTGTAAGGTTTTCCACCCCCAATTGCCCCATATTTGCGCAGAGATCCTGTTTTAAGATGTCGATGAGATGCGCTGGCCCTGCGTGCCCTAGTGCGGCGAGGGCATAATGAAAGGCACGTCCCAACATAATAAAGTCTGCGCCGCGTGACAGCGCCCGCAAAATGTCGAGACCACCTTCAACTCCGCTGTCAAAGATGAGTGGCAAATCACAGGCAGCGCGGACTTCAGGGAGGGCATCTATAGTTGCGGGCCCTGCATCAAACTGCCGTCCTGCATGATTTGACACCCAAAGTGCGTCAACACCCAGGTGTTCCAGACGTTGCGCATCCTTGCCGCGTGATACGCCTTTCACCACAAGGGGGCCGCGCCAATGATCACGCAGCCATTTGACATAGTCCCAATCGGGAGAGGTGCGCAGCAGATACCCGATATGTGCAGTGGAGGATCGTGCGGTCATCGGGCCTTCAGTGTATTTTGCAAGTGTGCGCATCTTTGGCAGTCCAATACGCGCCATGCCAAGGGCCCAGACTGGGCGCTGGGCGATTTGCGTCAAAAGGCGCGGGGTCAATCGGGGCGGTTGCGTCAGTCCAGAGCGCAGCTGACGTTCCCGGCGCGAGGCGACAGGCACATCGACGGTAAGCACAAGCGTCTTAAACCCTGCCATGCGCGCGCGGGCGAGCAGGTCTTTTCGAATGTCGGGGTCTTTCGGCGGATAGAGCTGAAACCACGCCTGTTCACCAATATCGGGTGCCAAATCCTCGGGGGATTGCGCTGCGACAGTTGAAAGACAATAGGGCAGGTTTTCTTGGGCTGCAAACTGGGCGAGGCTTTGCTCGGCACCTGGCCAGATCAGACCGGACATGCCAACAGGTGCGATGCCAATAGGTAACGGATAAGTTTGCCCAAGAAATTCTTTTTGCAGGTTAAAGGTCAAAGGGCCATGCAAAATCGAGGGCGAGAACCCGATGCGATCCAGCGCGGTGCGATTGCGTGCTTTTGTGGCTTCGTTGCCGGTGGCGCTGTCCAGATACTCCCAGACAAATTTGGGAATGCGGCGGCGTGCGCGCGCTCTGAGATCTGAAATTGCGGGATAGGCTGAATGTAAATCCATAATACTAGTGATCCAGAAGAAAGAGACGTTTGGCAAGTTTTCAATATCGATAACGCGGGGCTGTCTCTGCCCGTTCTTAGAGCTTTCTTTGCAATACAAAGGGTGAACAAACTCTTTCCCTTGCGCGTAAACTCTCGTAACCTATACCCATGAGCATGACCGATGAATTTGATGCCTTTGAAGGCGCTTCCCTGTCTTCGCGTGCAATGGCTGCACGCCCAATGCCCTATTTGGACGGATTGAATCCGGCACAGCGGGAGGCCGTTGAATGTCTGGATGGGCCTGTCCTGATGCTGGCAGGCGCCGGCACAGGCAAGACGAAAGCGCTTACAGCGCGTATTGCGCATCTTTTGACCACGGGACGCGCACGTTCAAATGAAGTGCTGGCAGTGACGTTTACGAATAAAGCAGCGCGCGAAATGAAAGAACGCGTCGGTGGATTGCTGGGGCATTCTATTGAAGGCATGCCGTGGCTTGGCACCTTCCATTCGGTCTGCGTAAAACTGCTGCGCCGTCATGCTGAACTTGTTGGTCTCAAATCGAATTTTACAATTCTGGATACAGATGATCAGATTCGCCTTTTGAAGCAATTGATCAAGGCAGAAGGTATTGACGACAAGCGCTGGCCCGCGCGTATGCTGGCTGGGATCATCGATGATTGGAAAAACCGCGCCCTGACACCTGATCGTTTGTCCGCCGGTGAGGCCGCAGCTTATAACAATCGCGGCATTGAATTTTATACGATGTATCAGCAACGCCTGCTAGAACTGAACGCGGTCGACTTTGGCGATCTGCTGCTGCATATGGTAACGATCTTCAAAACACATGCAGATATCTTGCAGCAATATCAACGCTGGTTCCGCTATATCATGGTGGACGAATACCAAGATACCAACGTCGCTCAATACCTCTGGCTACGCCTCTTGGCGGGCGGCCATCAAAATATCTGCTGCGTGGGCGATGATGACCAATCGATCTATGGATGGCGTGGGGCCGAAGTTGGAAATATCCTGCGGTTTGAAGCGGATTTCCCCGGCGCAATGGTCGTCCGTCTGGAACAGAATTATCGCTCAACCGAACATATTCTGGCAGCGGCGTCTAATGTGATCCGTGGCAATTCCGATCGTTTGGGTAAAGAGCTTTGGACGGCATCTGAAGGTGGTGAAAAGGTGCGCCTGATTGGTCATTGGGATGGCGACGAAGAAGCCCGCTGGACGGGGGAAGAGATCGAGGCATTGCAGCGTGGCACGCGTCATCTGGAGCCAGTCAATCTAAACGATATGGCAATCCTTGTGCGGGCCTCCCACCAGATGCGCGCATTCGAAGACCGCTTTTTGACTATTGGCTTGCCCTATCGCGTGATTGGCGGGCCGCGCTTTTACGAGCGTTTGGAAATCCGTGATGCGATGGCCTACTTCCGTATGGTCGTAAGCCCGGATGATGATCTGGCTTTTGAACGTATTGTGAACACTCCCAAACGTGGACTTGGAGACAAGGCGCAGCAAACCATTCAGGCGCTTGCCCGCGAACGTGGCGTTCCCTTGGTGGAGGGGGCACGTCTTGCCGTTGAAGAAGGTCGCATTAAGGGCAAGGGCGGTGGCCAGCTGCGCTTGCTTGTGGAAAACCTGCAGCGTTGGGGGCGCTTGGTGGGCGATGAAGATGTCTCTCATATGGAGCTTGCCGAACTGGTGCTTGATGAGAGCGGCTACACGACCATGTGGCAGAATGATAAAACCCCCGAAGCGCCGGGCCGCCTTGAAAACCTCAAGGAATTGGTGAAGGCGTTGGAGAATTTCGAAAACCTGCAAGGGTTTTTGGAACATGTTAGCCTTGTCATGGACAACGACAAGCAAGACAGCGAACAGAAAGTGTCGATTATGACGCTTCACGCGGCTAAGGGATTGGAATTTCCTGCTGTGTTTTTACCGGGGTGGGAGGACGGTCTGTTCC
Source organism: Epibacterium ulvae (assembly GCF_900102795.1). GTDB lineage: Bacteria > Pseudomonadota > Alphaproteobacteria > Rhodobacterales > Rhodobacteraceae > Epibacterium > Epibacterium ulvae. The sequence continues at coordinate 176,278 of NZ_FMWG01000005.1, read as the reverse complement.
CCTCACAGCGGTCAATGGACGAAAGTGGCCTCAAAGGTTTGGAAGAGGAGCGCCGCCTCGCTTATGTGGGGATCACGCGGGCGGAACGTATCTGTACAATTTCCTTTGCGGGCAATCGCCGCGTCTTTGGGCAATGGCAGTCGCAATTGCCATCACGCTTCGTGGATGAGCTGCCAGAAGAACACGTGGAAGTCTTGACGCCGCCGGGTTTGTATGGCGGTGGATATGGTGCAGCCGCTGCGCCTGTCCGGTCCACCATTGATGATCGGGTTGCACAGGCGGACGGTTACAATTCTCCAGGATGGAAGCGTATGCAGGCCCGCGCAGGCCAACGCGGCATGGGCCAGCCGAAAGAGAGCAAGAGTAGCATCATCGATATGCAGGCTGTTTCGGTCTACACATTGGGAGAGCGCGTGTTCCACCAGAAATTCGGATACGGCGCGATTGTCGGAATCGAAGGCGATAAGCTGGAAGTGGATTTTGAGAAGGCAGGCCTAAAAAAGGTCGTGGCACGGTTCGTAAAATCGGATGGGTCAGCCAGCGATGATGTGCCCTTTTAAAGGGGAATATAATCAGGGATCTATGAACGGGAGCGCTTAGCCGCTCTCGTTTTTTATTATGGAAGCAGGTTTGTGTGTGTGCAGGAAAGCACTGAATAAAAAAACGGCGGCGCTAGGGAGGAGGAGAGCGCCACCGTTCTTATTGACACCAAGGCATAGGGAGGAGGAAGCCCCGGTGTATGTCTGGCCATGTGGCCGTATTAGGTGCGACAGCATCAGGGAGGAGGAGGATGCTGCCGCTTAAGATCAGGTTCCTAAAGGGAGGAGGTGGAACCTGCTCTGTCTCAAATATTTCTTCCATAAGCTGCTTCAAGTGCAGCGCGTTTAACCATTGATCGGTTTAGGCCTAAATCCGCCAATTCACGATCGCTCAGCTCTCGAAGGGCGTTATGGGTCGCCCGATAAACATGATGGGTTTTGAAGCGCTTCTGGAGCTCAACGAAAAGCTTGCGAAGGCCAAGCTTAGGAGCTTCTACAGAGATATGCGCTACGTTTGCCATCAGGTCTTATCTTCTAACATCGCTTCAAATCGTTTATTTCTTGTAAATCAGAATAAGCATTTGCTGCAGGCGCACAATCCGGCCTTTTGGCAAATCCGCTATGCGACTCTTGCATGGGTGTGGTGTGCTGATAAGGCGTGTAAATTCTTAAGTCGCTTGTTGGCATAGGGATTTGCTTAATTTATGTGCAGAAAATGGGACATTTGTGACAGCAAATTGAAACTCGCGCCTTGGGTCTTGTAGGTCTGCGCAATATACATGCGGAAACGTAGGAGAGCAGTGTGGACAATATTCAAGATAAGATTCGCGCAGCATTGGCCGATTTGCCTTTTCCGGGGCAGGGCTCGCTGATTTCCAATGATTTAATCCGCGCTTTGCGTGTGGAAGACGGACGTGTGAGTTTTGTCATCGAAGCACCGACCCCTGAAGTGGCTCGACAGATGGAACCTTTACGACTCGCTGCACAAGAACGCATTGCGCAGCTGCCGGGGGTGACCAGCGTCAATGTCGCGCTGACAGCGCATAATGAGTCTGCTTCAAAGCCGCCGCCATCGCTCAAGGTGGGAGGGCATCCCAAACCTCAGGCCGCCCCGATGAAGCCAAGCGGTGTAAAGCGCATTCTGGCGATCGGCTCTGGCAAGGGGGGCGTTGGCAAATCCACGGTAAGCTCCAATCTCGCGGTTGCTTTGGCAAAAGAAGGCCGGAAGGTTGGTTTGTTGGATGCAGATATCTACGGTCCAAGTCAGCCGCGCATGATGGGGGCCAGTGGGCGTCCGGCGAGCCCCGACGGCAAGATCATTGAACCCCTACATTCCCATGGTGTCACATTGATGTCGATCGGCTTTATGGTCGAAGAAGATAAAGCCGTGGTCTGGCGTGGCCCTATGTTGATGGGGGCCTTGCAGCAGATGATTGGTCAGGTGAATTGGGGAGAGCTTGACGTTCTGCTGGTTGATCTGCCCCCCGGAACTGGGGATGTGCAGTTGACGCTTTGCACAAAATCAGAGTTGAGCGGCGCAATTGTTGTCAGCACGCCGCAGGATGTTGCGCTGTTGGACGCGCGCAAAGCACTGGATATGTTTAAATCCCTTAAAACCCCGGTTTTGGGCCTTATCGAAAACATGTCCTTCTTTACCTGTCCCAGCTGCGGCAGCGAGCATCACATCTTTGGGCATGGTGGTGTCGCAGCAGAAGCGGAAAAGCTCGGCGTTCCTTTGTTGGGGTCTTTGCCAATCGATCTGGAGACCCGTCTGGCTGGTGACAGCGGAACTCCCATAGCGGCAGGTGAAGGAGCAATGGCGCAGGCCTATGCGCAGATTGCCAGAGGCCTGGTTGAGGGTGGTATGGCCTAACGGGCTGGGGCTGCCCTTTCATCTGATTTGAAGGTTGTGAATTTTAACGGCTCGCCCTTGTGGTGGGCCGTTTTGGGATTTTCTGGCGCAACTCATGGGAAATCATGGGCGCTGTGGGAATTTAAGGGAAAATTTGGTGAAAAACCCAAAACGAATCACTTGCAGGCGAGGCGCTTTGGGAAAGAACTATGAGATTCAAAGAACAGAGAGTGAACACTCTATTCTTTGAATCGTCATACCGAAGAATCGCGGGAAAAGATGGGAAATTTCTCATCGAATCCAAAATGCCATTATGTGGTGTTGTGAGGTGTGTATTTTTCTATATATGGTGGTTTTCCTGAATCACCGGTAGTTATTCGACAGAATCGATATGGCGGAGACCATAAAATCCCCTCTGCATCTCAAGAAAACTATTGCAAGCCCATCAATTCCCATAGTATCCCTTTCACATCAGATGAGACGGAGAGCTGGGGCGCTACAACGACCCCGACCAAAAAATAAAGAAGCAGGTTTCATACAGGCCTTCGCTTTCATCGACCAAGAGATCCGGCGCGCGAGCGAGCAGACATCCCCCCAGATGGCGCGCGCAGTCGGACACCCGCTCAGCGGGAAGTTGGAGGCGGGTTGATCAGTGGCAGCAGATCAACCCGCCCCTTTTACTTTCGGGGGGTCGATTTCGCGAGGGACGCGAAGAGGGAGCGGTCGTTTGGGTCGCAGGTTCAGAGGTGAAAGCCACCACAAGGTGGATGCCAAGGGGCGGGTATCAATTCCGGCCTCCTTTCGTCGTGTGCTTGAAGCCTCTGATCCCAGCTGTGACCCGGGTGGCAATCCTGAACTTGTAATTGTCTATGGCGATCAGCGCCGTAAGTTCCTTGAATGCTATACGATGGATGCCATCAACGAGGTGGACGATAAGATCGACGCGTTGCCGCGTGGATCTGTACAGCGTAAAATGTTACAGCGGATGTTCCACGGTCAGTCCTTTCCGACCAGCGTTGATGAAACAGGCCGCCTTGTGTTGCCGGCCAAATTGCGCAGCAAGATCGATCTCGAGAAAGAAGCGTTCTTTATTGCCGCGGGTGATACGTTCCAGATCTGGAAGCCTGAAACTTATGAGGAAGAAGAGCTTGCTCAATCCGAGAAGTGGATGGAAGAACTGCCCGATGACTTTGACCCGATGGAATTCCTTGATGGCGTCGGAGGCGCCTAAGTCATGACCACAACTGGTGCAGAAGCGCCCCATATTCCAGTTCTCTTGCGTCCGCTGTTAAAGGCGGTCTCTCCCGTGGCCGGTCATTGGTTGGATGGCACATTTGGGGCAGGGGGATATACACGCGGTTTGCTGGAAGCTGGTGCTGCGCAGGTGGTGGGTGTGGATCGTGACCCTCTTGCATTTGAACTCGCCGCTCCTTGGGTGGGAGAATACGGGGAGCGTCTGATCCTGCAGGCGGGTGTGTTCTCGCGCATGGATGAATACGCCAGTGACTTGGACGGTGTTGTGCTGGATCTTGGTGTGTCCTCGATGCAGCTTGACCTGGCAGAGCGTGGCTTTTCTTTCATGAAAGAAGGCCCTTTGGATATGCGAATGTCGCAATCCGGGCCATCAGCCGCAGATCTTGTTGCAACACTTGATGAGGTTCAGCTTGCAGATATTCTTTTCACTTTCGGAGAAGAACGCGCAAGCCGCCGTATCGCAAAGGCAATTGTGAAGGCGCGCACCGAAGAACCAATCACCACAACGCTCCGGCTTGCGCAGATTATCGAAGGTTGTCTGCCCCGCTCCAAACCGGGTCAATCTCATCCTGCGACGCGCAGTTTTCAAGCGCTCCGTATCGCTGTGAATGCGGAATACGAAGAGCTGTTTGAGGGGCTTTTGGCCGCTGAGCGGGCACTGAAGCCTGGTGGTCTGTTGGCGGTTGTGACGTTCCACTCCATCGAAGACCGTATGGTCAAGCGGTTCTTTCAGCATCGTGCCAATAAAACGGGCCGTGCCAATCGCTATGCCCCTGAGATCGAAGAGGTTCCTTCGCAATTTGATCTTGTGACGCGCAAGGCCGTTGGTCCTGACGATCAGGAATTGGCAGAAAACCCCAGATCCAGATCCGCGCGCTTGCGTGTCGGTCGTAGAACGGATGCAGATCCCAGACCGATCACGCCCAAAGAGCTTGGAATGCCCCAGCTGAAAGAGATGCGCTCATGAAAACGCTGCTCTATATCGCAACAGCTCTGTCTGTTCTTGGATTAGCGTTTTGGGCATATCAAGAGAATTACGCAACACAGCAAGCCCTTAAAGAAACACGGAAACTGCAACGTGATATCGGCCATGCGCGGGCGCGGCTGAATGTTCTGCGGGCCGAATGGGCTTATCTCAATCGCCCTGACCGGCTGCGTGAACTGGCAGAGCTGAACTATGATCGCCTTGGGCTTTTGCCCCTGCGCCCTGATCAATTTGGCCGCGTGGATGAGGTTGCTTACCCGCAGGCCGATTTGATTATCGACAATGGTGTGGACGTGTCCAACCTGAATGCCGGGAGGCAACCATGATCCGCACACCGCTGCGTCCTTTGGCCCGTATCCTTGCCGCGCGTGACAGAGGGCAAAACCCAGATGCGATCGAGCAGGAGAACCTGGCGCAACGCCATGCGGAGATGGCCTCCAAATCCCGCCAACAAGCCGAAGGTCGGTTGCTTGTATTGGGGGGATTCTTTGTCTGCGCTTTCCTGACGATTGGCGCGCGCATGGGGGTGATGGCGACATCTGAACCCCATGAACCCCTTGCTTATACGGCGGGTGCGGGTATCGCGATGCAGCGCGCGGATATCGTTGATCGCGAAGGCCGCATTCTGGCGACCAATTTTGAAACCCATTCTCTTTATGCGCAACCACCACAGATGGTGGACCCGCATGCCGCTGCAGATCAATTGGTCACAATCTTCCCCGATCTGGATCGCGAGCGGCTGATTAAAGATTTCACAGGGAAGCGCAAATTCCTGTGGATCAAGAAGAAAATCAGCCCGGAACAGAAGCAGGCTGTGCATGACATCGGTGATCCCGGCCTGATGTTCGGCCCGCGTGAAATGCGCCTTTATCCCAATGGCAGCGTTGCCTCACACGTGCTCGGAGGGGCCGGGTTTGGCAAAGAAGGCGTGAGCGCCGCTGAGGTAATTGGCGTTGCCGGGATTGAAAAACAGTTTGATGAATATTTGCGGGATCCAGCCAATGGAAACGCACCGCTTGAACTCTCTCTTGATCTGACAGTTCAGGCCGCCGCCGAACAGATCCTTGATGGCGGTATGAAATTGATGAACGCCAAAGGGGCCACCTCTATCTTGATGGATGTCCACACCGGCGAAGTTATCTCAGTTGTGTCCTTGCCGGATTTTGATCCAAATGATCGCCCTCCGCCGCCAACCAGCGGGTTTGACCCTTCGGTTAGCCCACTGTTTAACCGCGCGGTTCAGGGGGTCTATGAACTCGGGTCAACCTTCAAAATCTTTACAGCGGCACAGGCTGTCGACATGGGCTTGGTGAATGAAAACACCGTGATCGATACCCGCGGACCGCTGCGCTGGGGACGCTTTGCGATCCGTGATTTTCGCAACTACGGCAATGAAATGTCAGTCACAAAGATCATCGTGAAATCCTCTAACATCGGCACAGCGCGTCTGGCGCAGCAGATCGGTGTGGAAAGCCAGCGGGAATTTCTGGACGATCTCGGTATGTTGACACCAACCCCGTTTGAAATTGTCGAAGCCAAAGGCGGTAAGCCGCTTTTACCCACCAACTGGTCAGAACTTTCCGCGATGACAATTTCTTATGGCCACGGAATTTCAACGACCGCTATGCATTTGGCCGCAGGCTATGCGGCAATTGCCAATGGTGGCCGCTATGTCAGCCCCACCATTCTAAAGCAAGATGGGCCCAAATATGGGCAACGCGTCATGTCCGAACGCGCCGCCGAAGCAGGCCGCCGCATGTTGCGCAAGGTTGTAACTGAAGGAACAGCCTCTTTTGCCGAAGTCGATGGCTATCAGGTTGGTGGTAAAACGGGCACTGCCGATAAGCCAAAGCCCCAAGGGGGCTATTATGATGATAAGGTCATTGCGACCTTTGCATCGATCTTCCCCTCCCATGATCCTAAATATGCGCTCATAGTCACGTTGGACGAGCCATCGATTTTCTCGCATGGCGAAGAGCGCCGCACCGCAGGCTGGACCGCCGTGCCGGTTGCCTCAGAAATGGTGCGTAGGCTTGCCCCGCTGTTGGGCGTACGTCCACAAGTTGATCCTGAGCAGGTGACTGCTATAACCCTGACCTCAAACTAACCGGCGAGTATAACGCCACGGGGGACATATGACTGAAGAACGCCAGCAAGCGCTCAGCCAATTGGGGTTGACGGCGCGTGGAGGCGAGGATCCTGTGATCTTTGGCCTTGCGGTTGATAGTCGCGAGGTGCGCGATGGATATCTCTTTGCAGCACTTCCCGGTAGCAAGGTTCACGGGGCGGCCTTTGTCAAAACGGCAATCGAACAAGGTGCCGTCGCTATTTTGACAGACGCTGAAGGCGCCCAGCAGATCGAAGAAGATGCAGGCAAAGTCGCGCTTGTGGTGACAGAAGATCCGCGTCAGGCGTTATCATATGCCGCAGCGCTTTGGTTTGGCGCACAGCCTCCTTGTATGGTCGCTGTAACGGGAACAAACGGCAAAACCTCTGTCGCCAGTTTTGTCCGCCAGATCTGGACCGAGCTGGGCCATGAAGCGGTGAATTTAGGAACAACAGGTGTTGAAGGTGCGTGGACGCACCCACTGGCCCATACCACGCCAGAACCCATTACCCTGCATCGCGCCTTGGCGATGGCGGCTCAGGCTGGGGTGACCCATGCCGCGATGGAAGCATCCTCGCATGGGCTTGATCAGCGCCGTCTGGATGGGGTTCAGCTGGCAGCGGCAGGGTTCACCAACTTCACCCAGGACCATCTGGATTATCATCATAGTTTCGAGGCTTATTTTGCGGCCAAAGCGGGACTTTTTCGCCGTGTCCTTCCTGATGAAGGTGTAGCGGTGATCAATATGGACAGTGAACGCGGTGCAGAAATGCGCGCGGTTGCGGCTGCACGGGGGCAGGAGGTTCTCTCGGTTGGGCGCGGCTCTGGAGATCTCAGCCTGACTGGAGCCCGCTTTGATGCCACGGGGCAGGATTTGCGGTTCACTTGGCATGACAGACCCTTCATGGCGCGCTTAAATCTGATTGGAGGCTTTCAGGCGGAAAACGTGCTCATCGCCTGTGGCCTGGTGATTGCCAGCGGCGAAGACCCTGAGCGGGTTTTTGAAACATTGCCGCATCTCACAACTGTACGCGGACGTATGGAGCTGGCAGCAACACGTGAAAATGGCGCGACGGTCTTTGTGGACTATGCGCATACACCAGATGCGGTTGCCACCGCCGTGAAAGCGTTGCGCCCTCATGTGCTGGGGCGTTTGATCGCAATTGTTGGCGCAGGCGGTGATCGTGATGCGGGCAAGCGTTCGTTGATGGGCGAAGCTGCGCAAAAAGCGGCTGATGTCGTCATCGTGACAGATGATAACCCACGCAGCGAAGACCCGGATGTGATCCGTGCGGCTGTTATGTCAGGGGCGCCAGATGCGCAAAACATCGCAGACCGTGCCGAGGCAATTTTGCGGGGTGTGGACCAATTGATGCCAGGGGACGCTTTGATCATCTGTGGCAAAGGTCATGAAACCGGGCAAATCATCGGAGACCAGATCCTTCCCTTTGATGATACCGAACAGGCAAGCATCGCGGTTGCAGCACTTGATGGGAAATTGACATGACACTTTGGACTTCGGACGAGGCCGTCGCCGCAACGGGCGGACAGGCCACGGTTGATTGGCAGGTTGATGGTATCTCTATCGATACGCGCACGATCCTTCCTGGTGATCTGTTTGTCGCGCTTAAGGCTGCGCGGGATGGACATGATTTTGTTGCCCAAGCGCTGGAAAAAGGTGCAGGCGCGGCGCTTGTGACGCATGTTCCCGAAGGGGTTGCAACAAACGCACCGCTTTTGATCGTTGATGACGTTCAAAATGCGTTAGAGGCTTTGGGCAAGGCTGCACGGGCGCGAACAGGGGCCAAAGTTGTCGCCGTTACAGGATCTGTTGGAAAAACCTCCACCAAAGAAATGCTTGCCCGTATGCTGTCTGATCAGGGCCGTACACATGCGGCTGTTGCCAGCTATAACAATCACTGGGGCGTTCCGCTCACTTTGGCGCGGATGCCTGCAGAGACTGAATTTGCAGTCATTGAAATTGGCATGAACCATCCCGGAGAGATTTCACCGCTTGCCTGTCAGGCGCAGCCGGACGTGGCGATGATCACCACGGTTGCGGGCGTGCATCTGGAAGCGTTTGCAGACGGCATCCAAGGGATTGCCCGAGAGAAAGCTGCAATTTTTGACGGCCTTAAGGCGGGCGGCACCGCTGTCTTGAATGCAGATGTCGAAACATCTGCTATCTTGCGTGCCGCAGCTGAACAGTCTGAGGCGTCCAGTACCCTGTGTTTTGGTGAGGCCGCATCAGAGTGCCAGATCAAAAGTATCAAGATCCAAGGAGAAGAGACCGTTGCAGATATCTTGCTCTTTGATCAATCACACCAGCTGCATATCCAATCGCTAGGCGCGCATTTTGCAATGAACGCTTTGGGTGCCTTGGCCTGTGTTCAGGCCGTGGGCGGAGACGTGGCACAAGCGGTGAAAAGTCTGGCCCTGTGGTCCCCTGTCAAAGGGCGCGGTGCGCGGTTTGAGGTGGCTTTGCCTGAAGGCAAGATCGTTGTCTTGGATGACAGCTATAATGCAAACCCGACTTCTGTCTCTGCGGCGCTCTCTGTTCTGGCAGCGACCCCGTGCACGGGGCGTCGAATTGCCTTTCTGGGCGACATGGGAGAATTAGGGGCGCAGGAAAACGCGTTGCATCAGGGGCTCGCCGCTCATCCAGACCTCGACAAGATTGACCAGATCCACTGCATCGGCCCGTTGATGAAGGTTTTGTTTGAATGTCTGCCTCTGACCACACGCGGGACGTGGCATGAAACCAGCGCCACCGCTGCCGATCGCATCTCAGACTATGTTCAACCGGGCGATATTGTGCTGATCAAAGGATCTTTTTATATGCAAATGGCGCGCCTTGTTGACGGCCTGCGCGAAATGGGTCAGTTCAGCGCCACACAAACCCCCGAATAATAGGACCACTCTTTTATGTTGTATTGGTTGACAGCCCTGTCTGATGGCGGAGACTTTTTTAACTTGTTCCGCTACATCACCTTTCGGGCGGGTGGTGCGTTTCTGACGGCCTTGGTGTTTGGCTTTGTGTTTGGCAAACCCTTGATCAATGTGCTGCGCAAAAAACAGGGCAAAGGCCAGCCCATCCGCGATGATGGTCCTGAGGGGCATTTCTCGAAGGCGGGCACACCCACGATGGGTGGTCTGCTGATCGTTGGCGCACTGACCTTTAGCACCTTGCTTTGGGCGCGATGGGATAACCCTTTCGTCTGGTTGGTTCTTTTTGTCACGCTCAGCTTTGCTGCCATCGGGTTTGCCGATGATTTTGCCAAAGTATCAAAGCAAAACACGGCCGGTGTTTCCGGTAAGGTTCGCCTTGCGCTGGGGGTCCTGATCGCAGTGATCGCCGCCTTTTGGGCCAGTGCTTACCACCCTGACGCGCTGCAAAATCAGTTGGCACTGCCAGTCTTTAAGGACACGTTGATCAATCTTGGCCTGTTCTATGTGCCGTTTGTGGTCTGTGTGATCGTCGGCTCCGCCAATGCGGTAAACCTGACAGATGGGCTGGATGGTTTGGCGATTATGCCTGCGATGATTGCGGGCACCACATTGGGTGTGATTGCCTATGTGGTTGGGCGCGCTGACTTTACCCAATATCTCGATGTGCATTACGTTCAGGGCACCGGAGAGATCTTTATTTTCACTATGGCACTCCTTGGCGCTGGGCTGGGCTTTCTGTGGTATAATGCGCCACCGGCTGCTGTGTTCATGGGTGATACCGGTTCTTTGGCGCTGGGCGGCGCGTTGGGGGCAATTGCGGTCTCCACCAAGCACGAGCTGGTTCTGGCAATTGTGGGTGGTCTCTTTGTGTTTGAGGCGCTCTCGGTCATCGTGCAGGTGCTTTATTTTAAACGCACCGGAAAGCGCGTCTTCCTGATGGCGCCGATCCATCACCACTATGAGAAAAAGGGCTGGGCAGAGCCGACAATTGTGATCCGCTTCTGGATCATCGCACTGATCCTTGCCATGATCGGTCTTGCGACACTCAAGGTGCGCTGAGGCCTCAAATCAGGGGGTGACATCCGTACACCCCCTATGCACCCCCTTGTGCACCGGCGATGCAGCGTCTGGCTGCCCAAGCGGCAGATGCTACCTTTCCATTCCCGAATGATCCGCTAAGCTGCGCCTTGGTTGATTTTAGCACGCACCCCAACCGGAACGCGTGCAATGGATGATTTGAAATGGAAGTTGTTAAAGATATTTTTGATGCATTTTCCGAACGGCTCCGCAGCCCGTTTCTGGGGTCAATTCTGCTGGCCTTTGCCTTTTGGAATTGGCAGGTCCTGTGGTTTATGCTGTTCGCTGATGTGCCGGTTGCAGATCGGATTGCCTATTTTGATGCACATACGGATGGATGGCAGTTATACCTTTATCCGATACTGAGTGGGGTCGCTTTTGCGGTGTTCATGCCATGGCTGCGCTATGCGGGGGCCGAGATTGCAAAACATCCCAACGCGCGGCTAAAGCAGTTGCAGTCTGATGAGGCGCGGGAACGGCGAATTGCGCATATTCAGGCCTCGATTGCCGAAGAAGAAGCCAAGTCTGACCTGAAGGTTGCACAGTTTAAAATGGCGCTGGCTGAGGAAGAGGCGAGGATTGCATTTGATGCGGCGGTGGCGGAGACCAAGGCGCATCGGGAGCAGGAGTTGATCGAGGATAAGAAGCGTTTGGACGAAGCGCGGGAAGTCGGAGTAGAGGAAGAGCTGCAAGAGACGCGCAAAAAAGCAGAGAATCTTAAAGATGAGGCTGCCGATAAAGATCTCGCCATTCAGGCAGAAAAAATAGGTGAGTTACCGTTTGCAGTTCTAATGCTTCGTTTAGCGGCAGACACCGATGATGGGGAGCTCACCCATAAAAATGGTTCCTTAATTATTACTCAAAACCATACATACCGTAAAGAGCTTGTTGCGAGTGATTTTCGCCAAAAAACCGATTTGCAAGAGGCTTTTAATCAGTTGGCTGCAATGAGTCTTTTCCTAAAGCTTAAAAATGGTACTTATAGAATCACTAAAAGGGGCTTTGATGTTTTAGATTACATTTCTGCGAACACAGAAGACCTTGAAAACGCCTAATTCCAAATAACCCACCCCGCTTGCAATTCCGCGCGACCTCAGTACAGGTTGTGCCAACCATAGAATTTCGGAGGGCAGGCGATGATCCCGGTCAGTGGATATAGTGGCGCGAAAGTGGCGGTTCTGGGCCTTGGGCGATCCGGGCTTGTGACAGCGCGGGCGTTGCGCGCTGGCGGGGCTGAGGCGGTGTGCTGGGATGATAATCCAGCGGCGCGTGAGGTGGCTGAAGGCGAGGGATTTACCTGTCGTGATCTAACACGCGGTGGCGCTTTTGATGATATTGCCACGCTGATTGTCTCTCCGGGTATTCCGCATCTCTATCCCACCATAAACCCCGTTGTTCAGGCAGCCCTTACGGCAGGGGTGCCTGTTGACAATGATATTGGCCTGTTCTTCCGCTCCGTTGCGACGCGGGAGTGGGACAATTTTGAACAGATGCCCCGTGTTGTGGCGGTCACTGGATCAAACGGGAAATCAACCACGGTCGCGCTTTTGCATCACATCTTGTGTGAAGCCGGGCGCGAAAGCCAGCTGGCGGGCAATATCGGACGTGGTGTTCTGGATATCGATCCGCCCAGCGATGGCGGCATCGTCGTGTTGGAGTTGTCGAGCTATCAGACCGAACTGGCCCGCGCGTTGACGCCGGATGTGGCTGTGTTCACGAATCTCTCGCCGGATCATCTGGATCGTCACGCTGGTATGGGCGGATATTTCGCCGCCAAACGCCGCTTGTTTGCTGAAGGCGGCCCGGATCGGGCCATCATCGGCATTGATGAAGACGAAGGCGCGTTTCTTGCTGGGCAATTGTCAGAAGGGCCAAGCGATGATCGGGTGATCCGCGTTTCCGCAACCCGCAAATTGTCTGGCCCCGGTTGGCAGGTCTTTGCCAAAAAAGGATTCTTGAGCGAGTTTCGCAAAGGCCGTCAGGTTGCGGCACTTGATCTGCGCAGTATTCCGGGCTTGCCCGGAACCCATAACCACCAGAATGCCTGTGCGGCTTATGCTGCTGCACGGACGCTGGGGCTGGCGCCGCGGCAAATCGAGGATTCTCTGGCAACCTATCCCGGATTGCCCCACCGCAGCCAACTGATTGGCGAAACAGGTGGCGTGCGCTTTGTGAATGACAGCAAGGCCACCAATCTGGACAGCGCCATCAAAGCGCTGAGCGCCTTTCCCAAAATCCGCTGGATCTGCGGCGGCTTGGAAAAAGAGGGTGGGCTGGCTGCGCTTCAGGGGCAGACCGGGACGGTCGCTAAGGCTTATGTGATTGGTCGGGAGGCTGCGAATTTTGCAATGCAGCTGGATGTTGAGGCTGAGGTCTGCACAACGATGGAGGTTGCGGTGGCACGCGCTGTCGCGGATGCAGACCCCGGCGATACGGTCCTGCTGGCCCCAGCTGCTGCAAGTTTTGATCAATATGACAATTTTGAACAGCGTGGTGATGCGTTTATTGCTGAGGTCAGGCGGCATCTGAGCTCGGAAAACCCATAAACGCATGATGCTTTAACCGTTCAAAGCTCTTCAACAAGAAGCGCGTAGTAGTCCGGCAATACCGCTGTGAGCTTGGCGCGGCCTTGATCCGTCAGAAAGACGGATTTTGACCGCCCGTCTTTTTTGTTGGCGGTGATGCGAATGAGTGCATCTCGCTCCATGGTCTGTAAGGTTCGGCTGAGCACTGGTTTTGAAACATCCAGACGGTCCAGAATATCTTGCGGTGTAAGCGCGCTGTGTTCATCGGGTTCGCGATCTATGACAATCAGGATCAGGAACCGCAGCTGTGAGAGGTTATGGCTCGCAAAATAAGCCTCTAATTTGCGGATCAACAGGCTTGCCCGGCGCATCATGTGGAGTGTTTCGCTGATGCGCGCAGGATCAGAGCTATAGTTCCGAGTATAGTTGCGAACCATTTCTTCGGTCGGGAGTTCTTTGAGGAAGAACATTCAATATTTACCCCAAGGCCGTCATTTTGTGGATCTCTACAGGTTTGGCGAGCCAGTTTTCGTATTTTGCGAAGATGGGAGCGATGTAATCAGATGCGTAATGCGCCGCCAGTGCTGCATCATTTTCCCATTCTTCGCTCAAATAAAAACAAGCTTCCTCACGTCCTTCGAGCAGGTCAAACTTCAAACACCCCGGCTCTGCACGCGTTTGGGCGAGGATCGACAATATGCTTTGGCGAACATCTTGAAGATGCTCCGGTTTGGGGGTGATTTTTGCAAAAAGGTGAAAGGAGGGCGTCATCGGTTAACCTCATTAAGTTATCATGATAACTAAAATGGTACGCGAAATGTCTTCTGTCAATGCTACTTTTAAGATTTGGCTGAAATCGCGACGCCTGCCGCATGGCCTGATGCCCAGGCCCATTGGAAATTATACCCGCCAAGCCACCCCGTCACATCCACGGCCTCACCGATCGCGTAAAGGCCGGGCTTGGTTTTTGCTTCCATCGTCTTTGATGAAAGCGCGTTTGTGTCAATTCCGCCAAGCGTGACTTCGGCGGTGCGATAGCCTTCGGTTCCTGAGGGTTTTAATCGCCAGTCTCGCAGGTTCGCACAAAGGGTTTGCAACGCGTCGTCTGATTGATCAGCCAACCGCTGCGTCAGCGGTAGGGTCTGGCCCAGAAACTCTACCAGACGGCTTGGCAAAAGATGGGCGAGTTCAGTGTTTAACTGCCGTCGCCCTTCGGTCTGGCGCTGTTTGCGCAGGGTGTTGAACAGTTGATTTTCTGGATCCAGGTTGACCGAGATATCCTCCCCTTCGCGCCAATAAGACGACAGTTGTAACACTGCCGGCCCAGAAAGCCCGCGGTGGGTGAACAAAAGCGCCTCATCAAAACTGGCTCTGGCATTTGACAGGCGACTGGGTAGGGCTGTGCCCGCAAGCGGTTTGAAACGCTCCTGATCAAAGGTAAAGGGAACAAGGCCAGCGCGTGTTGGTAAAAGGGGCAGGTCAAATTGCTGCGCAATGTCATAAGACAGACCGGTCGCGCCCATCTTGGGGATTGATTTTCCGCCCGTGGCAAGGACAAGATTGGCACATGTGAGTTTGCGCAAAGTCCCTTCCTGCATCACCTCTAGGCTAAATCCGGTGTCGTGTGTGTCTACCTTTGCAACTGCGCTGTTCAACCAAAGTTCAGCACCGGCAGATTTCAGCTCTGCAACCAGCATCGCGACAATCTGCTTGGCAGATCCATCGCAAAACAGCTGCCCCAATGTCTTTTCATGCCAAGCGATGCCATGTTTGCTGATCAGCTCTATAAAATCCCACTGCGTGTAACGCGCCAATGCGGATTTGCAGAAATGGGGATTTGCCGACAGATAATTCTCGGGAGTGACATCCAGATTGGTGAAATTGCAGCGCCCACCGCCTGAAATGCGTATCTTTTCACCGGGGTTTTTGGCGTGATCCAAAACCAAAGTGCCCGCGCCCGCGTAAGCGGCACACATCATACCGGCGGCACCGGCCCCTAAAATGATCGTCTGATAGAACATAAACCTGCCATGCGGTCATTTCCTGCAAATGGCAAGAGGATAGAGGCTGGTCTGATTGATCAAATACGGCTACAGTTTGTTTCAAGACCCCAAAAGGGGCGAGATTGAGGCATAAAACAGCGGTATTTCCATGACTGAAATGGTCTATGGCACGGTCCCCGTGCAAACTGGCGAACCTATTCTGCCCAAATGGTGGCGCACGCTAGACAAGTGGACGATGTCCTGCATTCTCCTGTTGTTTGTGATCGGTTTACTGCTGGGGCTGGCTGCCTCTGTACCTTTGGCGTCGCGCAACGGGTTTGACAATTTCCATTATGTGCAGCGACAGGGGGCCTTTGGATTTATGGCGCTTCTGGCGATGGTGCTGACCTCTATGATGACACCAACTCTGGTGCGCAGATTGGCTGTGATTGGTTTTATTTGTTCCTTTGTAGCACTTGCGCTTTTACCGGTTCTGGGGACCGATTTTGGCAAAGGGGCAGTGCGCTGGTATTCCCTTGGATTTGCCTCGGTGCAGCCGTCTGAATTTTTGAAGCCCGGTTTTATTGTTGTGGCGGCTTGGCTGATTGCGGCCAGTCAGCAGATCAATGGCCCGCCGGGCACGCTGTGGTCTTTTGCGCTGTGCCTGACGGTTGTTGGCTTTTTGGTGATGCAGCCGGATTTTGGCCAATCTTGCCTGATCCTGTTTGGCTGGGGCGTTATGTATTTTGTCGCTGGTGCGCCGATGCTATTACTGGTGGCGATGGCTGGCACGGTGATTGTTGGAGGGGTTGTGGCCTATTCCGCGTCAGAACACTTTGCCCGCCGCATTGATGGCTTCCTGAGCCCGGATATCGATCCAACAACCCAGATGGGGTATGCCACAAATGCGATCCGTGAAGGCGGTCTGTTTGGCGTCGGTGTTGGCGAGGGGCAGGTGAAATGGTCGCTGCCGGATGCGCATACGGATTTCATTATCGCAGTCGCAGCCGAGGAATACGGTCTTGTTCTGGTTGTAATTTTGATTGGTCTTTATGCGTCGATCGTGGTGCGGTCCCTGTTTCGCCTGATGAAAGAGCGTGATCCCTTTATCCGCCTTGCGGGCACTGGCCTTGTCTGCATGTTTGGTGTGCAGGCCATGATCAATATGGGTGTTGCCGTGCGTCTGTTGCCTGCAAAAGGCATGACACTGCCGTTTGTAAGCTACGGCGGATCTTCGCTGATTGCAGGGGGTATTGCAGTTGGCATGCTTTTGGCCTTTACACGGACCCGTCCACAAGGCGAAATTGCAGACTTCCTACGGGGGCGTGGGCGAGGTTGAGTGGGTTGGCACCATCTTTTTGATGTGCTGGGTGTAAACGGGTTTAGGATTGATGGATCAAAAATTGCTGTTGATGGCAGCCGGGGGTACCGGCGGTCATATGTTTCCGGCGCAGGCGCTTGCCGAAGCAATGCTGACACGCGGATGGCGGGTAAAGCTGTCAACAGATGCGCGCGGCGCGCGCTACACGGGTGGGTTCCCCAAAGGGGTTGAAATCATCGAAGCTTCTTCGGCGACATTTGCCCGTGGTGGTCTTTTGGCAAAAGCGATGGTTGGCCCAAAGATCGCTGCAGGTGTGGCAAGCATGGCGCTGGCGATGCGCAAGGATCGCCCCGATGCTGTGATCGGATTTGGGGGCTACCCTTCGATCCCGGCCTTGGCCGCCGCGAAACTGCTTAGACTTCCGCGTATGATCCACGAACAAAACGGCGTTCTGGGGCGGGTTAACCAGCTTTTTGCCAAACATGTAGATGGGATTGCCTGTGGCACTTGGCCCACGAATGTGCCAGAAGGTGTGCCTTCGGCTCATCTAGGTAATCCGGTGCGCGCAGCAGTGTTGGAGCGTGCAGGGGCTGCCTATATCCCGCCCGGTGATTATCCCATGTCTGTTCTGGTGATGGGCGGCAGTCAGGGCGCGCGGATCTTATCAGATATTGTGCCGCCAGCCTTTGCTGCCTTGCCGATGGAGGTGATTGGCCGCTTGCGCATTTTCCATCAGGCGCGCGAAGAAGACATCGAACGCGTGAACCAGTTTTACGCAGAACATGGTGTGCACGCTGAGGTGCAGCCGTTTTTTCACGATGTGCCTAACCTGCTGTCTGAATGTCAGCTGGTGATTTCACGCTCTGGCGCGTCCTCTGTGGCGGATATTTCGGTGATCGGGCGTCCCTCGATCCTGATCCCGTTTGCCGCAGCAACCGGAGACCACCAAACCGCCAACGCGCGCGGGCTGGTGGATGCGGGGGCTGCCGTTCTGATCCCCGAAAGCAAGCTGGAAACCACCGTGCTGCATGAGCAGATCAGTGCAATATTGAACAATCCCAAAGCCGCCATCCAGATGTCGGCTGCGGCTCTTGGCACCAGTATTCCAGACGCGACAGAGCGTCTGGTGGCTGAAGTCGAGGGCCTTTCCGAGAAAGACAAAGCATGACCCCTGCAACCAAACTTCCCGGCGACGTCGGCCCCATTCATTTCGTTGGTATCGGCGGCATTGGCATGTCTGGCATTGCCGAAGTGCTTTTGAACCTTGGTTATGTGGTGCAGGGATCGGATCTGAAAACCTCTAAAATCACCCAGCGCCTTGAACGATTGGGGGCGCAGATTTTTGAAGGTCAGCGTGCTGAAAATCTGGCTGAGGCTGCGGTGGTTGTGATCTCCTCCGCGATCAAACCGGGCAATCCTGAACTGGATGAAGCGCGCTTGCGCGGCCTGCCTGTGGTGCGCCGTGCTGAAATGCTGGCCGAGCTGATGCGTCTAAAGTCCAACATCGCCATTGCAGGCACACATGGCAAAACCACCACAACCACCATGATGGCTGAATTGATGGTGCATGGGGACTTTGATCCTACTGTTGTCAACGGTGGTATCATCCATGCTTATGGTTCGAATGCGCGGATGGGGCAGGGCGAATGGATGGTCGTCGAAGCAGATGAAAGCGACGGCACTTTTAACCGCTTGCCAGCGACTATTGCGATTGTCACCAATATCGATCCCGAACATATGGAGCACTGGGGCGATTTTGATACCCTGCGCAATGGGTTCTACGAATTCGTCTCTAATATCCCTTTCTATGGTGTTGCGGTTTGTTGCACAGACCATGCTGAGGTACAGGCGCTGGTGGGGCGTATTTCAGACCGTCGCGTCGTAACCTATGGCTTTAACGCACAGGCCGATGTGCGCGCTGTGAACTTGCACTACAAAGCAGGTATTGCTCATTTCGATATACACCTTCAGGCCGAAGATCAGGTGATCGAAGGCTGCAGCCTGCCGATGCCAGGGGATCACAACGTTTCAAACGCTTTGTCTGCCGTGGCTGTGGCGCGGCATCTGGGAATGCGCAGCAGTGAAATTCGCGAAGCATTGGCCAAGTTCGGTGGGGTGAACCGCCGCTTTACCAAGGTTGGTGAAGTGGACGGCGTTACGATTATCGATGACTATGGTCACCATCCTGTGGAAATTGCAGCGGTCCTAAAGGCTGCCCGTCAAGCTTGCGAAGGCCGTGTGATCGCAGTGCACCAGCCGCATCGCTATTCTCGCCTGTCTTCCTTGTTTGATGATTTCTGTGCCTGTTTCAACGAAGCAGATGTGGTGGCCATCGCCGAAGTTTTTGCCGCGGGAGAAACCCCGATTGAAGGGGCCGCGCGGGATGATCTGGTTGCAGGGTTGATCCGCCATGGACACCGCCATGCCCGTGCCATTCTGGATTCCGATGATCTGGCGCGTCTGGTGCGCGAACAGGCCCGTCCCGGGGATATGGTTGTTTGCCTTGGGGCAGGTACCATCAGTGCCTGGGCCAATGCGCTGCCAGAGCAGCTGAAGCAATAAAAACTGCAATTCAAAAGGCAGAATAAAATCATGACGATATCTTTGATTTTGTTCTGCCTTTGGCTGTTAATCGCAGGTTTTTATGGCGCCTATCCCAGTCGCAGCAATCATTGGCGTGGTGCTTATGTCCTGATCGCTTTGGGGCTGCCTCTTTTGGCCTATGTTTTCTATGAAAACGGCCTGTTGAGCGGCAGTCTGGCCAGCGCCGCCGCGGCCAGCGTATTGCGTTGGCCACTTGTATATCTGTACCGCTGGCTGCGAAAAAAGATGCGGTTTTAACAGGTGGGAACTCTGCGCAAATTTGCCCATTGTTTCACCTGATGATTCCACGATAGACCCGCTCCATTCTGATACTGTGGGGGGACTTATGATCGACGTCCAGAACATGCGGGGCAAGCTGACCAAAGATCGTTCTTTGGCTGATTTGACGTGGCTTCGTGTCGGTGGGCCTGCGGATTACCTGTATCAGCCTGCAGATTTGGAAGATCTGTCCCAATTTCTGTCTCAGCTTCCCGCAGAAATTTCAGTATTTCCCATGGGCGTTGGATCGAATCTGATTGTACGCGATGGCGGGTTGCGTGCGGTTGTGATCCGTTTGGGGCGTGGGTTTAATCAGATTGCCATCGAAGGTGACGAGATTGTTGTGGGAGCTGCAGCGCTTGATGCACATGTTGCGCGAAAATCCGCTGATGCCGGCATAGACCTGACCTTCCTGCGCACGATCCCCGGAAGCATTGGCGGCGCGGTGCGTATGAATGCGGGCTGCTATGGGCATTACATTGCAGATGTCTTTCAGTCCGCAACTCTTGTCACACGTCAGGGTGAGATCCGCGAGATTGGGGCTGAAGAATTGGCGTTTCAGTATCGCCAAACCGCTTTCCCAGAGGGCGCTGTTTTGGTCGCGGCACGTTTGAAAGGGCCCGAAGGGGATCCTGAGGCGCTGCACGCGCGTATGGCAGCGCAGTTGAAAAAACGAGACGAAACCCAGCCAACAAAAGACCGCAGTGCAGGGTCGACGTTTCGCAATCCCGCTGGCTTTTCCTCGACCGGAAAAGCCAATGATGTGCATGATTTAAAGGCTTGGAAAGTGATTGATGATGCAGGTCAGCGTGGGGCGCGTCTGGGCGGCGCACAGATGAGCGAGATGCATTCAAATTTTCTGATCAACACTGGCGGTGCAACTGCTGCAGATCTTGAAGGTTTGGGAGAGCAGGTGCGAAATGCTGTTTACCAGAATTCAGGTGTTAAACTGCAGTGGGAAATCATGCGTGTAGGTGAGATTTTGGAAAAAAGGTATTAAATATAGGGTTTTAGGTGGGTAATTATTTGGCAACGGTTCCAAAGTTTCCGAAAAAGAATCTTTGATCGTGAAGTGATATTGGTTAATTTTTCGCGTAAAATATTAATCTATTGATAACGGTTTATGGCGTAAATCTTTTGGTAACCGCAGGGATGCGGCTCCAGAGATTATACTTGCCTGACTGACTAGAAAACAGAGGGCAAACCTCTGGTAACGATGTCCTCAACATGAGGATAGTGAGCAGGGGCGCATAGCCCAAGAGAGATCGAGGCAATACAGGTGGGTGGAGCGAGCAAAACACTCCCAAAAGTGGCAGTGCTTCTTGGTGGACAATCAGCTGAACGTGACGTGTCGCTTTCCAGTGGGGCGGAGTGCGCAGCTGCGTTGCGTGATGCAGGGTATGACGTGGTCGAAGTTGACGTCGGGCCAGAGCTTGCTCAGGATCTTCAGCGTATTCAGCCCGACGTTGTTTTTAACGCCCTGCATGGTCGCTGGGGGGAAGATGGCTGTGTTCAGGGCATTCTGGAATGGCTGCAAATCCCCTATACCCACTCTGGCGTTCTGGCGTCCGCCCTTGCGATGGACAAACAGCGGTCCAAAGATGTGTTTCAGTCTGCTGGTCTTCCTGTTGTGCAAAGTGGCTTGTTTGCAAAACAAGAGGTGAGCGCGCGTCACATGATGCCGCCCCCATATGTTGTGAAGCCAAACAACGAAGGCTCCAGTGTGGGCATCTACATCGTGCACGAAGATGCCAATACGCCGCCGCAATTGGATGAGACGATGCCGGATCTTGTCATGGTAGAGCAATTTGCACCGGGTCGCGAATTGACCACAACCGTTGTCGGGGATCGTGCCCTTACCGTGACGGATATCCTGACGGATGGGTGGTATGATTATGATGCAAAATACAAACCCGGCGGTTCACGCCATGTGGTTCCGGCGGATGTGCCACAAGAGATTTTCGATCTTTGCCTCGATTATGCACTAAAGGCACACAGGGTGCTGGGATGTCGTGGTGTCAGCCGTACTGATTTTCGGTGGGATGAAAGCAAAGGGGCAGAGGGGCTGATCCTGTTGGAAACAAATACCCAGCCGGGTATGACGCCCACGTCACTGGCACCCGAGCAGGCGCAGCACATGGGCTATAGTTTTGCTGCCTTATGCGCATGGATGGTGGAGGACGCCTCATGCGCACGTTGATCGCGGGTCTGCGTCGCAAGACGCCGGAGAAGGCTGATCCTGCCCCTTCACGCCTGAAATACCGCATCCAGCGCTGGATGTTGACGCCCGGCATTCGCACCGGATTGAAATTTGGGGTGCCCTTGGCAGTGATTGCGGTTGCGGTTGGTGGATATCTTGCCGATCAAGAGCGACGGGATGACCTACTGGAACGGTATGCTGAATTGCGCCGCTCGATCGAGCAACGCCCGGAATTCATGGTCAATGTCATGGCCATTGATGGCGCCGTGGCCGAGGTCGGCGATGATATTCGCGAAGTCATGGCGCTTGATTTCCCGATCAGCTCGTTTGATTTGGATCTGGAACAGCTGCGCACGCATATTATCGAGCTTGATCCCGTGAAAACTGCTGAGGTGCGTATTCGCCCGGGCGGTATTTTGCAGGTCGATGTGGTGGAGCGTAAACCTGCGGCGGTCTGGCGCTCGGATCAGGGTCTCGCACTGATTGACGAGACCGGTGCGCATGTGGCCGAACTGGGACAGCGCAGCCTGCATCCGACATTGCCGTTGCTGGCAGGGGCGGGCGCAGATCAACAGGTTGAAGAAGCGCTTGAACTCCTGTCTGCCGCACGTCCGCTTGGTTTGCGTTTGCGTGGTTTGGTGCGCATCGGTGAGCGTCGTTGGGATGTGGTTCTGGACCGAGATCAGCGCATTCAACTGCCGCCCGAAAATCCGGTGCAGGCCTTGGAGCGGGTGATTGCGGTCAATCAGGTGCAGGATTTGTTGGAGCGGGACGTCGCTGTGGTGGATATGCGCCTTGCTGCACGTCCCACTGTGCGCATGGCTAAGGATGCCGTCGAAAACTGGTGGCGGATCAGAGAATTAAATGGGGGCGGGTAAGACATGGTAGATCTCTATCAGTCTCAACGGGCAATGCGGCAGATGCGGCGCCAGGCGATGCAGCGCGGTGTCGTTGCGGTTCTGGATGTAGGCAGCTCAAAAATCGCATGTCTGATTCTGCGGTTTGATGGGGCAAGTGTCCTGAGCGAAGACAATTCAATCGGGGCCTTGGCAGGACAATCTGGGTTTCGGGTGATTGGGGCCGCAACGACCCGGTCACGTGGTGTGCAATTTGGTGAAATCTGCGCCATGCAAGAGACCGAGCGGGCGATCCGCACGGCAGTGCAAAGCGCGCAGAAAATGGCAGCTGTGCGTGTGGACCACGTGATTGCGTGTTTTTCAGGTGCAGCACCTCGGTCTTATGGCCTGAACGCCTGCGTGGAACTGGAAGGCCAGCAGGTCACAGAGAACGAAGTTGCCCGTGTTATGGCCGCCTGCGAGATCCCTGATTATGGTGGAAGCCGCGAAGTGCTGCACGCGCAACCCATCAATTTTGCACTCGACAATCGTTCGGGCTTAAGCGATCCCCGTGGTCAGCTGGGGCAGACTTTAGAGGTTGATATGCATATGCTGACGGTCGATGCGTCGATTGTTCAGAATCTGGTGCATTGTATCAAACGTTGTGACCTTGAACTCGCTGGTATCGCGTCCTCGGCTTATGCCTCGGGGTTTTCTGCGCTTGTGGAAGATGAACAAGAACTGGGCTCGGCCTGTATTGATATGGGTGGTGGCAGCACATCGATCTCGATATTTGTGAAAAAACATATGATCTATGCTGACAGCGTGCGCATGGGTGGAGATCATATTACCAGTGATATCTCTATGGGGTTGAGCGTCCCAACTGCCAATGCCGAGCGTATAAAAACCATGTGCGGCGGTGTGCAGGCTACGGGGGCAGATGACCGCGATATGATCGATGTTGGCGGCGATACTGGCGATTGGGAACATGATCGCCGCACCGTCAGCCGGGCTGAATTGATCGGCATTATGCGCCCACGTGTTGAAGAGATCCTTGAAGAAGTCCGTGCCCGATTGGATGCGGCCGGGTTTGATCATCTGCCCAGCCAACAGATTGTTCTCACCGGTGGCTCCAGCCAGATCATGGGGCTTGATGGATTGGCGACTCGCATTCTTGGCCAGCAAGTCCGTCTTGGCCGTCCGTTGCGGGTGCATGGGTTGCCACAGTCCGCGACGGGTCCCGGATTCGCCTCCTCGGTGGGGTTGTGTTTGCTGGCAGCTCATCCACAAGATGAGTGGTGGGACTTTGAAATGCCTGTGGATCGTCAAGCCAGCGGTAGTTTTCGCCGTGCGGTGCGCTGGTTTAAGGACAATTGGTAATTGCGACGTGACAAGCTTGAACGGGGCCGTTAATAATTCGGCAACAACCGCAGAATGCGGATATTGAGCGGATCGAGCAGGTCGCCGGAAACTGAAAGAACGAGCTGAGATTCTTACCAATGGTAAGGGTCCAAATCGCTTCGTTTGTGTTTCTTCGTCTGCAATCCGCAAGATATACCCTGAATAGGCGAAATACCGCATTTATAGCTGATCAGAGGCTATATTTTGTGGCATTTAACCCTTTTTTGGATGACGCGCCGCTCGCTGCGCGGTAGTATTGTAGTAATATTTGGATAGAACATCGCTCTTGCGGGAGGGCGGTATAACACAGGCGGAACAAGCATGGCTTTGAACCTTTCGATGCCCGGACAAGAAGAGCTACGGCCGCGGATCACCGTTTTCGGGGTCGGCGGTGCAGGCGGTAACGCGGTCAACAATATGATCGCCAAAGAGTTGGAAGGTGTGGAGTTTGTTGTTGCAAACACCGACGCACAGGCCCTGCAACAAAGCGCAGCCGAAGCGCGAGTTCAGCTTGGCGTGAAAGTCACCGAAGGTCTGGGAGCAGGGGCTCGCCCGCAGGTTGGATCCGCTGCTGCTGAAGAGAGCATCGAACAGATCGTAGATCACCTGGCGGGTGCGCACATGTGTTTTATCACGGCCGGTATGGGCGGTGGCACAGGCACAGGTGCAGCCCCGATCATTGCGCAAGCTGCCCGTGAACTTGGTGTTTTGACCGTTGGCGTTGTGACCAAACCGTTCCAGTTTGAAGGCGCAAAACGTATGCGTCAGGCCGAAGACGGTGTGGATGCTCTGCAGCGTGTTGTGGATACGCTGATTATCATTCCAAACCAGAACCTGTTCCGTCTGGCCAATGAAAAGACCACTTTCACCGAAGCCTTCTCAATGGCGGATGATGTTCTGTATCAGGGTGTTAAAGGCGTTACCGATCTGATGGTGCGTCCCGGTCTCATCAACCTCGACTTTGCGGATGTTCGTGCTGTTATGGACGAAATGGGCAAAGCGATGATGGGCACAGGCGAAGGCGAAGGTGAAGACCGCGCCGTTCAGGCCGCCGAAAAAGCGATTGCCAACCCGCTCTTGGATGAAATTTCTCTGCGCGGTGCAAAAGGTGTTCTGATCAACATCACCGGCAGCCATGATTTGACATTGTTTGAACTGGATGAAGCCGCGAACCGTATTCGCGAAGAAGTGGACCCAGATGCAAACATCATCGTCGGTTCAACACTGGATACCGGAATGGAAGGCAAAATGCGCGTTTCCGTTGTGGCCACCGGCATTGATGCAGCTGACGTGAACACCGAAATGCCAGTGCCCCGTCGCCCGATGGCGGCCCCTTTGACAAAGTCAGTTACCGTCGAAGCGCGTGAGCCGCTGACAGTATCTTCAGCTTCTGTGACACCTGCAGAATCGGCACCGGTTGTTGAGGAAGTTGCGGCGACCGTAGCACCTGCTGCGCCTGCGGCGACACCTGTTGCTGACGAACCTTCGCTTTTCCCCTCCATGGATGCAGATCGCGCTGCGGCTGTGATGGAGCAGGCCACGGATGTTGTAGAAGATTACGAGGAAATGGGAGACGACGGACTGCCTCCTCCGGCGTATCGCCCTGCAGTGCCAGAATTCCAGCCACGGGCTGAAGCCGCACCAGAACCACAGTCTGCAGGATTTATTGCGCCCAAAGCCCCGGCGCCGGGCACTCCATCTCCTGAAGCGCTCAGCCGCCTGCAGGCCGCTGCGGCACGTGCACAGGCGGCACCAGCTGCAGCACCTCAGGCTGCCGCCGCTGCGTCACAAGCTCCCGGTGTCACACAGGAAGACAACGCAGAACAGCGTCGTTTTGGTTTGAACTCTCTCATCCATCGTATGACTGGAGCTCAAGGGGAGGCTGCCGCAGTAAAGCAACAGCCTGCGCGCCAGCAACCCCCGGTTCAGCAGCCAGCAGCTGCAGCGCCTCAGGCGCAGCCACAGCGGACAGCAGAGCAGGAGCGGATCGAAATTCCAGCTTTCTTGCGCCGTCAAGCGAACTAATTCGGCATAAATATCTCACTTAAAAGGCCGCCAATGGGCGGTCTTTTTCGTTTTAAAGCAGGGTGTTAAGTGCGCTTCGGCAGTGTTTTGCTGCTTTGTGTCAGTGATGTTACAGTTCGTTGCAAAGATTGAGTTGAGCCCAAACCACTCTGCACGTATCTCTCTGTCACAGGGCGACCAGGTGGGGTTGTCGTAGCCGCAAGGAACGCATCGTGCAAAATACGCTGAAAGCACCCGTGACATTTGATGGAACAGGTCTGCATTCTGGTGCACCTGCGCGCATGACACTTCGTCCAGCTCCGTCAAATCACGGTATTGTTTTCAAGCGCACAGATATTTCCCTTGGCAATCGCGAGATCCCGGCGCTTTGGCACTATGTTGAACGCTCCCCTCTCTGCACCCGTTTGGTGAATGCGGCTGGTGTGTCAGTGTCGACTGTTGAACATATCATGGCAGCCATTGCGGGCTGTGGGGTCCATAATGTGCTGGTCGAAATCGATGGCCCAGAGGTTCCAATCCTTGATGGCTCATCGGCAGAATTCGTCCGTGGTATCATGCGCCAAGGTGTACGCCGTCTTGCTGATTCAGTGCGTGCGCTGCGTGTGATGAAACCAGTGACGGTTGAAAATGGGGATGCGCGCGCAACACTTCTGCCTTGTGATCGTCTGAAAATCGAATTTCACATCGACTTTGCGGAACGCGCAATTGGTCGCCAGACGCGTACATTAGACATGCGCAATGGCGCTTTCGCACGTGAATTATGCGACAGCCGTACCTTTTGCAGCCGTGCAGATGTCGAAGCAATGCATAAGGCAGGGCTTGCGCTAGGTGGTATTCCCGGTGAAAACGCAGTGGTTTTTGACGGAGCAGAGGTTCAAAGCGGGGGCGGATTGCGCCACACCGATGAACCGGTACGTCATAAGATGCTGGATGCCTTAGGTGATTTGGCTTTGGCTGGTGCGCCGCTCTTTGGTCATTACATCGGCGATCGTGCGGGCCATTCTTTGACAAACACCTTGCTGCGCGCCGCATTTGATACCCCCGGCGCTCTGGAAGAGGTGCGCTGCGATAACGTGATGATTGCACGCCTGCCCGGACAGGGTTTGGTTTGGGATGAAATTCCCGCCGTGCGCCACGTCGCTTAATTCAAACTCCTGCAAATCTTGCAAAAGATCTGAGACCATCACGGGTGGTTCTTTTCCTGTCTTTCTGTGTGGTCATCCCCGGAATAAGCGTGAAGTGAACGCGCTTTGATCAAAAGGGGCTTTTCCGAACTAAGGGATATGGTAGACCTTCCTCAATTGGGTTAAAAACCCATCAAGTTTTTACGGTAAAGTGAGGCAACCATGTTTGGCATCAATACAGTGACCAAAGCTTTGGGATCGGTATGTCTAATGGTGCTGTTGGCCAACTGCGGGGGCGCGGATGGTGACGCTGCAGCGCAGTCGCAAAACCTGGAAGGCTTTACACCTGCACAAATTTTTGAACGCGGCGAATTTGAACTTCAACGCGGTCACACAGGGGACGCGGCACACTTTTTTTCCGAAGTAGAACGCTTATACCCCTACGCAGAGCTTACAAAACAAGCCGTGATTATGCAGGCCTTTGCCTTCCACAGCGGCGGCGATTACGAAAACAGCCGTGGCGCTGCACAACGTTATATTGATTTTTATCCCGCCGACGAAGATGCGGCCTATGCGCAATATCTTTTGGCGCTCAGCTACTATGACCAGATTGACGAAGTTGGCCGTGATCAGGGACTAACCTTTCAGGCCCTGCAGGCGCTGCGCACTGTGATCGAGGTCTATCCTGACAGTGAATACACCAATTCTGCGATCCTGAAATTTGATCTGGCTTTTGATCATCTGGCCGGAAAAGAAATGGAAATCGGGCGCTACTATCTGCGACGCAACCACTTCCCGGCCGCGATCAATCGTTTCCGTGTGGTGGTGGAGGACTTTCAAACCACCAGCCACACTGCAGAAGCATTGCACCGATTGGTGGAGGCCTATCTTTCATTGGGGCTGGCTGAGGAAGCGCAGACTGCAGGTGCCATCCTTGGCCATAACTTCCAATCCACCGATTGGTATGAAGACAGCTATAAATTGCTGACCTCCAATGGTCTTAAATTGCGCGATCGCGGCAACAATTGGCTAAGCCAGATCTATCGTCAGTCCATCAAAGGTGATTGGCTCTAGGGTGGCGCACTTCCAACTTCCAGCTGACCGGTTTTGGGTCAAAAAAGGGTGGGGCTGACCCATGCTGCGCACGCTTGAAATCCGCGATATGTTGATCATCGATCACCTGGAGCTGTCCTTTCAGCCGGGGTTGAACGTGCTGACCGGAGAGACCGGTGCGGGAAAATCAATCCTGCTCGATTCTCTGGGATTTGTTTTGGGCTGGCGGGGCCGGGCTGAACTGGTCAGACAGGGGGCCGCGCAAGGGGAGGTCACGGCCGAATTTGATCTGCCAGACGCACATCCTGCCCATGAAATCCTCGAAGAGGCAGGGCTGCCGGGAGGGGACACACTTCTGTTGCGCCGGATCAATACCGCTGACGGGCGTAAAACCGCCTGGGTGAATGATCGTCGCTGCTCAGGTGAGGTGCTGCGGGCCTTATCTGCGACCCTCCTTGAACTGCACGGCCAGCATGATGATCGCGGACTGTTAAACCCACGTGGGCACCGCAATATTCTGGACAGTTTTGCCCAAACACAGGATCTGTTGGTTGATGTGCGCAGGTGCTGGACTGCAGCGGCGAAGGCCCAGAAATCCGTGGATGATACACGTGCCGCCCTTGAAGCTGTGCGCGCAGAAGAAGAATTCCTGCGCCACGCGGTTGCAGAGCTGGATCAGTTGAACCCCGAAGCAGGCGAGGATGAAGCCCTAGATACCCAACGTCGGCAGATGCAGGGGGCAGAACGGGTGCGTGGCGACATCACGCGTGCGCATTCCTTACTGAGCGATTCTGCTGAAAGCGCGATGGGGGATGCGCAGCGCTGGCTAGATGGTGTGCGCGATATCTCTGATGATATTGGTCTGGATGCCCCCATGGCCGCTTTGGCCCGCGCGATGATTGAATTGGGGGATGCTCAGGATGGTGTGGCGCAGATCTTAGATGCGCTGGATTTTAATCCTCTTGACCTAGAAGCCTGCGAAGAACGCTTGTTTGCTTTGCGAGGCTTGGCGCGCAAACACAATGTTTTGCCGGATGAGCTTGCGACTTACGGCGATACGTTGCGCGAAAAACTCCATGCATTGGACGCAGGGGATCAAAACCTCGCCGAACAGGAAGCTGCCCTTGCCAAGGCACGCGCCGCTTATGAGGCTGCAGCTGAAACACTCAGCATGCAACGTCACCAACGGGCCGCCGTTCTGGACAGTGCTGTCATGCATGAATTGGCGCCGCTCAAGATGGAGCGCGCAGTCTTTAAGACGGAAATCACACCAGCAGAACCGGGGCCAGACGGGATCGACGCGATTGCTTTTACCGTGGCAACCAATCCCGGTGCACCCTCGGGCGCTTTGAACAAGATTGCATCAGGCGGCGAGCTAAGCCGCTTTCTCCTTGCATTAAAGGTTTGTCTGCGCGGCGATGGCGACGCTAAAACACTGATCTTTGACGAAATCGATCGCGGTGTTGGCGGCGCAACGGCTGATGCAGTCGGGCGACGTCTGCGCGCACTTGCCCAAGGCGGGCAGGTGCTTGTTGTAACCCATTCGCCTCAGGTCGCGGCGCAAGGGGCCTTTCATTGGCGCGTGCAAAAACAGGTCGTCGATGGCGCCACGCTTTCACAAGTTGTGCCATTGCCCGAAGGGGAGCGCGTTGATGAAATCGCGCGAATGGTTGCAGGTGATACCATCACCAAAGAGGCACGTGGTGCCGCCAAAGCACTCCTGACCGCAGAAACTTAGGTCTCATTTGCACCTTTTTGCGATTGGTTTACCATAGTGTGAGCAAGGTTTGATTGGACTGAAAACTTGAACGGGCGACCCACAATCGAATGAAACAACTGATCGCGCAGGCAATACGTTTTCAACTTTCAGATGGCCGACAAAGCCTCAAAACTGCGTGGAATGTGTTGCGGCGTCAGGGGCCAAGCCAGTTTCAATTCTGGCTGATTGCGCTTTTGATTGGCATTGCTGCTGGGTTTGGAGCGCTGTTTTTCCGCAAAGCGATCACCGCGCTTCAGGGCTGGGCCTATGGGGCGGAGGATGTGAATTATATTCATTCATTCGCAGCAGGATTGCCTTGGTATGTTTTGGTGCTTATTCCAACGCTCGGTGGTCTGATTGTTGGTGTTATTCTGCACCGTTTTACACCGGATGCGCGGGTGCGTTCTGTGGCGGATGTGATCGAAGGGGCCGCATTGCGCGAAGGGCGCGTTGAAAAACGCGAGGGCCTCGCGTCGGCACTGGCCTCACTGATCACGCTTAGCACGGGCGGTTCTACCGGACGGGAAGGCCCGGTTGTTCATTTGGCGGGGGTCTTTTCGACCTGGGTTAGTGACCGTATTCGCGCAGATGGGATTACTGGCCGTGACCTGCTTGGGTGCGCAGTCGCTGCGGCTGTTTCGGCGAGCTTTAACGCGCCAATCGCTGGCGCGCTTTTTGCACTGGAAGTGGTGCTGCGCCATTTCGCGGTCCATGCTTTTGCACCAATTGTGATTGCATCGGTTGCTGGTACAGTGATCAACCGGCTTGAATACGGCGACGTGACAGAATTTGAACTGATGACGCCGGGCGCACTGCAATTTTATGTCGAGCTGCCCGCGTTTTTGATTCTGGGGTGTTTGTGTGGTCTGGTTGCTGTGATCATGATGCGCTCGCTGTTTTTCACCGATCGTGTCATGACGAAGGTACAAAGCGCCCTCAACATGCCACGCTGGTTACGCCCGGCTGTCTCGGGTCTGCTGCTTGGGGTGATCGCCATCTGGTTCCCTCATATTATTGGTGTCGGCTATGAGACAACCGTTTTAGCTTTGGCCGGCACGCTCACCTTCTACCAATGCTTTATGTTTGCCATCGTAAAGACAGCAGCGGTTGCGATTACGGCGGGCGGGCGAATGGGGGGCGGTGTGTTTTCGCCTGCATTGATGATCGGGGCCTTGACCGGGTTGTCGTTTGGTTTGATTGCAACTGCGATCCTGCCGGATGTCTCTGGCACACACACGCTTTATGCTTTCGCTGGCATGGGCGCAGTCGCGGCCGCTGTGTTAGGGGCGCCGATCTCGACCACAATGATTGTGTTTGAACTGACGGGTGATTGGCAGATCGGTATTGCAGTGATGATTGCGGTCTCCACCTCGACGGCGCTTGCTTCAAAGATGGTCTATCGCTCCTTTTTCCTAACGCAGCTGGAAAACCGTGACATTCACTGCGCTGCAGGCCCACAGGCTTACGTCCTGTCGTTGCTCCACTGTGGGGGAATTATGCGACCAATCGGTGACCCTAAATGCCCAGATCAGGAAACCTGTGCTGCACTGGTCGGACAGGGGAATTGCGTTCGCTCAGTTTCTACTCTGGAAGCGGCACTGCCAATTTTTGACCGCACCGAGTTAGCCTATATCCCAGTTGTCAGCGCAAGCGGTGATGACAGCGGAGAGGTTTTAGGCGTGCTTTTCCATATTGATGTGCTGAAGGCCTATAACAAGGCGTTGATCGCGGCCTCTGAAGAAGAGCATAGCTGATTTCCGCCTGTTCTTGACCTTAGGTCAGCTATTATTCGCTGTTGTTTTTAATTGGGCACAACTGTGACGATTTTGCATCTACAAATGGTTAAGTATTTCTTTCATTTGATCTCAACTCCTTAACACGAAAAAGTGAAATTAAGGTAAAGAAGCAGTTACTCACTTTTGCGGAAGTTTGCGAAATGGGAATTCAAAATATGACAACGTCAGAAAAGACAGCAGGCGAAACCGCTATTGACCTAGGTACTGATCGTGCTCCAGTTGATGCTTTGATTGATTTTGCAATCGAATGTGCAATGGAATTCAAAGATGCTGCACCGCAGGATCGCATTCAGACAGCACGTCGTACCTTGGCAAGAAACGTTTTCTAATCAACCTGTTAAGATGTTTATTGCAATACTGAACCGCTTAAAGGTGTATTTGTAATATTGGAAAGAACCTCAGGGAATTTGGCTGAGGTCCTTTCATTACGCATCAACGATTTTGAAACGCGACTGTAGCGTGTGTATTGATTATGTCAGTGTTTGGATACACGTTCTAGGCGTGTTAAAGTTCCTCGACTTTCAAGCTGTCGATTTTTCCGAACACAAGATAATCCTTAATTTCCGCATAAATGTCATTGGGCGTCTCGACGGACCAAGCAGCGTTTTTATTCACGGAAGACATATTCACAATGTCAAAATAGTGTAAGCGCCCCATAGTTGCGTGGTCTTCTGTTTTGTCGCTCCGATCAAGCATGGCCATCGCGATGTCTTCACGTGGGAAGAATTGCACTGGCGCATTGTCGCCTTCGCTGACTTCCAGAACACGTGCGCTTTCGCCAAGAACCGCGCCGCCCGAGCGAACAACCCAAGTGCCAGGGATCTGTCGAATATTAATCGTGGTCATGTCTTTTCCTCAGTCGTTCGAGTGTCACAGGGTTTTGCCCTATGCGTGTAACAGTGCGGTATCACAATGGCTGCGTGACACGATCAAGCCAGTTTTTTGCGCTTGAAGACAAGCGGGGGCTCAGGATTTGCCGCACTTCGCTGTGATAGCTATTGATCCAGTTCCGCTCGTTTGGAGCGAGCAGTGCCACGTCAATTAATTTTGGCTCCAGCGGCGCATAGGTAAGGGTCTTCCATGATAGCATGTCCCGTTCTGGGTCAGCGCTCGCCGTACTAGGCGCAGCTTTTACCACAATCAGATTTTCAATGCGAATGCCAAATGCGCCTTCACGGTAATAACCCGGTTCATTTGATAGGATCATGCCAACCTCAAGCGCGACATCGCTCAATCGGCTCAGCCGTTGTGGCCCTTCATGTACGCTGAGGTACGCACCAACCCCGTGTCCAAGACCGTGGTTGAAATCCTGTCCGGCCTGCCACAAAGGTGCGCGTCCAAAGGCTTCGATGTCGCGGCCTGCCAATCCCATAGGCCAGCGCAACTGTGAGACTGCGATCATACCCTGTAACACACGGGTATAGGCAGAGCGTTCGTCCTGGCCGGGTGTCCCAATCGCCAAAGTCCGCGTAATATCTGTTGTACCATCCAGATATTGCCCACCGCTGTCCAGAACCAGCAGATGCCCGTCTTCAAGGGTCGCATTGCTTTCTTCCGAAACGCGATAGTGAATGATTGCGCCATTGGGACCCGTGCCGGAAATTGTATCAAAACTGATCTCACGCAGGGTGGGATCGTCGCGGCGGCTGCTTTCTAGGTGTTTGACAACATCAATTTCGCTTACCGTGCCGGGAGCTTGGGCATCAAGCCAGGCTAACGTTTCCACAACTGCGGCCCCGTCACGGATATGGGCAGCCTGTGACCCGGCAATTTCTGCCGCATTCTTGCGCGCCTTGGGCAGGGCACAGGGATCATTGCCTGCCACCATCTGATCACCCAATTCATCCGCAACGATCTGTGGAACCGTGGCCATATCCACCAATACAGCCCCCTTTAGTTGTGTAACATGGAGGATAAAAGCGCTCTCATCCTGTAAGCGGACAAAATCGGGCAGGTCTACGGTGCTCAGCTTTTCTGCATGCATAAACAGATCGATTTGCGCATCTTCATGCAAGATCGCAAAACCAAGCGCCACAGGGTTATGCGCCACATCCGATCCCCGGATGTTTAACAGCCACATGATGCTGTCGGGCAGGGTCAGAACGGTTGCACTTTGGCCTGCATCCCGCAATCCCTTGGCCAGTCGCGCGGTCTTGTCTTGGGCGCATTCACCGGCAAACTTCATCGGGTGTTCAATCACAGGCGCTTTGGGGGCGTCAGGTTGATCGCTCCAGATCTGATCGACAAGGTTTTCACTGCGTTTAAGCGTGATACCAGATCCTTTCAGGGCCGCCTCGGCCTGTTTGATCTGCCCTGCCGCATGCAGCCAAGGATCATAAGCAACAATTCCGCCATGGGGCAGCTGCTCCTTCAGCCAATCTGTCAACGACACTTCGGGCCAGGGCACCGGGGTGAAATCATCAGCAACCTGCTGTTTGACCTGTGTGCGGTAGCGCCCATCAATGAACACACCTGCAACCTTCTCAAGGGCCACACAAAATCCCGCAGATCCGGTAAATCCGGTGAGCCAGCTGAGACGTTCATCGCGGGGGGGGACATATTCGCCTTGATGGGCATCTGCGCGCGGGATCAAAAAACCGTCCACACCAACACGTGCCATCTCTGCGCGTAAATCAGCCAGACGGGCAGGGCCTTGCTCGGGGCGTGCGGTGACTTCAAAGCTTTGATACATGTCCCAGATCCTAAACGTGACGGATGCGCTGCAAAAGAAAAGGGCGTCGGAAAATCTCCGAGGCCCTGTTCATAAGTTTCACAAATTGTGAGCGCTCACGCAAGGGGTGAGCACTAATCGTGAGCGTTTTACATCGCTTTGCGCATCCCCATCACGCGTGCGCGTGCGCGGGGATCATTGTCAAACAGCGCTGCCAGCTGTTCTGTCATCGCGCCAGCCAGCTGATCCACATCGGTGATGGTAACCGCGCGATCATAATAGCGCGTTACATCATGGCCGATCCCAATCGCCAGCAATTCAACCTGACGGCGTTTTTCAACCATCGCGATCACATCGCGCAGGTGTTTTTCCAAATAATTTGCGGGGTTTACCGAAAGTGTGCTGTCATCAACCGGTGCCCCATCGGAAATCACCATCAGGATCTTACGGGCTTCTTGGCGGGCCACCATTCGGCGGTGTGCCCATTCCAGCGCTTCGCCATCAATGTTCTCTTTCAGCAAGCCCTCTTTCATCATCAGGCCCAGATTGGCGCGGGTGCGACGCATCGGCGCATCCGCCGATTTATAGATGATATGGCGCAGATCGTTCAGTCGGCCGGGCTGTTGTGGACGTCCTTCATTCAACCAGGCTTCGCGGGCTTGGCCACCTTTCCAGGCACGGGTGGTAAAGCCCAGAATTTCAACCTTCACGTTGCACCGCTCCAGCGTGCGCGCCAGAACATCCGCACAGATCGCCGCGATCGATATCGGGCGCCCACGCATGGAGCCCGAATTATCAATCAGCAAGGTCACGACGGTGTCGCGGAATTCCGTGTCTTTTTCGTGCTTGAACGACAGGGGCGTTGTTGGGTTTGCAACCACACGCGCCAGTCGTCCGGCATCCAGAATGCCTTCCTCAAGGTCGAATTCCCAACTGCGGTTCTGT
Source organism: Epibacterium ulvae (assembly GCF_900102795.1). Lineage (GTDB taxonomy): Bacteria > Pseudomonadota > Alphaproteobacteria > Rhodobacterales > Rhodobacteraceae > Epibacterium > Epibacterium ulvae. Next base: position 141,015 of record NZ_FMWG01000005.1, on the reverse strand, counting down.
TGTGCCTGCAAACGACGCTGCAATTTGTTCGCCAACCGGCTGACCGCACCTTTCAAGGGTTCAAGCTGCTGATCCAGATAGTTGCGCAAACGCTCCAATTCGGCCGCTTCAGCCAGATCTTCGGCTGCGATTTCTTCGTCATGGGTGTCCAGAAAAACCTGATACTCCGGATCGGCATCAGACACCGGAGGCGGGGCAGGCGGCTCCAGGGGTGCTTCCCCGTCGGGCATTTCCTGATCGTCCGAGAACTCTTCCTCGGCCATTTCATCCGCAGAAACCTGCGCCTGACTTTCGTCTTGCTCCTGTTCCTGCGCTTGTTCAGGTGATGCGTCCGCCTCGTCTTCTTCGTTCTCGTCCTGACCGGTGCTATCGGGATCTTGTTCCTCGTCAGCGCCTTCTTCGTTGTCAGACTCTTCGTCTTCTTCCAATGCGTCTGGGTCATCGCCCAGTTGGTCACCATAGCCCAGATCGGTGATCATCTGGCGTGCAAATTTGGCAAACAAGGCCTGATCCGCGATGGTTTCATCCAGATTTTCAAGCGTCTCGCCAGCCTGTGATTCAATGAACCCGCGCCACAACTCCATCACGTTGGTCGCCGCTTCCGGCAGTGGGCGGCCGGTGGCCAGATGGCGGATCAGATAGCCTGCGGAAACCGCCAGCGGCGCCTCTGAGGCGGTGGTGATCTGATTATAGCCCTTGCGCAGGGCTTCGTGATTGATTTTCACATCAATATTTGACGCAGTGCCTGGCATATGGCGCGCACCCATCGCTTCGCAGCGCGCGGTTTCCATCGCCTCATACAGTTCCCGCGCCATGTCCCCTTGCGGCACATATTTCGCATGGGTTTCGGCATTATGGAACTTGTGCTTCAGCGCCAGCGCATCCGCAGTGCCCCGCGCCAGCAAGACCTCTTCGCGGGTCAAACGGCGCGACACTTGCGGCAGCCGCATAGTATCCCCCGACAGGCCCGACGGGTCGACGGTGTAATTGACCGACAGTTCGGAATCATCCGCCATGACCTTGGTGGCCTCGGCCAGCGCCTTCTTGAACGGATCGGCGGGGTTGTCGTTTGGTTTGGTCATGATCGCCAGCCGCTTTCGTTTTCAAAACTCTCGACACTTACAGTCGCCGAAAATGGCATCTCTGTACCGTGCTTCAATTCATAGGCTTCACGCGCAGTGTAGAGCAATTGTTCTAGCCAATCAGTGGGCCAACGCATGTAGCGTTTTGGACTGGTGAGAATTGCCTCAAACACTCTTTCACCCTGTGCGACCACCGCTAACCTTTTATACAGGAACGTATCTGCTTGTCCCGGAAAAAAGCCGCACATGCGTCGGTAGTGCTTTCGGGTGTCCAGTGCGTGAACCTTCCTCGAAAGGGCCTCCTCGAACGAAAAGATCGTGTTATCGGTCTGCTTACTCAAGAAGTACACGAGCGGAGCGAGATCAGTTTTTGCATCGCTCCACCCTGTCCCTTCAATCAGGCCAATAGATTTCCAGAACTTGTCGTCAGCAAGAGGCTCCATTTTAACCTAGGCTTACGCTCGCCGCGCTTTCGGGCAGCTCTTCGTCAAAGCAGCGCTGGTAGAACTCGGCCACGGTCTGGCGTTCCAGCTCGTCACATTTGTTCAGGAAGGACAGGCGGAACGCATAGCCAACGTTGCGGAAGATCTCGGCGTTTTGCGCCCAGTTGATCACGCTGCGGGGGCTCATCACGGTGGACAGATCACCATTCATGAATGCGGTGCGGGTCAGATCCGCCACGGTTACCATTTGGCTTACGGTCTTGCGGCCCGCCTCTGTATTGTAATGCGGTGCTTTTGACAGAACGATTGCGGCTTCTGCGTCGTGGCTCAGATAGTTCAGGGTTGAGACCAGCGACCAGCGGTCCATCTGCGCCTGGTTGATCTGTTGGGTGCCGTGATACAATCCGGTGGTGTCACCCAAACCGACAGTGTTCGCTGTTGCAAACAGGCGGAAGTTGGGGTTCGGCGTGATGATTTCGTTTTGATCGAGCAGCGTCAGCTTACCATCGGTTTCCAACACACGCTGAATGACAAACATCACATCGGCGCGGCCCGCATCATATTCATCAAATACAATCGCAACCGGGTTGCGCAGGGCCCAAGGCAGGATGCCTTCGTGGAATTCAGTGACCTGCTTGCCATCTTTCAGCTTGATCGCATCTTTACCGATCAGATCAATCCGGCTGATGTGGCTGTCAAGGTTCACCCGAACCGAAGGCCAGTTCAGGCGGGATGCCACCTGTTCAATGTGGGTGGATTTCCCCGTGCCGTGATAGCCTTGGATCATCACGCGGCGGTTGTGGCTAAAGCCCGCAAGAATCGCAAGCGTGGTTTCAGGATCAAACTTATATGTGGGATCAACGGCCGGAACACGATCGGTGCGCTCAGCAAAACCTTTGACGGTCATGTCTGTGTCAATGCCAAAGACGTCGCGTACCGAAATGGTTTCAGTTGGCTTTGCGTTGATGTCCAAAAATCCGTCGCTCATCTCAGGCGTCCTTCGTGTCTTTGCCGCAATTCGGCTATCCTTGGGCGGCCGCGAAAAATCCGGCACGTGTTCGCGCCGATTGGTGCCTGATCTGAGATGTAAGAGCAAGGGGGCACGGCGTATCTGATACAATCAGAGGTGCGATTGCGTCATTTGGCATTACCAAATAGGTCCAGCTGGCGTGACAGTATTTGGCAGTATGACGCAAATTTAGGCAAGTGGCTCTTGGTGTTGGCTGCTTCGCTTACCCAATAGCTGCAGGGCAGCAAGAGCCAGCTCAGGCAGGAGGAAGCCTAAAAGAATAGGGCTGATGCCATGCCATAGTGCCCATATCATCGCAAAAGAGAACAGCAACCGACCGATGCCGTCAAACACCGCCAACCGCACATCATCCAGATAAAGCCGCGCCGCCGCCCAGATAATCACAACAGCCCCGAAGAAATTGCCAAACAAGACCGCATGCACGTCAAGCTGCGGCAAAGGAGCAAGGCCAAGCCCGTTGTTTAAGGGGGTAAAGACGGCGCTCCACAGCAGCCCCATTGTCATCGGCAACGCAAAAGGCCAGCTGACCAGCAGGTCATACCAGGCGGAAAACCGATAAATCTTGTGAAATGTCTTTGCTGAAAACATGAATTGCCCTTCCTTTTTGGGTTGGGGCAAGAGATAAACCTTTGACCATGGTCTAAGGTCAAGGGAAAACATCAATGCAGATCGGTGAACTTGCCGCCAAAACCGGTGTCAGCCGTGATACCTTGCGCCTTTATGAGCAACGCGGGCTGATACAATCTATACGCAGGCCGAATGGGTATCGCGATTTCGACCCGGCCGTCGCCAGATTGGTTTTGCTGATCAAGCAGGGCCAGCAGCTTGGGTTTAGTCTGGCCGATATGGGCACCCTTATTGCTGCGCGCGCGGGTCAGGGCATGACCGCAGCGGAGACGGCGGCACTTTTTCAACAAAAGATCACGGAGCTTGACCAAAAGATCGCGCAGATGCAGCATATGCGTGAAAATCTGCTTTCCATGATGCAGCAAGCCTGCCCCTTGCAGATCGCAGATCATCCGGGCAGCACCAAGGCTAAAGACAATAGAGAGCGCGGTTTGCGCCTCCTTTGATGTATCGATTTTGGGTCTGGAGACTTAAAGCTGGGGTGGTCTTTTGCTTCCGCAACTTCAACCCTGCGACGATCCATCGTGACGACGGCTTTGCCTCATCTTAGCTCTCCTTTGAATGCCGCTAGAACCCGCTGTATGGCGTCTTCTTTGCGGTTACTCATTGACCATTCCGAGTGGTTTGTGGCCTGATTCTCAGCTTGGATCTGTTCGGCCCCGGTGCGCAGATCAACTGTGCGATAGGCGTTTTCGGTATCGGCAGCCAAAACGCTGGAATACACGGTCACTTGCCCTGATGGCGCATGATTGTACTGACTGCTGCGATGTGCCCACAGATCTGCGCGCAGCGCGTCACGGTCTGCATGGCTTCGTCTGGGGATCGGTCTGGCTGTCAGGTCATGATCCGCCGCATAAGTGTTATAGTACGCAGATTTCGACAAGTTCTCTAGGGTATCAATAACCCGCATTTGCGCGTCAACAACCCCGGTGATCATAGTGTCTGGAAACTTTTCAGCGTCGGTTTTGAAGTGTTGTGACCCGATGTAGATGGTCCAAACCGGAGATGCGGTTCTGCTTGTGGCAAAATCCTGCAGACTATTGACATGTGTACGAAATGCATCTGCTTTTTGTATGCCAGATACGGTTTGCGTGAGCTGTGCATCAACCCTGATGATCTCCTTAATCTCTTCCAGATTTATAATCGCGCCACTCTCGTCAAATTCGAGCATGGGTTGCGAAGGAGGGGTATAATCTTGCCAAGTTTCTGGATACCGATCAGGGTGGTTTCGCCGCTCAATTTCAAACTGTGACACTTGATCTTCAAACGACGCTGTGAGCTCAATGACCCACGCCTGTGTCAACGACCTGAGGGAGCCTAATTTCCCTTTTAACGAAGGTGACAGTTCCGCACGAGATGGCGCAGCATATGTGTCGATATGCGGCGCAGCGTGGCCAGATTGATACCTACTGGCGCGATCAGCACTGATGTGCGTTGTTTGAGCCCGTGCGGAGTAAACCCGCGTGTTGATGTAAGAATGCTGTGTTGAATGAATATACATCATTGACCATCCCACTTTTGAATAAGGGACAACGTGTGGATGTAAATCTAAGATTGGGTTTGCGCCCCGTCAAAGCAACGCAAATAAAGAACCAATGAAAAACGGCCCCGAAGGGCCGTTTTTTAGTGTATTACTTAAAGCTGCGGCTGTCTTTCAGCTGATCCCAGGCCCAGCGAACCTCTTGCAGCTGTTCTTCCTGGCTGCGATCACCCCCGTTCATATCGGGGTGCAGAACCTTGATCAGCTTTTTATAGGCCTTGCGGATGTCGGCCTTGGACCAATCGTCTTTTGCTTCCAGAACCTCTAGCGCGCGGCGCTCATTGGCGGGCAGGCGGCGGCCTGCAGCCTGGCCGTTTCGTCCCGGATTTTGCGTCGCATTCTGGCCCAGGACCTGATGCGGATCCTCAATGCCCAACCGGGCCCAGGCACGCGCTTCGGGATCGCCCATCGGCTTGGTCTCACGCTCCCAGACCTTGTCTTTGGACTGCTGCGCGTTCAGCTCAGCCTCGGTGGTGCCTTCAAAGAAGTTCCAGCTGTTGTTGTATTCGCGGATATGTTCCTGACAGAACCAGTAGAAATCATCCAGCACATCAGGTGCCTTGGGCGCGCGGAATTTACCGGGCTTATCGCAGCCCGGCTTATCACACACACGTACGGAGGTCTCAGACGCCCCCGAGGTGGCGCGCCGTCCGCGCGGATTTTTCTTTTTGGCAGAGCTTACGGACATATCGAAACCGAAAGGATCTGATTTGCTCATGGGGGTGCACCTTCTAGACGCATCTGTTCGACTCGGGATCGAGAGTTTAAACTAACTCCCGCCAGATAGAAGGGGGCAGAGGAAATTTTATGGAGATGAGTGAAAAATGAGCATGCGCGACGACATCGAACAGCGCCTGAAAGCGGCCTTTTCCCCAGCTGAGATCTCGGTCTCAGACGACAGCGACCAGCACATCGGCCACGCAGGCCACGACGGGCGCGGAGAAAGCCATTTCTCGGTCAAAATACGCGCAGCCGCCTTTGCGGGGCAATCCCGTGTGCAGCAGCACCGCAGCGTTCACAAGGCCCTGGGCGATATCGTGCCGCGCATTCATGCGCTGGCGCTGGACATCGGCGCCTGACCCCTGATTATTCGCCGTCCGGCTGGCGCTGTGCGGCGCGGCTGCGCAGCGCTTGGGTGACGCCCACAACCGGGCTCACCTCTTCCACGCCATCATCTTTCAGCATCGTTGCGGCACCGGGGCCGGGGACTGGTGTTGCGGTGGGCGGTGCTTCGGGATCGCCTGCTGTGGCTGTGAGGGGCGGCGCGGCAGAGACTGCAGGGGCCACATGCACCGCATCTGGCACCACCTCAGGCGCGGGTGCGGCAACAGGCGCTGGTGCGACCACAGGCGCCTCTGCCACCTCCGCCACAACAGCGCGGCGAAAGATCAACACATTGCGCCAATTGGTTGTTGACCCGGTCAGCCCCGTGCGCTCGTCCGAGGGCAGCAACTCGGCCCGCTGATACTCCCAACCCTCAAGCGCCAGCTCGTTCAGCAGGATCTCAATCGAATTGGAAAACCGCCCCTCGGGCGAACGCACGCCCTTGGCTTTGGTTCCCTTAGAGGGCGCTGGGACAACTTTATATTCATAGGCTTGCATGGGGGTGCTCCTGTTTGCTGCAGGTTTAGCCATTCTATCCCCCCCGTCAAGCAAAGCCCTTGCCCAACCCCCTCCCCACAGGCAAAGTCCCCCTATTGAAGACAAAGGATTGGCCCATGGTGGCGATTGAAGAGATTGTAGATAGCGAAACGTTTAAGGCGTGGCTGGAAGAACAGCCAGAAGAGCACCGCCACGATATTGCGGTTGTGCTGGCCACACGTTGCGCCTTGCGTGTCTTTCCGGTGTGGGGTGCAGCACTGCATCAAGATTGGGCGCGGGAGCGTGATTTTACAGCACTCCCTGTTTTCAGGGCGCTTCTTATATCCGGTGTTTCCTACAAAATACCAACATCGGATACAAGGACCGCTGCCTACGCCGCCTACGTCTACGACGCCGCTGGCGCTGACGCCCATGCTGCTGCCGCCTACGTCGCAGCCGGGGCTGCCGCGGCTGCCGGAGCCTCCTACGATGCCGCGGCCAGTGCCTCCTACGATGCCGCTGCCAGTGCCTACTACGATGCCGTCGCCTCCACCTCTACCTCCGCCGCCTCCGCTGGCGTTAATATCTGGGCGACCTTGCGCACGGATATTGCGGCAATGGAGCAAGGTTATGATTTGATGCAGTGGCGGCTTTGGCAGGATTACATACCAGGACCTATGGTCAGATCTTGGAGAGCGGCATCTGACTGGTTCACACGTACGCCGGGGCATGAATTTATCCGACACTGGTACAATGCTCTTGTCGCGGGACGTCCCTTAACCGGGGATTGGGATAGTCATTGGAAAATGTTGGAAGAGATCGCGCTGATCGATCCCGAGGACTGGGACAAAGGCGAAACCAGCGCAGGCGCGGTAGAGCTGGCTGCGATCATCGCGGAGATTGAGGAAAAATACAAAACCCTGCCAAAACCACAGGGCAACCTTGCGGAGGACGCACTTGCGCTTACGCAGCGCAATGAACAGGTGTCTGTAAACCCGAAGACCGGCAAGTTGCATGTTGAGGCGCGTGACCCGTTGCCGCAAGTGCTTTATGATCGAATGCAGCGAAAGCTAAATCGTGCTTTGCGGAAATTCGACCGGGTCGAGGGCAACGGCGCTTACTTCCTGCTCTATCAGGATACGCAAGACTGGCATCTTGATATCAATCAAACCGGAAACCTACCGACAGACCTTTATGAAATCTGTGGTGAGATCGTCGCGCATGTCAAACGGCGCGACCGGAATGGTGAAATTCCTGATGCAAAAAACCGATACGTTAATTGCAGGGTTCGTGGAGATCGTTCAATCCGTCGGGGTCGAGATCTACAGCGCCGATTCAGAAACGCGGGCGTTTGTCGAACGCGTTCAATCTCTGATGCCAAATACCGCACTGGAAGAAGAGACTGTTGCGCTCCTCAAAACGGCTCAGTTTGTGGGTGAACACTCTGATCCCGGCGCGCTTTCAGATCTGCCAGAGACGGGTAAAAAAATATTGGCACCTGTGGAGGATGAACAAGACCTTGTTCAGCATAGCCAGCGCGTCACATTTGTAGGGCGGCTCTTGCGCGCAATGGTCGCTCTCGGGTGGAGCTTTACAGAAAACGCTTTCAAGGCCGCAGGAACCAGCGCAGGGAAAACGATAGGAACGACGGCGGGTGTCGCGGCAGTTGCTGCATTAGATGCGGCAAGCCTTCAGGTTCTCACCCCTTACTGGCAGTCAGCACTCAGCGCGATTTTCAGATTTCTCGGACTTGGGTGAAACCACATGCAGCGAGACGGTGCACAGGCGGTGCACAAAGGGTGCATGGATGTCACCCCCTCAAAGTCCCATGAAAAAAGGCGCCTCAATAGAAGCGCCTTTTGTTGATTTGAGGCGTGCGGAATTATCCCTTCAGCTTGGCCGCAACCAGCTGGTTGACCGCCTTTGGATTGGCCTTGCCGCCGGTGGCTTTCATCACCTGACCCACAAACCAGCCCGCCAGTTTTGGGTTCTCTTTGGCCTTTTCCACCTGCGCTGGATTGGCCGCGATGATCTCATCTAAAGCCGCCTCAATCGCGCCGGTGTCTGTCACCTGTTTCATGCCACGTTCTTCAACGATTTCAGCAGGATCGCCGCCTTCGGTGTAGACGATTTCAAACAGATCTTTGGCGATTTTGCCCGAGATCGCATCTGAGGAAATCAGATCAATAATTCCGCCCAGCTGTGCAGGCGAAACAGGGCTTTCGGTGATGTCTTTGTCGTCTTTTTTCAGACGGCCAAACAATTCGTTGATCACCCAGTTGGCGGCCAGTTTCCCGGTGCGCCCCTGTGCCACCTCTTCAAAATATGACGCCGCGGCAACCTCAGCGGTGAGCACTGATGCGTCATAGTCAGTGAGCGAAAACTCACTGATAAAGCGTGATTTTTTCTGGTCGGGCAGTTCGGGCAATTTGGCCGCGATATCATCCACCCAGTCCTGTTCGATCTCCAACGGCAACAGATCAGGGTCAGGGAAATAGCGGTAATCATGCGCTTCTTCTTTGGACCGCATAGACCGTGTTTCGCCCTTATCTGGATCATAAAGACGGGTCTCTTGATCGATTTTGCCCCCGGCCTCGATGATGGCAATCTGGCGGCGCGCTTCAACCTCGATCGCTTGTTGGATAAAGCGCATGGAGTTCATGTTCTTGATTTCACACCGGGTGCCCAGATGGGAGAAATCGCCGGTTTCCTGGAATTTCTCATACTGACCCGGCAGACACACAGAGACGTTCACGTCCGCGCGCAGGTTGCCGTTTTGCATATTGCCGTCACAGGTGCCCAGATACTGCATGATCTGGCGCAGCTTTGCGATATAAGCCGCAGCTTCTTCGGGGCCGCGAATGTCGGGCTGCGAGACGATCTCCATCAGGCAGACACCGGTGCGGTTCAGGTCCACAAAGGACATGTTGGGATCCATGTCATGAATGGATTTACCCGCGTCTTGCTCCATGTGGATCCGTTCCACACGCACATTGCGCGCAGTGCCATCCCCCAGTTCAACCAGCACTTCGCCTTCGCCTACAATGGGATGATAAAGCTGGGAAATCTGGTAGCCTTGGGGCAAGTCAGGGTAGAAATAGTTCTTGCGATCAAAGGCGGACCACAGGTTGATCTCTGCTTTCAGGCCCAGACCAGTGCGCACGGTTTGTTCGACGCAGAATTCATTGATCACGGGCAACATGCCGGGCATCGCTGCGTCCACAAAAGCGACGTTTGAATTGGGCTCGGCTCCGAATTTGGTGGAGGCGCCTGAAAACAGTTTCGCATTAGAGCTGACCTGGGCATGTACCTCCATGCCGATGACCAGTTCCCAGTCATGCTTGGCGCCCGAAATCACCTTGGGCTTGGGGAGTTCATATGTCAGGTCGAGCATTGTCGCTGTCTTCCTTTGATCCATGTGTTCTCTGCGTTCTAGGCCTGTGCGGCGCAAGGGGCAAGGGACAATGAAAGGCCACGGGAAAAAGGGCACCGCGAAATTGCGCTGCCCCTGCCAAATTTAGCGATGTGTGAGGGATCAGTTCAGGTATTTTGCCAAGATCGCATCATAGGTGCCGTCAGCTTGAAGCTCTTCCATGGCTTTTGCGAGCGCTGCAGCGGTGTCTGCGTCAAAGTCTTTATGCGCGGCAAGCCAAAGCTGTTGTGATTTGATCGGGGAACCAACTGTTACGCCGTTGGGGTCCAGCCCTTCCTGTTTCAGCGTGTAGAAGAAGCGATGGTTCAATGTGAACCAAGCATCCGTGCGCCCCGCATCCAGCAGACGAATTGCGGTGATTGTGTCTTTGGTCACGGTCAGGTTTTCAAAGCCTTCAGCATGCAGTCGCTTGTCGCGCGGTGTGCCGCCCATGATTGCAATACTTTTCAGACCGCGCGCCTGATCAAGTGAATCGATGCTTGAGCTTTTGGTCGCAAAGACTTCATCGGCGACCAGAAGTTGGGAGACCCATGCGTAGATATCTTCGCGCGGGGTTGTCCGGCTGGTTGGGAGTAACAGGGAGTTGGGCGTTTGTTGAACGGTGCTTTGGGCGCGTTTCCAAGGCATGTATTCGATTGTGATATCAATACCTGCGCGCTTGCCCATTTCGGTAACGAGTTCATGCGCAATCCCCTGCGGTGCACCACCATTTTCCATCGTATAAGGGGGCAACGTGCCAGTATAGGCCGTGATCGTCTCGGCTTGAACTGCAGTTGTAAAGAGACCTAGGGCCAAAGCCAGGCTGGTGCGAAGTGATGAGCGTTTGAACATCTCGAATTTGCCTTGTGCAAGTGTGTTTGTATAGTGCTGCCAGGCAGGCAGTCTCTTGCGGAGTAAAGGTTTTTTATTGCGGTAGTCCTAACTTTGATCATCCAAAGTGATCGAGAAATTAAAACTTTAGAGGATCTTGCGTAAAAGTGCGTAAAAGGGCGGGTTCAGCGCTACGTGGTGCGTCTGATTGAAATAAGTAAAGACGCCAGTTGGGCGTCTTTTCATAGTGATGACTGGATCAAATATCGAATTAGTTCAGGTATTTTGATACAATTGCCTCATAACTGCCGTCCATGCGCATCTCTCGTAAGGCGTTGGTAAGGGTTTCAGAGACTTCCTTGTCGAATTCCAGGTGGGCAGCTAACCAGAGGCTTGAGGTTTGTATTGGCGCGCCAATGGTAACGCTTTTCGGATCTAACCCTTCAGCCTTCATTGCATGAAGCACACGGTGATCGAATGTGTACCATGCATCTACCCGATTGCTGCCAAGCAATCGTGCCGCAGCTGAGGTGGTTGTGGCTGAATAGATATTTGTTAGTCCAAGGGCACTGAGTTGTTTTTGTTTTGGAGATCCATCAAGAACTGCAATTTGAGAGAGCTGTCTTGCCTCGTCTATTGAATTTACAGGGGCAGAGGTCGTTGCAAAAATCTCGTCGGTCGTAAGGAATTCTGTGACCCAATGGTAGAGCGGCTCGCGCGCGGTGGACCGCCCAGCCGTAAAAAGTAAGGTATTTGGTGTCTCTTGAACAAAGACTTGTGCCCGTTTCCAAGGTACATATTCAATCGTAATTTTTACGCCGGCACGATTGGCCATTTCTGTCAGGATTTCATGGGAAATCCCCGGCATTTCTTTTTCAGTGCCAAGAGTAAACGGGGGCAAGACAGCTGTATAGGCTGTAATCGGCTGAGCCGTCGTCGCTGTGCCAACGCATAGCGACCCCACAAGTGATAATAGTTTAACCCATTTTCTCGTCATCTATGAAATCCCCATTTTCCAAAAAACTAAGTCCAGTGTGCCGATGAGGTATTTATGATGAGCTAACGATGTATCTTTTTTAGGGGTGCAGCGTGACGCGAATATGGTCCCCTTGAGATTTGGCCGAAAAACGGGCGTCTTGATTGGTTGCACAGACATAAACGGCATTAAATTGGGTCTTTGATTGCACCGGGCCGGAAAAGGCATGTAGCAGTTCTGATGTCTTAAGGCCTGTATCGTCAAAATAGGCGATCAGGTATTGATCTTCGGGGACGGGCAGCAGTCCAGCCTCTGAAAGGGCTGTGTTTTCGGTGCTGTGCTGAGCCTGCAGCGCGTCTGTATTGGGGGACAGCTGGCATATGGTCGTAATGCCCTGCGCGGCGAGTGTGTTGCGCGCAGTGTTTTCTACTTCCGAGTTGCTGAGCTGAGACAAAGCGCTCCAGTTCAGTGGTGCGTCTTGCGCTGTCGCAATATCAGCAAAAGACGTGAGTGCCGCGGTGCAGACAACGAGGGTCGTGAGATGCTTCATCAGGCAAAGGCCCTTATGTATCGGTCTAAGATTAAAACTGTGGTTTGGAGCAATAATAAAAAGGTTAATGTGCGCGGTGCAACAATGTTTCGCAGGGAATGCCATGTGGCGTGCTGCTTGGAACACAGAGCTGTGCTTTCGCCTTGGCCAATACGTTTGGTAACGCTAAACAGGTGATCCAAATATCTGTAGGAGAAGACATTGGACACCTCTGTTCGGATTGCCCAGACCATTGCAACTGAGATTAATGCTGCAGCCAAGCAGGTAAATGCAGCCGTGGAATTGCTGGATGGTGGCGCAACCGTGCCCTTTGTTGCGCGTTACCGCAAAGAGGTTACGGGCGGTTTGGATGACAGCCAGTTGCGCCAGCTGTCAGACCGTCTTGTCTATCTGCGCGAGCTTGAGGCGCGGCGCTCCACAATTCTTGAGAGCATAAAAAGCCAGGACAAGCTGACCGCCAATTTGGCAAAATCGATTGCGGCGGCTGAGACAAAAGCGCAGCTTGAAGATATCTATCTTCCCTACAAACCTAAACGCCGCACGAAGGCGATGATAGCACGTGAAAATGGACTGGAACCGTTGCTTGAGGCGATTTTGGCAGACCGGATGGCCCCGCCTGAGGCTTTGGCTGAGGCCTATCTGAACGAGACGATCACGACTGTAAAAGATGCCTTGAATGGGGCACGCGATATTCTGACAGAGCGTTTGACAGAACAGGCCGATTTGTTGGGACGTTTGCGTGGTTTCATGCAGGATCACGCAGGGCTGACCGCGAAGGTGATTGAGGGGAAAGAAGCTGAAGGTGCAAAGTTTTCAGACTATTTTGCACATTCAGAGCGCTGGGCAGATGTGCCGTCACACCGGGCCTTAGCAATGTTGCGCGGGGCCAATGAAAACATTCTCACGCTGGATATTGCCCCCGATGAAGAGGGTATAGCGCGGGCCGAAGCGATGATCTGTGCCGCCCTTGCCATAAAAAGCCAAGGCGCCGGGGACCTGTGGCTGCGCAAGGTGGCAGGCTGGACTTGGCGGGTGAAACTGTCGCTGTCTTTGATGCTGGAACTGATGAGCGATCTGCGGAGCCGTGCGCAGAATGAAGCCATCCATGTCTTTGCCAGAAATCTAAAGGATCTGTTGTTTGCCGCACCTGCTGGAGCCAAGCCAACTCTTGGACTTGATCCCGGCATTCGCACCGGAGTGAAAGCGGCCGTGGTGGATGCGACGGGCAAGGTGCTGGCAACAGAGACGCTGTATCCGTTTCAGCCCAAAAATGATCTGCGCGGCGCACAGGTTGCGATCACCAAATTGATTGCCCTTCATGGCGTTGAATTGATCGCCATTGGCAATGGAACCGCCAGTCGTGAGACGGAAAAAATGGTGGCAGAGGTGTTGCAGCACCTGCCTGCCAAAGTGAAAAAACCAACCAAGGTTGTGGTTTCGGAAGCGGGCGCGTCGGTCTATTCGGCATCAGAACTGGCCGCGCGAGAGTTCCCGGATCTGGATGTTTCACTGCGTGGCGCAGTGTCCATCGCGCGCCGCCTTCAAGATCCTTTGGCGGAGCTGGTCAAGATCGAACCCAAATCCATCGGTGTGGGGCAATATCAGCATGATGTGGACCAGCATAAATTGTCCAAATCGCTAGAGGCCGTGATCGAGGATGTGGTGAACGCAGTGGGGGTTGATCTGAATATGGCCTCTGCCCCGTTGCTGACCCATATCTCGGGTCTTGGCCCGGGGCTTGCTGAGGCGATTGTTGCGCATCGGGACGAAAATGGTGCCTTTCGGTCGCGCAAAGAGCTGTTAAAGGTTGCGCGTCTTGGTCCCAAAGCGTTTGAGCAATGCGCAGGTTTTCTGCGGATCCGCGATGGGAAAGAGCCGCTTGATGCCTCATCCGTCCACCCTGAAGCTTATAAAGTTGCGCGTAAAGTGGTCGCGGCCTGTGGCCGGGATATTCGCCAATTGATGGGAGATGGTGCCGCGTTAAAAGCCCTAAACCCTGCTGATTTTGTCGAAGAGAGTTTCGGTCTACCAACTGTGCGCGATATCTTTGCTGAGATTGAGAAACCGGGTCGCGATCCGCGGCCCAGTTTTGTCACAGCCAGTTTTAAAGAGGGTGTTGAGACAATTACAGATCTCAAGCCGGGCATGGTTTTAGAAGGCAGCGTGACAAATGTGGCTGCCTTTGGCGCATTTGTTGATATTGGTGTGCATCAGGACGGTTTGGTACATGTCAGCCAACTGGCGGATAAGTTTGTCAAAGACCCGCATGAAGTTGTAAAAACCGGCCAAGTCGTGCGCGTGACGGTCACAGAAGTGGATGTGGCGCGCAAACGTATTGGACTGACGATGCGCAAAGATGGCGGCGCTTCCGCAAAAGAAACACGGGATGCGCGCGCGCAGGCAGGCAATCGGGATAAGCCAAACACACATCGTAACAAAGCCCAGCCCAACCGCGGAAAAGCCATTCGCAAAGAGCAAAGTAGCGACAGTAACGGCGCGCTGGGGGCTGCATTGATGGATGCGTTCAAGAAGACTTAGTCATGCGCCCTAGCCAGCGGCCAGCTCTACGCCTGCCGGGGTGTAGGTAACAGTTTGGCCGCTGCACAGTTCCGATGCAAAAAGGTCTGCGAGGTAATGGCGTGCTGCATCTTTGCCGCGGGAGGCAAACCGTGCAAGGGATGTGTCAGGCAGGTTGTTCGCAAACCCTTTCGAGGCATGAGCCCAGGTGAGGGGGTGAATTTCGCATAAGCGATTGCGCGCCAACCATTCAGCCATGTCTGACAGCTCTGTTCGTAGCTCTGCTCCAGTGGGTTCCTCTTCGAGGCTACGTTTGGCTGCAACACCGCAATAGGCTGTGATTAGATTGATGGTGGCCTGATTGGGGTCTTTGGCAAGGATATCCTGAAGACCTTCGACAAAAAGCGAAACATCAAGTTGGGAGGCCGCCTGAGCGTCACATAAGAGCGCGTCAAAATAGACCCAAGTATACCCGCCCATGCCCCAGATAGTTTCTGTGCGTGCAGCGGTGCGTCGGGCCTCAAGCTCTAACGTGTCCCATGATCCGCCGACCTGTGGCAACAAAGCTGTGCCAAGTGCGCGCATATGGCGGCTGTTTTCAGGCGCCAGATCAATTAGTGCAGCATAGGCATCTGCAACCTCAAGCGCTGGGGCTGGGAAATGGGGGTAAAGCGCGCATTTTGCAGCAGCGATCAATGGGCTGTTCAGGATCTCGCCCTCTAATGGGGTCAGTAAGGACGCGGCGCGGCTAAAATGGCGCTGGGCGCGCTGTTTGTGCGTGCGGGCGCAATAGTGAGCCCCTGCTTTTGAGCGCCATATCCAGCCCAGATCAATATGCGTCAAAGCGACAAGCGCTGTCATCAAAGCGGGTTGGCCAAGGTCAAGACGTGCCGATTCCAGAGCCATCACGCCCTGGATAAGCGCCCGATCCTCTGTACTATGATTTTCACTTAATGCGTGTTCTACCGCATTGACCACGTCGCCACGCGCCCCAAAAGCGATGAGATCAGAAATAGGTTGTCCGCTTGCGGTGATGGTTCCTGCGTGTTCGGCTTGTTTCAGTTCGTGAACCAGATCCTCCCATCGATCCTGACGCGCAAGAAACAATCCGCGCTCTCTGGCTTGGGAGGCATCGTGTTCATCTTTATCAATGTCACGGATATTGATGTGCAAACGTGCATCATCTGGGCCGGTTTCGTCAAAAATACTTGTTTCTGTGGAATGTAGTATCGCGGGGGTACGCTGTCGTTTGCTCAACTTGGCCAAGAGTGAGGCTGTCAATCGCTCTGCTACGAGGTTGCTTTGAAAGCGTGCAACGGGAATTCGGTTGGCGAAGGGCAATTTCAGCATGAAGTAGGGTCCGCTCTTTTGGCAGCTTCTTTGATCATGCTAAGATCGGGGGGCTTTGGGGCGCAATAAAGGCAGCGTTAGGGATTTTCCAAAGCGATGCAGGTTGCGTTAACCTTTTGTTGCCTCATTTCAAATTCCATTTGGAAACAATCCCTTGGAACGGGGCGCATTGGCTGCGCCCCGATTTGAAGTCATGCGTTCAGAATGCGTGTCACCATTTCATTGGTGTCGCGGCTTAGTCCCTTGGTTGTGGCGATCCGTTGCAGCTCTCCTTTGATCAGCTCTTGGCGCGCCGTGTCATAGCGCGGCCAGCTTTGGAATGCTGCACACATGCGGGCCGTGGTCTGTGGGTTTAGCGCATCAAGGGCAATCAGATTGTCCGCCAACAGCGTGTAGCCTGCGCCTGAGATCTGATGAAAGCCTGCGTGATGCCCTGACAATGCTCCCATAACGGCGCGGAACCGGTTGGGGTTTTTCAGAGTGAAAAGTGGATGTGTGGTCAACTCTTTTGCGATACGCGCGGCCGCCTCGGGTTCGGCGCAGCTGATTTGCAGGGCAAACCATTTGTCCATCACCAGCCGGTCCTCCTGCCATTGGTCAAAGAAGGAGGCAGAGGCGTCTGCGCCTTTGTCGGCTTTTAACAGGCAGGCCAGCGCCGCATATTGCAGCGTCATATTGTCAGCCGTTTCAAATTGGCGCTGGGCTTGCTCTCCGGCGTCCAGACGGGTCAGCAAAGACAAAATGCGGGCATTCAGCGCGCGTTTGCCGGCACCTTCCGCATCGGGGCTGTATGGTCCGTCGACAGTGGTCGCGGCATAAAGCCGTGGCAGACTGTCGCTAAGCGCCTGTGCAAGTGTCTGGGTAAAGGTTTCGGAGGCGTCATAGATCTTTTGTGGATCAGGAACCTGCCCACGCGCGTGCAGGGTTTGGGCAAGATCGGATTGCCCCGGAGCCTGTAAGACCAGCGCGCGAAAAGCTGGATCCAGCGTGTCATCGCGCACCAGTTTTATCAAAGCATCCAGATAAGCACTGTCGGGGGCTTCGCCTGCAGTGATCATTGCAAGGCGCGTCTCTTTGGCAAGCGCGTTGCCTGCCTCCCAACGGTTGAAGGGGTCTGTATCATGCGCAAATAGGAAGGTGCGTTCGGTGTTTGTTGTGTCGCGTTCCAATATCACCGGCGCTGAGAATTCCCGCAGGATAGAGGGGACGGGTTTGGCGGCGAGCCCGTCAAAGGCAAAGCTTTGGGTGGCTTGTGTCATCTCCAGAACGCGGGTGGGCTGGATCTCATCACCTTTGTCATTCAGCAGGCCAACCGCGATTGGAATAACACGCGGGTCTTTGATGTCTTGGCCGGGGGTCGGCGCGGTGGATTGTTCAAAGGTGAGTGTATAGGTGCCAGCGTCAAAATTATCGCTGACCTTCAGTTTTGGTGTACCTGCCTGACTGTACCAGCGTTTGAATTGTGCCATATCGCGGCCGGTTGCGTCTTCAAACACACTCAGCCAGTCTTCGATGGTACAGGCCTGCCCATCATGGCGATCAAAGTAGAGATCCAGTGCCTTGTAATAATCGGCATCCCCCACAAGACGTTTCAACATGCCAATGACTTCGGCACCTTTTTCGTAAACGGTGGCGGTATAGAAGTTGTTGATCTCCTGAAATTCTTCCGGACGTGGGGGATGGGACAGCGGGCCTTGGTCCTCAGGGAACTGGCGCGCGCGCAGGGCAATGACGTCTTCGATGCGTTTCACGGGTTCGGATCGCATATCCGCTGTGAACTGCGCATCGCGATAAACGGTGAGACCTTCTTTCAGGCACAGCTGGAACCAATCCCGGCAGGTGATGCGGTTGCCGGTCCAGTTGTGGAAATATTCATGCGCGATAATGGCTTCAATTCGTTCGAAATTGGCATCCGTTGAGGTTTCGGGAGAGGCCAGCACGCAGGAAGAATTGAAGACATTCAGCCCTTTGTTTTCCATTGCCCCCATGTTGAAATCATCCACCGCAACGATGTTGAAGATATCCAGATCATATTCGCGGCCATAGACCTCTTCGTCCCAGGTCATGGATTTCTTGAGCGCTTCCATACCAAAAGCACACTTGCCCTCATCGCCGGGGCGCACCCAGATGTTCAGGTCTACATCCTTGCCTGATTTGGTGGTGAAATGGTCGGGGTGGTTGATCAGATCTCCGGCGACCAATGCAAACAGATAGGCGGGTTTGGGCCATGGATCGTGCCACTCGGCCCAGCCTTCGCCGCTGGCTGTGGGATTGCCATTGGACAATAGAACCTTTTCAGGGCCTTCAATGCGCACCTTAAATGTCGACATGACATCGGGGCGGTCGGGGTAATAGGTGATTTTGCGAAAACCTTCCGCCTCACATTGGGTGCAATACATGCCATTGGACATGTAAAGCCCTTCCAGCGCTGTATTGCCTTTGGGATTGATCTCGACCTCGGCTTCCCAAAGAAACGGCGTAGATGGCACGGCGCAGTTTAGACCACCATCGACTTCTTCGACTTGAACAGGTGTGCCATCAATGGCTGCGCTGATCAGTTCAAGCTCTTCACCATGCAGGAAAAAGTCAGAGCTCGCGGCGTTTTCTTGTGGGATGAACCGGATTCGGCTTAGGACCCGTGTCGCAGTTGGCGCGAGTTTGAATGTCAGCTCGACACTCTCTACGTCAAACCCAAAGGGGGTGTAATCTTTGAGATAAAAGGTTTGGGGGGCGGAGCTGGTCATAAGAGCCTCATGCGATGTCGTTTTTAAAGACGTTAGGTAACTGTTTGGGGGGCTGCAAGGCAGATCAGGCGTGATCTGTCACTCTAGGTGTTGAACAAATTCCAAGCAAAGTAGGCTTTGCCCTGTGCTTTATCGTTATGGGCGCTTGGCTATCTGGGTGAGCTGTGCATGGTTGAACATCAGCTTGCGCCCTTGTTAGAATTGCTGTGCTGGGCGCAAAGGCTTATTTGATGTAAAGCACAGAAAAGTGAAAGAGCGGTATCGATGCGTCCCAAAGTGGCCATTATCGGCAATCCCAGTTTGTTAAATGACAACTACCCAGTGCATGCGGGTGGGACCATGAATTCAGAAGCTGTGGCTGAAGTGTCGCGGTGTGTGCCCTTCATTGTGCCTGCTGATCCGCGTTTTGTTTCTGTTGAGGAACTATTGGAAAGCTGCGATGGCTTTCTATTGACGGGGGGGCGCCCCAATGTGCATCCAACTGAGTATGGCGAAGTTGAAACCGAGGCGCATGGTGCATTTGACCGGGCCCGTGATGCGATTGTGTTGCCCTTGGTGCGGGCCTGCGTCGAGCGCGGCCAGCCCTTTTTGGGGATCTGCCGGGGGTTTCAGGAGGTGAATGTTGCGATGGGGGGCAGTCTATATCCTGAAATTCGCGACCTTCCGGGGCGGATGAACCACCGCATGCCGCCTGACGGTACGATCGAAGAGAAATTTGCGCTGCGCCATGTGGTGTCGTTCCCACAAGACGGCGTGTTTGCTGACCTGTTTGGCACGCATAAGGTGATGACCAATACCCTGCATGGGCAAGGGATCAAAGAGCCGGGCCAGCGTATTGTGGTTGAAGGCACCGCAGAGGATGGCACGCCCGAAGCGATTTATGTCAAGGATGCGCCGGGGTTCACCTTGGCGGTTCAATGGCATCCTGAATATCAGGCGGCGACGGATCCGGTCTCGCGACCTTTATTCGAAGCATTTGGGCGTGCAGCCTATGCTTGGGCCGACGGCAAACCGTTTTTATGAACTGGCGACAATTGATCTGCTTTTGCGAGTGTTGAAGGGGCGTAATACATGCCATAACTGCTTTTGCTGGACCTAAGAGAAATAGCAGTTAATTATGCGACCGTTGGCTCTGGGAGGGGAGGCAATCATGGCACCAAAGTTTATTTCACGCTGGTTGGATATACCGCCGATCTGGTTGCTGGGGCATATTGTCGTGGTTGCCTGGTTTGCACCGTTTGTTTCGGTTGATTGGGATTTCGCACATGAGGTGATCGCCTGTGTGTTTTGGGGAGTGGCTGCAGTTCTAATTGCTACTGCGGCTTTTGAGTTTTTCCGATTTAAAACAACGGTTCATCCTCATAACAAGCCGCGTTTTCTTATTAAAACAGGTGTTTTTCGGCAAAGCCGAAATCCAATATACCTTGCAGATCTTTTGGTTCTGCTGGGTGTCGTTATCTGGTTCAAAGCCCTGTTTGCTTTACCTGTACTTGTTGTGTTTTTCTGGATTGTACAGACGCGTTTTATTGCGTGTGAAGAACAACGATTGTCACAGTTGTTTCCAGACGATTGGCGTGACTACTGTGAAAGGGTTCGACGCTGGGTGTGAATTTGGCAGTGCAGCGTAAATTGCGGCACTGCAGCAAAATGCTTGCGCAATAATGTTGCGTGTATTAGCTTACGATCATTGCGAATGAAACTATGTGTTTCGTCGCGGATAGGACGAGGGGAAAGATTAGGTGAAACTAGGAACGCCAAAAGAGAGCTTCGCGGGTGAGGCACGGGTGGCTATGACACCCGAGTCGGCCAAGCAGCTGCAAAAACTTGGTTATGACTGTGCCATCGAAAGTGGCGCCGGTCTGGCTGCTGGATTTTCTGACACAACCTACAGCGATGCGGGTGTTGAGGTCGTTGAGACCGCTGCAGCTTTGTGGGCAACGTCTGACATTATCGCGAAGGTGCGCCAGCCAGATGCGACCGAGCTTGAGCATCTGACCAAGGAAAAGACCCTTATCTCTTTCTTTAATCCAGCTGGAAACGAAGAAGGAATGGAGGCTGCCAAAACCAAAGGCGCAAACGTGATCGCCATGGAAATGGTGCCGCGGATCTCTCGGGCCCAGAAAATGGACGCGCTGTCTTCGATGGCCAATATCGCAGGTTATCGTGCGGTTATCGAAGCGGGCAACAATTTTGGTCGTTTCTTCACTGGGCAGATCACTGCAGCGGGTAAAGTCCCACCTGCAAAAGTCTTGGTTGTTGGCGCTGGTGTTGCAGGTCTTGCCGCGATTGGCACCTCTACATCCTTGGGCGCGGTCACCTATGCTTTTGATGTGCGTCCAGAAGTTGCTGAACAAGTGGAATCAATGGGGGCGGAATTTGTCTACCTTGATTTCGAAGAAGAGCAGCAAGACGGCGCCGCCACTGGCGGTTATGCGTCTGTTTCCAGCCCTGAATTCCGCGAAGCACAGCTGGCGAAGTTCCGTGAGCTTGCCCCTGAAATTGACATTGTGATCACAACCGCGCTGATCCCGAACCGCCCGGCGCCCAAGCTGTGGCTTGAGGATATGATCGCGGCGATGAAGCCGGGCTCTGTCATCGTCGACCTGGCAGCGGAACGGGGCGGCAATGCGGAAGGCACCGTTGCGGACGAAAAAGTCGTTACCGAAAATGGCGTGACGATCATTGGCTATACGGATTTCCCAAGCCGGATGGCGGCGCAGTCTTCCAGCCTTTATGCGACAAACATTCGCCATATGATGACCGATCTGACCCCGGAAAAAGACGGTCAGGTTGTGCATAATATGGAAGATGACGTGATCCGAGGCGCGACCGTTACCCATCAGGGTGAGATCACCTTCCCACCACCCCCTCCAAAGGTGCAGGCGATCGCGGCTAAGCCCAAGGAAACTGTACCCGAACTTACGCCGGAAGAGAAACGGGCACAGGAAGCAGCTGAGTTCAAAGCGCAGACCAAAAATCAAGTCAAACTGTTGTCGATTGGGGCAGCGTTGATCTTGGGCGTTGGTTTGATCCCGAACATGCCCGCCAGCTTTATGCAGCACTTTATCGTGTTTGTTCTGTCGGTCTTTATTGGCTTCCAAGTGATTTGGAATGTGGCGCATTCATTGCACACGCCTTTGATGGCGGTGACCAATGCGATTTCGTCGATCATCATTTTGGGCGCTGTGATCCAGATTGGATCAACCGGAGCCATGGTGACAATTCTTGCGGCACTTTCGGTCTTTATGGCTGGTATCAATATCTTTGGTGGCTTCATGGTCACCCGGCGCATGCTTGCCATGTTCCAGAAGTCTTAAGGAAGGGCGGGATCTATGGAAAACGCATTCACAATCGCGGCCTATGTGGTCGCAGGTGTTCTGTTCATCCTATCGCTGGGCGGGCTGTCAGGACAGGAAAGCGCAAAGCGCGCGGTTTGGTATGGCATTGTGGGCATGGGCCTTGCGGTGTTTGCCACACTGGTGGGGCCGGGAGCTGGTCTTTGGTGGTTGTCAGGCATTCTGATCATCCTGGGTGGTCTGATCGGCATGCAACTGGCGCAGCGCGTTCAGATGACACAAATGCCGGAACTGGTTGCAGCAATGCACTCATTGGTGGGTCTGGCGGCGGTCTTTGTTGGCTTTAACGCAGAGATGACCATCAATGCGGTTGAAGCGGCCAAAGCAGCGGGCGAAACGCTGGACGGCACATTTGCATTGCTGGTGGCGAAGAAAGAGCCGATTGAGATTGCAATCTTGAAGGTTGAACTGTCCCTTGGCATCTGGATTGGGGCTGTTACCTTTACCGGTTCAGTGATTGCTTACGGTAAACTGGCGGGCAAGGTAAATTCCGCGGCGACCAAACTGCCGGGCGGTCATATGCTGAACGCAGGCGCGGCTGCGATCTCGCTTCTGTGTCTGATCTGGTATCTGAACACCGGTGCAATGTTCCCGCTGCTGATCCTGACGTTGGCTGCGCTGTTTATCGGCTATCACCTGATCATGGGGATCGGTGGTGCTGATATGCCTGTGGTTGTCTCGATGCTGAACTCTTATTCAGGTTGGGCGGCTGCGGCGATTGGTTTCTCACTGGGCAACGACCTGCTGATCGTGGTTGGTGCGCTTGTGGGCTCGTCTGGTGCGATCCTGTCTTACATCATGTGTAAGGCCATGAACCGGTCCTTTGTTTCTGTCATCCTTGGCGGCTTTGGTGGCACCACCGGTCCGGCGATGGAAGTCGAAGGTGAGCAGGTTGCGATTGACGCCGATGGCGTGGCGACAGCACTGGATGAGGCCGATAGCATCGTGATCATCCCGGGTTACGGCATGGCGGTTGCACAGGCGCAGCAAAACGTTGCAGAGCTGACGCGTCGTTTGCGTGCCAAAGGCAAAGAAGTGCGTTTCGCGATCCACCCTGTTGCGGGTCGTTTGCCCGGCCACATGAATGTTCTCTTGGCCGAGGCGAAGGTGCCTTATGACATCGTGTTGGAAATGGATGAAATCAACGATGATTTCCCTGAAACTGACGTCGCGATTGTGATCGGCTCAAATGACATCGTGAACCCGGCAGCGCAAGAGGATCCGAACTCTCCCATCGCTGGGATGCCGGTTCTGGAATGCTGGAAAGCAAAGCAGGTCTTTGTCTCCAAACGGGGGCAGGGCACTGGGTATTCGGGCATCGAAAACCCGCTGTTCTTTAAAGACAACACGCGGATGTTCTATGGCGACGCAAAAGCAAGCCTTGACCAGTTGCTGACGCTGATTTCCTAAGAGCGCAGCTGACAGAAAAAACGAAAGCGCACCTGAGAGGGTGCGCTTTTTTCACATCTGGTGTTGTTCAATATCTTTTGCGTATTCGTACATCGGGAATGCTGAATGTACGATGCTCTGATCGTGGCTTAAACAGCCTGTGGTCCTGCCTGCTTCTTTACATCAAAAGTTTTGAGGAGGATGGGTTTGATGCGATTGAGGATGTTTGATCAATTGTACATCTTTCATATCAAAGCCCTTCTCAACAAGCGCTTCAACACCGCGGTCAAGAGAGGGTTTTGAGGTCTGGTGATGTCCACTGAAGTTGTTCATCATTTTGAGTTTCCCCCCTTTGCCTACATCAAATTCCCCAGCCGTTATAACCGGTTCACTCCCGGCCAAAGAACTATGGTGGAGCAACGTCCCGACGCGGACCGGTGAGGCAATGAGATTTTTATTCATATCAATAACGTACATGTATCTCCCTGGCTTAAGCGGACGGTCTTTATAGTCGACGAGGTTCCCGTTCTGAGCCGTAACCGTTGCTTTTTTTCGCGCGTCAGGGGTTAGCACGCGGACATGGTTTGCTTTATCGCTTTCTCTGTAAGTTGGTGTAACCGTATGGAACGGTTTTCCCTGTCCTTTAACTTCGTCAACCGCTCTATCAATTCTTTTTTGTTGGCTTGGCTTCCCGGCATGGGGGGCATCATACAAGGCTTGAACGCCGTCGCCTAAAGCGGTGTCTTTCCACTGTGCCTTGGGAACAAATTGATTTGCTGACTGTGTGGCGATTGCCTTCTGTTCAACCCGGTGTCTGGTGTTTGCAATGTAGTAAGCGCCGCCCAACACAGCTGCTGCTTTTAGAATTGTCGGAACGCGGCTTGTGGGCCGGTCTTCTTGATGTGGTCTGCTGGAGCCTCTGCGTTGCGTGTTTTCAGTTTGTGTCGCAGCCTCACCAAAAATCGCGCTTGTTTGCTTTGTACCATCAGCCGGTGTCGATGAGGGAACCCGCTTTCTGGTTCTGGTGGGTCTGTCCGGGCTCGCATCTGGTCCATCTGCTCGAGGTTGCGAACTGGCGGTACCGTTGATTTCCGGTGCTTTCATGACTTGTACTCCAAATTTCAGTACAAATGTACGCACTTGGGCCCTATTGGGGTATAATTGTTTTTTATCCCTCCAGGGTGATCTGCATATCAATTGGCGTTTCTTGAGGGCGTGAAAAGCCGCGCGTGCCAGAGCTTTTCATCTTAGCGCTCTGAAACCGTTTGAAGCCAGCGACTTACGAAGGTTTCTAAACCCGATCAGGCAAAGTGTTGTATACTGCGGTATTCATTTAAGCATATGAAAAATAACAATTTTTATATACAGAAGGAAACTTGTGCCCTAGTCTTCATTCAACATTAGCAAAGAGTTCCGCATGTCGACTATCACAGATCATCCGCTTCGCTACCCTCTCACAAACGAGCTGCACGCCCGCCCTTTCCCAAAGATGGATGCGCCAAGTACTGTGGTGTATTTTGCGCTCAAACATGAACGCAATGCGGTGCAGCGAAGCCGCGAGCAGGATTTGGCACATCTGATTGCATTGTTGGATCGATATGGTGCTGCGCATCCAACGCCGGGGGCCACGCATCATTCTGCGAAACTTGGGCGCTACACTTTGAAGTGGGAGCAGCATACGGAATTTGTCAGCTACACGTTGTTTGCGCCTGGAACAGCGGATCGGGCTTTTGATCCCGCGGATTTTGAAATTGTACCAAGGGATTGGATTGCCAACGCGCCAGGGGTTCGGATTACGTCGCTTATGATCCGTGTGTTGCCACGTCCCAAGGTGGCGGCGCAAAAGAAATGCCTTGAGGATTGGTTTGTGCCTGAAAGCCTTGCTGCATCAAGTGTGCTGGATGACAGCGCGGTTGTGGCGGGCGATTTTCAAATTGATGCAGCTGGTCATATGCGGTTTGCGGTGTTTGCAAATGAAGACACGGGAAAACAGCGCATAGGGCGCATTGTGCAACGTCTATGTGAGATCGAAACGTATCGCGCCATGTCTATGTTGGGGTTTGCGCGCGCACGTGCCTTGTCGCCAACCATATCCGCGCTGGATGAAACCTTAAGCGAGATGATGACGGAAATGACAGGAGCAAGCACTGAGGCTGATCAAACTCTTTCAAAGCTTTTGACCGTATCAGCTGAACTTGAGACATTGGGCGCGCAGACCGCGTTTCGCTTTAGCGCGACTGGAGCCTATGAGGCTTTGGTCAATCAGCGGATCGAAATCCTGCGCGAGTGCCAATTGAATGGGTATCAGACTTTTGGCGAATTTATGCTGCGTCGCTTTGAGCCCGCGATGCGCACGGTGAATTCCAGTAAAACACGTCTCTCGGTTCTGGCGGATCGCGCGCGGCGCGCTGGAGAGCTGCTGCGAACGCGGGTTGATGTTGAACGGAGCGCGCAAAACCAGGCTCTTTTGGCCAGTATGGACAAGCGTGCTGATTTGCAATTGCGTTTGCAGCATACGGTTGAAGGATTGTCTGTTGTGGCAATCAGTTATTATGCTGTCTCTCTTGCGGGATATCTTTTGTATCCGTTGGGCGCTGCAATGGGGTGGTCAAAAGGCCATCTGACAGCAGTGTTGACTGTGCCTGTTATTGCGCTGGTTTGGTTGGCAGTGCGCCATGTGAAAAAGAATCTTCATTAAGTCTGCACCCTATGACTGTTTGAGCGTAAACAGGATTTCACGCTGTGCCTTGATACGTTGGGGTAGTATATAACAGCCAGAGCATTTGATCCTGTTACCTGTCGTGTGAACAAGGATCTGACAAAGGAGAGCATTCATGCCGGTCAAAAACCGTTTTGCAGAACTACAGGGTGAAATTACCGCATGGCGGCGTGATCTTCATGAAAACCCCGAAATCCTGTTTGAAACCCATCGTACCAGTGCTTTGGTTGCTGAGAAGTTAGAAGCCTTTGGCTGTGATGAAATCGTAACCGGTCTTGGCCGCACGGGCGTTGTTGGGGTCATCAAAGGTAAAAGCGATACATCTGGCAAGGTGATTGGCCTGCGCGCAGATATGGATGCATTGCCAATCCATGAACAGACCGGATTAGACTATGCCTCTAAAACGGATGGGGCGATGCATGCTTGTGGCCATGATGGACATACCGCAATGCTGCTGGGGGCTGCGAAATACCTGTCTGAGACGCGCAATTTTGATGGCACTGTTGTGGTGATCTTCCAACCCGCCGAAGAAGGCGGCGGCGGCGGCAAGGAAATGTGCGATGACGGTATGATGGCGCGTTGGAACATCCAAGAGGTTTACGGGATGCACAATTGGCCGGGGCAACCGCTGGGCAGTTTCGCAATCCGTCCGGGGCCGTTTTTTGCAGCGACCGACCAGTTTGATATCACGTTTGAGGGCCGGGGGGGCCATGCGGCCAAACCCCATGAGACGATTGATACAACCGTGATGGCCTCGCAAGCGGTTGTTGCGCTGCAAACCATTGCGGCGCGCACAGCTGATCCTGTACATCAGCTTGTTGTCTCGGTGACGTCGTTTGAAACCTCCTCAAACGCCTATAATGTGATCCCGCAAAAGGTTCACATCAAAGGCACCGTGCGGACACTGGATGCAGAGATCCGCGATATTGCGGAAACACGGATCAAAGAGATCTGCGCGGGCGTTGCCGCGACTTTTGGCGGCACGGCAGATGTGTCTTACCATCGAGGCTACCCCGTGATGGTGAACAGTGAAGCGCAGACCGCATTTGCAGCACAGGTTGCAGCAGGCATTGCCGGGAGCTGCGAGGAAGCGCCTTTGGTGATGGGCGGAGAGGATTTCGCTTACATGCTGGAAGAACGCCCGGGTGCCTATATTCTGGTAGGCAATGGCGATACCGCAGCGGTGCATCATCCTGAATATAATTTCAACGACGAAGCCATTCCTGCAGGGTGCAGCTGGTGGGCTGAAATCGTTGAACAGAGAATGCCTGCCAGCTAGGCCCGGTTACGACGCTAAAAGATCCCGGTAGAGGGCGACCAATGTGTCGGCCTCTTGTTCCAGTGCAAAGTGTTCGACCACATGTGCACGGGCATTTTGAGACCAGTGTTCAAGGCAGTCGGGCGTGTCCAGAACGTGGCGCACCGCATCGTGCATGGCGCCACTGTTGCCGGGGTCAATCAGTAAACCGCACTGTTGATCTGCGATCAATTCTTCAAATGCACCCACCCGCGTTGCAACGACGGGAACCCCGCAGGCCATGGCCTCCAGCGGGGTCAGGCCAAAGCCCTCCCACCGTTGAGGAGCGACGTAAAGATCAAGCGCCTGATACCAGCGGGCAACTTCCCAGACGGGCACTTCATCGGGAAATAGGATCCGTTCTGACAGACCTGCCTTGGACACTTTGGCGCGCAGATCTTGCGCAAATCCTTCGTGTTTTTCTGTCGCACGCCCCATCACAAGCGCAACTGCGTTGGGGGACTGTTGCAGCACTTTGATCATGGTATCAACAAAGACATCTGTGCCCTTTTGCGCACGGATACGGCCAAAGCAGCCAATCAGCACCGCGTTTTCGGGCAAACCAAGATCACGTCGCAGCGCTGTCTTGTCTTCAACTGGCGTGAAATCTTGGATGTTGATGCCGTGATGCACGACCTGCACAGGTTCAGCCAGATAGGCCGCCCCTTTTGCTGAGGTCGCAATCACCCTATCCATTTTGGACATCAGCCATTTGGTATAGCCGGAATGGTTGCGCTGGGATGCGGATGTAAACAGCAGTTTTAGATTTTTACCCAGTACGGATTTCAGGACGATGCCGCCGAGCATTTCTATATTGCGCCGGGCATGCCAGACGCGGTTGCCTTTGGGTCCCTTGCGATTGAGCGTCAGCAATTGCCACCATGATAGATGTGGCATGTCGTCTGGTAATCCATTGCCTGCTGTGGCGATGGTGATTTGGTCGGCCTGTACCGGCACGAGGCGCACAATGGTTGAAGTGACACCAGATAAGCGCCGCTTAAAATTCGGCGCTATGACTTCAACCTTGTTTGGGTCAACCTGTGTCATCCTGTGGCTCGCTTTGCATGATCTAACATCTGAACAATCGCAGACAGTGTTTGGTCCAGTTGATCTGTTTGCTGCGCCAGATAGTGCTGTGCAGCGGTCTGGGCGCGTGTTTGGGTATCCGCGTTGTGCAACCATTCTGTAACAGCTGCCGAGAGCTGCGAGGCTGTTGCCACCTCCACCGCGCCTCCTGCGTCGATCAGGGCCGGGAATGTTTCCATGAAATTGCTATAGCCAGGTCCGGTCAGGATTGCAGCTCCGGCACGGGCAACTTCAAAGGGGTTGTGCCCGCCGATGGGCAGCAGAGAGCCGCCCAGAAAGACAATCGGAGAGAGCGCATACCAGGTGCCAACCTCGCCAAGTGTATCGGCAAGATAGACTTGTGTTGCCGGTGTTGGCATCTTGCCCGCGCTGCGTTGTACAACGGTCAGATCTGCGGCTTGGATCTGGGCCATCAGGTCGCTGCCACGTTCAGGGTGGCGCGGCGCCAAGAGCAGCAAGAGGTCGGGAAACTGTCCAAGCAGTGCCCTATGGGCCGCCAGAACAGTGTCTTCTTCCCCTGGATGGGTGGAGCTGGCAATCCAGACAGGCCGTCCCTGCAATCGATCGCGCAGATCGTTCAGCGTGGTGTGATCTACGGGCAGGGGGGCCGCGCCTGCTTTGAGATTGCCTGCAGGGTGGACATCGCGTGCGCCAAGCTGTGTCAGCTGTGTTGCGACCGCGTCGTTTTGTGCCAGAACTAATGAAAACTGATCCATAACAAAGGCAGCTGTGTCAGGACGCTTGCGCCAGTTTGCAAATGATTTCCGGGACAGCCGTGCGTTCACCAGTGCAATTGGAATGTTTCGTTTTGCGGTGTCATGGAGCGTGACTGGCCAAAGTTCACTTTCGACAAAAATCGCTGCATCTGGTTGCCAATGGGTCAGGAACCGGTTGACGGGTTGGCTCCCATCAAGTGGTGCAAATTGATGGATCGCATTTGAAGGCAGTCGTTTTTGCGCCATTTCTGCAGAGGTCGCGGTGCCGGAGGTGAGCAGAAAATGAGCATCAGGGCGCAGCGTGCTGAGATGTTCAATCAAGGTCAGCGCGGCGAGGCTTTCACCAACCGAGGCACCATGGAGCCAAATGAGCTGCCCCTGTGGACGCAATTGTGTCGGATAGCCCAGACGTTCGCGCTGGCGCGCGTCGCTGATCCCTTGCGCTGCAAGCTTTTGGCGAATCTTTCGATAGGCCAGTGGGACAAGCACCGTGGTTGCTGCACGATACAAATGAAACAGCGGCGTTGCTGCACGGCGTTGAGGGCGCGTCATGAGGGGATCAGCCGCCTGTGTGGCTCATATGGCGTGACATTTGCCCGTCGACGCGCTGGCGGGAATAGTCAAAATCATGGCCCTTGGGTTTCTTTGTGATCGCAGCGCGGATGGCGTCTTGCAGGGCGGCTGCATCACCGGGTGCGGACCGTAAGGGCGCGCGCAGGTCCGCCATGTCTTCCTGACCAAGGCACATGTAAAGTTCGCCGGTGCAGGTGAGACGCACGCGATTGCAGCTTTCGCAGAAATTATGTGACAAGGGAGTGATAAACCCGATTTTCTGCCCGGTTTCTTCTAGGCGGATATAACGCGCAGGACCACCTGTGCGTTCGGCCAGATCTGTAACCGTGTATTCCTGCTCGTAAGCGCTGCGCACGTCTTTGAGTGACCAATATTGATCCAGCCGATCTTCATTGCCAAGATCCCCCATGGGCATGACTTCAATCCATGTCAGATCCATGTCGCGTTCGGCGCACCAGCGGGTGATCTGCCCAAGTTCCGGTTCATTGAACGCTTTAAGCGCAACTGCGTTGATTTTCACCCGAAGGCCTGCCTTTTGCGCGGCATCTATGCCCCGCAAGACCTGTGGTAAACGGCCCCAGCGCGTGACCTCGGCAAATTTAGTCTCGTCCAACGTGTCCAACGAAATATTTACGCGCCGCACGCCTGCGTCAAACAGATCCTGCGCGTATTTCTCAAGCTGAGAGCCATTGGTGGTTAGCGTCAGTTCCTTTAACGCGCCACTTTCCAGATGGCGGCCCATTGCGTGGAAAAAGGTCATAATCCCACGCCGCACCAAAGGTTCACCCCCGGTGATCCGCAGTTTTTCGACTCCCATGCCCACAAAGGTAGAGCACATATGGTCCAGCTCTTCCAACGTGAGCAGTTCTTTCTTGGGAAGAAATGTCATGTTTTCAGACATGCAGTAGACACAGCGAAAGTCGCAGCGATCCGTGACAGAGACACGGAGATAGGTGATGGCACGGGCGAAAGGATCGATCAAAGGCGCTGTCATAGGCCAATAGGTAAAGTCTGACGGCTCTGGGAACAAGAGGGCACCGGCGAAAGGATTGATTTCTACCTATGGGGGAAAGCTGGTGCCCATGACGTTTTAGACGACAGGATCAGCCCTGCTTGTGAAGGTATCTCTGCGCTTCTTTGCGGGCAAATGCCTTCATGGTGCTGCCGTGCTGTTCCAGAAAGGCGGTAACGCGCGGTGCATCATGTTTGCTCAGATCGCGTAGCCACCATCCAACGGCCTTTTGAATAAACCGGTTGCGATCTGTGGTGTAGGTTGCGGCCCAATCCAAGATGCGCTCTCTTTGGTGGATGTCATCGGCCTTTGGGTTTGCCATTTTCGCCCAAGGCAGGGTCGCCACCAAAGCCGCACGCCGCCGCCACATGTGATCCGAGGTGGTCCAGCCGTCGATCGTGTCTAAACGATCTGGTGCAGCAATCAGGCGCTTTTGTAGCGCGGTGCAGGCATGATCCGCAATTGCCCAGCTGTCGAAATCCTGAACCCAGCTGCAGAGCAATTCCCAGACCCCGGCATCTTCTTTGATACGGGCCTGTGTCAGCACTTTGGCGGCACAGATCCGTGCTTCGAATATATCGCTTTGCCATAAATCGGCGGCGAGCGAGATCCGTTGTTCAAGCGTGAGCGTCTGCCGCCAGTCTTTTGTGAGGTCATTTAGGACAGGATTAGGAACGCCCAGAACGGGGCGCTCCTGTTTGTGGTACGCTGTCTTTTGCTCGATGGTTGCAGGATCGCTGTGCACAGTCAGTTGCGCCAGAGCCTCATCAAGAGTCATATTATTCAACCGTCACAGATTTGGCCAGGTTGCGTGGCTGGTCGACGTCTGTGCCTTTGGCAATTGCGGTGAAATAAGCGATTTGCTGGGCGGGCACGGCGTATAGGATTGGCGTCAGAACGGAATTGACATGTGGCAGCACAAGGGTTTCAGCGACACCTTCACTGGCAAGCTCGGCGCCTTTGGCATCGGTGACCAAAATGACTTTGCCGCCGCGTGCCATCACTTCCTGCATGTTGGATACGGTTTTATCAAACAGCGCATCGCTTGGTGCAATGACGACAACGGGTACGGTTTCATCGATCAAGGCAATGGGGCCGTGTTTTAATTCTCCGCTGGCGTAGCCCTCGGCGTGGATGTAGCTCAGCTCTTTCAGTTTAAGCGCACCCTCAAGGGCGAGAGGGTACAGGTGCCCGCGTCCCAAAAAGATAATATCCTGTGCTTTTGCAAGCTCTCTGGAAACAGCAGTGACTTGCTCTTCGCCAGCAATCACCTGATGCAAAAGCCCCGGCAGGCTGCGAAGATCTTCAGGCAGATCAGCAGGCAAGGGTTGGCCGCGTTGCGCTGCGGCTTTCAGGGCCATCAGCAAAAGGATCACAAGCTGACAGGTGAACGCTTTGGTTGAGGCGACGCTGATTTCAGGGCCTGCGTGGATGGGTAAAACCACGTCGCTTTCGCGCGCGATGGAGCTTTCGGGCACATTGACAAGTCCGGCAATTTGCTGCGCTTTGCCCGCGCAATACCGCAGGGCCGCAAGCGTGTCGGCGGTTTCGCCGGATTGGCTGACAAACACGGCCAATGTGCCTGCGCTGATTGGCGGTTCGCGGTAGCGGAATTCAGAGGCGACATCGACCTCAACCGGCATGCGGGCGATCTGTTCGAACCAGTATTTGGCGGCAAGACACGCGTAATAGCCTGTGCCGCAGGCAACCAGAGTGAGGCGTTCCACTTTGGTAAAATCCAGCTCCTCGGGCAGGGTGATCTGATTGTTTTGATCCAGATACGCAGCCAAGGCGCGATTGATCGCGGTGGGTTGTTCGGCGATTTCTTTGGCCATGAAATGTTTGTGGCCGTCCTTATCGATACGCGCAATATCCAGTTTGATTTTGCGCATTTCGCGGCTCACCGCCTCACCGTGCAGATTGCGTACGTCAAGGGAAGAACGGCTCAAAACCGCAAAGTCGCCTTCTTCCAGATAGGTGATCTGATCGGTAAAAGGCGCAAGGGCCATCGCATCAGAGCCCACATACATTTCCCCCTCTCCATGACCGATGGCCAAAGGAGAGCCTTTGCGAGCGGCAATCATCAGATCATCATAGCCATCAAACAGGAAGGCAAGCGCAAATGCGCCCTCAAGGGCGCTGATGGTTTTATAGGCGGCGTCTTGTGGCGAAAGGCCGTTTTGCATGTGGCGCTCGGTCAGCAGGGCAACGGTTTCGGTGTCTGTGTCTGTCGTGCACTCAAACCCTTCAGCTGCCAGAGTCGCGCGCAACTCTTTGAAGTTTTCGATGATCCCATTGTGAACCACAGCCACGCAGCCTGCTTTGTGAGGGTGCGCATTGTTCACGGAGGGTGCGCCATGGGTGGCCCATCTGGTGTGGCCGATGCCAGATTTTCCGGTCAGGGGCTCATGCACCAGCAGGTCGCTGAGATTGGCAAGCTTGCCAAGCGCGCGGCGGCGCGCGAGGGTGCCGTTGTTGACGGTTGCAATCCCTGCACTGTCATAGCCGCGATATTCCAGCCGTTTCAGCCCTTCCACCAAGGTAGGAGCGGCTTCATGATGTCCCAGTACTCCAACAATTCCGCACATTTTATTTGGCTCCTTTGGTGAGACGGGCTTTCTTTGCGCGCAGCATGTCCATCAGTTTCGCCGCGCGACCTGGTTTGTTTGTTTGTGGCACGCGGGACAAGGCCAGGGCCTCCGCCTCGACATTTTTGGTGACCACGGTGCCAGAGGCTGTCATCGCATCACGACCCACGGTGACGGGTGCCACGAGCAATGTGTTTGATCCGATAAAGGCGCGCGGGCCAATTTCGGTGCGATGCTTCATAAAGCCATCGTAGTTACAGGTGATTGTGCCTGCACCAATATTGGTGGCTTCACCGACGCTTGCATCGCCGATGTAAGACAGGTGATTGACCTTGGCACCGGCTGCGATTTCAGCGTTTTTGATTTCAACAAAATTACCTATATGAGTGTTTTCAGCCAACTCTGCTCCGGGGCGCAGTCGCGCATAGGGGCCGACCTTGGCGCCGCGGCTGACATGGCAGCCTTCCAGATGGGAAAACGCCCGGATCAACGCGCCGCTTTCTACCGTAACATCTGGTCCAAAAACCACATTGGGTTCAATCACAGTGTCGCGGCCAATCACGGTGTCAAAGGCAAGGAACACGGTTTCCGGTGCCATCATCGTGACGCCCATTTCCAGAAGGTCTGCGCGGGCGCGGGCCTGAAACACGGCCTCAGCCGCTGCGAGATCCGCGCGGGAGTTTACCCCCAGTGTTTCAGTCTCGTCACAGGACACAGCGGTCACCGATAGGCCTTGCGCACGGGCAAGTTCTACCAGATCCGTGAGGTAATATTCGCCAGAGGCGTTTTTGTTTTCGACCTTGCTCAGCAAATCAAACATCACCGCAGCGTCGCAAGCCATCAGGCCTGAATTGCAAAAGCGGATTGCACGTTGGTCTTCTGAGGCGTCTTTGTATTCAACAATCTTTTCAAGACTGTCGCCGTCCATGATCAACCGGCCATATCGGCCGGGATCCGCGGCTTCAAACCCTAAAACCACCAGATCCGCCTTGGCGCGAGCGTCCACCATGTGCTCTAGCGTTTCAGCTTGTAAAAACGGGGTGTCGCCATAAAGAATGACAGCGTCGCCCTTGAACGAAGACAGGGCTTCGCGCGCCTGATCCACTGCATGTGCGGTGCCAAGCTGCTCTTCCTGCATCACGACTTGCGCGGTTTCGTCGATCTTTTCGACTTCGGCGCGCACCGCGTCGGCACCATGGCCCGCGACAATAATTGTGTGTTCCGGGTTGAGCGCACGCCCTGCCGCCATCGCATGTTCCAACATGCTGGCCTGTGCAATCGGGTGCAGGACTTTGGGCAGATCCGAGTTCATCCGGGTGCCTTTGCCTGCGGCAAGGATGATAAGGGCGGTGCTCATGCGGTTTTTCTCTTTGTGTTTTAGGTTGACCCGTTTTATCCGCTATGGGGCTGTACGCAAGGGATCGTGCCATCAAACAAGGTTGCGACTTGCAATAACCTGTGGCGGTTTTGTGCCGAAGAAGGGAAAATCATGCGAACTGTTATCTTTGATCTGGATGGAACCCTTGCGGATACCTCGGGCGATTTACTGGCGGCGGCCAATGCCTGCTTTCGCGAGATGGGGCATGGCGATGTTCTGACGCAGGCGCAGGATGCGGGCGTTGCCCTGCGCGGCGGGCGTATGATGCTGACAACTGGCCTCAAACGGGTTGGTCAGTATTCCGAGGCATTGGTGAATCAATATTACCCAGTCCTACTGGAAGCCTATCGGTCTGATATTGATCGGTACACCGTGCTTTACCCTGGTGCGATGGAGGCAGTGTCGGAATTGAAACAGCGCGGCATGGCTGTTGGAATTTGCACGAATAAGCCTGAAGCACTGGCGGAGCAGCTTTTGCTGTCTCTAGGCGTGCGTGGCGCGTTTGGATCACTGGTTGGGGCGGATACACTACCGGTGCGCAAACCCGATCCCGCCCCGTTGGTTGAGGCGGCGCGACGTGCCGGAGGTGATCCTGCGCAAACCGTTTTGATTGGCGACAGTGATACGGATCGCAACACATCAGCGAATGCGGGCCTGCCGTCGATTCTTGTGACCTTTGGTCCATCCGGGGAAGATATGGCAGCGTTAAAGCCCGAAGGCTTGCTTTCGCAGTTTTCTGATCTGCCGGATTTGGTGGATCAGGTGCTGGCCGCGTATCTCGGCTCTTGACGCTGGCGCGGGCTGGGCGCACAAAACAGTATGGCAGAGATATTTACGGGTAATTTTACCCAGCAAGAACCCATTCCCGAAGATGCAATCGCAGCCGCAGTTGAGGTGATGCGCCATGGGCGTTTGCACCGCTACAACACCGCCGAAGGAGAGCTGAGCGAAACCGCGCTATTGGAGCAGGAATTTGCCGCGCAGATGGGGGCGAAATACTGTCTTGCGGTAGCCTCGGGGGGCTATGCGCTGGCAACTGCATTGCGCGCGGTAGGGGTGCAGGCCGGAGATGCGGTTTTGACCAACGCATTTACGCTGGCACCGGTGCCGGGCTCTATCGCCGCAGTTGGTGGGCGTCCCATCTATGTGGATGTGAATGAAGCTCTGACCATTGATTTGGATGATCTTACCACGAAGGTGGATCAGGCTAAGGTGCTGCTGCTGTCACATATGCGCGGGCATCTGTGCGATATGGATCGCTTGATGCAGATCTGCGATGCGGCGGGCGTTACCGTGATCGAGGATTGCGCCCACACGATGGGAGCCAGTTGGAACGGGGTCTTGTCTGGTCGCCATGGCGCAGTCGGCTGTTATAGCTGCCAGACCTATAAACATGTGAATTCGGGTGAGGGCGGATTGTTCGTCACTGACGATCCTGAAATTGCGGCTCGTGCGACGATGCTGTCGGGATCTTACATGCTGTATGAACGCCATCTTGCGGCTCCAGCCCCTGAGGTGTTTGAGCAGGTGAAATATGTGACCCCCAATATCTCGGGCCGGATGGA
Source organism: Epibacterium ulvae (assembly GCF_900102795.1). GTDB lineage: Bacteria > Pseudomonadota > Alphaproteobacteria > Rhodobacterales > Rhodobacteraceae > Epibacterium > Epibacterium ulvae. The sequence goes on along the minus strand of NZ_FMWG01000005.1, from coordinate 104,653 downwards.
CAATCTGCGCGCTGCTATTCTGCGCCCTCAGTTGAAAGATCTGGATCGACAGGTTGAACGTTGGAACGCGCGCTATCGTGCGCTTGAGGCGGGATTGCGGGATCTGCCGGGGCTTGCTGTGGTAGAGCGCCCGGATGCAGAAGTATACGTGGGATCTTCGTTTCAGTTCCTGCTTCTGGATTGGGCCCCGGATGGCGTGCAACAGGTGTTGCAACGTTGTGCAGCACGCGGGGTTGAACTGAAATGGTTCGGAGGAGCTGAACCGCAGGCCTTTACCTCGCGCTATGACAGCTGGCGGTATGCAGATGTGCCCAGCCTGCCCCAAAGTGATCGCGTGCTGGCGGGCGTTATCGACATTCGTGTGCCTTTGACCTTTAGCGTTGAAGACTGCGCGCAGATCGCCCGGATTATCCGCGCCGAAGTCGGGGCCGTATTTCAAGCAGAGTAAAAGCTGCGCCACGACCAGATCAGTTGAAACGCCGGGTGCATGATGCGCCCGGCGTTTTGTATTTCAGCAAAAGTGACGGAAGGTCTGTATTGACCTGTGCTTGGGTCTCTGTTTATCTGAACATGTGTTCAAATAATGAACTGCGCGACGGAGGAGGTCGGGATGTTCAACGACAGTATGGTCTTTGATCTGGGAGAGGACGTGAACGCGTTGCGCGATATGGTGCACCGTTGGGCGCAGGAGCGGATTAAACCTATCGCGGGTGAAATCGATGCACAGAATATCTTTCCCTCTGATGTGTGGCGCGACATGGGAGAGTTGGGCCTATTGGGCATTACTGTCCCTGAAGAGTATGGCGGCGCGGGCATGTCGTATCTGGCGCATGTGATCGCCGTTGAAGAGATCGCCCGTGCCAGCGCTTCAGTGTCCTTATCTTATGGGGCGCACAGCAATCTTTGTGTCAATCAAATCAAACTGAACGGATCAGATGCGCAACGGCGGAAATACTTGCCGGATCTCATTTCAGGGGCAAAGGTGGGGGCACTAGCAATGTCTGAGGCCGGAGCGGGATCAGATGTTGTGTCGATGACCCTGCGAGCGGAGAAGCGAGCGGATCACTATCTTCTGAATGGCAATAAATATTGGATCACCAACGGTCCGGACGCTGAGACATTGGTGGTTTATGCCAAAACAGATCCTGATGCGGGCAGTCGGGGGATCACAGCCTTCATTATCGAAGGGGACATGCCGGGTTTCTCGACGTCGGTGCATTTTGATAAATTGGGCATGCGAGGATCAAACACGGCAGAGTTGATTTTTGAAAATGTTCAGGTGCCGCTTGAAAATATCCTTGGCGAAGATGGGCGCGGTGTGCGTGTGTTGATGTCGGGTCTTGATTATGAACGCGTGGTTCTGGCCGGCATCGGGACCGGTATCATGGCGGCCTGCATGGACGAAATGATGCCCTACCTGAAAGAGCGCAAACAGTTTGGGCAGCCCATTGGGGAGTTTCAACTGATGCAAGCCAAGATCGCCAATATGTATACGGCGATGAATTCTGCACGCGCCTATGTCTATGAGGTCGCGCGGGCGTGTGATCGCGGTACGGTGACGCGCCAGGACGCGGCGGCGTGTTGTCTTTATTCTTCTGAACAGGCGATGGTGCAGGCGCATCAAGCGGTGCAGGCGCTAGGCGGGGCTGGATATCTGAATGACCATCCCGTTGCACGCTTATTCCGGGATGCAAAACTAATGGAGATCGGGGCGGGGACCAGTGAAATTCGCCGTATGCTGATTGGTCGTGAGTTGATGGGCAAGATGTAACGAGGCCCTCACGCTCTGCTGTATGGAGCGTGAGGGGGGAAGGGATCAGAACCGATGGACATAAGACAGGCCGACAATGACCGGATCAATCTCGGCAGTGCCGATATCGGCGCCATCCAATGTGGCGTCGGCATCGATATCGATCCAGCGCACATTAAAACGCAGCGCATCTGCGGAGCTGATCTGGTAATCTGCGCCAATCTGAAGCGCCAGGCCGATACTGTCGTCAAGCTTCAACTTTCCCAAGGCGGTGCTCTCCTCAAAGAATGTGGTGTAGTTGAGGCCTGCGCCAATAAAGGGTTTGATTTTACCCTCTGTCGGGAAATGGTAATTCAACGACAGTGTGGGCGGCAATTGGCGTGCGTTGGCGTCACCGACCCCGGCCAGTGTGACGTTATGGGCAAACGGGGTAGAAGCAAGCAATTCGACACCCCAGTTGTCGCGAATAAAATACTCGACAGTAAAGATCGGCCGGGTGCTGTCGTCGATGGTTGCACCAACGCCAGCGATCGGACCATTGCTGGACTTGGGGTTGATATTTGCAAAACCCAGCCCCACGGTCCAATCCCCCTGGGACTGTCCGACCGCGGGTCCGGCCACAACAGCCAGCGCAGTTGTCAAAAGCAGAGCGGATGCGAGGGGTTTCATTTTCTGATTCCTTTGTCGTGTTTCTGTGAAACCTTGCTATCTGATGCTGTGAGTCGGCGATCTGATTTGGATCAAGAAAATCCGGATTTAGTATCTGAAAATAAAAGAAAAACGCTGCATATCGGGTATGCACTTGGAGCATATATGCATGACTGATGTATCAAACATTCCGGGACTTTTGCCTGAGGGTTCATGGGATCTCCCCGCGCAGCTTAATATGGCTGCGCAGGCGTTGGACCATCCGGCGCAGAAGGTGGCGCTGATTGATGCGACAGGGGCCAAAGAACCGGTTCTTTGGCGATTTTCAGACCTTCATGACCGTGTGGATACGCTTGCCCGCTATCTGATGCAGCGCGTCCGTCGGGGGGAGCGTGTTGGGGTGTTGTTGGGGCAATCCGTAGACTGTGCCGCGGCTCATCTGGCGATCTGGAAGATTGGCGCAATCAGTGTCCCCTTGTTCAAACTGTTCAAGCAGACTGCCTTGACATCGCGCATTCAGGATGCGGGCCTGGAATTGGTTTTGACTGACCCTGACGGGGCTGTTTTGATTGGAGATCTGGCGGAGCCGGTTTTGACCTCTGCCTTGCAGGACAAAGGCCCGCGGCTTCCTTTTGTGGAGACCACACCTGAGACCCCAGCGGTTTTGATTTACACCTCTGGCACAACAGGAGCACCAAAAGGTGCCCTGCATGGGCATCGGTGTCTGACGGGCCATCTGCCGGGTGTGTTCTTGAGCCACGATCATCTGGGGCAGGCGGATGACTGTATATGGACTCCTGCGGACTGGGCCTGGATTGGTGGGCTTTTTGATGTGGTCATGCCGGGACTGGCGCTTGGCGTTCCGGTGGTGGCCAGCCGGTTTGATAAATTCACCCCAGATGCCTGTGTTACACTGGTGGCAAAAACAGGCATCCGAAACGTGTTTTTCCCGCCGACAGCCCTGCGCATGTTAAAAGCCGCTGACGCTGAGACAGGGCAGGGGCTTCGGGCCTTGCGCTCGGTTGCGTCTGGGGGAGAGCCCCTGGGCGCAGAAATGCTCGCTTGGGGCAGGCAGGCGTTTGGCGTCACAATCAACGAATTCTATGGCCAAACCGAATGTAATATGGTGGCCACCTCCTGCAATGCTGCTTTTACCTCCCGTCCGGGCTGTATCGGTAAGGCGACGCCGGGATATGATCTGGCAGTATTGGACCGGGACGGGCGGCCCTGTGATGGAGAGGGAGATGTCGCAGTGCGGCGCGGATCGGCCGCAATGATGCTGAGCTATTGGAACAGACCCGATGAAACCGCTGCAAAGTTTGATGGTGACTGGATGATCACCGGGGATCGCGGTTGTTGGGAGGGGGAATTTTTGCGTTTCGTCGGGCGCGAGGATGATGTCATCACATCAGCGGGATACCGGATTGGCCCAGCTGAGATTGAAGACTGCCTTATGACACATCCGGCTGTCGCGACGGTTGGTGTGGTTGGGAAACCGGACCCTTTGCGAACAGAGATCGTCAAGGCGTTCGTCGTGTGCAAGCCGGGTTTTGCGCCTGTGCAGGAAGAATTGCAGATCTGGGTCAAAGAGCGTCTGGCCTCTTATTCCTATCCGCGCGAAGTTGAGTTCGTCGACAGTTTGCCCATGACCGTCACCGGAAAGGTGATCCGCAAAGATTTAAAAGCCCGCGCTGCGAGCGAGTCGCGCGGTGAGAAAAGCTGAGGGAAAACGCATGAAGTTAATGTCCAAGGCCCTGCCGTCCTCACAGGCATTTCAAGACAACCAAGCGGCCCACCTTGAGGCTTTGGCGATTGTCGCTGAAGCTGCCAATGTTGCGCGTGTGGGGGGCGGAGAACGGGCACGAGCGCGCCATGAAGCGCGGGGAAAAATGTTGCCGCGCGAGCGTGTTGCTAATCTGCTTGATCCGGGATCGCCTTTTCTTGAGGTGGGGGCGACAGCGGCACAGGGTCTTTATGACAATGCTGCGCCCTGTGCGGGCGTTATTGCCGGGATTGGGCGGGTATCAGGCCAAGAGGTCATGGTGGTCTGCAATGATGCGACGGTAAAAGGCGGGACATATTACCCGATGACCGTCAAAAAGCATTTGCGCGCACAGGAGATTGCAGAAGAAAATCATTTGCCCTGTATTTATCTGGTGGATTCAGGCGGGGCAAACCTGCCCAATCAGGACGAGGTCTTTCCCGACAAAGATCATTTTGGCCGGATCTTTTACAATCAGGCGCGTATGTCGGCAAAGGGCATAGCGCAAATCGCTGTGGTGATGGGATCTTGTACGGCGGGGGGCGCCTATGTTCCGGCCATGTCTGATGTGACGATTATTGTAAAACAGCAAGGCACCATTTTCCTTGCAGGGCCACCGCTGGTGAAGGCCGCAACCGGAGAGGTTGTGAGCGCCGAAGATCTGGGCGGTGGAGATGTTCACACCCGTCTGTCAGGTGTTGCGGATTATCTGGCGGAAGACGATGGGCATGCTTTGGCGCTGGCCCGGCGTGCCGTATCCCATCTGAACCGCCAAAAGCCCGCGACTGTGCGCTGGGAAACACCGGAAGAGCCAGCTTATGATCCCGCCGAACTGTTGGGGGTTGTGCCAGCAGATCTTCGCACGCCTTATGACATTCGCGAAGTGATTATGCGCCTTGTGGACGGGTCGCGGTTCGATGAGTTTAAGCCGCGCTTTGGGGAGACGCTTGTCACAGGATTTGCCCATCTCAAAGGCTGCCCCATCGGAATTATAGCCAACAATGGTGTTCTGTTTTCTGAGGCGGCACAGAAGGGGGCTCATTTTGTTGAACTGTGCAGTCAGCGGAAAATCCCACTTGTGTTTTTGCAGAATATCACGGGCTTTATGGTTGGGCGAAAATATGAAAGCGAAGGGATCGCACGCCATGGAGCCAAATTGGTGACGGCGGTGGCGACCACCAATGTTCCCAAAATCACCATGCTGGTGGGGGGCTCTTTTGGTGCGGGGAACTATGGTATGGCGGGGCGCGCTTATAGTCCGCGGTTCCTGTGGACATGGCCCAATTCACGTATTTCGGTGATGGGCGGGGCGCAGGCGGCCGGTGTTCTGGCCACGGTAAAACGTGACAGTATCGAGCGCGGGGGCGGGACGTGGAGCCCAGAGGACGAAGCGGCTTTCAAACAACCCACGATCGATATGTTTGAGGAACAGTCCCATCCGCTTTATGCCTCTGCCCGGCTTTGGGATGATGGGATCATTGATCCTCGTAAAAGCCGGGATGTCCTGGCGCTGTCGTTGTCTGCCGCGTTAAACGCACCCATTGCAGAGACGCAGTTTGGTGTTTTCCGGATGTAATCCTGCGCGTGGTGCGCCGGGTCTGCGTGCTGCTGTATAAGGTGTTCCAGTATTCTGAAGGTCAGACGATATGTTTGAAAAAATTCTCATCGCCAACCGAGGTGAAATTGCCTGTCGGATCATCGAAACGGCGCGCCGTTTGGGCGTGTCAACCGTTGCTGTTTATTCTGATGTGGATGCAGGCGCGAAACATGTGGCACTGGCTGATGAAGCCTGTCACATCGGGGGCGCGGCTCCGGCTGACAGCTATCTGCGGGGCGACCGTATCATTGGGGCCGCGCGGGCAACCGGTGCTCAGGCCATCCACCCGGGTTATGGGTTTTTGTCAGAAAATCCTGAGTTTGTGGAAGCGGTTGTTGCGGCTGGGTTGGCCTTTATTGGTCCATCGGCGGATGCCATTCGCAAGATGGGGTTAAAGGATGCGGCCAAAGCCCTGATGCAGGAGGCTGGCGTGCCTGTGGTGCCGGGGTATCAGGGCGCGCTTCAGGAACCGGCCCATTTGGCACAGCAGGCGGATGCGATTGGGTATCCTGTGCTGATCAAAGCTGTCGCAGGGGGTGGCGGAAAAGGTATGCGCCGGGTTGAGCGGCCACAGGATTTTGCGGCAGCATTGTCGAGTGCCCAAAACGAAGCAAAAACCGCCTTTGGCAATGATGTGGTGTTGATTGAGAAATTCGTTCAACACCCGCGCCATATTGAGGTTCAGGTGTTTGGTGACGGAACGCGCGCTGTGCATCTATTTGAACGCGACTGTTCGTTGCAGCGACGCCATCAGAAAGTGATCGAAGAGGCCCCTGCCCCGGGCATGAGCGAGGAGATGCGCGCGGCCATGGGAACAGCCGCCGTGTGCGCGGCTGAGGCGATCAACTATAGCGGTGCGGGCACTGTGGAATTCATTGTTGATGGGTCTGAAGGCCTGTCACAGGATCGATTTTGGTTTATGGAGATGAACACCCGGCTGCAGGTTGAACATCCCGTAACAGAGCTGATCACGGGCATTGATCTGGTCGAGTGGCAATTGCGCGTGGCCGCAGGGGAGCCTTTGCCGCAGTCACAGGACGATCTGCTGATGTCTGGCCATGCCTTTGAGGCGCGCCTTTATGCCGAAGATGTGCCCAAAGGATTTCTACCCGCGACGGGGCAACTGTCGCATCTGCGCTTTCCGGATGGGTGCCGTGCAGATAGTGGCGTTCGCACCGGGGATGAGATCAGCCCTTGGTATGATCCGATGATCGCGAAGCTTATTGTGCATGGCGAAACCCGGCAGGCGGCGTTGCAAAAGCTGTCCCAAGCCCTGCAAAGGGTTGAGGTTGCAGGAACGACAACCAACCTGTCTTTTCTTGGGGCGCTGGCGCGGCATTCTGGGTTTGCAGCTGGAGAGGTGGACACCGATCTGATTGCACGGGATTTGAACAGTCTGGTGATAACACACAGGCCGACGGCAGTGCATAAGGTTGCAGCCGCAATGACTGCTTTAGATCTTTTTGAGCTGTCACAAGACGCAGGGTTTAATTTGTGGGGGCCTTTGCGCCAAAGTGTCACTCTGGTCTGGCAGGGGCAGCCATTTTTGGCTGAGGTACGGGTTTTGTCCCAGACAGAACAGCTTTGGCAGGTTGAGGCCCAAGAGCTGTCAGTTCATTTTAAAAATCAGCGTTGGGAATGCGCAGGGCAGGCGCTGCCGGTGACGCATAAAGCTGACGATAAGATTACTGTGTTTGCAGAGTATGGCTATGTGTTTGACTTACCCGATCCTTTGGCGCGTGATGTTGAAAACGCGGCTGACACTGCGGTGATCCAGGCGCCCATGCCAGGACTGGTACGGGGCCTGTTCGTGGAGGTTGGCGATACCGTTGCTGAGGGAGACCGGCTTGCGGTTCTGGAAGCCATGAAGATGGAACATGCACTGCTTTCGGCGCGGGATGGAACCGTGGCCGAGGTGCTGGTGAGTGAAGGGGAGCAGGTCGAAGCGGGCGCGGCACTTGTTCGTCTGGAGGACGACTGAACATTCATTTGGGAGGGGATATAATGCAAGGTCACGTGGAAATTTTTGAAGTTGGCCCCAGAGACGGGTTGCAGAACGAACCAGAGCCAATTTCGAGCCGGGACAAGATTGCGCTTGTGGACAGTTTAAGCAAAGCTGGCTTTGCGCGTATTGAAGTTGCAAGCTTTGTATCGCCTAAATGGGTGCCGCAGATGGCCGACGGGGCAGAGGTGCTGGCGGGGATTGCGCGCCCGGATGGGGTGCGCTTTGCGGCACTTGTCCCCAATATGCAAGGATACACAGGAGCTTGCGCGGCGCAGGTTGATGAAATTGCTGTTTTTGCCTCGGCCTCTGAAGGGTTTTCGCGCGCCAATGTAAATACAAGCATCGAAGAGACGCTCGTAAGGTTTCGGCCCATTCTTGAGCAGGCCCGCGGGATTGATCTACCTGTGCGGGGCTATGTGTCTTGCGTCACAGATTGCCCGTTTGACGGAGCAATGCCTCCTGAACAGGTGGCGCGTGTTGCGGATCAGCTCTTTGCCATGGGCTGCTATGAGATTTCTCTGGGGGATACGCTTGGCAAAGCGACGCCCGACAGTGTGAGTCGGATGCTGCTTGCGGTGCAAGACCATGTGCCTGTGACACGGCTGGCCGGACACTTTCATGACACGGCGGGCCGGGCATTGAACAATATTGATGCCGCGTTGTCTTTGGGCGTTCGGGTGTTTGATGCCTCCATTGGCGGGCTGGGGGGATGCCCCTATGCGCCGGGGGCGACTGGAAATATCGCAACCGAGAGGGTGGATGCCCATCTTAAACGGCTTGGCTTTGAAACAGGTTTAGACGCTGACCTCCTGACGCAGGCGGCAGCCTTAGCCAAAAGCCTCCGATCTGGAGCTCGTGACGATCATGTATAAAACGATCGCGCTGACGCAGGATGCGCGCGGCGTCGTCACGCTGTCTTTGGCACGTCCTGAAAAACACAATGCTTTGTCGCGGCAAATGCTGCTTGAATTGACCGATGCAGCGCAGGCGCTGGCAGTGGATCCAACGGTGCGCGTTATTGTGTTGCGCGGGCAGGGTGCAACCTTTTGTGCGGGCGGGGACCTTGCCTGGATGCAGGCGCAGATGCAGGCCGATTCTGAAACCCGCGCTGCGGAAGCGCGCATTCTTGCCATGACGCTATATCACCTTAATACCCTTCCCAAACCTCTGATCGGGGCCTTGCAGGGAAATGCTTTTGGCGGCGGCGTTGGCCTTGCCTCGGTGTGTGATGTGGCGATTGGACTGGATCATCTGAAAATGGGGCTTACGGAAACCCGGCTGGGATTGATCCCCGCAACAATCGGCCCATACGTTTTGGCGCGGATGGGGGAGGCAAAGGCGCGTCGTGTGTTCATGTCTGGGCGCATATTCTCAGCCGTTGAAGCAGTGCAGCTGGGGCTGCTTGCCCGCGCCGTCCCAGCTGAGTCGTTTGACGCTGAAATCGAATCTGAAGTGACGCCATATCTTGCTTGTGCACCGTCTGCGGTGGCTGCCGCTAAGAAGCTGACTCGCGATTTGGGACCCAAAATTGACGAAACCGTTATCGATCACACAATTTCGGCATTGGTTGCCTGCTGGGAAGGCAACGAAGCCCAAGAAGGCATCACTGCTTTTTTTGAAAAGCGCGCACCGGCCTGGAAGCGATAAATTTTCAATAAATCCCAGCTTTATATAGGGTTTTTCGCGAAATATGGGGGAATTTGTTATGCTCTTGAAAACCAACATGACTCTAATGGTGATGTAGCTAAGCCGCGTCTTGCAAGGAAGGTGGTGCCAATGGCACGGCCTTGGTTGACGGCCCTAAAAGGTGGGGGTAGACACGGCTCAAGTCAACACGCCAATTGACGGCGCGCGAAAGTTTGCGCGCTCGGAAAGGAGCCACTCGTGGAAGAGATGTTGCGGGAATACCTCCCGATCTTGGTGTTTCTGGCCATTGCGGTCGGTTTGGGGATTGTCCTTATTTTGTCAGCGGTTGTTCTGGCCGTGCGCAATCCGGATCCGGAAAAGGTCAGTGCCTATGAATGCGGTTTCAACGCCTTTGATGATGCGCGTATGAAATTTGATGTTCGATTTTATCTGGTCTCGATCCTGTTCATTATTTTTGATCTGGAAATCGCCTTTTTGTTCCCTTGGGCCGTCGGCTTTAAGGACATGAGCGATGCTGGTTTCTGGTCAATGATGGTCTTCTTGGGCGTCCTGACCGCAGGCTTTGCCTATGAGTGGAAGAAAGGGGCGTTGGAATGGGAGTGATGACCACAGCCAACACCGCCGGTGTCGACAAAGAAGTTGTGACTCAGGCCATTAATGCAGAACTGCAGGACAAAGGATTTCTGCTGACCTCTGCGGAAGATATCATCAACTGGGCACGTACCGGTTCGCTGCACTGGATGACCTTTGGTTTGGCCTGCTGCGCGGTTGAAATGATGCACACCTCTATGCCGCGCTACGATGCGGAGCGCTTTGGTATCGCGCCGCGTGCGTCCCCACGTCAGTCTGATGTGATGATTGTTGCGGGTACGTTGACCAATAAAATGGCCCCAGCGCTGCGCAAGGTTTATGACCAGATGCCAGAACCACGCTATGTGATCTCGATGGGGTCTTGTGCGAATGGTGGTGGGTATTATCACTATTCTTATTCAGTGGTCCGTGGCTGTGATCGGGTTGTGCCTGTGGACATCTACGTACCCGGCTGCCCTCCCACCGCTGAAGCTTTGCTTTACGGTTTGATGCAGTTGCAACGTAAGATCCGCCGTACCGGCACCTTGGTGCGCTGATTGGCTTTGGTTGGAGAGATTTAGATGACTGAAGCCCTGAAAGAACTCGGCGCTCTGATTGAGGCAAAACGCCCAGACTGTGTGATCGCCTGGGATATCACCTTTGGTGAGTTGAACATTGACGTGAAGCCGTCAAACATCGTTGACTTGGTCGAATTTCTGACCACCGATGCTGCGTGCAAATTCTCATCCTTGGTTGATATCACCGCTGTGGACTACCCAGAACGCGCAAAGCGGTTTGATGTGGTTTACCACTTCCTGTCGATGTATCAAAACCAGCGTATTCGCCTGCGTGCAGCCCTGCGCGAAGATGAGATGATCCCATCTTTGGTTGATGTACACCCTTCGGCCAACTGGTTTGAACGCGAAGTGTTCGACATGTTCGGCATCCTGTTCACTGGCCACCCGGATCTGCGTCGTCTGCTGACGGACTATGGCTTCCGTGGTTATCCGCTGCGCAAGGATTTTCCAACCACCGGCTACACCGAAGTGCGCTATGACGAAGCCCAGAAGCGCGTGGTCTATGAACCCGTGAAGCTGGTGCAGGAGTACCGCCAGTTTGATTTCATGAGCCCATGGGAAGGGGCGGAATACATCCTTCCGGGTGATGAGAAGCAGGAGGAGGCGAAATGATGTGGTATTCTGCTTTTTCAGAAATTGGCTCTCTGTTGACCGGTGTGGCGGCTATGACTGCTGTTGCAGTTCCCTTTTTAAAAAAAACTTACCCTTCATATTTGATTATGAATCGCAGCCGTTTGGTCGCGAAAATCATGTTTAAATATGATCAGGAGGCTCTCGTATGATGGACGGCTCCAAGTTTGACGACGCCCAAACCGGCGAACAGAAAATCCGTAACTTTAACATCAACTTCGGCCCGCAGCACCCTGCGGCGCACGGGGTGCTGCGTCTGGTATTGGAACTGGATGGCGAAATCGTAGAACGCTGCGATCCCCATATCGGCCTGTTGCACCGTGGCACCGAAAAGCTGATGGAAAGCCGCACCTATCTGCAGAACCTGCCTTATTTCGACCGCCTCGATTACGTGGCACCGATGAATCAGGAACACGCATGGTGTCTGGCGATTGAAAAGCTGACCGGCGTTGAAGTGCCGCGCCGTGCCCAGCTGATCCGCGTTCTGTATTCAGAAATCGGCCGTATCCTGAACCACCTTCTGAACGTCACCACGCAGGCTATGGACGTTGGCGCGCTGACTCCGCCGCTGTGGGGTTTTGAAGAGCGTGAAAAGCTCATGATCTTTTATGAGCGTGCCTGTGGTGCCCGTCTTCACGCGGCGTACTTCCGTCCCGGTGGTGTGCATCAGGATTTGCCAGATGAGCTGCTGAACGATATCGAAACTTGGGCCGGTGAATTCCCCAATGTTCTGGATGATATCGATGGGCTTTTGACCGAAAACCGCATCTTTAAACAGCGTAACTGTGATATTGGCGTCGTCACCGAGGACGATATCCTAAAATACGGTTTCTCTGGCGTGATGGTGCGTGGCTCTGGCCTTGCATGGGATCTGCGCCGTGCGCAGCCTTATGAATGCTATGATGAATTCGACTTCCAGGTGCCCGTGGGTAAGAATGGCGATTGTTATGATCGCTATCTCTGCCGCATGGAAGAGATGCGCCAATCCCTGTCCATCATGTTGCAAGCCATTGAAAAGCTGCGTGCCCCCGAAGGGCAAGGCGATATTCTGGCGCGCGGCAAACTGACCCCGCCAAAGCGTGGCGATATGAAACGCTCCATGGAAAGCTTGATCCACCACTTCAAACTCTACACCGAAGGCTTCCATGTGCCTGCGGGTGAGGTTTACGCTGCGGTAGAAGCGCCTAAAGGTGAATTTGGTGTCTATCTGGTTGCTGATGGGTCCAACAAACCTTATCGCGCAAAACTGCGTGCACCGGGCTTTTTGCACCTGCAGGCAATGGATTACGTGGCCAAAGGTCACCAGCTTGCGGATGTTGCTGCAATCATTGGTACCATGGACGTTGTGTTTGGGGAGATCGATCGATGAGATTGATGATCCTCGCCACTACTGCCGCGATGCTGCATTTTTCTGCAGCAACGGCACATGAAGCAACATCTAGCGATGTGCCTAATATTGATGAGTTGGTAAGTGACTCTGTTGGTTATTTCGGTGTTCGCCCAAATGTGGTGATCATCGAAGGTGAATATCGCGGAACGCATATTTGTCAATTTGATGTCACAGACGCGGATTTCGCGGCTTTCGCAGTGCGCGGTGAACTTGATACTGCTGAAAACCGTGTTGTCTGTATGCCGATCCAGGAGCTGTTGAACTAAATGCTACGCCGTCTGCATTCCGAACAACCCGATAGTTTTGCCTTTACTGACCTCAATCAGAAATGGGCTGAAGCACAAATCACCAAATACCCCGAAGGCCGTCAGGCCTCGGCTGTGATCCCACTGTTGTGGCGTGCACAGGAACAAGAGGGCTGGGTGTCTAAGCCTGCGATTGAATACATCGCGGACATGCTGGGCATGGCCTATATCCGCGTGCTTGAAGTTGCCTCGTTCTATTTCATGTTCCAGCTGCAACCCACGGGTTCAGTTGCGCATGTTCAGATCTGCGGTACCACGTCCTGCATGATTTGCGGTGCAGAAGATCTGATCGCAATCTGCCGTGAGAAAATCGCAGATAAGCCTTTCACCCTGTCAACCGATGGCAAGTTCACTTGGGAAGAGGTGGAATGTCTGGGCGCCTGCACCAACGCACCCATGGCGCAGATCGGCAAGGATTATTACGAAGACCTCACCGCTGAGGGCTTTTCTAAAATGCTTGATGACCTTGCTGCTGGCAAGGAGGTGGTGCCAGGTCCGCAAAACGGGCGCTATGCGGCCGAGCCGAAGTCTGGCCTGACGTCTTTGACAGAATACGAGGCAGGCAAACCCCAATACAATGCTTCAGCGGCACTTGCGACAGATATCAAGGATGGTGTGAAGCGTATTCAGGGCGATGAAGTACCAATCCTGACCCCATGGGTTAAGGATGGTGTTGTGGCGGGCCGTGCTGCAGCGGCCCCGACGCCAAAAGCACCCGAGGCGCCTAAACCTGCTGTGAAACAAGCCGAAGAGGCGAAAAAAGCAGCGGCTGCGGATGTGGCGGAAAAAGAGCCAGAGGTTCTGAAAGCCGCTCGTGATGGTAAGCCTGATGATCTGAAGCTGTTGAAAGGTGTCGGCCCCAAGTTGGAAGAGACCCTGAATGAATTGGGCTTCTTCCATTTTGATCAGGTCGCTGCATGGACTGAAGCAGAAGTGGCTTGGGTGGACAGCCGTTTGAAATTCAAAGGCCGTATTGAGCGTGATGGTTGGATTGAACAGGCCAAGAAATTGGCCGCCGGTGAAGAAACCGAGTTCGCTAAACGCGCAAAAGATGACGGTATTTACGACGAATAAACCTGTTTCGCCCCAAAACGGGGCGACAAGGATTGATAGGACCAGATGAGCTCAGAACGAGATCAGGCTATCGCAAAAAAGGGGCAGCATATCGCGGTTGTGATTGCTGTCACCATTTCGGTTTGGCTTGTTCTTACGCTATTTGTTGGCCCCATGGTGGGGCTGCCGGGGCGCTACGCTTTGCTGTTTGATTTCGCGGCTTTGGCCGGAATGATCTATGCGCTGGTCAACATTTTTCAACTCTGGCGCATGCGTCAGGACAACCAAAGGTAGGCAGGCATGTTGAAGGACCAGGATCGGATCTTTACCAACCTCTACGGGATGCATGATCGCACGTTGAAAGGCGCGCAGGCGCGCGGGCATTGGGACGGCACAGCCGGTCTGGTGCAAAAGGGGCGCGACTGGATCATTCAAACCATGAAAGACTCTGGTCTGCGTGGGCGCGGTGGCGCGGGTTTCCCCACCGGGTTGAAGTGGTCATTCATGCCCAAGGAAAGCGACGGTCGCCCAGCCTATCTGGTGATTAACGCGGATGAATCCGAGCCGGGTACCTGCAAAGACCGCGAAATCATGCGTCATGATCCGCACACGCTGATCGAAGGTGCGCTGATTGCCTCTTTTGCGATGAATGCGCACACCTGCTACATCTACCTGCGCGGTGAGTATATTCGCGAACGCGAAGCGCTGCAGGCTGCAATCGACGAAGCCTATGACAGTGGCCTTCTGGGCAAAAATGCTGCTGGTTCCGGTTGGGACTTTGATGTCTTCCTACACCATGGCGCAGGCGCCTATATCTGTGGCGAAGAAACCGCCTTGATCGAAAGTCTTGAAGGCAAAAAGGGCATGCCGCGCATGAAGCCGCCATTCCCGGCAGGCGCGGGCCTTTATGGGTGCCCAACCACTGTGAACAATGTGGAATCCATCGCCGTTGTCCCCACCATCCTGCGCCGCGGCGCAGATTGGTTTGCAGGCTTCGGTCGCCCCAATAACGCAGGCACCAAACTGTTTGCGATCTCTGGCCACGTGAATAACCCCTGTGTGGTAGAAGAGGCGATGTCGATCTCTTTCGAAGAGCTGATCGAAAAGCATTGCGGCGGTATTCGCGGCGGCTGGGACAATCTGCTTGCGGTTATTCCCGGTGGTTCATCGGTGCCCTGTGTGCGCGGTGAAAACATGCGCGACGCGATCATGGATTTTGACTATCTGCGCAACGATCTAGGGTCTGGCCTTGGCACCGCGGCTGTTATTGTCATGGACAAACAGACTGACATCATCAAAGCGATCTGGCGTCTGTCCAAGTTCTACAAACACGAAAGCTGCGGTCAGTGTACCCCATGCCGCGAAGGCACGGGCTGGATGATGCGCGTGATGGATCGTCTGGTGAAGGGCGAGGCAGAGCCGGAAGAGATCGATATGTTGTGGGATGTGACCAAACAGGTCGAAGGCCACACAATCTGTGCGCTTGGTGATGCGGCAGCTTGGCCAATTCAAGGTTTGATCCGCAACTTCCGCGAAGAGATCGAAGATCGCATTAAGGCGCAGAAATCGGGCCGTATGGGCGCGATGGCAGCAGAATAAGGCAAGGTTCAATGGCTTTGGCACGCACGACAGCTTTGATTGCAACACTGGCAGTAACTTTGGTTGCAGCCTGTGATAAGCTCAATGAAGGAAAGCGCACGCGTTATGACGGTGTGCCTTTTGCTGTCAAAACCAAAGCTTTGGACAAGAAACGCAATCGCGCGCTGTTTGAAGTGACCGTAAGAGATGCCAATCGCTCGCTCAAAGGCGCACGTTTGGCAGCCATTCACGAAGGCACGCGCTATTGTATCGAAAACTATGGGAATTCTGACATCAATTGGCAGGATGACCCACAAGAGGAAGAGGCGGCTTTGCGCCTCTCTGGCAGCAGTGCTTTGTTTCAGGGGACATGTGACTCTTGAGCAAAATCTGGCCATATCTCACCTCGCTTGAGGATGCGTTATTGCATAACACAGGTGTGCCGCATCTGTGTCAAAGCTCCAGATTAAAAGGAGTTTTGAATGTTACGTAACCTCTGCGCGGGCACTCTTGTTGCTACATTGGCCATGCCAGCTCTGGCGCAAGCCAAACCATCGCTGCGCGATGTTCCCAAAATCGAAAACCCTTTATTTGCAATCGCTATGGCAAAAGAGGTCGCGGATCACTGCGATACGATTGCGCCACGCCTGTTCAAAGGAATTGGGGAACTGCGCCGCCTTAAGGGTGAAGCAAATGCGCTTGGCTACAGCGATAAGGAAATCCGCGCCTATGTGGATTCTGACGCTGAAAAAGCCCGGATGCGGGCGAAGGGCGAAACGCTTTTGGCGCAAAACGGCGTCTCATATGAAAAACCAGAAACTTTCTGTGCGTATGGTCGTGCAGAGATTAAGAAAAACAGCGCGATCGGCGTGTTACTGAGGGCGAAATAGACCATGTCTGACCTCCGCAAGATCAACATTGACGGAACCGAGATTGAGGTGGATGGGGCAATGACCCTGATCCAGGCCTGTGAAGAGGCCGGTGTGGAAATCCCACGTTTCTGCTACCACGAGCGCCTGTCGATTGCGGGCAACTGCCGCATGTGCCTTGTCGAGGTCGTCGGCGGCCCACCCAAACCGGCAGCGTCCTGTGCGATGCAGGTGCGCGATTTGCGCCCCGGCCCCGAAGGGCAGGCACCGCAGGTGAAAACCAATTCACCGATGGTCAAAAAAGCTCGTGAAGGTGTGATGGAATTCATGCTGATCAATCACCCGCTGGATTGCCCGATTTGCGATCAGGGCGGCGAATGTGATCTGCAGGATCAGGCGATGGCCTACGGGGTTGATTTCAGCCGGTTCCGCGAATCCAAGCGGGCGGTGGATGATCTGAACCTTGGTCCATTGGTTTCAACCGCGATGACACGCTGCATCAGCTGCACCCGTTGTGTGCGCTTCACTTCAGAGGTCGCTGGCATCACACAGATGGGGCAAACCGGTCGTGGTGAAGATGCTGAAATCACCAGCTATCTGAACCAGACGCTGAATTCGAACCTGCAGGGCAACATCATTGATCTATGCCCTGTTGGTGCGCTAACATCGAAACCTTATGCGTTTAACGCGCGCCCTTGGGAGCTGACCAAGACCGAAACCATTGATGTAATGGATTCCCTTGGCGCAAACATTCGCGTGGATACCAAAGGTCGCGAAGTGATGCGCATCCTACCGCGCAACCATGACGGTGTGAACGAAGAGTGGATTTCCGACAAAACCCGTTTTGTCTGGGACGGTCTGCGCCGTCAGCGTCTGGACAAGCCTTATGTGCGCGTCGATGGGAAGCTAAAGCCTGCCACTTGGCCCGAAGCTTTGACCGCAGCGGCAAATGCCATCAATGGTGCCGAAAAACTGTCAGGTGTCATTGGTGATCTTGCCCCGGTTGAGGCCACATTTGCGCTGAAACAGTTGATTGAATCCAAAGGCGGTGTTGTTGAATGCCGCACAGATGGGGCGAAACTGCCAGCAGGCAATCGTGCGGCTTATGTGGGCACTGCTGCGATCGAAGACATCGATGATGCAAAACGTATTTTGCTGATTGGCACAAATCCACGTGTTGAATCGCCAGTTCTGAACGCCCGCCTGCGTAAAGCGTGGGTAAATGGTGCAGATATCGCGCTGGTTGGCCCCGAAGCAGATCTGACTTATGACGTGACCCATGTTGGCACCGATCGTGCAGCGTTGCAAAAAGTCGTTGATATGGGCGGCTCGGATGAGATCAAAGCCAAGCCGTCACTGGTGATTGTCGGGCAGGGCGCTCTGCGTGAGGCAGACGGCGCGGCCGTTCTGGCTGCGGCGCAAGCGATTGCTGCAAATACCGACAGTGGTTTGCTGATCCTGCACTCAGCCGCGTCACGCGTTGGTGCGCTGGATGTTGATGCAACCAACGAAGGTGGCATGGCAGCGGTTGATACGTCAGATGTGATCTATAACCTTGGCGCCGATGAGATCGAGATCGGCGAAGGCGCCTTTGTGATCTATCAGGGCAGCCATGGGGATCGTGGCGCGCATCGCGCCGATGTCATCCTTCCGGCCGCGGCTTATACCGAAGAAAATGGTCTTTTTGTCAACACCGAAGGGCGGCCTCAGCTTGCGATGCGGGCTGGATTTGCTCCGGGTGAGGCCAAAGAAAACTGGGCCATCCTGCGGGCGCTGAGCGCTGAGGTAGCAGCAAAGCTTGGCTACGACTCTCTGGCGCAGCTACGGGCCGAGCTGATTAAAGCTGTACCGCATCTGGCCAAAATCGATGAGGTCGTTGAAAATTCAGGCGATGCGCTGGAACAGGGTGTGCTTGGCACTGCAGACTTCCAGCCAACCGTGCGCGATTTCTACCTGACGAACCCGATCGCACGTGCGTCGCAGCTGATGGCGGAATTGTCTGCTCAGGCGAAAGCGCAGTCTGAACAGCAGATCGCTGCAGAGTGATCCGAGCTGCACACATATCCTTTGGCCTGATGGCGATCTTATCGCTATCAGCCTGCGCCGAAGCAGATGGCGCGTCTGAGGTGTTCAAGCCGAATTATCGCGGTGTTGAAACACGTCTTTTGCAGGGGGATCTGGTGCAATTCAATGTAAGCATGACAGGCGCGCGAACGCCTGCTGATGTTGACAATTATGCCGAATGCGCAGCCGCGCAATACGCGGTGATCCGAGACTTTGGATTTGCCCGTCACTTGCGCACAAATTTGAAACAAGAGGGTGGTGTTTGGCGTGCAGATGCTGTCTACACCATCTCGCCCTCTCTGCCGCGCGGATTGCGCACTATCGACGCCGAAGTCGTAGTTGCAAACTGCAAGGCTAACGGAATACCCACGGTGTGAGGACCTATGGCTGAATTCT
This sequence comes from Epibacterium ulvae, assembly GCF_900102795.1. GTDB lineage: Bacteria > Pseudomonadota > Alphaproteobacteria > Rhodobacterales > Rhodobacteraceae > Epibacterium > Epibacterium ulvae. The sequence continues at coordinate 85,811 of NZ_FMWG01000005.1, read as the reverse complement.
TTAACACCCCAGGCGGCATCGCTGTCTTGATACTGGCGCAAGTGCTTGCAGTTGTTGCCTTTGTCATGGTTTCGCTGCTCTTTCTGGTTTATGGCGACCGCAAAATCTGGGCGGCTGTCCAGATGCGCCGTGGCCCCAATGTGGTGGGCGTTTATGGCCTGCTGCAAACTGTTGCTGACGCCCTGAAATATGTCGTCAAAGAGGTGGTCATTCCAGCCGGTGCAGACCGTGCTGTGTTTATCCTTGCCCCTTTGACGTCTTTCGTTCTGGCGATGATCGCCTGGGCTGTGATCCCGCTGAATGATGGCTGGGTTCTCTCTGACATCAACGTTGCAATTCTCTATGTTTTCGCAGTCTCCTCGTTGGAGGTTTACGGCGTGATCATGGGGGGGTGGGCTTCCAACTCGAAATACCCGTTCCTGGGCTCGCTTCGGTCTGCGGCGCAGATGATTTCTTATGAAGTCTCGATTGGCCTGATCATCGTTGGTGTGATTATCTCAACCGGGTCGATGAACTTTGGCGATATCGTGCGTGCACAAGATGGCAACCTTGGCCTGTTCAACTGGTACTGGCTGCCGCACTTCCCGATGGTGTTCCTGTTCTTCATCTCCTGTCTTGCGGAAACCAACCGCCCACCATTTGACCTTCCCGAAGCGGAATCCGAACTGGTGGCAGGGTATCAGGTGGAATATTCAGCGACGCCGTTCCTATTGTTCATGGCTGGTGAATATATCGCGATCTTCCTGATGTGCGCGCTGACATCCTTGCTGTTCTTTGGCGGTTGGCTCTCACCCATCCCATTCTTGCCGGATGGCGTATTGTGGATGATCGCCAAGATGGCTTTCTTCTTCTTCATCTTCGCGATGGTAAAGGCGATTACACCGCGTTACCGCTATGACCAATTGATGCGCCTGGGCTGGAAAGTTTTCCTTCCATTCTCACTGGCTTGGGTTGTGTTCGTCGCCTTTGCTGCAAAATTTGACTGGTTCTGGGGTGCCTTTGCACGCTGGACAACAGGGGGCTGATCATGACGCAGATCGATTATACCCGCGCCGCCAAATATTTTCTCCTGCAGGATATTTGGGCTGGTTTCAAACTGGGTTTGAAATACTTTTTTGCGCCTAAAGCGACGTTGAATTACCCGCATGAAAAAGGCCCGCTGTCGCCTCGGTTCCGGGGTGAACACGCGCTGCGCCGATACCCCAATGGGGAAGAGCGGTGCATCGCCTGTAAATTGTGCGAAGCGGTTTGCCCGGCGCAGGCGATCACCATCGATGCGGAACCTCGCGAAGATGGCTCGCGTCGTACCACGCGCTATGACATCGACATGACCAAGTGCATTTACTGTGGTTTCTGTCAGGAAGCTTGCCCTGTGGATGCCATCGTCGAAGGTCCGAATTTCGAATTTGCCACCGAAACCCGCGAGGAGCTGTTTTACGACAAAGACAAACTCCTTTCGAACGGTGAGCGTTGGGAAGCAGAGATTGCTCGCAATCTGGAACTGGACGCGCCTTACCGATGACTGATGCGCAAAACCCTTTTGAGGCCATGATGGCCCAAGCCCAGGAGATGGCCAAAGCGCTGAACCCAGGCCTGGAGAATTTCTCTCCAAAAGGGTTTGAGGCGCTTTGGCCGACCATGCCCAAAGAGGTGATGGAACTGATGTTTGGCAACGCCGTCAACAAAGACGGATTGGATGCCAAGACCCGCCTGCTGCTCACGCTGGCGGGTCTCACTTGCCAAGGGGCACAGGCCGATACGGCCGTGCGCCAGACCGTACGCCACGCCCTTGAGGCGGGTGCAAAGAAACAAGAGATCGTTGAAGCGATCGGTCAGATGTCGGTGTTTGCCGGCATTCCGGCCATGACCCGCGCGCTGGAGTTGGCGCAGGATGTCATGGGTGACAACAAGGACGATGAGACATGAGCGTATTTGCCTTTTACCTCTTCGCCATAAGCGCCATCACCGGCGGGCTGTTCACAGTGATCAGCCGTCAGCCGGTGCACTCGGTCTTGTGGTTGATCCTGGCCTTTTTATCCTCGGCTGGGTTGTTTGTACTGTTGGGGGCGGAATTCGTCGCCATGCTGCTGGTCATTGTCTACGTGGGGGCCGTCGCAGTATTGTTCCTCTTCGTTGTTATGATGCTGGATGTCGATTTTGCTGAGCTGAAAGCTGAAATGGCAAAATACATGCCGCTTGCCCTCCTGATCGGGCTCGTCATTCTTATGCAATTTGTGATGGCATTTGGGGTCTGGGAAACGGCGCATGGCGCCGCAGACCTTCTGGCCCAGCCAGTTTCAGACGACCGTCACAACACCGAGGCCTTGGGCCTTATCATTTATGATCAATATTTCCTTCTGTTCCAACTGGCAGGGCTTGTCCTGTTGGTTGCTATGATCGGCGCAATTGTGCTGACCCTGCGCCACCGCACTGATGTTAAGCGTCAGGATGTGGTTGCTCAGATGATGCGTGACCCGGCCAAGGCGATGGAATTGAAAGACATCAAACCGGGACAGGGTCTGTGAAACCAGCAGTTGCCTTAGGAGTTGTTGTTGCTGTGGGAGCGCTTCCTGTTCACGTGGTCGCGCATCAGTTTGCACCTCATATTTGTGGTGACAAGGCTGGTTCGCCTCTGTCGATGGAGCATGTCGATGAATTTTCTAAGGATCTGGTGATGTATCACACCGATCACGAGCAATTCATATTGCTCTCCTGTGAAAGCCGTAAGGCTGTTGTGATTTCGGAATACCGCGACGTTTCCAATCTTAGGTTACTCAAAGAAAAAGTAACTAAGATGCAATGTTCGGATGAAGCCATATCGCTCGAAGATGTAAGAGACAAATTTGCATTGGAAGGTATGGACGTGGCGATTGCTCGGCGGGGTATTGGTGGGAAGAATCCTTTTCGATGCATTTGCAACGAAGCGGAGATGGGAAGCCATCGGAAAACTTTGTGGGAAATCACAGAAAAACATGGCCTTGTGCCAACTTCAGAAACGGTTTCAGCACGAGTGGAATGTTAATGATGCTTGGAATTCGTGAAAATCACATGTGGCAGCCTGCCCAAAAAGGACCTGAAACATGATCGGACTTGAACATTATCTTACCGTCGCGGCGACGCTGTTCGTCATCGGCATCTTCGGGCTCTTCCTGAACCGCAAGAATGTGATCATCCTGTTGATGAGCATTGAACTGATGCTTCTCGCGGTGAACATCAATCTTGTGGCCTTCTCCAGCTTCCTTGGGGATTTGGTCGGGCAGGTCTTTACCCTGTTTGTTCTGACCGTCGCAGCTGCTGAAGCGGCGATTGGCTTGGCAATCTTGGTCTGCTTCTTCCGCAACCGCGGTACGATTGCGGTCGAAGACATTAACGTGATGAAGGGCTAAGGCGCTATGGAAACCATCCTTCTCTTTACCCCACTGGTTGGGGCGCTGGTCTGCGGCTTTGGTCACAAGTTTATCGGCGAAAAAGCAGCAACTGTTTTTGCAACTGCTCTGCTGTTCCTGACCGCGTTTTTGTCTTGGGTCGTGTTTTTGACCTTTGACCCAAGCCTGCATGAAAACGGCTATTACACCGTTGAAATCCTGCGCTGGATCCAGTCCGGCACTTTGGACACCGCGTGGCAGTTCCGCGTCGATCGTCTAACCGCGATCATGCTGATTGTGATCAATACAGTGTCAGCGCTGGTCCATCTGTACTCCTTTGGCTACATGGCGGATGATCCGGCATGGAAAGAGGGCGAAAGCTACAAACCGCGCTTCTTTGCCTATCTGTCCTTCTTTACCTTTGCCATGCTTATGCTGGTGACGTCTGACAACCTTGTGCAGATGTTCTTTGGCTGGGAAGGTGTGGGCGTCGCCTCTTATCTGCTGATCGGTTTCTACTATCGCAAACCGTCTGCAGGTGCTGCGGCGATGAAAGCTTTCATCGTCAACCGTGTTGGGGATTTTGGCTTTGCCCTTGGTATCTTTGGCCTGTTTTACCTGACTGAAAGTATCAATTTCGCGGATGTCTTTGCAGCAACCCCAACCCTTGCCGAAACGCAACTGACCTTCTTGTGGACTGAGTGGAACGCCGCCAATCTTCTGGCCTTCCTGCTGTTTGTTGGTGCGATGGGCAAATCAGCGCAGTTGATCCTGCACACATGGCTGCCTGATGCGATGGAAGGCCCAACGCCTGTATCCGCGCTGATCCACGCGGCGACCATGGTAACAGCGGGTGTTTTCCTTGTCTGCCGCATGTCGCCCCTGATGGAAGTTGCACCACAAGCAACTGCATTCATCACAGTCCTAGGCGCAACCACTGCATTCTTTGCGGCAACCGTCGGTCTGGTGCAAAACGACATCAAACGTGTGATTGCCTATTCCACCTGTTCACAGCTGGGCTACATGTTTGTGGCCGCAGGCGTTGGCATGTATTCCGCCGCGATGTTCCACCTGTTCACCCACGCGTTCTTCAAGGCGATGTTGTTCTTGGGCGCGGGTTCTGTCATCCATGCGATGCACCACGAACAGGACATGCGTAATTACGGTAACTTGCGCAAAAAGATCCCTTACACCTACTGGGCGATGATGATTGGCACCTTGGCGATCACCGGTGTTGGCGTTCCGCTGACAACCATCGGCTTTGCTGGCTTCCTGTCCAAAGACGCCATTATTGAAAGCGCCTATGCAGGCGGTTCTATGTATGGTTTCTGGGCGCTTGTGGTTGCTGCTGCGATGACATCCTTCTACAGTTGGCGCCTGATCTTCCTGACTTTCTTTGGTGAGGAACGCGGCAACAAGCACACCCACGAACATGCGCACGAAAGCCCAACGGTTATGTTGGTGCCGCTTGGTGTGCTGGCCGTCGGTGCTGTTCTGGCTGGTATGGTCTGGTATGGCAGCTTCTTTGGTCACACAGATAAGGTCGCCAAGTTCTATGGCATTCCTTACGCTGAAGCAGGTGCGCATGGTGATGCACATCACGACGATCAGGGCCACGATGATCATGCAAAAGACACACATGATGACCACGGCGCGCATGATGATCATGGTCAAGGTGACAAGGCGCATGATGGACATGGTGATCACCACTATGCCTTTGCAGGCAAACCGGGCGAGGGCGCGCTTTATATCGCACCAGATAACACCCTGTTGGATGATGCACACGCAGTCCCAAAATGGGTAAAAGTCTCACCCTTTATTGCGATGGCGGGCGGTCTTCTTATGGCACTGTGGTTCTACATCTGGAATCCAAGCCTGCCCAAGCGCGCTGCAACCACGTTTGAACCGCTCTACCAGTTCCTGCTCAACAAGTGGTACTTTGACGAGCTGTACAACGCGATCTTTATCAAACCTGCGCTGGCGCTTGGTCGGTTCCTGTGGAAACGCGGTGATGGTGGAACCATTGATGGCTTCCTTAATGGTCTTGCTATGGGCGTTATCCCCTTCTTCACCCGTCTCGCCGGACGTGCGCAATCGGGCTTCATCTTTACTTATGCCTTCTGGATGGTGATGGGCATCGCTGCTCTGGTCACCTGGATGTCGATCGGCGGAGGATCGCATTAATGGAAAACCACCTTCTTTCCATTGTCACCTTCATCCCTGCAGTTGCAGCGGCCATTATGGCCCTGCTCATGCGCGGCGATGATGAGGCGACGCAGAACAACGCAAAATATCTTGCGTTGTTTGCCACCGGCATCACCTTTTTCGTGAGCCTTGGTGTCTATAGCCAGTTTGATCCGGCAAACACGGGCTTTCAGTTCGTGGAAAACCACGAATGGCTGATGGGTCTGCAGTATAAGATGGGTGTCGATGGCATCTCGGTGCTGTTTGTCATGCTGACCACCTTTGTGATGCCGCTGACCATTCTGGCCAGCTGGAACGTCAAAACCCGCGTCAAGGAATACATGATCGCATTCCTTTTGCTGGAAACCTTGATGCTGGGCGTGTTCATGGCGCTGGACTTGGTGCTGTTCTACCTCTTCTTTGAGGCAGGCCTGATCCCGATGTTCCTGATCATTGGCATCTGGGGCGGTGCAAACCGTATCTACGCATCGTTTAAATTCTTCCTCTACACCTTCTTCGGCTCTGTGCTGATGCTTGTTGCGATGGTTGCAATGTATGCGGATGCGGGCACCACAGATATCGAAACTCTTCTCAGCCACACATTCGCATCCGGGTCTTTTGATGTCTTGGGCATTCATATCGTTGGTGGGATGCAGACACTGCTGTTCCTGGCGTTCTTTGCCTCTTTTGCGGTAAAAATGCCAATGTGGCCTGTGCACACTTGGCTGCCAGATGCACACGTGCAGGCGCCAACGGCGGGTTCCATCGTTCTGGCGGCAGTTTTGCTGAAAATGGGCGGCTACGGCTTCCTGCGGTTCTCGCTGCCGATGTTCCCGGTTGGTGCGGACGTGATGGCGAACACCGTCCTTTGGATGTCAGCCATTGCGATCGTCTATACGTCGCTTGTGGCGATGGTGCAGGACGATATGAAAAAGCTGATCGCTTATTCATCTGTTGCACACATGGGTTTTGTGACCATGGGGATCTTTGCCGCCAATCAGCAAGGTATCGATGGCGCGATCTTCCAGATGCTGAGCCACGGCTTTATTTCAGCGGCGCTCTTTATGTGTGTCGGCGTGATCTATGACCGCATGCACACCCGTGACATCGACGCCTACGGTGGTCTGGTGATCCGCATGCCTGCATACGCGTTGGTCTTTATGTTCTTTACAATGGGCAACGTAGGTCTGCCGGGCACATCAGGTTTCATCGGCGAATTCCTGACATTGATGGGCACCTTCCAGAAAAACACTTGGGTTGCGATGATTGCGACCACCGGTGTGATCTTCTCGGCAGGCTATGCGCTGTGGCTGTATCGCCGGGTTGTTTTTGGCGATCTGATCAAGGAAAGCCTGAAAACCATACAAGATATGGACACGCGCGAGCGCTTCATCTTTGCACCACTCGTGATCATGACCATTCTGCTGGGTGTCTACCCGGCGGTTGTCACCGATATCATCAGCCCGTCTACTGCGGCGCTTATTGAAAACGTCAACCAATCTCTGGCTGCTGCGGACACCTCCGCGGTCACCCAGATTGCTTCGCACTAAGGGGGCAAGGACAAGATGATCCAAGCTGATCTCTCCGTGATCCTGCCAGAGATTATTCTGGCGCTCTTTGCTATGGGCGCGCTTTTGGGCGCGGTCTATACAACCAAAGATAAGCTCGCCCCGACCCTGGTCTGGGCAACCGCTGGCTTGATGATTGCGCTGGCAATCTATATTGCCAGCCAACCAGCAGGCACCAACATCGCCTTTAATGGTATGTTTGTAGATGATGGCTTTGCGCGCTTTGCTAAAGCCGCCATTCTAGTTGCCGCAGCTATTGTCCTGATGATTGGTCAGGAATACATGGCGCGTCGCGATATGCTGCGCTTTGAATATCCCATACTGATTGCGTTGAGCGCGGTTGGTATGATGATGATGGTCTCTGCTGGCGATCTGATGGCGCTTTATATGGGGCTCGAGCTGCAATCGCTTGCGCTTTATGTTGTGGCAGCCCTACGCCGTGACAGTGCAAAATCGACCGAAGCCGGGCTAAAGTACTTTGTGCTTGGTGCCTTGTCTTCTGGTCTGCTGCTCTATGGTGCATCCTTGGTCTATGGCTTTGCAGGTACAACCAAATTTGCAGGCATCATCACCGTTGCGGAACATGGCCACGTAACCATCGGTCTGCTCTTTGGTCTGGTCTTCCTGATCTCAGGTCTTGCGTTCAAAGTATCTGCAGCGCCGTTCCACATGTGGACGCCAGATGTGTATGAAGGCGCACCAACACCTGTGACCGCCTTCTTTGCGACCGCGCCAAAGGTTGCGGCAATGGGCCTGTTTGCACGTGTATTGTTTGACGCCTTTGGCGGTGCAATTGCAGACTGGCAGCAGGTTATTGCGGTTCTGTCTGTGCTCTCGATGTTCCTTGGTGCCATTGCTGCGATTGGGCAACGTGATATCAAGCGTCTGATGGCTTATTCATCCATCGCACACATGGGCTATGCGCTGATCGGTCTCGCCGCCGGTACAGAACAAGGCATCGCTGCGATGCTCACCTATATGGTGATCTATGTAACGATGAATGTAGGGACATTTGCCTTTATCCTGATGCTGGAAAAAGATGGCAAACCCGTCACGGATATCAGCGCGCTGAACCAGTTTGCAAGCCGGGCACCGGGCAAGGCACTTGCAGTGCTGATCCTGTTGTTCTCGCTTGCGGGTGTACCACCGATGCTGGGCTTCTTTGCAAAGTTCGGCGTCTGGCAAGCCGGGATCGAAGCAGAGCTGACAACGCTGGTGATCGCCTCTGCGATCGCATCGGTTATCGGCGCCTTTTACTATCTTCGCATCGTGTTCTTCATGTATTTTGGGGAAGAAAATGGCGAAGTGGAAACCAACGGTTCTCCGATCCTGTCTGTTGCACTGACCGTTTCCGCAGCACTGATGCTGGTTGGCTTGGTGTATCAATTTGGCATCGACAGCGCGGCGGCCTCAGCGGCAGCAACACTTGTCAAGTGATCCTGAAGACAGACAATCTAACAGGGGCCCGGTCAATGGACCGGGCCTTTTGCGTAAGGAGTGCAGATGATGAGCTGGCCTGACGGGTACGGAAAACGGATCCTGGAAGAAGTCGACAGCACGCTGGATGAAGCCGCACGCATTGCAACTGGGCTTGCTGGGCCTGAATGGATCCTTGCTCTGAAGCAGACAAAAGGTCGCGGGCGACGCGGGCGGGACTGGAAAGACCCCAAAGGGAATTTTGCAGCGACCCTTGTTATGCGTCCAGATGATCCACCGGCCCGTGCCGCGCTGCGCAGCTTTGTTGCCGCGCTGGCCCTTTATGATGCGGTTGAGGCGGTGACTGGACGCAGCGACGGGTTGGCTCTGAAATGGCCCAATGATGTGCTGCTCAATGGTGGCAAGCTCGCGGGTATTCTACTCGAAAGTAATGGCCGTGCTGGGGATCTTTCGCATCTGTTTGTCGGGATCGGCGTGAATCTTGTTGAAACCCCAATGAAGGAATGGCTGGAACCCAATGCGGTCTGGCCTGTGTCATTGCATGGTGAAACCGGGGTCCAGGTCACCCCGGAAATATTTCTCGAAGCATTGGCCGAGGCTTATGCACGCTATGAATTGCAATTCACTACCTATGGGTTTGCCCCTATACGAACGGCTTGGTTACAGCGCGCCGCCCGTCTGGGGGAGGTGATCACCGCAAAAACCGGGGTGGAATCTCATGAAGGCACCTTTGAAACGGTGGACGAGGAGGGCAATCTGGTTCTAAACACCGCTAAAGGCCGCATAACAGTTGCGGCAGCGGATATTTTCTTCTGATCGGATACCAGAATGCTTCTCGCGGTCGATTGCGGCAATACGAACACGGTGTTTTCCTTGTGGGATGGCACATCCTTTTTAGGGATGTGGCGCACCGCGACGGATTGGCGACGAACCGCGGACCAGTATTTTGTCTGGCTCGATACCTTGATCAAACAGCAAAAGATCGTGGCTGAGATCACCGATATGATCATCTCCTCGACCGTGCCACGTGTGGTGTTCAATCTGCGCGTTCTGGCAGATCGCTATTTCAATACACGCCCGATTGTGGTGGGAAAACCCGATTGCGCCCTGCCCATTGATGTGCGGGTGGATGAAGGCACCATTGTCGGACCAGACCGGCTGGTGAATACGGTTGCTGGACACGATAAACACGGTGGTGATTTGATCATTGTCGATTTTGGCACCGCAACAACTTTTGATGTGGTAGGCTCTGATGGAGCCTATGTAGGCGGCGTGATTTCTCCCGGCGTGAACCTTAGTCTTGAAGCGTTGCACCAGGCGGCTGCGGCGTTGCCACATGTTGATATATCGAGACCCTCGTCGGTGGTGGGCACAAATACTGTTGATTGTATGCAGTCAGGTGTCTTCTGGGGGTATGTTGGCCTTGTTCGCGAGGTCTGTGCACGCATCAAAGCCGAACGCGGCGTGCCGATGAAAGTTATCTCTACAGGCGGGCTGGCGCCTTTGTTCCAGCAATCAGCAGATCTGTTTGACGCATTTGAGGAAGAGCTCACAATGCATGGGCTGCAGATCATTCACGACTACAACAAGAAAGAAACTGCGCAGGAATGAGCACAGAACGATTGATTTACCTGCCTCTGGGTGGGGCAGGGGAAATAGGCATGAATGCCTATGTATATGGCTATGGTAAACCGGGGAAGGAACGTCTGATCGTTGTCGATCTTGGTGTGACCTTCCCGGATATGGACACCACACCGGGCGTTGATCTGATCATGCCCGACATCACATGGCTAAGAGAGCGTAAAGACCAGATCGAAGGCGTGTTTATCACCCACGCCCACGAGGATCATATTGGCGCGGTCTCGCACCTTTATGGCGAACTTGAAGCGCCTATCTATGCGCGTGCCTTTACCGCAAACTTGTGTCGTCGCAAAATGGAAGAGCGGGGCCATCCGGTTGACGCTGTGACCACGGTTTCAGCCTGGCCCGAAGTAACCAAGCTTGGCCCGTTTACCATTGGCGTCGCGCCGATGTCGCATTCTATCCCCGAAAGCGGTGCTTTGGTCATTGATACCGCTGCTGGGCGCGTTGTGCACACTGGTGATTTCAAATTGGATCCCAACCCGCTGGTTGGCGAACCTTTTGATCCTGACATGTGGGCAGAGATCGCCAAAGATGGGGTTCAGGCGCTTGTCTGTGACTCGACCAATGTGTTTTCGCCCAATCCCGGTCGTTCTGAATCTGAATTGCCGGATGAGATCACCAAACTGGTGGCTGGCTGTTCGGGATTGGTTGCAGCAACCACCTTTGCGTCAAATGTGGCACGAGTGAAAACACTGGCTGACGCGGGGGAACGGGCTGGACGTTCTGTGGTGCTGTTGGGCCGTGCGATGAACCGTATGATCGAAGCGGCAAAGGAAACTGGCGTTCTGACCGATTTCCCCCGCACCTATAGCGCCGAGGAAGCGGGCGATATCCCGCGTGACAACTTGATGCTGATCACCACGGGCAGTCAGGGCGAACGCCGGGCAGCCACCGCACAGCTGGCGCGTGGAAAATATCGCGGGCTAGAGCTGAAAGACGGTGATACCTTCCTGTTTTCATCAAAAACCATTCCGGGCAACGAGCGCGGCGTGATCTACATTATGAACCAGCTCTCAGAAAAAGGCGTTGATGTGGTGGATGATCGTGGTGGACTTTACCACGTATCAGGCCACGCCAACGGCCCTGATCTGGAGCGTCTGCATGATATCATCAAGCCTAAGATGATGATCCCGATGCACGGAGAGCATCGCCACCTACGTCAGCACGCAAAACTGGCCACAGCCAAAGGGATGGCCAGTGCAGTGGTGGTGAACGGCATGCTGATGGATCTGACCGGAGATGCTCCAAAGGTCGCAGATTACGTGGAAACAGGACGCCAATATCTGGATGGTAGTGTTCGGATTGGGGCGTTGGACGGGATCATCCGCGATCGTATTCGGATGGCCTTGAATGGTCATATCGTTGTGACCGTAATTCTTGACGAAGACGATGAACCTTTAGGGGAACCCTGGTGTGATGTGCGCGGCCTGCCCGAGCTTGGCAAATCTAATGCAGCCTTGGTTGACATCCTCGAAGAGGATCTCAACCAGTTTTTGATGCGCGCGGGCGCAAAGACACTGCGAGATGATGACAAGCTTGAAGACAATCTGCGCCGTATCACACGTCAGACCACACGCGATGAAATCGGCAAAAAGCCTGAGGTTTCCGTAATTGTCAGCCGTATGCGCTGACAATTACGTTTTACAACCCCCAAAAAAAGAAAACGCCCCGCCTGTTTCACAGGTGGGGCGCATTTCTTCAGCTTGGCAGAAAAGCTCAAGCGTGGCGTGGACCCGCGAAAACTGCGGTGAGCTTGGATGGCAGGCTTACGATCGCCGAAAAGACTGTTTTGATACCATACACAGTTGCTTGTGCACGCAGGGTACGCGCTTCTTTTTCGATTGCGTTCAGGTCTAGGGCGTTGACGTCAAATTTTTGCATCGGTCTAACTTCCTTGTTTTACCGTTTCCATCTGTGGGTAATATTTAGCGGAAGTTTTGCGCTTTGTGATGACCGAGATTTGGTAGCCCCGCTATGCTGCAGGTGCAAAGCTAACTGAGATGAATCGTATCAATTTTGCCGTAAAATACAAAAGCCGCTCAATAAGTGAGCGGCTCTTGGTTTTTTCGGTTCTTTTTTGCGCTTTAGCTCGCGCGGCGTTCCTCAAAGCTCAATGCGATGAAATTTGGTAAATGATCGCCCATGCCGATCACCACCCGATCATCGCGATCCCGTCGATTCCGAGATCTGGAGCTTGGCTTCTTGTCATCATTGCGCGGCTGTGTCTCGTGTTTCTGAGACTTGTGGCTTATCCGCGCGGTTTTGATCTCGCCCTCATCTGTGTTGGCCTCGGCGCTCTTTTTCGGACGCTTTACGGGCTTCACAGGATTTTCCAGACGGGTGATTTCTTTTTTCACCAGCTCTTCAACCGCAGCAAGCGCTTTTTCATCGCGTGGCGCACAGATGGTGAACGCCTTGCCCTGACGCCCCGCGCGCCCCGTGCGACCAATCCGGTGCACATAGTCTTCGGCGTGACCGGGCACGTCAAAGTTAAATACATGGCTGACGCTTGGCACGTCCAAACCGCGTGCCGCCACATCTGAAGCCACCAGCAGGCGTAGATTTCCATCGCGGAATTCGTCCAGCGTTTTCATGCGTTGTGACTGGTCCAGATCTCCGTGGATCGGCGCAGCATCATGGCCGTATTTTTTCAAAGACTTGGCAACAATATCCACATCCATTTTGCGGTTGCAGAAAATGATCCCATTGGTAAGCGCCTCGCCCTCAGCTTCGATCAAAGCGCGCAGGACTTTGCGTTTTTCGCTGCCTTCGCGATCTTTACGGCTGGCTTTGAATTTTACAACGGCCTGTTCAATGTTTTCTGACGTGGTTGCCTGACGCGCAATTTCCACCCGCTCAGGCGCTGACAGGAAGGTGTTTGTAATACGCTCGATCTCAGGCGCCATGGTGGCTGAGAAAAACAGTGTCTGGCGGGTAAAGGGCGTCAAAGAGAAGATGCGCTCGATATCAGGGATGAAACCCATATCCAGCATCCGGTCTGCTTCGTCGACCACCATGATCTGCACGCCGGTTAGCAACAGCTTCCCACGTTCGAAATGGTCAAGCAATCGACCGGGGGTAGCAATCAGAACATCAACACCTTTGTCAATCAACGCGTCTTGTTCTTTGAACGAGACACCGCCGATCAACAGCGCTTTGGTCAGTTTCAGGTGTTTGGTGTAGGTGTCAAAGTTTTCTGCAACCTGCGCCGCCAATTCCCGTGTTGGGCACAACACCAGACTGCGCGGCATACGTGCACGGGCACGCCCGCGGGCCAGGAGTGTGATCATGGGAAGCGTGAAAGAGGCCGTTTTACCGGTGCCGGTCTGGGCGATACCTAAAACATCTTTGCCTTCCAAAGCCGCAGGGATTGCGCCTGCCTGAATAGGGGTTGGCGATTCATAGCCAGCCTCTTCAATCGCTTTGAGCACTTTGGGGTTCAGATTGAGGTCTGTAAATTTGGTCATATGTGTCCGTAAGATGCGGACAGCTCTTGGCCCGCGCGTGTGTCTGTGAGCGAAGTCAGGGTGCGAGCAGCAACCCATGCTCAATTGTGGGCGGAGATAGCAAAAATGGACGCCACCGTCAAATCTCTGCGATTGGATCGATAGATACGTTGTCCTTCGCGCAACAATCAGATGAGATGGGAGCGCGTAGAACGCGCTTTCACCAGATGTCTAGATCATCATTTCTTTGGTCGCGGTCAACTTCAGATCTGGATAGTCGCGTTCAACCCTGTCGATATCCCATTGCAAACGGGTGAGATAAACCACATCTCCATCGTGATCATAGCCGATATGCTGTTTGTTGGTGTTGATAAACTTATCCAACGCAGCCTGTTCGCCCTGAACCCAGCGGGCGGATGTGAACTGCGACGCTTCAAAGCGTACAGGCAAGCCGTATTCCATCTCAATCCGGCTGGCGAGCACTTCAAACTGCAGCGCGCCAACGACGCCAACAATAAAACCCGATCCGATAGAGGGTTTGAACACTTTGGCAGCGCCTTCTTCGGCAAATTGCATCAGTGCTTTTTCAAGGTGTTTTGCCTTCATCGGATCACCTGCGCGCACGCCTTGCAAAAGCTCTGGCGCAAACGACGGAATGCCATTGACGCGCAGGGCCTCGCCTTCGGTCAGCGTGTCGCCAATGCGCAGCTGGCCATGGTTTGGAATACCGATGATATCGCCCGCCCAGGCTTCTTCGGCCAACTCGCGGTCTGAGGCCAGAAACAGCACGGGATTGGACACCGCCATGGGTTTTTTCGTGCGCACATGGGTCAGTTTCATGCCGCGTTTAAAGTGACCAGAGGCCATACGCACAAAGGCAACCCGGTCGCGGTGTTTTGGATCCATGTTGGCTTGGACCTTGAAAACAAAACCAGAAACCTTTTTCTCATCCGGTGCGATCTGGCGCGGTGAGGCCGTTTGGGGCTGGGGTTCCGGCCCGTATGAGCTGATCCCGTCCATCAGTTCCTTGACACCAAAAGAGTTGATCGCAGAGCCAAACCAGATCGGCGTCATGTGGCCTTCCAGAACCGCTTGCGGATCAAGTGTTGGCAGCAGCTCTTTGGCCATTTCGACCTCTTCCAAGAGCTTTTCCAGCAGATGTTCGGGCACGTGTTCGGCCAGTTGTGGATCGTCCAAGCCTTTGATTTCGATGGTTTCCGCGACTTTATTCCGATCCGCACGATCCATCAGTTCCAGACGGTCGCGCAGCATGTCATAACACCCGATGAAATCACGGCCCACGCCAATAGGCCAAGACGCCGGTGTGACGTCAATTGCCAAGTTTTCCTGAATTTCATCAATAATTTCAAAGGTGTCCCGGCTTTCTCTGTCCATCTTGTTACAGAAGGTCAGGATTGGCAGATCGCGCAGGCGACAGACTTCAAACAGCTTTTGCGTCTGGCTTTCCACGCCCTTTGCCCCGTCAATCACCATCACCGCCGCATCCACCGCCGTGAGCGTGCGATAGGTGTCTTCGGAAAAGTCCGAGTGGCCGGGGGTGTCCACAAGGTTGAAGCGGAAGTTTTTGAAATCAAAGGACATCGCGGATGCTGAAACCGAAATACCCCGGTCTTTTTCCATCTGCATAAAGTCAGAGCGCGTGCGCCGCGCTTCGCCTTTGGCCCGCACCTGTCCCGCCATCTGAATCGCACCACCATAGAGCAGGAATTTCTCTGTCAATGTGGTCTTGCCAGCATCCGGGTGCGAGATGATCGCAAAGGTCCGGCGGCGGGCAATTTCAGGCGGCAATTCGGGGCGGTTTGTGTGCGTGTCCAACATGCGCTCGCCATAGCCCGAAACCAGCGCCAGAGGCAAGAAAAACAGGGGGTGCCATCTGTGCACCCTGCGTGCACCCCTGATGCAGCAGTGTTGCACCCATTGCGTGCGCCGTGGTTGGGCGGCGGTAGGGATCATTTGCGAGAATGAAACCTCGATCCATTACGTGAGGACAACTTTGATGCGCGGCAAAACCTATTACACCAAAGAAATGATGCTAGAGCTGGATGCGCTGCAGCAAAGTATGAGCAATGACTGGCTGGACAAAAGCCTGCCCGAGGATTGGGAGGGCATGGACAACTGGCAGCGGCTGGACCGGGAAAAGACCCGCGTCACCATCCGGCTGGACGCGGATATGGTGCGCTGGTTTCGCAAACTTGGTCCCAACTACAGCCGCCGCATCAATGCGGTGCTGCGCATCTATTGGATGGCGCTTTTGTCCGGCCATATTCACGCCCACCACCGCGACAACCCCATCACCCGCATCGCCCTAAACGCCGAGTATCGCATGTTGAAAGAGCACGGTATGGATTCGGGCCCTGAAGCGTAACACGTGATGGTGTTATCCCACCGGAGGGAGCACTGGGATTAAGGCCTGCAGTTTCAACATCAACGGGGTGAGAGCATGAACAATCGCTTGCGCGATGTCAGCCAACTTGTGCACCATTGTTGGAACAGAAGCTCCAGTGATTGAGGTGACAATCGCGACATCGCCTGCATGCAATCGGGTTTTTGAGATTATGTCTTTTTTAGATGTATTCTTTAATTTGTCTAAAGCTTGCCGCGCCCGCCAATAAAGTCTTGCAACAAGCGTCGCACGTTCGACTGTTTCGCGTTTGATCCGTTGTGCGACTTTCTTTTGCCCGGCTTCTGAATAGGCGAGTTGTTTGAGCTCCGTAATCTCTTTGTCATTTTCCCGTAAACTCTGAATAAGCGCTTCGGTGCTGTCAGTGCTTGCACCGGGTTCTTTCAAAGCATTTGCAAACTCCTCCAACAATTCTGCGGTGTCAGCTTCGGTTGGGGCACGCGAGAGCTCTAAATTATCTTTATAATCAATCGCTTTCGCGGCTGCGGGTAGGGTTTCGTTTAAGAAGGCATCGTGCTGGTCCAGAAAATCGCGCAGCTGGATTTTCAGCCGCTCGCTGTATCCGGCGGTAACAAAGGGATCTGAGAGATCCGCAGCAATCCCCTTGGCAATAAAAGACAAACGGTGCGGGTTGGCGGGGTCTTCCTGTTCCAGATGGGTGGCATAGGCTAGCAGATCCGCGCGGGTCTCTTCCCCCAGTTTGTTGCTGACGCTTTGTGCGATGCTGCGGGCGTTGACGATCAGCGCCGCGGCGCGTTGCTGGCCAGAAAGGCCGTAGCTGGATTTTTCGGCGCTGTGCTCTGCGGGCAGATGCGCGGTGACGCCTGTGTCTTCGACGGTGAAATCATAAGAGGCCGATTGGACCGGCGCGGTTTCAAGTGCCGCTTCGGCGTCTGGCACTGCTGTGTCTTCTTTCCATTCTTCAGGGAAGGGCAGGCGAGAGGGGAGTTTGGTGCCTGCGTTGCCGATCATTCGATGATAGGTATCTTTGCGGAGGTATTTACTCTTTGAAAGATCAGTATCCCGGATATCCAATTTATAAAGATTCGAAAGCCGGAAAGTTGCGGCGGTTAGCACTGCACCTCTCAAATCCGCTCCTTCAAGGATGGAGTGGTTGAAATTTACATTGTAGCAGTTTGCACCATTACCTTTGATGCCTCTAAGAAGAGACGATGTAAAATTCGCACCGGAAAGATTGGCGTATTTAAGGTCCGCATTGGAGAGATCTAGATAAACAGTGCTGTTTTCGAAGTTTGAGTAGCTAAGGTCATAATCAATCAAGGCATCAATACAATAAACCTTATTAGTGAGATAGCGGGCGTGTGAAGGATAGCTGTAGTTATGACACAAGCTGATGTCAGAAAAATCCGGCACAAAGTCGTCGCGTTCGCGGCGGGCGTTCCAGGCGTCTTTGCCCTCTTTCAACCATTCAATATGCTGTGGATTTGCCATCTGTGCCCTGCCTGCCGTTTCGCCCTATAGGGGTGTTTGCACGCGCAAAGGTCAAGATCTGCGAGGAGGTTTGTGAAAAGCCTCCTCGAATCATTTAAAATATGTTAGAACATTTAGAGAACAAAATTGGAGGGACGTTATGACTTTGAAAGAGATTGCAGATAAATTGGTTGCGGGCTGCCGGGAAGGGCAGGAAAAGGAAAATCTGTCAGTGCTTTATGCGGCCGACGCCGTTTCGGTTGAGGCGGCAGATACCCAAGGCATGGGGCGCGAGGTCACCGGGATTGATGCCATTCGTGGCAAGCATGAGTGGTGGGAAAGCGCGTTTGAGGTGTCAGAGCATTCGCTGGAAGGGCCATTTTTGCACGGCGATGACCGGTTTGGCGTAATCTTTGCTGTGAAGGGCAAAGAAAAATCCACGGGGCAGGATTTTGATATGCGTGAAGTGGCGATTTACCATGTCGCAAATGGCAAAATCGTGCGGGAAGAGTTCTTTTACTAAGGGGCGCACCGGCTAGCCGATCGAGGCGCGCCGTAGCATATCAACCGCATTGGGGCGCTCCAGCAAGGAGCGCGCCACGTCTAGCCCGTGTTCCTCGCGGTGGGTGTGTTTTAGGCTGGAAGACAGGTGGGGTGCAATGTTTTGCGGCAACACCGCCTGCGTGCTGGCGTCGATCAGCAGAGATTCTGCGGCGATCCCTTCGGCGTAGATAATATGATGGCGGTCAAACAGGATTTGGAAATAATCGACAAACCCGCCCTGCTGCACCACGACGCTGTCGCCGTTGACCAGGTCTTTTGCGCGGATCAGCAGCTCTGAACATCCGGTGCCGAGGGCATCATTGCGCTGATACACCATAAGCCGGTGATCTGGGCTGACAATAAGATCGTTGAAATTGTTTAACGCGCCCGCACGGATAAGAATAGGGGCCATTGTCCCGGTTGCCCGTGCTGTGGTGTGGCCAATCCAGCGGATTTCCTGTGCGCCGTCATCCCGCGTCAGGACACGGTCGCCGACTTTCAGATCTTGTATTTTGACCTGTGCGCCAGTTGCGCGCGTGATGTGGGTGTCGCGTGTGAATGAGACTGAGGCCATTTGCGCCAGTTGCTGACGGGCTTGTGATCGATTTGCCCGGATTAAACTGTAGGTCGTATCTGCGCGAAGCGGGGCCTGTGGTAGGAAAAAGAGACCAGAGATCAGCCCCTGTGGACTGACTTGAACCATGACGAAACCGTCGATTTCAGCACTGGTGTCTGCCTGTAGCGTGAGGGTGCAATCCAGATGGATTGCAGATCCCGGCGTGCCGAGTTCGCTGTCTTGGTGAACATGAAAACAGCCGTTTGGGTGAACCTGCAGCGACAGACGTTTTGGGCTGGCGGTGTCGCGCAGGACATAGGCGTCATCCAGCACCAAGTCGTCAAGGATGCCCAGACCTTCGCCCATGTTTGCGCCATATTCTACGCAGAGGTCTTCTGCGGGGTAGGCCAGAAGAGATTGATAAGACGCGTGATCACTGTTCACTGTAGGGCACCGCATGTGGTCTGGTTTTCCAACCTATGTTGTCTGTTCTATTCTTTCGAAGAAATTATTAATAAAATATGGCGGGATACAGGCCAAAAGGCGTCTTTTTTACTGTCTGGGCTGGTCAAATCACATTGAATGTGCATCTTTTGTTCTTGCTGTGTGAGAGGGGCGATTATGGATTTAGGAATTGAAGGAAAGCGCGCACTGGTTTGTGCCAGCAGCAAGGGATTGGGCCTTGGCTGTGCTGAAGCGTTGGCTGAGGCGGGTGTTGATCTGGTCATGAACGCGCGCGGAGCTGAGGCGCTGGAGGCCGCGGCTGAGAGAATTCGTACCACCTATGGCGTGGCTGTGACGACGGTTGCGGCGGATATCACCTCAGAGGAGGGGCGCATCAGGGTGTTAAAGGCGGCTGGAGCGTTGGATATTCTGGTGACAAATGCGGGTGGCCCCCCTCCGGGGATGTGGAGCGACTGGGAGCGCGACGATTTTATCAAAGCGCTGGACGCCAATATGCTGACCCCAATCGCACTGATGAAAGCGCTGTTGCCGGGGATGATCGACAAAGGCTGGGGGCGCGTGGTGAATATCACCTCGCAATCGGTCAAAGCACCGATTGCGGTGTTGGGTCTGTCCAATTCTGCGCGGGCGGGATTGACCGGTTATGTGGCGGGCACGGCGCGTCAGGTTGCGGGAAAAGGCGTTGTTATTAACAACCTTTTGCCGGGCATTCATGCAACAGACCGTGCGGTGGCGCTTGATACTGCGATGGCACAACAGCATGACATGTCGATTGAGGAAGCCAGCGCGACCCGAGCTGCTACCATTCCTGCCGCGCGCTATGGCACGCCGACAGAGTTTGGCGCGACCTGTGCCTTCCTGTGTTCGCAGCATGCAGGGTATATGATTGGCCAGAACATCCTTTTGGATGGTGGCGCAACCAACGCGACGCTTTAATCATGGCTTCTGGATTTTCGCTGAAAGACCAGCTTTATAACGCTGAAAAGGTTCAATATCTGGCGGATCTGTTTGGCGCGGCTTCCACGGATTTTGATGTAGATCAGTTCACATCTGATGTGATGGAGCGGCTTCTGGATCTGGAGCTAAAAGAGCGGATTGCTTGGATTTGTGAGTGTCTTTGTCGGCATCTGCCGGGGGCGCTGCCGGATGTACAGGAAACGTTGCTTAAAGCGCTGCCACCGCCGCTTGATCCTGGGTTGAGCGATGATGATTTCGGGGATTTTATCTTTGCACCCTTGGGGGAATTTGTTGTCGCCAAGGGACTGGAGGAGCACGCGGCGCTGGGGCTGGATCTGCTGCATGCCATTACCCAGCGATTTTCGATGGAATGGGCCATCCGTCCATTTTTGAACCGTTGGCCTGAAGAAACCATGGCGCGGCTTGTCCAGTGGAGCGAAGATCCAAATTATCATGTGCGCCGCTTGGCCAGCGAAGGCACGCGCCCGCGTCTCCCTTGGGGAGAGGCTGTTGGCCTTGCACTTGCAGATCCGTTGCCGTTACTGGATCAGCTGCATCGCGACAAAACCCGTTATGTGACACGATCGGTTGCCAATCACCTGAATGATATCAGCAAGAAAAAGCCTGATCTGGTGTTGGAGCGCTTGCGCAAATGGCGGGATTTGGGCGTGCAGACGCCCAAAGAGCTGGACTGGATGACAGCCCATGCGTTGCGCGGGCTGGTTAAAGAGGGCCATGGTGCCGCCTTGCAGATGTTGGGGTATGATCCTGAGGTGCCGGTGGTGGCCAAATTGCATCTTGAAACCACGTCCGTTGCGATTGGAGAGGCGCTGAATTTCCACTGTGAGCTTGAAGCTGATCAGGCGTTACCTGTGTTGGTGGACTATCGTCTGCATTTTCAACGCCCCTCAGGAAAGACCTCGGTTAAGGTGTTTAAGCTGAAGCAGGCCAAGATCAGCAAGGGCGCTTTGACGGTCAAGAAAAGCCATAAGTTCAAAAGCGGGGCCAGCACTTTTACCCTTGTGCCCGGAGCGCATCATATTGAGCTGATGGTCAATGGTGTGGTGCGAGCTGAGGCTCACTTTGACTTGACCGAGGCGTCCTGACGCGGCTGGCGTCTTGCGTGGGCGTGGTTGGGTTGCTATCAGCAGTCCGGCCCGCCTCCGTTTGGCATCTGTAAAGGCACAGCAGCGCATGACCTCTTCCCCCGCATTAAACAGCGAACCCCCCCGGTTGGAGATCCGCAATATTCGCCGGTTCTTTGATGGCCGTGCGGTTGTGGATGATGTGTCCCTGCAGATCCGTGCGGGGCAGGTGACCTGCCTGCTTGGTCCCTCTGGCTGCGGCAAATCCACCACCTTGCGGATGATTGCCGGTGTAGAGATGCAGGACGAGGGGGAGATTTACGTCGATGGCAAATTGATCTGCGATACGGTCTATCGGGTGCCCCCAGAGCGGCGCGAGATTGGTCTGATGTTTCAGGATTTTGCCCTGTTTCCGCATCTAAGTGTTGCTGACAATGTGGCTTTTGGCCTGAAAGGTCCGCGCGAAGAAAAGCGGGCACGTGTGGAAGAGTTGCTGCGCAAAGTGTCGCTGGACCGCTACATTGATGAATATCCGCATCAGTTGTCCGGGGGCGAACAGCAGCGCGTCGCGCTTGCGCGCGCCCTTGCGCCGCGCCCTCGTATCATGTTGATGGATGAGCCGTTTTCCGGTCTCGACAATCGATTGCGTGATGGCATTCGGGATGAAACGCTGAGCCTGTTGAAAGAAGAAGACACAGCCGTTTTGCTGGTGACGCATGAACCGGAAGAGGCGATGCGCATGGCGGATGAGGTCGCTTTGATGCGGGGCGGCAAGATCGTGCAACAAGGCGCGCCTTATAATGTTTACACCCGACCGGTGGATAAGGCGGCTGTTGCCTTTTTCAGTGATGTCAACGTGATACAAGCGCGTGTGGACGGTGCGTTGGTGCAGACGCCCTTTGGAGAGTTTCTGGCACCGGGCCATGCGGATGGTACGGATGTCGAGATCGTGTTCCGCCCCCAGCATGTGCGGATTGACTTTGATCGCAACGGCAGTGGTCCGCTGCCCACTGCAACCGATGGGGTACCTGCGCGGGCGACCGTGGTGCGCGCGCGGTTCTTAGGCAATGAAAGCCTTGTGGAATTTCGCATGGATTTTGATGGCGCAGTGTTGAAAGCAACTGTGCCAAATGTGTTTTTGCCCGAAGCGGGTCGGGTGATGTGGCTGACGGTGCCACGCAACCGCTGTTTTGTGTTTCCGGTATAATCTGACGGCGTGAAACCTGCGCCTAGGAGTCGTAAGGTTTATAGTCGCTGATGCGTTTTCCGGGTTCATCGACAAACAGTTCGGGCAGGGCGCGGGCCTCTTCGATCAGATCAACGCGGAACACGCGGAAGGCCTCGCGGTGTTCACACCATGCGGTCAGCGTCCAGACACGGCCCCAATATTCCATATGCAGGGGGCGGATTTTGCGTTGGCTGAGCACACCGTCGATGCGGCGGTAAGTGAGATCAAGCTTTTGCCGGGCTTTGATCGCCGCGCGCAGGGTCGCCATATGGGAAAATCCGCGGGCGGCATCGGCAAAGGGATAGACTGCAAATTTCCAGGCGTCGGCTTCGGTGCGGGTTTGGGTCGGCAGGACTGCGTCCACCTTATCAGCCAAGGAGAGGGCGGCTGATTTCAGATCCGGATCTGCGGCTTCGGCGACAATAGCCATGCCCAGGTTCAGCGCCTCTAGTTCAGCCGGGGTCAGATTGAGCGGTGGCAGCGTGATTTGTTCACGCACCATATAGCCGACGCCACGTTCGCCTTCGACTGGAATGCCAGAGGCGACCAAGGTGTCCATGTCGCGGTAGATTGTGCGTGTGGACACCTCAAGCTGTGCGGCAATGTCCTGCGCGCGGTGCAATTGCCCGTCGCGCAGGATTTGGATGATTTCAAAAAGACGGTCAGAGCGGCGCATGAAACCAGCCTTGGCCCGTCAGAGGTGGGATCGTCAAGCATTCATACGCCAGAGAACCTCTTCGTGGCGCATCTTGGTGGTTTCAGGATCCAGAGCTTCCATCAAAGCGCCAAAGAAAGGTTGCGCGGGGAATAGCGCGGCAACGGATTTTGCGGCTGCCATATCTGCCCAGATGACATAGTCGGTCCAGGATCCGTCTTCTCCCTTTGTGAGCCAGCGCGCGATAAAGCCTGATTGCTTGCGTACAAAGGATTCAGTTTGTTGGCTGAGCGCCACGAAATCGGCATCTGTGACGCCTTTGGCCAATTTGAATGTGACGATTTCAGCAACGTGATGTGTCATATGCATCTCCAGTTTTGTGTGCCTGCCCTGAATAGCGACCTGCAACTGACACAAACCTGTCAGTTGTGATTTGACGGGGGGGAAATTTTCGAAAATCGTCGTCATAGGGTAGGGAAAAACCCGTTCGCTTCTGGTTGGTTTTACCGGTGGACGCTAGGCTGAGCGCAAATGGATATATGTCTGGTCAAAGCGCCGGGCTTTTTGAATGGAGGCTTTCATGCTTAACAATATCGGTCTTCCCGGTCTTCTTCTTATTGCTGTTGTGGTTCTGGTTCTGTTTGGCCGCGGCAAGATTTCTTCGCTGATGGGCGAAGTGGGCAAAGGTATCACTGCCTTTAAGAAGGGTGTGAACGACGGCACAAAAGAGCTGGAAGACGACAAAGCGGAAGAGGTGGTTGATGTGACGCCGGACACCGAAAAAGACAAGGCGTAAGATCACATGTTTGATCTGGGCTGGACCGAGCTTTTGGTGATTGGGGTTGTGGCACTGATTGTGGTTGGCCCCAAAGATCTGCCCGTTCTGTTTCGCAATGTTGGCCGTTTTGTTGGCAAGGCGCGTGGCATGGCCAATGAGTTCAGCCGCGCCATGCATCAGGCTGCGGATGAGAGTGGCGTGAACGACATGGCGAAAGGGTTGAAAACCGCAACCAACCCGGTGGGCAGTGCGATGGATGGGGTGAAGGAGGCGGCAAAAGATATTGCTTCCACCTTTGATCCCAAAGAGTTTTCTGCAGATTTGAGCGATGAGCGCGCGGAAGATGCGCGCAAAATTCAGCAAGCAACGGCTGAGGCTGCCACAGCGCGCAAAGAGGCAGACGCTGGTGCAGCGGCACCGGAGAAGAAGGCAGATACATGAGCCAAACTGACGAAATTGATGACTCAACAGCGCCGCTGATTGAGCATTTGGCCGAATTGCGCAGCCGGTTGATCCACTCGGTTGTGGCCTTTTTGGTGGGCATGGTGATCTGTTTTACGGTTGCCACGCCTTTGTTCAACTTTCTCACCCATCCTTTGTGTCAGGTGCTGGAAGAAGGTGGCCAGGATTGTGCGTTGATCTTTATTTCACCGCAGGAAGGCTTTTTTGTCGCTATTAAGATTTCGCTTCTGGGCGGTTTTGTCCTGGCGTTTCCATATATCGGCTTGCAGATGTGGCGCTTTGTTGCTCCGGGTCTTTACCAGAATGAAAAAGGTGCGTTTCTGCCGTTTTTGGTCGCATCCCCTTTCATGTTTCTGCTGGGCGCGTCCTTTGCGTTCTACGTTGTAACACCTTTGGCCTATGATTTTTTCTTGGGCTTCCAGCAGTTTGGGACGACGGGTGAAGCTGTGGCCTCGGGGCCTGCACAGAATCAGCCGGGTCTTAGCGTGGTGTTCCAAGGGTCGGCGCAGGAATATCTGAACCTGACGATCAAATTCATCGTGGCGTTTGGGCTGTGTTTCCAACTGCCTGTATTGCTGACGCTGATGGGTAAGGCGGGTCTGGTGAGTTCTGAAGGTCTGGGATCTGTTCGCAAATATGCGGTTGTGGCCATTCTTGTTCTGGCGGCATTGGTGACACCACCGGATGTGATCACACAGGTGATTTTGTTTGTAGTGGTTTATGGCCTTTATGAGATTTCGATTTTGTTGGTCGCCCGGGTTGAGCGCAAACGCGATGAAAAGCTGCGCGAAGAAGGCTACTTTGAGGACGAGGACGACGGCGCAGATCACTGATCCATCTCTTAACTAAAAACGTAGTAAGGCACCGGGCACTCCGGTGCCTTTTTGCGATATCATCTCTTGTTGGCCATGAGAGAACGTGGTTTTTAGGCATGAGCAACACATGAGGAGCCACATATGGAACAGGACGCTTTGGAGCGCATTGCAGAGGCCTTGGAACGTTTGTCTCCTCCGCCGCAAGAGGCGCCTGATTTTGCTGAGGCTTCGGCGTTTGTCTGGCATGTCAGCCCCGACCGCTTGGAGCCAGTGACTGAGATCGCCCGTATTGAACTGGCTTTGTTGGTGGGAATTGACCGGGCGCGTGATACGCTGATGGAAAATACGCGTCAGTTTGCCCAGGGTTTCAGCGCCAATAATGCGTTGTTGTGGGGCGCGCGCGGTATGGGGAAATCCAGTCTGGTCAAGGCCGTTCATGGCCGTGTTGCCAGTAAGCACCCCGAGCTGAAGCTGGTTGAGCTGCAACGGGAT
The DNA here is from genome assembly GCF_900102795.1 of Epibacterium ulvae. Lineage (GTDB taxonomy): Bacteria > Pseudomonadota > Alphaproteobacteria > Rhodobacterales > Rhodobacteraceae > Epibacterium > Epibacterium ulvae. The sequence goes on along the minus strand of NZ_FMWG01000005.1, from coordinate 60,278 downwards.
GATTTGCCGTCGATCCCAAGATTGCTGGCCCTGCTGCGTGAAGCGCCGTATCAATTTATTCTGTTCTGCGATGATCTGTCGTTTAGTCACGATGATCAGCATTACAAAAGCCTGAAAGCAGTCCTGGATGGCGGTATCGAGGGGCGGCCTGCCAATGTGATCCTTTATGCGACGTCAAACCGTCGTCATTTGATGCCACGAGATATGATCGAAAACGAACGCGGCACTGCGATCAACCCGTCAGAAGCCATCGAAGAGAAAGTCTCGCTCTCGGATCGGTTTGGCCTTTGGTTGGGCTTTCACGCCTGTGATCAGGAAGATTTCCTGACTATGATCCAAGGCTATTGCGATGTCTTTGGTATCGAAATGGAGCCTGAGACGCTGCGCAGTGAAGCGATTGAATGGCAAGCCACGCGTGGGGCGCGTTCGGGTCGTGTGGCCTGGCAGTTTTTCACGGATCTTGCCGGGCGTCACGGCGTGCGGGTGTAAAGCCGCTCTTTCAATCCAGTTGGAAACAGCGCAGGACCGCCCGGTTGATCCAGGGCGGTCAGATCAAACCAGCGCGCGGTGCAGAGCATTCCATTGTCTTCTGCAAAGGTCAGTGTGTCTTGGGTTTCAAACACGCCTTTGGCAAAGCTGATCTCAGCGCAAAATACAATCTCATGCCCCGTTGCGCCTTCGTGTTCGAAAATATTCTCTAACACAAAAGGCGGGCTGATGATCTGGATCTCCTGGGCCAGTTCTTCCTGAAATTCCCGCATCAGCGTCTGTTGCCAGGTTTCGCCAAATTCGATGGTTCCGCCCAGAGGTCTAACGCCCTTGATCTGTCCGGAATCGTTTGGGACCTCAGCGGCAAGCAATTGCCCGCGGCGCCAGTGCAGACCCAGTGCTTTTACACGGATCTGCGGGGCTGGACGCCAGATTTGACTGTGTTGTGGCATATCACCGCTCTCTGATCTCAGCGCAAAGCGCCTTAGTTGAGATAGGGGAGCGGGTCGACGCTTTCGAACCCGTTGCGAATTTCAAAGTGAACAAAGGGATTTGGTTCATCGCGCAGGGTGGCGATGGCTTGGCCCCGGCTGACTTTGTCGCCTTTGTTGATCTTGATGTTATCGACGTTGGCATAGACCGACAGAAGTTTTGCGTCATGGCGGACAACGATGATCGGGATACCGTTTGAATCTTCGGTGATGGCCGCCACGCTGCCTGCGGCCGCAGCACGGACCTCGGAACCAGCGCCACCAGAAATATCAATGCCGTCGTTTTTCCCTTTGGAGTAAGCGCGGATGATTTTTCCCTGCACCGGGAAGACCATGGCGGCTTCAGATTTGCGGGTTGGCTCTGGAACCTTTACCACTTGTTGCGGTGTGGGTACCACGGCGGCCGGGGCGATGTTTTCCTGCGGGCGTGGTTTGCTGGCGCTGGGCGGGACAGGTGTTGAAGATCCTACGCCGGGTGCTGTGACGGCAGGCGCGGCTGCGGAAACTGTGGCTGCGGCAGCTTCGCGCTGAGGTGGTTTTTGGTCTTTGATTGGAATGAGCAGATATTGCCCTTCACGAATGGCAAAATCACTGCCAAGCCCGTTCCATTCGGCCAGCGCTTTGACCGGGACCTGATACAGGCGTGAAATCGTAAAGGCGGTTTCACCCCGTTTGACCTGATGGCGCACGGGTTCTGGCCCATTCTGGACGCGAACCGGGCTGGGGCGTGGCGTAGGTTTGGGTTTTGGGCGAATTGTAGACGGGGTGACCGAGCCGGGATTGGGTTTGCTCAGCGGCGCCTCTTCGATGGCTTGCCCTGCGAGCGAGGCAATATCGACCCCACCGGGGGCCGCTGTGCCGGTGTTGGGGGTGATTTCAGGTGTTGGAAGCACATCCGGTGCGCGGCGCGGCAGGGCAAGGATTTCACCTTTGCGCAGCTCGTCGCTTGGCTCGATGCCATTGTATTCAGCCAGTTCCGCAATCGGGAGGCCAATCCGCGTCGCCACATCTGCGACCCGGTCGCCGCGACGTGCAACAGCGACCTGATAGGACGGATAGGTGATCAACCCGCGATCATCGCCTTCGGGGCGGTCTTTGGTCGCTGTGCGCACAGCTTCGCTGGTGTTAAATGCGCCAATCGTTCCACGTAAATCATAGTCCTTGGGAAATTCTTCACAGGCAGCTAGAAACCCACAGAGCACCAAAGCAGCGCTGCCTTTTCCAGTGTTACGTAGGGTGATGGCGCGCAGGCGCGCGGCACAGGCCGGGACGGTCACTTGCATTCCGCTCTCCTCAAATCAGCGCCCCCTTTTTGGACCGGGGGTTCCGCAAAATTCACATGCAATTTTCAACGCCAATCAGATCGGCGAAGATTTGCCTCTTTTCTTAGGTGTCTTTGCCCAGACCCTCAAGGAGGGGCACGAAGCGAACCGGGCTTAACTCGTCATATTCGAAGCCATTGGCGGTTTTATGCACACGAATCAAGGTCTGTACGTGATCTGACTGGCCAACGGGCACCACCATGATACCACCAACCTTGAGCTGCGTCAGCAGGGGGCCGGGGGGATCCTCGGCGGCGGCGGTCACGACAATGCGATCAAAGGGCCCCTGTTCGGGCAGGCCAAAGCTGCCATCCCCCACCAGCGAGGTCAGATTGCTGAGTTGAAGCTGATTAAAAACCTCGCGGGCTTCGCTGACCAGACGGGCGTGCCGGTCGATGGTGTAGACGCGCCGGGCAAGGCGCGCGAGGATTGCAGCCTGATACCCTGAGCCTGTGCCCACCTCCAGCACCGTATCACGGGGTGAGATCTGCAAGGCCTGTGTCATCACGCCAACGATGGAGGGTTGTGAAATGGTCTGGCCGCAGGAAATCGGCAGCGGCACATCTTCATAGGCGCGCTCAGAAAACAGACCGCGTACAAAAAGACCCCGGTCGATGTTTTCCATCGCCAACAAAACAGATTCGTCCGTTACCCCTTTTGACCGCAGGGCAAACAGGAATTGCATTTGAGTTTCGGGATTGGGTCCGTTCATTCGATTGCCTTAAGCGCCGCAAGTGCATCATAGGCGGTGAGATCTGCGCGCATCGGGGTTACTGAGACAAAGTCTTGGAGGTTCGCGGCCGCATCGGAACCGGCTTCGGTTTCAACCTGTTGATTGCCGCCTTGGATCCAGACGTAGCGCCGCCGGTTGGGCGCTTCCTGCTGGTCTGCGCTGAAATTCACCCCTGAACGGCGTCCCTGTGTTACCGCGCGCAGGCCTTTTACCTCAGCGGCGGGGACAGGGGGGAAGTTGATATTGTAAAACAGTTTATAGGGGGATGAGACGACTGGGGACGCTGCAAGAGTTTTGCGAACCGCTTCGGCGCCATGTTGTGCTGCGGCTTCAAATGGGTCGCTCAGATCTTTGTTGCGAGGACCGAAATACTGCGACAGTGCCATCGCTGGCACCCCTTGCAAGGCGGCCTCCATCGCGGCGCCAATGGTGCCGGAGTAAAGCGTGTTTTCAGCGGAGTTATTGCCCCGATTGACGCCAGAGAGCACCAGATCCGGTGGGGTGTCTGCCATGACCACATGTAAGGCTGTCAAAACGCAATCTGCAGGAGAGCCATCGACTGAAAAGCGCTGAGGCCCATGTTCGTTGAGCATAAAAGGGCGTGTGTAGCTGATGCAATGGCCAACACCCGATTGTTCAAAGGCCGGGGCAACCGTCCAGACCTCTCCTTCTGGTCCGGCAAGAGTGTGGGCGATGCCTTCCAGCGTTTTCAGGCCGGGTGCGGTGATACCGTCATCATTGGTGATTAGGATCCGCATAATCTTTTCCTCTTTGCATCATCAGCGCTAGATTTCGAGACTCTGAATAAGATCAGTCCTGAGACCGGGCAAGAGATTCACAAATATGGCAGAAATCTGCACAGAGGACTTGCAGGATAGCCACAGCCTGTAGCGGCTATGGCACACAGGCCGTGATTGGCGTGGATCAGCGCTGGAGGATAGCAGGCAGAAGGCGTGCAGCTTCGCTGGTTGTGGAATGCAGGGGATCGCGATCTTCGCCGGGGTAAAACCGTGCGCGCAGAGCAGTGGGCATGGGCTGTGGATCAAGAATTTGCACCGTGGGCCCCGTGCTTGTCGTTTCCGCCTGCCAGCTGCGCACAAGCGCCATTTGAGCGGCTTTGGTGGCGCCATAAGCGCCAAAGAATTTTTCACCGCCATGTGGATCATCAAAAAACACGGCTTGCCCGGTCTGGCCGAGCAGGGGCGACACATAGTTGATCAGCAAAGACGTTGCTGTTGCGTTCACAGCAACAGATTTTTCCCAGTCTTTTGCAGACACAAAGTTTGCTGGGGCAAGCGGGGCGGCGTGAATCGCGGTGTGCAGCCACAGATCAAGAGTGCCCCAGCGATCATGGATGCCGCGACACAGGGTGGCCATTGCTTCGGGGGTTGTGACGTCCATCGGGGCAAGGGTTGCTGTGCCACCGGCGGCCTTGATACGATCGTCGAGTTCTTCCAGCGCACCGGTGGTGCGGGCAACTGCGACAATATGATGGGTCGGGGCGAGGGCCTCTGCCAGGGCCGCGCCCAGGCCGCGCGAGGCGCCAGTGATCAAAGCGAGTTTCTGTGTCATATCTGCCTTGTGATCGCTTGCCGCGGTGGGGTCAAGAGGCAGGTTGCCGCGTCTCTGTACAACGGGTTTTCAGGGACAAATTCTTTAGGAATCATAGACCAGAGAGGGAATATCGTGGCCATAGCTGTGGAGCATGCCCAAGAGCTCTTCAAAGGTGAGCCCCCGGTTTTGCAGCTCATTCAGCGGATGTCCCGGTTCGGCGATGTCCAATTCGGGATACTGTCCCTCTGATCGCATCACCAGAGTGCAGGCGGCTGGTTTGCCTTCATGCAGAGGAATGACATTTGCCAGCCAGACTGGGCGTTTGGGTGGCAATTCCTCTTCCTGGCCATCAAATATCGCCAGATAGGTGTGAAAATCTTCAACCGGCAGATTGGCCCAGGTGCCCAACACAAATTCCGCGCCGGCGCTGTTGGCGACGGGGAACGTCAGGATTGCGCGTATAAAATACAGCTCTCCTAGGCGGCAAAAATCCTCGGTGAGGATATCGCCGTTTTCAGCTACAATAGCGGAGTTGTCTTGCACGATCAGATCTTCCGAGCAGATGTCTGGGCGATCACAGGACAGGCTGAGGAGTTCGGCAAAGGTGGCCCCACAGCATCGGCATTTGCGCGATGCGTTCAGGATACGCAAAAGATGTGGGTCCAAACTGGGGTCCTTTGGTCGAGACACCAAAGGCGCAGATCCGAGATCAGCGCCTTTGCGTAGAGTTAATCGTGGCTCTCTTACGCGTCTGATCCCGCAAGATCAAACCGCAAATCAGATTTTAGCCAGCTGCCGCGCTGTTCCAAGAGGCCCCTTGCGCTGGCATGTCTTCAATTTTCTTGCTCACCCGGGTGCTGTTTTCCAGACCATTTAGATAATCTTCGGTGATATTGCCGGTGATGTAGTTGCCATCAAAGCAAGAGCAATCAAAGGTTTCGATCTCTTTGTTGCCTTCGTGTGCAGCCCAGACCAAATCTTCCAGTTTTTGATAGATCAGAGCGTCTGCGCCGATTTCCTCGCGGATTTCTTCGATCTCGCGGCCATGGGCGATCAGCTCATGACGGGTTGGCATGTCGATGCCATAGACATTTGGGTATTTCACAGGTGGAGACGCAGAGGCGATATAGACCTTTTTAGCACCCGCATCGCGGCACATCTGGACGATTTTGGTGATTGTATTGCCGCGCACGATGGAATCATCGATCAACAGTACATTCAGGCCTTTCATTTCCAGCGGGATGGCGTTCAGTTTTCGGCGCACGGATTTCTGGCGTTCTTGCTGACCGGGCATAATAAAGGTGCGGCCCACGTAGCGGTTTTTCACCAAGGCTTCGCGGTAGCGAATGCCGGTTGCGTTTGCCACTTCCAAGGCCACGGGACGCGCTGAATCCGGCACTGGGATGATGCTATCAATTTCCAGACCAGAGTCTTGGATTTGCTTTGCCAGGGTCTGCCCCATACGCAGCTGGGTTTTATAGACAGAAATGCCATCCAGCATGGAATCGGGGCGGGCAAGGTAGACATATTCAAAGATGCAGGGCGTTAGCTTGCCTTCGACGGCCTGAATTTCGTGTAGGTTACCGTCCAGATCTACCAGCATGGCTTCGCCGGGTTTGACATCGCGAATTTTGGAGAAGCCATTGATATCAAAGGCGACATCTTCTGAAGCGAAGGCGTAATCCAGCCCGTCCTGGCCTTCACGCTGGGCGACTGAAAGCGGGCGAATGCCATTGGGATCACGAAAGGCCAGAAGACCGACGCCTGCGATCATGCAGATCACGGAATAGGCGCCCTGAACACGTTCCATCGTCATCTTTACACCGGCAAAGATGTTGCGGATGGGATCAGCATTGCCGTTCACTTTCATCGCGTCGGCGACTTTGTCGGCCAGAACGTTCAGCAGAATTTCGGAGTCTGAGGTGGTGCGCAGATGACGGCTATATTTCGCAGTGACCTTTTCGCGTTGTTCAGCCGTGTTGGTGATATTGCCGTTGTGCACCAGATAGATGCCATAGGGTGCATTCACGAAAAACGGCTGTGCTTCGGAGGCGCTTAAAGAGCCCGCAGTGGGGTAGCGTACATGGCCCATGCCGATTTTCCCGGTCAGGGTTTCGGCGTCGCTGGCATTAAAGACGTCTTTGACCTGACCGTTGGCCTTGCGTTCGCGAAAGAATTCGCCGGTGTGGGTCACGATGCCAGAGGCGTCCTGACCGCGATGCTGGAGCATCAATAGCCCATCATAGATTTCCGCAAACACATCGCTGCTTTTGTTTGCGATACCCAAAATCCCGCACATAAAGTGGCTCCAATTCCAGTGAGGCGTGCCCTTTTCAGCAGGCAGCGCAGGTCGTCTTTGTTGTTGTGTCATCCCCAAAAGATCAGAGGATGCGCGTGTCTGTGGAAAAGCAATGGATGGGATCTATCCGCTCTGCAGAACCGAGACCCGACCAGTGCATTCCCTGTATTCAGGTTATGCGCTCGGTTTGATCATATGAGCTGCAGGGCCGCGCATAGGGAGCGGCATAGGTATGGTGTTTCATGATCGGCATCGCGATTTCAGCGGGCTCCGAATCCATTTGCACAGTGGTTGGCCCCCACATAATGGGAATATCGCCTGCTGTCATCAAAGGATCACGAATTCGCATTTTGTTCTGCAGAGATCTTTGCCCATAAAAAAAGACCCGCACGAGTGCGGGCCTGTAGGTGGGGAGGAACTGGCAGGGAAGTGGGGTGGGGTTAAGCTGCCAGCGGTGGGACTGTGGGGGTGTCCCGAAAAATGTCGTTGAGGGCAGAAGGCAGAACGTCTGCATCACTGCGGGGCAGGATTTGACCTGTTTCTTTTGTCACAAGGCTGCGCGTTTCGGTGAGGGAAAGCTGATAGAATGCGGTTTCTTCGGTTGTGCTACCGGAATGCAGTAGCATGCCACATTCGGACCAGATCAGCTCTTCTTCTTCAAATTCCAGATGTACACGTGCCAAACGCTGGGGCATGGCTGGGGTGATGCCTTTGTAGCCCGCCAGAGAGACGAGTTTGGCAACAACAACAGGCATATCAAAGAGCATTTCAGCGGCGTCGAGATCCAGAGCAACAAGTTGATCAGCAGGCATGTTCAGATCACGATCATTGCCCAGGGCACCGGCGGGCACATGCATCATTGCGGTCAGACGTGGTACGGAATGCTTAACGCGGCGCACCTCTTGGGTGCCTCCGTCAAAGGTGTAAACCTTGTCGCCTGCTTTCAGGCTGCGGGCCTGAACAAAGCCTGCGTCTGTTTCAACCAAAGTTGCGGGAAGGAAGCCGCCAGTTTTTGGACGGACACGGGATTTCACCAGATCTGCGGTTTGTGAAAATGGAAAATCTGCCATGAAATCAGCGGGCTGATAGTCTGAAAACGCTGTGGTGTGATCCAGAAGCATGATGCCGTCCCTTCTGAGAATGTGCCTGTGAGCCTGTGCTCTCGTGTTGTTGATCCTATGTGCGGCTCGAATTGGGCCGAAAATGGGGCAGACCTGCGGCCAATTTGGAATTTATGCAATTTTAGGGAAAAACGAGGTGTTTTCCCCATGATTGTTAACCAATTCGGCCGGAAATTTAGGAAAAATTAACAAAGGTTACTTGATTTCCCTTGTGTTTTCGTGGATCGGAACAAAATTGCGAACACGATTCGTAACAGATTCGTGTAGTGACAGCTGATGAGGGCAGAGTGCGGCGAAGAGCGAGGCCGAAATAAAAAAGGCGCCACAAAGGGCGCCTTTCATGATTATGTCAAAGAGAGTGGCGTTAGAGTTCGCAGTGCGCCATCAATTCTTCGTATTTCTGAGTGACCCAGCCCAGAGCCTGTTCTGGGTTACGCTCTTCGATTTTGCCAATCATGCGGTCAAACACAGCGGCAGAGCGGCTGTCATCGACAATCTCAAAGCTTTGTCCTGTCATGACCACATTATAAAGGAAGAAGGCGATGGCGACCAAAAGGATGCCGCGCAAGACGCCAAAGAAAAATCCGACGCCCTGATCAAGCCCGCCTAAAATCGAGCGTTGCACCAGGCTTGAAAATAGCGGCGTGAAGAAAGACACAACCACAAGAGCCAATGCAAGCACGCCAAAGAATGCGGCGATGATCGCCAATTCGCAGCTGTCCGCAAGGAATTCCCCGACGATGGGAATTTCTGCCATCAATGGTTCGGCTTGGGGCGCGAACATAAAAGCCAAGATGGCGGCGGCAAACCAACCTGCAATCGCCATGGCTTCTCGCACAAAACCACGCGAATAGGCTAGCAACGCTGAAACAACAATCACGAGGGCGACGACCCCGTCAACAATGGTGAAATCTTCCATAGACCTTCGCCTGTATCCTGCACAAAATTTGTTGCGACCTTATCCTGCTGCGAAGTATTCGCCAACAAATCCGACCAAATCACTGGCTTTCTTTAAAGAGAGGCCCGGTATTGTTACGGATTTGCCGCCACTTGGAGCAATAGCTGCGGAGAAACCAAGTTTTTGCGCTTCTTTCAACCGGTTTTCTGCCTGTGGCGCCGGTCTAAGGGCTCCTGAGAGAGAAATTTCGCCAAAAATTACGGTATCTTTAGGTAATGCGGTATCTTCGCGTGCGCTGAGCAGGGCGGCTGCAACTGCAAGGTCTGCGGCTGGCTCTGAAATTTTCATACCGCCTGCGACATTCAGATAGACATCAAGCCCGGCAAACGGCACGCCGCAACGGGCTTCGAGAACGGCCAGGATCATTGCAAGGCGCGAGCTGTCCCACCCCACTACGGCACGGCGTGGCTGGGAATGAGGGGAGGGGGCAACGAGTGCCTGCATCTCAACCAAAACTGGCCGGGTGCCTTCGATCCCCGCAAAGACAACAGATCCCGGCGTTGGGTCGCCGCGATCTGACAGGAACAGGGCAGAAGGGTTTGTCACCTCAGCCAGGCCGCGACCGGTCATTTCAAAAACACCAATTTCATCGGCTGGGCCGAAGCGGTTTTTCACCGCGCGCAGAACTCGGAACTGATGGCCGCGCTCACCCTCGAAATAAAGCACCGTGTCGACCATGTGTTCCACAACACGCGGACCAGCAATTTGGCCTTCTTTGGTGACATGGCCAACCATAACGATGGAAATCCCGTTGGTTTTGGCAAATGTGGTGAGTTCATGGGCCGCCGCGCGCACCTGACTGACTGAGCCGGGCGCGCTGTCTACGGTGTCAGACCACATGGTCTGGATCGAATCGATAATGGCAAGTTCGGGCTTTTCGGCTTCAAGCGTGGTGAGGATATCGCGCAGATTGGTTTCTGCGCCCAGCAGCACCGGGGAAGAGGACAGGCCCAGCCGTTGTGCGCGCATACGCACCTGCGCTGAAGCCTCTTCGCCCGAGATATAGATGGTTTTTAGCCCGTTTCGGGCAAAGCGCGCAGCAGCCTGTAACAAAAGGGTGGATTTGCCGATACCGGGATCGCCGCCCACCAGAATGGCTGAAGCGGCAACCAGCCCCCCGCCAAGGACGCGGTCCAGCTCTCCGACACCGGAAAGCGTGCGCGGGGGCGGGGCTTCCTGGGTTGCCAAATCGCTGAGTTCCAGCCGTTTGCCGCGCATTGCGCCCAGTGATTTTTTTGCGGGCCCGCCAGCAGAGAGGCCTTTGTCTTCGGTAATGGTGTTCCATTCACCGCAGCCTTCGCACCGGCCGGACCATTTGGAAAACGAGGCTCCACATGCGGAGCAAGAAAAGGATGTTTTTGCCATGCCTGAGGTGTGGCAGATGTTTCCCTTTTGTTCAAGGGGTGAACCCTATCGGGTTCGCGTTGCTTTCCTTCAAGCGAATCTTTTGAGATGGGGGGTGCCATCTGCGCTTATTGAGCGCTATCGTCTGCCTTTTTCGCCTCTGGGGGCCAGGGGAATTCCCCGGCTTGAGACCGCTTCTGCAACCCTTGCAGGCGACGACGAAAACGGGGGGCCCGCAGGCGAGAGGTGACATTGCGGCACAGGAGGGCAACCATATAGGGACGGTCTTGATGATCAAGCTGTGCCATCAGCCGTTTGAGATAGCCACCATTATTGCGACGCGCACGCGTGTGTCTGTAAAATGCGCTTTCGCTCAGGGTGTTAGCCCCCAGATCTGCCATGAGTGCGTAGAGTATTTCCATCTCAATCAGGCGGGTCTGAATGGCAGTGCCCATAAAGGGCATGCGGAGACGCGTGACATTGGGCCGTGCAAAAAGCGCGGCATGCATCGCGTCCAGGGGTTCATAAGGGTCGTAGATGACAAAGGCTTTTGCTGCGCCATCCAGCATTTCAGGGGCATAGCCATAGCGATCAGTAAATGAGGTTCGGCGCATCTCGGTGAAGCGGTCGTCCCATTCGGTTATACGCGGATCAAGTGTGGCCTGTGGCTGAATGGCCAGAACAGTTGCACCGGGTGCTGAGACGGAAAAGGCAGAGGCCGCATAGCCGCACGGACCTGCGCCGTAAAAGAGGACATTGTCAAACTCTTCAAAAAAGCCATCATCGTCGAGCTGATCAAAGAATGTATAGACGTTTTCATCGCGAAACCATGTATCGCCATTTGAGACCAGACACAGATGAGACCAGCCTTGGTTGCGCACCAGATCAAACCCCAACGGCAGCGCCTGTTCAGAGAGGTTTTGAATGCCTTGCACTGTTTCAAAAGTCACCAACAGGGTGTTGCCGTGATCCACGAAGGTTGCAAAATGCCGTGCGCCAAGATCCTGATATAGGCCATGTGCTTCGGTCAGCTCAGCCAATTTGGCGCGCCAAGCTTTTGGTTTCAGGCCGGACAGATCTTGGTCCAGAGAATCGATGCCGTTCTGCATGTCCTTAGTCCTCAGTTTCCTGCGAATTCTACGCACGATGGTCTTGGGTAACGGATAAGCGTCGAATGCGGCCAAATTGGGAAAAACTCAGGCCGCTTTGCGGGCGCTTTCCCGATGGGGTGGGGTAAACTGTTGTCAGAGCGTGTCTTTTATGCCTGCGTCGTGGCGTTCCATGGTCGCAAACCCGCTTAGCGTTTGGGCTGTTACGGCGGTTATAGCACGGGATGGTGGGGTCATCATCAGTCTTGAAAACAGCGCGCGTGCGGGTTCTTTCATCATCAAGGAGCGAAATTGCCGGTGTCGCCAATTGACCGCTTTGTCATGCAGGCGTTGTAATTTCGCGTCTTCGGCCAGTAGCTGCATCACTGCATCACGCGCGGCTTGATAGCGGTGGATCGAAAGATCTTGATCCATATTGTAGTTGCGTTCCACCCAATAATCGAGGCTAAGCTGGTCTTGGGTATGAACAGCGCGACCGCGATCGGCTTTCAGGACATAGCTTTCCATCGCGCCAAGGGGGTAGTGATTGAGTTGTGCAAAACGGTAGTTGGGCTGACCGTAGTTGGAAAAGACCCGTTTGGTTTTAAAGGCCTCTCCCAGTTCGCGCCCTTCGCAATCAAACCAGCGGTAGCCGTCGAGCAGGCTGGGGTCTTTGACGCTGCGCGGACGATGCACCCCGGTTTTGCGATACACGCCGCTGTTGCGATAAAGCGTTTTGAACATGGTTGCGCGCCATGGCCAGTGAATAATTTCCGGGGCGCAACGGGTAAAGAGATCCGTCACGGGTGTTGGCTGGTAGCGGACCTGATCCGCATTGCCAAACAAACGCCACGTCAGGGTGATTGCATCTGCGTCGGGCAGGGCCTGCAACAGATCCGCCAGTTGACCATCCCCCACATGAATGTTCACAAATTCATCAATATCAAGTGCCAAGATCCAGTCTGCCTGCTTGACCAGTTTGTGCCGGTCGGCCTGCTTTAATGCATCAAACTGAATGCGCCCCTTTTCATGAGGCCCATCGTTGCGCAGATGGGTGAGGTGGCCAAGATCATCCAGCCGGTCGAGAATATTATCAGTGCCATCTTCGCAATCATTGGAAAAAACAAGAAAATCAGTAAAGCCAACGGCCCGATGATGGGCCAGCCATTCCAATAAAAATGCGCCTTCGTTGCGCACGGTCAGTATTGCAAGAAATCGGGTCACTCGGTGCTCTTTGAACTTGATACCATCGCTCTTTTTTTAGCGGATCAGCTCTCCATGTCCAACGCTAAGGCGTATGAGGCCCGTTCAAGGCTTGTCAGTTTGATCTTTTGGATCTGTTTATACAGTTCGGAAAATTCTGGGGTATTCTGCAGCTCGGCTGCTTTTTTTGCATGCCACTGGCACCCTGCCTGATGTAGATCCTGGACAGTTGGATCAGCGATTAGTGCGCCAAATTCAGCAGCGAGGCGCGCTTGGTTGCGTTGGATGGTGATATCTTGGTGGTCGTTCCAATCCATGCGGATCCAGTAGTTTAGCCCGATAGAGCGATCCACATGCAAGGCCCGGCCACGCTGGCGTTTGATCAGGAAGCTTTCTGCCGAACGCAACGCGTAATGGTTCAGCTGCAAAAGGTCGTAACCGATAGATTTGCGTGAATTTCTCCAGCCTTTGTTGATCACCTCGCGGGTCATGTCACGCCCTGAACCATTGACCCATTTGATCTGATTGCGTTTTTCTTCGATCAGTTTGTTGGGGCGATGGCAGCTGATTTTTTCATAAGCCCCAATGTTTTTTGTCATCGTTTTAAAGCCCCAGACTGTGTGAGGCTTGGGGCAGAATTTGGGGGCACAGTGGTCAAACTGCTGTGTGACAAATTCATTGTTCAGCGATTTTACATTGTTGTGACCGAACAATCGCCAGGTCATGGCGACATGGGTCGCATCTGGTGTCTGGTCAAAGAAGTCATCAAGCGTGCCGTTGCCGCAGCGCACGTTTATGAATTCATCCACATCAATATGAATGATCCATTCCGCGTTTTTGATCAGCGGCTCTTTTAAGGACTGGTTGAGCGCGTATTGCTGAGGAGAGTTGCCTTTCCAATTGTCATTGCGCCGATGTTGAACAATGCCAAGGTGTTGCAATTGATCTAAAAGTTGGTCTGTGCCATCGGTACAATCATTGGTGTAGATCAGGAAATTATCGACGCCAATGCTGCGGTGATGGGCAATCCATTCAAGGATATAGGGCGCCTCGTTTTTCATGCATCCGACGATAACCCGGCCAGATTGTTCAGAAGGCAGCTTGCGCGTGGGCATCACAGTATATTGTGGCGCGGCTTTGGTTTCGTCGACGGTGCCCAGCTTGTTGTGTGGTTTGAGCGGCGTTCCCTGCAAATGCGCATGATTTTTCTGCGCCAAAGGCGACATCAGCACGCGGGCCTGTTCTGAAATCTCGATCTGTTTTAGGGACTTTGGGGGGCTGATCCCGTCGAGGAAAGCCATGACATACGGGGTTGGCCTAAACCCTTGGGTTGGATCGGCTTCCTGCCAGGGGCGGGGTGATTCTGTATAATCGAAGGTTTCAACAGGTAGGGTTTTATGCGCTTGCGCAAAGGCCAGATTGGCGCTGTGAAACGCCTTTGAAATGACAGTTAGGCCATGCATGTCCATTGCATCGCCTGCTACGGACACCTTGCTAAGAAGCGCGCGCCAGTCTTTGCGGGGAAACGCCTCTTTACGCTGGGCTGTGATCTGCAACAGCTGTGTGTTGATTTGCCGCGCGCGGGAGAGCCATGCGGCGGATGGGAGATCCGGCAGTGCCGGATCAGTATCGATGAGATCCAGATTGCTAATGAGGGGGCGACAGAGGTTTTGGCGAACCTCCGCGTTGAGCGTGCGTGCGCCAAGGCCGCGGTGGAATTCTACTGCGTCTTGCCCAAATACGCTTTGCCATTGTGCGGCAAGCGCCGAGAAGTCGAGCCAAAAGGGGGCACCTTGCACCTCTGAGTATTGTCCAAGTGCAGGTGTCATCTGGTGCCATGTTGCAAGGCAGGCAGCCCGCCAGTCTTTTTCACCAACAAGATCAAGGTCCCGCGCCAAGGATGCAGCGCGCCCTTCAAGTACTTGTTCTGCGTAGTGGTTTCGCAGCATATGGGCGGGGTCGCTTACATGGGCGATGATCTTAAATCCGCTTGCAAACGGAGACAGCAAATCTTTGAGCCGCACCAGTTCGCTTTCCCGGTGCAAACAGGTGCCAAGCTGGAGTGCGCTGAGCAGTAAAACATCTGGTTTTGTCGATGAAAGCTCTTGCGCAAGCTTGTCTTGCAAGGCCTCTCTCAGCTGTCTTTGACGCGCAGGAGAGGCAAAGCCGCGATTTGCGCGCAGGTTGCACACAGCATCTGGGTCTGAGACGGCCATGAAAAGGCGAATATGGTTTAGCGCGCCGGGGCTTTCCGGATAGAGAATGCCAGAGTCAGATAAGCGCGCGCGGTTGTGCGCCAGTTGGCGTTGAACCACGGTTGTTGCAGAGCGTTCCAACCCGATGTGCAGATTAACTTTCATCAATTTTCCGAAGGATTTGGGTTGGCGTTCTCACGCCCCCACCAGGGTAAGTCTCGACCAAGGAATTTGCCGATTTTTGACTGTGCATCGGGATCTGCAACATCAACTTCGAGAAAATCGGAATCATCCCGAAACCAGTGATTGAGCGTTTCGTGATGGGCGCTGATCCAACGAATTTGTTGATCTGTGGTCGACCCAAATCCAGGCGGTAGACCGGGTACCGGATATTGGCCAAGGCGTTTGGTACCAAGATTGTTCCAGTTCATGATAGAACGCGAATGGCTTTCGGGTTCTCGCCGGGTGGCGATGAATTTAATATTGGGGTAAAACTGTTTCAGGCGGCGCAACAGCATAAAGTCGCACTGTGCCCAGATGGATTTTTTGCCATGCATAAAATTCATTTCTGAAATGGCTTCGTAGCGCTGCATGTAGTGCATTGGATCGCCGGATTTGTAATATCCACGATAAAGAAGCTCTGCCACAAATACACGTCTTTTGCCAGGTTCATCGCGTTCACGTTCGCGCAGCCGATGATCTGCCACCCGGTAGCCTGCTTCGCGGAGGGCGCGTGCCAATGTTGATGTTCCTGATTTTGGAAGCCCGAGATTTACAACTTTGAGGGTCATGTCGTGAGGCCCCATTTCTTTATGAAGCTGATTTCAGCAGGAGGTAGCGACGGAGCTGTTTTTAGTTGTTCGCGCATGGCAACAAAGTCTGGCTTTTGCAGCAATGCTGTGATTTTAGCGCGATGAGCGTCGACGCAGGCCTGGTGGAGGCTTTGGGTCTTTGGGTCTGCCAATAAAGCTGACATTTCTTTCTTTAACGCAGGAAGGTAGCGGTGAATTGAAGGATCTGTCCAAGCCGCATCGTTGCGGGTTGTCCAATAGCTGTCGTCAAAAGCCCGATGCTCGCGATTTACGTCTCCCCGATCGTTTTTGACCAGATAGCTTTCAAGCGAACGTAAAGCGTAGTGATTGAGCGTTGCAAAGGTGCGTGCGCCTTTGGCTGGGAATTTACGTTTATGTGCTGGATCCACAGCAACGAGAAAACGATGTGGTACCTCACGCCCTGCAGCATCTGTCCAGCTTGGCTTGTCTGTAGTGTTTGTTCCCCTGCGTAGAAAAGGCCGATGAGCGCCGTAATATTGTAGCGGAAAATCAGCCCTGACGAGGGTTTTGACTTCGATAGCTGGATCACCATTCCAGATATCCGGGTCATGACTGCGCGTGAACTGGGCGATCACCGGGTCATCTTGGAACTTTTCAACGCCGTCATTTGCAAAAAATTGGAACGGGATAGAAATGGCGTTGGGCGTGCCGCAGGCGTTTATCAGATCGGGTATCCGGTTTTGTCCGATGTGGATGTTCAAAAACTCATCCACATCTGCAATCCAGATCCAGTCTGCCTGATTTACAATAGCGTGATTGGGCGCGTCTTTGAGCGCTTCCATCTGGTATTTTCGCCCTGTGGCTGGATTAGGCAGGTGATGTACAATGCCACGGCTGGCAAGCGCATCCAGCAGATGATCGCTGCCGTCATCACAGTCATTCGAATATATAAGAAAATCACTGACACCGATTACACGGTTGAACGCGATCCATTCCAGCAGAAACGGGCCTTCGTTTTTGATGCAGGTCACGGCTGTGATTTGCAACTGTGATCTCCTGACCTAGCGCTTAGTGAAGGGAAACGCGGCCCCTTCACGATATGTGTTCAGCGGTTTACACGAGTGCTTAAATTAGCAGTCAAATGGGGTCAATTCATGGCAAATTTTCCCTTAATTTGCATGAAATTGACCTTTGATCTCGTCCTTAGCTTCGTAAAAACCCTGCTATATTGTCCAGTAGGTTTTGTGTTTTGCCAGACAGCTCACGAATTTCTGTTGCGATCACGGCGAAGCCTTTCCCCATGTCACCTATTCGTGCGGCTTCGATTGAGGCATTGAATGCGATCAGTTGGATGTTGCGTCCGACGTTTTCTGCATTTGAGATCGCCTGCATCATCTCCTTTTCGCGGTTTTTGTCGTGGTCTGCCTGCGTTTCAAGCAAATGTGTCGTCATCTCCAGCAGAAAGGCGGAAACACTGGGTTCCATGACAAACAGGCAATGTTGCCGGAATTCTTCCGTGACCTGAGGAAGGGTGTTGATGTCTTGATGTTTATGCGTGAGATGCATCAGCGGCTGCAAGGTTTCCAATGCATCCATGCGCTTTTGTTCGAGCGCGTCTGGAAATTTGTGTTCCAATTGAGTGAGAAATTCAGGAAGTTGATCCCGAAGCATTTTTTCCGCTTTTTCGAGCCGAGAGACAGATAGATCAAAAACATTCTTCGCTTGCGCGACGTTGTTCTGCCCTCCCATCAGAGACAGCAGAGAAAGCGCGGCAATACGGCTAGGGCCAATTGCCAGGAAAGCTGTGTTTTGAAGTTCTGTTAGGGTTTTCATAGGACACCGGTAATCGTTCACATTCTCATATAAAGAAAATTGGTTACCGGCTTGGTAACGGAAGAGAGCAAATACGCAAAAACCTCCCACAAAGGAGAGGTTTTTGAAAAAATCACAGATTGTGGTTTTTATTTTGTCGGCAAGGGACCGATCATCATGACCATCTGGCGGCCTTCCATCTTGGGCATGTTTTCGATTTTGCCCAATTCTTTGATGTCTTCTGCGACGCGTTCAAGCAGCTCGCGGCCCAGATTTTGGTGTGCCATTTCACGACCACGGAAGCGCAAGGTCACTTTCACCTTGTCGCCATTTTCCAGAAACTTAACCACATTGCGCATTTTGACGCCATAGTCGTGGGTGTCCGTGTTGGGGCGGAACTTAACCTCTTTGACTTCGATCGTCTTTTGCTTTTTACGCGCTTCGCTTTCGCGTTTTTGCTGTTCGTATTTAAACTTGCCATAGTCCATGATTTTACAGACTGGCGGGTTTGCATTTGGTGAGATTTCAACCAGATCAAGACCAGCGTCTGTTGCCATCTGCATGGCTTTGGCAGGGTGCACAACACCAACGTTTTCACCTTCGGCGCCAATCAGGCGGATTTCTGAGCCACGGATCTTTTCATTGATGCGTGGACCGGTGTCACGTTGTGGCGGTGCGTTGTGGGGGCGGCGTGCTATGACGTCTATCCTTCTGTCGTTCAAAAAAAGTGCCTGCACGCTAAAGGGTGAAGGCCGCTGATTCAAGTCGTTTGACCGTATGACTGGGCTTTACGACCTTTTCAAGCTGTGTTTGCTCTCCTGCTGCTCGCTCTTTGGAAAAGGCGGCTTAATTGCCGCAATGCGAGAGGCGGATGATCTGGGCGAAGATTTGCAAAGTTCATAGCCCGAAACGGGCGAGAGGATGCCGGGGTTCTGAAGCCGAAGATTTCCCCTTGAGGAGAGGGAAAAGCCAAGGGCATGTGTAAACAGCAGGTTAAGCGATCGTCTTGGATGTTCCTTGCGGCGTTTGATCTGGCTTGAGAGGAATAGATACCCATGAAACCAACTGTAATTGTCGGTCTTGCCGTCATTGTGGTCGGCGCTGTCGTTTATTTTCAAATTAAACCTGCTCAGGTGATCCCACCGGTGGCTGTGTCGGAAGAGGTAACGCCACCTGTCACGGCTACACCGGAAGAGGTCGTTGCTGAACCAGTGGAAGAGAGCGTGGAGACAGCTGAAGAGCCTACAGTTGTTGAGACCATTGAAGAGGCGGCAGAGGGCGTTGTCGACGGAGCCGTTGAAGAGATCACAGAACAGGTTGAGAACGGCTTAGAAGCGCTAAGCGAAGGATCTGAAACGGTGTCTGAGATTGTCGAGGAGACACAGGAAGCTGTCACCGAAACGCTGCAGGACACTGTTGAACAAGCGGCAGAGGCTGTGACTGAAACGGCGCAGGAGACCATCGAAGAGGCAACTGAAGCGCTGGGCGTTGGATCCGTGGCAGAAACTGTTGCAAATGTCCTGACACCAGAAGGGTTTGATGCAGATAAGATCCTTGAAATGATCAATGCCTCTGATCTTGGTGCCTTGCAAAAGACTGCTTTGAATACGGCCGTCACACAAGCACGTGACAATCCTGAATTGGTGCAGATCGCACTGGATCAGGTGAAAGCCGCACTTGGCCTTTAAGAGGCTTGCAAAAAAGAACGCATTGAACATGAAAAAGCCGATCCCAATTGGGATCGGCTTTGATATTTTTAGGATAAGCCTGGATCAATCCAAGAAAGCTTTTTCCACAACGAAATGCGCAGGCTTGGAGTTGGCGCCTTCTTCCAGCCCGTATTCTTCGAACATTTCTTTCAGTTCAAGATTGAACGCCAGATTGCCGCAGATCATCGCGCGATCGCTTTCCGGGTTCAACGGTGCAACACCCAGATCCGCAAAGGCTTCACCTGATTTCATCAGATCGGTGATGCGGCCCATCTTGGGGCTCTCTTCACGGGTGGTGGTGGGGTAGTATTTGATCTTCTTCCAGAAGCCTTCACCGATGACCTCGTTCAGCAGCTCATCGTGTTTGAGGCTTTCGATCAGCTCGGCGCCGTAAGTCAGCTCACCCACTTCGCGGCAGGTGTGGGTGATGATGATTTCGTCAAACTTTTCATAAGTTTCAGGCTCACGCAGCAGAGATGCAAACGGCGCAAAGCCGGTGCCAGTGGCAAAGAACCAGATGCGTTTTCCAGGGATCAGCGCATCATGTACCAGCGTGCCCACAGGTTTGGGGCGTAGGATGATTTCATCCCCTGCTTTGATATGCTGCAGTTTTGACGTCAGCGGGCCATCCTGTACTTTGATCGAGTAAAACTCCATCTCTTCGTCCCATGACGGGGACGCGATAGAATAGGCGCGCAGCAATGGTTTTTGCTTGCCTGTTTTTTCGTTCACATCGCCCATCAGGCCGATCATCACAAATTCACCAGAGCGGAACCGCAGCGAGGCCGGACGTGTCACCTTGAACGAGAACAGGCGGTCGGTCCAATGTTTCACTTCGGTTACGGTTTGCGCGTCAGGCAAGGCGGGCACTTTGGGTTGTGTTTGTACTGCTGCTTCAGTCACGGGCGTTATCTCGTATCTTAGGACGGCGAGGGGGAAGGAGACCCTAAGCCGATGATTACTCTTTGAGGGGGCGCAGGGAAAGGCCCGCAAGAGCGGACCTGTTATGCAGCCTTTGCAATGCAGGCTGACTACGCCGGTGGAGTGGCTTAGCTGGCTTAGGCGGCAGAACCGCGCACGCGGGCGTGATAGCTATGAGCTTGCCAGTTTGCGCGAGCAAGCCATTGGTCTTCGGGCTGGCGTTCTGCCAGTGCCGCGTCGATTTCGACTTCATCAAAGCCAGAGCGGCGGGCCATGGCGTATTGATCTGCCAGAACGTGACCCTGTGCGCGCAAACGGCCAGTGTAGCCATTTAAACGCAACTGGCGCGCCAGTGTAAAGCCGCGCCCATCTGCAAAGCTGGGAAAGTTGATCCGCACCAGTTTCAGTGCTGCCAAGTTCAGCTCCAGTGTTGAAAGGTCGGCATCAGACGCCAGTTCCAGAACGTCTGCGTTGTCAAAACCGCCGGTCCAGTCATCTTGAGCAAAGCCGGTATCTGTTACGATTACAGTCATCTCATTACGCTCCTGTGCGTATGAATTTGCCATCCTTCACGTGGATGCCGCATTCTTCTTTGTTCTCGCCCCGCCAACGTCCAGCGCGGGGATCTTCACCTTCTTTGACTGGCGAAGTGCAGGGCGCACAGCCAATCGAGGGGTAGCCCTTTGCCACCAAAGGGTGGCGTGGCAACCGGTTTTCGTCCATGTAGTCTTTGACATCATCTGGTGTCCAGTGCGCCAATGGGTTGACCTTGATCCGCCCGGTGCCCTCTTCGACTTCAAAGAAATCAAGGGCGGCGCGGCTGCCAGATTGAAAGCGTTTGCGACCAGTGATCCAGCTGTCAAACCCTTTCAATGCTGCCTGCAGAGGGCGGGTTTTGCGCAGAGCGCAACAAGCATCTTTATCCGTAAACCGCAGCGCGCCATAGGGGTCTTTCTGTGCGATATCTTCGGCACGTCTGATCTGCACGTTGCGCAGGCCCAGACGTTCGCAGATTTCGCTTTGATAAACCAAAGTTTCAGCGAACAAGAGTTCAGTGTCGACAAAGATCACAGCTGTCGCAGGATCAATGACGGCTGCCATATGCAACAACACCACAGATTCCGCACCAAAGCTGGAGACCAGCGCGGTTGCGCCGTCTTGCATCAATGCGCCTTCCATGACAGCCGTCGCGGAATGGTATTGATACCGCG
Organism: Epibacterium ulvae; assembly: GCF_900102795.1. Taxonomy (GTDB): domain Bacteria; phylum Pseudomonadota; class Alphaproteobacteria; order Rhodobacterales; family Rhodobacteraceae; genus Epibacterium; species Epibacterium ulvae. The sequence continues at coordinate 39,055 of NZ_FMWG01000005.1, read as the reverse complement.
TGTTCAGCGCAGCGACCTTATCCGCCAGCGCGTTGTCCGCGCTGGCCTGCAAGCTGTGAAGAGGCGTGTCTGTGGTGCCAAACATGGGACTTATGCCACCTTTTTTGCAGCGTCCGGATACAGCGCTGCTTTGAAGGGCTCCATGCCGACACGACCATAGGTGTCGATGAAGCGTTCTTCAGCGCTGTCGCGGACTTCCAGATAGGCTTTGATGATGCGTTCCACAGCTGGAACGATCTCATCATAAGAGAAACCAGGGCCGGTGCGGGTTCCGATGGCGGCATTTTCACTGCCGTCACCACCCAGCGTGATCTGGTAGTTTTCAACACCCGCCCGATCAAGTCCGAGAATGCCGATATGGCCCACGTGGTGGTGACCACAGGCGTTGATGCAGCCTGAGATTTTGATTTTCAGATCGCCCACTTCATGTTCCAGTTTCAGATCGTCAAACCGTGTTGCGATTTCCTGGGCTACAGGGATCGAACGCGCAGTTGCCAGCGCACAGTAATCCATGCCGGGGCAGGCGATGATATCCGAAATTAGACCAACGTTCGCTGTTGCGAGATCCGCTGCACGCAGACGCGCGTGGATCGCGGGCAGGTCATTTTTGTGAATATGCGGCAAGATCACGTTTTGCTCATGTGACAGGCGCAGTTCGTTGTAGCCAAATTCTTCGGCCAGATCTGCAACCACACGCATCTGCTCGGATGTGATATCACCGGGCGTTTGACCGTGGTTTTTCACTGAAATCGTTACAACCGCATGGTCGTCCTGATGGTGGGCTGACAGGTTGGTATCTACCCAGGCGCGGAAGACCGGATCAGAACCATACGTGCTGTCAAAGCGATCCGTTGCACCATGGCGGAATGTGGGAGCGGCGAAATGCTCTTTGATCTCAGCCAGCAGCTTTTGATCTGTGCCATCAAATTCCGCTTTGCGCAAAGCAAAGGCTTTTTCGGTCATCTCACGATAGGTATCGATGCCGTTCTCATGCACGGTGATCTTGATGCGCGCTTTGTACTTGTTATCGCGGCGGCCCAGAACGTTGTACACGCTGAGGACAGCTTCAAGGTAAGGCAGCAGATCTTCGCGCGGTAGGAAATCCCGCAGCACTTTGCCGATCATCGGCGTGCGGCCCAGGCCGCCACCAACCATGACTTCAAAGCCCGCTTCACCGTCGCGACGCACCATGCGCAGACCTACGTCATGGGCCTTGGTTACGGCGCGGTCTGTTTCGCTGCCGGTGATTGCGATTTTGAATTTCCGGCCCAGGAACTGGAATTCGGGGTGATCTGTAGACCACTGACGGATCAGTTCCGCATAGGGGCGGGGATCTTCGATTTCATCGGCAGCTGCACCGGCAAAGTGATCCGCGGTGGTGTTGCGGATTGTATTGCCTGAGGTCTGGATGGCGTGAATGCCAACCTCACCCAGTGAATCCAGCATATCTGGCACATCGCGCAGTTTTGGCCAGTTGAACTGGATGTTCTGACGGGTGGTCAGGTGGCCATAACCCTTGTCCCATTTGTCTGCCACATGGGCAAACTGACGCATTTGCGTTGGGTTCATTGTACCATACGGGACCGCCACGCGCAGCATGTAGGCGTGCAGCTGTAGGTAAAGGCCATTCATCAAACGCAGAGGTTTGAATTCATCCTCGGTCAAAGACCCATCGATGCGACGCTCGACCTGAGCACGAAACTGTGCGTTGCGCTCTGCCAAAAAGGCGGCGTCAAAGTCGTTGTACTTATACATGGGCTGCGGCCTCCTGTTTGCCGTGGCGATAGTTGGACGGGCCTTTACGGCGGAAATCTTCGCGGAAATGCGTTGGCTCTGGGCCGTTTTCACCGGCTTTTGCATCCGCAAGATAAGCACCAACGATGGTCAGGTTTTGCTTTTCAGCTTCCAGCAGGCGCAGCTGAGATTCTGCTTCATCGGTGATCAGCTCAGCTTCGCTTAGGTGGCGCGTCCAAGTGTTTGCAGTTGTGAAGTAAATCACATCACCTTCCAGTAGATCGTTGGCTGTGATGACTTTGGGCGTGAAAGGGCGTGGCATTATGCAAGCTCCATTTTCAAATCGTTCAGAATGGCTGCGCCGTCACGAGGTGCAAGACCAAAGAGGGTGAGGGCTGGACCGTCAAAAGCAGCGTCGGCAAGGTCTTGCGGCAGACGGTTCAGCGTCGTTTCAAGCACGCGCTGATCGGCGCGTGAGGCGTTTTCGACAATGGTGATCGGGGTTGCACGATCTGCACCATGCATGATCAGGCGACCTTGTACGAAGCGTGCGGATTTCTTGCCCATATAGATCGCGGCGACTTCACCTTTGCGGGCCAGAGCCGCCCAGTCATGATCCGCAAAGCCTTTCATGTCATGTCCGGTCACAAACCGAACAGATGTGTTGCGTCCACGTTGGGTCAGGCTTTGGCCAATGCCTGCGACCGCTGCAGAGGCTGCCGTAATTCCGGGCAGGATCTGATAGTTGATACCGGCTTCATCACAGGCGGTCAGCTCTTCGTCCAGGCGACCAAAAATGGTGGGATCACCGGATTTCAGGCGGACCACTTTCAGACCGGCTTGGGCGTGTTCAACCAGACGAGCGCAGATCTCATCTTGGCTGACCTGAGGGCCAAAGCCTTCTTTGCCGACATTTTCCATACGGGTCTCTGGGCCAGCAAGATCTAGAATTTCTTGGCTGACCAGACGATCAAACAGAATAACATCTGCACCAATGATCGCCTTGAGTGCTTTTACTGTCAGAAGATCAGGGTCGCCAGGGCCAGAGCCGACAAAAGCAACCTGACCAGCGATCAGACAGCATTGCATCGCAGGCGTGCGTGCGGATGTCTTGGAATGTGTCTCGGTCTCAGGTGACATAGCGTTGCCTTCGTTGCGTTTGACTTGCCCTTAGATATAGGAAATATTCCCGCATATTCGCTATAGGCTGCAGCAAATAAGGATCATTGTTCCTGCAGTGGTTTTGTTTCAGTGGCGATGTTCTAACTGCAAGGAGAAATAGGAATGTCAGTGCGGATTGATGCGACAGATCGGAAGATTTTGGCAGAACTGCAGCGCGATGGGGGGCAATCCTTAGACGAAATTGCGCGCCAAGTGGGGAGTTCTAAGACCCCAGTGTGGAATCGGATCCGTAAACTGAAGGACGCTGGTATTATCGGTCAGCAAACCTTTTTGCTGGATGCGGAAGCGTTGGGGTATGAGGCGTGTTTCTTTGTTTTGATCCGCACCTCAGAGCACGAAGCGCATTGGCAGGCGAAATTTCTGCAAGCTCTGCGGGAGCGCCCAGAAGTGCAAGAGGCCCATCGCTTGGCGGGAGATATCGATTATATCTTGAAGGTCCGCGTTCAAAATGCCCGCGCCTATGATAAATTTTATCAGGCGCTTATCAGCGAGGTCCGTGTGCACAATGTGACGGCGCTGTTGTCGATGGAAGAGTTGAAATCAACCACGATGCTGCCCTTGTAAAGCGACAGCATCGTGATGTTGCCTTCGTATTATACTGTCACCAACAATTCTGCGAGCCCATGAAAATGGTAGGTGTTACTGAACTTTGGTGGTGCGCTTAGCTGTAGATCGGGGCAGCGTTCAAATAGAATGGGAAGGGCGATTTGCATCTCTAAGCGGGCCAGTGGTGCGCCGACGCAGAAATGCAGCCCTGCTCCAAAGGACGTATTGATGCGCGGGCGTCGCGTTGGGTCAAAATCTTCTGGATCATCCAGAGCGTCAGGATCACGATTGGCTGACCCCAGCATAAGCGCGACTTGGTCGCCGCGCTGGAATCTGTGGCCAAATAGATCGACCTCTTCATAGGCATAGCGGGTGAACATGTGCAAAGGCGGATCAAATCGCAGGATCTCTTCGACCAGTTTGTCAATATGATCCGGGTCAAACCAGCGGCTGTCCCAACCATGCTGCAGGAGGGTTTTTATCCCATTGCCAAGAGCGTGCACCGTGGCCTCATGTCCTGCATTGAGCAATAAAATACAGGTACCGATCAGTTCATCCGTGGTGAGGCTATCGCCTTCTTCTTCTGCCGAGATCAGGCGTGTTATCAGGTCGTCTTTTGGATCGGATCGACGTTGATCGATGTAGCGCTTCAGGAATTCGGTGAATTCAGTTGAGGCTTGTGCTGCAGCATGTTCGGTTTCCACCGTTTTGGAGGCCTGATACATCGCCACCATTTTGTGAGACCAATTCAAAAGGTCTGGCGCGTGCTGTTCCGGCACGCCAAGCAATCTGCAGATAGCAATGACTGGAACCTGTGTGCAATAGGCGTCGAGCAGATCAAAAGGCCGGTCCGGGAATTGATCAATAAGTTGGTGACAAAGCTGTTGCAGGCCAGTTTCAAGGGATTTTATTTCACGCGATGTAAAAGCGCGCATGACCAGTTTTCGCAGTCGTGTATGGCGTGGCGGTTCAGCCTCCAGCATCGAATGTGCTTCAACGGCTAGAAAAGGGGCCAGGTGCGCAGCGCTGGGCTTTCGCAATTCTTGTGGTATTTCACGACCAAACCGGCGATCCCGTAGCAATGCATGAACAGCATCATGAGAAAAAGCTGCAATCATGCCGTAATCTTGCCAATACTGGAGCGGCCCCTGTTGACGTGCTTTGACGTAAAACGGGTATGGGTCTTGAACAAAGGCGGGATCTGTGGGCGATTGAATAAGAGTTTGCATGCAGTCTTACTGGCATGACGGTTCGCAAATGCAAAGAGAGGGATGTAAAGCGCGATAGATGATCAAAGCCCGCACATATCGTTGGTCCATTGTCGTTGGCTACCTCTGCGCGGTTGCTGTGGTCAGTTCTTTGGTCTGGTCCTACGGGTATCGTCAGGCGCTTGATGCTTTGGCGTTGCGCAGCGCTGCGGATCTTGAACTGGCTTCGGATCGGGTAAGCAGTCAGTTTCAGGTCTATCAGGAGCTTGCGGTTTTAATGGCGGATCATCCGCTGATACGAGGATTTGACACTGAGGCAGCCACCGCAGGGGTACAACGTTTGTTGCAATCTGTTGGCGATAAGACCGGAGCGTTGGATCTGATGTATGCGGATGAACATGGGCAGGTACAAGCCTTTGCGCGGGGTGTTACGCATGATCACGTTGAGGAAGAGCCTTATTTTCGCCGTGCGTTGCAGGGCGCGCTGGGCAACGGACATGCTGTGCTAAGGCGGGACGGTAGGCGGGCTTATTTCTTTGCGGCTCCTGTATTTGCAGATAGCAAGGTGAGAGGCGCGCTGGTTGTCGTTGTTGATGTTGAAGACATTGAACAAACGTGGCGGGGGTCTTTGCCTGCTGTGTTTTTCACGAACTCGGACAATCAGATCTATATATCCAATCGTCGTGAATTGCTGTTTTGGCAACGCGCGGGCGCAGCGCCTAAGTTGCGAAATCTAAACGGGCAGGCGGTTGATGTCGACAAGCGCCATTTTGGGCCGCATGAAATCTGGCAGACTCGGCTTGGCCCTTATTTGCCAACAATGGCGCTCCATCAGGAGGTGCGTTTGCCGGTTTTGAACCTGACGGGTGAAATACTTGTGGATGTGGCCCCTGCGCGCAGGCTTGCGGCATTACAGGCTGCAGCTTTGGCGGCCATGTGCCTTGCGTTTGGGGCGATGCTGTTTCTGGCGACTGAGCGCAGGCGCGCATTGGCGGTGGCAAATCTGGACCTTGAGCGGCGTGTCGCTGAGCGCACACAGGCGCTTATTCAGGCGCAGGCAGATCTGGTTCAGGCGGGTAAATTATCTGCGCTTGGACAGATGTCTGCCGGGATCAGCCACGAATTGAACCAGCCGTTGATGGCCATTCAGCAATTTGCAGAAAATGGTGCAGCCTATCTGGAGCGTGGCAATGCAGAGCGAGCGGAGCAAAATCTGGGCCGTATTTCCGATCTTGCAGTTCGTATGGCGCGGATCATCAAAAACCTAAGAGCCTTTGCACGGAACGAAAACGAGCCTATGGGGCGGGTTGATTTGGTCAAGACGTTGGAAACAGCAATAGAGCTGACCGAAAACCGATTGGCCAGTTTAAACGTCAAACTGGAATGGCATCCCCCGACGCTCTCTAAAGCGATCTATGTGCGCGCAGGCGATGTGCGTCTGGGGCAGGTGTTTGTGAACCTGATCAACAATGCTGCGGATGCCATGGTCGATCAGGAAGAACGCCAGATCACCCTGTCTGTGACAACGGGACATCGGCCATTGGTTCAGGTGCGGGATATCGGCCCTGGGTTGAGAGAGCCGGAAAAAGTGTTTGATCCATTTTATTCCACAAAGTCAGTTGGCAGTGATGAAGGGCTGGGGCTGGGGCTGTCCATTTCTTATGGGCTGGTGCAAAGTTTTGGAGGAAACATTCGCGGCCAAAATGCTGAGCGTGGCGCTGTGTTTACGGTAGAGTTGGAATACTGGCCTGAAGAACAAAGGTGACTGGGATGCAAAAGGTTCTATTGGTAGACGATGACGCAGCTGTGCGGGATGCATTGACGCAGACGTTAGAACTAAACGATCTATCGCCGATTGCATGCGCGTCTTTTGTTGTGGCCAAAGATCATATCACACCGGAATTTGAGGGGGTGATTGTTTCTGATATTAGGATGCCTGGGCGAGACGGGTTTCACCTTCTTGAATACGCGCGTGAGATAGATCCTGCGTTGCCAGTGGTTCTTTTGACCGGAGAAGGCGACATCCCAATGGCGGTTCGGGCGATGTCTGAGGGGGCCGTGGATTTTCTGGAAAAACCCTGTGCGACTGCGGATCTTTTGGCTGTGTTGCAGCGCGCGTTGCAGACGCGGGCTTTGGTTTTGGAAAACAGGCAACTTAAACGTCAACTGGAAAGTGGAGACCCCGCCGCTCGGCTTTTACTGGGGGTATCTCCCTTGGCTGAGGAATTGCGCCGACAGGTGCGCCGGGTGGCACCGACGCCGACAGAAGTGTTGATCACCGGGCCGACAGGAAGCGGTGTGTCCAAGGTGGCTGAAGTGATCCATTTGATGTCCCCTCAGGCGCAGGGGGCTTTTATCAAACGTGCGGCAGCTGGCGTTAAAACGACAGGGCTTGATCTTTTGATGCATGAGGCTGCGGGGGGGACTTTGTTTTTAGATGACATTCAAAGTTTGCCGATAGAGGCACAGACCTCTTTGGTGTACCTGCTTGATGATCCGACCAGTCCAAGATTGATTGCAGGCAGCACCGCAGATCTTCCACCGCGTGTTGAAAACGGATCTTTTAGCGCTGATTTATATTATCGCCTTGAAGGTATGCGGGTCCGTATTCCAGCCTTGTCTGAGCGCCCATCTGATATTCCGCCGCTCTTTCGTCATTATGTTGTCGTTTCTGCCGAACAGGCGGGGCTGGCCGTGCCGGAAATTGACAATGCTTATCTGACGATGCTGATGACGCAGGACTGGCCGGGCAATACACGCTCTTTGATGTCAGCCGCGATGCGTTTTGTTCTGGGCATGCCAGAAGAGGTAACCCATGCGGATGGTCTAGGCCTTGCAGAGCAGTTAGCGCAGGTTGAAAGATCGATATTGATTGCCGCTTTAGGGCGGCAGAATGGACGTGCGGCTGCCGCAGCGCAGGCGCTGCAAGTCCCGCGCAAGACCTTTTACGATAAGCTTGCCAGATATGGGATTCGTCCTGAGGATTATCGTCGCTAACATTTGTGCGAAAATTCGCACAAAGCCTCAATAAAGATGTGCGGTTTTTCGCACATATGCGTTTGAGATCTGTGCGTTGTAAGGGTATTTTTTTGTTCAAGTATATGATTTATATGTTTTTATTACGTTTGATGAAACATTCCTTGAGTCAGAAGCTAAGATCCGTGACCCTTCCAGAAGTTGATCCGGCGCAGACCGGTTCATTCGAATTCCTGGGAGGAGATAAGATGAAGTTTTTTAAGACAACTGTTGCGGCACTTGCGCTTTCTGTTGCTGCAGGTACGGCGATGGCCGCATGTGACCCCGGCGAGATCGTCGTGAAGTTCAGCCATGTGACCAATACTGACAAACATCCCAAAGGGATTGCGGCGTCTTTGTTGGAGCAGCGCATCAATGATGAGATGAACGGCACCATGTGTTTGGAGGTATTCCCAAACTCGACGCTCTATAACGACAACAAAGTGCTGGAAGCGATGCTGCAGGGTGATGTGCAGCTGGCTGCGCCGTCATTATCAAAGTTTGAAAAATTCACCAAGCAGTTCCGCCTGTTTGACCTGCCGTTCATGTTCAAAAATATTGAAGCTGTCGATGCATTCCAGTCTTCTGCAGATGGGCAGGCAATGATGGACAGCATGCAACGTCGTGGCTTGCAGGGCTTGGCGTTCTGGCACAATGGCATGAAGCAGATGTCAGCGAACAAGCCTTTGGTTGCGCCAAGTGATGCAGACGGGCTGAAATTCCGTGTGCAATCCTCAGACGTGCTGGTCGCACAGATGGAAGCGATTGGTGGATCCCCGCAGAAAATGGCCTTTTCAGAGGTTTATGGCGCCTTGCAGCAAGGGGTTGTGGATGGGCAGGAAAACACCTGGTCCAATATCTTTGGCAAGAAGTTCTTTGAGGTTCAGGACGGTGTGACCGAGACCAATCACGGTGTGCTGGATTACCTGGTCGTTACCAATATCGACTGGCTGGACAGCTTAGATGCCCCAGTGCGCGATCAATTCCTGACCATTTTGAACGAGGTTACAGCAACCCGGAACGCGGAAAGTTCAAAAGTGAACGCTGAGGCCAAGCAATCGATTGTTGATGCAGGCGGTGAAGTGCGTCAGTTGAACGCCGAGCAACGTCAAGCCTGGGTGGAAGCGATGAAACCTGTTTGGGATCAATTCGCAGGTGATGTTGGCCAAGACATGATTGATGCCGCCCAAGCGATCAACGCTGGCTTTTAAGACTATCTACGTTGAGAGGGGCTGTTGGCTCCTCTCGCGCCCTTCATTGCGTGATGCTTCAGAGAGAAGGCGCGCAGTATTTTTCCACTCACATTCCGGGAGACTAAAATGTCTGCGCAACGCCGCGGCTTGGCCCTGTTTGTTCATCAGTTAGAGGAAACGCTGATCGCGTTGTTTCTTGGGCTGATGACATTAATCACATTTGCCAATGTGATTGCTCGCTTTGTATTTAACTCCAATATCCTCTGGGCGCTTGAACTGACGGTTTTTCTGTTTGCTTGGTTGGTTCTGTTGGGGGCGTCTTATGCGATTAAAACCCATGCGCATCTTGGTGTTGATGCCATTATCAACATGCTGTCTCCTGCGCGGCGACGTATGGTCGGCTTGTTCTCCGCTGGGTGCTGTATTGTTTTTGCGCTTTTGTTGCTCAAAGGCGCTTATGACTATTGGGCGGTATTTGCGGATCTTCCGCCAACCTCTGGCCGCTGGTTTCCCACAGGTTTTGATTTGAAGGCACGCTCGCAGAGTTTCTATGAGGTGCAGGATGTCCCGATGGTGGGCGCGCTGCGCTTTCTTGAAGATTTGATCAACTACGGCGATGCCTATGAGAAGCTGCCCAAAGTGGTGCCCTATTTAGTGATCCCAGTGTCGATGCTGCTGATGGTGATGCGCTTTGTGCAGGCGGCTTTGCAGATTGCGCGCGGTGAAAGTGATCGACTTGTCGCAAGTCATGAAGTGGAAGATGAATTGGAAGCCATGCGTGCAGATGCCGCGAAAGACGGGGGGCAGGGGTAATGGAAGTTGTCTTTCTTTTTGCAATGGTTATTGGCCTATTGCTGGTCGGCGTGCCAATCGCGGTTTCTCTGGGGTTAAGCTCTACCCTGTTTTTACTGTTTTACTCAGACAGTTCGCTGGCCAGTGTTGCAGGCACATTGTTTGAAGCGTTTGAAGGACATTTCACGCTTTTGGCGATCCCGTTCTTTATCCTCGCCTCTTCTTTCATGACAACAGGTGGCGTGGCACGACGGATCATCCGATTTTCAATTGCCTGTGTCGGCCATCTGCCGGGCGGATTGGCGATTGCGGGTGTGTTTGCCTGTATGTTGTTTGCGGCTTTGTCTGGGTCTTCGCCCGCCACTGTGGTTGCAATCGGTAGCATTGTCATCGCGGGCATGCGTCAGGTTGGCTATTCCAAGGAATTCGCCGCTGGTGTCATCTGCAATGCGGGCACCTTGGGTATTTTGATCCCACCTTCCATTGTGATGGTGGTGTATGCCGCAGCGGTTGAGGTATCAGTGGGGCGTATGTTCCTAGCAGGCGTGATCCCCGGTCTTTTAGCGGGCATCATGTTGATGGTGACAATCTACATCATGGCCAAAATCAAGAACCTACCCAAAGGTGAATGGAACGGCTGGGGAGAGATCTTTGCCTCTGCACGGGATGCGGGCTGGGGATTGTTTCTGATCGTGATTATTCTGGGTGGGATCTACGGGGGTATCTTTACCCCGACCGAGGCCGCCGCTGTTGCTGCGATCTACGCCTTTGTAATCGCGTCGTTTGTCTACAAAGATATGGGCCCGCTTTCGAATGGGGAAGACGCACCCAAAACGCCTCTGTTCAAAGCGCCTTGGGCGCTTGTGACGGCCTTTTTTCACCCCGATACCAAACGGACGTTGTTTGATGCGGGTAAGCTGACGGTTACATTGTTGTTTGTAATCGCCAATGCCTTGATCTTGAAGCATGTTCTGACCGACGAGCAAGTGCCGCAAACGATTGCAAACGCAATGTTGTCTGCCGGTTTTGGCCCTGTGATGTTCCTGATCGTCGTAAATGTCATTTTGTTGATCGGCGGGCAGTTCATGGAGCCTTCGGGACTGCTGGTGATCGTTGCGCCACTGGTATTCCCGATTGCGATTGAGCTGGGAATTGATCCTATCCACCTTGGTATCATCATGGTTGTGAACATGGAGATTGGGATGATCACACCGCCGGTCGGATTGAACTTGTTCGTAACGTCAGGTGTAGCTGGTATGCCGATGATGTCGGTTGTCCGCGCGGCTTTGCCTTTCCTTGCGGTGCTGTTTGTCTTTTTGATTTTGATTACCTACGTGCCCTGGCTGTCGACGGCTTTACCTAATCACTTTATGGGGCCAGAGATCATTACAAATTAGAAAAAGGCGCCTTTGGGCGCCTTTTTTGTCTTGCTTTAACAGAGAAGCAGTGTTGCTTACGCAGCGCCAAGGGCGGCGACGATCGGTGCAAAGTCAGCTGCTTTGAGGCTGGCTCCCCCCACCAATGCACCGTCCACATTTGAAACCGCAAAGATCTCTGTTGCGTTGCTGGCCTTTACTGAACCGCCATAGAGCAGGGCGATGTCTGCTGCGGTGGCTGTGCCGAAACGTGCAGTCAGTTCGCTGCGTAGGTAATCATGCACTTCGGCAATTTGCTCCAGCGTTGGAACTTTGCCGGTGCCAATGGCCCAAACGGGTTCATAGGCAACAACACAGGTCTGTCCTGTTGTATTATCGGGGAGAGAGGCAGCGAGCTGACGCCCGACCACATCAAGAGTGGTGCCCGCCTCGCGCTCATCTAGTGTTTCGCCGATACAGACAATTGCGGTCAGCCCTGCTGCTATAGCAGTTTCTGTTTTGGCCAAAACATCTGCGTCTGTTTCGCCGTGGTTGGTACGGCGTTCGGAATGACCAAGGATTACAGCTGATGCGCCTGCATCTTTTAGCATGTCTGTGCTGATATCGCCGGTATGTGCGCCCGAAGCGGCTGCATGGCAATCTTGTGCACCGATCGCAACAGCGCTACCGGAAACCGCCTCCGCGGCGCGGGACAAAAGAGTTGCAGGTGGGCAGACCAGGATACCAATTTCAGCGTCTTTGGTTGCATCCGCCAATGCTGTCAGCTCAGCAAGGGCCGCACTACCGCCATTCATTTTCCAATTGCCTGCTGCCAGTTTACGGGCCATTGCACCATTCCTCCAAAGCTACGTTGAGGCTGGCATATCACTGGGCAGATCGTGTGACAATTATTCTGTTTGCGGTAACGTAAATTCTTTACCTGCTGCAAGGTCAGCGGTTTTAAAGCTGATAGATTCCCCACAGCCGCAGGCCTCAGCCACATTTGGGTTGTTGAACTTGAAACCAGATTCCAACAGAGAGACCTGATAGTCAATTTCAGTGCCAAAAAGGAACATCTGCGCCATGGGGGCAATCATAACGCAGGCGCCATCCTGCTTGACCACTTCATCATTTGGATCGGCGGCATCGACATAGTCCATGGTGTATTCCATGCCCGCACAGCCGCCTTTTTTTACGCCAATGCGAAGGCCAGCACGCCCATCGCGTTCCATAAGTTTGGAGATCTGCGCAATTGCAGCTGGGGTCATTGTTACGGCCTGTTTGCCGGGAATGCCAAACATTGGTATCTCCAATTTGCCTCTTTCATAACAAATGTAGGGTCTTAGACCCTACGTCACAAGAGGGCAGGGCGTTTACATAAAGCCCAGTTCCAAGCGTGCTTCATCTGACATCATGTCCATCCCCCAGGGGGGCTCCCATGTGAGTTCCACGTCTACGCTTTTGACACCGGGCACGGGTGAGATCGCATCCATGATCCAGCCGGGCATTTCACCGGCGACAGGGCAGCCCGGCGCGGTGAGCGTCATGATGATTTTGACATCATTTTCGTCATTAACATCAATTGTGTAGATCAGGCCAAGATCGTAGATGTTGACAGGGATTTCCGGGTCAAACACTGATCTGCAGGCCTCGACCACCGGTTCGTAGAGGTCGTGAGACACAGAAGAGGGCGCGATCAGTGGCGTACCTTCGAGTGGTTCAGAGGGGTTTGTCATCGGGGCCTCAAAATTTAATCCGACCGTTTATATAGGGAAGTGCGAGGGGTTCGTCCAGTCGATCAGTCGTTGATATCGTGATCGAACGTTTTGACCTGACCTGAAGGAAGCGCAAAGACACGGCGCAAAATAAGCCAGGTGATCAGTGCAAGCAGCGAAAAGCCAAGCAAAAGCAACGAGATTGAGGGGGCGAAACCGGGAGCAATCAAGAAACCTAAGCTAATCACAGCTGCGCTGATCCCAAAGCCCAGAAAGACAAAGCCGGGTGCGAGAATTTCAATGATTAGAAGGAGTAGGGCAAAAGCGCCCCAACTCCACCAGAGGTAAATGTAATCCATTATCGCAGACCTTTCAGCATTTTGAAGGCGTCCCCAAAGGCTTCGATTGCTTGTGCAGGCAATACGATGGTTTGCTTGCCTTCGCCATCGCCTAGTTTGTTCAAGGCTTCCACCTGTTTTAGGGCGACCTGATATTGCGCAGCCTCAATGCCGTTGTCACGGATGGCTTTAGCGACAACTTCAGTTGCATAGGCTTCGGCGTCGGCTCCAATACGGCGCGCTTTTGCGGTTTGTTCCGCTGCGTAAAGTTCGGCATCTGCTGCAAGTTCAACAGAGCGTTTCTGGCCCTCGGCTTCAGTCACTTGGGCGCGGCGGGCGCGTTCAGCGTTGAGCTGCTGCAGCATCGCATCACGCGTTGCCTGATCCAGATTGACATCAAGGATTTCGGCGCGGGTGACTTCAATGCCCCAGTCATTCACCGCATCTTCGACGCTGCTCTGGATCTGACCGATCAGCTGTGCCCGATTTGATTGAACATCGTCCAGGTCCATCTTACCGATTTCTGCGCGGACAATACCTGCAACGGTTGTTGCGATTGCACCATCAACGTCACGGATACGGTAGACGGTTTTTTCAGGTTCCAGAATGCGATAAAAGACAGAGGTGTCGATCTGAACCAGAACGTTGTCTTTGGTGATCGCGTCTTGGCTTGCATTCGGCAGCTGACGTTCCAGAATTGTAACCTTATGTGCTACTTTATCCAGAAACGGGATGATAAAATTGATGCCGGGGCCAAGCACCGAACGTAGACGCCCAAAGCGTTCGACTACAAATTTTTCAGATTGGGGGACAATGCGAACGCCACGAAAGATGAGGAGCGCAACAAAGATCGCACCCGCGATAAAGACAATGTTTTGAGAAAGAAGTTCAAGAATAAGTTGTTCCATGGTCCTGCCTTGAATAATGGGGAAACCCCATTGGAAAATTCTGAGCGTTATGAGCTGTGCCGCAGATATAGGCAAAAGTTGCATTCGCTTCAATGCGTGCCAAGAACACTAAGGCTGCTTGGCAAGCGCGGCGTATCGGCGTAAGGAAACGCTTCGGATCAGCCGGGATGCACGTGATGACACAGAAATTCGAATTTGACCTGAAAGCTACAGATGGTGCCGCTCGGACGGGTGTGATCTCTACGCCGCGCGGCGAAATTCGCACACCAGCGTTTATGCCTGTTGGAACAGCTGCGACGGTTAAGGCGATGATGCCCGAAAGCGTGCGCGCGACCGGCGCAGATATTTTGCTTGGCAATACGTATCACCTGATGCTGCGCCCGACGGCTGAGCGGATTGACCGTCTGGGTGGGTTGCATAAATTCATGAATTGGGAACGGCCGATCCTGACGGATTCAGGCGGGTTTCAGGTGATGTCACTTGCAGGTCTGCGCAAGCTGACGGAAAAGGGTGTGACTTTTAAAAGTCACATCGACGGATCCAAACACGAGCTGACGCCTGAACGTTCGATGGAAATTCAGCGCCTGCTTGGGTCTGATATTGTCATGTGCTTTGATGAATGCCCTGCACTGCCTGCGGATCGTGATCGCATTGCTGAGAGCATGCGTTTGTCGATGCGCTGGGCCGATAGGTCGCGCGAAGCATTTGGTGATCGTCCCGGCCATGCTTTGTTTGGTATTATGCAAGGCGGGTTGGAGCAGGACCTGCGCGAAGAATCCGCCCAAGCACTGACGGATATCGGTTTTGACGGTTATGCGGTTGGTGGGCTTGCCGTTGGTGAAGGGCAGGAGGCGATGTTTGGCTGTCTGGACTATGCGCCGGGGTTCCTTCCAAAAGACAAGCCACGCTATCTGATGGGGGTTGGGAAACCAGACGACATTGTTGGTGCGGTCGCTCGCGGTATCGATATGATGGATTGCGTTTTGCCCTCACGATCAGGGCGTACTGGGCAGGCGTTTACGCGCCGGGGCGTTGTGAATATTAAAAACGCGCGCCATGCAGAAGACCCACGCCCCTTGGATGAAGGGTGTACATGTCCGGCGTGCTCTAATTATTCACGGGCCTATTTACACCATGTTTTCCGCTCAAATGAAATGATATCGGGCATGCTGCTAACCTGGCATAATTTGCATTATTTTCAAGATATTATGCAGGAAATGCGGGATGCGATTGCAGCTGGTACGTTTGAAGCTTGGCAAGCAAACTTCCACGAAATGCGGGCGCAGGGAGATATAGAGCCGTTGTAGGTTGCAGCTGCGCGCAACCAGTTGGATCAACTGCATTGGTTTCGCGTTTGGAGTTTGTTTATCAAAAGTCGCTAACTTTCTAGGTGTGCTTGGCTCATGTGCGCACTTAGTAGGATACAAGTAATGCCCAGTTTCACAATGAGCATGATCTATCTCGGGAATCTGCCCGAGCTGGATCCTGCGGATGGTAACGCAAGTGCTGAAAATCAAGCGGCTCTGCTTGGTCAGTATTACGACAGCAGCGATCCAGCGGCGTCTCATATTGTGGATGTGACGGCTGATGATGCAAATGCAGACGGTTTGACCAATAGTAACGAACAAGCCAATCCTGAAGCCATTACATATGATCTGGGTAGTGGTCCGATCACGACATACTATGATTCACTGTTTAATGTGGATGCCCGGATTGAGTTTGGATCCGAGCATGGAGTCCCAGATTATGTCGGGCTTGGAGGTGTCGTGCAGACTGAAACCGGCGATACTTTCCTCGTTATGATCGATGATGATGTGGGGTTGGGTGCCAACGATTTAGATAACTTTCCAATTAATTCGATCACGATAAATAGTATTTCGGCCTTCGGCTCACAGCAGTGGATTGATGCCAGTGACGATCAAGATTTTGTTCCATGTTTTGCGGCCCAAACGCGATTGGAAACAAAGCGAGGGTGGGTCCGCGTGGCAGATCTTCGGGCCGGGGATTTGATTGTGACCGTCGACAATGGGTTGCAACCTATCGTCTGGATTGGCAGCCGTCGGTTGACGGGCCAACAGCTTCAACAGGACCGAGACCTGCACCCGGTTCATATCGCTCCGGGCGCGCTGGGGGAGGGCCAACCAAGCAGAGATTTGTTTTTATCCCCGCAACATCGAATTCTGGTGAAATCCCGGATTGCCCAGCGGATGTTTGGCGTAGACGAAGTGCTTCTTCCGTGTGTTCAGGCTGTTGGGTTGCCGGGGATTAGGCGTTACCGCCCAAAGCTGGGCATCCATTACTTTCATGTTTTATGCGAAGATCATCAATTGGTAAGCGCTGAAGGCGCTATTTGTGAAACTCTTTATCTGGGTCCGCAAGGGGTGGGATCGCTTAGCCCAGAGGCGCAGCAAGAGGTGAAAACACTATTGCCTCAATTGTTGGATCACGACGGAAACCTCCCCCAGACGGTGCGTCCCTTTGTAGATAAGCCTCATCAACGCAAGCGCCTGATCGAGCGTCACGCGTACAATCACAAAACCCTTTGTGACGCCTAAATGAGCGGAAAGTCACCCGTGGCTGGTTTTAGGTCAGGCGGTAGTAATTTTCATGGTTTGATATCTTGTGGTCCGCGGCGGCTGCGTGCACATTGGCGGCAACACAGGGTGTATGGTTGAAAAGCAGCCGGTAAGACCCAAATGTTAAGATCTATGTTGGAGAAGGACAAGCGTTGCCGCAGAGCGGGGCCAGACCCTTCTTGCCAAAAAACAGGAAATGAGCATGCAAGACCCATTGAACGCGTCGTATCCCGTATTGCCTTTGCGCGATATTGTGGTTTTCCCCCATATGATTGTGCCACTTTTTGTTGGTCGGGAGAAATCGGTACGCGCTTTGGAAGAAGTGATGGCGGATGACAAGCAAATCCTTCTTTCAAGCCAGATTGATCCTGCTGAGGATGATCCCGAAGCAGATGGCATTTATAACGTTGGTGTGCTGGCCAATGTTTTACAGCTTCTGAAATTACCAGATGGTACGGTAAAGGTGCTGGTCGAAGGGCAGGCGCGTGTCAAAATCACGGAGTACCTTGAAAACGGTAGTTTCTTTGAAGCGACCTGCGAATATCTGACGGAAATTCCGGGCGATGTCACCACGACTGAGGCGCTGTTGCGCACTGTCGGTGATGAGTTTGAACGTTATGCTAAGGTGCGTAAAAACATTCCCGAGGAAGCGCTGGCCGCAGTTGGTGAAACAACCGAACCTGCGAAACTGGCAGATCTGGTTTCCGGCCACTTAGGTATTGAGGTGGATCGCAAGCAGGAGCTTTTGGAAACGCTGTCGACCAGCGAGCGTCTTGAAAAAGTCTATGGGCTGATGCAGGGCGAAATGTCGGTCCTCAAAGTTGAGAAAAAGATTAAGACCCGCGTCAAATCTCAGATGGAGAAAACCCAGCGCGAATATTATCTGAATGAGCAAATGAAAGCCATTCAGAAGGAGCTGGGTGATGGCGAAGAAGGCAGCAGCGAGCTGGCTGAGCTGGAAGCGAAAATTGCCGAAGTTAAACTGTCCAAAGAAGCGCGTGAAAAGGTCGATGCTGAGCTGAAAAAGCTCAAAAACATGTCGCCTATGTCAGCTGAGGCGACAGTGGTGCGCAACTATATGGATTGGATTCTCGCGCTGCCGTGGGGAACAAAATCCCGCGTCAAAAAAGACTTGGGCCGCGCGCAAGAGATTTTGGACAAAGACCATTATGGTTTGGAGAAAGTCAAAGAGCGCATCGTTGAATATCTCGCAGTTCAGCAGCGTTCGGCCAAGCTAAAAGGGCCTATCTTGTGCCTTGTTGGCCCTCCAGGTGTTGGTAAAACGTCGCTTGGAAAATCAGTTGCCAAAGCGACAGGTCGCGAATTTATTCGGATCAGTCTTGGTGGCGTCCGCGACGAGTCTGAAATTCGTGGTCACCGTCGCACTTATATTGGATCAATGCCCGGTAAGATTATCCAGGCGTTGAAAAAGGCCAAAACAACCAATCCGTTGATCTTACTGGATGAGATTGACAAGATGGGTCAGGATTTCCGTGGTGATCCGGCTTCTGCTATGCTTGAGGTGCTTGATCCAGAGCAGAACAGCACCTTTGTTGATCACTATTTGGAGGTTGAATATGACCTCTCAAATGTGATGTTCCTGACCACATCAAACAGCTACAATATGCCGGGACCTTTGCTCGACCGGATGGAAATCATTCCATTGTCTGGCTACACCGAGGATGAAAAGCGCGAAATTTCCAAGCAGCACCTGATTGAAAAACAGGTAAAGAACCATGGTCTGAAAGCGAAAGAGTTTGAACTGACCGATGATGCGCTGACTGCGATTATTCGTACGTACACGCGTGAAGCTGGCGTTCGGAACCTGCAGCGTGAAATCGCTAAGGTTGCTCGTAAATCTTTGACCAGGATTGTTAAGAAAGAAGCGGAGTCTGTTACGGTTACAGCTGATAACCTCGATGATTTTCTGGGTGTTGCCAAATACCGTTATGGATTGGCTGAACAAGAGGACCAGGTTGGGGTTGTCACGGGGCTTGCATATACCTCTGTTGGGGGAGAGCTGCTCTCGATCGAAGCGTTGCGTTTGCCTGGCAAGGGGCGGATGAAGACCACGGGCAAGCTTGGCGATGTGATGAAAGAAAGCATCGAGGCGGCTTCCTCTTATGTGCGCTCTGTGTCTCCTCAGTTGGGGATCAAACCACCACGGTTTGATCACTGGGATATTCACGTACACGTTCCAGAAGGGGCAACACCAAAAGATGGTCCCTCAGCAGGGCTTGCCATGGTAACGTCCATTGTGTCGGTGCTGACAGGTATCCCTGTACGCAAAGATATCGCCATGACGGGCGAGGTGACCTTGCGTGGTAACGCATTGGCGATTGGTGGTTTGAAAGAAAAGCTGCTGGCGGCGCTGCGGGGTGGTATCAAAACGGTTCTGATCCCCGAAGAAAATGCGAAAGACCTGCCAGAGATCCCTGATAATGTAAAAGAAGGTCTTGAAATCATCACTGTCAGCCATGTCTCGGAAGTGCTGGAAAACGCACTGGTGCGACAGCCTGATGCAATTGAATGGGATGAAGAGGCTGAAGAAGCTGCACGTGCACAGGCGGCACTGGAAAAAGCTGATGCTGCGAGAGTAGCCCCTACGCATTAATTTGTGTTGATCTGAAAAAAGAAGGCGGCTCAAATCTGAGCCGCCTTTTTAGTGTCTTCCGTTCTGACGCTCTACGGCGCTTTCTTTGTGTCCCCTTTGGGAGCTGCGTCTTTGCGCAGAGGGGGTCTTTTATTCAGTTTCGGTAAAAGTTCAAGCGGCCAATTTTACCATTTTTTCGCTCACAGTCGCGATGGCAATAGCGTCGGGGCTTACGTTTTCAGCAGTTGCCTGACGCAGGATCTGCATGAGTGTTTGTTCGAGTGCGTTTAGCTTTTGAGATACAAAGGTACTCCGGTCCGAGATTCTCTGGATCTCGGTTGCAACATTGATAATGCCGCCGCCATTTGCAACGAAATCCGGGGCATATAATATTCCGCGTTCATGCAACGCTCTGCCATCTTCAGGCGTGGCAAGTTGATTGTTTGCGCCGCCTACAACCAAAGCAACTTTCAACTGTGGAATCGTTTCGGAGTTTAAAACTCCACCTATGGCGCAGGGAGAAAAGATATCCGCATCGACACTGTAGATCTCTGATGTCGGGACCGCAGAGCAGCCAAAGCGTTCTATGGCTTGTTCGACTTGTGCGTCGTTGATATCGCAAACGATAAGCTCGGCTCCGGCATCGGTGAGCAATTCACAGAGATACCAACCAACGTGGCCAAGGCCTTGCACCGCGACGCGGCGTTTCGACAGTATATTTGTTCCATATTTATGTGCGTGAGCGATCTTGAGGGCGTTAAAGATTCCTTGTGCCGTGATTGGAGAGGGATCTCCGCTGGCGTATGTTCCGCTTGCGAGGCCTGCCACATTGGGTGTTTCCTCTGCGATCACGGCCATATCGTCTGGGCTCATCCCCATATCTTCGGCGGTTATGTAACGACCATTCAGCGTGTTGAGTGCACGTGCAAAAGAACGCAAAAGATTTGGAGATTTATCTTTGGCTGGGTCGCCCATGATTACAGCTTTGCCTCCTCCCAGAGAAAGTCCGGCAGCCGCATTTTTATAGGTCATGCCTTCGCTCAACCGTTTGACATCTTTTAAGGCCTCATCAGACGAGCAATAGGGTTTCATTCGAAGCCCTCCAGCCGCAGGGCCTAGAGTGGTTGAATGAATGGCAATGAAGCCCAATAATCCAACACTTGGATCTTCGACACGGTAAATTTCCTCGTGACTGTCTGAATCGATAATGGTGATTGCCATCGTTTCCTCCAAATACGTGTGGGACAGTAACGCGTTTCTGTTGGCGGTTTTCGCCAAATAAACGTATTATTTAAATATGTATTGAAGGTTTCCGCCAAAGTATGAGGGTGAGTTGGAGAATATCTCTATTGATGGGGTTGATCGTAAGATCTTGCAAGAGCTGCAAATGGATGGGCGTTTGACGATTTCAGAGTTGTCCAGCCGTGTTGGCCTGTCGCCAACGCCTTGTGCACGTCGTGTGGCTATGCTTGAAAAAGCAGGCATAATCGCAGGGTATTCAGCGCGTTTGGACCAAGAAGCCCTTGGTCTTCCTGTAACGATTTTTGTAGCTGTCGAATTAGAACGCCAGTCGGCAGATGCATTGCAGACGTTTGAGCGGGCGTTGCGCCCGTTTGAGAGGGTGATGGAATGTTATCTTATGACGGGAACACGCGATGTATTGCTGCGGGTTGTGGCAAAAGATCTCAAGGATTTTGACAGTTTCCTCGAGGAGCAATTGATGCGTGTTCCGGGGATTAGGAACACACGGTCCAGCTTTACGCTACGCACAATGATACGGCGTGATCGTTTGCCTGACATCTGATGTGACAATCATCTGTATGTTGCCTTGATACAGACAGATCTTGTGTGAATTGTTTGGTATTGTTCGAAAAAAACAGGTGCGTTTCTTACATTTCTTTCAAAAACGCCTTGCACCTCCTGAGCGCTCTCTATATCAGGCTGCTTACCGGGTCGTTAGCTCAGTTGGTAGAGCGCTTCGTTTACACCGAAGATGTCGGGAGTTCGAGCCTCTCACGACCCACCATTGTTCCCCCAAGCATGTGTAACGCCACCTAAGACCTTGAATGGCATGGACAATTGGGGTGTTCTAGCTCCTGTTTCGCGGCAGTATGAAAGATGGTCTGCAAATACCAGTTTCAGCACTGTTCTACGTATCGAGATATTTCCACTTTCCCAGAGTTTCCAAGGCTTTGACAGAAACATCAGCGAGAGTTCTAGCGCGGCGTCAAAGTCACGTGTCGAACGAGCTGGGTTGGCTTGATTTTCTTCTAAAAGGATCTTCTCTGTCTCAAGAGTGTCGATCTTTTTTTCATACGCTTTGATCACCGTTGGACTGTCGCTTTCAACAATGCGATCCAACAGGGCATCAATTTGCTTTTGCGCTTCAGCAATCTGTTTCTGAACGGTCTTGGCCTCCCGTGCCACCTGTACAGCGCGCATGTCCCAAGCTGTGCGGAACATGGCTTTTGCCATCGCAAACAGACCCGGGTTTGGTTCGAGCTGGCGGAGAAGTTCGCCGACATCTCCCTCTAGCTTGTCGCGGCGGATCGATTTACCGTAGCTTTGGCAACTCTTGGTCTGACACAGGTAATAGGGATGGCGTTTTGTCTTGCCCTTTGACCAGCAAGAGCGAAGGGGCGCGCCACAGTCGTTGCAGACTGCAACCCCGCGCAAGGCAAAATCATTGCCGATGTTTTTTCGTGCAGGTGCAATGACGCGGTGTTTTCTCCGTTCCTGGATGCGCCAGAACGTCTCTGCGGAGACTATTGGTTCGTGGTGCCCTTTGATCTTTGAGATGCCCCAAGGCGCGTAGCTGATCAATCCGCAATAGACCTCTCGATTGAGAAGCCGTGTGACCTCCTGTTGCCGCACTACACCATTCTTGCCCTTTGGAAATTCCGGCTTGGTGTTCAGAAAATTGCGGATATCAACTTGGTTGGTAAAACGCCCGTTGGCGTATCCTTCCAGCGCTTCCTGCACGATGCTGGCCTTAGGCTCGTCGCGCACAAGCATTTTTCCATGCTCCCGGGTTTTGTCGTAGCGGTATCCAAACGGCGCTGAGAAGGTGTAATAGCCCGATTGCATCCGTGCTTTCATCTTCTGGACAACTTGGCGACCGTTTTGTTTGCGCTCAAGCTGGCCTTGCGCGGCCATAATCGTTTCAACAAACTCACTTTCCGGGCTTTCGTCGAATGTGAAGTTCAAGCATTCGATGATGGCACCACGCTTGCGGAAGGCGTCACGCAGATCCAGATGGAAGCGGGTGTCACGAGCAAAGCGTTTGAGATCATCAAAGATCACCACAAAGCTTTCATCGGGCTGTGCATCCAGAAACGACAGCAACGCCACCATGCCAGGGCGTTTCATAAAATCCCCGCCGCCGGTGATCGTGTCAGGAAAGACAGCTGCGATCTCATAACCTTTGGTGTCTGCATAGGATCTGCAGCGGGTTCACCACGACAAAGGAGACCCCAAATGATCGACACCGTTTATCAGCTAAGTGAGGCGGAATTATTCCGACTCACCTCTGCCTACACAGCCATCAGAGACCCAAAGATACGGACAGAATTCTTGCGCACCGTCGAAGCCTGGGCAATCGATCAATGGCAATGCTGCGACGACGCATAGGTTGAACGGCATTCATCGCGCAGGCTACGTTTCCGGCCCTAACCGGACCTTGCCAACATCATCGAATTCGCACCTGCGAGATGCCAGACAGGCCATTCGCCGCAATCACAAATGAGATAGCCTCGAACATCGAACTACGGTGATTTTTGCCGAATGATCCTAACCCGTCTGTATACCGCCCAAGCACTGTAGTGGTGATTTCTTGTCGACCACTATAGCTTGATCGTCTCAGGAAAGAATGATGAAATCTGTTCCGCCTCTTCCCGACTTTTCATTAGGCGAGCACACACGAGATTTTTCTTCGTCCGCGAAGCTGATACATAAAGGAGCTTTCTTGACACAATTTCTCGCTTTGACTTAGGGATGTCTTTCGAAAAACAGCTCATGAAATCATATTCGGTCGTCCAACCATACTCGTCGATAACGAGAAGCACATTCTCAATACCTGTTCCTTTCGTTTTGTGCATTGTAGAAAACTCGCCTTCGCTGTCCTCATACTCGTAAAACGCCAATATCTCACTAAGCGCGAGCTCCGTGGAAAACAGGGATTTGAGAAAATTCTTCTGCTTTAGGTCATTTAATCTGTCGTCGTATTCCTGCTCCAGCATTTCAGCATTGACGTGCTTCATACTCGTCGTGGCAGCCACCTCTTTTGACATTTGGAGTTTAGTTCGGTGGCCGTTCTGGTGCAGTTCTTCAAACTCGGCAAAGACAGGATCATCTGCAAGCCTTGTCAAAAACTCATTGCGTCGATCAACAAATGCCTTGTGGCTGTCCGAAACTCTAATCAAGCCACATTCGGCGGCATGCTCTATGGCCTCATAGGCAGCGCGATCCTTCGATCCGAACGAACGAAGCATCTCATCCAGCTTTGCCTTATCTGCCACCGATGCAATTGAGAAACCGCGCTTCCGTAGTTTCGTTATCAAACGATTATAAGAGCGTCTATCACCTGGCAAACTCCTGTGCAGAGCAACAAGGTCAATCAGTTCGCCAAACTGCAACCTGTCAAGCGTTTTACGCATGCGGTCCCGTGGCTCTGAATATCGATTGTCGAATATCTTGTACAACATGCCAAATCCGACATCATTGGCAATGGATTTATTAGTCAGTTTCAACTGAACGTAGCCCGGATAATCAGAGGCGGTTTTTTCAACCAACGCATCAAGTGCACCTCTGTACAGTGCCAAATTTGTCTTCCGGTCTTCCGCCTTGTTTCCGGTATCAACCTCCACAGGAGCCAAGTCGTACACCAACTTTACACTGCCTTCGCGGCTTTCAAGGGGTTCAAAAGTTCCGTCACCAAGCGATTTCAGCGCTACATCCTGCTTTAGCCCGTCCGTCCGGAACTTATTGCTAAAATCAATGACCTGGGGTGAGCACCGATAGTTGTCATCCTTCTCGACAAGAATGAGCTCTTTGGCATCGATGTGTGACTGAGCGCTTCCTATACCATCCGAATAGATGGCCTGTTCGGAGTCGCCGAACAACCCGATGATAGTCTTCGCGTTTTCTGGCAAACAGCGCAGAAGGACACGAACTACATCTGCATTTGTGTCCTGATACTCATCAATAAAGATGCAGTCGTGCTGATTTGATACGATTCTGCCCAGCAACGGGAAGCTTTCAAAAATGTTGCAGGCCAACGCGATCAAGCCATCATGGCCGTATGAAGGATCGTTGAAATTATCAAAGCTAGTATCATTGTAGAAGAACTCGTTCGGCTGTCTTGCCGCAATCTTATCGTAAATTTTCTTGTTGACCTCCCCGATCAATCCATTGAGCTGCGCATTGTATGTGTCAGGCGCTTTGTCGTAGTCACGTTTTCCGGTGACCTTCTCTGTATCTTCCCCGAATACCGTCCTGCGACGGTTTTCGAGCTGTCCATGTGCTTTCTTGAACCTGTCGTGCTCCTTCTTCTTCCTCACCTTCTCGTCGCCGTCATAGTGATCATCTCCAAAGGCAACAAACTCTGGTAACTCGAAGAGCTTCGGAAAGACCTGTTGGATGTTCTTTTTGAACGGCGAAATCATCTGGCCCAGGAACGAGTGAATTGTTGAAACCTTGATGTCGCCAGACACACGATCAGCAATTTCGTCTGCAGCTTTGTTCGTATGAGTGATGCACGCGATACGAAGGTTTGGATTGGTTTTCAGAACCTTCTGAACGACCCTCTTTAGGCTCTCTGTCTTTCCGCTTCCGGCCCCGCCTTGAAGAACGAAGTTTTCTCCACCAGAAACAAGTTCCACGATCCGATCTACCGGATTCAATTTTTGTGAATCCATTTTAAACCATCCATAATGTACTTCGGCACACGCCAGCTTTCACCCTCTACAAGTGCAGAGTATAAAACCGATCCCGCAAAATCGGATTTCTTGCCGAGTATCCGATCTGAAAGAGAATAAAAGTCATTGCCACTAAATTCTTCGAGCGCGTCCAAATTTTTCAATCCCGCCAACGTATCCTTGCGGGCCTTGACTTTAACCAAGTTGATCGAAATGAAAGCGTCTTCAAAACTTCTTGCGTGGTAACCGTCCTCCGCTAGCTGGTAGGCAAGCTCAATCTGCCCTTCGCCCGAAGAGGCAGCTCCATCTACCAGCCGCTTATGCCAGTCCGAGAAGTCTTTCTTTTCCTTAGGATCAGGGGCTGAGAGGAAGTGCTTCAGGGTTTCATTTGAGGTGTGGCTCGACTCCGCAACAGGACAGGCGGGATAGCTGGTCTTTCCCGTCTTCTCACTGACAACCGATTTGGTTGTGTCGATATCGGTGATGACCAATGTGCGAACGCCAATGAATTCAAGGAACGGAGCAAACGCACGCGCATTAGCGCCGACTTCAAGAACGGATATGTTCTGCGAAGACAGCCCGCTCTCCGTCGTTTCATCGACGTTTTCCTTGTCATGCATCTCAATAAACAGAGGAAGCAGGATGCGCTCCGTGGTTCCCTCAATGAAGACCGCTTTGCTTGCGAAGAACAGTTCCGCAGAGTTGATTGTAAGGTATTGCTTGAGAAATTGAAAAAGCGCTTTTCCGTCCGCTCCAAGCTCTTCGTACTTGGCGCTCAGATCAGTATGAAAATTTTTGATCGTGACAGGCTCTACCGGAGACAGCCGTGAAAGATACCTGATATCCTCAAAGTTGGATTTTGAAACGATGTGGGAGGAATGGGTTGTCAACAAAGTCTGTAATTTTGGAATTTGGGAGATCAGTCCATGAATTTTCTCAGCGAAGACATACTGCATCTGCGGATGCGTGTGTGCTTCAGGTTCCTCGATAAGAAGGAGGTTCAACGGTGCATTTTTTCTGACAAAATCGTCACGGCACAACTCGATCTGTAACAGTAAGTACAGGATATTGAGGTATCCGAGTCCGCTATGGTTCTCGGGAAGAAAGTTATCGGTTTCACCGTATATGACTTGCGAGGAGGTTTCGATCAGCCTTTGCGATTGTATGTTAGAAACGACCTTCAAATCGCCTAACTCCAAAAAATCGCGAGAGTTTTTCAAAAAGCCCCCGAAAACTTGAGCATACTGTTTTCCGAGCTGATCATCGATGCTGGCAAGCATTGATCTGAGCTTCTCGATGTTATCACCGTCTGGCCCTACAGTCTCGTCATCTTCACTAGCGTCAGTCGCAATATTACGCTTTTGAAAGAACTTGGTCGATATCGCTGACAGGGGTTTCGCGCCACCTCCGGCGTCTTCCGAGCTTGCAACATTTCTGCGGGCATGAATGACCTGAAAATTCATAAGCTCTCGAACTTCGGATCGCTCTTTCTCTTCCAGTTGATCTCGGTGTGCCAGATAGTATGGGGTTTCCTCCGTGTGACCAAAATCATCAAATGCAAAAACGGCACAATTCAGAAATTTTCCATTGAGGTTATTTTCAATGAACTTTTTTCTCTCTTTCGTATCGTCCGGTAACGCTCGAAGCAGTCTCCTTTTATCAATGCTACATTCAAAAAGGATGTTTGTATGTCGCCGGGTCGGATCGAGGTCCAGCATGAACTTTGAGAGTATCTCAAGGTTATCAGTTTCATCATAAGCTATGCGCAGCACTAGCCTGATTGTGAGATCCTCGACATTCGCCTCATCATCAATACTGAGTATTTTCTGCCTTATCGGGATCGGAAAGTCCGTATATGTAAAATTTTCGGGTCTCTCTAGAAACTTCTCCAACAAAACGGCGAAGGATGTCTTTCCGGTATTGTTTTTACCTACAAGAAGCGTTGTCTTTTCCCGCATGTCTAGGCAGCAGTTTTGCAGGAGCCGAAAATTTTCAATTTTGATCTGTTCAATATACATATCGGGAAAAAACCTATTTGTATGACCCGTTCAAAGAGTCGAAAATTACTCATCAAAATATCACGTAATACTCCGGCGTGCAAAGTGCAGCTGCAGTTCGAAGTAGACTTGCAGGACAGCAGGGCAATGCTCGGCTTTGAGGTTGCCTGAATGTCGGTTTCCAACATCATTGCATGATTGGCTCGCGCGAGCAGCGAACTTCCGGTTTCCGCCCTCTCTGCAAAGCGACGACTTTGATATACGAGCTCGCTTTCGTTGTTCATACGGGAGTGCGAGAGATGAATGATACGCTTGTTGACCGGTCTCCGTTTCCACACATGCGTATGTAAATAGGACTATTTTCTTGTAGGTTTGTGGGTATTTGTTCTACCTATGTTCTCATTTGTTAACTGCAATTGATTGGAGGAGATATGAATGATGAGCAGAACAAAGATCAAACCCGCAAGGTAAATACCGGTAAAACCCCCTATATGCTGGGCTATACCGTGCGTCCGATGGGGGATGGTCAGAAATCCCATTGGAGCAAAGTGGCGGTGGCCTGGGCGCATAAGGATGGTCAGGGCTTTAACGTGCAGATGGATGCCTTGCCTGTTGATGGGCGATTGAGAGGAGGGAGAGGTTGTATAGGTCAATAAATGTCCCTTGTACCGTCTGTCTCCTGTGTTGAAAATGGAAGTGGTCCTCAACTGCATACGTAAGCCTCCGGTCGGCTTGCAGGGGTTTGCGTGTACAGTTGAATTAGGACAGGCGATAGATCAGATGGGTGCTGCTAAGGATGATCTCGCGGTAATCAGAGGACAGATCCCTTGCGATGTCGGCCAGCTGCTCTGTCAACTGGAACCAAGCCCGGGTTTATTCACCATGACAAAAGCCACGTTCTGCACAGCTTGAGAAATACGTGCTGCGCAAGTCACACAAGAGGCTATGACCGTTCAGAAATAGATTGATGCCCTGTTGGGTCGCTATGCTTTCCTCTTCTGGTTATCTGACAGTCTAGACGGTGCCCAACAAAGCCATAAAGGATGAGATCGCAGACAGCGTTTCATACTGCACGCTGTCAACGACGAGAACGAGCCCAAAGCGTAACCGCTTCTGAGCTCTACCTTTGTACTTAGTTAGTTATTCAGGCTAAGAAATCTGCTCCAAAAGCGCTCTCAAATTGGTTTCATTCAATTCAATCGGGTTCCCACCACAGCTTGGGTCTGCCAGCGCGCCTTTTATCAGGCGTTCTATGTCGGGTTTAGCAATTCCCATATCTGCAAGTGATTTTGGGACCTTGAGCCGAGAATTGAACCCGTCCACAAAGGTACAAAATCCGTCGAATCCCCCTTCGATACCAAGGTAGCTCGCTGCAAGATCAAAGCGATCACGAATGGCCGGTGCATTGAGACGGAGTACCGCCGGCATACATACAGCGTTAGTGGTACCGTGATGGGTATGATACATCGCCCCAATTGGATGGCTCAGAGCATGGATTGCGCCAAGGCCTTTCTGAAAAGCCGTTGCGCCCATCATGGCAGCCGACATCATATGCGCGCGAGCCTCAAGTTTGGTAGGCTCGTCATACGCAATTGGCAAATTTTCGATTACCAAGCGCATACCTTCCAGTGCAATACCCTGAGACATCGGGTGATAATGCGGGCTGGAAAACGCCTCGACACAATGCGCAAATGCATCAAGTCCCGTACCCGCCGTAATGGAGCTTGGCATGCCCACCGTTAGTTCAGGATCGCAGATCACTGACGAAGGCAGAACCTTGGGATGGAAAATGATCTTTTTCTCTTCGGTTTCCGAGTTGGTGATGACCGAGGCGCGACCCACTTCAGAACCGGTGCCAGCAGTGGTTGGCACGGCAACATTTGGATAGATCGCGTCAGCATCCGCCCGTGTCCACCAATCGCCGACGTCTTCGAAATCCCAGATTGGACGTGTCTGGTCGGCCATAAAGGCAACCATCTTTCCCAAGTCGAGACCTGAGCCACCGCCAAAGGCCACTACGCCATCGTGGCCACCCTCTTTAAAGGCTTTGACACCCGCTTCCAGGTTCTTTTCGTTGGGGTTTGGGTCCACATCAGCAAACACCCCGCGCCCCATGCCAGCGGCCTCAAGCACATCAAGAGCCCGTTGCGTGATTGGCAGGTCTGAAAGTCCCTTGTCAGTGACAAGCAGAGGTTTTTTCATTCCTGCGGAAGCACAGGCTTCGGCCAGCTCATTGATACGGCCCGCGCCAAAGCGAATGGAGGTCGGATAAGAGAAGTTTGCGGTCGGGCTCATCAGGTCACCTTTTTAAGATGGTAAGATTTTGGACGGGTCAGATTGTGATAACCGATCTCGGATAAGCCACCGCCCCGTCCGGTGTTTTTACAGCCGGTCCAGCAGAGACTTGGATCCAGATAATCAGCGCGATTCATAAAGACCGTCCCAGTTTCGATCTGATCGCCAACGGCCATTGCCCGTTCCACATCTCTGGTCCAGAGGCTCGCAGTTAGGCCAAATTCGCTATCGTTCATCAGGGCGATGGCTTCTGCGTCACTGCTAACAGGCATGATGCCTACAACCGGACCAAAGCTTTCGTCGCGCATCACACGCATATCATGGGTCACATTGGTCAGGATCTGCGGCGTCAGATAAGCGCCGCCATCGTCCTCAGCAAAGCTGTCTATATGGGCGGTTGCTCCATCTGCAATCGCTTCGGAGATCTGCGCGCGCACCTCATCGGCGAAACGGACATTTGCCATGGGGCCCATTGTGGTCTCGCGGTCTAGAGGATTGCCAAGCTTATAGGCTTTGACGGTCTCAATGGCTTTGGCTAGGAAATTGTCAAACAGGCTTTCATGCACATAGATCCGCTCGATCCCGCAGCAACATTGGCCCGCGTTAAACATTGCGCCGTCAATCAACGTATCGACCGCGGCGTCCAGATCTGCGTCTTCCATCACATAACCTGGATCTTTGCCTCCAAGTTCAGTGCCGACACCGGTGAATGTGCCCGCTGCGGCCTTTTCCATCGCCGCACCACCCCCGACGGAGCCTGTGAAGTTCACAAAGTCAAAGGCGTTGCTCGCAATCAGATCATTCGTCGTATCATGGGATAAAAACACGTTTTGGAACACATCAGACGGCACGCCTGCAGTGGCAAAAGCTTCGGCCATGCGTTCGCCCACCAACAGGGTTTGGGTAGCGTGTTTCAATACAACAGCATTGCCAGCAATCAGGGCAGGTGCAACCGAGTTGATCGCGGTCATGTAAGGGTAGTTCCAGGGGGCGACCACAAAGACGACCCCATGCGGCACGCGTTTGATATAGCGCTTAAAGCTCGCGTCGTCGCTCACCTCGATATTCGCAAGGCTGCGGTGGGCAATCTTGGCCATATGGCTTGCTCGCTCTGCAAAGCCACCAAATTCTCCGCCATAGCGCACGGGACGCCCCATCATCCAAGCCAGTTCGGGCACAATCTGGTCATTGATGGCGCCAACGGCAGCGACCCCAGCCATGACCAGATCAATCCGTTCCTGCAAGGGGCGTTTCGCCCAATCGATTTGGGCTCTACGCGCGCCATCAACGCATTCTAACGCCTGAGACATGTTTAGTGTAGGACGTTCAGCAAAAATCGATCCGTCGATAGGGGAGATACATTTTAGTAAAGTCACGCCTTTTCAAAGCCTCTTGCAATTTCATAGTCAGTGACAACACGGTTGAAATCCTCGATTTCGACCTCAGCGGCACGCGTATAATGGGCGACGGCCTCGTCTCCGAAGGCCTCTCGCAGCATAGCAG
Organism: Epibacterium ulvae; assembly: GCF_900102795.1. Lineage (GTDB taxonomy): Bacteria > Pseudomonadota > Alphaproteobacteria > Rhodobacterales > Rhodobacteraceae > Epibacterium > Epibacterium ulvae. Next base: position 8,190 of record NZ_FMWG01000005.1, on the reverse strand, counting down.
AGGCACTCAAAGAATCTTTGGCATCGCGCAGAGTATTGGGGATTTCATTGGAATTTTGAGTTTCATAAGCGTCGCCCGTAAAGGGCTCTTGCAGGGACAGCTTCTCTTCGATGCCCTTTAGCCCGGCGGCCAACATCGCGGCGCATGCAAGATAGGGGTTCATGTCTGATCCGGGCACCCGGCATTCGACTCGAACAGCCTTGGTGTTGTCTCCACAAAGGCGGAATGCAGCAGTGCGATTGTCTACGGACCAGACGATTTGAGTTGGTGCAAAGGTTCCTTTAGCGAAGCGTTTGTAGCTGTTTACATAGGGTGCCATGAAATAGGTATAGTCCGGCGCATATTTGATTAGGCCTGCCATGTAGTGATCCATCAAATCGGATTTCCCCAGAGGCCGCTCCGGATCAAAAAACGCATTCGTACCTTCCTGCCAGAGCGACTGATGCACGTGAGCGGCACTGCCAACGCGATCTCGATGCCATTTAGGTAAGAATGTCGCTGCAGCACCATTCAAATGGGCAATTTCCTTGATCCCATGTTTGGAAAGCGTATGGTGATCTGCGGTCGCTAGAGCATCCGCATATTTGATATTCAGCTCTTCCTGACCAGCCTCGGCCTCGCCTTTGGAACCCTCTACTGGAATACCCATCGCCCGCAAATGGTTGCGGATCGGGCGCATGATCGGCTCTTCTTTGGTCGTCTGAAAAATATGATAGTCTTCGTTGTAGTTTGAGATCGGCTGTAATCTAAAACCATTTTGCGCGATCTGGTCGTGGGTGCCTTCGAACAGGAAGAATTCCAATTCGGTTGCCATGATCGGATCAAAACCCATGGATTTCGCACGCGTGACTTGCGCCTTGAGCAGTTCACGCGGTGAAAATGGGATAGGTGCATGGGTATGATGATCCAAGACATCACATAGGACCAAAGCCGTACCTTCAAGCCATGGTACAGGACGTAGTGTTGAAAGATCTGGCTTCATTACGTAATCACCGTAACCACCTTGCCAACTGGTCGAAGCATACCCATCTGGCGTTGCCATCTCTAGGTCAGTTGCAAGCAGATAGTTACAGCAATGGGTTTCGGAATCGGCGATTTCAAGGAAGGCTTCTGCATGGAAGCGTTTTCCCATCAAGCGTCCTTGCATATCCACAAGACAGGTCAAAACCGTATCAATTTCGCCTGTTTCGATTTGGCTTTTCAGATCATCAAAGGTCATAGAGCACCAGTTATATTGGGAGCCGAGCGAAAAGGGTCGCTCGGCTCTTTCGTTGCTATTTAGCCATAACGATAAGGCCGACCGGCCTTCTGCATGTCAGCGTTGTACTTGCGGAAGATATCAATAACCTTTGCCTGGATTGGGCCTTCCGCGGCAATCTCATCCCAGAAGGCAACCGCAGCGTTTTCGACCTGTGCCCATTCATCATCAGGAATGGAAGTGAGTTGCATTTTCGTACCGTTGACGCGCAGGTTGGCTTCCCCTCCCCAATACCACCACTGACGATAGTAGTGCGACTGATCACAACAAACGCGGAACAGCGTTTGAAGATCTTCTGGAAGTTCGTTCCAGCGATCCATATTGGCAAAGAATGATCCCGCCCAAGCACCGGAGATATTGTTGGTCAGGAAGTAGTTGGTCACATCTGCCCAGCCAACTGTGTAGTCTTCGGTGATGCCAGACCAGGCGATGCCATCAAGCTCACCGGTTTGAACCGCGACCTCGATGTCTTCCCATGGAAGCGTGACCGGCACGACACCAAACTGGCTAAGGAAGCGGCCCGCAGTCGGGAAGGTAAAGACACGTTTACCCTTGAGATCCGCAAGTGAGTTAATTGGGTCTTTGGTCGCAAAGTGGCATGGGTCCCATGATCCTGCGCTGATATGCTTGACGCCCACTGCGGAATACTGTTCGTCCCAGATCTCATTCAGACCATATTGGTTGAACAGGACTGGCACATCCAACGAGTAACGAGACGCAAACGGAAAGTAGCCGCCGAAAACGGTCACATCCGTTGGGGATGCCATAGAGTCATCGTCAGATTGAACCGCATCGATCGTGCCTTTTTGCATCGCGCGGAACAATTCGCCGGTTGGGACAAGCTGGTCCGCATAGAACAGTTCTATCTGCATGCGGTCGCCTGCGATTTTATTGAACATCTCGATTGCAGGATCTATAACATGGGCGGCCAATGCTGGTCCCGCATAGGTTTGCATGCGCCACTTAATGGTGCCTTGGGCCAGGGCCGGCGTCGCCAACGGCGCGGTCGCTGCGCCCACGGCAGCGGTGGTTAGAAACTTACGTCTGGTTGTCATGTGGCTTTCCTCTCTGAAGGGTTAGGATGTCCTTTAGCCGGACATTCTGATTATTTTCCGTAGACATACTCCGGCAACCAAAGGGCGATCTGCGGGAATGCCATAATTAAGATGAGGGCAAGTACCATCACACCGACGAATGGGATTATGGAGCGATAGATATCGTAAAGGCTCACCTCCGGCGGGGCCATGGCTCGCATAAGGAACAGATTATAGCCGAAGGGGGGGGTCATATAAGCGATTTGTGTCGTGATTGTGTAAAGTACCCCGTACCAGATCAAGTCAAACCCAAGAACGCCGACCAGCGGCACATAAAGTGGGGCCACAATGACCAGCATGGCGGTGTCATCCAAGAAGGTCCCCATTACGATGAAACTCAGCTGCATCAGGATAAGGATCATCCAGGGGCTCAGGCCCATTTGCTCGGTAAACAGATTGTCGATGGCTTTTACCGCACCTAGACCATCAAAAACCGCCCCAAACCCGAGGGCTGCCAGTATGATCCACATGAACATACAGGAAATTCCTAGAGTTTGTTTGGTGCAGGTCTCAAGGACCTTCCAAGACATGCGTCCCTTAAGAATAGATGCAACAAGAGCGGTTACAGCGCCGACAGCGGAGCTTTCAACCAAAGAGGTCCAACCGTTTACAAAAGGCACCATCATGGCGGCAAAAATTGCAAGCGGCAGCGCACCAGCTCCCAGCAGTTTCAGTTTTTCGGCACGCGGCACATTACCTGCATTTGGCATCGCCGGGCCAAGCTCTGGCTGAAGACGGCAACGCAACCAGATATAAAATACAAACATCGCGGCCATCATCAGGCCAGGGACTATCCCGGCAAGCCAAAGTTGGCCGACTGGCTGACGGGCAATCATGGCATATAACACCAGAACCACAGAGGGCGGCACGAGAATTCCAAGACTGGAGCCAGCTTGGATTACGCCAGTCACCATCAGTTTATCATAGCCACGTCGAAGCAATTCGGGCAGCGCAATTGTCGCCCCAATGGCCATACCTGCAACCGAAAGGCCATTCATAGCCGATACCAGAACCATCAAGCCAATCGTCCCAATGGCAAGTCCACCCTGCACCGATCCAAACCAGACATGGAACATACGGTACAAGTCGTCCGCAAGACGGCTTTCGCTGAGGACATAGCCCATGAAAATGAACATGGGCAGAGTCAGAAGCGGATACCATTTCATCAGTTTCATGGTCGCAGAAAACGGTATATCTTGCCCGCCCGTTCCCCAAAGCGCCAGTGCGGCAATTGTGGCAACAGCACCAATTGCGCCGAAAACCCGTTGTCCGGTAAAGAGCATCACCATCATCGTGGCGAACATGAATATTGCGATATACTCTTGGCTCACTGCTGCGGGCTCCCGATTTCTTCACCTCGAATGCGGGCAATGTCTTTGAACAGTTCCGATATCGCCTGCAGCAGCATCAAGAAAAAGCCGAGGGCCATGATAGATTTCACCGGCCAGATCACGGGGCGCCAAGCGGTAGAGGACCGCTCCAAGCGCCCGATGTCTTCTTCACCTGTTATCAGGCCAGTGAAGAAAGTTATTGGCTCTGAGCCCCAGTACCCAAGTGAATAGGCTGTGGAGCTCAGGCTGCCATAGAGCAAAACAGAAAGATAGAAGATCAGGAACAGAACCGTGCAGGCATCAAACCAAGCTTTGCGTTGATGTGACCAGTTACCATAAAACAGATCCATGCGGACGTTTGACCCCAATTGGATCGAATATGGTCCGCCCAAAAGGTAGTATGTTACAAGTGCGAATTGCGCCAGTTCCAGCGTCCAAAGCGAAGGCAGAAAGAACGTTTTCGAGATCGAGGACCAAAGAAGGATGCCCATCAACCCAAACAGCCCCCACATCATAAACCGGCCGATCCGGTAATTTATCGCGTCGACCGCACGCACATATGCCTGCATAGCTCTCATCCAGGCGTGCTCTCGAATTGATCCAGAGTAGATTGTATCCACGGCGCAAGCGCGGCTGCCATCTCTGCCTGCTGTCTCTCGTTGGAAATCAGATCGTTGCGAATTTCGATCATGACGTTCAGAAGGCCATTCTTAACCCCGTGCAACTCAAGCGTATGAGCGACCCCATCGGCGGCCGAATAAGGTTCATTCAACGAAGCTGCGAAGGGGAAGTCGGTCGACATGTTTTCAATCATCGCACGAGCAAATCGGTCATCAGAGCCGTGTAAGAGCCCCACTTCGGTTGTTCGTTGTTTGCCGTGGTACACAGGGTTGAAGCTATGGATTGTTACCAGAAGTGACAACGTCGGCCCGCCTCTTTCAATCTCAGCAGCAATATATTTTGAGAAGGGGACATAAACCGCCTCCGTGCGTTCATTGCGGGCCTTTGAGTTAAGCGACGAGTTGCCAGGGATATCATATTGTTCGCTTCTAGCAGGCATTGCACTTGGCGCTTCCGGAGGACGATTGCAGTCATAGACCAACCGGGAGACGCAGCCAAAAATTGCACCGCCAGCAAGATGCGTAGTCAGAGCTTCGGCCACCGGTAACGCACCTGGGTCCCATGCAATGTGAGTGAGCAGCGCCGTGTCGCTCAGTCCAAGGCTTCCAAGTTTTTTAGGAATTCGGTTCGACGCATGCTCGCACACGACGCATACTTTCGATCCCTCGGGGATGGGTACGATCCGCGCCACTGGTCCGTAAGAATTATATGGTGTTTGCGATTCCATGGTTAAATAATTTCCACATTAATTTTTTCTGTCAATATTTTTTCAGAATGAATATTTTCATCCCACCTTGTTTTGTGATTTTCTGTGCAAACACTTAGAAAAGAGGCTTTCTATGACGATTTCTGACAAAATTCTGGCCGCACGAGACAAAATGACACCGTCAGAGCGTCAATTGATTGGGTTTCTTTTGGATGATTATCCCATTGCTGGTTTGGGCAGTATCACCGAACTGGCAGCCAAGGCGTCGGTCTCGACAACCACGATCACGCGGATGTTGCAAAAAGTCGGTGTAGAGGGGTATGCGCAGTTTCAAGTCGCACTGAGAGGCGAGCTAAAAGAAATGATCTCCGATCCCATCGCAAAACGGGATATGTGGAAAACTGATCTGCCCGAAGAGCATATTCTAAATCGCTATTCTCGACAGGTACTGGAAAACCAAAAGCGTACGCTGGATGACATAGATCCTGATGAATTTGACAGCCTATGCGATCTAGTTTGCGACGCCAATCGCACGGTATTTGTCGCTGGAGGCCGTATCACAAGCACGCTCGCTCAATACCTCTATCTTCACCTACAAATGATCCGCCCGAATGTGCGCCTCTTACCAATGACCGCGTCTTGGCCACATGATCTGTTGGATATAAAAAAAGGCGACATCCTGATTGTTCTGGATGTCCGGCGATATGAGAACACGACGCTCGCTATGGGGCAGATGTGTTATGAGCAGGGCGCAGAGGTGATACTGTTTACCGATCAATGGCGCTCTCCCATTCATAATATCGCAAAACTCACTTTCAGTTCTCGGATTGCAGCTCCGTCTGCATGGGACTCAATGGCTTCTATCTTGGTGCTTCTGGAATGTGCAATTGCCCGTGCGCAGGAACAACTATGGGACACCGTGGAGGCGCGGACAGACGCGCTAGAAGCTGCATTTGACCGTACCAAATTGTTCCGAAAGTTCGTTTAATCCCGGATCAAAGAGAGACCAACTGAGGGGCCACATCTGATTGCTCCAGTTTGATTTTAGTGCATCGTTGGCCTCTCTTTGATCCATTGGGATGATGATTTCCGGGGCTCGTGGGCGATCGCCCAAGGCACTGTGGTGCCTCTTGGTGTTGTCCATTATTCGATCAGAATTTGGGCCTCGTACAAGCTGTAGAAAATCTCTCCGTTAAGCCGTTCATCTCGCATCCGACCGTTGAGGCTTTCGCAATATCCGTTTTCCTGGGGTGACCCATCGCTCGATATTGGTGCTCTTGGCGCCAACGGTGGCGAATTAATCCCTGATAGATTGTGCAACGAAGTGAGCCATGTTGGACGATTGGTCCGAACGAAAATGGCAAGCGGGCCGTTGTCCGAACCAATGAAAGTCGGGCGCCACGCAGGGCGAACAGGTTCTGTCATAACATAGATCACGTTTGTCGAGCTCAGCTTGCGCTTGCACACGCAAAACCTCAAACCTTTCCTCTAGCGCAGAAAGCACTTTATCCGCCGCAAAAGATTCTAGAATCTGCTCATCTGACCCAGTGTGGAATCCCCCGGAAGGCGTGTGAATTTCTATGTAATGAATTGAAAAACTGCGTAGTTTTTCGTTATCGTGCAATATTAGATGTGGGCAGTCATTTGAACGTTGATGATATTTAGCCGCTGTTTCACGGGCTGGTAAGCACACCAACACTAGCATGCTATTTGCTTCGTTCTTTGATTGAGTTTCAAGAAAACAACAATTGCTGGGCTTAAGGGCTATAGATGGTCTAGGAAGTCAGCATATGTAATTTTCAGGCGGCTTAATATGAGATCATTTCCAACAATCTGGTTTCTCAGACATGGTGAGACGGAATGGAATGCGGAGCGACGTATTCAGGGACAATTGGAATCGCAGCTCACTGAGCGTGGCCTTTTGCATGCCGAGGCCCAAAAAAGCATACTTTCATCAATCCTTGCAGATGACCCGGCTTGCTATGCATCACCGCTTGGGCGCGCGCAGGCGACTGCAGAGATTGCATTAGATGGGGGTAGCTTTCATACAGATGAACGTTTAGCCGAGGCGCAGGCAGGGCGATTTCAGGGTATGACATTGCCTGAAGTTGAGAGAGATTATCCTGAAATCTATGCAGCAAACCCGCGTCATCTGGATCTGTTCTGTGCCGCTCCAGATGGGGAGGGGTGGCAGAGCCTTTATGATCGCACGTTTGATTTTCTAACTGAATTAGAGCGTCCAAGCGTCATCATCGCTCACGGGCTTTTGGGGCAGGTGGTTCGGGGGATCTTATGCGGTCTGCCCCGAGACGAGATGGCAAGGTTACCAAATGAACAGGGCTGTGTTTATGTATTGAAAGCGGGCGCGGAAACAGTGCTACGCCGTTGAGATCGCCGTGAATGAGTTTTTTCAAAAAACATTCTTTTTCCTCTTGCGCTCATTGTGGGTTTTCCTTAAATCCGCGCTCACCGGGTCGTTAGCTCAGTTGGTAGAGCGCTTCGTTTACACCGAAGATGTCGGGAGTTCGAGCCTCTCACGACCCACCATTATTCCGCAAAATATGTAAGGGGCTGGATAAAGCCTTGGATGGATTGGATGATTGGTGTGTTCTAGCGCGACGTCAAAGTCACGTGTCGAACGGGCTGGTTTTTCTTGATTTTCTTCTAACAGGATCTTCCTTGTCTCAAGAGTGACGATCTTTTTCTCATTCGCCTTGATCACTGTTGGGCTGTCACTTTGAACAATGCGATCCAACTGGGCATCAATTTGCTTTTGCGCCTCAGCAGTCTGTTTCCGTACAGCTAAGGCACTTCGCGTTATAGTGTGATGGGCCCCGGTCAAAGAACATTTCGCTATTGTATCTGTTTTACCTGTGGTGATGTTTGATGGTGCCCAGCTTCCCCCTTTGGTTTCCTTCGGAATATGTCACCTCAGAATTATCAGAGACCTTCCTTGCTTTTCATATCGTTCTCAATGGGTTGAGCTGCATCGTAGAAAAAAGGCGAATAAAAAAACAAAAATGCGAAAACACCGCTTGACGGTGCGCGGGGTGGCGCATATTACAGCGCAACATTCAGCAGAGACGCTGGATGAGCAGCAAGCGGTTGTAGCTCAGTTGGTTAGAGTACCGGCCTGTCACGCCGGGGGTCGCGGGTTCGAGCCCCGTCAACCGCGCCACT
>NZ_FMWG01000018.1 GCF_900102795.1 Epibacterium ulvae | reverse complement strand
GAGGCGACTGAGGCGACTGAGGCGACTGAGGCGACTGAGGCGACTGAGGCGACTGAGGCGACTGAGGCGACTGAGGCGACTGAGGCGACTGAGGCTGTTTCAGTTCTCCCCTCTATACAAGAAGAAACCGCACCCCTTGTCGAAGATTCTGCAAATCAGGCAGCACTTCCACACGCGTTTGAAGCCCCAACAGAAGATACCATTCCCTCGGCAGCTGCGCACGCAAACGCCTCCTCAACACTCCCCTCTGACATGGAAGTCAGCGTGGCACCGTCAACGCCACCACGCCCTCTCGTTGTTGAGATCGAAGATTTTGATGCAAACACTACTGCTAATCTTCCGCAGGGCATTTTACCACGTCTCGCGCAAATCAAACAAATTCCCTCACAACATCAGACAGCTGTACAAAACAGCCTAACGGAATTGCGCCAAATCCTTGCGCGCTAAGAATAATTTAAAGTGACATTGTGGAAATGTCACTTTTCCCTTGTGCCCACCGAGAAAACGGTTAGAAGGCATCTTCAACGGGCTATGGCGCAGCCTGGTAGCGCGTCCGTCTGGGGGACGGAAGGTCGCAGGTTCGAGTCCTGCTAGCCCGACCATTAAACCCCGCAAAAACGCCTGGGTGGTATCACCTGGGCGTTTTGTGTATCTGATATCTGAACACCTTAAGTCTGGGTTTTACCACATAAAGATGTATCAGCCCGACAATATGACCGAGCGCAAGGACGATGAGATGCAGGATTTAACGACTGGCGTGTTACCAAGCCAAAGCATTGAAAATATGCTGAAATCCGGCATCATTAAAAGTGCCATGGCGCCAGTGGATGGGCAGATACAACCAGCAAGCCTTGATCTGCGCCTTGGTCATGTCGCCTACCGCGTCCGTGCTTCTTTTCTAGCAGGCCAGCAACGCACAGTGGCGGAACGATTAGACGAATTTGAAATGCACCGCATAGACCTAAGCGCAGGGGCAGTGCTTGAGAAAGGCTGTGTCTATGTCGTCCCCTTAATGGAGACGCTCAACTTGCCGGAAACGATCTCTGCCGTCGCAAACGCAAAAAGCTCAACCGGTCGACTTGATTTGCTTACACGGACGATTACCGATGGTGGCGAAGAATTTGACCGCATCAAAGCTGGATACAATGGACCTCTTTATGCAGAAATTTGCCCACGCTCTTTCTCCGTACTCGTGCGCCCAGGAATGCGGCTGAATCAAATCAGGTTTCGCACTGGGCAGGCGGTTCTGGATGACACAGCGTTACGTCAGCTCCACAGCGATACAGCGCTTGTCGATGGTCCTGCTGTTATCGAAGACGGATTGGGCTTTTCGGTCGACCTGCAACTTCCCGGCACAGACCTTGTAGGGTATCGCGCCAAACCTCATACAGGTGTGATCGACCTAGATCGTATCGGGGCCTATGATCCACGTGACTTCTGGGAAGAGGTGCGCAGCCGCTCTGGCCGTATTATTCTGGACCCCGGCGCATTTTATATCCTCGTCAGTCGAGAGGCCGTTCACATCCCTCCCGCATATGCTGCGGAAATGGCCCCCTATCTGGCAATGGTCGGAGAGTTCCGGGTCCATTATGCAGGTTTCTTTGATCCAGGGTTTGGCAATACCGAAGCCGGAGGGGCTGGATCACGCGGGGTGTTGGAAGTGCGCTGTCATGAAGCTCCCTTTGTGCTGGAACACGGGCAAATCGTTGGCCGCCTCGTTTATGAGAAGATGGCTGAAATCCCGCAGCAGCTTTATGGCGCGGGCATCGCCTCAAACTATCAGGGGCAAGGGTTGAAATTGTCGAAGCATTTCAAAACACCCAGCTGAATGTGGGCGCAGCCTGCCTAAGCTTAACGTGTTATAGCTTGCTTGAAATCTTACGAATCTCTCTTTGTGCGCCGCGCCCGACGTGATGCCCTTAAGCGGGCACGCTCAATATCGTCTAAATCAGGGTGAGATCGTTTTTTCTGTCGCAGGGCTCTGAAACCCGCATTAATACCTGCATTGACTGCACGACCAACCAGTCGGCGCAGTATCATATTGATAAGCCAGTTTGCGTTCATGCCACAGCCCTCTCAAGTTCCGCCACATATCATAGCATTGAAGTGAGGCAGTCTTAGGGCGCGTTGCACTTTTGTTGTTAACCAGACGTCTGTGCAGGATCTGCGTCTTCAAAAAGCTCCGCTTGTTCTTCTGCCGTCTCATCCCCACCAAACAGACCAGAAGGCGGGCGATTTTCCAGTAAGCCTGCGCCTCTCAACTCTTTCAATCCCGGTAAATCTCTGGCACTTTCCAAACCAAATTGATCAAGGAAAGTCGGTGTAACAACAAACGTAACCGGACGACCCGGTGTCATCTTACGACGACCCAATCGAATCCAGTCCAGTTCTAACAATTGATCAATCGTCCCACGCGACACAGAGACACCACGAATTTCTTCAATCTCGGCCCGTGTCACAGGCTGATGATAGGCTACAATCGCCAATGTTTCGATCGCGGCCCGAGACAGTTTGCGGTTTTCCACTGTCTCTTTTTGCATGATATGCGCCAGATCCGGTGCTGTCCGAATAGCATAGGCCGGTCCAACCTGCACAACTCGTACACCACGACCCTCATAGCGATTCCGCAGTTGCTCAACAGCTTGCAACGCATCGCATCCTTTGGGCAGACGTGACATCAGTTCGCGAATAGTTACAGGTTCTTTGCTGGCAAACAGGACAGCTTCGACCATTCTCTCCTGTTCAGCCATAGTGGGCGCATCAAATAGGGTCTCTGCCTCTAGAGCGTCATTGGCACGGTCTTGCTCAATCTCAGGCTCCATCATTCTTCCTCACTGCGACTGCGCATTTGAATGGGCGCGAAAGTTTCGTTCTGACGAAGTTCCAGCTTGCCTTCTTTGGCAAGCTGGAGGGCCGCCGCAAAAGTTGCTGCCGTAGCTGACCGGCGTTTTTCTGCTTCTCCTTGCCATTCAATCGGCAGATAATTCATCATATCCGTCCAACTGCCTGCAAAGCCAAGCAAACCGCGCATTCGCTCAAGCGCTTCCTCCATCGTGAAAATCGACTCGCGATCCATCACAAAAGGGCGAAATTCTTCTTTTGTGCGGATACGCGCATAGGCCTGCATCAGGTCCAAAAGGTTCGCAGAGTAATTTACAGACCGAACACGCGTTACAGTTTCAGTGTAACCACGGGCGAAAAAGTCCCGCCCCAGCTGATCACGCGCCAGCAGGCGCGCAGCCGCATCCCGCATCGCCTGCAAGCGTTCCAGTTGGAAGGCCAAGTGAGCTGCCAGCTCTTCCCCCGAAGGCCCCTCTTCTGTGGGGTCCGGCGGCAACAAGAGCCGTGATTTCAAAAACGCAAGCCATGCCGCCATTACAAGGTAATCCGCCGCAAGCTCAATGCGCAGCTCTTTGGCACGTTCAACAAAAGTCAAATATTGACGCGCAAGCTGTAAAACAGAAATCTTGCGTAGATCCACCTTTTGGGTGCGCGATAGCATCAAGAGCACATCGAGCGGGCCTTCAAACCCGTCGACATCTACAATCAATGCCTCAGCCGCCAAACGGTCTTCGACCGACTGATCTTCAGTTGGAAAAAGCGATATTTCAGCCATATACGTGTCCGCTCATGAGAGCGGATAGTTCGTCTTCTATGGCTGGAATGTCAAGTGAGACTGCTGGTTTAAGACGCTCAAACGCACGAACCCTGCGGGTTTCAGCCTGATCAGACAATGGCCCAACTGCATGTGCCACAGCGACCCGATCTTCAAAGCTTGCATTACAATACAAAGCTACATCGCATCCTGCTTTCAACGCAGCTTTTGCCACATCAACAGGCATACCGGAGAGGGCTTTCATCGAGATGTCATCGGTCATGAGCAACCCATCAAAACCGATTTCCTCACGGATCATTTGCACCATTTTAGGGGAAAGCGTTGCAGGTAGACTGTCGATCTGTTCAAAAACAATATGCGCGGACATCCCCACCGGAAGGTTTTTGAGCCTTCGAAAGGCCTCAAAATCAGTTTCCTCCAGAACATCGCGTGAGGTCGTAACATGTGGCAGCTCTTTGTGGCTGTCCATGGTCGCGCGACCATGCCCCGGGATATGCTTTAACACAGGCAAAACACCACCATCGAGATGAGCTTGAGCCACAGCCATCGCTATTTCAACAACGGAATTGAGGTCCTCAGCATAACAGCGATTCCTCAAAAATGGATGTGTTTGTGATGTTGCAAGATCCGCAACAGGTGCGCAATTGCTATTCAAACCCAGCTTTCTCAGCTCATCTGCAATCAATGCATAGCGCAGATACATTGCGCGTGTGGCGTTTTGCCCCGCCTGGGATACATGATCCAAAGGGGCGCGCCAGTTGCGTGCCAAAGGTTCACGCAGCCGCTGAACGCGGCCCCCCTCTTGATCAATAGTGATTAAGCATTCTTCGCCTGCGGCTTCGCGAAATTCATCACAAAGCGCTTGTACCTGATCAGCCGTTTCAATGTTTCGCGCAAAAAGGATGAAACCCATCGGGCGGGTTTCAGAAAAAAGCACTTTTTCATCGGCAGTCAGGCGTCCCCCTTCTGCATCCAGAATACAGGCTGAATATTGTATCACCGTGTAGTGGCCGGGATACAGGCTTCGTTTCCGCTCACTAACAATGAACAGAACCGACGTGCATCTGAAAGGTCTGCGAACCCCATGACACGCAGACGATAAACAGGGCGTCCACCTTTTTCGGTGCGTTGAATCACCCGCTGTTTGCCCGCGAAATAGTCTTGGAACTTTCCAGAAATCCGAACCCATTCCGCGTGCGCAATATCTTCACTCGCATGTGCGCCAATCTGCGCGAGCCGTGTTCCAACCGGTAGGCTATTAGGATCTACATCAAGCGCGGTCGCCGCAATCGCAGACACGGGCTGTGGCTGCACAGCATTAGCACTCCGCAACAAACCTGCTGGGCGTAGATTCGGACGCAATGATACCCGAACTCCTGGAGCATCTAGCGGTACGGTTGCAATCACAGGTTCGATATCACGTAAAGGCGAATCGTTGATCTGCGCAGGAACAAGAGCAGCAACACGGGTTTCAGTGGCGAAAACACCGCTCTCCTGTGCAATTTCAGCGACCAAAGAATCAATATCACCATTCCGGAACCCTTCAGTGAGACGCACGGCCTCGGGTTCTTGGCGTACTTGTGCTGTCTCAAGCTCTAGCGTTTGCGGCGTGGCGAGCGTTTCAACCTGACGCAATTCCGCAAATGTCTTGTCATCTTCAGTCAGCTCAATCGCCTCTGGAGCAAGTGTCAGACGATCTGCTGGCTCTTCTGCAGAACCGAAGGCAGCGACTGCATTCACAGCCAACCCCTGATTATTAGCTTGTTGTCCACCCGGCGTCTCGGGTGCAATTCGCATGGGGCCTTCAATGGCACGCACCACCGGAACGCCGCTCACATCGCGAACGATCAATTTATATCCCCATACCCCAAGGCCAACGACAAGAGCGAGCGATGCGATTCCGCCAACGATCCCTAGCGATTTTGTCCAATCTCGCCCAGGAGCCGGAGGTTGGTAGCCTTGGCTTTGCTGAAAATCGTCTGGTGATGCGGAATAAGGCAAATCACTGCTATACGCAGATTGCGCATAAGTCTCAGTACCAGGGCCACTGTAGACCTGTGTCTGTCCAGATTGCAGCCCTGCTGCAGCATCCCCTTGCCGGAAACCACTTTCTGAAGAGGTCGGGTTTTTACCCGCCTGCGTAAAAAACGTCATATCCGCCTCACCGCCCAAGGATCACGCCGAAGCGTGGTTTCTCATGGGATCCACTAACTCTGCCTCAATCCAGCGTTAAGTACGAATGCTTAGGAAAGTCTTACCGACTTACCGCATTTCTTCCGCTGGTTTGACGCCAAGAATACCAAGACCGGCTGAAATGACAACGGAAACAGCCTTGGCGAGCGCCAAATTTGCATGTGTTGCCGATTGGCTGCTCTCGTTAACAAAACGTAAACTCTCGTCCGTTTTGCCAAGGTGATATAGACCGTGCAATTCTGATGCGAGATCATAAAGGTAGAACGCAACACGATGGGGTTCATTGCTGCGCGCCGCGATTTCAACCAAACGCGGCCATTCAGCAACCTTGCGTGCAACAGTCAGTTGGGCGTCATGAGACAGCAGACTCAAATCCGCAGCGGCAAGCGCACCCTCAGTTGCCTCAATCCCCTGTGCTGCCGCTTTACGTAATGTCGAGCAAATACGCGCATTCGCATATTGCACATAAAAGACGGGATTGTCCTTTGACTGCTCCAACGCTTTATCAAGGTCAAAATCAAAACCCTGATCGTTCTTACGTGTCAGCAGCATAAAACGGGTCACATCTGCGCCCACAGCGTCAACCACATCACGAAGGGTCACAAAAGTCCCTGCCCGTTTGGACATTTTGAACTCTGCCCCGTCTTTGAACAACTTTACAAGCTGGCAAAGCTTGATATCCAATGGCACTTTGCCATCAGAAAGCGCAGAGACAGCTGCTTTCATCCGCTTTACATACCCGCCGTGATCCGCGCCAAAGATGTTGATCAGACCGTCGAAGCCACGTTCAATCTTATCATTATGATAAGCAATGTCTGGCGCAAAATAGGTCCATGAGCCATCAGACTTCTGCACCGCACGATCCACATCGTCGCCATGATCTGTGGATTTAAACAGCGTCTGCTCACGCGGCTCCCAATCATCGGGCTTTTTGCCCTTTGGTGGTTCGAGTACACCGCGATAGATTAAACCTTTGCCATCCAGACGTTTTAGCGCGTCTTCAATCTTACCCGTGCCATAAAGAGATTTCTCAGAGAAGAAATGATCCATCTCGATGTTCAACAGCGCAAGATCTTCACGGATCAGATCCATCATCGCCTCGGTCGCAAACACTCGGAATTCGACCAGCCACGCCTCTTCAGGCTGACCAACATATTGATCGCCGTATTTTTCTTTCAGTGCCTCACCGACGGGCTTCAGGTAGTCTGCAGGATAGGTTCCATCGGGAAATTCAACCGATTGGCCATGCGCCTCCAAATACCGCAGATAACAAGAGCGAGCGAGCACATCGACCTGCGCGCCGCCATCGTTGATATAGTACTCCCGTGTGACATCGTAGCCCACAAAATCCAGCAGGCTGGATAGCGCATCACCAAAAACTGCGCCTCGGGTGTGTCCTACGTGTAAAGGGCCTGTTGGGTTTGCAGAGACATATTCTACATTCACCCGTTTACCGGCTCCCAGATCGGAACGGCCAAAATTACTGCTAGCTGCTAGTGCTTTGCCCAGAACATCTTGCCAAACAGAAGCTTCAAGCCGCACGTTTAAGAAACCTGGCCCCGCGACCTCCGCTCCCGTTACACGTGGGTCCGCAGCAAGTTTATCCGCCAGTGCCGTCGCAATATCGCGTGGTTTCATCTTAGCAGGTTTGGCCAAAACCATCGCCGCATTGGTCGCCATGTCCCCGTGCGCCGCATCTCGCGGAGGTTCTACCGCCACATTTGCAAAATCGAGCCCTTCGGGCAAAATTCCTTCTGCAACCAGTGCAACAAGGCTATCGACAACAAGTGTATGGATATCGGTAAAGAGGTTCATGTCAGGCGTCCCTTTGGTTCAGGACCAGCGGATAGCGACGCCCTGCGCGAGGGTCAACCTTTCAGTGCAAGCTTATCGCGTTGATCAGGCGATCATGCCCCTGACAGAACATTGCAGATCAGCTGCTTTGATTTCGTATTGACGCAGGGAGCGGACATAAAACGGATCTTTCACAACCAGTTGTTCAACAGCGTCTTCACTATCAGCATGGACATACCAGATTGCGCCAACAAAATCCTGCATCGGAGACATGGCCATCTCTCCGCCGATATCCAATTCAGGATGGGCACGTACATAAGCAATATGCGCTTCGCGGCGGCTCCTGTCAGCCCGGATTGCCAACATATCAGGGCTGTCTTGGAAGTTGACAGTCCAATATCTTGATGTTGGCTGGTCCATCAGGGGCCTCGACGCAGATTAACAGAGTGGTACGTAGCGTCTCAATTTACCCGAAAACGATCCATTGCGATAGAGCCAGCTGTCACCACAAACCAGACCACAGCATCTACGCATTCTATTTGCTCTTTCGCGCACCTACTCTCCCAAAAGATCTGCATGGAGCTGCAATGCAAATCGATCTGTCATCCCTGCAATGTAATCTGAAACGATACGCGCTCGCGCAGTTTCTCCTTGTGCGGCATTGATATCTGCGTGCCAACGTTGCGGCATCTGTAGTGTATTTTCTAAATAATAAGGGAACAGATCTTCGACCACTTTGGCAACACGTGCACGCACATCCATCACAGAAGGCGCACGATACATCTGACGAAACAAAAACGCGCGGATCTCTTTAAGGTCGCGCCACAGTTCATCTGAAAAGACAACAACGGGATAGCCAAGCGCCCGCACCTCTTCGACACGAGTGACGCCGCTCTCCGCAAGCTTTTGGCGTGCCGTATCAATCACGTCGGATACCATCACCCCAAACACACGCCGCAATGCTTCATGCCGACGGCGACTGGCATCCAGTCGCGGGTACAGGCGATCCACGGCTGCATAAGCCTGCCCCACGATAGGTAGTGCGCAAATGTCTTCATCACTGAACAAACCAGCGCGCAGGCCATCATGCAAATCATGATTGTTGTAGGCGATATCGTCGGATAGCGCCGCAACCTGCGCTTCGGCACTGGCATGCGTATAAAGCTCGAGGTCAACCTGAGTATTGCAGGCCGCAAGGGCCCAAGGCAACTCCCCCGTGACGGGACCATTGTGTTTGGCGATTGCCTCCAAGGTTTCCCATGTCAAATTCAGCCCGTCAAATTCGGCGTAATGCCGTTCTAAACTGGTGACAATCCGAATGGCCTGCGCGTTGTGATCAAACCCGCCATAAGGCGCCATCAGCGCATGCAGCGCATCTTCGCCAGTATGTCCAAAGGGCGTATGCCCAAGGTCGTGGGCAAGCGCGACAGCCTCTGTCAGCTCTTGGTTCAACCCCAAAGCCCCTGCGATTGTTCGCCCGACCTGCGCCACTTCAATCGAATGGGTCAGTCGCGTGCGGTAGTTGTCTCCCTCGTGCTCAACAAAAACCTGCGTCTTATGCTTCAACCGTCGAAATGCACTTGCATGAATAATTCGATCTCGATCACGCTGAAATGGAGAGCGAAAACTACTCTCTTCTTCAAACACCTGACGACCACGACTGCGGGCCGGTTGGGTGGCAAATGGGGCCGTCATAATTAATCTTTTCCTTGCGCAAATCTTGTCGCTTGCCTTTCACCTTTCTATATAATGAGTTCGGCTGCAACATGGCATTGGAGAGAGCTCATGCAACTGCCCCCAAAAGTCACCGAACGCGCCTTTGCGCGCCTTTCAGAAATTGGTGCAGCCACGCAAGGCCAAGCCTTACGGATTGCTGTAGAAGGCGGCGGCTGCTCTGGTTTTCAGTATGAAATTGCGCTGGATGCTCCCAAAGACGATGATCTCATCCTCGAAGGCAACGGCGAAAAAGTTGTCGTTGATAGCATTTCCCTGCCCTTTCTGGAAAACGCGGTTATTGATTTCACCGAAGAGCTGATCGGCGCGCGCTTTACCATCGACAATCCAAACGCCACTGCCAGCTGTGGTTGCGGCACGTCATTTTCGATGTAAGCCACTCTTGCCCTGCCTGCAGCTCTGGGCGATAGATCATCCAGATCACAGCCCGGAGGCCTCGCGCATGAAAATTGCTACATTTAACATCAATGGCATCAAAGCCCGTGCGCAGGCCCTGCCCGCATGGCTTGATGAAGCGCAACCTGATGTAGCTGTGTTGCAAGAAATCAAATCTGTCGATGAAGCGTTCCCGCGCGAAATCATCGAAGAACGCGGCTACAATCTGGAAACCCATGGGCAAAAAAGTTTCAACGGAGTCGCGATCCTTTCGAAACTCCCGCTGGAAGATGTGCACCGTGGCCTGCCCGGTGACGACGAAGATGTACAAGCCCGCTGGATCGAGGCAACCGTGGTCGGCAAACAGGCCATTCGTATCTGTGGGCTGTATCTGCCCAATGGCAATCCTGTTGAATTGAATGCAGACGGCACACCTGTTGCGGGTGGAAAATATGACTACAAAATGCGCTGGATGGCCCGTCTTCAAGCCCGCGCTGAAGCCCTACTGGCCAGCGAAACGCCTTTTTTGATGGCCGGCGACTATAATATCATTCCACAGGCCGAAGATGCCCGTCGCCCAGAGGCTTGGCTGGAGGACGCTTTGCATCGTCCAGAAAGCCGTGCCGCCTACCAGCGCCTGCTTAATCTGGGGCTTACGGATGCCTTTCGCGCGCGCAATTCAGCTCCTGGTCAATATTCCTTCTGGGACTATCAAGCGGGGGCATGGAACCGGGATGATGGCATTCGCATTGATCATTTCCTACTCAGCCCACAAGCTGCAGATCTTCTTCGTGATTGCCAAATCGACAAAGAGGTGCGTGGCCGCGAAAAACCATCTGACCACGTCCCGGTCTGGGTGGACCTTGATCTCTGACACCACCGCGCCATGCCTGAGGCATGGCGCCTAGCCTAACGGTTTACCGCGTA
This sequence comes from Epibacterium ulvae, assembly GCF_900102795.1. Classification (GTDB taxonomy): domain Bacteria; phylum Pseudomonadota; class Alphaproteobacteria; order Rhodobacterales; family Rhodobacteraceae; genus Epibacterium; species Epibacterium ulvae. The sequence continues at coordinate 38,156 of NZ_FMWG01000018.1, read as the reverse complement.
CAGCTATGCGCGCAATAAACGGGCGGGAGCCTTTGCCTGTGTCCTCATTGGCGTCGGGGATCTGATAGCATTTCATTGTGTCTGTAAATCCAGTCAAATTGGCGCGCCAATTTTTCCGGGCGGTATTTCGATAGACAGGACAATGCAAAATGCGCAGGTGCCGCAAAGGGGCGCTTTAAGTGAAACTTCCATGCATTTCCATTTGCCGCCGCCACAACCCGCTCTACACGCGGTCGTCTCAAACCTTCATAGGTCTTGAGCCCTTCTTCTGGTGTCACAGCTGCATCCAAACATTGTGCAAGCTCCCAGGCATCTTCCAGCGCCAAATTTGCCCCCTGTGCCATAAACGGCAAAGTGGGATGCGCCGCGTCTCCCAAAAGCCCAACACGTCCTTTGCACCAATGCCGAGCGACCTCATGACGGAACAAACCCCAAAGCGCGACATCTTCAACCGAAGAGAGCAATCCGCGCACATCGCCACCAAACATCGAAAACGCGTGGCGCAGCTCATCCGCATCGCCTCCGGTCGACCAACCTTCTTCAGCCCAGGCTTTGCGCTCCATCACAGCAACAAGATTGACCATACTGCCGTCACGCAAAGGATAGGCAACCAGATGACGGCCCGGCCCCATAAATACCTGTGCTTGGGATCTTAACCCCATACTATTGGGAACAATCGCACGCCATGCAACTTGACCCGTGAAAAACGGATCAGAAGCCTCATTTAACGCTTTAAACACTTGCGAATGAAGGCCATCTGCCCCCAGCACGATATCAGCGTCGATATCAGCACCACGCGCGAGACTGATACTGGGGTCTTGATCAGCTTCTACACCGATCACATGCTTATTTAACAACAGGCGCACCCCAAGGGCCTGTGCCGTTTCCTGCAATAATGCGATCAGATCAGCTCGGTGGACAAAGTAAAACCGTAAATCCGGTGCATATTGCTCAAAATCAAGATGTGCGATTTCGCGGCCTTTTGAATGATGACGCAAAACAACGCCTGTAGATCTCATCGACCGCCAAGCCAAATCATCTGCAAGCCCAAAAGCGCGTAAAACAGCTCCCCCATTGGGGGTAATTTGCAATCCTGCGCCAACCTCTGAAATCTCAGCGGCCTGCTCCAAAACCGTCACCGCCGCACCGCGTTGCGCCAGCGCTATTGCCGCCGCAAGCCCCCCTATCCCCGCACCAACGATCAGAACAGATTGGTTTTCTATGGACATGTAAAATCTCGCAAAAAACGCACAAAAGGTGCCCTCGCAAAGCAAAGGCACCTTTTAATTATCGTGTTTACACGAATCAGTCGTCGCGATGAACCTTTTCGCGGCGCTCATGGCGCTCTTGTGCTTCAAGGCTCATGGTTGCAATTGGACGCGCATCCAGACGCTTCAGGGAGATCGGTTCTCCGGTCACGTCACAATACCCGTATTCACCTTCATCAAGGCGCCGCAATGCCGAATCGATCTTAGAAACCAATTTGCGCTGCCGGTCCCGCGTACGCAGTTCCAAAGCGCGATCTGTTTCCTCGCTCGCACGATCTGCAACATCAGGAATATTGCGGGTGCTGTCTTGCAAGCCTTCAATGGTATCTTTGCTGCCCGCGAGCAATTCCATCTTCCAGTTCAACAGCTTTTGACGAAAATATTCTTGCTGCCTTTCGTTCATAAAAGGCTCATCATCGCTTGGGCGATAATCTTCGGGCAGAAGTGTATCCTGCTTCATATTCGCTCTCTCAGTCTGGCCCATATTATTTCGTTTGCTCTGTACATTTACAAACATATGGCTTTCCTATCACTGCGTTTAGCTTCTAGGCAGCCGATTGTCACTACACAATACTAACAACGTAAGGTTAAAACAGGCCTTACGACCACAAGTCATCGTTAACAGCAAGTGAAAAGGTGTATTTTTATGAATTTTCAAGGCACTAAAGACTACATCGCCACGGATGACTTAAAAATTGCAGTAAATGCCGCAGTGACGTTGCAACGGCCACTTTTGGTGAAAGGTGAACCCGGAACCGGAAAAACCGAGCTGGCGCGCCAAGTCTCGGCCAGCCTCGGTTTGCGCATGATTGAATGGAACGTCAAATCCACCACACGCGCACAGCAAGGTCTGTATGAATATGATGCGGTCAGCCGATTGCGCGACAGTCAACTTGGTGATGCACGTGTTGAAGATGTGGGGAACTACATCAAGAAAGGAAAACTCTGGGAGGCCTTCGCCGCAGATGAGAAAGTCGTCTTGTTGATTGATGAGATCGATAAAGCCGACATCGAGTTTCCAAACGACTTGCTGCAAGAGCTCGATAAAATGGAATTCCACGTCTACGAGACAGGGCAGACCATCCGCGCCAAAGAGCGCCCGATTATCATCATCACATCAAACAATGAAAAAGAACTGCCTGACGCGTTCCTACGACGGTGTTTCTTTCACTACATTCGCTTCCCAGACGCAGAGACGATGAAAGAAATCGTCAAGGTCCACCATCCAGAGATAAAAGAGACGCTTTTAACCGCCGCGCTCACGCAATTTTATGAAATTCGCGAAACTCAAGGATTAAAGAAAAAGCCCTCCACCTCAGAGGTTCTGGATTGGCTCAAACTTCTTCTGGCCGAAGACCTAAGCCCCGAAGACCTCAAACGCGAGGGGGCCAACGCTTTGCCGCAGCTTCATGGTGCACTGTTGAAAAACGAACAAGACGTGCACCTGTTTGAACGCTTGGCCTTTATGGCCCGTCGCGGACGCTAGCCCACTGGACAGTATACTTATCTCAAGCTACCTCAGCCCGACACGGTAAAAAAAGGCACACACTATGCTCGTAATCGCAGGCGTTCTTATCGGCTTATGCTTAGGCCCGTTCCAAGCCAAAAAGCGCGGCGGCAATCGTCTTGATATGCTGCAGTATGGCGTCATTTACGCCATGATTTTTGGTGTATTTGGCCTGATCGCTACAATTATTACCCATCGTCTGGTGCTTTGATCCCAACACGGAGTTTTATGTGTTTCAGCCCTTTTTTGAACAGCTTCGCGCCGAAGGCATTCCCGTTTCATTGCGGGAATATCTCACCTTTCTTGAAGCACTCAAAACCGGAATTGTCACATATGATCTTGATGGGTTCTACTATCTAGCGCGAACTGCAATGGTCAAAGATGAACGCTTCATCGATCGCTTCGATCGCGCATTTTCTTCCGCCTTCAAGGGCTTAGAGCACCTAACAGATGATACCGTAATGCAAACCCTCGAACTCCCTGAAGAGTGGTTGCGAAAAATGGCGGAGAAACATCTAACTTCCGAAGAACAAGAGGAAATTGAATCGCTTGGTGGCTTTGAAAAACTAATGGAGACCTTGAAAAAGCGCCTTCAAGAACAAGAAGGTCGCCATCAAGGCGGCAACAAATGGATCGGTACAGCTGGCACTTCCCCCTTCGGTGCTCATGGCTACAATCCCAAAGGCGTCCGTATCGGACAAGACAAAAGTCGGCATCGGCGTGCTACAAAAGTATGGGATAAACGCGAATTCAAAAACTTGGACGGTGATATCGAACTTGGCACCCGTAATATCAAAGTTGCCCTGAAAAGACTGCGCCATTGGGTGCGTGATGGTGCGCAGGATGAACTTGATCTGGATGGCACCATTCGCGCAACAGCAGAACAGGGGTATCTTGATGTCAAAATACGCCCCGAGCGGCGTAACGCGGCAAAGGTTCTATTGTTTCTAGATGTCGGCGGTTCTATGGACTCTCACATCAAAGTGGTAGAAGAATTGTTTTCGGCGGCCCGTAGTGAATTTAAGAATCTAGAATATTTCTACTTTCACAATTGCCTCTACGAAGGCGTATGGCGTAACAACAAGCGTCGCTGGGATGCACAACTTTCAACCCATGAGATTTTACGCACCTATGGTCCTGACTACAAATGTATCTTTGTTGGGGACGCCTCTATGTCCCCTTACGAAATCGCCTACCCGGGTGGCGCAAACGAACACTGGAACGAAGAAGCCGGACAAGTCTGGCTGGAACGTGCGCGCACGCAATGGCCGCATCATCTCTGGATTAATCCAGTGCCGCAAAACCACTGGGATTACACTCACTCCATTGCCATGATCCGCGAAATTTTTGATGGACACATGGTTCCGATGACACTTGCAGGTCTGGAAACAGGCATGAAACATTTAGGCCGCTAGGGCGTCACCTTTCCTCACGCGCCTTTGCGCTGTGCGAAAGCACAGCGCCACGCCCAACTGGGCGGGGCCATCGCAGATGGTGCCAAGCTCAGGCGGGAGCGCTCCCAGAGCACAGAAAATCCCCTTACCATTGCACATCTTTGCTTGCTCCCTCATATCTAGACTATGTTGCGTATTCTTCCCATTGTCGCCGCGATCCTGTACGGCTTGATCATGTACCGGGTTTCTATCTGGCGGACACACCGTGAACTGGATCAGAAATCAACAGAACTCGCTGATGTAAAGCTCAAACAGATCACAGACCGTCTTGCTGCCGCGCTTGAAGTCAAACGAATTCCAGTTTTCATCTACGAAATTGATCCCATCAATGGTCTGGCTGCGCCAGACGGACGGATCTTCATCACGCGCGGGTTTTACAATGCTTACCGCGCAGGGGATATTTCTGCAGAAGAGTTGGGTAGCGTTATCGCTCATGAGCTTGGCCATGTGGCCTTGGGGCATGCAAAAAAGCGCATGATCGATTTCTCAGGCCAAAACGCGCTGCGCACCGTGTTGATGATGATCTTAGGCCGTTACATTCCGGTTATTGGCCCTTGGATTGCAAATTTCCTGACCAAGCTGATTGCAGCACGCCTTTCACGTGAAGACGAGTACGAAGCAGATGAATATGCCGCCGCCCTTTTATCCAAAGCAGGCTATGGATTAACTGCACAAAAATCACTGTTTGAAAAGCTCGAGAAACTAACCCATGGCCGTGCAGGCCTCTCTCCGGCTTGGTTGATGAGTCATCCACAGACAGCTGATCGTATTGCAGCCCTTGAACGACTTGAAGACCGATGGGCAAAGCGCTGATTGCGCGCCAAAGCACATTACGAAGCACTCCCCGTTAGGCGGTTTGCTCCAAAGCTTTTGCAAGGCGCGGCAAACGCGCTTTTTTAAATAAGCTCCGCATAGTCCAGCCCCCACCAGACATATGGTTTGCTGTGGCCAAAACTTGCACGCCCAACTGTTCAAGCCCAACCGCATCCTTCAACCATAGCTCATAAAGCAACCCATCTGGGGTAAGGCGTTCCATCCCTTCTTCTGCCAGCGTGTGACGTGGAAAATCCTTGTTGTTGACCGTAACGATACCATCTGCATGACCCGCAATTGCGGCGGCCAGTACATGTACATCCGCCGCATCAGGCAACCACAATCGTTTTTCGATCCCCGGTGCTGGTGCAATTTCCGCTTTTGGCCAATGCGCCCTTAAAAGAGCCGCTTCTGACTGCGCTTGCGCAGCCCCTTCAGGACCCAGTTTCAGTGCTGCGCGTTGCCATTCTTCTAAAATACGCGCGGACCAAAGAGGTGTGAAATGGCCCAGGCGCGCGGCACCCAAGAGCATTTCACGCATCACTGTCGGGTATATGACGCAGGTATCCAACAACAGCTTTCGCATGTGATCAATCCAGCCGGAAGAAAACAGCCTTAAGATATCCGCTCTCTGCCAATTGCGGCATTTGTGGATGATCCGCCCCTGCATACCCTGTATGGATCAATTGTCCCCGGCGTCCACCGCGACCGATCCCACGCGCTGAAGCATTGCGGAACTTTGTTAGATCCGCCGCATGTGAACAGGAACAAAGACCCAGATAGCCCCCCGGCTTCACAAGCCCAGCGGCCAGACGTGCAACACGTTCATACGCGCGCAAACCTGCTTCTAGCGCCGGTTTGGAGGGCGCAAACGCCGGTGGGTCACAGATGACTACATCAAATTGTGCCTGTTCTTCGCCCAGCGCGGTCAACACTTCAAACGCATCGCCCTGCCGGATGCTCAGGCGATCATCAAAGCCACTCGCCCGCGCCCCTTGCGTCGCCAAGTCCAATGCCGCGGCCGAACCATCCACACATGTCGCACTCGATGCACCTGCTGCCAACATCGCAAGACCAAAGCCACCAACATGTGAAAACACGTCCAGCACCTCAGCGCCGGAATGAACCAAACGCGCCGCAAAGGCATGATTTTCGCGTTGATCAAAAAACAAGCCTGTCTTCTGGCCGCCTGTCAGATCAGCCATATAAGTGGCTTTGTTCATCTGAACAGGAACCGGCGCTGTTGGCGCCTCTCCTAAGAGAGGTTTGCTAACCTCATCCAGTCCTTCCAGACCACGCGCGCGTCCAGACGCATTTTTCAAGACTACGCGACATCCGGTTACCTCCGTTAATGCTGCGGTCAATGGTTCCAGATAAGCTTCAGCCCAAGCCGCATTTGGCTGCACCACGCAAGCGTCGCCAAACCGGTCCACCACAACACCAGGCAGGCCATCAGTCTCCGCGTGAACCAAGCGGTAGAAAGGTGCATCATAAAGCTGACTGCGCAGTGCAAGTGCCCGCTCGAAACGTGTGGTAAACCACGCCTGATCAATCACGGCTTCTGGGTCTTTATCCAAGATACGCGCAATGATTTTGCTATCTGGGTTTACAGCCACCAACCCCAGCGTATTCATCGCGCCATCTTCGAGCACAGCAAGCGTCCCAGCAGTCAGTTTCCGGGTGCGCCGATCTGTCACCAGTTCATTGGCATAGACCCAAGGAAACCCATGACGCAGTGCGCGTGCGTTTGCTTTGGGTTTCAATTTGATGCGGGGGCGCGAAGGCGCAATTGTATCAACTGTCATGTCTGCCCTCTTAGCGAGATGCTGAGTGCAGGGAAAGAGCTTAGGCGCAAAGGCCCCTCAATTGAGGCGTTGTGGTCGTGACCGACTGCGCCATCCACCCCGCCGTTGCGGTGATCCTTGTGCTTGCAGACCTTCCTGCAAGACAACCGTCATCGGGTGATCCGGAAATGCCTCAGCATACCGGGTGAGAAGTTGGGGAATAACCATAATCGCGTCGACTCCTTCCGGTAAGCTCAACGCCCAATCCAAAAAGATACTCCGGCATTGGCTTTGGTCCAGATCTGCAATCTGGTAAGCTTCATAGATAAGTGACTTTGGGTCTTTGACGCTCATGTCCAACTCTCTTGCAAAAGCGCTTGGGTGATCAAGTCATCACAGGTTTCATAAGTCTTTTCCAAAGTCTTTTCCAGATCGGACAGTCTATCTGTGCGACCTGCATGTGCGAGAACGCGCGCGGTGCCCTTGCCAAGCTGATCAGAGATCAAAGGTTGATCCGACACTAAGCGCGCTGTTGTTTGAACCGCCCAATACCGATCATAGGCCTGTTCAAGAACCGCACGTGTTCTCTCAGACAACCAGCCGCACACCACACCAGCATTTAACCCTTCACGCACCGAGCGAACAGGTTTTGCTGCCAATAGTGACGCCGTTTGAGCGGTCAGTTCTACTTCCATCATGCGCCCTCTCCCGGTTTTAACATCCAAAATCCCTGCAGAGGGTTTTGCGGTCTCAAGACGCAGGCGCATTTCCGTAACCTCTTGCAAGATTTTGACTGTCTCAGGTGGTCGAGACAGCACAGCACTACGAATTTCCTCGATATTTGCAACCAACGTAGGATCCCCCGCAATTCCGCGCGCACGGGTCAACGCGAGATGTTCCCAAACCCAAGCCTGATTATGCTGATAATCGCGAAATGCCTTCAGGCTTGTGGCAACCGGTCCCTGTGTCCCAGACGGTCGCAGGCGCATATCAACCTCATACAAGCGCCCCTGCGCCATTGGCGCGGTCAGCGCTGTAATCAAAGCTTGCGTGAGCCGCGCGTAATAGGGACGCGCCGCCAATGGGCGCGCGCCCTCAGACATTTCCTGATCGCCGGGATCATATACCGTGATAAGATCAAGATCAGATTTTGCATGTATCTGCCCGGCTCCAAGAGATCCCATTGCGACAACCGCAAGGCCGCGACCGGGCGGTGGGCCATGGCGCGTGGAAAATTGGCATGCAACAACTGGGGCAAGCGCCGCAATGACAACCTCAGCAAGCTGCGCGTACTGGCGCCCGGCCTCTTCCCCAGAAATCAAATCACGCAGATGGTGCACACCAATACGGAAATGCCATTCTTTTTTCCAGGCTCGGAAAGCATCAAGCTTTCGCTCATAGTCGTCTTCACCCTCAACGCGGGTCTGCAACCCAGCCAGCAGCTCTTCTCGCGTTGGCCACTCTTGAAAGAAATCCCCAGCAATTACAGCGTCAAACACGGACGCATTCCGTGACAAATAGCTGGCCAGCTCAGGTGACGTGCCGACGATATCCATCAACAGGTCCATCAATTGCGGATTGGCCTCAAACAGTGAAAAAAGCTGCACCCCTGCAGGCAGCCCCGCAAGGAACCCATCCAGCGCCAAAAGCGCTTCAGAGGGTTTCGCCGTCTGCGCAAGACGCGACAAAAGTTCAGGTCGAATACGTTGGAAAATCTGCTGTGCGCGCTGGCTACGCAACGCCGGATAGCTGTGCCAGCGCTCTAGAATCTCGGAATCTAAATCCGTCGGAAGATCGTTTGTCGGAGCTGCAATAGTAGGGTCTGGCGCAAAGAAGCCTTCTGTCAACTGATGCACCTCTCGCAGCCGCGCCCCAACATCCTTTTGCATCTCTTCGACACTACACCCCATCAAACAGGCCACGCGTGCAAGGCCCTCCTCGGTTTTGGGCATGCGATGCGTTTGCGCATCATGGACCATCTGGATGCGATGCTCGACCTCTCGATGGGCGCGATAATGGTCGCTGAGCGTTTCAGCGATATTTAGCGGTATCCAGTTTTTTCGAGCCAAGGAAAACAAACTTTCGACAGTGCCGCGCAGGCGCAAACTATCATCACGACCTCCCGCGATAAGCTGCTGTGTTTGCGTAAAAAACTCTATTTCACGAATCCCCCCGCGGCCAAGCTTCATATCATGTCCGGCCACGACAATCACATCGCTGCCCGTGCCTTTATTCTCGCGTATGCGAAGCCGCATATCATGGGCATCCTGAATCGCTGCGAAATCCAGATGACGCCGCCACACAAAGGGGGACAGTGTTGACAAAAAAGCCTCCCCCGCAGCGATGTCACCCGCACACGTGCGTGCTTTGATATAGGCTGCACGCTCCCACGTGCGGCCGAGGCTCTCATAATACCGCTCGGCCGCCTCCATGGCGATACAAACAGGTGTCACCGCTGGATCCGGTCGCAGTCTAAGATCTGTGCGAAACACATAGCCATCAGCTGTTCTATCACTCAGCGTGCTACACATATTGCGCGTCGCCCGAACCAACGCTTGTCTTGCATCAAAGAAATCATCGGGTGCAAAACGGCTTTCGTCAAAGAGGCAAATCAAATCAATATCTGAACTGTAGTTCAGTTCAAACGCACCCATTTTCCCCATGGCGAGAACCGCAAGACCGCCAGCGGTCTCGACATCATCAGGCGTAAGTCCGGGCAGTTTCTTGCGCCGAATTAATGTGGCGATCTCTGCCTTAAGTGCGACATCAGCTGCACAGCCTGCAAAGTCGGTAAGTGCCCCCGTCACTTGCTCAAGGTGCCATCCGCCCGACAAATCACAAAGAGCCGTCAAAAGTGCCAAACGGCGTTTCGCCTGGCGTAAACCGGGCTTAAGCTGATCAGGTGACAGCGCACCGCATTCTTGCAAGAGTGTGGCCACTGCCGCGTGAGGTGCCGACAGTGCTTCGGCGATCCAGTGTGCCTCTCGCGTCAGGAGATCCTTCAGATAGGGACTGGATCCAGCTGCTCCAACCACAAGGTCAGCCTGCTCTGCCGTCAGATCTGGGATCAAATCTCGGGTTTCGCGTCCTAAATCAGCATCAAATGCATGAGGTACGCGTAAAATGTTTAACGTGTCTGCCATAAAAAAACTGTGATCCCTCCAGCGGTTGGCGTCAATCCTTGGATGTACTCAAAGATGAATGTGAAAAACTTTTACATTGAGACTTGAAACAAAGGCAGAGGCCACCGACATACGATAATGTGAATTGGATTTACATCCCAAAGATCACTGACACCAACAAAGGAGAGAGACATGACAACATTCACAAACGTCGCCCCCGAACCCGCGGTTCAGGGTTGGCTTGCCCGCTGTGAAAGCTGGCTGGACCAAAAAGGTAAAGGAGCCTGGATTGCCGCGATGGTTCTGGGCTTTATCTTCTGCTGGCCAGTTGGCCTCGCCCTTCTATTCTACATGATCTGGAGCAAAAAAATGTTCGCTAAATCTTGCCGCCACGCCTCAAAATGGACCACCCCGCATAAGACCGCGTTTCGTTCAAGCGGCAACAGCGCATTTGACGCTTACAAGCAAAACACGCTAGATCGTCTTGAGCAGGAACAGACTGATTTTGAAACGTTTCTTGAACGCCTGCGTGCAGCTAAAGACAAAACCGAATTTGATCAGTTTATGGACGAGCGCACAAAAACCGCGAACGACAATGTCGGGAAAGAAGCACAAGAATAACTTTACTTTTCACTCTCCTCTTGCCCCCGCATCATGCGGGGGCATCCTGCCAAAACGAACACACTGGAGCTATAAATGTCTGCCCTACCCGATCCTGACTATGCATCGGAGTTCTATGCATCAGTCCCGGCAAAACGCCTCCTTGCCTGGGTCATCGACGGATTTATCGTCTTTGGCCTCACATCATTGATTGTTTTGCTGACAGCCTTTGTGGGTCTGTGGTTCTGGGGGGTTATTTTTCTGGTCTTGGGGTTCGCGTATCGTGTGGTAACGATTGCCAATACATCAGCCACATGGGGAATGTACTTCACCGGTATTGAGCTGCGCGCCGCCAATGGCAGCCGCTTTGATACGAGCCTGTCGTTCTTACACACCCTTGGATATACAATTTCAGTCTCGATCCCAATCTTGCAGATTATCTCGATTGTTCTGATGCTCACCTCAACCCGTAAACAGGGGTTGACCGATATGATGCTTGGCAGCGTTATGATAAATCGGCGTGCGTAACCTCGGGAAACATGCAAAACCTTACAGCATCAATGATTAACCCATTTGCGCTGAGAGATCTTGGCGCAGAGACTTGGGGTTGCTAAGGTCAACTGATATTCAAGTACAGTCGGCCACGTCTTAAGTTCACATGCGTCATTCTCTTCCTATCGCTCCACAGTTCTACGTTACCGCACCGCAGCCCTGCCCCTACTTGGCAGACCGAATGGAACGTAAACTGTTTACAGCGCTACAAGGCGATGGCGTCGAACAGTTAAACAACAGCTTGTCGCAACAAGGGTTTCGCCGGTCGCAAAATGTGGTCTATCGCCCTTCCTGCACTGATTGTGCCGCCTGCATGTCCGCCCGTATTAACGTTGCTAAATTCAAACCAAGCAAAAGCCAGCGGCGCACACTAAAACGCAATAACAAACTGATCCGCAGAGCAACCTCTCCCTGGGCCACAGAAGATCAGTTCGAGCTGTTCCGCCGCTATCTTGACACCCGCCATGCCGATGGCGGAATGGCTGATATGGATGTCTTTGAATACGCTGCAATGATTGAAGAAACACCAGTTCGCAGCCGTGTTGTTGAATACTTGAACGAAGACACGCAGAAATTGACAGCGGTTTCTTTGACAGACGTGCTCGAAGATGGGTTAAGCATGGTTTATTCGTTCTATGAACCAACGCTGGAACAAAATTCTCTTGGAACGTTCATGATCCTAGATCACGTGGAAATCGCGCGTGAGGCGAACTTTCCTTATATCTATCTAGGCTATTGGGTGCCGGGCAGTCCCAAAATGGCTTATAAGGCCAAATTTTCCGGTCTTGAAATCTACCGTGATGGTGGCTGGCAACCGATGGATGACCCTCAGACCTTAGCTGCCGAACAACACGAACGCGCTTGTGCCCCAATTGCGGAACAGGTGGCAAATATTCAGCTGCCAGCCTCACACCGTTCTCAACGTTGAGAGGCCAACGCTTTGCAGCAAATAAGATAGCCTGTTTAAGCATAACTGTCCGAAACTGAAAAAGGGCTCCGTTAGGAGCCCTTTGTTATTTCAGGATATGATCTCCCGTTTAGTTCCCAATCAATGCAGGCACAATTGTGACAATCGTCGGGAACAACCAGAGGATTGCCAGCCCTGCGACCTGGATCAGAACAAACGGTAGCACCCCGCGGTAGATATGTGCTGTTGTCACCTCTTTTGGCGCAACGCCGCGAAGGTAGAACAGGGCAAATCCAAAGGGTGGCGTCAGGAAAGATGTCTGCAAGTTCACAGCCACCATGATGGTCACCCATTTCGGATCAAAGGATCCGCCATAGATCACCGGCCCGACGATTGGGATGACGATGTAGATGATCTCAAGGAAATCGAGCACGAATCCTAAGACAAACAACACCAACATCACGATCAGGAACACCGTAAGCTCATTGTCAAAGCTGCGCAGGAATTGCTGGATGTAATGTTCTCCCCCAAAAGAGATCACCACAAGGTTCAGCAATTGTGAGCCGATGAGGATAGTGAAAACCATCGAGGTCACTTTTGCTGTCTCACGCACAACAGGGGTGAGCACGCCACCTTTGAACAAAACCCAACATGCGTAAAGCAAACCAAATAGTGCAAAGAGATAGGCGCTATAAGCAACGCCAAAGGCAATCGCATTCTCAGCACTCACACCGCTTTGATTATTAATACGCAGATCAAAGTTCACCCCGATCAAGATTGCAGCCGCAACTGCAAAAGTTGACCAAATGATCACCCAGCCCGACTGTCCCTGCTCTTGGAGTTTACGATAGGCCGCAAGCATTATCGCCCCACCCGCACCAAGCGCAGCAGCCGGTGTTGGATTGGTGATACCACCCAGAATAGACCCAAGAACTGCCACGATCAAAACCAACGGAGGGAACACCACACGGATCAAATCGTTTTGCGCGCAGCGGATTGCAGCCGATTTGCAGCCATAAAGCGCAAGCGCGGTCGGCAAAGCCATCAACACAACAGTCCCACCGGGGGTGGTTGTCGGTGTGATCAGCAAAATATCGACCAATGCAAGAACCAATAGTCCGATACCACCCAAGATAAGTGGTTTGCTATCCTGTGAAGGTGCAACACCGCGTGCAACTGACAACACCAGGCCAAGCATAACAATCAAGGTCGCGATACCAGATCCAATTGGAGCTGCATTTGCGATCTTTTGTGCCCGCGCTTCGACCAACTGCTCTTCGGTCAACTGTGTCGCTTGTTGAACACCACCTGCGGCATCAATCTCAGCCTGTTCAGCAAGGGCTTGATCCCAAGCCTCTTGGCCATGCAGGTCAATCATCGACGCCTGACATTGTGCACCAACATTGGTGCGCAATGATGCAGCCTGACCAGCATCAGAGAAAGAAGAAACCGTAATATTCTGGCTGCCCACAAGGCCAAAATTCCCAAACAGAAAAACCCCAAGAAGCAAAGCTGCTGGCACACCAAGGAACCATGTCAGGCCTTCGCTCTTTGTGATGGGTTCATTGTTTGTATCTTCAAGGATGACCGCAGGCGCTTTATCAGGATTCAACAGTGCAAATCCAAAGGCATAAAGCGCATAGAGCAATGCCAGCATGATACCCGGCAGCAGTGCAGCCTGAAACAAAGTGCCGACGGAAACCACAGCGGGTTCACCCAGATAGGTCAAGGCATCCGTACAGCCCGCTTCGTTTGCCCGTTGTTCCTGCGCCGTTGAATAAAGATCACCGGCCAATGTCCCCAACAAAACAATCACGATGGACGGCGGGATAATCTGACCAAGTGTACCAGACGCCGCAATGACACCCGTCGCAAGTTCAGGAGAGTAATTGTTGCGCAACATCGTTGGCAGCGCCAACAGACCCATAGTCACAACTGTTGCTCCAACGATACCAGTTGATGCCGCAAGAAACGCCCCTACAACAACAATCGATACCGCCAGACCGCCAGGCAAGGGTCCAAAGACGCGCGCCATCGTGGTCAAAAGATCATTGGCAATTTTAGAGCGTTCTAGGGTGATGCCCATCAGAACAAACATCAACACAGCCAACAAGGTTTCGATTGACGCACCTGCCAGAACACGCTCGTTGATCCGGTTCACAATGAAAGACACATTGCGATCCAGTGCGTATTCCCAGCCCTGCGGAAACACAGGTTCCGCAATGCGTGGTAGATCTGGGTACCTAAAGACAGATATCGTGTCAGGTTTGATACCTGAATTCACAAGATCTGAATAGATTTGGCTAGAGGTATCAATCGCCTGATGGATCAACAGGCCCGCACTATCCAGTGACGCAATGATCCCAAAGGAAATGATCCCTGCCCCACCGATAGCAAAGGCCACCGGGAAGCCTGATAGAATACCTCCGAAAAGGCAGAAGAATACAATAATGAGGCCGATTTCGACGCCATCAAGACCGAATAGCATATCCGTTGTCCCTTATTTAATGAGCGCCTTCATAGGCTTCTTCACCTGCGCCAAGACTGTCCTTGTCGAGGTATTTATCTTCGCTCTCTTCGCCTTCGATGAATTCAAGGAAAGACCGATAAAAGAACGCAATCGCGTGCAAGAACACAGTCGCAGCAAAAGCCACCAGCAGGATTTTAAACAAGAAGTATCCGTTAAATCCATTAGGGCTAAAGGCAATGGTTTCCACGTTCCAGCGCAGCGCGCGCGCTTTCAAAACCAAACGTTCAAGCGCGTCTGACGCAGACGGTTTTGGAACAATCAAATGGCGCCATAGGAAGAACCAGCCATACATCCACACCACAACCGCCAGGGGCATCATGAAGATCAACGAGCCGATCATATCAATGACCTTCTTCGCGCGGTGACTGATACCTGCGTAAATCAGGTCAACCCGAACATGGCCCCCTTGCACAAACGTGTAGGATACACATAGGCACACAACCAGAGCATTGTAGAATTTCAATTCTTCAGCAAACCAGCTGATATCTTTTTCAAGCGCAATACCAAGGCCAAAGCTCATGTCTGGCCGAGTAAAGATACGCTGCATAAAAACGATAATGATCTGCTGTAAGACCATCAGAAGGCCTGCCCAGGCAAAGAACCGTCCCAGCCCGTTGGCAAAGCCTTCTAGCCCACGCACCATGCCCCACATGGCATTGCGGTAGTACGCTCCGATGGCTGTCAGCACCAAAAACGCTGTGAACACCACAAAGAAAAACTCCACCGATCCGCCATAATAGACAAAGCGCATCAACGATTGTTTATCTTCGGTGGTATTACCCCAGCTCAGCCAATCAAGCCAACTGCTGGTATGCGTAAGCGCATAGCCTAAATTGTAAAACGCGCCTGCTAAGTTCTGAATCAGCCACCATAGACCTGATCCCAAAGCGGCGAAAAAGGAAATGCCACTGTCGTCCTGCATGTTTCCCCCGGAAGTCTTTGCACAGAACAGCTGCGCGAGTCCGCATAGGCGGAGCAGCTGTTTCAGCAATGCAAATAAGAAGAGCCCCCCGCGTCAGGCGGGGGACCGTTAAACTCACGTCTGGCAGATTAGCCCAACACGCGGTCACGTTGTGCGCGATATGCGCCTTCAGATTTTGTGAGCCACCCAGAAGAAGCCTTCATAGAAGTTTCAACGCTGTTGCGGATCTTGGCAAACAGTTCGTCATCCATGAACTCGTCCAGTGTCTCTTTTGTTGCTGCACCAAATGCATCCCAAACGCTATCTGGGAATTCGAGCGTGTTCACACCACCAGATTGCAGACGCTGTAGCGCCGCACCATTGTTGTTCATGAATTGCGCAAGGCTCCACTGGTGACCTTCTGCTGCTGCAACTTCGATGATTTTCTGATGTGCAGATGACAGGCTGTCAAAGACGTCACGGTTGGTTGCCACGGACAAAGCCGCGCCTGGCTCGTGGAAACCAGCTGTGTAATATGTCTTGGTGATTTCCTGGAAACCAGCTTTTTCATCCGCCCAAGGGCCAATCCACTCGGTGCCATCAATCGCACCAGAAGACAGCGCCTGATACACTTCGGAACCCGGAATATTCTGGACAGAAGCACCCAGTTTACCAAGTGCTTTGCCGCCTAGGCCCGGCATACGGAATTTCAGACCGTTAAAATCTTCAGGACCTTTGATTTCTTTATTGAACCAACCGCCCGCTTGTGGACCGGTATTGCCGCCAATAAAGGATTTCAGACCAAAAATCTGACCCAGTTCATCATGCAGAGCCCCACCATCACCATGGTAATACCAGTTGGTGATTTCTTGTGGCGTCATACCAAAAGGAACTGCAGTAAAATACGCATACCCCGGGTGCTGACCGGTGAAATAATAGTCTGCACCATGGTACATATCTGCCTGACCAGCAGTCACCGCATCAAAGACCTCAAATGCGCCAACCAGTTCACCTGCGGCTTTCAAGTCAACGGTCAATGTGCCATCGGACATTGCTGTGATGCTATCAGCCACGCGCTGCGCTGAATCGTGTACCCCGGCAAGGCCACGCCCCCAGGTTGTTACCATGGTCAGCGTGCGCTTTCCTTGCGCGTAAGCAGGTGCTGCTAGTGCACCAGTTGCCGCAGCCGCTGATCCACCCAATGCGGTGTTTTTCAAAAAAGAACGGCGATCCATTATATTTCCTCCCATAGAAATTCTTCGACCCCGGCATTCACCGGGTGGAACGGTTCAGGTGCGCCAAGCCTAGTCAGGCGAACGCATAAGGGAATACCTACAAGTACGTAGGGATGTATATTTCAGGGTCAGGTCACTGACTTATATGTACTTTTTGTCAACAACCCGGTCTGATATCCGCACTATTTTATGATTTCATACGAATCATAATGGGTATCATCGCAAGCCTAAGCTTTGATTCTGCCCTCCAATATCGTAACGATTCGCCTATGGCTTTAACCGATATCCTATTCCGCCCGACCTACGGCCAAAAACTATCGCTATTGGCAACGCTACCGCTTATCGCTGCTGCGCTTGCTATTAGCGTTCTTGTTTCAATCCAATCTCGCAGCCTCGCGGAGCGAGAGATACAAGCGCTTGAACATCAATTAATCGAAGCAAAAAAGGTCGAATTACGGAATTACGTTACCCAGGCGCGGAACAGTTTTTATCACATATACGGCCCGGCCTCAGTGCATGATGACGTTGCAAAAGAGCACGTCTCACAAATCCTAAGCGCTATGATCTATGGCAAAGATGGCTTTTTCTTTGTCTATGACTACGAAGGCACCAATCTTGTAAATCCGCGACAGACACAATTCATTGGTGAAAACTGGCGCGGCCTCACTGATAGTCAGGGTACGCCAGTTGTCGACGAATTGATCCGTCTCGCCCGTCAAGGGGCCGGATGGCATTCCTTTATGTGGGAAAAACCTTCCACCGGTGAAGAAGGTCAAATGATCGCCTATGTCTTAGGCTTGCAAGACTGGCAATGGGCTGTCGGAACGGGCGTCTTTATCGATGATGTTCTCGCCACTGTTGCCGCCGCGCGTGCTGATGTTGAAACGCGGGTTCGCAGGACCTTTTACTACATCGGTGGCATTACTATTGTCGCCCTTATGGTCGTCTTTGCGTCAGGCATGTTCCTGAACATAAGAGAACGCCGTCTTGCGGATGCAAAGCTCAAACAACTCACCCAACGGGTATTTGATGCACAAGAAGAAGAACGCGGACGCGTGGCCAGGGAATTGCATGATGGCATCAGTCAAATTCTTGTCGGTGTACGCTACGCGCTCGATATCGCACGGCGACGAGTCGGCAGCGAAGACTACACTCAGGCTGAAAGTTCCTTGAACAAAGGGATAGACCATCTGGGCACTGCCATCATCGAAGTTCGGCGGATCAGCCGTGACCTCCGCCCAGGGGTACTGGATGATCTGGGGCTGGGCCCTGCGCTGAAAGCACTGACAGATGATTTTGCACAACGCACCGGCATCAAAACTGAGTTCAGCACTGTGGTTTTTCGAAATCGACTGGATCAGAACAGCAAGATTGCGCTCTACCGCATTGCGCAAGAAGCTTTGACCAATATTGAACGGCATGCAGAAGCGTCTCATGTGACAATGGATCTGCGGGGCCATGCAAAAGGTGCAACAATGACCATCTCAGATGATGGACGTGGGCTACCTCTACAAAATGACAAAACGCGTAGCGGTATTGGTCTGCGTAACATGCAGGAACGTATTGAGCAGCTTGACGGCTCCCTGCGTCTTCTGTCATCACGCCTTAACGGTCGCGGCACAACAATAGAGGTACAACTCCCACTTAGCCATATGCTCGCTCCAAGTGAGGACGCAAAAGCTACAAACACACCGCCTGAACCACCGCAACCATCTGCAGGGGACCTGCATTAATCTGAAATAAACTAAGAAGTGAAGTATCTGATCTGATGACACGCGTATTGATTGTCGATGACCATCCTATGGTCGCTGAAGGCATCCAGTCGATCCTTGAAAGCTATGAAGACATCACCGTCGTCGGAACTTTGACCAATGGCAAAGCTGCAATTGACCAAATTGATCATTTAAAACCAGATGTCATCTTAATGGATCTGAATATGCCAGATGTTGGCGGCCTGACAGCGACGGAGATGATCCTTGAACAAGCCCCGCACACACGTATCCTTATTTTGACCATGCATGATAGCGCTGAATACATATCTACCGCCCTCAGCCATGGCGCAATGGGTTACGTCTTAAAGGATGTGCCAACCGAAGAAATCAAATTGGCCGTCGACGCAGTCATGCGCGGTGAAAAGTATTTATGCACTGGTGCTGCGGGGTCCTTGCAGCCGAAAGAAAGCGAAGCACGTGAAGCCCTAACTGGCCGTGAGCAAACAATTCTGCTAGAACTTGCGCAGGGCAAATCCAACAAGCAAGTCGCGCAGGAGCTTGATATATCCGTGCGCACAGTTGAAACACACCGCAAGAATATAAAGCGGAAACTGGGAATCTCATCAACGGCTGGGCTTACCCGCTATGCCTTGGAGCATGGCGTCCTGCAGGGCAGCGCCGGCTTCTAAAGATTGTTGCATCACCAATCACGCAATAAACTTGTTCTATCTGCCTAGGCGCTAATTGCCTCTCCAAAGAACACCAACACACCGTCTTCGTCCAACACATGGAATTCACGCTGGCCATAAGGCTGATCAAACGGCGCCCGCACTCTGTCCTTTGGCAAATGTATCAGTTTGGGGCGGAGTTGTTCATAAAGCGCATCCAACCCTTCCACATCAATGTAAAATGACACATCCTGCCCCAAAGGCCGACCATCCAAACGCGCAGGACATTGTAACAATCGGATTGCAGCTTTTTGCCTGTGCATGAAGGCGTAGTTGTCGGCTTGAAACCCAAGTACGAACCCAAGGTACACTTGATAAAATTCAATTTGTCGCGCCAAGTCTTGGCAAGGCACAAAAGGCGTTATCTGTTTACAATGCGCTGTCACATCAGTTCCCTCCAATGACTTTCGTTCCATATAATAACACAGGTTTTCAATCCCCAGACCAATTCACCTGTCTAGCCATTGACAAGATCAAAGACACTGCCAAATATTTTCAGTAATTTCCAACACCAACGCACTGACGCAATAAAATTTCTCAAAACGTCGAATTTTCACGCGTTTGCTGGTTGACGCCCCTGAGGCCCGAGCATAATGTTACTCCACGTTAAATGGAGTCAATGGAAATGCCTTTCCTAGTCGTAGTCGTGAGAAGAACGCGCATGGGCCGGTAACGGTAGACCATAACTGACCCCATGCGCCTCCGATAAAAATCGGAGGTTTTTTTATGCGCAATCCCTGCGCAAAACCGATGTCGCCAATTTGGAGCTAGATCAGATGTCACGTGAAATGACCGGCGCAAAAATGATTGTTCAAGCCTTGAAAGACCAAGGTGTGGACACCGTCTTTGGATACCCCGGCGGCGCCGTTCTGCCGATCTATGATGAAATTTTCCAGCAAAACGACATTCGTCATGTTCTTGTGCGCCACGAACAAGGCGCAGTGCATGCGGCCGAAGGATATGCACGCTCAACAGGTAAGCCGGGTGTCGCACTGGTAACCTCTGGGCCTGGCGCCACCAACGCTGTCACTGGCTTGACGGATGCGCTGTTGGATTCAATTCCAATTGTTGTTCTTACCGGGCAAGTTCCCACCTTTATGATTGGTTCTGACGCCTTCCAAGAGGCGGACACTGTTGGCATCACCCGTCCCTGCACAAAACACAATTGGCTGGTAAAAGAGACCGATCAACTGGCAGCCACAGTACATGAGGCCTTCCATGTCGCGACCTCAGGTCGTCCTGGCCCGGTTTTGATCGATATTCCAAAAGATGTGCAATTTGCGACCGGCACCTATCAAACGGCCAAGCCTTCTGCCTCGCATTACCAGCCACAACTCAAAGGTGATATCGAAGAGATCACTGAGCTGGTCGCAGCCATCGAAAAAGCGGAACGCCCAGTTTTCTACACCGGCGGCGGCGTCATCAATTCCGGCCCTGCAGCTGCGCAACTGCTGCGCGAATTGGTAGATGCAACCGGTATCCCAATCACCTCAACCCTGATGGGTTTGGGCTCTTACCCTGCGTCTGGAAAAAACTGGTTGGGCATGCTGGGAATGCATGGTCTTTATGAGGCAAACATGGCCATGCATGGCTGTGACCTCATGATCAATATCGGCGCGCGCTTTGACGACCGGATTACCGGCCGCCTTGATGCGTTCAGCCCCAACTCAATCAAAGCCCATGTGGATATTGATCCTTCCTCAATCAACAAGGTTATCCGCGTCGATATCCCAATTGTTGGTGATGTAGGGCATGTGCTTGAAGATATGCTGACCCTTTGGAAATCACGCGGTCGCAAAGTGAACCGTGAAGCGATTGCCAAATGGCATGCTCAGATTGACGAATGGCGTGCGGTGAACTGTTTGTCATACACGCCTTCAGAAACGGTCATCAAACCGCAGTATGCCTTGCAACGATTGGAAGAGCTGACCAAGGGTATGGACCGTTATGTCACGACCGAAGTGGGGCAACACCAGATGTGGGCCGCCCAATACCTAGGGTTTGAAGATCCCAACCGCTGGATGACATCAGGTGGACTGGGCACCATGGGTTACGGGTTTCCCGCCTCTGTCGGCGTACAAATGGGCCATCCAGACGCTCTGGTGATCAACGTTGCAGGTGAAGCCTCATGGCTGATGAACATGCAAGAAATGGGTACAGCCGTGCAATACCGCCTGCCTGTCAAACAGTTCATCTTGAACAATGAACGCCTCGGCATGGTACGCCAGTGGCAAGAGCTGCTGCACGGTGAGCGCTACAGCCATTCGTGGTCAGAAGCCCTGCCCGATTTCGTAAAACTCGCTGAGGCCTTTGGTGCAAAAGGCATCATTTGTTCGGATCCAAAAGATCTGGACGATGCGATTATGGAAATGATCAAATATGATGGCCCGGTTATCTTTGACTGCTTGGTTGAAAAGCATGAAAATTGCTTCCCAATGATCCCGTCAGGAAAAGCACATAACGAAATGCTTCTGGGGGAAGCTGAGACGCAAGGTGTTATCCAAGAAGGTGGCGCGGTATTGGTCTAATCAATACCCGTTTCTGAAACCCAAAACGGCCCGAAAGCTCTCTTTCGGGCCATCAGGAACCGAATAAGGACAAGATAAATGTCTGCACTACATATCAAAAAAGGCTCCACCCGCCATTCCGCCTATAATCTACGGCCGAACTTTTCCGACGTCCAAGAGCGTCATACGCTTGCACTTTTGGTTGAAAATGAACCCGGTGTTCTGGCGCGCGTGATAGGCCTGTTCTCAGGTCGTGGATACAACATCGAAAGTCTGACAGTGGCTGAAGTGGATCACACAGGCCACCTGAGCCGCATCACTATTGTGACGACTGGTACGCCCCAAGTTATTGAGCAAATCAAAGCGCAACTTGGCCGTATCGTACCCGTTCACGAAGTGCATGATCTAACAGTCGAAGGACCATCAGTAGAGCGTGAACTCGCAATTTTCAAAGTTGTCGGTGAAGGAGACAAACGCGTTGAGGCACTGCGTTTGGCAGATATCTTCCGCGCAAATGTCGTCGACAGCACATTGTCGAGCTTTATCTTCGAGATTACAGGCGCATCAAAGAAAATTGATGCTTTCGCGGATTTAATGCGCCCGCTCGGTCTGACTGAAGTCGCCAGAACTGGCATTGCAGCCCTGCTCCGTGGTGAAAACGACTAAGATACCCTACTAGCAGGAACAACAGCGTTGATTGCGACAGCATCTGCCAAACGGTTCTGCACATTGAGGCACAGTAGGAAAAGTCAAAACATTTGCAGCATCTCGATACGCATCGGGAGCTGCGTTTTCTTGACAAGCAGCTTGCGCACAGCGCTGTAGATTATCTGCGAGTTCAACTTCTAGTGTTTGTTCCGTTTTGAGCAAATCATTTGCGTACCGGCGTCCATCTCGCATTTCTAGACTAAAAGTTACGCAATCACCTTTCCTTAGGCGGCTGACTTCTCCCATTATACCTTGAAAAAACACCAAATCGCCTTGATCCTCAGACCAGATGATGGCCTGGGTCATGGCCGGATCGCTCCAGAGTATATAACCAAACATTGCCACTCCAACAATTCGTACACTCTAAAGATATTAGCGTATTCATTAGTAAATTGAATAAATACCATAACTCAAAATCAAATACACCTTTGGTCATTTGTGTCATGTTCGAAAAACTATGACACAAAAAATAACACAAATGATGCGGAATAGCGTCAACTAGTGTTGACTAAAGAGGCAATCAACACTTTCATAGGTGAAATGCAATCTCTAGTAGAAACAGGAAAGACTTCGCCCTCATGAAACATGGGACACGTTCGCCTAGTGATATTCGCAGTACTTTTAGTACTAACTTACGTATACTGTGCGAACAACACCCCTCTGTTTCTGATCTCTCACGTAAGCTTGAAATTAACCGCACCCAGTTCAATAGATATCTCTCAGGAGAGAGTTTTCCGAGACCTGATATCTTAGACCGGATATGCAGTTTCTTTGACGTTGATGCCAGAATTTTATTGGAACCGGTTGAGACCCTCTGGGATCGAGAAACGATCTTAAATGGCTCCTTCTTGCGTGAGTTTATTGGGGCACCGGTAAGTGACCTTCCTCCCAAAAAGCTACCTTCAGGACTGTTTAGATACAGCCGCAGCAGCTTTTTAAAACCAAATTTCTATATCTCTGGTTTAGTCCTTATTTTCAGAGGCCGTGAGAACACAACCTATGTCCGATACTTTGAACCCTGTGAGACACTTCAATTCCAAGGCCTGCGTACACATAAAGACCTGAGAGAATTCCGTGGCTATGCCGTCCGTCATGACGAGGGAATTTCAATTGTCAGCACGCGTAAAGCAGCTAAGATTTCACAATTTACATTTATCGCACGCACACCTTTAGCAGAAACTGAATTTTGGAGTGGGCATATTACACGCGGTGGCCGAGAAGAAAGACACGATCCGCCACTCACGCGTATCGTCTACGAATATCTTGGCAAAAACACGGGCCAAATTCTAGCCACCGCACGTAAATCAGGGTTCTTGAACGCGTCAGATCTGGAACCTTTCCATCGCTATCTGTTGAAAGCAGATGAAAGTTAAGATCATCTCGAACGATCTACGCTGTAGAGTCGCCTTACTCGTCCGCTTGTGCTTCAGACCGGCTTTTACCAGATACATCCATGGCCAGCGTCGCCGCCATAAACCCATCCAAATCCCCATCCAGTACCCCTTTGGTATCGGAGGTCTCATGTGAGGTTCTGAGATCTTTTACCATTTGATAGGGCTGCAACACGTATGAACGGATCTGGTTGCCCCATCCTGCATCACCTTTGGATTCATGCGCAGCGTTGATATCTGCATTCCGTCGATCCAATTCCAATTGATACAGTCGCGATTTCAGTGCTTTCATCGCGATATCACGGTTTTGGTGTTGTGATTTCTCAGACGACGTCACAACAATCCCAGTTGGATTGTGGGTAATCCGAACAGCGGAGTCCGTTGTGTTTACGTGCTGTCCACCCGCACCTGAAGAGCGATAGGTATCGATCCGAATATCCGCCGGGTTCACTTCAATTTCAATATTGTCATCCACGACCGGGTAAACCCACACTGAGCTAAACGAAGTATGGCGCTTAGCTGCAGAATCGTAAGGGGAAATTCGTACCAAGCGATGTACGCCACTTTCTGACTTCAACCAGCCATAAGCATTATGACCTGAGATCTTGTAGGCTGCCGATTTAATGCCCGCCTCTTCGCCCGCTGTCTCGGACTGCAATTCGACCTTATACCCCTTTTTCTCAGCCCAACGCACATACATACGCGCCAGCATCGATGCCCAATCGCAGCTTTCTGTCCCACCGGCCCCAGAGTTGATCTCAAGAAATGTGTCGTTGCTGTCCGCTTCGCCGTTCAACAGCGCTTCAAGCTCTTTCTCAGCAGCTGTAATCTTCAGCGCTTTCAGCGTGTCCTCTGCTTCGGCAACAACCTCATCATCCTCTTCCATCTCACCCAGCTCGATAAGCTCGATATTGTCAGTCAGATCCTGTTGAATACCCTTGTAAGTATTCATCGCGTCGAGCAGGTTCTGACGCTCACGCATCAGTTTCTGAGCTGCATCAGGGTCATCCCAAAGATTGGGATCTTCTACGCGCGCGTCAAACTCTTCCAGACGATATTGGGCCGTTTCCCAATTCATCCGCTGGGCGAGCAGCTCCAGAGAGTTTTCAATTTCGGCCACGATATTTTGTGTCTCGGCGCGCATGGTCGTTTCCTGTCACTCAGTTTAGACGAGGGGTTCAGGCTGGCGTGATACCCCAGCCCCGGCGCAGGAGCAAGCTGCACATGGCAGCTTGCATCAATCACATCTTAAATCAGTACAAACCGCCGGAACTAATCGTTCCGAAGCTGGCTTTTGGTCCCAATACAGCAGTACCACCACTTGAAGTCTTCACTTTACGGCCAGACTGGCGGACCTCTTCGACAAGCGGCAGATTTGACCCAATTGCAAAGCCACCATCATAAGAGACTCCAAAGATTGGCTCTTCCCCGTCGCGGAAATATTCGGACACAACATACGCTCCGCTTGCATCATCCGACAGGCGCGACCCAGTAAAACGATCAATCTTGATAAAGCGACCACCTTCGGGCACGGCAAAAGGACCGCCACCGTATTTTTCCGTCGCTTTGGTCATGAACTGCTGGAACACTGGCCCACAAAGGGTTCCCCCATAGGCGCCCCGGCCCATTGGACGCGGATTGTCATATCCGATATAACATCCCGCCACGATATTGGATGTAAAACCGACAAACCATGCATCGCGTGAATCATTGGTTGTTCCGGTCTTACCAGCGGTCGGTACCGGCAAATTGATATGGCTACTTGCGGTCCCCCGATCCACAACGCCTTTCATCATCGACGTCAGTTGGTAGGCTGTAATAGGATCCATCACCTGCTCACGATTGGTGACAATACGAGGTGCTTCACCCGCAGGCAGTGCTGGGATTGTGCAATCTACACAATTACGGTCGTCATGACGGTAAATCGTTCGCCCAGACCGATCCTGGATCCGGTCTACCAAGGTCGGCTCGACTCGCTCTCCTCCGTTGGCAAACATCGCGTATGCAGCCACCATTTGATACAGTGTAGTCTCTTCTGCACCAAGCGAATTAGCAAGATAAGCGCCCATATTGTCATAGACACCAAAGCGCTCTGCATACCCCGCAATCACCTCCATGCTCACCTCTTCCGCAAGGCGAATGGTCATCAGGTTCCGGGATTGCTCAATCCCAGTGCGCAAAGGTGTTGGCCCATAAAATTTATTCGATGAGTTTTTAGGGCGCCACAATCCTTGAGGCGTATTGATCTCAATCGGTGCGTCAACCACAATCGTTGCCGGGCTATACCCACTATCAAGCGCGGCAGCATAGACAAAGGGTTTAAAACTAGAACCCGGTTGTCGCTGGGCCTGTGTCGCACGATTAAAGACGGAATGCTGATAGGAAAACCCACCCTGCATGGCCAACACACGACCAGAGTTTACATCCATCGCCACAAAGCCGCCTTGTACTTCGGGTACCTGACGCAGTGACCAATTGCTAAAACTTCCATCGTTGTTTGTGATGGCCCGCACTAAAACAACATCACCCTCGGCAAAATTGTCAAAGAAATTGCCTTTCATCCACCGGATGTCAGAGCGCGGTACAGTCCCGGTACCCTCTTGTTTTTCGATCCCAACAGTGAGTGTTTGATCCTCAATCCCAAGCACTACGGCCGGATACCAGGTACCATTCAGCTCAATATCACGGGGCACACTGGCGTTTGCCAGTTCTTTACGCCAAGTTTCTTCTGCATTCAGTGCTTCGATCGGCAGTTTAACCTTTGTACCGCGCCACAAGCCCTTGTTACGATCAAACTTTTCCAGTTCCTTCCGAAGCGCCACTGCAGCTTCGGCCTGCATCTCGTGGTCAATAGTTGCCCGCACCGTAAACCCACCGGTAAAGAACTCTCCTTCTCCGAAATCATCAGACAACTGACGACGGATCTCATCGGTAAAGTAATCACGCGGCGGCAAAACTGTCCGGAAGCTTTGAAAGTCTCCATTTTGAACAGTTCTCAACGGCTGCTGGCGTTCAACCTCGTAAACGGCTTCGCTGATGTAGCCGTTCTCCATCATTTCTTTCAGAACAAAATTGCGACGTTGCAACAGACGGTCTTTGCGTCGCACTGGATGAAAATCTGATGGCGCTTTGGGTAAGGACGCCAACATAGCTGCCTCATGCGGAACCAGCTCACCCAGAGTTTTGTTGAAATAGGTCTGCGCGGCAGCTGTTACACCATATGAGTTTTGGCCAAGAAAGATCTCATTTAGGTAAAGTTCAAGGATAGCCTCTTTATCCAGAGTTTCTTCCAGTCGTGAGGCCAGAATAATCTCTTTGATCTTACGCTCAGCCCGACGACTGCCATCCAACAGGAAATTCTTCATCACCTGCTGCGTAATGGTCGAGGCTCCACGCACATTGCTCCCACGAGAGCGCACCGCTTCGACGCCAGCAGCAGCAATCCCCCGCATATCGTAGCCTTGGTGGGTGTAAAAGTTCTTGTCTTCCGCAGAAATAAAGGCCTGCTTGATCAGCGCAGGCACATCCTCGGCAGACGTAAACAACCGACGTTCTTTTGCAAATTCGTCGATCAATGCCCCCTCACCCGAATAAATCCGGCTGATCGTCGGCGGTTGATATTGCGCTAAAGATTCATGGCTGGGCAAATCGCGACCATAGACCCAAAAGACCGCGCCGATGGTTAAGGCAATCGCCGCAATTCCCATCGTAATCAGGCTAAAGATAGAACCGAAAAAGGAAAATATGAACCTAAGCACGCCGTCGCCTTTCATACAGGGTTGCGTCTATATACGCGCCTTGGCGCGCAGGGTCAAAACGAGACCAGCAAGGAATTGCCAGATCTGAACCTCATCTTAACATATTTTCGCGAGCACACCTTCAACTCTACCAAGCCAAAATGCCTATGGTTGAACAACGACACAATCTACGCAACTCATTGACGTACGAGCGATTTTTGCGCCAAATCCTGATCACGCCATTGGAGCAATCCGTTGAGTATTCCCTGTGATGCGCGCTGACGCCACTTTGGATTGGTTAAGTTCTCCAGATCACGAGGGCTTGATAAAAACCCGACCTCCAGCAAGATCGAAGGAATATCCGCTGATTTCAATACAGAAAACCCCGCAGACCTGATTGGTCTCCTGTTCATCGGACCACCTTGTTGCGCCAACCCATCAGCAACCGCCTCCGCCAGGGCCTCAGACCGCGGATGGGTCTCAAGCCGGGCCAGATCAAGCAAGACGTCTGTCACGATATCATCAGCTTGGCTTAGGTCCGTTCCCGATAATAGATCCGAACGATCCTGCCGCTCTGCCAATTTGGCTGACGCAACATCAGAAGCTTCTTTGGACAATGTATAAACTGTGGAGCCATGCGCCTGACCTTGTGAAAGGCTATCGGCATGTAGTGATAGAAACAGATCAGCTCTTGCTTGATGCGCCAGCGCCACGCGGCGTTCCAGCGAAACAAAATAATCACCATTCCGCGTCAACTGGACATCAAACTGTCCTGATCGCAGCAAGACCTCGGCCAACTCGCGTGCAAAGGTTAGCATCAGGTCTTTTTCTTCGAGCTTCTGTGCCCCAACACTCGCTTCTGCTCCGGGATCAATTCCACCGTGGCCCGGATCTAAAACGATACGAACACGCCGCTCTTCGTCTTCCACAACAGGGCCATTCAATGGTGCCGGCGTTGGCAAATCCCAGCGCGCATCGCGGGGCGCGCCAGTGTTTTGCTCAAAAGCCTCTGCTGTCGTCTCAACAAGGGTAATTCCCAAACGCGCTTGAGCGGTGACTGGATCAACATTCAATCCAACCTGATGAACTGCAAGCGGCTCCACCATTTCCAGAACCAGACGCGACCAGCCGGGCACGTAGCCACCAAATTGCACGTCAGAAACGCGATCGGTTGCCAGAAAACGGGCCGCATTTAACCCAGTCCAATCCACTTCCTGAAAGTCTAAAACAAGACGCCATGGCTCATCCAGCGTAAAGAGCCGATAGGGGACACCCTGGCTAAGCGTCAACGTAATCTCAACCCCCGCACCTTTGTCCACAATCGTACTATCATCGGCAACAACACGTGCCAACCCGCTGAATTCTTGTGCATTTACACCAGTCAGAAAAAACATCCCTGCGCAAAGTGCCGCCCACAGTCTTGTTGTCATTTACCACCTGTATTCGCTCTTATGCGCAGCCTAACGCAAACCTCGGCTGTAGGGAAATCAGTCTATCACCGCGCTTTCATAAAGGACTTTAATCGATCAAGCCCTTCCTGAATATCGTCTGTCCCACGCGCATAGGAAAACCGCAGGGTTGTTGCACCGCGAATGGGGTCGAAATCCAGCCCCGGCGTCACCGCAACCCCAACCTGATCAAGAATTTCACGAGCAAAAGCACGGCTGTCCGACGTCAATTCAGAAACATCCGCATAGACATAAAACGCGCCATCTGGCGGCGCAATTTTTGTGAAACCAGCCTCTGGCAAGCCCTTCAGCATCAGCTCGCGATTGCGTTTGTAGACGCTCAAATTTTCACGCAATTCCTCTTCGCTATCCAGCGCTGCAAGGGCTGCAACTTGGCTGGCATGGGGGGCACAAATAAACATATTTTGTGCGATCCGCTCAAGCACCCGAACGTGATCTTCGGGCACCACCATCCAACCAATTCGCCAGCCAGTCATTGAAAAGAACTTAGAGAACGAATTAATTATATAGGCACTATTTGTAACTTGAAGTGCTGTTACAGCCTTAGATTCATATTCTATACCATGGTAAATTTCATCTGAGATAAAACTCGCACCTTGGGCATGCGTCGCTTCGATCAAGGCGCGCATTGCAGGCAGGTCCAGCATCGTACCCGTAGGGTTTCCCGGTGATGCTACCATGAGGCCTGCCAAGTTAAGATCTACCAAGTCTTTGGGCACGGGTTGAAAGCGATTTTCAGGAGCCGTCTGAATGTCAACAGGCTGCATACCTAACGCACTCAAAATCTGACGATAAGAGGGATATCCTGGCGCACCGATCCCAACCCTGTCACCCGTGTCAAACAACGAGGTAAACGCGAGTAAAAATGCCGCGGATGATCCCGATGTGACAACCACACGGTTCGGATCCAAATCAACATCGTACCATTCGCCATAGAGCTGTGCGATTCTTTGTCGCAGCGCAGGCAACCCTAATGCAACCGTGTATCCCAAGCTGTCGCTTTCTACAGTTTCAGCCACAGCGAGCCGTGCGCCCAATGGAGCCCCTGTCGAAGGCTGCCCCACTTCCATATGAATAATATGGCGCCCCGCCTCTTCGGCCTGTCGGGCAGCCTCCATCACATCCATCACAATGAAGGGATCCACGTTAGACCGGGTTGAGTTTCTCATTGTCATCTCCCAAGGTGCAGCCATGACTTTTGAACGCTTCTCTCGGCTGGCGTCAATCCCGGCACTGGCAATCGGCCTGTTTCTGTATTTAACAGCAGCCGTACAGGCCTCCTCCGTTTCTCTGCTCCGAGATCCAGATATTGAAAACGGACTAAGGCAGCTCGCCGCTCCGATATTTCGTGCAGCTGGTTTGAATCCCAAGCGTGTTCGGGTTCTGGTGGTCAATCAATCGTCGCTCAACGCCTTTGTTGTTGATCACAATAGTGTCTTTCTGAATTATGGCCTGATCTTACGCGTTGATACTCCTGAGATGTTGCAAGCTGTCATCGCCCATGAGGTTGCCCATATCACCAATGGTCATATCGCGCGGCGCACACAAAATTTTAAATCTGCAAATTCGGCGGCAGGGCTGGGCGCAGCCCTCTCCCTGCTTGCAGCCGCAGCTGGCGGTGGTGAAGCTGCAGCAGGTGTGGCCATCGGAACACAAAGCGCTGCCTTGCGTGGATTTCTATCACACACGCGCGCCGAAGAAAGTTCTGCGGATCAAACAGCGATTTCACTGCTAAAACGGGCGGGGATCAACACGCAGGGCATGGTGGATCTGCACAAACTGTTCGCTGGTCAGGACCTTTTGAGCAGCGTAAATCAAGACCCTTATACACGGTCACATCCACTGACACGTGATCGCGTGCGCGCTGCACAAGCTTTTGTCGCGGCCCATGGTGGCAGCACACCGACATCCGCCGAAGCACAATATTGGTTATCACGCTTACAAGGCAAACTCTCGGCCTTTACCCGTGCGTCAAAATGGACATTGCGACGCGCAAAATCTGAGCCCTACGAAGATATCCGCCTGATGCGTGAAGCGATTGCCCACCATCGCAGCAACAATTCGAAAAAAGCACTGCGCGCGATGGATGCAGCAATTGCGAAACGCCCGAACGACGGGTTTTATCTGGAACTGCGCGGCCAGATTTTAATGGAAAATCGCAAATGGTCTGATGCCCTCGCAACTTACCGACGAGCCGCATCACAGCAACCCAAAGACTCTCTCATCCTCGCAAGCCTTGGTCGTGCACAACTTGCCGCAGGACAAAACTCTGCAGCGGTTAAAACGATGGAACGGGCCCGCAGCTTAGATTTTCGCAACAACGTTTTGCTGCGCGATATGGCACAGGCCTATGCAAAAACGGGAAAAAATGGAATGGCAGCAGTGGTGACAGCTGAACGATATGCGCTGCGCGGCCGTTTGAATGATGCAGAAATACATGCCAAACGCGCGTCAGGATTGTTGCCGCGCGGATCTGCAGCCTGGCGGCGAGCACAAGACATTGTCATTGCTGCAGAACAAAACCGAAAAAGGACTAAAAAATGAGTTTCTCTCCTTTCAAATCGCTCTCAGTCGCCGCGACAGTGCTCAGTTTAACAACTGCGGCACAAGCGCTTGACCTGAATAGCATGACAGAGGCAGAGCGCTCTGCTTTTGGTGAAGAGGTACGTAGCTACTTACTGCAAAATCCAGAGGTGATCCTAGAAGCCATCGATTTACTCGAACAACAACAACAGGTTGCTGAAGTGCAACGCGACAATCAATTGGTACAGGAAAATTTGGCTGAACTGGTGGATGATGGATATTCTTGGGTTGGCGGTAACCCAGATGGCGACATTACCCTTGTTGAATTTACTGATTACAGATGCCCCTATTGCCGCCGCGCCATGCCAGAGGTTGCGAAACTTCTGGCGCAAGATGGTAATATTCGTTTTGTGATCAAAGAGTTCCCCATCCTTGGCGAAGCCTCTCTCATTTCATCCCGCTTTGCTGTTGCCGTCAAACAGCTGGAAGGCCCCGAAGCTTATAAAGAAGTGCATGACGCATTATTCGATCTCCCTGGAGAGCCAAACGACGTAACCCTAGGCCGTTTGGCCGAGGGGTTTGGCTTGGATGCGGAAGCGATCCTTGCGCGGATGAATGAAGAGGTTGTAACCGATGAGTTGCGCCGCACACGTGCATTGGCACAGCGCATGGCCATATCCGGCACACCGTCTTTCGTGCTTGGAGACGAGCTGTTGCGTGGCTTCCTGCCTGCTGACCAGATGCAATTGATGGCGATCGCACAGCGTGATCAACGCGGCTAATTGCAGCTTACCAGAAATCAAAAAAGGGCACCTGCAGCGAGATGCCCTTTTTTACTAACTGAAAAATTTTTAAGTGTCAGCGGCGGCATCCAGTTCAGCCGCTTTCTGCTCCACTTGCTCAACAATGTGATCAACCATCGCATCGTTTGACATCTTGTGGCTGGCTTTTCCTGCTAGATACACCATCCCAGCCCCCGCCCCACCGCCGGTAAAGCCGACATCAGTCATCAGTGCTTCACCCGGGCCGTTCACGACACAACCAATAATGCTCAGACTCATTGGTGTTTTGATGTGCGCCAAACGATCTTCGAGCGTTTCGACGGTTTTAATCACATCAAACCCCTGACGTGCACAGGACGGGCATGAGATAATGTTCACGCCACGGTGCCGCAAACCAAGGGATTTTAAAATCTCATAGCCAACCTTTACTTCTTCGACAGGGTCTGCACTCAGAGAAACACGCAGTGTATCACCGATCCCCATCCATAGCAGTTGTCCCAATCCAATCGATGATTTGATTGTGCCAGACGTCAAACCACCTGCTTCTGTGATCCCCAGATGGATCGGCGCATCTGTCGCCTCAGACAGCATTTGGTAAGCCGCAGCGGACATAAAGACATCCGAGGCCTTTACGCTGATCTTAAACTCATGAAAATCGTGATCCTGCAAAATACGGATATGCTCTAACCCGCTTTCTACCATCGCATCAGGACATGGCTCGCCATATTTATCCAAAAGATGCTTTTCCAATGATCCCGCGTTTACGCCAATGCGGATAGAACAGTTGTGATCCTTTGCCGCATTAACGACTTCTGCCACGCGGGTTGCGTCTCCGATATTTCCGGGGTTGATCCGCAAACAGGCCGCGCCAGCCTCTGCGGCCTCGATGCCCCGTTTGTAGTGAAAATGAATATCTGCCACGATC
Organism: Epibacterium ulvae; assembly: GCF_900102795.1. GTDB lineage: Bacteria > Pseudomonadota > Alphaproteobacteria > Rhodobacterales > Rhodobacteraceae > Epibacterium > Epibacterium ulvae. The sequence continues at coordinate 5,001 of NZ_FMWG01000018.1, read as the reverse complement.
GGAACCGGGCTTTCTTTTACGATATCTTTTAACGCTTTGGATGAGGCTTCATCCGGTACAGAAATACGCACAATATCTGCACCCGCCTCAGCTGCGGCCTGCACTTGCGCAACAGTCGCCGCCACATCCGTTGTCAATGTGTTGGTCATTGTCTGGACCGAAATTGGTGCGTCCCCACCAACTGGCACATTGCCAACCATGATTTGTCGACTCTTGCGGCGCTCAATCGTGCGCCACGGGCGGATATGGTTGATCGACATCGTCGTATCCCCGATTAGATGAACTGTTTGATAGATACGCATAGGTCAAATCCACTGCAAGTAGCCGTACAGTGGAGATCCTTCACGATTTAAAAAGAGAGATTATTCAGCGACCGGCGCCGTCTGCAGTTCGGCGACAACTTTCGCCAAAAGCTGGTGCTGTTCTTCTGCAATATCGACCTGAGCAAAGTTCTCGCTCACAGCTTCAACTGACAGCTCGACGTTTTTGGTCACTTGCCCACGCGCCCCTACTGGGCCGAATTGCTGGTCGTTGGTCGCAAAATAAATTCCACTGCTCTCGCCTGTGCGCAAACGGGGCGGGTTTTCGGTCAAAGGAATCTCAAAGCTTTGCTCGGGTTCCATGATCGTTTCGTAGATAACACTTCCATCAGCAGCCGTCACTTGTACCCATGCCGGACGAACGGCCACCATGGTGAGAGTTGGTACACGCGCCTCAACAACTTGTGGCTGACCGAATAAAGGCCCCTGAATGACATCGCTTAGGCCCTCCTCAAAGGAAGGCGCCACGGGCAAAACATCAGCACCTACACGCACATCAGCAAGTGTAATCGTAGGCGCATCAAGGTCAATAAAACTTCCAATCCGATCGGGGTCCAGCGTCGAAATTGGCGCATCCCGTGCGACAAGAACTGGCACATCCAAAGCTTGCGGGCGATAAAGCCGATCCAACGCATCAAGTGCTGTATGCTGCTCTTCCGCGGCTTGTAAAGTCACGCTGTCTAAAGGGTCTAAATCAGCTTGAACAAACGGAACCTGCTCCACAGGTGCTAATTGAACGCGCTGAACTTCGTTCACTACTGCAACCGCACCATAGGCAATACCACCGATGAGGGCGACCAACACCGCAAGTGATCCAATGGCGCGTGGTTCAAAGTCGCTAAAAAAACTGCGCTCTGCCGGTAGGTAAGGTGTCGCATTTGAAGATAAATCTGTTCCGGGCACTGTGCCCGGTGCAAGTATAACACCGGTGTCTTTACCACGGCTTTCTGCGCCAGCAGACATGCCATGCGCTACCTCAAAACCACTTTCACTGCAAAACGTTGCAAAAGCTTCGTCTGCATCCATATTAAGATAACGCGCATAAGAGCGTACATATCCAGCGATAAATCCGGGTGTATCAAAGACCGAGGGATCACTGTTTTCAATAGCGGCAATATAGGATGCTTTAATGCGCAACTCCCGTTGTACATCCAACAGGGATTTGCCCATTGTAGCGCGCTCCCCTCGCATCACGTCTCCAAGCCGAAGCTCAAAATCGTCAAAACTACGAGGGCCGGAAGGTTCTTCGCGCGACTTGGACTTGCGCTGCGTCAGGCGCCCGATCATCCTTGCTGTCCCATATGCTTCATGCCCCAAAGATAGTGAGCTTCAATCGAATCACTTAGACGACTCAGCTGCGCTCACTCATTAGGGTAACGATAACACACTAATAAGTTTTTTATAGCGATCTCTTGCTTATCCCGCCAATTCGGCACGATTCAGCGCACAATGAGACCAAAGGCGATCCATCGCCCCAACTAGGGCATCAATCTCACCGGAACCATGTACAGGTGACGGTGTGAAACGCAATCTCTCGGTCCCTCGGGGCACAGTGGGATAATTGATAGGTTGCACATAAATGCCATGATCATCCAGCAGCATATCGCTCAACTTTTTCGTATGTACAGGATTGCCAACGACCACCGGAACGATATGCGTCCCGTGATCCACGATTGGTAAGCCCAAGCCCTTCAGACGCAACTTTAGCACACGAGCTTGTTGTTGATGTTCTTCGCGTAAATCCTGCGCAGTTTTCAAAAAACGCACAGACGCAGCCGCTCCAGCGGCAACAGCAGGCGCTAAGGATGTAGTGAAAATGAAACCAGGCGCATAAGAGCGAATCGCGTCGCACATTTTTGCACTGCCAGCGACATAGCCTCCCATGACGCCAAAGGCCTTACCCAGCGTGCCGTTGATTAGATCCAAACGATGCATCAAACCTTCGCGTTCAGCGATACCTGCACCGCGTGGGCCGTACATCCCAACGGCGTGCACCTCGTCCAAATAGGTCAAAGCCCCAAACTCATCCGCCAGATCACAAATTTCCTTGATCGGCCCAATATCTCCATCCATCGAATAGATAGATTCAAAAGCAATCAGCTTAGGACGTTTCGGATCGTCCGCTGCCAGAAGTTCGCGCAGGTGTTCAACGTCATTGTGGCGGAAAATACGCTTGTCGCCACCGTTCCGCCGCACGCCTTCAATCATAGAAGCGTGATTCAATGCATCCGAATAGATGATCACCCCAGGGAAAAGCTTTGGCAATGTCGACAGCGTCGCGTCATTTGCAACATAGGCTGATGTAAACAACAAAGCCGTATCTTTGCCATGCAGATCTGCCAACTCCGCCTCAAGCTCTTTGTGATAAACGGTGGTACCAGAAATATTCCGTGTCCCGCCGGATCCAGCACCGGTAGCCTCTAATGCATCATGCATTGCTTGCAACACCACAGGATGTTGTCCCATGCCTAAATAGTCATTGCCGCACCAAACAGTGATTTCTTGCTCACTTCCATCAGAACGAAGCCGAGTCGCATGAGGGAACTGTCCCTTGCGGCGCTCGATATCAATAAACGTGCGGTATCGGCCTTCGTCGTGAAGGCGGTCGATGGCTGCGTCGAGTTGCGCGTTATAGTCCACGAGCTTCTCCATAGCTGGGTGCAGATCAAAAACGATCGACACATCAAGGGGGCTGCACCAAGAAAAGTAGATCTCCCGACGCAACAAAGTGGCTAATGTAGTGGCGGCTTGAGGGCCTTGATACAGGTCAAATAGACCTTTGCAAGCCTCACAGCAAGAAGTGCATCATTGCAAATATGCTACAAAACGCCCCAGTGCCCGCTGGAGGCCTTAAAACGAAGAGCATATCGGAAACTCACGATACGGTTATCTCATAGAAAAATGAAACAGTTTCCCATGAGATCGCCACTTTGTTGTCACTGGTTCCTCAACGAGCGCCCTGTTACACCTTTCGGCGACACAGATTTTACAGGAGAATTCTCATGTCGTTACCGAAGGTCTTGGATAAGATCGACGCCGGTTTGGATGCCTCAATCGAGCGCTTGATGAACTTCATGCGTATTCCTTCAATTTCCACCGATCCAGCATATGATGCCGATGTAGAACGTGCTGCAGATTGGCTCGTTGAAAATCTGAAATCAATCGGCGTAACGGCAGAAAAGCGCACCACACCTGGCCATCCGATGATTGTAGGCAAGATCGGCGAAGAGCTTGATGATAAGACACCACATGTTCTGTTTTACGGACATTATGATGTTCAGCCTGTAGATCCGCTGGATCAGTGGAAATCTGCGCCTTTTGACCCCCAGATCGTCGACAGCGCCCATGGGAAAGTCATCAGAGGCCGAGGCTCTGCTGATGACAAAGGTCAATTAATGACCTTCGTTGAGGCCTGCCGTGCCTGGAAAGCGGTTACAGGCACCCTGCCCTGCCGCATTACCTTTTTCTTTGAAGGCGAAGAGGAATCCGGGTCTCCATCCCTTGTCCCCTTCCTGCGCGAAAACAAAGACGAGCTTCAGGCCGATATCGCATTGGTCTGTGATACCACTATGGTTTCTCGCGGCGTGCCCTCTGTATCAACCCAACTGCGCGGCATGTTGAAAGATGAATTCACTCTCATCGGCCCCAGTATTGATCTACATTCAGGCCTTTATGGCGGGCCCGCATTGAATCCTCTGCGTGAAATTTCTCGTATCATTGCATCTTTCCATGACCCCGAGACCGGTAAGGTCACGATCGATGGGTTTTATGATGGTGTGAAAGAGGTTCCTGCGGATCAATTACGGCAATGGAACGACAGCGGCTTTGATGAAGACGTGTTCTTGGGCGATGTCGGTTATAGCCAACGTCATGGTGAAGAGGGTTACTCTACCCTCGAACAACTCTGGGCGCGCCCAACGCTTGAAATCAACGGGCTTTGGGGAGGCTATAACGGTGCGGGGTCAAAAACCGTCATTCCATCAGAGGCCCACTGCAAACTGACCTGTCGTTTGGTTGGCGATCAAGATCCTGCTGCCCTGCGCAAGGCTTTGCGCGCGCATGTCGAAGCGCGCCTTGGGCCCGACCTAAAAATCCGCTGGGAAAACGATCTTAGTGGGTCAGGTGCCTCAGTCATGAATCTAGAGCGCACAGAATATGAAGCGGCGCGTGGCGCACTCTCTGATGAATGGGGCCGCGAAGCCGTGTTCAGCGGAATGGGTGGCTCAATCCCAGTTGTAGGCTTTTTCAAAAGCGAACTGGATCTTGATTCCATGTTGGTTGGTTTCGCAAATGATGATGATGCCATGCATTCGCCCAATGAAAAGTACGACCTTGAAAGCTTCCACAAAGGTACCCGCAGCTGGGCACGTATCCTAGACGCTTTGGCAACACACTAATCCCCCGAATCTACGTCAGAGGGCAAGCGGGACATGTCTCTCTTGCCCTAACGGCAAGTAAACAAATTATCAGGCATGCCAAGGCTGCGCTACATGTCCAAACGCATCAGTTTTCGCACAGCGCTTATTTCAGTGGTGACGCTTTCACAAATCTAGAACCATATATTCTGTGAGGATTTGAAAATATAAAGTGGCGCGGTTGACGGGGCTCGAACCCGCGACCCCCGGCGTGACAGGCCGGTACTCTAACCAGCTGAGCTACAACCGCGCATCTAACTTTATTT
>NZ_FMWG01000027.1 GCF_900102795.1 Epibacterium ulvae | reverse complement strand
GCCATGGTTTCAAAGTCAGGCGCATGCGATTGCATGACGTTGAAGCGATGGCCAAGCGCAGAGGCACGGACAAAATCCGTGATCGTCGTTTGCGCTTTGTCTGCGCTGTCCTGAAGGCTCGCAAGGTCGGACGGTTTCAACGGAATGTTGATCTGTTCCGAGTGTCGGTCTTCAGGTGATAGCTTTGGCCTTCCGCCTGCCATGCCATTACCTCCATTTGCGCATCCAAGGACGCATGTTCCTTGGCCGTGGTTGAGCGTCGGCACGCTCTGCAGCCCTGCCCCGTGGGTGGGGCTTTAAGCTGGGTTTTAGGGGGTGGCGCAAGACCCCCTAACCAGAGTTTTTACATAGTAAAAACATATCTGGCTACTATCAAATTATAGCAACCATTCGTCAACAGTTTCTTAATGGTTACAATCACCGTGATTCTTTAGCTTTAGGTGATTAAATGCCCCCATATATGCGCCCCTCCCCACCCTCTGCCGAATGGATGCAACCAGACGAATTGCAATCGGAAGATTATCATTTTGAAGCAGGGAAAATCCTGCTTGGGCGAACAAAAGACGGGCGAAAAATCGGGGTAGATGACAACCGCCATGTGGTGACGATTGCAGGATCAAGGGCAGGAAAATCGGCCACCTCTCTCATGTCAAATCTTCTGACATGGACAGGTTCTGTCCTGACCATCGACCCCAAAGGAGAACTGGCGACCAACACCGCCAAACATCGAGCACAGATGGGGCAGGATGTGTACATCCTTGACCCATTTGGCGAGGTGTCGGGTGACGCTGCCAAGTATCGGGCTGATTTTGACCCTCTGGCCGAAATCTTCGCAGGCGATGAAATGGACATTGTGGACAATGCCATGCTCATCGCCGAAGCTCTGATCGTCCCAGACAAAGGCGCAAAATCTGACCACTGGTCATTGTCGGCCAAAAACCTCCTGCGCGGCCTGATCCTGTTGGCCGTCAATCGGCAGCAGACGCAAGACATAACCGCATCACTCAACGAAGTGCGCGAATGGGTGACTGCCCCCACTGGTGACGATGACAGCACCCCAGACGGTGATCGCCTGTGGCTCTCCACCCTATTCACCGTCATGATGGACAACCCCGATGCCTTTGACGGTGCCTTGGCTGGCGTTGGCGGCACCATGAAAGGTAAGCCACAAGATGAACGGGGGTCGATCATCTCAACGGCTGTAGAACAAACCTCGTTTCTCGATTCCACGCCAATGAAAGCGCACCTCGCGCCTTCAAAACTGAAAACCCTGCGAACACTCAAACGGAAACCCACAACCATTTATCTGGTGTTGCCGGCATCACGTATGGCAACCCATTTCCGGTGGTTGCGTACCATCATCACATTAGCCATGTCCGCACTGGAAAATGAGCCGCAACCAGAAGGCACACCGCCCGTTCTGTTCATCTTGGAAGAGTTTCCGCAATTGGGCTACATGCGCCAGCTTGAGGCCGCGGCTGGCCTCATGGCTGGCTACAACGTCAAACTCTGGACAGTGATGCAGGATCTTTCCCAGATCAAAGCCCTGTACCGCGATAGCTGGGAAACATTCCTTGGCAATGCTGGGGTCGTGGAAGCCTTCGGCAACACGGATTCTACCACCCTAGAATATCTGTCCAAACGCCTTGGCATGACACTGGCCGTTCAACAGCAACCCGAAAACCTGTCTCTGTCCGCACAACAAGGCGGCATGCCCAGAGACAGGGACACGGTTGTCACTGTTCCATTGATGGCATCCCATGAAATCGCAATCGGATTTTCTCGTGACATGCAAAACAAGCTGGTCATGATCGCAGGCAAAAAGCCGTTCATCCTACGGCGCATTTTTTGGAAGGATTTGCTCAATGGCTAAGGATTTGAAACTCAAAACCGAACGGATCAACGATACCACTGTGCGCGTGTCATGGACTGATCCCGTCCTCGGAGATTTTTCCAAAGGTAACAGCAACATGCTTGGTGCCATTGCTGGCATCGGCTTTTTGATCTGCATGGGCGTTGGCCTCGTGAACCAAACATTCACCCCCCTGCTGGTTGGCTTCGCCCTGATTATCGGCTGCCTTGTGATGCTGAAGACAACGCGCATGGTGGATCGCCAAATCGTCTTCGACCCCGAAACAACCCTTGTCGAAGGGCGGCGTTATCCCACGGATCAAATCACGCGCTTTGAATACGGTCTGAGATCGCAACTGACAGGGGAACAGCCTTACCGCGACCCTAAATCAGGTGCTGTGCATTCTGATCCTACCTTGATCCGCATGTGGCTCAATGACAGTGACGCACTCCAAATCTCGATTAACAACTGGCAACCCCAAGTCTGCCACAAAATCCGCAACGCCTTGGATGAAGCCTTGCTCTTTGTTCGCAAGGAACAAAAGCAAGCCGATCATCGCGAAAAATACGGCAGTAAGGGTGATTTTGGCATGCCAGAATACTGAGGTTTGCCAAGACGTTGCGAACATGGGAAACTGTTGCAAACAACACCAACGAGCAACGATTGGATACCCCCATGGCAACAGGCACATTTTTCACACTTGGCGAGGCTGCAAAACAGACAGGCGTTCAAAAATCCACACTGTCCAAAGCCTTGAAATCAGGCAAATTATCATTCGTGGAGAAAACATCAGCAGGATATAAGATTGACCCTTCGGAACTTTTTCGGGTGTACCCACGGAAACCGCAAGAAACTGTGTCAGAAACCGTTGCAAGTGAACTACCGGACACCCCAGATAAACACCCTGATTTCATACGGTTACAGGTCGAAGTTGAACAACTTCGTGAGCGGCTGACCGAAACGCAGACGCAACGCGATGAATGGATGAAACAGGCGCAGCAGCTTGCCTTGCCTGCACCCTCCAATACTTCACCAGAGGTCGAAAAATCGCCACGTAGAAGCCTGTTCAGTATTTTTGGTGGTGAGAGGTAGGGCAGAAGGGAGGGGCGCCTGTACGGGCTTTAAATCGACCCTATCGGATTTTCTGGCCAGTTTTCACGGGAATGCCTGACACGCAGGATGCGCACCACACGGTTATCATCAACCAGATAGATAATCACATGCACACCGACTGGGTGA
>NZ_FMWG01000020.1 GCF_900102795.1 Epibacterium ulvae | reverse complement strand
AGCTGTAGGTCTGATTTGTGCCGGGTCATGGCGACATAGGCCAGGTGATGGTCCATGCTGCGCGAGGCGAGCACATAGGCCTTATCCACGGTTGCGCCTTGTGATTTATGGATCGTGACCGCGTAGCCATGGTCAAAATGCTGATACTTTTGGGTATTTATACGCAGATCACGCTTTGGATCATCATCAAGGGTGACCTTTAACTCGCCTTGACTGACCTCTGTCACCGTGCCCAGCATACCGTTTTTGACGCCCAGATCCTTGTCGTTCTTGCTAAAGGCCAGCCGACCCCCGGCGGCAAAGGCGCGTGGGCCGGTTTCCGTGTGGTAGAGATGTTCAATGTCTGGCGGTTGCCCTTAGCGCAGTTGGGCGCGTATGGCTTGGTTCAGCGCGTGCACGTCCTTGCGTTTATGCGCCAAGGCAAGCCGTGATTTCCGTGCCCCGTGTGCCGCCACATCCATGACGTAAGACGCTGCGAGGTGATCAATCGCCTCTTCCTTGGAGGTGTTCGTCGTGACAGCTTGTTTCTCAGCATAGCGCGTCAGGGCTTGGTGGCTGCGCCCCTCGGCCAGATCTTTGGAGGCCTGTTTGTGCCAGTCCGCTTTTTGTCGGTGGATTTCCGTCAGGCGTGCCGCACCGTATTGCTTAACCAGATCTCGGAAGGGCGTGCCTGCCTCAATCGGTTGCAGTTGCTCAGGGTCGCCAACCAAGACCAGCTTGGCCCCAATCTCATTTATCTGTTTTGTAATCCGCGCCAGTTGACGGGTGCCGATCATACCGGCTTCATCCACCACCAGCACATCGCCTTTGGAAATCGGGCTGTGGCCGTTCTTCCAGGAGAGTTCCAGTGAGGCCAGCGTGCGGCTGGGAATACCGGATGCACCTTCCAGACCTTCGGCGGCCTTTCCGGCCAGTGCGGCCCCGTGAACACGCAGGCCTTGCTGTTCCCAAGCCATACGCGCGGTGTCCAGCAGGGTGCTTTTGCCCGCACCCGCGAGCCCGACAACGGAGGCCATGTGATTGTCGCCCAGTACATGGTGCAGGGCACCGCGTTGTTCCTGGCTCAGTTTGCCGCCAAAATCCTGCATCATGCGTCTGTCCTGATCTGCCATGGCACGGGTGATGTGCTGGTCTTGAACCTGAAAGCCGCCTTGTTCTTTCAGTTTGGTGGCTGAGGTATTCAGTTGTGCTTCTGCCTTTTGATAGTCTTTGGTGGTGAAACGCGGCTGCAATGTACTGGTGCTTTGCAGAGGCACCAATTCACCTGAGGCCATGGCCGTGCGTGTTGCTGCCTGCAGCTCCATGGGGTCCGGCAAGACCTGCGCCAATGCCCGCAGCACATCGGTGCGGGTGAAGTCAGCCTTTTTCTGCGAGATATGATCCAGCACCAGCGCAGGATCTTTGCGCAACTGTTTGGCTGTATACGGCAGCGCTTCGGGACGGATTTGGAGACGTTGTTCGGGATCTGTGCTGCGGCCAAAGATTGGCTGCAGGGATCGCTCGTGTGCATGCTGATCTAACGCGCGGCGTTCCGCCAGATGGCGTGTGATTAAGGCCTGTTGCTCTGCGCGATCCGTAGCCTTGGCGGCCTTCGCCTCAGACAGGACCTTGTCTCTTTTGACCACATCCTGCCCGGTCATGCGATCAAACAGGGCGCGCAATCCTCGGCCAGCACTCTGTCGTTGGGCCAACAAACGGTCACGCTGCCGCTGGATCTGTCGTTCAATCAGTGCCTCACGTTCCTGCCGTTGCCGGATCACCAGCTCATCCCGCTGCTTTTGAAACAGAGGAGATGATTTTTGTTTCTTTGGCGCTGGCAGGTCTTTGGCCTGCGAAAGAACATCCTCAACCGAGGGCAGCCGGTCTTCTGAGCCCAGACGTTGGCGCAGATCCTTTGGGCGCACGCCACACCAACGCGACAGCGACCAGATCTTACCATCGCCATCCACGGCCACAAAACCACGCCGCGAGCCACGCGCCAGCAGAAAACCTTCCTCCTGCAGGGCAGCTGCAAAGCTGTTCAGATCATCTGATTGCGCCCAACAGGATTGAAACTTCGCTTTCAACGCTTTGGGATCACGGTCCGCGCGTTTCGCCTGTCCTGCCTCTTGGCGGGAATAGTTCAGCGGATCGCGATCCTCAAACCGCTTGAACCCATCGGGCATGTCCCAGCCCTGATCCTGATAGATCTCGCGCGACAGCCCCATCAGCTTGCGTTTGAAATGGGGCAGCTGAATTGCGGTCATGCTCTTGGGGTCAATGCGCGACCATACACAATGGGCGTGGCGACGCCCGTTTTTCTCATGAAATACAATCGCGCGGGGCTGTCCAGAAAGCCCAAGCCGTGCCTCAGCATCAGAAATGGCCTGTTCAAAGACCTCAATCGGCACATTTGCCTCAAGGGGCGGATTGAAAGACATGGAAAACAGATATTTCCGGCAGCGGGTGCCCGAGGCAATCATCTCAACTTCCGCAAAAGCGCTGGCCAGATCATGGCTCAAAAAGCCCTCGACACGATGCAGGGTCACATGATCATTGTCGCGCGGGTTCATCAAATGCCGCGCCAACTCCGCCCCATACCCACGTGCGTTGGCCTCCAGGATCATCCAGACCTCCGACCTTTACCAAGCGCTGTCATCAAGGCGGTGCGGATGGCCAAGAGATGTTGATTGGCCTCCGCGATCTGACCCTTGGCGCGATCATCCTCAATCATCAGACCAAGGTTTGCGTGATGCGCCAATTGGTTCAGATTGCTGGCGATACGAGAATGGCCAAGCAGACCCATCACCTCCGACAGTGCTTTCTTCTCCGCAATGGCATCCGCTGGGCGCGTCGCCCGCAGGCGCTCCTCCTCTGCAAAGACACAGGCCCGCACATAAGCGCTGAGCGTCATCCCAGCCGCCAGCTCTTCCAGACGCGCCCGTTCTTCAATAGTGAGGCGCAGTGTCAAAGGGGACAATTCCCGGCGCTTTGACGCTTTGGTTTTTGTGGGTATACCCGCAGCGGCCCGATGCGCAGCCGTCAGCGTCGCCTCGGTTTTAACCTTGCCTTTCCTCATGGGCCTGGCTCCGGTGGAGGAGGTAGAACGTTTGTGTCTTGGGGTTGCTGATCTTCCGCAGCCTCAGAAAACGCCGCCAGCTTGCGCGAAACCTCTGGATCTGCACGTAAAACCGCAGACCAATCCTCCAGCGCAGACAACACTTTATCCGCTTCAAAAGGTTCTAGATTACTCCTCCCCGGTGCACCATTTCACATTTTGATGTGAAATTATCTAAAAATTCAAATATTCCAGATGCTTGCGGAGTTCGATAGCCGTTTTTTCGCTCATACGCGAATGGTGCTTTGAAAGCTGTTTTTAGGATAATTTTCCGCACTTCTATCGATCCCTTTTTGTAAATATTCCAAGGGCTTGAGAGGGATTCTCTTGAAAATTCGGTAATTTCGTCGAGTGTACTCTTAGTTTTGTGGTTTGGGGCAGCTTGTCAGCCAACAAAAGCTTGGCTTCTTAGCGCAATGAAAGTCCTGAAAGTGGGGTTTGCCCAAGGTTCTGAGCTTCTTTCACGTCAGCAAGCAAGTCGCGCTTTGACGCTTCAAACAATTGCTCCAGCGTGTTTAATACAAAATAGACAGGTTGCGGAATATCGATGCGATACGGCGTGCGTAGGATGTCGATCACGTTGAAATCACGAAATTCTGGTTTATCGGAGGTCGCGTGCAACATTTCAGACGGAGAAGAGGCAAGCCCTGATCCAAGCGCTTTGATGGAAGCACCTTCCCGTAATAAGCCAAATTCAATGGTGAACCAATAGAGGCGGATCAGCCATGCATAATCACTCTTTGTTGCGCGCGTGCCCGCTTTACCAATCGCCTGTGAGAACTCTGCGAAGCGTGGGTCTGTCAACAGCGGCGTATGGCCAAAGATTTCATGAAAGATATCTGGTTCCTCAATGTAGTCAAAATCTTCACGTGATCTTATGAATGAGGCCGCTGGAAAGGTTTTGTCTGCGAGCATCGAGAAAAATTTCTCGAAACCAATCAAGGCAGGGACAGGTGCGACCTGCCATCCTGTCAATTGACGGAGCGTGGCCGAAATTTCAGTGCATTGAGGCACCCGCTTTTGTGGTATACGCATACGGTCCAAGCCATCAAGATAAGGCTTTGCAGCATGGGTTTGGACACGTGGCAATTGCTGCGCATAGAGATCTGCCCAGACACGGTCTTCTGCCTCTGAATATGAGATATACCCGTCTGCGTCTGGTGTCTTCACGAGATATTTTGTTGATTTTGGCATCGACTGCTCCTCAAATCTGAGTTTCAGTTTTGTTGAGATGATCGGAAATTTCTTGCCTATTTTGCGATATTTGGCTCTTTTGGGGGTAAAATTTTCCCTAAAAGGAGGTTTGTGAGAAAATGCCACCTGAACTGGATATTGCCGATCGTGCCTTGCTGGCGCATCTACAAAATGACGGTAAGGCCAGTCTGCAAGATTTGGCTGATGTTGCAGGGTTGTCTACGTCGCCATGCTGGCGACGGATCAAACGGCTGGAAGAGTTGGGATTGATCAAAGGATATATCGCGCGGCTTGACCCCAAATTATTGGGGCTGCATGCTTTGGCTTATGTTTTTGCCACATTGCTTGATCACAGGGAGGAAACCATCGCAGCCTTTTCCCGATTGGTCGAAACCGAGGCCCGCATTGTGGAATGTGCCTCTGTCACCGGGGCGGCTGATTTTATCCTGAAAGTCGCGGCAAAGGATCCCGAGGATTTGGAACATTTTCTTATGCGCGGTATTTTATCAACGGGGCTGGTACGTGAAAGTCAGACCCATTTCATTTTGCGTCAGACCAAAACGCGTAGCCCCTGGCCATTGCTGGGGTAGGCACTGCCCCAGAAGAAACGGGGGGCAGTGCGCAGATGGATTAATCTTCCATCGCTTCCAATTCGTCGATCATATCGGAAATCATGCTCAGGCCCTTGTCCCAGAATTTGGGATCAGATGCGTCAAGGCCAAAGGGCGCCAGCAGGTCTTTGTGATGCTTCGATCCGCCCGCTTTAAGCATATCGAAATACTTGTCTTCAAAGCCTTCTGCGCCGGATGCGTAGACCGAATAAAGCGCGTTTACGAGGCCATCCCCAAAGGCATAGGCATAGACATAAAAGGGTGAGTGGACGAAGTGTGGGATGTAGGCCCAGAAGGTCTCATACCCTTCCATGAAATCAAAGGCTTCACCAAGAGATTCAGCCTGAACAGACATCCACAGCGCGTTTATATCATCTGGTGTCAGCTCACCTTCAGCGCGGGCAGAGTGGAGTTTGCATTCAAAGTCATAAAAGGCAATCTGACGCACGACCGTGTTGATCATGTCTTCAACTTTGCCCGCCAGCAGGACTTTGCGGGCTTCTTTTGTTTCCGCGGCGTCCAGCATTTTGCGGAATGTGAGCATCTCACCAAAGACGGACGCTGTTTCTGCCAGTGTCAGCGGGGTTGAGGACAGCATTTCACCCTGTTCAGCGGCCAAAACCTGATGCACACCATGGCCCAATTCATGGGCCAAGGTCATTACGTCGCGTGGTTTGCCAAGGTAGTTTAGCATCACATAAGGGTGCACATCAGTCACTGTGGGGTGCGCAAAAGCACCTGGAGCTTTGCCGGGTTTTACGCCTGCGTCGATCCAGCCTTTGCTAAAGAAGGGCGCTGCGATTTCACCCATACGGGGATCAAAAGCATTGTAGGCGTCCATGACCGTTTTTTCTGCGTCTTCCCAGGCAACGGTATGGGTATCTTCCATGGGCAGCGGGGCATTGCGATCCCAGACCTGCATCCGGTCCAAGCCCAGCCATTTGCGTTTCAGCTCATAATAGCGATGCGAAAGCTTGGGGTAGGCGGCAACCACAGCTTCGCGCAGCGCTTCGACGACCTCAGGCTCTACATGATTTGACAGATGGCGCCCCATCTGCGGGCTTGGCATACCGCGCCAGCGATCCAGAATTTCTTTTTCCTTTGCTTGCGTGTTGTGAACGCGAGCAAAGGTTTTAATGTTGTCGTTGAACACCCGCGCCAACTCGCGCGCTGCGGCTTCGCGTTTGCTGCGATCTTGTTCTGTGAGGAAGTTGAGCGTGCCTTCGATGTTCAGCTCTTGGCCGTCGATGGTGAAGGTCAGGCCTGCGATGGTTTCATCAAACAAACGCTCCCAAGCATCTCCAACAACTCCGAGATCATGCAGAAACTTTTCCAGCTCATCTGACAGCTGATAAGGTTTCATCGCACGAATGCGATCAAATACGGGTTTATAGCGCGCAAGATCGGTGTTCGTAGTCAGATGTCCTGCCAGAACGTCATCTTCGATGCGGTTCAGCTCCAGCGTAAAAAACACCAAAGGTGTGGTGAAGATCGTGATCTTCTCCTGCATGTCTGACATGAATTTTGCGCGATCCGCATCGGTTGTCAGCTGATAGTAGCGCAAGCCGGCAAAGGACATGATACGTCCGGCGATTGAGTTGATCTTTTCATTGCGCAAGACGCAGTCCAGCAAGCCTGCGGCGTCAAGCTCTGCCAGTTTGCCCTCATAATCTGCTGCAAAGGCACTGCATTCACCTTCTAACCAGGCCAGATCGCGATCTAGTTCGGGGGCATCTTCACCAGCGTAGAGGTCGCTCAGATCCCATTCTGGCAGATTTCCAAGACTGTCTGCGCCGGATCCTGCATTGGCATCGCGCACGGGAAAGGGAAGCTGAAACATAGGGGCTCCTGAATGGTATTTCTTGTCTGCAGAAACATCTAAGCACGGACCACGTGAAGCACAAGCAAACGCGTGCTAAGGTGTTTTAAACTGCGAAAAGAACGTGATGATTTTGTTATGAGTTGCGGATCGTGTGGAGATGTTCTCCATCAAAACCTCATGGCGTGCTTTGGGTACGATTTCCAACGTTCCGTTTGCCCAGCGCTCCATTCGGTTGTGAATGGCCTCGGTGGAGACGATCTCTTCGTTATCACCAAGGAAGGTCAGGCACGGATAGTCAGGAGAGGACATATCGGCAAGGGCTGTGCACTCTTTCAACGCTTCATAAACCCATTGCACACTGGGCCCGCCTAGTTCCAGCTTTGGTTCATGTGCCAGATGATCCCGTAAGTATTGATACATCATGGGATCATTGGTCAGCAGATTGCCGTCAAAGGCTTGCTCTAACACATAAGACCCTGCGCTGGTGGAGGGGGCGAGCCATCCTCCATATCCAAGCAGAGGCGCAACATGGCCCAGAATGCGGGCGATAGGGCGTAGCGCATCCGGCACACGTATCCCCCACATTGGTGCTGTAAAAACTGCGGCTTTTACGTCTAAGCCATTGTGCAAGGCGCGTAGTGCGATAGCTCCCCCCATGGAGTGACCAAGAACATACCAGGGTTTCGGCAGCTTAAGATCTGTTGCGTGTTGTATCACCGCGTCTACGTCTGTTTGAAACGCTTTGAAACGGTCAATATGGCCTCGCAGGCGGTCATGATATAGACGATCCGCCAGACCTTGGCCGCGCCAGTCAACAGCAAGGGTCGCGTAACCTTCACGTGCAAAGAAATCTGCGGTTATGCCGTATTTTTCGACGTATTCAGTGCGCCCAGGAAAGAGCAGCAGCGTACCTTTTTCCGTATCCGAGGTGCTGCGCCAGTGGCCAATTCGGAGGCGTAGACCATCAGATGTGCGAACCCAATGCGCCTGACCGGTCGCGGGTCCTTTTGCGACCTCATTGTAGAGAGGAGCTGCATCAAACGTCATTGGGTCTTCGCCTTTTATGCGAGGGCTGAGGCCAATTGCATTGCAATGCCCATGTCGCCGTCAATGGTAAGCTTGCCCGACATAAATGCATTGGTTGGGTTGAGTTCACCTGACAGAATCTCTTGAAAGGTCTCAGCATCTGCAGACAATGTAACGTCTGCCTCATCATCGCTGACCCGTGCACCGCTGCTGTCCAGAAGGATTGCGCCCAGATCTGCGATTTCGAACTTTGCTGTTGCAGGGAAGTCAGCACCTTGCAGCTTTTCGTTCAGGGCTTGGGCAGCTTGTGCGAGGATGTCGCTCATCTTGTAGTCCTTTTCTTAAACTCAGTCAGCAAACAGATCTTTGTGACCGGCCTGCGACTCAGGATTGAAAATGGCAGGGCTCAGGTTAGATTGATACATGTGATGATGAAAAAAACTTTGCGATCCATGATAAATGACGAAAGGTCACAGACCTTTTATAAGTCCATTGCACTGTCAGCGCTTTTGATTTTGGCGCCAATGTCAGGTTTTGCGCAAGATAAGCCTGCGGATCAATTGCTGCAACAATTGGCTACGGCTAACGCCTTGGAAGCCGTCGATCTTGACCGAGATTTGCAAGCAATCTGGCGGCGCAGCGGGTCTGCTGCGATGGATCTGTTGCTGCGACGAGGTGAGCGCGCACTGGAGCAGCAGGCGCCAGCAGAAGCCATAGAACATCTGACAGCTTTGGTAGATCATGCGCCGGAATTTGCAATTGCGCGGCTTCGGCGGGCGGAAGCATTTGCGCGGCTTGATCAGTTTGGTCCAGCCGTCGCTGATCTGGAACAGGCGCTTCATCTTAACCCCGATGATTACAATGCATTGTTCGTTCTGGGGCAGATTTTGGAGCAGTTTCGCGATCCTGAGAAAGCCTATGAGGCCTATACGCGCGCTAAGGCTATACATCCGCATCACGAGGCAGTAACCAATGCTTTGAAACGATTGGCGCCTTTCACAGAAGGGCGCAAACTGTAGGTCTAATGTTTTAGACGCAGGGCGGCGGGTAAGGAGTGGTGCAATGATGCGCGCATCGCGGGTTGTGGCTGTTTTAGGCCCGACCAACACAGGTAAAACGCACTACGCTATCGAACGGATGCTGGGCTATCGTACAGGGGTAATGGGGTTTCCCCTGCGCCTTCTTGCACGGGAAGTCTATGACAAGATTGTTGCGATTAAAGGCCCTTCTGTTGTCGCCTTGGTGACTGGCGAAGAGCGAATCGTACCGCCCAGGACCCAGTATTGGATCTGCACCGTCGAATCGATGCCCGAAGGGATGGGCACTGATTTTCTTGCCATCGACGAAATCCAGCTTTGTGCTGACCCAGAACGTGGGCATGTGTTTACAGATAGGCTGCTGCGCGCACGCGGCACGCATGAAACGCTTTTCCTAGGCGCGGATACCATTCGTGGGGCTATCGCTGATTTGGTGCCAGGCGTTGAATTCATGCATCGTGAGCGGATGTCTGATCTGGTCTATGCTGGTTCCAAAAAGATCAGCCGCATGCCGCCACGCAGTGCAATCGTTGGGTTTTCGGTTGATAATGTCTATGCCATTGCTGAACTGATCCGCCGTCAGAAGGGCGGGGCAGCTGTTGTAATGGGCGCCTTGTCGCCCAGAACTCGGAATGCGCAGGTGGCGCTCTATCAAAATGGAGAGGTGGATTATCTTGTGGCAACCGATGCGATTGGCATGGGGTTGAACCTTGATATCGACCATGTTGCGTTTTCTTCTACTGCGAAATTCGATGGCAGACGCATGCGGGATTTAGCCCCCAATGAGCTTGCGCAGATCGCGGGGCGTGCAGGGCGTGGTATGAGCCATGGCAGTTTTGGTGTGACTGGCGATGCTCGACCACTAGATGAAGGCACTGCTACCGCGATTATGGAGCATCACTTTACGCCCCTGAAAAAGCTGAACTGGAGGTCTGCAGATCTGAAATTTGGGACGGTTGAGGCACTTATACGCTCGCTTGAGACAAATTCTAATCACGAACGCCTGCTTAAAGCGCGCGAAGCGGATGATTTGCGTGTGCTGAAAACCCTGTCTGCGGATGCGACTGTGGCGGCGCGTGTGACTGATGCCAAAACCGTCAGGTTATTATGGGATGTATGCCGAATCCCGGATTTTCGCGGCATCAGCCATGGCGAACATGCCTCACTTTTGACGGTGATTTTTGACTATCTCCATCAGGGTGGCTCAATTCCTGATGATTTTATGGCGCGGCAGATTAAACGTATTGATCGAACGGACGGAAATATAGATGCATTGTCCAAACGATTAGCGTTTATCCGCACGTGGACCTATGTCGCGCAAAGGAAAGGCTGGCTGCGTGACGAAAACAATTGGCGTAGCGAGACGCGCGCTGTAGAAGACAGGCTGTCGGACGCGCTGCACGAGCGGCTGACTCAAAGATTTGTGGACCGGCGCACATCCGTGCTTTTGCGCCGGCTCAAACAGAAGGAGGCCCTTTTGGCCGAAGTGAATGACAAGGGTGAAGTGACCGTCGAAGGTGAATTCGTGGGTCAACTCGAAGGGTTCCGGTTTTCTCCGGACAAAAGCGCTCAGGGCGCAGAGGCAAAGGCGCTGAAGTCTGCGTCCTTACAGGCCTTGGCTCCGCATTTCCATCTGCGGGCTGATCGCTTTTACAACGCACCCGATACTGAAATTGATTTTACGGATCAGGGCGGCCTGATGTGGGGGGAATATGCGGTTGGTAAACTGACTGCTGGCGCAGATGCGCTGAACCCGCGTGTTGAGGTTTTTGTCGATGATGCCGCTGGGGTCGACGTGGCCCAGAAGGTAGAGCGCCGTCTGCAGCATTTTATCACGCGCAAGATTGCAACGTTGTTTGAGCCCCTGCAAAATCTCCAGAAAGACGAAGAGCTGACAGGGCTTGCTCGTGGCTTTGCGTTCCGCATGGTTGAAGATCTGGGGGTTATGCCGCGTGCAAAAGTTGCACAGGATGTAAAAGATCTGGATCAAGATGCCCGTGCGGCCCTGCGCAAGCATGGCATCCGTTTCGGCCAGTTTACGATCTTCATGCCCCTGTTGCTGAAGCCTGCACCAACGCGTTTGCGTCTGTTGCTTTGGTCTTTGGCAAATGATCTGCAAGATTTCCCCGAAGCACCACCTCCGGGACTGGTGACTGTTCCAACCATGAAAGATGCGCCACGAGGCTATGACACAATGTCAGGGTATCGTGCCGCAGGCGAGCGGATGATCCGTATCGATATGTTGGAGCGTTTGGCGGATATGCTGCGCAATGAAGACAGCCGCGGCGGGTTTGAAGCGAAGGCAGATATGCTGTCGATCACAGGTATGACGCTTGAACAGTTTGCTGACCTCATGCAAGGCCTTGGCTACCGTGCCGAAAAAGGCGAGCGTGAGAAGGTGAAACAAGCACCAGCTTCGCCGACAGCTGAACCCACGACCGACGATACCGCGGTGGAGCCTGCGACTGCAGAACCCGCATCTGCTGCTGAAGGCACCTCACCTGAGGAAGAAGCTTCTGCAACAGAAGAATCGGTCGCGACTGTAGATGACACAGCTGCGAAAGATGAAGCGGAAGCCACTCCTGAGGCGACAGAGCCAGAGACCGAGGTGTTTTTCACCTTCACATGGGGCGGCAATCGTAACCGGCAAAATGCCGGGCGTGGTCAACGTCGTACCGAAGGTGAGGGAGAGGCGCGCCAAAACCGTGGCCGTGGCAAACCTCGTGGCGGCAAACCACAAGGTGGCAAGCCGGGTAAAAAAGGTGGTCCACGTCAGAACCAAGGTGCAAAATCTTTCTCTGCACGCCCACCAAAGAAGGAAAAGCAGATCGATCCTGATAACCCATTTGCGGCCGCACTGATGGGCCTCAAACAGGGCGATTGATTTTGATGCCCGAAGCGGTTGCCAAGATCCGCATTGACAAATGGCTGTGGCAGGCGCGTTTTTTTAAAACGCGCACGCTGGCAGCGAAACAAGTCAGTGCGGGCCATGTGCGACTGAACGGGCAGAAAGTGCATAAACCTGCTCAGAACGTTTCTATTGGGAACGTTCTGATCTTTGCGCAAGGTTCACAAATGCGGCAAGTGCGTATCGAAGCTCTGGGAGAACGGCGCGGACCCGCGCCAGAAGCACAGGGATTGTACTTTGATATGACTGAAAAACAGGACAAAGTGCCGCGCAATCCGCGCTATGAGGGAAAAGGTCGTCCAGATAAGAAAGAGCGCAGGGCGCTTGATCTTACTCGACGTCTTGACACTCTTTGAAGGCTTGAAGAACAGGCCCCGCTGAATTAGCTAGACGCCAAACAGTAAACGGAATCTTTGATCGATGACCTACGTCGTTACAGATAACTGCATCGCCTGCAAATACACCGATTGTGTTGAGGTGTGCCCAGTAGATTGTTTCTATGAGGGTGAGAACACGCTGGTTATTCATCCTGACGAGTGCATTGATTGTGGCGTCTGCGAGCCCGAATGTCCGGCAGATGCGATCCGCCCTGATACAGATGCGGATATGGACAAATGGGTTGAGTTTAATCGGAAATATGCTGAACTCTGGCCAGTGATCCTTTCAAAGAAAGATCCGATGCCTGGTTATGAAGAGCGTGATGGCGAAGAAGGTAAATTGGAGAAATATTTCTCTGAGGCGTCTGGCGAAGGCGGTTAAAACCGTTTTTTTAGGTTCAATTTTAACGCCTAACAGCCAAAAACTGTGTGTGACAAGGAGAGCGCCTTTTAGAGGCGCCTTTTTTGTGTTATACTGCTTCGAGTAGTTGAACCATCTATAGGCCGCATCGCGCACTGAAAGAGTTTGCGCGTGCAGGTCTGTTTTTGCGACGGGGTGCGTCTTATCGAGCAAGTTTGCTCTTTAAGGTTATTTCCGTTGTTCTATTGCCGTAGCCGTCACGGCAAAAAGCGAGGAAAGACCTATATGACCAAATCGAAGAAGCTCGACTTCCGCCCCAATGAGTATGTCGTCTATCCGGCGCATGGGGTGGGACAGATCATTTCGATTGAAGAGCAGGAAGTTGCAGGGTTTGCGCTTGAGCTTTTTGTGATTACCTTTGAAAAAGATAAAATGACCCTGCGTGTGCCAACCAATAAAGCTGTTGAAGTTGGTATGCGTTCGCTGAGCTCTCCTGATGTGATTGAGCAGGCGATGAAAACGCTTCGCGGTAAGGCTAAGGTGAAACGTGCCATGTGGTCTCGCCGTGCGCAGGAGTATGAGCAAAAGATCAATTCTGGTGATCTGATTGCTATTGCTGAGGTCGTGCGCGACTTGCATCGTACAGATGATCAACGTGAACAGAGCTACTCAGAACGTCAGCTTTATGAAGCAGCACTTGAGCGCCTGACGCGTGAAGTTGCGGCCGTTTCAGGGAATGATGAGGTTGTTGCTGCTAAGAAGGTAGATGACGTATTGACCTCGCGTGCTGCGTAAGTTCATCCTTAGAAATTGAACATTTCAGAAAGCCGTCTCTTGCAGGCGGCTTTTTATATAAGCAGCATCAAAACAATAAGCATCGCAATTTCGCTCAGTTGCTGGCACGCGCCCAAGACATCCCCTGTTTGACCGTTAATTTTCCGCCGAGCGATTGCGCCGATGGCAAGAGTTGTACAGGCGGCCGTAAATGTAAGCGCAAAAACGGTTGAGATATTTAGAAATGCACAGGCAAAACCAATGGCGAGCAGAATTGCAATACTGCAATAGCGACCTTCCGGGCGGCCAACGCTTTGCGACAGGCCTGAGCTGCGTGCGTGGGGGAGATACCGCATAAGAGCGGGCATTGTGGCGCGTGACAACATCGCAATTGCAATCCCACTCCA
Source organism: Epibacterium ulvae (assembly GCF_900102795.1). GTDB lineage: Bacteria > Pseudomonadota > Alphaproteobacteria > Rhodobacterales > Rhodobacteraceae > Epibacterium > Epibacterium ulvae. Next base: position 20,451 of record NZ_FMWG01000020.1, on the reverse strand, counting down.
GAGCCCACCAGTGCTGAACAGGGCCGTATAACACAGCCCGCGCAGCGACACCGAAATGATGAGAGCCAAGACGCCATAGGTTCCGATCTGGCTGTCTTTCATGATTTCCAAGCGTCGCTCTGGTGTGAAACCACCCCAAAACCCGTCAGCCGTGTCGGCCAGACCGTCCTCATGCATCGCACCGGTCAGCAGCATTTGACCTGCAACAAATAGAACGGCAGTCACTGGCGCGATAAGGCCAAAACTTAGCAGACCGTAGGCCAATAGACACAAAGGAACAGTGATTATGGCCCCGACCAAAGAAAAGCTCCAGGTGGAGATTGATTGACGATTAAAGGTTTGTGAATGTAGGGGAGGGAGCGGCAATCGTGTGAGCAACACCATAGCAACTAGAATATCGTAGCTTTTTATGTCGATTTTGGGCATTGCGCTACCTTTAGTAGGGTTGCGGAGGGGGTTCGGGCCTGTAAACACATTGTGACCGCTTTAAACGCGTCGACCACTCAGATGCAACGAGGCAGAAAGATAATGTTGCCAGAATTAAAATCACTAGAGCAGTTTCGTTCGCTGCTTGCTGCAATGCCAGGCGTTGATCAGGCTGCTGAACTAGCCGCTGCTCAGCACAACGGTAAATTGACAAAACCTCCAGGGGCGTTGGGGCGCCTAGAAGATCTTGCGATTTGGTATGCAAGTTGGCGGGGGAACCCACAACCCGAACTCAGCGCACCGCAGGTCATTATCTTTGCTGGGAACCATGGCGTGAGCAGACAGGGGGTGTCTGCGTTTCCGTCCGAAGTTACAGCCCAGATGGTTTTGAACTTTGAACATGGGGGCGCAGCCATCAACCAGCTGGCCCGCCTTGCCGGAGCGAATTTGGATGTCATCCCATTGGATCTGGAGCATCCAACGCAAGACTTTACAAAAACAGAGGCGTTGAGCGAATCTGATTTGATTGCGGCGTTACAGACTGGTTGGGCAGCTGTTGATCCAGCATCTGATCTTTTGGTGGTGGGTGAGATGGGGATCGGAAACACCACTTCTGCGTCAGCTTTGGTTCATGCGCTCTTTGGTGGTGAAGCTATTGCTTGGACAGGTCGCGGCACTGGCGTGGACAACGAAGGCCTGGCGCATAAGGCTGAGATTGTTAAGCAGGGTGTTGCGCTGCATCGGCCGCATATCAAAGACGGACTAGACGCATTGCTGTGTCTGGGTGGGCGAGAAATCTCTGCAATGGTTGGGGCCATTGCCGCTGCCCGACTGCTTTCTATACCTGTTATTCTTGATGGGTTCATCTGCTGTGCGGCAGCTGCATGTTTGAGCAAAGTTGCCGATGGTGCGCTGGATCATACCGTTGCAGGGCATCAAAGCGCTGAAGTTGCGCATCAAATGGTGCTGCAGAAAATTGGTAAGGTTCCACTTCTCAGCCTTGATATGCGATTGGGAGAGGGCTCAGGCGCGACTTTGGCGATTCAATTGCTCCGTGGCGCAATTGTTTGCCACAGTGGTATGGCAACCTTTGCCGAAGCAGGCGTTTCTGACGCGTAATTCTATGGCCTGCGAAGCGCGAGACTAACCAATGTCTTGCGCTTCCTTTTTCTCTGAAAGTGCCATCAGCGCGGCTTCCAGATCCTTCTCAAGCTCTTTTGAACGTGCAACGTAAGCTGGGTTTCGGCTGGATGGCGTGCCTGGTACCCATAACTGGGCGAGCTCGCGGATCGTTTGTCGATCATGCGCGAAGAAGGTCTGCTCCGCCTGTGCAGCTTCATATTCGCTGAGGCCCACATTCTCTAAGACATAGCGACCGGCGCGTAGAGAGGTATCAAACATCTCGCGAACAATATCATCCGCTCCCGCTCGATACAGCTCGTAAACATGATTGCGATCTCGTGCTCGTACGATAATGTGTAGATCTGGGTTGATGCGCCGTGCATAAGCGGTAAGCGTGACCGAGCCTTTGGGATCATCCAGTGCAACGACCAACACGCGGGCGGTGTCTATCCCTGCCGCTTTGAGCAGTTCTGGGCGCGTTGGGTCGCCCAAAAACCCTTTTACACCAAAGCGGCGCATGAGCTGGATTGCTTCCATATCATGATCAAGCACAATTGTTTTAAAGCCGCTTGCCCGTACCAAACGGTTTACGATTTGACCAAAACGGCCGATGCCCGCGATGATAACAGGACCGACTTCATCAATTTTATCAGCTTTAATTTCAGCTTTTGCATCCGAGAATTGTTTGGAAAGTATATCATACAGGATGAAGAGCAGGGGCGTGATCAACATCGACAATGCGATGACCAGTAATAGCTTTTCAGACAAGGCAATGGGGATAAGGTTAAGTTGCCGACTAAAGGCAAGCAACACAAATCCAAATTCACCCGCTTGCGCAAGACTCAAAGTGAATAGCCAGTGATTGCGATGATTTAGGCCAAAGGCGCGCCCTACACAATAAAGGACCAACCCTTTTATGACGATGACCAAGAGGGCGAGCCCGATCAGGTCGGCTGGGCTTTTGAGAAAAAGCTGGTAGTTGATTCCCGCACCGACAGTGATGAAAAACAATCCGAGCAGGAGCCCTTTGAAAGGATTGAGATCGCTTTCCATTTCATGGCGGAATTCAGAGTTTGCAAGCACAACACCCGCCAAAAAAGCACCAAGGGCTGGCGACAGGCCAACAAGCGTCATCAGAAAAGAAATACCGACGACGATCAGCAAGGCCAGAGCAGTGTACATTTCACGTAGATTTGCGGCGTGGATAAAGCGAAAAACGGGGCGTGTTAGATAAATGCCTGCCAGAATGATTGCTGCAATGGAGCCTAGTGTTACAAGCGTTACACCCCAACCAGGTAGCCCTTCAACAAGGGATAAATGTGCCTCGTGATGTCCGGCGGCATCAACTGCTTCGCGATGGAGTGATCCATCTGTTGCGATCGTCACGGGGGCGCTAATCGCAAGTAAGGGCAACAAAGCAAGGATTGGAATAACAGCGATATCCTGTGTCAACAGGACTGCAAATGTTGCACGGCCCCCACCGGTTTGCATAAGACCCTTTTCCGACAGTGTTTGAAGAACAATCGCAGTCGAGGAAAGGGAAAGCGCGAGTCCTATAGCAAGGCCAACCTGCCAGTTTAATCCTGCAAGCATTGCAGCGCCCATAAGTGCGACTGTGCTGGCGCCCACTTGCAGCCCACCAAGACCGATCAGTTTATGTCGCATCGCCCAAAGTGCGCGGGGTTCAAGTTCGAGACCGATTAAAAATAGCATCATCACGACGCCAAATTCAGCGAAATGCTGCAGGTCTTGCGTCTCAGCGCCAACCAATCCCAAAACAGGGCCGATTAATATGCCCGCCGCCAGATAACCCAACACAGATCCCAGCCCAAGCCGAGAGGCAATTGGGACGGCGATAACGGCTGCAGCAAGGTAAATCGAAGCTTGGTAGAGAAAAGTATGCATTCTCTAATAAGGCCTTGATACTGCGCTGTTTGCAATCTCTACCCCGCTGCTAATTTTAGGATGAGCCTATTTTTCTTCAGATGAACGAATTTCTGAGCTCAAGGAGGATATACGGTCCAACCTATGGGAGATTCTTTCTTGAAATGCGCCCAGTTGGTCAATGATATCCGACAGGGTTTCTCCGGATTGCGGTAGGCGCGCACTTTCAATCTTACAGAGCACACGCGTGGAGCTGAGGCCAAGAAAATGGCGATGCATAACCTGACACGCCCGAACAATGCGTTCGGCTTCAGTATCAACGGAGGCCATGCCTTTTTGGGCGCGCTTTGCCTGACTCTTCACAAGGCAGCCAAGAATTTTGCGTTCTTTGTCCATGTCAATTTTGCCAAGCGAGCGTTGCTCTGACTGCAGTTGTGTATCGCACTCAACCAGAACCCGCCCCATGCATTGAATAAAAAGGCTTTCTTCGACAGAAGCACGAATGGCTGCGAAATTGCTATTTTTTCCCATCACATGTTTTGAAAACCAATCACCCATCTCGCGAGACATCGCGCCATAGTTTTGGGAAAGTACGGTTACCGGGCCGCCTGAAGGTTCGATACGAGATGCAATGACTCGCAGATTATGTGGGATAGTGTGCATCGCATCAAAATCTTGGATCAACCCTTCCGTTTCCTGCAACAGTTTGCGCGCGTTTGTCATCATTTCACGCAAGCTCGAAATTTTGCTGTCTTGCGGTTTATTCAGGCCAGAATCGCGGGCCATTAGCTCTTGGCATAGGGCGTCCACTGCAAATTGATGGTAGCTCTCAAAACCTTTTTCGGCCAGCCAGGTTTCAAGCAGCATGGCGCTATCTTCAGGAGAAAGACCTTCTTCTTGCTCTAGCTTCAGCAGTTTCGCGTAGAGTGTCTGTATCTCTGCAAATTGTTTGCTGGATGGTTTGATACGCGCAGAAAGAAACCCATCTTCACAAGGCACAACCACCGCATAGACCCAGTAGGTGAGGCCATCTTTTGCCAGGTTTTTGACATAGGCACCCATGGTTTTGCCCTGCTGGATCGTTTCCCAAAATAAATGGTAAACACCGCGTGGCATATCTGGGCTTCGAATAACCTTGTGGGGTGCTCCGATCAGTTCGTCCCACTCATAATTGGACACGCGCTGGAAGATATAGTTTCCGGCCTCAATCACGCCGCGTTGATCTGTCCGAGAAAAGAATACTTCATTCAGCGCAAATGGGGCTTCGCCTGTTGTAGGACGGACTTCAATGCGACGATCTATGAATGACACGGGCGAGGATCCAATACTGTTGTATATTCTACTCGTGGTAATACGCGTAAAGCCTTCCTAACTGGTTAAGTTGGTAAAGGAGCATCGCGTTTTAATTGCGCCATTACGATTTGGCTGTGAACGCGCGCAACGATTTGGTGTGAAAGTAGAATTTCATGAAGCAATGTGTTCAATTCGTGTAAATCCTGACAATAAACCCGCAAAAGATAATCTGCTTCCCCCGTCATGGTCCAAGCAGAGGTGATTTCTGGACGCGTTTCTATCAAGCGGGCAAAGGTTCTTGATTGTTCCGGGCCATGACTGGCCAGTTGCACTTGGACAAATCCCTGCACTGCCAATCCAAGCTTATTGGGATCTAGGCGTGCCGCATACCCAAGGATATAGCCTTCCGCCTCAAGCCGTTGCCGTCTTCGTCCAGCTTGGCTTGCGGATAGATTCAAGTGTTCACCAAGTTCCTGTGCAGTTAAATGTGCGTTTTGTTGGAGAGCAGCGAGGAGTTTTGTATCTGTTTGATCAATCATATGCGGCCTTGTTGTGTGATTTGTGAAAATATTGCGGAATTCCCGCATATTAATCTACACACATGCTGTGATTGCGGCAAATATGCATATGGAAAGCGATAATCTACGTGTAAGAGTTACACGAGGAGACTTCCTATGGGACCATTTCCCCACGATGCCCCAAAATCTGTGATTTCCGCAGAAAACCCTGCGGGCACAGATGGATTTGAGTTTGTTGAATTTGCACATCCAAACCCTGAAGAACTGCGAACACTGTTTGCGCGTATGGGGTATGAATTGGTAGCGCGGCACAAGGAAAAGCCGGGAATTGAGCTTTGGCAACAAGGGGATATTACCTACATCCTGAATGCTGAGCCGAGCAGCTTCGCTGCGCAGTTCGTCCAAGAACACGGCCCTTGTGCACCGGCTATGGGGTGGCGTGTTGTTGACGCACAAAAGGCCTTTGAACATGCGGTCTCTAAAGGGGCTGAGCCTTATGTAGGTGACGACAAAACGATGAACGTTCCAGCGATCAAAGGGATCGGTGGCTCGCTGATCTATTTCATTGATCAGTATTACGACACCTCACCCTACAATGAAGAATTCGAGTGGCTGACTCAGTCCAAGCCGCGCGGTGTTGGTTTTTTCTATCTCGATCACCTCACTCATAATGTCTTCAAGGGCAACATGGATAAGTGGTTCAGATTCTATGGGGATCTCTTCAACTTTCGTGAAATTCGGTTCTTTGACATCCAAGGGAAATTTACGGGATTGTTCAGCCGCGCCTTGACGTCGCCCTGTGGACGTATCCGTATTCCAATCAATGAGGACCGTGGAGAAACTGGGCAGATCGTCTCATACCTTAAAAAATACAAAGGTGAAGGGATCCAGCATATCGCGGTTGGAAGTGATGATATCTATAATTCGACCGATATTATTGCAGAAAAAGGCATTACCTTTATGCCGCCCCCTCCCGCAGCTTATTATGAGATGAGCCGGGACCGTGTGGCCAACCATGAAGAGCCGTTAGATCGGATGCAGAAGCATGGTATCTTGATTGACGGTGAGGGTGTCGTCGATGGCGGTGAGACCCGTATTCTGCTGCAAATTTTTTCCAAGACAGTTATCGGGCCGATTTTCTTTGAATTCATTCAACGCAAAGGGGATGATGGATTTGGCGAAGGTAACTTCAAAGCGCTCTTTGAATCGATTGAGCGAGAACAGATTGAAAATGGCGAGATTAGCGCAGCTGAATAATAAGCTTAACATCTAGTAAAAAGCGGGCCAATGGCCCGCTTTTGTGTGTCCAGGAGTGTTTAGCCGTTCGGCATTGCAAGCGTCAAATCGCGACCTCGTTTTTGGTACCGCAGTTGGTCTGTACCAATCGCTACGACCCGACCGCCATCAATGGTGTCACCGACGCCAACACGTTTCAAACGACCAGATGGTAAACGAACAATTGCGCGTCGGTTTGACGCTGTGCCTGACACGCCAATCAGATTAACCTTGCGCAGATTGATCGCGCCTCTGACGGTTGCCTGACGAGTCGCGGATGCGCTGCTGGGCTGTTGTGGTGTGATTGCCGCTGCGGCGGGCACTGCTACGGTTGGTGTCCGTTCTGCTTCTCGGCGGGCGCGGTTGACCAGACGGTTGAAGTTTGCAGGACGACTGCGGGGGCGCGCTGACGGAGCGATTGAAGCAACTTTAACAGGTTCTTCTTCTAATACTTCCGGTGCAGGTGCCTGATCCACCGCTTCTTCTAGCGCTTGTTGAACGGCTATCTGTAAACGAGCGGGACGCGTGCGCGGACGTTTGGATGCCAGGGCTGCCAGACGTGTCTGTTCTTGCTGTATTCTTTCGCGTTCTTGCTCCAAGCGTTCAAATTCAGCTTGCAATGCTGTAGGGCGCGCGCGTGGTCTTTTGCCAGAAGGCACCGATGCTATGGCAGCTTCGGTGGGTTGTTCTGGCTGGGCTTGCGCTGGACGCTGCGGTGGTACGTTACTTGGGCGCCCCAAAAACACCATAACCCCATCGGGGTTTAATGTGCCTTCGGGTGTGGCCGTTACCAAACCACGATCATCCAGATCAAAGCTGTCGTCGCTGGTCGCTGCCTCAGCACCAACAGCCGGGGCGGGTTCGACTGCATTTGGATGACTGTCGGTTTCATACAACGGAGCCAGTGGAAGCGATACTGCATCTGATGCAAGATTTGTGCGATCCAAAGATGCAACGTAAATTTTTTCATGTTTCGGTTGCGTTGGAAGGGCAGGGCTTTTGGGGCTGGTTTGCCAAATTCCAGTGGCTGCGTATCTAGCGATCTGTGCCGGGACTTCTGTTAATGATGATGTGAGCACCTCGGCTTTATTATCCAAAGGTGTGTCTTCCTGCTCAGGCGTGACCGTTGCAGATTGGAGCGGTTCTGTGCGCAGGGGCGCAGGAATTGGGACTGCAGGTGTGTCTGGAGAGATGTCACCTAGGCTTGCGATTTGCTGACTTGGTAGCGTGGGAGTAGGGGCGTTGGGTGTTTCTGAGGGTGCATTAGGGAGCACCTCAACACTGAGATCTGGAGCTTTAGGTTCTGCTATCGTTGCGGCAGGTGCAAGGGTCGCAGGAAGTGAAAGCTCTGAAGGGGTGACCGGCTCAGGCAGGGTTGTCGGTTGAAGACGTGATTTCTCGGGTTCAGCTTTCAAAAGCTCAAGATCACCTGATTGCAGCGCAAAGGTTGCCACAGCGATCATAAACAACAACAATACACCAATCAGGCCGACAAGTAAAAACCGGGGTTTGCCTCCAACGGTTGGCTCGGCTGTTGCAGCAAGCGCGGTTTCCCGAGGGGAGATTTGCGTGCTGTTGGGGGGGGGGCCGGCTTCTGACGGTGGCAGAGGATTGTGCGCCGCAAATTTTGTGGCATCAAATTCAGGAATTTTGCCTTGCTCTGCCGTTGCGCGAAGCTTGTTCTGTAAGACAGGTGGAACTTCGATAGGTTTTGGGGCGGCAGCAGCCTTTGCAGCCTCTCTCATTGCTGCAATCTGGGCGGCAACGGATGGCATATCATGCACGGGAGCGGGCGGTATCGCAGCGGCGGTTTTCGGCGGCTCGAAATCTCGTTTTGCTGCGCCCAAAGCGGAGGAGGCGGCCAAGGTGGGAGCTGCGGTTGGTGCGGCTCCAAGAGCAATGTTTGTCTTTGGCGGTGTGTGTGTTGCTACCGATTGTGGTGCGGGCGCAGCAGCAGGTGTGCTACCTGCACGGCGGCTGATAAACCCAGATGTTGCCGTGGCCTCTTCTTCGGGCGCCTCTTTAGCGGGTGAAACGTCTTCTACATCTGTTTCTTGGGCAGGTGGGCTATCGGGCTTTGCGTCCTCTGGACGGGCGAGATCAGAAGCCGCTTCTGCCTGCGTTTCTTCCTTTTCGGTGACATCCTCTTCCTCCACATCTTTTTCTAGATCCGGATTAGCTTCAGTTGAGGTCTCAGAGAGGGGAGGGGATGTTTCCGCGACGGGATCCGGATCAGCGGAGGGTGTTGGTTCGTCAGGTGTAGAGGGGGTTATTGCGGGGGGAGGAGAGCCTAAATCGACAAGAGCTTGGGTATCTCTTTCCACAGCGATCCCTAGGGCAGCCTGAGCTGTTCCAAAAAATGGCTCGCCAGAAAAGGATTGGCCGCTGGGGGTCGCGACAAAACTCACAGGTGTGAACTTATGTTCGGTTGCAAAGGCTTCGGCTTCTGCCAACGTCTCAAGTGCCACAGCCGCGATGTGGGTGAACGCGCCGTCCTCTGAGATATCAAGGGCGAGTTCATCCACGCTATATGGTGTCGCTCCTTCAAGTGCGGCGCGTGCTTGGATAAAGCGTGTCTCGCTGTTGGCCGTACCCGTTTCGATTGTCAGAAAGCGAATTTGGTCATCAGGAATAATGAGTTTACACTGGATCTCAGTATCGGAATTGGCACCCTTAGCGCGCAGGTCGTCTAATGCGCTGCTTAAATCGGAGGAGCTAAAAGGCACGGTTCCTAAATTGTACCAACCAGATTGGGCGCGTTCGTACAAAATTATGCCATCTGCCGACAAAGAAAGTGCAAAATCGGGTTTCATCTTTGGGTAAACCATCCAAAACCATTTGAACCATGGAAAACCGTATCAGGTTTCCCGCCATTCCCGAGATCTTAAAGGAGAATTAACCCAAGTGAAAGAACCAGTGCAGCCAAACCTTGCGAAATGGCAAGTCATTGCCTTGGGGAGACAAGTTAGCGTTTGGGTCTCTTTAAATTGGCAGGGGCTAAATATTAGAGGGCGCTGTTAGAACGGGGTGGTGAAAAACAAAAAAACGCCCAAAAGGGCGTTTTTTATGAAGTCAATCATCGTATTATGTGATTGGCTCCGACGGTAGGGATCGAACCTACGACCAATTGATTAACAGTCAACTGCTCTACCGCTGAGCTACGTCGGAATGTAGCGACCGTATAGGCAGTTCCTTTGGAGGCGTCTAGTGGAAAGTGCAGTTTTTCAGTATCTTTTTTCGCAGTCCGAAAATATCGCGCCGTAAATAGTCTACGCGGGTTGCATGCCTAAGTGGAAAGAGGGGTTTCCCACTACAGTAGAAGGTCAGCGGATCCAGTATCCCTCGGCTTTGATGCGTTTTCGAATAGCGTTTTCACGCTTGGGTAAGTTGTTTTGATCAAATAGTGCACGGACTTTGGCACCTTTGCCTTGGTAGACCATACGCTTGATTGGATCATGTCGTTTGAGAATGCGTTTTAACCAGTTGGGAGCCGTGATGTGTTCAAGCGCCTTTACGGTGCGATCGCTTTCACGGGCATATAGTAGCGGGAAGAGGCGATAATGACAGCTCGTGTGCCCATCAAGATATCCAGCAGGTAGGGTGTCGCGCCCGCCACCAAGGCTGTGAATGACAAGTGGCAGCGCGACTTGGTCCAGCCAGGGGTTAAGCGACTGACCAATCAATTCACGTGGCAAGTCACGCTTAAGCGTCTCTGCATATTGCAGAAACCGCGTGCCAAATGTTCTGGGGCAGGACCCGTAGAAAAAGCCTGCGTTGAAATAGAGATAGCGTTTCCAATACCCTTCGGGCTGTTTTGGGTCGAGGCTGCTTTCAAAATCCAGACCAAAGCGCGTGTAAAGAGATTGCCAGATCTTGGTGTGGCCGGGGCCGTAAAGCGTAGGTTTGGGCCATGTTCCTTCCCGTCGTAGGGAAGCTGAGGGTCTGGTGAAGTCAAAAGGAACATCGCAGATTTCATTGGTAATCAGCGTGTCGCTGTCAAAAAATATGAACGGTGCCTCAGGGGGCAAAACTTTAAGAGCTTCGATTTTATTGCCGTGTTTGTAGCGCTCCCCAAATACTTTGTTCTCAAAAGGGACAATCTCAGCTCCCAATCGTGATAGAGCTTGGATAACCTCATCGTCTTTCAGGCTTGGATCTTCGGTCCACAACGGGCCTATTTGAGGCACGGCAACAATCAAGCGCCCCTGAAATTTTGGCGAATATTGGCGAAGTGAGGCCGCGAATAGCAGCGCTTCGTATTGTAGACGTCCAGCCTGAGCTACAATTAGAATGTTAAAAGAGCACAGAGACATAGCTGCGGAGATATCCAATCGATTTAAGTCGCCTCAAGATCAAGGGGCAATCAATGTGACGCCGTCAAGAGTGCTGATTAGCTGTAGATCGTCTTCGTAGCGTTGTGTGGCTTCTTCAATCAACACTTCACTCCATTCGGGCACATCAAGCTCTTCTTCAAGAGCATCATCTTCGGCGTATTTATCTAGAAAGGCCGCATAAACACGTCTCTTATGTGGTTCGCTAATCGTATCATGAACTTTCAGATACGCGCGCAAACGACGCATTCCCTCACGTGACATGACAGAGGCAAGGACATCTAGCCCCCCTTGAAGCCGGGTTCCTTCAGGTAGCCCACCAATATGTCGCAGGATTGAGGCCCAGATAAACGGTAAATCCTCGTAACACCATACGGTGATTGGCACTGTTGGTGCGCTGCTACGAAGACGGATTAAAAGATCAGACCATCTTGTCTGACGAGGGTCACAACCATGTCGCAGTTCATGTGCACGTTCTGGTGCGGCGTCGCGCAGCAACGTCGGGATAAAGGCCGCAGGATTGCGCAAGGTCAGGTGGATATGCAAGTCATCGTCAGGAAAGAGGTTTTGCGTCAGCGCGATACGATGTTCCGCAGCCGGGTAAAGCACGTTGTCTTTCAACGCCTGACGTCTGGATCCCCAAAAATTCACATTGGAGAGCACGACACGCTCAGCAGTTTCCTCGTCTAAAATTGCATCCCAAAGTGCGCCATTCGTTTCCGGCGCAAATGCTCCTTGCTCCAGCGCTTCGAGACACTTGCGTAAAAGAGCACGATACCGCCCGGGGCCAGGCACGACCGTTGCGTTATTCGCAAACGTTGAACGGTTGCGCAAAAGGGTTTTGAGCAAGCGATCCTCTTCAGTTCCATGTGCGCCACAATGAATAATAACCTGCATGGGCCCTCAGTACGTCTTGTCTTGTGATACTCTCTTTACCATTCGCAATATTTCCCGTCGTTTTGATGGGGAAATCAAGGCCACTTCATGTCGAAAGTGAGAGTGAAAGGAAGGCGTTAGGAGGAAAATTGATTTTTGTGATGAAAACTGCATTTTTTCTCTTGTGCTCGATTATAGGTTTCTTTAAACGCACCGCCAGTGCCCCTATAGCTCAGCTGGTAGAGCAACTGATTTGTAATCAGTAGGTCCGCGGTTCGAGTCCGTGTGGGGGCACCATATAATCTAAATTATGTCATTAATATCAGCAATCTAGCTGTTTCGCGACTTTCTCAATCCACCCTGCTATCCACCCATGCAGATTGCTAGTGGGCAACATCAAAGTTTGAACCTGGGCACAGTTTATTTGTGTGCAGCCATTGCAGCTGCCCGAAAGTGGATGCCTATCACTTTTGTGTCTCCCCACCAGTGAATGCGGTGCGTTCAGAACCGAAGGAACTGAAGATTTAGGTGCGATGGCGAAGCTGTTCCTTCCCAGTCTTGGTAGTTTCGACGCTGCCGCTTGATCTATTGCTTGATGGCTTGCGCAGTTTCCACGTGCAGGCTTTACAGTTGCACATCTTTGAGGTGATTGTGCCTCCGTATAGTTTAGGAATTTTCTATGTGGTCCGATAACGAAACTCGCAACGACTATTTGAACCATTCTGAAGTCGCAGAAATGATCTGCGAAATGATCTCAGATGACACACTCTTGCCCCTATCGGTGGGGGTCTATGGAGGGTGGGGTGTTGGAAAGTCGAGCATCCTACAACTGGTAGATAAGCAACTCGCCAGAGATGGGGATACCATCGTTATTGAATTCGATGCATGGCTGTACCAGGGGTTTGATGAAGCAAAAGCGGCCTTGATGACCGTCATTTCTCAAGCTCTCATTGCGGAGGCGCCTGAAAGTCTACAGGAGCAAGCAAAAGGGCTGTTCAGACGAGTTAACAAACTCAGGCTTCTAGGCCTAGGTGCTGAGGCCGGAATGGCTGCACTAGGGCTGCCCACCTTCGGCTTCGTGTCACGGGCAATCACGTCTGGTGGAGATGCACTTTCCGGAGAAGGAGATGAAGAAGACCTTAAGGCTATTCAGGAGGGCGCGGCCGCTGCATCTAATAAGATGAAGGGGCTGATAGATCCGAAGGAAGTTCAGTCTCCGCCTGAAGAGATTGCTGCATTTAAGGCAGAGTTTTCATCTCTTTTAAAAGACCTAGATAGACGTCTGGTTGTCTTTGTAGATAACTTGGATCGCTGCCTTCCAAAGACCGCAATCGAAAATTTGGAAGCAATGCGGTTGTTTCTTTCCCTGCCGAATACTGCATTTGTTGTTGCAGCAGATGTTGACATGGTTCGGCACGCAGTTGCCTCTCACTTTGCAGGTGCATCAAAAAAACACGTTGATGATTACCTAGACAAACTAATTCAATTTCCTGTCGCAGTACCAAGGCTTGGCCTCCAAGAAGTTCAGGCGTTTTTGTGCATGCTGGTATTGTCTAGATCCTCTACAGTGGATGCTGAGGCTTTGGAAAACGCGCGCACCTACCTGCTGGAAACAATTCAAAAATCTTGGTCAGGGAGTGAAGAGTTCTCACTACATAGGCTAGTCGAAATAGTTTCCGCGAATGCTGATTTGACGACACAGATCGAGAACGTCGTAAGGATAGCTCCGACGCTTGCTCAATCCAAGGCAGTTCTAGGGAACCCCAGAATAATTAAAAGGATGATGAATACGGTACGAATGCGGCATGGACTTGCAATTAGGCGGAAAATGAATTTGGACGAAGCTGTCATTGCAAAGATCTCTTTGTTTGAACGGTGTACAAGTGAAAGAGCATTCGGTGACTTGCTAAAGCTCGTGAACGCTTCTCCAAAGGGGAAGGTTAAAGGGTTAGCCTCAAATAGTTTGGAAAAAATTGCAAGCTCAACATCTGGATTTCCGGAGAGCTGGCATGATCATAAGGACTTCATCGCTGAGTGGGGACAACTTTCACCCGATCTATCCAATACAGATTTGCGAGCCGCTGTATATTTGGCCAGGGAGACCCTGCCACTTCAAATTAAAAACGCAGCCCTCTCCCCGGATACGATCAAGGCAATTTCAGCTCTATTAAAAATTGCTACAAGAACTTCAAAGGCTGCTGAAGTCGCAATTGATCTAATTCCGGCGGACGAGAGACCTGCCGCGATGAGTGAGCTAATCAATTCCCTGCGCCAAGATGGTGATTGGTCTCGCAAACGTGCAGACGTCAATGGTGCTGTAGTACTTGCCACTAAGCACCAAGAGACAAGAGATGAACTGGTGCGGTTCCTATCAAGCATCCAGCAGCCCGCTGCTTGGCTGAAGCGCCTGACCGAAACACTACAGGATGGGAGCCTATAATGGGGACCTCTGCATCTTCCAAGGGCGGTCGAGGTCGCAATCCGTTGGTCCCTGAATGGGCAGATGACCAACCCGGAGCGCCACAGCCAACATCCGATCCAAACCGATACAGGTCCTTCAGAAAGAGCTTTGGTGATTACGTTTCAGGGGGTGGCGGTAAAGCTCCCCTAGAGAAATCACTGGGGAGATTTGCGCGACAAGCCTCGGGGGGGGGCTGGCATTGGCCCGAGGCGATTGGGTCGAGTAATCTCATCTGGTGGTTCATTTGGCGAAACGCTGAAAAATATTGCCGATGGTAACGACGTCGAAGGATTGGATGCCAGTCGCTACACGGGAAAAACTGTAGATCAGTTTGCGCAAGCGATTGCTGAACATGTAGGTGGCGACAGCCCCGATGCGGACATTATCTGCGTTGCTGTTCAGGAAGCAATTGAGCAGGCGCTTGATCTTGACACTGACTTCGATCCGAGCTCGCTAACCGACGACAATATTGCTCAAATCATGATAGAGTACCTTTCGCAGTCAATTTTTCAAATTGTTGTTAATGACGCTGGAAACTCTTGGAGCCGATCTAAGGATGTGGTGAATACCGCTAGATGTGAAGCGGAAATATTGGATCTGACAAGAGAACACGTTGAACAGTCGTTTGCCGCACAGGTACAGCAAACGGGCATTAATCTAGGATCAGAAGCAGTCGAAAAATATATGCGCACGGCAGCTCAACACGTTTGGGAAACTTGGGAGCGCTATGATGACTAAATGTGTAGCACATTTTCAAACTGAAGAAATTCAGAGAACTAAAAACATAGCCGACAATTGCCGAGTTGTTCGACTGTACGATACCTGCCACCACATAGCCAATGCAGGGTTCATAGGTAAAACTGTACCTGATAAAGTTGAGCGCTTGGGCGCCCCAACGTCGACCGCTGCTTATGACTTTCTGACTATTTCGATGGCAGTCACAGCAGCCGATACTTTTTTCCGCAGGGAGGATGTCTCTCAGAACGGCTGGGCGCGCGATTTTGAACTCCATGTGCCACTCGTGCAGCCAGCCAAATGGGCAGCGGTTGAGCCGTTGTTGCGGAAAATTCTAAACTTTCTGACAGGTGATAGTTGGGCGTTTACCTTTCTGCCGAACGGCCCTTCCAAACCCAACGCGGTTGGGGGGCGACTTAGGAAAAAATCCAACCTGACAAACGTCGATAGCGTATGTCTGTACTCTGGAGGGTTGGATAGCTGGCTTGGCGCAAAGCACCTCACCGCAGGTGGTAAAAATCCAATCCTTGTCAGTCATTCTTACCCGCAAGACGCCCGGCGACAGAACTACTTATATGACCGTTTAGGGTACCCCCTCCAGCGGTTTTCCCTCAATGCTAGCCCGAGACAATCGGGAAGCGCTAACGATACAACGATGCGTGGAAGAAGTTTCAATTTTCTCGCAATGGGAGCAGTTTGTGCAGATGCTGTGGCTGAGCTCAACGGGCTTAATCAGGTGCCCCTTTACATACCCGAAAACGGCTTTATTGCGTTGAACGCCCCGCTAACACCACGGCGCGTTGGATCGCACAGCACACGCACTGCTCATCCGAATTATCTGTCTCAATTGCAAGAATTGTTCTCGCGTGTCGGCATAAGAGCTAACATTGGCAATCCGTTCTGGACCTTGACCAAGGGTGAAATGATGAAGAACGCGGCACTGACTGCGGATGATCAGCGACACGCTTGTCAGACAGTTTCATGCGGCAAGTGGAAACGAAAGAGTGAACAGTGTGGCCGTTGTCTACCCTGCCTGATACGTAGAGCGTCATTCCACAAAGCGGGGATAGTAGACAGTACACCATACACCTACTCAATCCCCCAAAACTTTGCTGAACGTGACGGCACCAAGAAGGACGATCTCATGGCGGTTATCAGGTCCGTTCGTCAAACGACAAAGAAGCAGCGGCTCGTGAACGCACTCAAGTCCGGTCCGCTTCCAATCGATAGTACCGAGCGCCGGGCGTGGCTTTCTGTCTATGAGCGGGGCCTTGAGGAAATGGGTGATTTTCTCACAAGCCAAGGCGTGTAGCGTGATTGATTTTCATTGTCATCTTGACTTGATGAAAGATCCTGCAAAAACGGTGCGGGAACTGGAAGTCGCTCAAATTTACGTTCTATCTGTAACTACCGTTCCGAAGGCCTTCCCGAAGACATCTCGGTTGGTAAAGGTTAAGGGGCGAATTAGAACTGCCCTTGGCTATCATCCACAACTTGTTGGTGAACGGCCCAATGAGTTGCCGCTTTTTGAGAGGATGCTACATGAAACTCGATATGTCGGTGAGGTTGGGTTAGACGGCGGAAAGGAGTTCACGAAATCACAATCGTCTCAAGCAAAGATTTTCTCAGAAATTCTCTCTCTTTGCAGATCTGACGGCTCTAAGATTGTATCTATTCACAGCCGCCACGCAGCGGATGCGGTGCTTGACAAAATCGAAGAGCATCCGGGCTTTGGTGTTCCAGTCCTGCATTGGTTTACCGGGAACCGTTTTGAACTGGAGAGAGCAATCAAGCTGGGGTGTTGGTTTTCTATTGGTGCTCCAATGTTGCGCACTGCTAAAGGAAAAGCTACTGTCGCCAAAATGCCCAGTGAACGTATTTTGACGGAGACCGATGCGCCGTTTGCAAGTAGCAATATCTCTTCATCATTGAGCGAAGCAACCAAAGGGCTCTCGAACATTTGGCGAATGGATGCCATAGAAACGGCAAATACTCTGAAGTCAAACCTAGCAACTCTTGTCGCCTGAAAGTTTATTTCAGACAACTATCGCCCAAACTATTGTGGAATGCCAGTTGGGGGAAAATGCACCCAACGAGCTCCATCAGGGATGACATTCAAGGTGGCATTGCGCCTGCTAAGCGTGGCGTCAGAAGCTGTTTAAGAGAGTGAGCGGTCTGTAGAGTGTAGATTGGGGGGCCTTTTGAGCAGTCGATAGACAGTCGAGCGTCCAAGAGAAAGGTCTTTAGCGATTTTCGCTGGTTTGATCCCCTTAGCGTACAACAACAGAACTTGTTGGGTCGTGCTATCTGGCACCGGAGCGCGGCCCTTGTACCTTCCAGCCGCCTTTGCCTTCACGCTGACGTTCCAGCATCATCTCGCGTTCAAACTGGGCCATCGCGGCGAACATGGTCAGCATCAGTTTACTACGCCCCGAGACCACGCCGTTTTACGCAGTCCTGACAATATTTTACATCGAAACGTATCACGCCTCAACTGCAATCAAGGATTTACTTCTGTGAAGCCTCTGATCAATTAGCTAACTGCTAGACGATGGCCAATCGTGGCTTTATCATGTGGTCAAATACTTTGCTTAAGGGCGCGTCCAGCCCTCTTCTAGCTTTTCGATAACCTTCTCATACCAAGCATCGTACCAGTACCATTTATTGGCCACCCAAACCCCGTAACCTTTACCTAGCTCACGGGCATTGAGCTGATCGACTAGTTTGGTGTGATCGTATTGCCCGAAGTTGTGGCCCGCTGCTTTTGCTTTTGCGACGATTTGGGAAGGTAAGTGCTTGGGTTTTTCGGTTTCCTTCAATAGCACGCGCTCGGCGGCCTCCGCCTCTGGCGATCCGGGTTTCACAAATTCAATTGCCAAGTCGGATTTGGATGCTTTTCCTGACAGTTTAGGAACAAATGCCACGCGGTAACGGAACTTAGGATCGGCCTGCTCTTCTTCAGTCAAGCCGTTATGGAAGTTTTCCATGGCCGTTTCCAAGTTTGAGGGAAGGTCTTGTCCAATTAAGCCAGCACGCTGCGTCCCATCGAAAGTGACGAATTGCAGGGCGATTGGTAGACGCTTCTCCAGTGCAAACTCTCTGCCAAACAATGATTTGATCGCGTCGTTGAAGTTGATGCAGCAAGCTTGGAGTTTGGCGCTCAACGCGTCATCTATCCTGTTTGTCGATTGGTGCTCGATCTCGTGGCGGATTTCGGAAAGGAAGTTCAGATTGTCCACCACACCTTTATCAAGAGGACATTCACCGTGGGCAACGCATTTACCTAGCTCCCAGTGCTTATCCGCACCATTCTTCGTTTTCTGGACTGCGCCATTCACTTTATAGCGGTAGTCGATACCCCTGCGCTTGTAGTACGCGTGCATCAGATACGTCCAAGCGATGATCGCTGTGACGATAAACAGTTCGGCTCTAAAGAACAGACCTGCGCTGTTGAAAGTATGAACGGCAGCGATCATGGCTTCACGGGCTTTGATTAACAACTCATCACCTTTGAAGTGTAGGCCAGTTGAAGGATCGACGTCGGGCCACGCTGTTAAAAAGGCATCCAGCTCTTCATCTGTTGCGGCTCTAACAGCAACATGCTTCGTCTTGTCTCGAATTTCAGAAATGCGCGCATGGTTTATCGACCGAGTTGGTCGAGAAAAGTACGCCTGTATGTCTTGCGGAACGTAGTTTTTCGTCAGCATTGCCTTCACAATGGCAACTTCCCACTTTTCTAACTTGTTTCTGGCTCTGCGTAGCATCGATTTCGCTCCCCTTTTGGGGCACCCTAGACGCGATCAACTTCGCCTTCTAGTTGCTTTCTCTAGGATCGATCCGACAGCTTTAGAGCTCTTTTCCGATCGTTGGTTTACTCCAACCGAACGGCAACGCTGCACCTCGTGTCATGCCTTACCAAGTTGAAGGCGGATTTCAACCGTAGGCGTCAGCGCTCAACGCTTGGGCATAATTAAAGGTGCCGATTTGCTTGCCAGCCGACGACGGTAACCGAACAAGGGCAAAATGAACTATAGAAACGACATCTGAGACATTCGCTGGAGCAGGTTTAAGGCGGCCAGCAGAACTGCGTTATCGACAAAACGGGAAATGGGCCGAGTGATTTTCCCGGCCCTATTTCTACATTAAGTCAGAGATCGAAGGATGGACCTAAATGCAAACTGTGTAGCGGCAGTTTCTTCGTAGAGAACTTCTTCAAGCAGCTCGCGAACCAGACCCTTGATGTCATCTGCGCGCTTAAACGCTTCGGCCCATCCAAGGACATAGCCCTTTACCTCCTGCATGGCCTGTTCGCGCACATCACGCGTTACATTTCTGGTGAAGCGGCAGTGCGGTAACAGCTCGGCGATCTTAGCTTGGAATTGCTCCTTCTTCCTGTCCGCGACATCAACCTCAACGTAACTGTTCCGTCCTTCGCTATGCCATTTTAGGCGGTATCCAAGGAATATGAACCCTTGGCTGATGTGCCTTGTGCTTTGCGTGCGCCGAAGCCTGAATGCGCCGTATGGACTGCACCTTGCGGCGCTAACCAAGGGTTCCGCCAAGCTGTTGACGTCCTCTCGGTTCTGCCCGAACACAGCGATGTTATCGCAGTAGGCGATCATGACCTGTCCACATAGGGCAAGCGTTTCAGCTTCGGACATGATCTGACCTACGATGTATTCCGACAGAAAGGACGACAACGCCGACCCCTGTGGCACCCCAAAACGGTCGAGTAAGTTTCGGCTTAGGGCGGCTCCGCCCGATGTCCGCATCAGAACACCAGACGACAATACTGAACTCTCAACTACTGCCCGTGGGAGCATATGCAGTTGTTCATGCAGTATATTGGTGGGCGACATGCGCCCGCCTTTCTCCCCGAGGGGAAAATCGTCATAGATGTGAACTGCCCCCACCTGTGCAGACTTTCGAACAGCACGCGGCTAATCACAAGAATGAGCCCAAACGTGAATTCACACTTTTTGTCCCAAGTGGTGTTTTGGCTGAAAGGACATGTTGGTTTTGCAACGCAACGAAGAACCAACATGCACTTCTTGATGAGCCTCAGATGCTTATGTCGAGTCGTATAGCCTCAAAGCCATTGATCAAACACGAATGCATCGGCGTGATCTTCACCAATATCGATATCATAGAGCGAACTATTCGGGGAAGTCGTCACAGGTGCGCTAGGTGATTGCAGCTCTGCGATGTGCTCTTCGCCCCCAATGATGATTTTGAAAGGATCGGCAAAGTTGTTGGTTTCGTCTGTTTCCGCGAACTTGTTGCCCGCATCAACATGAGCATATGCGTAATATATGCCGGGGCCCAGATCATCTGGTAACTGAAAATAGTTTCCTGAGCTTGTGAACTTCAGCTCACGCTCTTGCACCAAGGTCATAGTGTCAAAATCGCTGGCACTTGTGACTTCGATTTTTTCGTCGGACAGGTAAATCCGGGTGAACGCCATGGTATCGTCAAGGTTCTGGTTTCTCGAGTGGTCATGGTAGACCCGAAGGCTCGGCTGCTCTCCAAC
>NZ_FMWG01000003.1 GCF_900102795.1 Epibacterium ulvae | reverse complement strand
CTCAGTCGCCTCAGTCGCCTCAGTCGCCTCAGTCGCCTCAGTCGCCTCAGTCGCCTCAGTCGCCTCAGTCGCCTCAGTCGCCTCAGTCGCCTCAGGGATGAGCGTTGATATTTGTGAAGTAGGCGGTGGCGCCGCTGGCTCAGTTGCTGTGGTTTGTTCAATCGTATGCTGCACGTCACTGCTGGATGCAGTCTGTTCGTGCGGATCTTCTACGTTTTGTTCAGCCAGCGATTTTGGCGCAATTTCTCGTTGAAGGGGGGGATTTGCGGCGCTCTCAGTTATTGGTGTTGAGGAGTCCAACGCGACAGTTTCAAGTGCAGGCGGAGGTGTATTTACCTCCTCTGTTTGAGGAGAGGGGGCGACCATGTCCACTGGTGCGGATGCTTGTATTTGGTCAGCTTGCTGAGTTTGTTCACTGTGCGGCGCTGGGTCCTCGACGATCGGTGTGGTGGTGGATGGTGTTGGATCTATTTCTGAATCGGCTTTGCCCGAAAGGTCTAAACTCGCCTCTGCCACCGAAGGTTCTGAAGGTGAAAATTCAGGTATTTCAACTGCAGATTCAGTTGTTCCTGCAAGTGGTTGATTTATAGGTTCGGGCATGTCTGTCGCAGTGTCTAGGGATACCGCTTCAACGGGCTCATCTGGCGAAGGCGACATCGTAGGCTGCGCTTGAGGGGCTTGCGAGATTTGATCCGAACTGGCGTGCGGCGCTGTTGGCACAAGGTCATTATTCCCAACCGATCCTACTCGTGGTTCGATCTCGGGGATGGTTGCTTCATTTGTAGAAGGTTGAGCAGACAGGGGTAGGACATTGTCTGTATTTTGATGCGCTGCCTCAGCGACTTGGAAAGCGAGATCAGATTGCTGCTCTGCAGAGGGCGGCACAGGTGAGGCGGCAGGTGCCTGAACAGGGGGCGCTGTCGGGCTAGATACAGCGGTTTCTTCCAGAGGAAGTTCTGGCGCGGCCAAACTTGATAGCGTGTGATCTTGCACCTCATTTGAAGCGATAGATCCAGTTACATCTGCGGACTGAGGGGGAGGGGTTTCAACCATGCCCTGATGGTCCGCCCCGCTTTCCATCCCCTGCGAAGGTTCAGTTGGCGTATCTGCCGGTGTTTGAGACGTTGTAGTTTCTGTTGCCGACAACAGATCTGGTTGAGCAGACGCCACTTCAACCGGCGCTGCAGCAGCTGGTGCGGTTGGTGTTTGTGCTTCAATGCCATCTGCTTCCAACGGATGGGAAAGTTCGGCAACGGCCTCCACGCCTTGGTCGCGTAAAATAGCCTGAACCTCTTTGATGGACAGGCCTTTGTCGTGCAACAGATGCCGTATCCCGCCTAACAGCAGCATATCGGTGGGACGGTAATACCGTCTTCCACCGGCTCTTTTCACGGGTTTGAGCTGGGTAAATTTACTTTCCCAGAAGCGCAATACATGCGCTTGTATCTCCAGCCACTCCGCTACTTCGCTGATGGTACGGAAGGCGTCTGGTGATTTTGACATCTATAAAGTCCGGTTTTACTTGCGATTGCCCTCGGCGACGCGGTCCTTCATCAGATGTGAGGGGCGGAAGGTCAAAACCCGCCGCGGCTGGATTGGCACCTCTTCACCTGTTTTCGGATTACGTCCAATCCGGGCTGTTTTGTCCCGAACGCTGAACGTGCCAAAGGATGAAATTTTAACTTGCTCTCCGCGAACTAAAGCATCTGACATGTGTTGCAACATGCTTTCTACCAATTGTGCGCTCTCATTTCTCGATAGGCCGACCTCGCGGAAGACAGCCTCACTAAGATCCATGCGTGTTAGCGTTTTTTCACTCATACCGTTCCCCGTTGTTTGCTCAACCATAGGGGCTTGGTAAAATCCCTGTCAATATCAATGAATTGCAGGTGAGCTTTGGGCGTCAAAGAGCGGTCACCAGCGCAACACTACCGCACCCCAGGCGAGACCACCGCCTATAGCTTCGGTAACAATCAGATCTCCTTCTTTGATCTGACCGCGCTGTTTGCCAACGGAGAGAGCCAGCGGAATAGAGGCGGCTGAGGTATTGCCATGATCCTGAACTGTTACCACAACTTTTTCCATGGGCAGGCCCATCTTTTTGGCCGTGCCTTGAATGATGCGAATATTGGCCTGATGTGGTACGATCCAATCGACATCATCAGCAGACATATTTGCGCGTGCCAAAGCCGTATGAGCGGTTTTCGCTAACTTTTCAACAGCATGGCGGAAAACCTGATTGCCCTGCATGCGGAGCTGGCCAGTGTTCTGAGTTGAAACGCCGCCATCGACATAAAGCAGATCTTTGTGGCGGCCATCTGAATTCAGATCGGTGGAATGTATACCACGATCATCGACGGCCCCGGCATGTTCCTGTGCCTCTAGGATCAGCGCTCCAGCGCCGTCGCCGAACAGCACACAGGTTGATCGGTCGTTCCAATCCAAGATGCGGCTAAAAGTTTCGGCACCGATGACAAGAACACGATTTGCCTGACCTGACAGGATCAAGGCGTTCGCATTGCTTAGGGCGTATACAAACCCTGCGCAGACGGCTTGGACATCAAATGCAAATCCACGAGTCATGCCAAGCGCGGCTTGAACCATGGTCGCAGCTGAAGGGAATGTCAGGTCCGCAGTGGAAGTGGCAAGGACGATGGCGTCAATATCGTCAGCGGCTAAGCCAGCATCATTCAACGCTGTGGCAGCGGCTTTGGTTGCTAGATCTGATGTATTTTGACCGTCAGCGGCGAAATGGCGACGTTCGATGCCAGAGCGGGTGCGAATCCATTCGTCAGTGGTGTCGAGTGTTGCTTCAAATTCCGCGTTTTCGACCACCCGTTCCGGTAAATAATGTCCGGTGCCAACCACCACTGCGCGTCGTGTCATGATTACCTGCCCTTGTCTTTATAATTTAGGAGGCTTCGGAGTGGGCCGAAGTTTGCTCATCTTGAGGTGGCTCTTTGGCAGAGGCAACCCGTGCCGCTAATTTTTCCGAAAAACCCTGTTCAGCCAGACGAAATGCCAGTTTGATTGCGGCAGAAACACCAGTCGCATCGGCGCCCCCATGAGACTTAACGACGGTTCCATTGAGACCAAGAAACACGCCACCGTTGACGCGGCGGGGATCGATCCGTTTTGACAGGCGTTTTAGCGAGGTCAGCGCAAGGACGGCTGCAATGCGAGACAATAGCGAATACTGAAACGCTTCTTTTAGAGAACTGCGAATGAGGCTGGCTGTGCCTTCTCCAGTTTTAATCGCGACATTCCCGGTAAAGCCATCAGTCACAATGACGTCTGCAACATCGCCAGGAATATCACTTCCCTCAACAAAGCCGACAAAGTCAAAATTGGAGGTCTCGGCTTCTTTGCTGATTAACCCATGGGCTTCTTTTAGTTCAGCGCGTCCTTTGTGTTCCTCGGTGCCTACATTCAACAATCCTACCCGGGGCTGGGCGAGATCCATAGAGTTGCGCGCATATGACACGCCCATCAGAGCAAATTGCAGCAGATCTTCCGCATCTGCTTTTACATCTGCGCCCACATCCAGCATCACGTTAAAGCCTTGAGGGTTGAGAGAAGGCCAAAATATCGCAATTGCGGGTCTGTTTACACCCGGCATTTTGCGTAATCTCAGCATACTCAGCGCCATCAACGCGCCCGTATTGCCACAGGAAACAGCGCCGTCTGCTTGGCCTTTTTTTACCGCATCAAGCGTTGACCACATAGACGTACCCTTACCATTGCGCATAACCTGGCTGGGTTTATCTTCCATTGTGACAACGTTACGCGCATCGCGAATCTGAACGCGATTTTGCAGATTTCGGCGTTTCGCAACCAAAGGGGTCAGCAGCTCTTCAGAGCCATGTAGAATAAATCTGATGTTGGGGTTTTTCTTTGCAGATTTAGCAAGGCCGGCCACCACTACTGCGGGGCCGGCGTCTCCGCCCATAGCATCGACGGAAATAGTGATAGGGCGGGCCTGCGCCTGACTGGAAACGGGTTCGCCGGTCATTTAAAGCCTGCCTGTATCAACAAAACGTGGGATTAAGCCGCGTCTTCGTCCAGATCGACTTCATTCGCCTGAGCGATTACTTCTTTACTGTCGTAATGACCGCAAGAAGGGCACACGTGGTGCGGACGGCGCAGCTCGCCACAGTTGGAGCATTCGTTGGGGTTTGCAGCAACCAGGGCATCGTGCGCGCGGCGGTTGTTACGGCGCGATTTGGATACTTTATTCTGTTGGACAGCCATGTCTCAACCTTCGTAACTGGGGCTTTGGGGAGATCCCCGCAGCGTGTTTCTGTTCCGTTTTAATTCGGTGTGACGTGCGTTTACGCCGCAGTCTGCCTAATGTCCAACGATAAATCCGATGAGCGCGCGAAAATAGCGAGAATCTTTGCTTTCGCAAGGAGTTTTTACGGATCGGATCAATCGTTCTTAGAAAGTTGGGTGCATCGCCGTCATGAGATTAAAGAGAATCTACTCTTTTGCCGCACTGTTCAGCGCGTCTTTCAAGGCAGAGAGACCTGCAAACGGTCTGGTATCCTCATCTCGCATAGGGGTAATGCCAGGTTCAGCAAAGACAGCTTCGCCAAGTTGTGCATTTTTTTTGCGCGGAAATTCTGGGATTTCCAAGGCAAGCGCCTCTGCCATCAAGGCCTCCAGATCAATTTCAGGGCCGAGAGGTTCAATCGAATCATCTTCTTGCATTTCGATCTCTTCCTCGTCTGGCGTCTGCAGCTCACGCAGAAACAGGCGATGGACCGGGGTATCGACCCGTGTGCTCATTTGATCCAGTGTCACGACGCAGATTTGGCCAATCGTAGCGCCAAGGGTCGCTTTTAGTTGCCAGTCGCGTTTGCCATGTGCGTTGATTTCGCCGTGAAAACGGACTTTGCGAAGGTCCTCTAGGCCAAATTCCTGCGCAAGAGCCTTGAGCGCCTCAGGTTCTGGGCGCAGGTCAAAAGAGGTCGGGCGGTTTTGCGACAGGTCCGCGACCCGAAATACGGTAGTTTGCGACATCGTGAAGTCTTTCGTTTCTTGAACCGAAGCTGTGGTTTAGGTAATCGGGTTGAAAGGCAGGTTCAAGCCAGAGGGGATGAACGGCATGACAAGAAAGAGCGAAATTCACAATAAAGCACTAAAAGCGACGGTGCTTGGTATTGCTCTCACCGCTCTGACAGCTTGCGCGTCAATCGATCGTAAGCATGGATACGTGCCAAGCGAAGAGCTTTTGGCTGATATCGTACCTGGGGTGGATACTAAAGAGGCCGTCGATGAAACCATCGGCCAACCGTCTACAAGCGGTGTGTTGCGAGACGGTGGATATTATTATGTGACGAGTGTTATCCGCAATCGCGGTGTGCGCGAACCCAAAGTCATCTCGCGCGAACTGGTCGCGATCAACTTTAATGAGACAGGCACAGTCACAGGTATTCAACGCTTTGGGCTGGAAGACGGGAAGGTTTTCCCCCTGCAACGTCGTATAACCGAATCTAATCTGCGCGATAAAACCTTCTTGCGCCAGCTGTTGGGCAACCTTGGGAATTTCAACCCAGGAGATTTCTTGAGCCCAGATAGCTAAGATAAGATAGGTCTACGTTGCAGTTTCCTATGTTTTGATTTTACGCGCAGGAGGTGCTTTGTGTGAAGCTCCAACAATCTGCAACGACGGCATGTGCTTGTTGAGTGCGCATGCTAAACAAGGTTTTTGGCACGCCCCGACGTAGAGGTGACGCAGCGGCAGCGCTTCATTTGACTGTCATGCTGATTAGGTAGCAAATCAATACGCAACCAAATTAGACCATCTGTTGATGTGGAGGCTCTGTATGGCTGAAGACGATGTTTTGCTGAGGAAAGGGCACTATCAAGCACGACTGGCGCGTGGGTCTGATGATATCGCTGCGGCACAGGCGCTTCGCACGCTGTGTTTTTGCACCCATGGTTGGGATCAGGACGGTCACGATCCAATCTGCACACATGTCTTAGTCGAAGACACACGAACGGACATGCTGGTGTGCTGCTTTCGTATGATGGTGCTAACGGGCGGCGATCACATCGCCGATAGTTATTCGGCACAATTCTATGACCTAAGCGCCTTGCATGCATTTGAGGGGCGATTGGTTGAAATGGGGCGATTTTGTATTCACCCAACCAATAACGATCCTGATGTTTTACGGCTGGCCTGGGCTGCGATGACGGTTTTTGTTGATCGCAATGACATTCAAATGTTGTTTGGATGTTCCTCTTTTGCAGGGACAGAAACCAAGGAATATTTGGATGCATTTGCAATGCTAAAACACCGCCATCTGGCTCCGGCGCGTTGGTTGCCGCGTGTGAAGGCGCCCAACGTCTTTCGTTATGCCGCGCGATTGCGGCGCAAGCCGGATGTAAAAAAAGCCATGATGCGGATGCCACCGTTGCTTCGGAGTTATCTTATGATGGGAGGGTGGGTCAGCGATCATGCCGTGGTCGATACCCAAATGAATACCTTACATGTGTTTACTGGGCTTGAGATTGGCGCAATCCCGCCCGCCCGCAAAAGATTATTACGCGCCACTGCTGTATAATCGATTTGTCGCGCTTGGGCGTGTGTCCCCACATTGACCTCTCGCCTTCTGAGCGGTAGCTGGCTCTTATGGCACGTATACCTCTTTTACAGATGAGCGGGATTTCTTTGACCTTTGGTGGAGATCCTATTTTTTCGGACCTTGATCTGGTGGTGCAACCCGGCGACCGGGTTGCTTTGGTGGGGCGCAATGGCTCTGGTAAGTCAACATTGATGAAAGTCATGGCTGAACTTGTCGAAGCGGATACTGGATCTATTGTGGTGCCACCTGGCAAAAGCGTCGGCTACATGGAGCAAGACCCAAAGATGGAAGGGTTTGCCACGCTTGGGGATTTCGCGGCCAGTGGGCTGGACGCAGGTGAGATGTACAAAGTTGAGCGGGCTGGAGAAGGCCTGAAGTTTGATCCAGCACGTCCCGTTGAAACGGCTTCTGGCGGCGAGCGGCGTCGGGCTGCTTTGGCCAAATTGATGGCTGAAGCGCCGGATCTGATGCTGTTGGATGAGCCGACAAACCATTTGGATATTGAGGCTATCACCTGGCTTGAAGGAGAATTGTCGGCCACACGTGCAGGATTCGTCTTGATCTCGCACGACCGTGCTTTTCTAAATGCGCTGACGCGCGCGACCTTATGGGTGGATCGTGGTCAGGTTCGACGACAGGAAAAAGGGTTTGAGGCCTTTGAAGCTTGGCGGGATAAGATCTGGGACGAAGAAGATCAGGCGCGCCATAAACTGAACAGGCTTATTAAGTCCGAAAGCCGTTGGGCAGTTGAAGGGATTTCCGCGCGCCGTAAACGCAATATGGGTCGCGTGCGCGCCTTGCAGGACCTCAAGGCAGAGCGTTCCAGTCAGATTAAACGCCAAGGCGCGGCTGAACTGGCACTTGAGGCGGGGCCCAAATCAGGGCGCAAAGTGATCGAAGCGGAGGGGATTACCAAGCAGTTCGGCGATAAAATCATTCTGACCCCCTTTGACCTAAAGGTGCAGCGTGGGGACAGGGTGGCGTTTGTGGGGCCAAATGGAACCGGGAAAACCACACTGTTAAAAATGCTGCTGGGGGAAATTGAACCAGACACAGGATCAATCAAACGCGGAACCAATCTGGAAGTCGCGCTCTTTGATCAAACACGTGAGCAGCTTGACCCGGATATGAGCCTTTGGGACAATCTGACCTCTGATCCATCTATGCGGGTCTCGGGTAAAGCGGATCAGGTTATGGTCCGCGGCCAGCCCAAACATGTGGTTGGGTATCTCAAAGAGTTTTTATTTGATGAACGTCAGGCACGGGCACCTGTTCGTTCGTTGTCTGGTGGGGAGAAGGCACGCCTGCTTTTAGCCCGTTTGATGGCGCGGACATCAAATCTGCTGGTGCTTGATGAGCCGACCAATGATCTTGATGTTGAGACCTTGGATTTGTTGCAAGAATTGCTGGACGCCTATGATGGCACAGTTCTCTTGGTGAGCCATGATCGTGATTTTCTGGATCGGGTTGCAACCACAACGATTGCAATGGAAGGCGGCGGTCACGCTGTGTCCTATGCAGGGGGCTGGAGTGACTATCTCGCGCAGCGCACGCCCAAAGACTCTGTTATTCGTCCGAGTAAATCCAAAACGCAGAGCAAGTCTAAGCCGACCACATCCAGAACATCGGAAAACGAAGGCTTAAGTTACAAAGAACGTCATAGATTAGAGGCACTCCCGGCTGAAATGGAACGTTTTGAACAGGAAATTGCCAAGCTTGAAGCATTGATGGCTGACCCTGATCTGTTCACGCGTGAACCTGTTAAATTTCAAAAGGCGACAGAAGCATTGGTCGAGCGTCAAAACAAACTTTCAGCTGCGGAAGAGGAGTGGCTAGAACTTGAAGAGAAAAATTCAAACTAGCTTCATGACGACTGATTGAATTGAGAGGTGTTTCGCTTTGGGCAAAGCCCAAAGCGACCAGCGCCGCGCCATAGGCGCGGCGCTTGGCCCAACCAAACGATGGGCTTTGCAAAAGCACAAGATTGGGCGGGAGCACCACGAGGTTAAAGCTCGAATTCGGGAGTTTCGTTGACCGCCATCAAGGGGGATTTAATCTCCGTTTATACAATCCATCACAATCAGTACCGCAACAAGACATGTGCTTCCCAAACGCTTTAACATCGCGGCGTCATTTGTGAGCTTGTCGCGGATTTCTTGTTGGAGGTTTGCTGTAATCGGTGGCAGATATACTGTGCGCAGGTGTCATGCCCCCATATAAGACGCCGCTAGGTCACCTGCCATGCATCCAGCGCAGATGCACTAGCAGTGATGATCACTCAGGTTCCGGTAAGGTTCGTTCTTGTCGCCATATTTGAGGGTGTTCGAATGTGGAAAGCTTCGGGCATGGACTAGATGTGGAACAGTGACGTGCTGTTACGCAGACATCAACCTACGATCCAGAGCAGCCAGAGGTTTCAAAACCATTCTCATTGGATGCCAATAGGCCCATGTTCCTCCCAGCTTATGCAGTTTTGCGCCCGTCCCCAGCTTAAATCGGGCAAGACCAGGAGCATCCTCGGTGTTTACCACACCAAGTTCGAGTGTGTGAAAGCCTTTACGTGACAACCAGCAAAGCGCCTCCCACATTAGCAGATTATGTGCCGAGAGCGTTTTGCCCCGTTCCGTGCTATAGGCCACATGGTAGGTTGCACAATTGCCATGTGTTAGAATGAGTATGGCTGCAACGGCTTCTGCCCCCTCAAAAGCCTGAAACAGTTTAGCTTGTCCTTTGTTTGCGCGCGCATAAGCCAAAGTGAGCTCGACAGGCCAGCTTTGATAACCACGGGTTCGGCCTTGCAAAATGTCTGCTTTAAAAAGCCAATGGTTTGGATCTTGAGGTAAGTTTTGTCGTGTAAGTCGCAGATTTTGACGAGCTCCATGGGTTAAGCGATTGCGCCACTTTTGATGCAGGGCCGCGCGCATTTTTTCTGTGTCTTTTGACATCGCGAGGACCGCGACGTGAGCGGGGCTGACCAAGGGCACAGCCCCGCATTTTGCCAAATGTGAGGTAGGTGCATCAGGTGAGAGGATAATGGGTGTATTTTTGAAGCCTTTTTCCTGCAGGTTGGCAAAAAGGCGCTTTGGTTCCTGCATGGTCGTTCGATTGACCATAGCAAGTGTTCGCCCCAGTCGCAGAGGTTTGGTCAAGACAAGCGTGTTGTCCAGATCTGATAAAACCACTGGGTTTTGACCATTCTCCCGCAGTGCCTTCAAAAATTCACCAGATTGTTGAAGGGGCTTGTGACGTTGTAGATCAGCAGAGCAGGGCGCGGAGGTGGTATGAGGTGTGAGGTCAAACATGCGCTTATTAAGCGGATGGAAACCTAAGTGTGGGTTAATGCGCTCATGAAAAATAGAATTAAAATCTATGGAATGTCCGCGTCTGCGCCACGCATGACAAAATCGGCGGCTTTTTTGATTGCTGTTGTTCTGTCCGTGCCGGTGTTTTGTGTACTAACAATGCTTGAGTGGCTATTGTTCTAATGCAAAACCGCCCCTTCGGTCGAAAGGGCGGTTTCGTTTTGTGATGGATCAATGACCTTAGTCAGCCAGCTGGATCAGTGCATGGCGTTTTTTACCCGCGCTGAGCTTAATAGGTGAAGAGAGTGCGGCCGCATCAATCATGAGGCCCGCATTGGTCAGAGGTGCGTCGTCGATCTTAGCGCCATTCTCATTGATCAGGCGTTTTGCATCCTTGCCTGATTTGGCCAGTCCAGACTTTACGATCAACTGTACAATCGAAATACCGTCGCCAAGCTCGCTTGGGCTGAGGGCGAGCGTAGGCAGATCTTCTCCAATACCACCTTTTTCAAATACTTCACGCGCCGTTGTTTCTGCAGCTTGGGCGGCATCTGCACCATGCAGCAAGGTTGTGACTTCATTTGCCAATATGACCTTGGCCGCATTGATTTCAGAGCCTTCAAGCTTGCCAAGGCGTTCACATTCCTCAACAGGCAATTCGGTATATAGTTTGAGGAAGCGCCCGACGTCCGCATCGGTGGTGTTGCGCCAGAACTGCCAGAATTCATAAGGCGAGCGCATTTCCGCATTCAACCAAACTGCGCCGTCTTGCGACTTGCCCATTTTTTTACCATCTGATGTGGTCAACAGTGGGGATGTCAAGCCAAAGATTGAATTGTCCAAAACGCGGCGGGTGAGGTCGATACCGTTGACGATGTTTCCCCATTGATCAGATCCCCCCATCTGCAGGATGCAGCCATACCGGCGGTTGAGCTCTAAAAAATCGTAGGCCTGTAGAATCATGTAGTTGAATTCAAGGAATGATAGCGACTGCTCACGATCCAGCCGGGATTTTACGCTTTCAAAAGACAACATCCGGTTGACTGAAAAGTGCCGTCCGATGTCGCGCAGAAACTCAAGATAGTTCAGGTTATCCAACCATTCGGCGTTGTTAACCATCAAGGCCTTGTTGGGTGCGTCCGTATCGTAATCGATATAGGCAGAAAATACCTTTTGGATGCCAGAAATATTGTCGTTGATTGCGGCTTCATTCAGAAGTGGGCGTTCATCAGCACGGAACGATGGGTCCCCCACTTTGGTGGTGCCGCCGCCCATCAGGGTGATTGGCTGATGGCCGGTCTTTTGGAACCAGCGCAGCATCATGATCTGGATCAGCGAGCCCACATGCAGTGATTTTGCAGTGGCATCAAATCCAATGTAAGCCGGGCGGACACCTTCCATCAAAGCCTCATCAAGGCCTTGATAATCGGTGCAATCCGAAAGGAACCCGCGTTCCATCATGACAGCGACAAAATCCGATTTGGGGTGGTAGGTCATTTCATGCCTCGGCGTTTAATATGCAAGCTGCTGTATAAAACGCATTTACAGCGGTGGGAACATGTTTTCCTGTGAATTTCATAAGTATACACTTTCAGAAAACGAAGCCTGCACCAAATGTGCGTGTTAGAGGATCGGCAGATATGGCCAAAGGAATTGGCAAGACAGGTGTTGCACGTGCTGTTGGCGCGATGAGCGGTACATCACTGGATGGGGTGGATATCGCGGAGCTTTTGACGGATGGCACAGAGATTAAGGGATTTGGGCGCAGCAGCTATCATGCTTACACTGCCGAGGAGCAATCAGTTTTGCGCGCGGCTCTTGGTCTTTGGTCAGGCCCCGAGGTAGAGGCTGCAGCCAAAGTAACGGATCAGGCGCATCAAACGGCGCTGACGGGATTTTCAGATGCAGATGTCATAGGGTTTCACGGGCAAACTTTAGCGCACGCTCCGCGCCAGCAGGGAACGCTTCAGGTTGGTGACGGCGCAGCCTTGGCAGTGGCGTTGAATACTCCGGTTGTCTGGGATTTCAGATCCGATGATGTGGCACTGGGAGGGGAAGGCGCGCCGTTGGCTCCGTTTTTTCATTTTGCCTGTGCTAAATACATCGATGCACAATCGCCTTTGTGTTTTCTAAATCTTGGAGGTGTGGGAAACCTGACCTATGTTGATCCGCGCTTTGAGAGGGCAGATGAACCCGGTGCATTGTTGGCCTTTGACACCGGACCTGCCAACGCGCCGATGAATGATTTGATGTTGGCACGGCGTGGTCAGGACATGGACAAAGGCGGGCAGCTTGCCAGCTCGGGGACAGTTGAAACGGGCGCCTTAGAGTTGTTTCTGGCAGAGCCTTATTTTGCAAAAATGCCACCTAAATCTCTGGATAGGAATGACTTTTCTGAGATGATAGGTCTGGTTTCTGAACTGTCAGACGCTGATGCCGTGGCCACGTTAGCTGGCATGTGTGCCGCATCCGTTGTGCAGGGCATGGAGCATTGTCCAAAGGCAC
This sequence comes from Epibacterium ulvae, assembly GCF_900102795.1. GTDB lineage: Bacteria > Pseudomonadota > Alphaproteobacteria > Rhodobacterales > Rhodobacteraceae > Epibacterium > Epibacterium ulvae. The sequence continues at coordinate 416,357 of NZ_FMWG01000003.1, read as the reverse complement.
CAGAGCGTTTGCTTGTCACGGGAGGCGGGCGGAAAAATCCAGTGCTTATGGAGATGTTGCACGTCGCGCTTGATATGCCTGTGCAACCTGTTGAGGAGGTTGGGCTGGATGGCGACATGTTAGAGGCGCAGGCCTTTGCCTATCTTGCGGTTCGGGTTGCGCGTGGGCTGCCCACGTCATGTCCGGGCACAACAGGGGTAAGCGCCTGTGTCGGCGGTGGTATCGTGAGCGTGCCCGAATAAATTCTAGCGCGGAATGTCAAACCCTTCTGGGGCCAGTTCAAAGCCTTCAAAGAGAAAACCGGGTGACACGGTACAGCTGACTAACGTGTACGCGCCCGTTGTACGCGCAGCCTGCCAGTGGCCTGTGGGAACAATAATCTGGGGTGCCCCTTCTGTCAGGTCGGGGCTAAGCACGTGATCGATGGCAGGGCCTGTGTCTGTTTCAGACAGTGACAAAATGAGTGGTGCACCGGCGTGGTAAAGCCAGATTTCTGCGGCGTCGACCTTATGCCAGTGGCTGTGTTCTCCTTCTTTCAGCAGAAAATAGATGCATGTCCCTGTTGGCCGGCCTTCATTTTCTGCAGCCCATGTTTGACGATACCAGCCGCCCTCAGGGTGGGGCTGGAGGTTGAGTTTTGCGATAATCTCATCCGCTGTCATAAGTTTGCCTCTATTTGAACTGGCTTTTATTGGATCACATCATATGTATGGGCCATGACAGTCTCGATCCCATTTGACAACACATTCGCGCAATTGCCCGATGTGTTCTACACAAAACAGTCTCCGGTTGCTGTGAAGGCCCCGCATCTGCTGGCCTTTAATTCAGAGCTGGCAGACGAATTGAATATCACTACTGATCGCAAAGATGCACTGGCGGATGTCTTTTCGGGCAATGCGCTGCCAGATGGGGCAGATCCATTGGCGCAGCTCTATTCTGGGCACCAGTTTGGAAACTATAACTCGCAACTGGGGGATGGGCGTGCGATTTTGCTGGGTGAAGTGATTGATCAGGACGGGCAGCGTCGAGACATCCAGTTGAAAGGGGCAGGGCGCACGCCGTACTCTCGTGGTGGGGACGGGCGCGCATGGCTTGGGCCAGTTCTACGTGAATTCGTAGTCTCGGAAGCGATGCACGCTTTGGGCATTCCCACAACCCGTGCCTTGGCTGCTGTGACCACGGGTGAAACCGTTTGGCGTGAAAGCGGCCTTCCGGGGGCCGTGCTAACGCGCGTAGCGAAAAGCCACCTGCGTGTGGGAACGTTTCAGATCTACGCCGCGCGGGATCAGATCGATGCGCTTAAACAGCTCACCCAATATGCGATTGCTCGCCACTACCCTGAGGCAAAAGGCGCCATGGGTCTGTTGCGCGCAGTACGGGATGCGCAGGTCGAGCTGATTGCTGGATGGCTCAGCGTTGGGTTTATTCATGGGGTGATGAACACTGATAACAGCTCTATTGCTGGGGAAACCATAGACTACGGGCCTTGTGCTTTTATGGATGACTATCATCCGCAACAGGTCTTTTCGTCCATCGACCGGATGGGGCGCTATGCCTATAGCAATCAGCCCGATATCGGGGTTTGGAATCTTGCTCAGTTAGCGACCGCTCTCATCCAACAATATGAGGACCCGGAGTCAGTGTTGGAGGAGGCGACCGAGATTGTGCATTCTATGCCGGGCTTACTGGATGATGCACGTTTGCGTCGGTTTGCTGCGAAAATTGGTATATCCCAGTGCCAAGACGGAGATGCCGATCTGGTGCGCGATCTCTTGCAACAGATGAGCGATGAAAAGTGCGACTTTACCAATACATTCCGCGACTTATCTAAGGGCAATGTGTCAGATAAAATCTCGAAGGACTGGCAAGCGCGATGGCGGCAGCGCTTGTTGAGCGAGCCTGATGCGCATCGCGTGATGAAATTGGCCAATCCTGTCTTTATTGCGCGCAATCATCTGGTTGAACAGATGATTTCGTCTGCGCTGGAAGGCGATCTGTCGCCGTTCAACCGCCTGATGACCACGTTGCGCCATCCTTATGAAGACCAGCCAGAATTTGCAGATCTGCAAAAGCCGCCCGAACCCGAGCAGAGAGTCCAAGCAACATTTTGTGGCACCTGATGCAGTGCCACAACGATTTTTGTACTGCTAAACTAGCTACTGGCGTGGTTCCCGCCGCCACGACGACGACCGCCACCGGATTTTGGCTTGCCACCAGGGCGTGCACCGCCAGAACGATTTCCACCACCTGAACGTTGACCGCCGGGGCGCCCACCGCCGCCACCAGGGCGCCCACGCCCACGTCCGCGCCCTGGTTTCTCTGTAGCGTCAGGAAGGGTTTCCCATGGACGGCCAGAAGCCACAGGGATAGAGGCTTTCATCGTCTTTTGAATGGCTTTTAGCTCATCCATCTCGTCTGGTGCACAAAAAGCGATGGCTTCGCCGTCTTTACCAGCACGTGCGGTGCGGCCAATGCGATGAACATAGGCGTCGGGAACATTGGGGAGCTCGTAGTTATAGACGAATTTCACGTCTGGAATGTCAAGGCCACGCGCCGCCACATCTGTTGCGACCAAGACTTTGATTTCGCCGCATTTAAATGCATTCAATGCGCGCTCCCGCTGGCCCTGACTCTTATTGCCGTGGATGGCAGCTGCTGCAAATCCGGCCTTGTCCAGCGTTTTCATCAAACGCTCCATTCCGTGTTTGGTGCGGCCAAAGATCAGCGTCCGCTCTTCCGGGTGTTTGGCAAGCAGTTCTTTCAGCAGACCCAGCTTTTCAGCCTTTGCAATAAAATGAAGTGACTGTTTGATTTTTGCGGCCGGTTTGCCGGGGGGGGTCACCTCAATACGAATGGGGCGGTCCAGATAGGTGCTGGCCAGTTCATTCATCTGTTTCGGCATGGTCGCAGAAAACAGCATGGTTTGGCGTTCTTTAGGTAGCAAGGGTGCAATTTGGCGCAGAGCATGGATAAAGCCCATGTCGAGCATCTGATCAGCTTCGTCCAGCACCAGAAAATCACAAGACCCAAGATCCAGCGCGCGCCGTTCCAGAATATCAAGCAAACGCCCCGGAGTTGCCACCAAAATATCCGTGCCACGCGACAGGCGGGTGATTTGAGGATTGATCGACACACCGCCTACCAGCAGTGTGACACGCACCGGGCTGCCTTCGGTCAAAGCTTTGAGGTTGGCAGCAATCTGGTTTACCAGCTCGCGTGTTGGAGCAAGGATAAGTCCGCGTGCCGTGCCAGCGGCGGGTTTGCGCCCATATCCCATCATCAAGGAAATCAGTGGAATACCAAATGCCGCTGTTTTCCCGGTTCCAGTTTGCGCGAGGCCTAAAACATCCTTTCCCTGCAGCGCATGCGGGATTGCATGTGACTGGATAGGGGTCGGGTCTTTGTAACCCAGTTCATCAATACGTTTCATAAGCTGCTTTGGCAGCTCCATTGAGGCAAATTCGCTCAAGCTGTAGTCCTTTCGCAGCCACGTATAGTGTAAAGCCTTGTCAAAGGCCTTCCCGGGGGCTGAAGCAAAGAGAGGCAGCGCAGACGTCTTCCGCGCGCCAAATTTCGGAGTTGCACCGCAGATGACTGTGGATAAGGCACTTGTCAACCGGTGAAAGCTAAGAAAAGCCTGTTTTCGTGGCTTAAAAACTTCGCTAAAAACAGAAGGCTCTGACCGCTGCCTGTTGAACAAAGGAAGACTGCGATGGCCAAAACGATTATCGCGCGCTGTGAAGCTAAGGGGTTAAGGATGACTGGCCAGCGTCGGGTGATTGCTCAGACATTGCAGGACAGCGAAGATCACCCCGATGTGGAGGAGTTGTACAAGCGTGCCAGCGCTCTCGACAGTGGGATTTCGATTGCAACGGTTTATAGGACCGTGAAATTATTTGAAGAAGCCGGTATTTTGGAACGGCTGGAATTTGGGGATGGGCGTGCGCGCTATGAAGATGCCGAGCGTGAACATCATGATCATCTGATCGACCTTAACACAGGACAGGTTATCGAATTTTGTGATCCAGAGATCGAAGTGTTGCAGGAAAAAATTGCACGCAAACTAGGGTATGAATTGCGCGGGCATAAGCTGGAACTCTACGGTGTGCCGGTGAAAAATGAGCCTAAATGACGGGCGATCAAATTCTGTGATGCTCAGCGGCACAGAATTTCTTGATGTGATGTCGGAAATAGGGGCGAAGCTGTTTTAGCGTCAGTATATGGAAGAGAGCGACTGTATTTCGAGGCGCTCGCTCATGAACAATCTGCACGGTATTCTTTTTGTATTGCTGGCTATGGTTGGCTTTACGCTAGAAGATAGCTTTATCAAAGCCCTGTCGCAAACATTGCATGTTGGATTGGTGCTGGTTCTTCTATGTGTTGCAAGCGCTATCGTCTTTGCAGTTTGGGCCAAGGTGAATGGTGACAGCCTTACAACGCCTCAGGCCTGGACTAGAATTCCGTTGCTGCGGGCTTCTTCTGAAGCCGTCTCTGCGGCGACTTATGTTGTTGCCCTGTCGCAGGTGGATCTGTCTACGGTGGCTGCTGTGTTTCAGGCAACACCTTTGGTGATTACCATGGGCGCGGCTCTTTTCTTGGGGGAACAGGTTGGCTGGCGGCGTTGGAGTGCGATCGTGGTTGGATTTGCAGGAGTGTTGCTTATCATTCGGCCTGGCCTTGAAGGGTTTGACGCGACGACTCTTTTGGTTTTGGTGTCCGTGCTTGGTGTCGCAACAAGAGATCTGCTGACGCGGCGTATGGATCCTTCGGTGCCATCAACCGTTGTGAGCTTTCAAGCCTATATGGCAGTCATACCGTCGGGTCTGATGCTGATGTGGCTGCAACCCGGTACGTTTGCTGTGCCAAATCTGCATGAGGCCTCTATGTTGATTGCTGGCTGCATATTTGGCGTGATCGGATATTTTGCGATTGTCACAGCGATGCGGATTGGGGATGCGGCTGTTGTGACGCCATTTCGATACTCGAGGCTTTTGTTCTCTATGCTGGTGGGTATCGCGGTCTTTGGTGAACGCCCCGATGGGGTGACATTATTAGGTGCCAGTCTAGTGATCGGCTCAGGGCTTTATACCTTTTTGAGAGAGCGAGCGATCTTACGCCATGCCACTGTTGCCTCAACATGAGAAAGCGGTCTCGCCGTTTGCGCAAACGCGTTGCATGTTAGCCCTAAACCTTCAATAAGTGACCGTTAGCGATAACAATAACGGTTTACTTTTGGTCGATGACTGCTATGACCCAGACAACTGAAAGTCATATTAGGGACCCTCGTGATGAGCACCATTATCGACATTATTGGCCGCGAAATCCTCGACAGCCGCGGCAACCCAACCGTTGAAGTTGACGTGATTCTGGAAGATGGCACCATGGGCCGCGCCGCGGTTCCTTCTGGCGCATCAACAGGGGCCTATGAGGCCGTTGAAAAGCGTGATGGTGACAAATCACGCTACCTTGGCAAAGGTGTTCTTGAAGCTGTGTCTGCGGTAAACGGTGAGATCGCAGAGGCGCTGGTTGGTTTTGATGTAACCGAGCAGGAAGCGATTGACGCGGCAATGATTGAACTGGACGGCACCGAAAACAAAGGTCGTTTGGGCGCCAATGCTATTTTGGGGGTTTCGCTGGCGGTCGCAAAGGCGGCTGCAGATTTCACAGCGCAACCGCTGTATCGCTACATTGGTGGAACACAAGCGCGCATTCTGCCGGTTCCGATGATGAACATCATCAATGGCGGTGAGCACGCAGATAACCCGATCGATATTCAGGAATTCATGATCATGCCGGTGTCGGCATCGAATGTGAAAGAGGCAATCCGTATGGGTGCCGAAGTGTTCCACACCTTGAAAAAAGAGCTGTCAGCGGCTGGTCACAACACCGGTATCGGTGATGAAGGTGGTTTTGCTCCGGCGCTGGAAAGCACCCGCGCAGCGCTAGACTTTGTGATGTCTGCGATTGAAAAAGCCGGATACAAGCCTGGTGAAGATATCTATCTGGCGCTGGACTGTGCGGCGACCGAGTACTTTAAAGATGGCAAGTATGAGATGAAAGGCGAGGGGATCTCGCTGACATCCGAAGAAAATGTCGCTTATCTGGCGAAATTGGTTGAAGACTATCCAATTATTTCGATCGAAGATGGTTGCGATGAAGATGACTGGGACGGCTGGAAACTGCTGACCGGCACCATCGGCGATAAGTGCCAACTGGTTGGGGATGATCTGTTTGTGACAAACCCGACTCGTTTGTCCACCGGTATCGAAAAAGGGTCAGCGAATGCGATGCTGGTTAAAGTGAACCAGATCGGCTCTTTGTCAGAGACATTGAAAGCTGTTGATATGGCGCATCGCGCGGGCTTTAAGAACGTGATGTCGCACCGTTCCGGTGAGACCGAAGATGCGACCATTGCGGATCTTGCTGTTGCAACCAACTGCGGCCAGATCAAAACCGGTTCGCTGTCTCGTTCTGATCGTTTGGCAAAGTATAATCAATTGATCCGCATTGAAGAGATGCTGGGCGAAACCGCCGAATATGCAGGTCGTTCGATCCTCAAAAAGTAATCGGCTTAAGCGCTTTTAGTGTTTTCTGAGAGGCTCTGCCATTTAGGCAGGGCCTTTTCTTATGTGGGCACCTGTCAATCGTCACTATTCATAACGTGGCAGTTTGGTCTTCCAGTATTTTTCCCCAAGTGAAGATCTCGAATTGCCTATGCTCTTCCACAAAGAATGGATCTTCTCGCACCAGAGTCTCAACATCCTCACGTTTGTCTGCTTCCACGATCCAAAGCGCACCACAAAACTCTGTGTTGGTATCGGGTTTCAACCCGCCACCAATTAGCAATTCTGGATGGGACTTAGCATAGGCTACATGCGCATCTCGGAGCGATCTGTCAGCTCGAATTTTCAGCATCTCCGGCTCGTCACGAAAAATTACGGCCCAACGGGTCATAGTGCGCTCCTATCAAATTTTGAGCGAGCATAGGTGTGATCTGTTTGACGTTATAGGGCCAGAAATGAGGGAGACTGATCGCCAGAAAAGCCCGTTTTTTGGATATAAGTTGATCTCTGTCGCTACAACCGCACTGCCATCTGGAGCCAAATCAGTACTGTTCACCGGCCTTGCGTAAGCCTTTTCTTATTCGTACTTGTCACGATTTAGGATTACCAAGTACCTCTTTCGGTGCGCGCCGGTTGATGAGTGTGCCGCCCTTCTTTGTTGTTGGCTATCCAGACTAGGCCCCATGCGCGACACCCTCGGCTGGCGAAAGAGGCGTTTTTCCACCGTCATGCGCCAGAGCTCTTGATTGCGAGTTTCCGGGCGACGATCACAATGGCTTTTTGCCTGATCCCATGCTTCGAGAAATGATGATTGTAAGATGGTTGTGGCTTCGAGATCACGCCTGGTCCATTGTCATGCGGCTTCGGCAAGAATGCTGCGCAACCGTTTCTGACCAACCGGGTGTAGTTTCGCTCGCGCTTTGCTGTTGCCGCTTTGGCCAACCATAGGAGCGAGACCAAGATATCAAGATATGAGGTGACTTCTTCCGCTCGATTGAAGCGTTCCGGTGAAAACACTTCAGCGCGAAATAGCTCGTCAGCTTCACGACATTAATGCGGTTCGTCTTTGCAGCAGCCGCATGGCTACACGGAATGTGCGGGAGACAATAATCACAGAGACTACGATCCTGCCTGCTCTAACGCATGCGATAGGGGGAACCTGGTCGGGCCAGATTCCTAGACCACATGCGCGATCCGACATCCAAGTCTCGACAGTTGCTTGATCAACGCCTCTTCGGCGGGTGGGCAGGTGTAAGTGTCAACGATCCCATCTTCTGGATCGAATAACACGACTGAATTAGTCTTCTTGTGAACATCCAAGGCGATATAGGTGGGGCGATCTTCAACAACAGCGACAAAGCGCGAAATACGCGTTGCTTTCTTTACCATGCTGGAAACTCCTTGGTTGGGAATGTTCCGGCATGGCAGCAGTCAGCCGTACCACCGTCCAGCATGGTATTTTTGGGTGTTGAGCGCCTGCTTTTCAAAGAGGTTTGTTGACCTGATTGTCGCGTTATTATCTTTGACAAGGGAATTATCCGATACGAACGTGATCAGGGGGGGGGGATATGAAAGAACCATCAGCTGCAAATGCGTTTCAGGCAGAGCAAGCGAGGCTTATAGTGACGTCTTATCAGCACGTCCTTGGAGAGGCATTCCCAGTCGCAGAGGCAGAGGAACTCTACCATGCTCCTTTTGCTGTTCTGTCTCATAATACGGATGCAGATCCAGTTTTGACTTATGGGAACTTATTTGCACAAGAGCTGTTTGAGGTGCGTTGGGGTGATTTAGTAACTATGCATTCAAAAAATACCGCAGAACAAATGCATCGTAATAAGCGAAATAGAATGTTTGAAACTATGAGGTCGCAAGGGTATATTCGTAACTATCAAGGCGTTCGGATCTCTGCATCAGGAAAGCGCTTTGAAATCCAAAATGCAACGATCTGGCCATTGCTTGATACTGAGGGAAAAAAGCAGGGCGAAGCGGCGTTTTTTGCCGATTTCCACCGCCTTTGAGCCAACAAAAGCCTCTGAGCTGCACGCTCAGAGGCTTCGTTGGTTATTTTAATTTGGCGACGCCCAAAGGAACGCCAGCAACTTCACACCAAATATAAACTTCGTTGTAATCGGCTGCTGAGATTGAAGGCGGAACAGCATAGCGCTGTTTACCAGTTAGATTGAGCAATGCACCCAATTTGGTATCGGCTGCGTATGCGCCGTCTTTACCGAATGCAACGCGTGGATCTGGACCACCGTCCAGCGAGAAATCTTTACCAAGCTCTACAAAGGTACGACCGTCTTTTTGAATGATTTTAACGGAACCGCTTGTGACATGGTTACTCAGGCCAGTGAAGGAACCTGTTGCCGCAACTTTTTTGTCACTGCCTGCCGCTGCAGGAATCGCGCTTGCACCCGCTGCGACTGCAATTGTTGCGCCCATCAAAACGTTACGGCGATTGATCATATTTCTTCTCCTGTTAATGACACGGGCCAGCTAAGACAAAAACAGGTGTCTGCGAAAGAGCATCCTTGCACACTTCACAAAAACCTTACTGGCCGTGATCTCTATGAGAAGTAAGAGCGATACCTCGCCTTCAACACTTGTGGATTTCAGGGTGTTTTTGGATTGATTCGCTCTTCAATTTTGACTTGATCCCAAAGCGTGTCCATTTCTGCAAGATCACTGTCAGAGGGGGTCTTGCCAAGAGTGGATAGCTTTTTTTCAACACCTTGAAACCGCTTAGTAAACTTTGCATTCGCAGCACGCAAGGCTGACTCGGGTTCGACACCTAGATGGCGACCGAGATTGGCCATTACAAACATCAAATCACCAAATTCTTCTTCGACCTCAGTTTGCGTCAGGGTCTCTCGCGCTTCGACGAGTTCGGCGCTTTCTTCTGCTATTTTTTCGAGCACATCAGTGGTTGATGGCCAATCAAACCCCACACGCGCAGCGCGTTTTTGTAACTTATAGGCGCGTAGCAAAGCAGGCAAACCAACAGCGACCCCATCCAACGTACCGGTCTCTGATTTGGCCGCGCGCTCGGTCGCTTTGATGGCTTCCCAATCTGCGACTTGTTGTTCGGCAGACTTTTCACGACTTTCGGCGCCAAACACATGGGGGTGGCGGCTGACCATCTTGTTAGACATCGTCGCGACCACGTCTTGAAAAGAGAAATGCCCAGCTTCCTCAGCCATTTGTGCGTGAAAGACAGATTGAAACAATAAATCGCCCAGTTCGCCTTGCAGTTCGTCCCAAGCCTCGCGCTCGATTGCATCCGCAACTTCATAAGCTTCTTCAATTGTGTAAGGCGCGATAGAAGCAAAATTCTGCTCAATGTCCCACGGGCATCCACCGTCTGGATCTCGAAGCCGACGCATGATTTCAAGCAGCCGCTCAATACCGGCGGTTTCGTCGTGGATGAGATCGGAATTGGTCATTGCAGCCACCTTTCTGCTTGTGTCAGGTGTATCAATCCCGAGTCTTTGGTCAGGAGTCCAGCCCATGCCAGTTATCAATCGCATTGCAGGGTATTCTGCGGAGATGAAAGCCTGGCGGCGACATTTGCATCAGATTCCTGAATTGGTGTTGGATCTGCCGAAAACAGCAGCATTTGTTGCCGAGCGTTTACGCGAATTTGGGGTTGATGAAATTCATGAAGGCATCGCAACGAGCGGAATTGTTGCGGTGATCAACGGTCAGGCAACGGGTCCAACCATTGGCTTGCGTGCTGATATGGATGCTTTGCCCATCACCGAAGACAGCGGTGTCGATCATACCTCGCTGCATGATGGGCAGATGCATGCATGTGGTCATGACGGGCATACAACCATGCTTTTGGGCGCTGCGAAATACCTGGCGGAGACGCGTAATTTCAAAGGCCGCGTCGCGCTCATTTTCCAACCTGCAGAAGAGGCTGTGGGTGGGGCTGAAATCATGGTCAATGAAGGGATTATGGATCGTTTTCAGATCACAGAGGTCTACGCTTTGCACAACGCTCCCGGTGTCCCCGTTGGGCATTTCTTGACACGGCCGGGGCCGATGATGGCCGCAGTGGATGAATTTCACATCAATGTTACGGGCCTTGGCGGGCATGGTGCAATGCCGCATGAAACCCGTGATCCGGTGGTCGCGGCCTGCGGTATTGCGCAAGCGATCCAAACAATCGTGAGCCGGAATCACAATGTGTTTCAGGATCTTGTCGTCTCTGTGACACAAATTCATACGGGCAGGGCAGATAATATTGTTCCGGAAACGGCCTATATTAATGGTACGGTGCGCACATTTGAAACAGAGGTGCAGGACATGGTCATAGCCCGTATGAAGGCAATCGTGGAAGGTCATGCGATCAGCTACGGAGTATCAGCTGAGCTTGACTATGATACCTGGTATCCCGCGACGGTGAACGACGAAGAACGTGTTGTGTTTGCGGCCGATGTCGCGCGTGAGATAGCGGGTGATGCTCAGGTGGATGCAGACGCGGAACGTCAAATGGGTGCTGAGGACTTCTCTTATATGCTGCAGGTGCGCCCGGGGGCCTATCTGTTCTTAGGGCAAGGTGACAGTGCCGGTCTTCATCAGCCACAATATGATTTTAACGATGAGATCGCCCCGATAGGTGCGTCGTTTTTCGCACGCCTTGTGGAGCGTGCACAGCCGCTGGGATGACAAGCCCGTTTTGGTACGTTATCGGATGAGAAACAACAACGCAGTGTGGATGAACTCTGATGGCATTGGAAGATGCGAAAACACAGGTCGATCAGGCCTTTACCCGCCAAGATCTGCGCGGACCGAGTTTTGAAAACACATTTGGAGGGGCAACCTCCTTTCTGAGGCGTCGCTATAGTAAAACACTAAACGGCATTGATATTGCTGTGACCGGCGTACCCTTTGATCAAGCGGTCACAAATCGCCCGGGAACGCGTTTGGGCCCGCGTGCCATTCGTGAGGCAAGCGCGCTGCAAAGCCCTGATGCTCCGTATGGCTGGGGTTATGACGCGCTGAGTGAGCTGGCAATTGTCGACTATGGTGATGTGGCTTTTGATTATGCAGATGTTCCGTCTTTCCCGGATCGTTTGACCGATCACATTCGGACAATCTTGGCCAGCGATACGGCGTCGGTCACTTTGGGAGGGGATCACTATATCTCGTTCCCAATCCTTAAGGCTTATGCTGAAAAATATGGTCCGATGTCGCTTTTGCACTTCGATGCCCATAGCGACACATGGCCGGATGATGATATGGCGCGTGTCGATCATGGGACCATGTTCTATAAGGCAGTCAAACTTGGCCTGATTGATCCTGCCACCTCTGTACAGGTGGGTATTCGCACAACAAACGAGGATACGCTGGGTGTCAATATTATTGATGCGGCAACGGTGCATGAGATTGGATCGGTGGAAACGGCGCGTAAGATCAAAGAGATGCTTGGCGCCAGACCCACCTATCTTACCTTTGACATCGATTGTCTTGATCCTGCATATGCGCCGGGAACAGGGACACCTGTCTGGGGAGGGCTTACCTCCGCCCAGGCTGCTCGGATTTTGCGCGAAATCGCAGGGATCAACATCAAAGGCGGGGATATTGTTGAAGTTTCCCCACCGTTTGATACCACCGGCGCAACCGCGATTGCTGGCGCTCATGTTGCAACCGAAATTATATGCCTTCTTGGCTGGAACTTGCTGAACAAATGACACAATTTCATCAACCAATCAGTGGCAACGACTTGGCACGTTTTTCGGGGCCAAACACGTTTATGCGCCTGCCGCAAGCAACCTCTTTGGATGGGCTGGATGTGGCGCTTTTGGGGGTGCCTATGGATATCGGCACCTCCTGGCGGTCAGGGACGCGCTTTGGTCCCAAAGATATTCGCGCACAAAGTGCAATGATCCGCCCTTATAATATGGCGACAGGGGCAGCGCCTTTTGATCACATGAATATCGCTGACATCGGAGACCTGGCGATTAACACGTTCTCGTTGAAAGAATCGCTGCGCATAGTTGAAGAGAGCTACGAGGCGATCCTCGGCACAGGGGTGATTCCGATGGCCTTGGGGGGGGATCATTCAATTACATTGCCGATTTTGCGTGCGATGTCGCGTAAATTTGGCCCCGTTGCAGTGGTGCATGTCGATGCGCATGCCGATGTAAATGATGAAATGTTTGGAGAAAAAGAAACGCACGGTACAGTTTTCCGTCGAGCCTACGAAGAGGGTTTAATCGTTGCTGATAAAACCTATCAGATCGGGATCCGTGGCACAGGCTATGGGCCAAAAGATTTTACCGAGGCAGCGGGCTGGGGTTTCCAACATTTTCCAGCAAATGAGCTGTGGGGGCGTTCCCTATCAGGCATGGGGGCCGAAATTCGGCGCGATATTGGGTCGCGTCCCGTCTATATCTCCTTTGATATTGATTCTCTTGATCCCGCCTTTGCACCGGGGACAGGTACACCTGAAATTGGTGGGTTGACGTCGATGCAGGCGCTTGAGTTGTTGCGGTCTTTGCGCGGGTTGAATGTTGTCGGGTGCGATCTGGTCGAAGTCTCACCGTCTTATGATCCCTCTGGCAATACCGCGCTGGTGGCCGCCAACCTGATGTATGAAATGTTGTGTATCTTACCCGGGGGGCAAGGGTAAAAAGTGGCGAACCGTCTTGGTGGATTTGGCACCGCAGCTGCGCTGGTGCTAAGCGTTGGATTGTTCGTACCGCGCCTGCTGCCGAGTAATCCAGACGACTGGCATAAGAAAACCGAGTTTGACGCGGATCAAACGCTGACAGGTGGTGTATACCGTATTCTTCCAGAAAAGGCGCAAAGGCTGATGCAGTTTGCGGCGATTGCGGGCCAGGATTCTGCCACCACGGTACTGGCTGGATCAATTGAGAGCGGCATGGTGACGTTTGTCAGCCGAAGCAAGGTCTTTGGGTTCCCTGATTACACGACAGTTTGGCAGGATGGCGCGGATTTGAAAATCCATGCAAGGTTGCGTTTCGGTTATAAGGATTTTGGAGTAAACGCCGCACGAGTCGACGAATGGATTGCGCAGCTGAATGCCCTTTAAAGGCGGGGTAGGCGCTGTGGCATCGGTGACAAATGCGCTGACAGACAGGTTTCTTCGACCTTGCGCCACATTGGGACATTCTGTGACATCTGACATTGGGCCATAAAGGCTTTACCATCCACAAAAAGACAGATGGTCTGCCCCAATTCTACTCTGTGGCCAGAGGTATTTGTACAATAGCATTCAATTGCTTTTGTCGCAGTCAAAGGGACGTCCGCACTGCTGAGAGTAGGGCACAGAGCGAAAGACAGTAGAAGAGCACTGGAATGTCGCATGTCCCTAGCATATCACAGAGAACAGATTTTACCAAAACTGCCCAACCGGAAAGAGCCCACATGGTCCCCGAAGAACGCCTGGAACAGATCTTGCAACGGTTTCAATATCTTGAAGCTGCTATGGCAGATGGCGTTGCTGGAGGAGATATCGCAGCACTTGCAAAAGAATATTCTGATCTGCGCCCGGTGGCGGAGCAAATCTCTGCCTATCGTCAGTTGGTCGCTGATTTAGATGAAGCCAATGCGATGCTGGATGATCCAGATATGAAGGAATTGGCCGAGGAAGAAATTCCAGCGTTGCAGGCCGCTTTGCCCGAGGTGGAACACGCGCTGCAGTTGGCGCTTCTTCCGAAAGACGCGGCGGACGTGCGCCCGGCAATCCTGGAAATCCGCCCCGGTACCGGCGGAGATGAAGCGGCGTTATTCGCAGGAGACCTGCTGCGGATGTATCATCGTTATGCAGAAGCGATGGGATGGAAGGTTGAGATCATCGAAGAAAATGCAACCGAGCTTGGTGGCATTAAGGAAGTTGTTGCCCATATCAAAGGCGAAAATGTTTTCGCACGGATGAAGTATGAAAGCGGCGTGCACCGTGTTCAACGTGTCCCAACCACAGAAAGCGGCGGGCGCATCCATACATCAGCGGCGACTGTAGCGGTTCTACCAGAAGCTGAAGATGTGGATATCCAGATCGAAGCCAACGACTTGCGGATCGATACTATGCGATCCTCGGGCGCGGGGGGGCAGCATGTGAACACCACTGATTCTGCCGTGCGCATTACCCATTTGCCTACCGGAATTGTTGTCACCAGTTCTGAAAAGTCACAGCACCGAAATCGTGAGATCGCGATGCAGGTTTTGAAAACGCGTCTGTACGATCTGGAGCGACAGCGCATTGATAGTGCACGCTCTGCTGATCGTGCAAGCCAGGTTGGCTCAGGGGATCGCTCAGAGCGCATTCGGACCTATAATTTCCCGCAGGGACGTATGACAGACCATCGTATCAACCTGACGCTCTATAAATTGGATCAGGTGATGCAGGGAGACTTGAACGAGATCATCGATGCGTTGACGGCAGATGCGCAGGCGCGCCTCCTAGCTGAGATGGCCCAATGACCCAGCAAACAGCGGCGCAGGCCATGGTTGCAGCCACGCACCGCTTAAGGGCTGCAGGGGTGGTTGATCCTGCACGCGATGCCAGAATACTTTTGGCTCATGCTGCGCAGATAGAGGCAAGCCGCGTGACGTTGATTGCGCCAGAACAATTGGCGGATGAAGTTGCAGATCGATATGAGCAATTGATTGCGCTACGCTCTATCCGTGTGCCTGTGTCTCATTTGATAGGAGAACGACAGTTTTATGGTCGCCGTTTCAAGGTCTCAGGAGAGGTGCTTGATCCACGGCCTGAAACAGAGATCCTGATTGAAGCCGCTCTTGCCATGCCCTTTTCACAGGTCTTGGATCTTGGCACAGGATCTGGCTGTATTCTGGTAACACTGTTGGCTGAGCAGCAAAAGGCGAGAGGGCTTGGCGTAGATCTGAGCGAAGCAGCCTGCCTTCAGGCGAGCGCAAATGCCCTGTTGCATAACGTAACTGAACGCGCAGATGTGCGGCAGTCAAACTGGTTTTCTGCGGTCGATGGGCGTTATGATCTGATTGTTTCAAATCCGCCTTATATCTCTTTGGCCGAAATGGAAGAGCTGTCAGATGAAGTACGCCGATACGAACCTGAAATGGCGCTCACGGATGGGGCGGATGGCTTAGAGGCGTATCGATTGATCGCACGGGATGTTTTGCAATATCTGGCACAAGACGGGCGAGTTATGGTCGAAATTGGACCAACGCAGGGCGCTGACGTTTCACAGTTGTTTACCGAAGCTGGTTTGGTTGACGTTCGTGTGATCCCAGATCTGGATGGTCGTGATCGTGTTGTTTATGGAAAACGCGCAGATTAGAAAAAAATCGGCGATTTTTTGCAATTTTGAAAGAAAAACACTCAAAAAATGCACTAGCCCCCTTGTGCCATCGCGCCATAAATGGTTACTCAAGGTGTCGTTAGAGAGTGAGGAATGATTTCCTCTGCTGCGACATCAAGCCCAAAATAGTCGATAAACCGGCGCTGAGACGCGCAATCGGGATTATCGACATAATAAGTTAAGGCTGACGTTAGTCATATGAGATCGTCTAAATCACGTTCGCGGTCAAAATCGAACCGTAACCGTCCTAACGGTGCAAATGTTGTCAATCGTGTATTTGACAGCTCAGGTCCTGAGGGCAAGGTTCGCGGCACGCCGCAACAAATCATTGATAAATATAACCAGCTTGCACGCGATGCTCAGCTGAGTAACGACCGCGTTGCTACTGAGAATTTTCAACAACATGCAGAACATTATCTGCGGTTGTTGAATGAGGCGCAGCGCGAAATCGAAGCGCGTCGTGAAGAGCAAGAGAGACAAAACCGTGAGCGTCAGGCTGAACGTGATCGCGAGCGTGCTGAGCGTATAGAACGCCAAGAGCGTGAAGCAGCGGCAGCAGCAGCGGCTGAAACTACGTCCTCTTCTGTGGATCTCGCAAGTGCACCGCAGCCAGAGATTGTCGATCCACGTGAAGACGAGCCTGCAGCGACAGACACAGGCCTGGTGGAAACTCCCGAGAGCAAGGGGGAGGGCGAAGAAATTGCTGCAGCAAAACCTAAGAAAGCGCCAGCACGCAAACCCCGCCAGCGCCGAAGCGCTGCGGCGACCGAAGAGGGTGAGGCGCCTGCCAAGCCAAAGCCACGTGGCCGAAAACCCAAGGCTAAGGCAGAAGAGCCAAAGCCAGCAGAGGCGGACGATACTGCTACGCCTAAGGCATCGCCTGATGGTGATGATCAACCGACAGCGGCTGAGTAATATCCTGTGATTTCAATGAAAAACCCGCTCACATTTAGGTGAAGCGGGTTTTTTTGGTGTGAAATCACTATTCGGTGGGTTTTAAACTACGAGCCAATGTACAAAACGCTTCGAGGCTGACCTGCTCTGCGCGTTCAGTTGGGGCGATACCTGCAGCGACCAAGTGATCTTCGATTTCTGGACTCAGCGTTTTTAAAGATGATCGTAGCATTTTGCGTCTTTGATTAAACGCGGCTGCGACAACCCGCGATAAGGTTGCTGCATCAGCTGGGTAGCGTGGCTCTTCGAGCGCATCAAGATGTACCACTGCGCTGTGAACCTTGGGTGGCGGCGAAAACGCTTCAGGAGGGAGGTGCAGAACGATTTTAGCGTCGCTGCGCCATTGAGCAAGCAGAGCAAGTCGTCCGTAAGCTTTGCTGCCAGGCTGCGCAATAATGCGTTCGGCCACTTCTTTTTGAAACATCAATGTGAGGCTTTGCCAGAAGGGGGGCCATGTTTTGGGCGTGAGCCATCGCACCAAAAGTTCCGTTCCCACATTATAGGGCAAGTTCGCGGCGACTCGTACAGGAGATGAGAGGTGTTCAAGTGGGTCAATCTCTAGTGCATCGCCATTGATTACGTGTAATTGGCCGGGATAGGCTTCGGCAATTTCAGCAAGCGCAGGCATGCAACGGGGGTCTTTTTCAACAGCCAGAACCCGCCGCGCTCCTTCGGCAAGCAGGCCTCGTGTCAATCCACCGGGGCCCGGTCCGATTTCCAGAACGTCGCATTCTGAAAGGTCTCCAGCCTTGCGTGCAATTTTTGCCGTGAGGTTCAAATCCAGCAAAAAGTTCTGACCAAGCGCCTTACGGGCTGACAGTTCATGTGTTGCAATGACCTCACGAAGAGGAGGGAGAGTATCGATAGAGCTCATAGCATTCCTATGGTCGCACATGACATGCGCGCTGCTGAAGAAAGTCTGTCACTGCGCGGGGATAGGCCTGTGTGGCATGTGCGTCAAGGTGCAGCGCTGTTTGCTTGTGTCATCTGTTGCGCCAGTTTTAGTGCTTCGATGAGGCTGCTGGGGTTCGCTTGACCGGTTCCTGCAATATCAAATGCTGTGCCATGATCTGGGGAAGTACGAATAAAAGGTAGCCCCAAGGTCACATTCACACCTCGATCGAAATCAAGCGTTTTAATGGGTATCAGGGCTTGGTCGTGATACATGCACACAGCGACGTCATAGCGCGTGCGTGCGGTGGCATGAAACAAAGTATCTGCCGGATGTGGTCCGCTGACATCATGCCCTTTTTGCTGCAATTCTTGGATTAGATCATTAATCCAATCTAATTCTTCCTGCCCCATTGCACCACCTTCACCAGCATGTGGATTTAATCCTGCAATTGCGATCCGGGGTGTGTCGATCGCAAATTGGGTGCGCAAGGCATGATCGGTGATTTCAAGCGTTTCCCGAAGCAGATCTGCTGTCAGTGCTTTAGGAACATCCGCAAGCGCAATGTGAATGGTGGTCGGAACAACACGTAAAGCGGGGCTGGCCAGCATCATTACCACACGGTCCACGCCTGCAAGATGGGCTAAAAATTCAGTGTGACCTGGAAATGTAAACCCAGCACCATCAATTAGAGCTTTTTTATGGATCGGGGCCGTACAAAGCGCCGACGCGTGACCTGATTTGACTAGATCGACGGCGGTTTCAATCGATTTTATGACACCGCGCGCATTGTTCGGGTCCGCTTTGCCCAAGCTGACAGATCCGTCAAACGCCAGTGGTAAGACCGGAAAAGCGGTCTTCGCAACATCAGAGACTTTGGAAAGGTCTTCTATATGTACAACAGGGGTGTCTGTTGGCAGATGTTTAGGGTCGCCGATCCAAACAAAAGGACAAGTGTTTCGCAAATTGTCCCATGCTTTGACCGCTATTTCGGGACCTATGCCAGAGGGTTCACCACAGCTGAGTGCAATTGGTGCAGATGCGGCAGCAGGGTTATTCAACAATGCGTGCATCCGCTCTGAGCTGTGCCAGATGACTGTTGGCCAGCGTTTCCAGACGCTGCTGGGTTAGGGCATTTGCGACCGTATCGCGGTTGGCCCCTTCGCCAAGTTCAGCCGTACGCCCGCATAGCATCACCAGAGCGAGTGTTTGCCCGTTATTGCGTGTGACAACGGCGGATGTTTCGCCGGGGTCCAGCTTTGCCAGTTCCAATGCGATGTCCCGTGGAATATCTGCGGGAGCGAGGCTTTGAATTTCCAACACAGAAGGGTCTTGGTCTTTGGCGATTGCATATAGGTCATCACAAGTGTCGATTTGATCACGGATGCTGCGTGCGCGTGCCAATGCATCTGGAGAGCGTCCGCCTGGAATGAAGTAGGTCGCATATTCAATTGCTGCAAATCGCTCTGCGCGCCCCTCGGCTTCGCGAATGCCACGCATTTGGAACAAAGCAACGGCACCTTGCAGTGTAACAGGTTCGGTGATCTCACCGGTTTCAAGGTTTAGCACAATTTCCTGTAATTGCGGTGGCAGATTTGACAGGTTGACCCACGGAAGACGCCCGCCGTTTTCACGACTATCTGCTGCAGAGGCCTGTGCCGCCGCGGCTGAAAAGGCATCAAACCCTTTTTGTTTGCGAACCTCGTCAATGAAAGCCTCCACCTGAGCAACGTTTTGTGGGGTCAGCGGAATAATCAGTTCTGAAAGCAAAACCTCAACACTGCCGCTGCCCGCGGTTCCCATCGCCCGGTCAATCTCTTGTTCTGTTGGGCGCGCCCTAGCCAGAAAACGCGCGGCGACATATTGGCGCCAGCCCAAACCGACACGGGTAAAATCGCGCAGGGTCTCTTGATCAATGCCAGCGTTCTGCAATGCGGCTAAGAACTCATCCATTGGAAGATTCGCACGCTGTGCCAACTCCACCATACCTTCATCAACGTCTTCGGCAGTGGGAAGCATGCCCGCAAGGTCGATTTGGGCAAGTTTGAGCCGGTCTTCGATCAGTTCGTTTCTGGCCCGTTCTTCTAGATTACCAGGCGTTCCCACCGTTCGTAGAAACAAGATCCGCTGCTCGATTTCAAAATGCGTGATGATGCGGTCATCAACACGAATTGCAGTCGAGAACAAGTTTTGTGCGCTGGCAGGAGCTGGGCTCAACGCAACAACTGAAAGCGCAGCCGCGATTGTTATGTTGCGAAATGAGCGCGCGAAGCCACCTTTGATCGCTGAGAAAAGAGGAGCGTATGGGAAAGTCATGTGTTGCTGCATGATCGCCTGTAGTTTTTACTGTCGCTTTTTGCTGAAAAGCCGTTCAGGGCAATGGTAAAGCCGAAATCGGTAGAAGGCTCAACACTTGTTGTTGATGTATAGCGTCGGTTGACCGAAAGATCGACGGTGACACATTCATTTTGATAGGCAAAACCCAGGCCTGCACGGGTGGCGCGGCCATCAGAGATATCATACCGCAAATTCGCCTGTGTCCGCCAATTGCCTGTCAACTGATAGCCACCGTTGAACCAGAGTTCTGAGGTGGCGTCTGATCTATTTTCATCGGGATCCGTGCCAAGCCAGAGATAGCTGCCAGTGATCCGCGCTTTATCGTTATGCCAGTTGCCGCGCACCTCAGCTTTTGAAAAATTCAGAGACCCATTCAGAAGACCGCGCATGGTGAGCGCAGTTCCATTTGCAAACTGCAATTGCCCCGCAAGCAAAAGGTCAGATGAGGTTCCACTTAAGCCGGAACTCTTTGTGAAGTCAGAATTGGCCTCTTGGCGAAACACTTGACCTACAGTAGCACTTGCCTGCCAGCCTTGTGGGGCAATGCGTGCCCAATTGAAACCATAAACCAAAGAGGCGCCATCTTCTCGTGCATCGGTTGATGGGAAACGAGACAGAGACAGCAGGTTGCCTTGATCAAATTCGACAAAGTTACTCTCTTCATTGGGAACGTCATCGCCTGAAACGTCGGTCCACCCCAGCTGTAGAATTGGTTCAAAATACTGGGTCGCGCCCGATCGTTCGCGGCGTGTTGTTGGCAAACGAAATGTGAGCGCGCTGCGCGGGGTGATCCGTGTGCTGTTTACGCCAAATAGATCATCATCAGATAATCTGACATGGTCGACCGCGGCCCCAAGTTGCCAGCTGCCGATGACGCCAAAAGGCAGACGCCAGCTTTCTTGCCAGTTCAGGTCAACATTTAACCGGGCCACATCACGCCCCATAGGATCCGTTAACGTTGCATTCGCATCAGAGATACGGCGATGACTGTGACTGCGGAATGCCGCAGAAAATTCACCATTGCGCCAGCTCGGATGCCAGCGCTGTTCATAGGAAAGATCTGCGATAATGGACGGGATGAGGTTCTGATCTTCGCTGTCACGCAGAGTTTTGTAATGGATCAAACTCCCAGCAAAAAGACGGTCGCGCCGGGTACGATCCAATGTGATCTGAGAACGCAAACGGTCAACATCGGGCAGGCTATAGTCTGCGATATAGGCGTCATCTGATACGGTGCGGACCTGAAACGCCAGATTATAGTCTTGCAGAACACGAAAACGCCCATCAGCGAAAAAGAAGCCTCGATCATCGTCAGGTTGCAGATCATCACGGGTATAGGCGCCGTTCAAACTGATCTCGCCCGTGCGAAAGGCCTGACGGTAGCGTAGTTCTAATGAGCGTGTTCGCGGAGAGATATAAGGGGTAACTGTCAGGTCTTTGTGGTCACCGATCTTAAAAAAGTAGGGCACTCGCACACCAGTTCCCAGATTTGATGTGGTGCGTAAAGAGGGCACTAGAAAGCCACTCGCCCGATCAAGTGTTGGATCGGGGAGACGCAACGCAGGAAGGTAAAAAACGCGGACATTGCGCACATGAAGGTGCGCGTTTTCCAGATAGAGCTGCCGTTCTTCTTCGTCGTGGATCACGCGTTCTGCGCGGATCTGCCACAGGGGTGGTCGACCATCATCACAAACATCACAAGAGGTTACAGCAGTTTTGTAAAGTTGTGTGTAGCGCCCGTTCACACGTGTCATCTGAAGCGCTGCGAGTTGAACCTGTTCTTGAAACACCAAACGTGCAGAACTGAGAATGCCGTTTTGCAGGTTATTGTCCAATTCAGCTGCATCAGCAAGGATCGTGGTCTCTTGTCCTTCATCCAGTCGGATAGGGCCGGTGATCTTAAGCTGGCCACTGCTATTGTCAAAGCTGATCTCTTGCGCCTTTAGGCGTACATCTCCTTGAAAGACCTCAACATTACCTGTCGCGATCAATTGACGTTCAGGCGTTACAAAGACCTTGTCGGCAACCAGAATAGCAGGTTGGGATTGGGTTTGGTTTGCCAAAGGGGCGGGCAGGGTTTGTGCATTGCTTGGTTCTGCCAGAGCCGTCCAGGGCAGCAAAACAGAAAGCATCAGTAAGCGGCGCATATTATCCGTCCTCAGCGTGGAGCAAAAGCCCCAGTGTCAGCATAATTGAAGCAATGGGAGGAGCCCAAGCAGCCATAGCTACGGGGATTTGCCCGTTCTCTCCCAGAATTTGTGCAAAGTTGCGAATGAAGTACAGACCAAATCCCAACAGGACAGCCATAAGAACCGCAAGACCTGTCCCACCAAATCGGGTGTGTCGCATCGTGAAAGCCGCTCCAACAAGAACCATAGCGATCAGAAAAAATGGGCGTGCAAATTCAACCTGCAGCAAAACTTCATAACGAATGGTCGAAAATCCAGCTTGGCCGAGATCTGAAATTGCATCCGGGATGTCATAAATGGAGATCCCATCCACCGCACCCAATGTGTCGCGAATACGTTCAGAAGTGAGGGTTGTCGGGATCAGCAGGCTTTCATGTTCACGCGCCCCACGTTCAGGGACCAGACCGACGGTCAGAGGCCAGACTTTGGCATTTGTCAAAAGCCAGTTGCCATCCTGCAATTCTGCGCTTTCTGCAAGTATCCGTGTAACAGGTCCGGCATTAGGTGCATAAGACAGAAAGCTCACATCTTGTAAAATGATGTCATTGCCTTGGCCAAGATATCCATGTGCGCGGATAACAGACTGTCCTTCTGCGCTACCTTGACGGAGCCAAATCCCATCTTCGCTGATGGATAAGGCTGCAGTTCCACCGTTGCGGTAGCCTTCAGCCAGATCATTGTAGCGGTTCGATGTCGCGGCAGCGATCGGATTTAAAGTCGTTAAAGCGAGAACGCCAATCACGCCCGACACCAGAACCGGAGCCATCAGTGCTCGAATGCCAGATCGACCAATGGCGCGTGTGACGACCAATTCACTGCTACGGGCCAAACCTACAAACAACACGATGGTTGTAAGGATCATAATCAAGGGCAGGAATTCGTTTATGGCGGCGGGAAGATTTAAGAATGTTAGCCCCAGAAGCTGGCCAAAGCTCAGATCTTCTGAATCAAAACGGCGTATCTGCTCATTTAGGTCGATCAACATGACCAGTGTTAAAAGAACACCACAAATGATCAAAAACCACTGCAGAAAGCGACGCGCATAATAAAGGTCCAGCTTCATCCTGATACCTCGCGCTGTGCGTGTTTGCGACGCTTGAGGATAGCTCCGATAGGGCGAGCGGACAGTTGCAAAAAGAGCGTCGCAATTAACAGACCAATTGCGGTGGGAAGATAAATGAGTGGCCAAAGGTTTGCATTTTCAACAACGGGATCAGCCACGACACCGCGCAGCCCCTCGACGAGGATCAGCAACACAAATGCCATCAGCGCCTGCCTCCAAACGCCGAAGCGGGAAAAGCCGCCAATCATCAACGCAGAAAAACCGATCAATGTCACGGCGATACAGACAAACGCCCGCGCAAATCGCAAGTGAAACTCCTCAGCCAATTCACCTTCTGTGTAGTCTTCTTCTGCCATTATGTCGCTGCGCCGCGTAAGCAGCTCGTGACTTGGGATTGCACGGAGGTTGCGCGCCTCGTTTTCGGAATTTTTGGCAAGTGAACTGATATCGTAGGAAAAATCCGCAAATGCCGTGGTAGAAAGACGGCGAGAGCTGTATTCTAGTCTTTGCGCAAGACCGTCGACCATTATTAGATGCGTCCGGTCTTCATCTCGCACTAGAAAAGCACGTGTGCCGGTGTAGGTGATGGTCACATCTGGGTCTCGGCTATCAGAAAGAAATACGTCATTTAATGTGCCGTCATCATCGATCTGGCGAATATAAAATGTCACGTCTTCTGCAGGATGCAGAAAATCTCCCTCGTTCAGGATACGGGCCGTCACATTTCGCGCAACATCTGCTTCGCGAATTTCCAACTGGCGGATCGATGTGGGCAGCAATACATGGGTCAGTATCAGCATCATTCCGGCGGTGATTAGTCCAAACGCAAATGCGGGTCGTGCCATTCGCCAAGGGCTGCTGCCAGTTGCACGTAAAACAGTGAGTTCGCTTTCGCCGTTTAGCCGATTGGTGACCCAAACAGCGGCTGTAAAAGCCGCGATCGGCAGCACCATACGGATTAGGTTTGGCAGAGCAAGCGCTGTGAATTCTAAAAACACCAAAGCGGATTGGCCATCGCCGATTAACTTGTCAAACAAGATAACGGCGCGGTTCACCCAGAATACAGCAACAAGTATAAGTGCGAAGAAACCAAAAAATAGCAGATATTGGGACAGCACATATCTGTCGTAGCGTGACACGTGATCCCCCCAGATCTTGTTGTTCGTCAGTCGCGACCATAGAGTATTTGTGAAGCGGGGAAAACTGCATTTCTCTTGTGAGGCGCAATCATACTGAGGTTGCACAAGCGGAAATCAGCTTGAATTCTATTTTTGATTGTGTGTTTGTGAATTTTTCCCGTCGATCAAAGCGGATAAGCTCTAGTCATCGGTCAGAGTGCAGGCTACCTCTTGTTTCCAGACCCAGATTTAATGCAGGAGCGTTTCTCAGATGAGCCTTTCCCCCCGCGTCACCGCTATTGAGTTCGACCCCAAATCAATGGCCCAAACCACCGGTCGACTCGCGGTTATGGTCACCCCTGAAGGTACATTGGATCCGGCTGCACGTACGGCAAACCGCTTTTGCAAGGGAGCTATTGCGCGTCTGGTCGAAAGTAAACGGTTTTCCAAAGCAAAGTCTGGTGATGTAATCACGCTTGCGTGGCCTGCAGGTCTCTTGGCAGAGGCACTTGATATCGTGGTTTTGTCGCGCAAAATAACACCAGTGGAAGTGCGAAAAGTTGGCGCAAAGCTGGCCAAGAATGCAGGCAGTTCTGCTGTGACTCTTATGGCTGGTTCCATGAATAAAGCCAGTGATCTGGCTCTTGGATTTGCGTTGCGGGCTTATGAATTTGAAGATCATAAATCTAGCACCTCGGAAGGTACGGCACGTTTAAGCATCGCCCACAAAGCGCCTGAAGAACTGAATGTTGCTCTAGAAACTGCGCTTGCGATTGCTGAAGGTGTTCACATGACCCGTGATCTGGTCAATGAACCTGCCAACATACTAACCACCACCGAATTTGCCAATCGCCTGGATGACATGAAATCCATCGGTCTTGAAGTTGAAATTCTGGACGAAGACCAACTGGAAGAGCTGGGCATGCGCACATTGCTGTCCGTCGGGCAGGGGTCTGTTAGCCCATCCAAAGTTGTTGTGATGCAATGGAAAGGTGGCTTGGATGACGCTGCGCCCTTAGCTTTGGTCGGCAAAGGTGTTGTTTTTGATACGGGTGGTATTTCTCTCAAACCCGCTGCCGGTATGGAAGACATGACCATGGATATGGGAGGGGCCGGTGTTGTAGCCGGAACCATGCGTTCGCTTGCATTACGCAAGGCGAAAGCCAATGTAGTGGGTCTGGTTGGTCTGGTTGAAAACATGCCATCCGGCAATGCGACCCGCCCAGGTGATGTGGTAAAGTCCATGAAGGGTGATACGGTTGAAATCATCAACACGGACGCGGAAGGGCGTTTGGTTTTGTGCGACGTTATGTGGTACGCGCAAGAGCGCTTTAAGCCTGCAGGTATGATTGATCTGGCAACCTTGACAGGCGCGATCATCATTGGGCTTGGGCATGAAAACGCGGGTGTCTTCTCTAATGAAGATGGGCTCTGTAACGCGTTTTTAAAAGCAGCGGGTGCCGAAGGCGAAGGCGCGTGGCGTATGCCTTTAGGTCAGGCTTACGATGATCAGTTGAAATCACGGATCGCTGATATGAAAAACGTCGGCGGGCGCCCTGCGGGTTCGATTACTGCGGCGCAGTTCCTGCAACGTTTTGTGAAAGATGAAACCCCATGGATCCATCTTGATATCGCGGGCGTTGCTTCTGTATCCGCCGAGACAGCATATGCACCTAAAGGTGCGACAGGTTGGGGGGTTATGGCCTTAAACCGTCTGGTTCAGGACAAGTTTGAGGTGCAATAATTCAGCAATGGGGGCTGCCTATTTTTACCATCTGACCCAGCGCCCGCTGGAAGAAACGCTGCCAGTGCTGCTTGATAAAGCGCGCAGTGCTGGTTGGCGCATTGCGGTACGGGGGACAGATCCTGCACGCATGCAATGGTTAGATGACCGCCTGTGGCTTGGGCCTGATGATGGGTTTCTTGCACATGGGCTTGCTGGCGGCCCTCATGACAGCTTACAGCCGATTTTGCTCACCGCTGCGGTGGAGACTTCAAATAATCCGGCCTGTATGATGTCTGTGGATGGCGCAGAGATATCAGCGGCTGAAGTGAATGCGTTGGAACGTGTCTGTATCTTATTTGATGGCACGGACCCAGACGCAGTCAGTCGTGCGCGCGTTCAGTGGAAATCGCTAACCCAAGCGGGATGCGCTGCGCAATATTGGTCTGAAGCGAGCGGTCGCTGGGAAAAGAAAGCAGAGAGTTAGGCTTTGTTTCCTGTATTTAGCGGGTCAAAATGAGCTCGTTATTCCGGATTTCGATGCTTTGCCAACGTTGAAGGTACCCCATGCCAAGCAGTGAATTTTGTAATTCACCTTGATTGACATACGCCGTGACGTTTGTATCGCGCACTTGGCCAATATCAATGCTGTCTAATCTAACACGTGCGGTGCGCACCTCACCATTGGCTGTCTGCGCTCTGCCATGATATGGCAGGGTGTCCGGTTTGAGGCCGATCTGGGACGCGTCTTGTTGTGTCAGAACCATCTGCGTTGCGCCCGTGTCGACGAGGAATGTGATAGGCGTGTCATTCACTTGCAGTGTTAGGTAATAATGCCCGTCCCGTGCGCGCGGGACATTGATTTGACCATTGTCCTGATGAACTGCATGCTGTGGCCGGATGGTGCCGCGAATATCGTCCCATAGGCCATATGCTGCGATTACGCCGACAAAAATAAACCCCCAAATCGCAATATACTGCAGGATCTTATTCAGACCGATCCGACGCTGAGCGACAAACCATAAAACACCTGCCCCAAGCAAGATACCTAAGTAGATAAGTTGCGCTGTGTCATGTCCGTCCATCTGGGCCTCCCGCATATGAGATAGGGTGCCAAGCGACCAATTACGAGGCTGCGAACCCGAAATCGCGCAGCCCATCAAGGACAAACTGAACAGATAAGGCGGCCAACAGCATGCCAAGAAGACGGGTGACAACTGTTACGCCTGTTTTTCCCAATAGACGGGCCAAAGCACCTGAGGTGAGGCATAAAGCCAGCAAGATCAATAAGACGCTTGCCACAACTCCCATGACAGCCGCAAAGCCTATAAAGCCGGATTGTTCGCCAGCGAGAAGAATAACGGTTGCGATTGAACCGGGCCCCGCGATTAATGGAATTGACAGCGGAAAGACTGACGGATCTTCGTGCTCTTCTTCCTCTTGCCGATCTTCACGCCGTTTCGTGCGCCGTTCAAACAACATGTCGAGCGCTGTCAGAAACAGCAAGATCCCTCCAGCTATTCTAAACGCTGGCATGGAAATCCCAATGAAACCCAATACGGCTTCACCAGAAAGCGCAAATAGTGCGAGAATTCCGCCTGACACTAAGACAGCGCGAATTGCGACTTTTCGCTTCTGCTCGGGTGGCATGCCCTGGGTCAGCGCGATAAACAGTGGGGTCAGGCCGATTGGATCAATGATGACAAAGAGCGTAACAAATGAAGTGATCAGAAAGCTGGTGTCCATTAGGAGGTTTCTGCCTTTTCAAGCTTTTCGAGAGCATCCAACCAAAGACCCTCAGCACGATCTAAGGCCTCGGCACATTCGTTGTGTTTCTTTTTCCAGACCTCAATGTCTGCAGAGTTGCCGTCTTCATAAAGACGTGGATCTGCAAGCTTTTGATCCAGCTTTTCTTGCATGTCGGTCAGTTTCTCGACGCGTGCTTCACATTTGCGAACTTCGCTGCGCAGGGCAAGGATTTCGTCGCGGGAGACGCGTTTGACTTCCTTTTCGACCTTTGCTTTTGGTTTTTGCGCGGGTTTGTCGCGTTCCAGCAGGAAGCTTCTGTAGCTTTCCAAATCACCCTCATAGGGTTTCACGGTACCATTTGATACAAGCCATAAACGGTCTGCAACAAGGCTCAACAGGTGCATGTCGTGGCTTACCAGAATGACCGCGCCGGTATAGGCCGTCAACGCCTCGACCAAGGCTTCACGGCTTTCAATATCCAAGTGGTTGGTTGGTTCGTCCAGGATCAGGATATGGGGGGCGTCCAATGTTGCGATCAGCAAAGACAGCCGCGCTTTTTGACCACCAGACAAACGCCCAACCTCGGTGGTTGCTTGATCTGCGCCTAACCCAAACCCGGCAAGCCGTGCCCGGTTCTGTGCAGGAGTTTCATTCGGACGCAGGCGCCGCAGGTGTTCAAGCGGCGTTTCATCTACATACAGCTCATCCACCTGATGTTGTGCAAAAAATCCGATGCGCAATTTGTTTGAGCGCGTCATTTTGCCACTTAAGACGGGCAGGCGATCAGATAGCATTTTTGACAAGGTTGATTTCCCTTGTCCGTTCTTGCCCAGCAGCGCGATGCGATCATCCTGATCAATGCGCAGATCCATTTTATTTAGGATCGCCTTCCCGTCATAGCCCACGCTGGCACCTTCAGTGGCGATAATGGGCGGTGATAACTCTTCGGGTTTCGGGAAGGAAAACACAGTGCGCGCTGCATCTTCCGGGGCGCGAATAGTCTCCATCTTTTCCAGCATCTTGACCCGGCTTTGGGCTTGCTTGGCTTTTGTGGCCTTCGCTTTGAAACGATCCACAAAGGACTGTAAATGCGCGCGCTGGGCTTCTTGTTTTTTGGCAGCCGCTGCTTGGTTGGCGCGATTTGCCGCGCGTTGGCGGGCAAACTGGTCATAATTGCCGCTGTAAAACGTCAGATTACGATCCTCAAGGTGCAGGATCCCGTTTACAGATCGGTTTAGCAATTCGCGGTCGTGGCTGATGATGATGACTGTATGCGGATAACGCACCAGATAGTGTTCAAGCCACAAAGCCCCTTCAAGATCGAGGTAGTTTGTCGGTTCGTCCAGCAGCAAAAGATCTGGTTGCGCAAAAAGCACTGCAGCCAAAGCGACACGCATACGCCAGCCGCCGGAAAAATCAGCGCAGGGGCGTTGCTGATCTTCATAGTCAAATCCTAATCCTTTGAGGATTGAAGCGGCGCGGGCTTCGGCGGACCAGGCATCAATATCAACAAGCCGGGTTTGGATCTCGGCAATACGTGTGGGATCTTCTGCGGTCTCGGATTCTTTCATTAACGCGGTACGTTCAATGTCAGCTTCCAACACGGTGTCGATCAAAGAGGTTTGCGATGAAGGTACTTCCTGAGCAATGCCGCCAATGCGTGCCTTGCCGGGCAGGGTGATCTCTCCACTTTCAAGCGACAATTCGCTGCGGATCAGGCGAAACAGCGTGGTTTTGCCTGTACCATTACGGCCCACCAGACCGACTTTATGGCCTTCGGGAATGGTTGCACTTGCGCCGTCGAAAAGCGGACGACCCTCAACGGCATAAGAAATATCAGAGATCCGTAACATGGATGCGGTGTGGCGCAGTGGGCGCAGCCTGTCAATGCGCTTTGGTCTTCTTTTCAAGGGGCAAACTCCCACGCCAAGCGCTAGGAGAGCCGAAAGATTTAAAAGAACAATTCCCTTCCCAAGAGACCAAAGGCATGTTACGCGGCGCGCAAAGTTTTCACGCATTGGGGGCTGGCCCCGTGCATTTTATTCAGGAGAGCCGAACCATGGCAATTCAACGCACCTTCTCGATCATCAAACCTGATGCAACCCGTCGCAACCTGACTGGCAAAATCAATGCCAAATTTGAAGAAGCAGGCCTGCGCGTTGTTGCACAAAAGCGTATCCACCTGAGCAAAGCCCAGGCTGGTGAATTCTACAAAGTTCACGCAGAACGCCCTTTCTACGACGAACTGTGTGAATTCATGGCATCTGCGCCGATTGTTGCACAGGTTCTGGAAGGTGAAGACGCGATCGCGAAAAACCGCGAAGTTATGGGCGCAACCAACCCTGCAGACGCAGACGCTGGCACCATCCGCGCAGAGTTTGCTGAATCTGTTGGTGAAAACTCTGTACATGGTTCAGATGCACCTGAGACCGCTGCAGAAGAAATCGCATATTTCTTCTCCGGTCTTGAGCTGGTTGGCTAAGGTCGCTTAGCGCACTAAATTATGAGGCTGCTGCAGGATTGCGGCAGCTTTTTTTGTTTTAAGAAATCAAGTTGCGGTTCTTTTGCGAATAAAACGATAAGGCTGTCATTTGCCCGGCAGCAATGGCGGCAAACATCAAAAAGGCAGACAATCCCACACCCGGCATGGCCATCAAAGATTCTGAAAACAACGATTGCGTGGCCCCCATCAAGACGCGGCTGCCAGGTACAAGAATAATAATGCCTTGTACGATATAGATCGCACCGGTCAATTTCAGCACTTTGGCCAGCCAGGTGCCATAGACAGTGATCAAGGTCGCACTGACCCAAGTGCCGACAATCCAACCCGCGCCAAAACCTAGATAAAGTGGGCCCCACATGCCGATGATTGTAACGGGAACAGCCAAGATAATATCGCGTAGACGTGCGTTGAATATCAGTCCAATCGAAAATGATAGAGCTGGTAGGGCAACATAAGCCAGCCAGCCCGGCACTTCGTTCACATTTGGCGCAGATGGTGGGCTATCCCAGAAAATGCCGCCCAAGCTCAACCCAATGTAGATGCCGATGAACAATTTCATCAACACAAATAAGGAGTGTGCTAATAAGCTGACCCCAGAAATTAGGTCGTTGAAAGCCAAACATTCCAAAGCATTGGCAATAGAAAGACCGGGCACAAATAAGATAACGGCAGCAATGGCCAACCCCCAAAGCGGGACTTCGTATCCTTGACTGCTGAAGAATGAAACAGTGAGTCCAGCGACAACTGCGCTGAGAAACTCGACCAATTTCGCACGATCCCCTTGACACATCTGTTGGCAAAGCCAGACGAGTAACCCCAGCAGTGGAGACAAAAATACCGTCTGTGCGCTCACGCCGATTAGGGAAAGAAAGGCTGGAGGCAGGATAATATTTGCCACCAGAATAAGCCAGAGTGGGTAAGCACTGGCGCGATCCACTGGGGGGAGTGTCGGGTGACTGATCCTTGTAATGGTATCGGCCAACAAACTAAGGTCAATCGAGGCTGGAGATAAGCGCTGGATCACCATTTGATTGTCTTCGTCTGGAAAATGATAGGTCAGTGATGTGGGGGTTGCCTGCACGACTGCATTTATACCTTGAGTTATGGCATAGTGCTGCACGTATTTCTCGATTTTATAAGGAGCACAGCCACTTTGGTGCAGCGTTTCACCGATGTGAACGATATCACGTATAAGAGCGGCTGGCGCCATGTCGGAGCAATCCTAATGTCCAAAGTGAAGACGTGTTGAGCTAAGAGGATGCCAAATAATGGCTCTCTTGGGAAAACTACAAGTAGAATCCATCTATTAGGTTGAAAAATTATTAGGTGCCGCGTTGAGGTTCGATTACACCAATGCTGTCCAGAATACGTTCGAATTCGGAGAGATCTTTGTCAAAGCTTTGCGCTTTGATGGCGTCAAAGCGCTGGCGCAACGCTTTTTTCTCGTCCCCTTTACAATCGTTCCATGGACGTCCCTGTAGGGCCATTACCAAAACATAGTAACCGATAAAATGTGGTTTGCTGCCAGAGTTCAGAAGCTTTGCATATGCAGCATCCGCGCCAAGCGCGCGCAATTCTTCTGCTGAATTTATCTGAGCCCTGCGGCAAGCCTCTTCATAGGCTGGGCCGAGGTATTTGATGGATGAAACAGGTGTCGCCATAGCGAGAACATAATGAAAACACCGTAGGGAGTCACCTAGAAAACCAATATTCTAGGGCGCGCAATCTGTGCTTGCTAAAATAGTCCAGCTTCTTTGGCAATCAGAGCAGCTTGTGTGCGATTCTTCGCGTCTAGTTTGCGGCACAGGGTACGTACGTGAAGTTTGATAGTGACCTCTTGCAGTTCCAACTCACGTGCGATTTCTTTGTTGGACAAGCCGCGGCTCAACCCGCCCAGAACTTCCATCTCACGCGGGCTTAACTTCTGTGCGATTGGATGATCGCGGGTGTTGGATTGTTCGCGCATCAAAGACACGGGCATATATACTTCACCTGCGCACATAAACCGGACCGCGTTCAAAAGGGACTGTGCGCCCATGGTTTTGGGAATAAAACCAATCGCACCTGCGTCTAACGCATCCTGGGCCGTACGGGCAGGGGCGCTACCAGACAAAATGCCAACACCTTTATTTCCGTTCGCATTGAGCGCCCGTGACAGGCCATCCAATCCCATCATACCGGGCATGTTGTAATCCAGAAGCACCAGATCGTAAGGACCGTCAGATTCAATTAGTGACAATGCAGATTGCAGATCTACTGCGGTTTCCACCTCGGCTCCGCCTTCTGATTTTAGATAGGCGGAAATCGTTTCACGGACCATGTCGTGGTCATCTGCAAGAAGTATACGCATCAACGAAGCAACCTTATGTTGATAATAGTCTTCTAAGCCTAACGCGTTATTAGTTTCAAAACCATCAACTTTTGCGAGTGCACTGTGCGAAAGATCTTGCATTTTCGTTCTCCAATATCCCAAATCCATTGGGTTATGATAATCTGCCGAAAATCTTATCGTTAAGGCACGTTAGCCTAGTTCAAACGTTCAGAGAGTAGAAACCTTTATACGAAAGGATAGAGTAATATCCTCAGTCGCCAATGCACAAAGCAGCAATCTGTGGAATAGTCGCGCTGTTCAGTAAATATCAGGAGCAAATCGAATGATCGCAGTTCTCAAGCGCATGGTGATGATTGTCGCGATAGTTTTTGCGGGCGTAGGGGGCGCGCATGCCGGTGCGACACTTCTTCAGGTTGATGTGTTGAATGATGATGGTAGCCTACGCGAAAGCCATTCTTACACGCTTGATGATTTGCGCGCGGTTTCTGCTGAAGGGTTCGAAACCAACACGATTTGGACTGAAGGCGTGCAACAGTTTAAAGGGGTGGCCCTCTCCACGCTTCTTGAACAGCTTAACGTTTCAGGTGGCCAGTTACAGGCGGTTGCGATCAACGACTATTCGGTAACAATTCCAATCACTGACGCTATTGCTGGAGGGCCTATCGTTGCATATGAACGTAACGGCGCCTCGATGAGCGTGCGAAACAAAGGGCCACTCTGGATCGTCTATCCTTATGATCGTGACCCAAGCTACCAGACCGAGGCTGTATATTCACGCAGCATCTGGCAGCTAGAGAAAATTATTGTTTCAAAGTAAAAAATGAAGGGGAGTATGAATGGGCGAAGATCGCCTGGAATTTAAATTTCCCCGGATTTTAGTTGGGTTTACAATTGCCATCATTCTCCTGTTATTGCTGGAGGCGGTTTGGCTTGGCGCGAGAGTATTAGACAGATTGGAAGATCTGTCTATCGCTCAGACTGACAATCGCCAGTGGAACCTGACGCAGATTGAAGTTGAACACCTAAAAGTCGAAAATGCGGCGCTTGCGGTGCAGTCACTTGAGGATCTGCCAAGCCTAAGGCGTGTGTTTGATGTGTTTTACAGTCGCATTATAACCGTTCGTGAAAGCCGTGTCTTTGCCCCCCTGCGTGAAAACGAAACAGCTTTAAGGCATCTTCATGATATCCAGTCGCAAATCGATGAGATGGCTACCTATATCGATAGCACAGATGCTGAACTGTTTGCTCAGCTTCCACTGCTTAATAGCCTGCTGCAAGACAATCGTGAGAGCATTAGACGGTTCGCGCTCACTGGATTAGAAGTCTACTCGACACTCAATGAAAGTAACCGCGTCGGTCTGCATGCACTGTTGTCGCAGCTCGCAGCCGTTGTGTTTGTTCTTATCACAGCGTTGATCGCTACAGTTTGCCTGCTCGCTGGATTGTACAGACGTGGACAGGCAATGGCGATCGAAAAGATAGAAGTCGCTTCAAAGCTACAAGCGATGGTCTCCTCGTCTCTGGATGCCGTCTTGGTGGTTGGACATGATGGGCGCATTCAGGATTATAATGGCGCGGCTGAAACCGTTTTTGGCTATAGTCGAGAAGAAGCGATCAACGCAGAATTTCTCCAGCTCATGGTCCCAAAGTATCTTCAAAGAGTCTACGCGGCTGGATTTGATCACTGTGTCAAGCATGGTACCTCTAGTTTAACTGACCGCGGACGAATTGAGTTGGAAGCGTGCCGTAAAAATGGTGAGATGTTCCCGGTTGAACTGTCCATCAGCGCGGCAAAATCCGGGGTAGATGCTGTATTCGTCAGCTATCTACGTGATATTTCTGATCGATATGCGGTTGAAGAGGAGTTGAGACGTGCCCGTGACAATGCGCTTGCGGGGGAACGCGCCAAAGCAGCTCTTTTGACAGTTATGAGCCACGAAATGCGCACGCCGCTGACAGGAATACTGGGCGCTGTTGATGTTTTGGAAGATACGCCCCTGACCGACGGGCAAAAACGATATATTGATGCGATGCGGGTTTCTGGTGAACTCCTGCTACACCATGTGAACGATATACTTGAACTGTCGCGCCTGGAAGCTGGGGCAAGCGTCGAGAGCGTTTCTGCCTTTGATATGGAAGGTCTTGTGACTGCTTTGGTCGGAAGCCAGCAAGCGAGTGCTCAGCGGGCAGGTCTGGATCTCTCTGTACATTGCTATCTTGGCGAAACGTCACATGTTTTGGGGCAGTCGCGTGCGCTCCAGCAAATTTTGCTAAACTTGGTGGGCAACGCGATAAAGTTCACAGAAGAAGGGGCTGTGATGGTTGATGTGTGCCGCATCGACGATACTGATCAGGTTGAAATTCAAGTTGCAGACACCGGCAAAGGCATCCCGGCTGATCACTTGGAACAGATTTTTGATGACTTTGTGCGCGTCGATGCAAGCTATGGACGTGTGAGCGAGGGAACAGGTTTGGGTTTGGCGATCACCAAACGCTTGGTCCAAGGAATGGGAGGACGCGTATCTTGTGAAAGTGAATTGGGAGAAGGCAGCACATTTATTGTTTCCGTTAATTTACCTCCTGCAGAGGCTACGAAGGAAACAAATGCGCGTAGCGCCGCGATCCCCACGCAACATGCACGTCTGTTGATTGTCGAAGACAATGACATCAATCGTGAATTGCTTTTGGAGCGCTTGCAAAAAATGGGTCATAATGTGACCGCAGCCTCGGGGGGGGCAGAGGCTGTAGAGGCGGTAAGGCAATCCACGTTTGATTTGGTTCTGATGGATATCAGCATGCCAGAAGTCGATGGTATAGAGGCCATCACACGTATTCGAGATCAAAACCTAGCGCCAGACACAGATATCGTGGCTCTCACAGCCTATGTGGGCGCTGACGACCATGAGCATATTCTGGAGGCTGGTTTTGTAGAGGTACTGACCAAACCTATCGACAAACCCGCTTTGGAAGATGTGATCTTCCGCCGGGCTGGTGGTCTCAGCCAGGAATCCGAGGGCACGGCTGGCTCTGATATTGCGCAATATTTTACAGCGCTGGGCCCCGAACGTGCGCGTGTCTTTTTGGTTGAATTTCAGGAGGATGTTGTGCGTTTTTCACGTACTCTGCAAAGCGCATTGTCAAACGAGGTACGCGCTGAAGCACATCGTTTGGCTGGGTCGGCAGCCGTGTTAGGTCTTGGTGAATTACGTGAGCTGCTATTGAGTATTGAAATGGCCGATGCAGGCGTTGATCCTGGCTATGCTCATTTTGCCTCTATTTGGGAGAAAGCAAACGCGCATTTGAAAGAATATTTGTGAGTATAGTTTTTATTCTTTTGAACTGGTAGATGGCAGTTTCTATTGCCCAACCTAAGGATTTAGAAATGATCCACCCGACCGCGTCCTTCAAGGATAATCTTAAACTTTTACCGACAATCGAAAACCTAACGCGCATCGATCTGCTTGATGGCAAGGGGGATGTTGTCGCGTCGATTGAAAATAAGCCTGGAAAGCAAGGCTCGTTGGCTGTCTACAATTATCTCCATTTGCACTTTGGAGACATCACCGCAGATGCCGCAAAGCACGGTTTGGACGTTTTTGCAGAACATACAATTGATGCAAAGAGCCGGCCTGGCGCGCATCCAAATATTGACCTTTTGTTGGAAATTCTCACGATGGGCAAAGTATTGCACGTAGGACTCCAAGTTTCGAATTAGCGTGATTTCCGGGGACTATTAAAAAATGGTCCCGAACTGTGTGTCTCTTTGCGGGGCGATAGTGTTTACAACCATGGCTTTGTGGCACAAATCGCCTGAGGAGATTCACTTTGTGAAACCAGCATAATAGCCGTAAGTCATGAGCAATTGGGCCTCCACCAAGTACAAGACCACCGACTGGTCGGCTTACAATAAAACGTTGAAGCGTCGCGGACCCCGTTCAATCAGGTTTGAGCCTGACACGACGTGGGCCCCGCCGCCCAGCGGCAAACGCGCTGCAGTGCTTATTCAGCGACGTTGTAATCCAGATGTGCCTGACGATAAAAATGGTATTGGGTTTGCCACCCCGACAAACGACAGTCTTCGTTTAATCCCGCGTTTCGTGAGGCCTGGCAAAAGGGGTGCTGCTTTATTCCGCTCTCAGGATACTCGAGTCGCGCTAGAGAAATGGTGTCAAGTCGCTCTATTGCGTCTCAAGCACATGCAATGACGGTCGCGACCTTGAGATTATAAACCTCAGATATCCGCAATCCCGCACCACAGCTGCCCGGAAGGAGGCGCGAGTGGGTTCGCCCGCCCGCCCATTCGGTCCAGCAGAACCTTTATTCCGGAGCTACTGTACTTTGCCCCCTGGCTAGGTCATGTTGACAAATTGCGGACCCGTAGGCGCTGAAGTCAGACAGTCGAGAGCTAGTTTGCCGTTAACGTAATATTTGATTTAAGCCCTTCTACGTCGAAACCTCCTCCAAAACTTACATCTATCAATTTGTGCGAATTTTCCCAATGTATGCCATCGTGGCTTCCCCACGACTTGTAAAGGTATAGATCTCTCGAAAGCTGTACTTTTCCGTTTAGTTGAACTTCAGATGAAAAAAGGGATCCGTTCGCATTCAGTACGACTGGAATGTAAGTGTCCTTTGGAAAAAAAACGACGAATTCGCCCTCTTGAGGGAGGGGATCGCCAACTTGAACAATTGGAAGGTTTAATATTTCGGTAAGCGGTACCGGACGAATTGAAGTGCAGGCCGCGAGAACTACCGAAGTTAAAATCATTACGAAAAATTTCATATTGTAGAAAAATCCTTAAAAGGTTGCGGATTATGTATGTTTTTGGGGGGACAATCCAAAACGATAATCTGGCCATTCTATTCACGGACGCGAATTAGGCCGGAAACAAAACCGTACTTTCACCGAAGTCAACTCCGGTGAGCGAAACCTGAAAGGCTTCGGTCGGTCGTGGTGGCGGTTTGGGTGTTTGTTAGACTGAGCCTCGGCATGCCCACAAATATCTTGATTAACTGCATTTTCCTGTTGAGACAATTTTTTTGTGATTATGGAATATTTATCGCTCCGACCTGTCTATTCAAGGTAATCGCAACAACCCGCAGCAACGGGATGGAGGCAGGGCAGTGATGTTCGGAGACAAACTAGTCCAGGAAATTCCACACTTGAGGCGTTTCGCACGATCCCTCACACGCGACAAAGATGAAGCGGATGATCTGTTACAGGCAACTTTGGAACGCGCGCTTGCCAAGAAACACATGTTACGCAAACCTGGAAGTCTCAGAAGCTGGCTGTTTCGGATCATGTATAATTCTCACATCAATACTCGACAGAAAGCAAGTGCACGTGAGATTCCGATGGATTTTCTGGAGGATTCGCCCCTGGTCGTCTCCGCGATCGCCAATCAGGAACAACAGATGGAAGTGAACGACATTTTGGCGGCGCTTTACCAATTGCCGATTGAACAGCGCGCCGCGATCTCCCTTACGGCCATTGAGGGCTTATCTTACCGCGAAGCATCGAAAGTTTTGAAAATACCGCAAGGCACATTGATGAGCAGATTGTTTAGAGGTCGGCAGGCACTTCGTCGAACGACTGGAGAGGATATCGTTGCGCTGCGAACCGGCCCAACCCTCTTTCGTGTGAAGTGAGGAAGACATGACAGACGGCAAACCAAACGCTACGATCACCGAGGCCGACCTAATTGCCTTTGCTGACGGGACGATTGATCCGGCCCGCCGGGCCCTAGTGGCTGATGCAATTGCGCGGGACTCCGAGCTTGCTGCAACAATCGCTGCATTCAGGCAGCAGACAATCGTATTGCGACAAGTGTTTGATCCTGTCTTTGCTGAACCGATCCCTCAGAAATTCGTGGAGACCGTTCAAACAGACCATGTCTTGCGACCCTGGCGCATGCTCGCTGCGGCCTGCGCAATCTTAACAATCGGGGTCTGCATGGGCTGGATCGCTCTGGACGTTGTATTCGGCGATCCGCTCGGTACCAGCCTAGGCCAACGTGGCGCGCTCGCTTACGCTACATTTGGGGCACATGACGCTCCGGATCTGGACGTATCATCTGCCGAAATATTAGAAGGCCACTGGCTGATCAAAACCTTGTTACGAGACACGCCTGTTCCAGATCTTGAACCACTTGGAATGAAACTAGCTGGTGGGCGCCTCATGATGGGGGAAACACAGCCGGCGGCATTGTTGATCTATCATGGGGAGAATGGCCGCAAACTAACAATTTTCATGCGTAGTGATATTGATCCTGTGAGAACCATTCCGATCCGGCAGCATTCAGATGCATACTTTCGTTCAGCGTATTGGGCGCAAAATGAGGTAGGTTTTGCAATTTCGGGGAATCTTAGCCCAGAGAGGCTCTATGCGACGGCAGAGTTCGTTCGTGCGCAAGGTCAAATCTGATCTTTTGATTTAGTCAAGAACACGTGATCCGCTTGAGGAGGTGGGAATAAACAAACCTGCAGTCTGTCTTGTCCTTATCTGAAGCTTACACATCCGCTCGAAAGGACAACAGATGCTTGACAGACGACGCTTTATAAAAGGTACGGCGACCACAGCTGCGCTTACTATGAGCATGGCGCGCGCCAGTAAAAATGCAACTGCACAGCAGGTGCGAAGTCCGGATATCTTGCTCAAGGATCGTGTAATTCTAACAAATGAAAGCTCCAATACGCTTTCGGTGATTGATCCGAACACCAATCTGATCGAGCGCACGATTAATCTGACGTCGTTTGACGAAGACCCGCGTCCACCATTTCGTTTCGTAACCCGTGGCGTAGTTCCGACCCATACCGCCATGGTCAACAAAGCTTTGTATCACGGTGCCATCACTGTTCATGGCGCGGCACCAAACCCGGATCAAACGATGATCGCCTGCACAGGGCGTGGCACGAGTAACGTGTATCTTGTCGATACACGGAGCCTTAGGGTCATTGGAAACCGTCCCAATCCC
This sequence comes from Epibacterium ulvae, assembly GCF_900102795.1. Lineage (GTDB taxonomy): Bacteria > Pseudomonadota > Alphaproteobacteria > Rhodobacterales > Rhodobacteraceae > Epibacterium > Epibacterium ulvae. Next base: position 376,649 of record NZ_FMWG01000003.1, on the reverse strand, counting down.
AAGGCGGGACCCGATACCAGCCCGGATGTGATCAGCTCTGGTGTTCTTGTCGGGCGTGAACCGCATGAACCAACCTTCAGCCGCAGCGGCAAGGAACTTTGGGTCGCCCTGCGCGGGGAAAACCGGTTTGCGATTTGTGACGTTGAAGATGCAATTGCCGAGGCTCATGGTGAGCCCATTCGCGCGGTGCGGCGCTATCTGCCCACCATTGACGGCCCCGCTCAGGTCTGGTTTTCGAAAGATGGCGGGACGGCTTTTGTGATTTCTCAAAAAGTTTCGAAAATCGATATTTTTGATGTCAATCTGGGTTCCGATGGTTATTCGAACCCGGTGCGACGCCAGACGATCGATATTTCGGAACAGGACCCGTTCGGTTTTACACCGTTTCAGAAAGTGTCGCCCGACGGTGAAGAAATGTGGATCAGCCACAAGATCGCGGACGGTATCTCTGTGCGCCGTATCGAAGGAGGCCAGGAACTGCTCGACCACATCCGTTTCGAAGATGGCGCGCGCCCGAACCATGTGGAGTTCTGCGAGAATGACAACGGCCGTGTCGTTTATGCAAGCTTTGCGCGGATTGACGATGATGGCCCCAACGGTGTTGCCTCCAGCCGCATTGCTATCATCGACCGTGATGCAGCCGCCGGTCAGCGCCGGGTGGTTGGCCATTTTTTCAGCCATGGTCGCGACAGTCACGGGATTTGGACCAATCCCGATGCCACCCGCCTTTACGTGGCACATGAAAAGGATGAACTTCCGGGCACCCCCAACGAAGGCCAGACCGTTACCAGTGTATTTGATGTCACTGATCCTTTCCACCCCCAGCACATCGCGCAGATTCCTCTTGGGTCGCTTGAATTGCCTTCAGGACAGCTTCGCAACAAGCAGAGTGTGAATCTCATCTATTTGCGCCCTGGTTCCCCCTTGCACACTGGTTAAGAGAAAATGACTAGCTTAGCTGACCGCTTGCGTCGCCTCGTCGGTATTGGTGGCGCACAGGAAACTGAACCGTTCGCATTCAAGCCGGAAGATATCTGCGGGATAGACCCAGACAATTACCTCGATAGCTCTAGGCGGAGTGATACGCGTAACACTCGTCACTCCGATCACTTGCCGATGTTAGGTCCAGATGTAACACCATTTCAGAAGCAGATGAATAAGGATATGGCCAAGATGATGCAGGATATGCACGCACCGGGCTACTCTGATGACGTGAATGTAGATTTTCTAGCGATGATGATACCACATCATCAGGGGGCTATTGACATGGCGAAACTCCAACTGGTGCACGGAGATGACCCTTTGACGCGGCGTCTTGCCGAAGAGATAATCGACGGACAACAGGTTGAGATACAAGCCATGCTTGCTCGGCTCAAGATCTTGCGAGAAGGCCCTGACAAAAGTCTGTCAGACTTTCCGGCGCTTGATGGAACACGCAAGTCTTAGTCAAGAAAAACCGTTTTTGGCAGATCATCTAAACATTGACCTTTTACTAGAGATCACCGCGACGGGCCAATCGATGTGCATAGGGCCCTATGTCACGGATCGGCGTGCACTACAGGGGCCATGAAAATGTTTCCGAGCTTTGTATGTCTCTTTGTTCTGCAACAATGTTTTACAGCTCCTCCAATTTAGTGGAGGAGCTGTAAGTAATTATTCGAGTCTTACTCTGTTTCAAAAATCTGTCCATTTATCGTTGGCAGCTTGATGAACGAAAGGTTCGGTTTCTTCAAATGGGTCTTCATCGAATTCCGATGCCGACTGCTGAACAGCAGGGAGCGTTTCTATGGGAGGCATCGAGTTTTTGGAATTGCTTCCCGAAGTTTTGAACTGATCCACGTGGTGGATCAGTTTTGAAGCATCGCCTCTCAAAAGATGTGCTGCGGCTGTGTTTTCTTCAACCATGGCCGCATTGCCCTGCGTCACTTGGTCAAGCTGGATCATGCCAGTATTAATTTCACTTAATGCGGTGGACTGTTCTCTCGACGACTGGGCAATCTGACTTACCAGTCCTGAAATGTCCTGAACCTGTTCGATAATGACTGTCAAAGCGTCGCCTGTTCGCCCAACCATCTTTACGCCCCGGCCGACCTGTTGACCACTTTTCTCAATCAGAGATTTAATTTCCATAGCGGCGTCTGCGGAGCGTTGCGCAAGTCCGCGAACTTCTGATGCAACGACGGCAAATCCTCGTCCAGCCTCTCCTGCACGGGCGGCCTCGACCCCTGCGTTTAGCGCAAGCAAATTGGTCTGAAAGGCAATGTCGTCAATAACGTTGATGATCTGGCTGATTTTCTGAGAAGATTGCTCGATCTCGGTCATGGCTTCAATTGTCTCTCCGACAACTTCTCCACTTTCTAGCGCTTTAGATCGCGCAGTGCCTACGGTTTTTTCTACGCTTTCAACATGCTCAGTGGCAGAGCGAACGCTGGCTGTTACCTCCTCTAGGGCAGCGGCAGTTTGTTCCAGCGTTGCGGCTTGGCTCTCGGTGCGTTGTGAGAGCTCATCTGCGGAGCCCGAAATCTCTTGCGCGCCACGGTTGATGCTGTCCGCAGTGTCGCGAACTGTAAGAACTACATCGTTTAGGCCGGTCATTGCGTTGTTCAGGCTATCGCGAAGTTTGACATGCTCTTCAGGGAATGTTTCAGTGATTTGATTGCGGAAATCACCCTTTGCCAAATCAACAAGGCCTTCACTAAGCATATTTACGACGTTCTTGTTGTTCTTTTGGACGATTTTTTCGCGCGCTTCTGCCTCAGCACCGTCACGCAATCGAACTTGCAGTTTTGCAAGGGTGCGTGAAATGAAACCTACCTCATCTTGTTTGCGCTGGCCGGCAATCTCCTGACCATAATTTTGTTCTGAAATTTGTTCCATTTCATGTGCAAGTATTTCGACACGCTGAATCAGGCTGCGCACCGTCAGCCATGCAAGCAGGCAGAGTACGAGACCTGTGATGGAGGTTGCCAGTGCAGTGGTAATTGTCGCATGTTGTGTGAATTGCATAGCTTCGGAACGGTCGATTTCAAAAACTAACCCCCACAGATCTCCACGCGGGGTTTTGACATCTGAAGTTGTTGCAACAACATCTTGTCCCGATACACCAGTTGCTGTTTTCACATATGCAGTTCCACCGGAGAGAGCTGATGTGATTTGGGATAGTGCTGGAAGCGAGTCTAGCGTGGAAAACCCGCCCTCTCTACGGGAATTTGTAAGTGCTTTTCCGTTGTTATCGACTAGATAAACCTCACCAGTTGTGCCAATGAGTTCTGAATTCGACAAAATTTCTGTCATCACATCCAAAGGCAGCTGGATGGCGACAACGCCGATTTTTTGTCCCTCGTGAAAGACCGGCGTTGACATGAACATCGCGGGGGCGTCCGCGCTTGGGGCGTAGGGGGCGATATCCGTCATGTAGAATTGCCCGTTTTGTAATTTGATACCTTCTTGGAACACTTCACCCAGGCCGCTTTGAGCGTAGACACCGTTGGTAAAATTGAGCGCAAAGTCATCTTCTTTGAAAACGGAATATATGAGCTCTCCGTTCGTGTCGAAAAGGAAAAGATCATAGTAGCCGCGTGCACGTTGATAAGATCTCAGGCCGACATGATGACGGTTGTGCACTTCTGACCAAGTGGAACCATCTTTCGCAAGTACCAGCTCGTCTTTTTGCCCGGTGGGATTTGGATTGTCGGAGATATAGAGCCGTCGCAGATCATCGCTTACGGCTCCAGCATATGCATCCCAAGCGGAAGAGAATTCATTCAACGCGGTCTGAATGCCGTAGGTGTCTGCGATTGCTAGCAAATCAACCTGGCTGTCGGAGAGCCAGCGTTCAATTTCTGAACCTTTCGATTCAACATAGCTTGTGTAAGCGGTGCGATGCTCCTGATCGATTGCATCGGCTGTTTGCTTCAGCTGCAGGAGCCCGCTTATCATTACAACGACTACGGCTGGGATTGCTATTGTTAGCGGCAATTTCCACGCCAGTTTCATATTCGCCAATATTTTCATTGAAGTCTCCTGCGGCATAGATACCCTGAATCCTGACGCAAGAATGTTCTTCTAAAGGTGTGTATATTTAGTAACTTCTACGAGTACATCGGTGATAAATGAGCCAATATGGCTCATAAAATCGTGAGATTTTCGGAGCAGTTTAGGTGTAATTCTAGTTAGGAAAGCGTAGTTCTCATCAGGAAATGAAGGTAATGTATTCATTCACTTCAAATGAAAAAAATCCAAAAAGAAATTTCTATCATTTTTTCCAACTTCTCATAAAGGAAGTTGGCTCCGACGGTAGGGATCGAACCTACGACCAATTGATTAACAGTCAACTGCTCTACCGCTGAGCTACGTCGGAATGTGGCGCTCGTATAGGACGTTGATTAAAGGAGGTCTAGAGGAAAAAGTGAGATTTTTGAAAAAACTATGCCAGGGAAAATAAACTTGCTTGTGATAGAGGGTCGCTGAAAATCACTCGGTTTTTTCCATATAGGTCAATCAGATGCGCAAGGACGTTCCGGGTTGCTGCAGGTAAGAGTTTCGCGTCAATATCAGAATAAATAGCCAACGCTAGGGCCTCAGCAGTCATTGGTTTGCGTGTCAAAGCTTCGATAATAGCTGTTTCCCGGGTTAACCGATGTTCTATGAGCCAATTAAGGCGAGTGTTGGGAGTTGTAATAGGTGCCCCATGTCCAGGATAAAATATGCGCCAATTGCATTGCGCGAGGCGTCTACAGGAGGCCATGAAATCTGTGAGATCGCCATCCGGCGGAGAAACAAGTGAACTGGCCCATCCCATAACGTGATCAGCGGTAAAGCAGGCTTCATTCCAAGCGAGACAAATGTGATTGCCAAGGTGCCCCGGAGTATGAAGAACCGTCAGCTCCCAGTCTTTTCCGGTTATTGTGTCACCATCTTTTACCGCGTGTGTTGGGCAAAACTCCCAATCAATCCCTTCTCCGCCATCCTGTAGACCTTGCAGCGCCAAGCGTTTCATTACAGGGCTTCGTCCAGCGTCTGCAGCACCGAATGCGAGAACGGGCGCCCCTGTCTTTTGTTCAAGGGCAGCAGCGAGGGGGGAGTGGTCTTTGTGGCTGTGAGTTACAATTATATGGCTGATCCGCTGATCTGGCGTTATAGCTGCCAAAATCGCCTGCAGATGAGCAGCATCATCGGGGCCCGGATCAATTACAGCGATGTCTGTACGACCAAGTAGATAAGTGTTGGTTCCTGTGTAAGTCATTGGAGACGGGTTCGCACAGCGCAGCAGGCGCAGGTCGGGTTCTAGGTGTTCGACCTGCAGTGGCGTAGATGGATCGGACATGGTTGCTCAGCGTAAGAGGTTTCAGATTCGTTTGAAACTATATTGTGCCTTCGGCTACCAAGGTGCACGAAGAAACCACACTGAAACGGATCGGTCCTTATGTCGCCTCGTGGAATGAAACGTTATATGCCGCGCAGTCTTTACGGGCGTGCTGCGCTGATCCTTTTGCTTCCCGTTGTTGCCTTGCAATTGGTCGTCTCGGTCTCTTTTGTCAAACGTGATCTTGAAGATGTGACCGCACAGATGTCACGGACCATTCTTCGCGAGATCAATTTGCTGCATGATGTCGTGGAGCAGGAAGAGACACAGGACGCGGCCATTGCGCGTTTGCAGCCGTATATTGGACCGCTCAATATTACAGCTCGCTTTTTGCCACAAAGTGCTGCATCCCCAAAAGATATCTTGGGACTGGGCGATTTTTCAGGACGGGTGGTGCAGAAAACGCTGCAGAAGAACCTGCCAAACCTTTTAGCGGTTCAGTTTCCAAACAACAAAGAGGTGCGCATTTTTACTGTGACGCATCTTGGTTCATTTGAGATTTTATTGGACCAAAGGCGCCTGACTGCTGCGGCTCCACATCAGCTTATTCTGACGCTTGTGGTGTTTAGTCTGCTTATGACGATGATTTCTTTTGTGTATATGCGCAATCAGTTGCGGCCGATCAAACGTCTGGCCAGAGCCGCGCAAGCCTTTGGTCGGGGACGGAGCATGCCCTATGTGCTAAGTGGGGCAACCGAAGTGCGCGCTGCCGGGCAGGCGTTTTTGGACATGCGTGCAAGAATCGAAAGACAGATAGAACAGCGCACTTTGATTCTGTCCGGTGTTAGCCATGATCTGCGAACACCGCTGACGCGTCTTAAACTCGGATTGTCTTTGCTGGACGAAGAAGAGATAGCGCCCTTGCTGCGGGATGTGGATGAAATGCAAGCTTTGCTGGATGCATTCTTGGACTTTGCTCGCGATTCTTCGACTAGTCGTCCAGAAGCGGTTGATCTTAAAGCGATGGCAGAGGGTGTGGTTGGTGATTGGCAGCGTCAGGGTAAAGATGTGATGCTCGGGGATATCGCGACAGCAGAAACCGTTACACTAAATGGTGCAGGTATTCGCAGGGCGGTACAGAACCTTATTTCAAATGGTGTTCGCTATGGTTCAAGAGCGAGGCTCTCGATCTTTATCTCGTCAGCCAGCATACAGATTTGCGTGGAAGATGATGGACCGGGCATCCCGGAAGAGTTGTGGGATGAGGCAGTACGCCCTTTTACCCGATTGGATCCGGCGCGAAATCAAAATAAAGGCAGTGGCGTTGGCCTAGGACTGGCGATTGTTGCGGATGTGGCACGTGCGCACGGGGGGGTGTTGCGGCTTGGAAAAAGCGAAGATCTAGGGGGCTTGAAAGCAGAGCTTGTGCTAGGGCGTGACTGAGCGGCTGGTATAAAGGCCAATCTGCTGTTGAGGAGGTGGTGGGAGATCAGAGATTCGAACTCTGGACCAAAGCGTTATGAGCGCTCTGCTCTAACCGCTGAGCTAATCTCCCGACAGCTGCGTTATAGAGCCGAACGATCTCGCTATCAATCCGTTAAGCAACATAAATGTTGGTGATTTCTCATCTAAACTTGGCGAGCCGGTTGCTGAAACTATTTATGAGGGCACCATCTTTAAAACTGGAGTGTTTTGCAGAGGCCGGCGTGTGATTTTTGATAGGCGATCTTGCAGACGACGTAAAATCTCGGACTGCACTGGGTCATAGCCTGAGGGGGTCGGATGAACGGCATAGATGCTTTTGTCTTGTGTCTGAAACTGCGGCAGAATGATTGCTAGCTTTCCAGCACAGATTTCAGGTTCGGCCAGAAGAAGCGGCATGTGCGTAAAACCGATTCCCGTTGCCATCACATCAAGAAGCATTTGTGGGTCATCTACGGTGAATCCTGTCGTGATATCAATCGTGCGCCAAGTTTCACCATCATTCAATTTTAGCACATTGCTATGCGTGTTCTCGCCATATTGGACGTATTTCATTGTGCGTAGATCATCTGGGCAACTTGGATGGCCCGCTTGCGCCAGATAGCTTGGCGCGGCCACCAACACAGTTTGAAGAGCGCCGATCTTGCGCCCATAACCAGAGGCCGGGCCTAATCCCCCCGCCCGGATCGCCAGATCGAATCGTTCTGCGACAACGTCGACGCAACGATCATCCATACGCACAATAATATTCAGGTCTGGGTAACACTGACCCATTTCAATGAGCAGTGGTGCAAGAATTACGCGACCGAGCATGTTGCCAACACTCACGCGAAAGTTTCCGGTGAAGTTATCCGCTTGGGGAGTAAGTTCTGTTTCGAGCGTAGCAAAGCCTTTTAGCAGATCTCTGGCATGTGAGACTGCAAGCGTCCCTGCACGCGTTGGCTGAACTCCCGTCGCAGAGCGATTTAGCAAAGGCTGGCCAAACAGATGTTCCAGATGCTTTATGTGCTGACTTACCGCAGGTTGTGACAGGCCGAGCTGTTGTGCTGCTCGGTTTAAGCTGCCCTGATCCACTGCAGTGACAAGAGTTTCTAATAAATTCAACCGGTCCATGTCGGCACCTTATAAGCAATGCTAATACCTGTCATCATCGAGATGTGGGTACTCTCAATAAATTACAACCCGTATGTTTGCCGCAGTTATGAATTACTGACGTTTCTGATATGGAGATCTGAGCATGACACTTTCCCGTAGACATCTCTTAAATGGAGCCCTTGCTGCTCCGCTTGTCGCTGCAGCGACATCATTGCCAAAATCTGCGAGAGCCGAAGAAACGTCGCAGTCAGAGGGGGCTTTCCATCGCTTTAAGGTCGGGGATGCAACGGTAACGGCGCTGCTGGATGGGCACATTGCATTGGGCAAGCAGATCATCGCTGGTTTTGATGAAGACAAAGCGGCTGTAGCGATGTCGGGCACGCTTTACCGGTTTAAAGATGACGCACTGCAAGTGCCTGTCAGTGGTTATCTGGTTGAACGCGCTGGAAAGTTGACGCTCATTGACGCTGGAACCGCGCAATTGATGGGGCCGGGGCTGGGTGGGCTTGGGGCCGCGTTAAAATCTGCGGGTGTCAAAGCTGAGGACATTTCAACGGTCCTGCTGACCCACATGCACCCGGATCATACAGGCGGTTTGATCGATGGCGCTGGGCAGGCTGTTTTCTCCAATGCTGAGCTTGTCGTCTCTGCAACAGAACATGGTTTCTGGTATGATGATGCCATTCTTGCCAGCGTGCCTGAGGAAAATCGACCCTTCTTCCAAATGGCCAGAGATACAACTGCGCCTTATGCAGGCCGTTTGAATCTGTTTGAAGGAGAAGCTGAAGTCGCACCTGGATTAACGGCTGTACCTTTGCCGGGGCATACGCCAGGTCACAGTGGTTTCATGCTGGATGGTGGCAGCGAAGGTGTCCTGTTCTGGGGCGACGTCATTCACCTAACCGCTTTGCAATTTGCACAGCCTGAATGGACGATCGCGTTTGATGCGGATCCTGAAACGACAGTGAAGACACGCCGCGCTATGCTAGACCGCGCCGCTAGCGATCACCTGCTGGTCACTGGAGCACATCTGGATTTTCCGGGATTGGGGCAGGTGTCTCGCAGCAAAGATGCATATGAATATGTCTCAGCCCCATGGCAGTTTGGCCAAGGGTGAGTTAATTTTCGCAAACTTCGGATCGGCTCTTTGATAGCAAAGAGCCGATTTTCCGTTTGGGTGGTTGGACAATGTGCGCAATTGGTGCAAAAGGTCGGTTATTCGGTCGATGAGGCCGATTGCTCATACCACGGGGGATCTGTTCACCATGACGGACAAGAAACGCATCGTTCTTTCCAGCGATCACGCCGCCATCGAATTGCGCCAAGCACTTGCACAGCATATTTCTGACAAAGGCTTTGAAGCGGTCGATATCGGGCCAACCACACCTGAAAGCACGCATTACCCCAAACATGGGCAGGCTGCGGCAGAACGTGTTGCGTCTGGTGATTGTGACTTGGGCATCATTCTTTGTGGCACCGGTCAGGGTATCATGATGGCGGCCAATAAGGTAAAAGGCATCCGTTGCGGTGTCTGCATGGATACGTTTTCTGCGCGTATGATCCGCGAACACAACAATGCAAATATCCTGTCGATTGGGGCTCGCATCGTTGGCGAGTCTCTTGCGACTGAGATTGTGGATGCTTTCCTTGATGCGGAATTTGAAGGCGGCCGCCATGCCACGCGCGTGGATATGATTGAAGCCTAAGAGCTGTACAGTTGAGTGTTTGAAGCCGCCAAAGACGAGGTCTGAGGCGGCTTTTTCATGTGTAAACTTAACTTCTGAGAGGATCATTGAATCCCTTATTCCCTTTGTGCGCCCCTTGCGGTAAAGGCTGCGCATCCATTTCAGAGGAGCCAAGAGATGACCAGTGGCAAGAACGGCCTGACCTATGCGGACGCGGGTGTGGATATTGATGCGGGCAATGCCCTGGTAGACCGGATTAAACCGGCCGCAAAGCGTACGAACCGGTCCGGAGTAATGAGCGGCCTTGGCGGCTTTGGTGCGTTGTTTGATCTTAAGGACGCAGGCTACTCTGATCCTATTCTTGTTGGCGCGACAGATGGCGTGGGCACCAAACTGCGCATCGCCATTGATACCGGTGTTGTGGACGGTGTTGGGATAGATCTTGTTGCAATGTGTGTGAATGATCTGGTGTGCCAAGGCGCTGAGCCGTTGTTCTTTCTGGACTATTTCGCGACGGGTAAATTGGATACCGACACTGCTGCCCGTATTATCGAAGGTATTGCCGAAGGTTGCGTTCGTTCAGGTTGTGCATTGATAGGTGGCGAAACAGCTGAGATGCCTGGCATGTATCCTGACGGCGATTTCGATCTCGCAGGGTTTTCTGTCGGCGCGATGGAGCGTGGAACTGCCCTACCTGCCGATGTGCAGGAAGGTGATATTTTGCTTGGATTGGCTTCTGATGGTGTGCACTCCAACGGCTATTCGCTCGTTCGTAAACTTGTCGAAGTCTCTGGCCTGACTTGGGATTCGCCATGCCCCTTTGGAGAAGGCACTATGGGGGAAGCGTTGCTCACTCCGACGCGTCTGTATGTGAAGCAATCTCTTGCCGCGATCCGAGCTGGCGGCGTTCATGCGCTGGCCCATATTACTGGGGGCGGCTTGACCGAAAACCTACCACGGGTACTTCCTGATGATTTGGGTGCTGATATCGAGCTGAACAGCTGGGATCTGCCTGAGATCTTTAAATGGATGGCGGCGACAGGTGGCATTGCTGAGGCAGAGATGCTCAAAACCTTTAATTGTGGACAAGGGATGATCTTGTCTGTTGCCGCTGATCGCGCTGATGCGTTGACCGCTGTTCTGGAAGGCGAAGGTGAAACTGTGACGCGCATGGGTGTTGTTACCAAAGGCGCCGGCATGCGTTACACAGGTAAATTGCTGTGAATGAGCATAAAAAAGTCGCCATCCTGATTTCAGGTGGCGGCTCCAATATGGTGACACTTGCGCAATCCATGACGGGCGATCACTTTGGCCGCCCTTGTCTGGTGTTGGCGAACAGTGCAGATGCTGGCGGTTTAGGTAAAGCCGCGGCGCTTGGAATACCAACAGCTGTTGTTGATCATCGCCCATTTGGCAAGGATCGCGCTGCTTTTGAAGCTGAACTGGTAAAACCAATCCTGGCATCCGGCGCAGATATTGTGTGCCTTGCAGGATTTATGCGCGTGCTGACAGAAGGGTTCGTGCGCCATTTTGAGGGGCATATGCTCAATATCCACCCCTCGCTTTTGCCAAAATACAAAGGCCTACACACCCATGCCCGCGCTATCGAGGCTGGGGATGCCGAAGCAGGGTGTACCGTGCATGAAGTCACTCCACGGCTTGATGACGGTCCGATATTAGGACAAGCGCGTGTACCTGTCCATGCGGATGACACAGCCGACAGTTTGGCTGCGCGTGTGCTTGTCGAAGAACATAAGCTGTATCCAGCCGTCCTGCGCCGTTTTGCAGCGGGTGTGAAAGACCCAGTTTTCCTGCCCAATTAGGGCAGGGCACGTGATCCTGAATTACCATGCCACTCTAACTCGCTGGTCGCGCGGTGTTGTGGTGCACAAAGAGCAGGTAGCCCGAGCCCTAAGATCAACAGCACTGCGATGCCATATTGAATAAGTGTTTCGGGTTGTAGGGTGATCGAGGGTACGTTTCGAATATGTTCGACCAAGGCCATTTAGGTGCTCCTTTTCTAGATGGAGTTTCATCCTATCTCGGAGCATTGAATTCTGAAAATTCATATATGATGCAAATTTCATCACACATATTGATGTCGTATTGCGCGAGTGTTGCAATGGCTATTCAGAGCGGTTCCGAATAGGGGCGCAGGCAGCCGCACCTAATTGCATTGTGAGAGCCAAGCGCGTATCACGGGCGGAACAAGCAAGAACAACAAGAAAAGCCTCGATTTATGAGAACGCTGACGACCACCCAAGAGCTGACGTCTTTCTGTGAAGAAGCCGCGACCCATCCTTTTGTTACCGTCGATACCGAGTTCCTGCGTGAACGTACCTATTATTCCAAACTGTGTTTGATCCAATTGGCGTTTGACGGAGATGGTGAAACCGACGCTGTACTTGTGGATCCTCTTGCGGAAGGGCTATCTCTTGAACCGCTTTATGATCTGTTTCGCGACGAATCCGTTGTAAAAGTTTTCCATGCCGCCCGTCAGGATCTGGAGATTTTTTGGGTAGATGCGCAAGTCTTTCCAAAGCCGTTGTTTGACACTCAGGTTGCCGCGATGGTCTGCGGGTTCGGGGAGCAGGTGGGGTATGAAACACTTGTGCGAAAAATTGCCAAACAGAGCTTGGACAAAAGCTCTCGGTTTACGGATTGGTCACGTCGCCCACTGAGCAAGGCCCAGCAGACTTATGCGATTGCCGATGTGACTCATCTCCGACGGATTTATGAATTCTTGCAGGCAGAGCTTTCCAAAAGTGGCCGTGCGCATTGGTTGGGTGAGGAACTGCAAGTTCTGACTGATCCTGCGACGTATGATATCCGTCCAGAGGATGCATGGAAACGGGTGAAGACCCGTACAAATTCGGGCAAGTTTCTGGCCGTGGTGCGCGAACTGGCATCCTTTCGGGAACATTATGCGCAAACCAACAATGTGCCGCGCAACCGTGTATTCAAAGATGATGCCTTGGTTGAACTGGCCTCGACCAAACCAAAGACCGCAGGGGATCTTGGTGGGTCAAGATTGCTGCTGCGTGAGGCGCGCAAAGGGGCAATTGCTGAAGGCATTCTGGAGGCTGTTGCAAAGGGTGTGAAATGCCCTGCAGATCAGATGCCTCAACCAGATCGTAGCAAAGAGAAGTTGCAAGTGAATCCCGCCTTGGCAGACCTTTTACGCGTCCTGTTAAAGGCAAAAACTGAAAACGCAGGCGTCGCGGCTAAGCTGATTGCACCAAGTGCTGATCTTGATGCAATGGCCGCAGGACTGCGGGATGTACCCGCTCTATCCGGTTGGCGCAAAGAAGTGTTTGGGGATGATGCTTTGCGGCTATGCGATGGTAAAATCGCATTGGCGGCGCGTGGTCAAACTGTGGAAATTGTCGAGCTTTAATCCGCGAGGGCAAACCATAGCTTGAGCTGAAAACCTACCGATAGGACCACACACATGTGATCTTATCGGCGACGGGTCTCACGCACGTTTTCTGCGCCAACCACCCGGATTAATTTGATACCATTTAAATCTTGTGTGCTCAGGCTGAGCGCTGCACGAATAAGAGGGTTCTGTGATGTGGAAGCCTGTGCATCGGTTCTGGGATGGTCAGCGCGTAATTCAAATTCTAACACATCTGCAGGGGCGTCTTTGACTGGGCGCAATTCAATATCGTAGGCTCCTTGCTGATTGGAAAGACCTTCCACAGATACAATTGCCCCTGTCGACGTGGGCTCCACACGCAAGGCACTGATCGTGTTGACTAGGGTGCTTCGGTCTTCTTCGGGACGCTTGGCAAAGATACCCTCGTCTCTTTTCTGTACGGGCAGCAGAGGATTGATCTCTTCTTTAGGCTTGGTGCTTGCGACGGGCGCTTGGGTTGAGCTGCCAAACCAATTTCCCGGATTAAGACGTGACTCGCGCAAGTTCCCACAACCAGCCACAATTAATGTTCCCGTTAAAAGCACTGCGAGTGTTGTTTTCATCTGTCCGCCTGAGTGTCATCGCCTGAAGTCTTAGTTGTGACTACCCGATTGTACTCCTTTTGAAAAGCGGTTGAAAAGCAACGCCACCCGTCATAGGTCGTGAACCTGCCGTGAACAGAGAAACAGGATAAAAGCCTATGGCCAGCGCCGCTTTTGAAGAGATCGTCGAAGACTTTGAGTTCCTTGAAGACTGGGAAGATCGTTATCGTCATGTGATCGATATGGGCAAGGCGATGGATCCAGTGGATGAAGCGCTGAAAGTTGCCTCCACCAAAGTAGATGGCTGTGCAAGCCAGGTCTGGTTACATCCGACGATCGAAGGTGGTGTCTTCTCGTTTAAAGGAGACAGCGACGCGATGATCGTGCGGGGTCTGATTGCTGTGCTGCGGAAATTGTACGATGGATTGACACTGGCAGAAGTTTTGGCCGTCGACGCCCGTGCAGAGCTGGGACGGTTAGGGCTAAACGATCATCTTTCGGCACAGCGTTCAAATGGGCTGCGGGCTATGATTGAACGTATTCGTACAGTGGTTTCAGCTCAGGCCTAGGGCGCGCGATATAGCCTGTGGGCGTCTCACAGGTCGCGCAAAGTTTTCTCCAGATCGCCGTAACCCGTATGGCGATGTTCGAAGGTAAGGCCTAAGCGCGCGGCGCAATCTTTTGCTTTTGCAAGAAGTGCTGGATCCTTAATCTGCGATTGATATACCAATTTGGTGTAATGCCCAAACAGGTCGTCGCGGAGTTCAGGGTGGCGATCAAGGCCCATAGGCTGCCATACAAACGCATCGAATTGTTTGACTAGAAAATCGGTAAGATAAAATGCGGTAATTTCCCCATCTTGTGTGCGTCCCGCAAAGGCGTCGTTGCCTTCAAAAAACGAATAGCAATGCGGGCCTGCCACTATTTTCACGCCAAGCTCTGCGCATTTCACGGCCAGCCGTCCGCCAGTGCCACAATCGGCGTAAACGACAAAGATATCCTCATATTCTGACTGATGTTCGCGCACTGCGCTTTCTACAGCTGTGACAATTTGATCTGGATAAAGATGCAGTTTTGCGGGCAGGCAAGTGAGGTCCAGATGCGCCAGCTGATTGAGTTGTGTAATCGCAAGGATTTCACGAGCGAGTGCGCCACATGCAATAAGCAGTACACGCCCCTTTTTTGGCTCTTTTTTTCTTGTGCGGTTCTCTGCGTCCTGCGGAGAGGAGAATGTTGTCGGAATGGCAGGGGCACGCGCCGCCCGTTGTTTCAAGCGGGCAGCACGTCCTTTACGTTTTGCCTCAGGCACTTGCCTGATTGTGCTTGCGCGCAACAAAGTCTTTTGCCGTTTCGACGGCAACAGCGGCATCGCGGCAATAGGCGTCCGCGCCAATCGCTTTGCCAAATTCCTCGTTTAATGGTGCGCCACCAACAAGAACGATGTAGTCATCGCGTTTTCCCTGTTCGACCAGGGTGTCGATGACCACTTTCATGTATGGCATTGTTGTGGTCAGCAGGGCGGACATGCCAAGAATGTCTGGTTTGTGTTCTTCCAGTGCATCCATGTAACTTTCGACAGGGTTATTGATCCCAAGATCGATGACCTCAAATCCTGCGCCTTCCATCATCATGCCAACAAGGTTCTTGCCAATGTCATGGATATCCCCCTTGACAGTGCCAATAACCATAGAGCCCATGCGCGGTGCGCCGGTTTCCGCAAGCAACGGCTTCAAGATGGCCATACCACCTTTCATCGCACCTGCGGCCAGAAGAACTTCGGGAACAAACAGAATGCCATCGCGGAAGTCAGCACCAACAATCGTCATGCCGCCGACCAGCGCTTTGGTCAGAATATCATAGGGTTGCCAGCCGCGTTCTAGCAGGATGTTGACAGCTTCTTCGATCTCTTCTTTGAGACCGTCGTAAAGATCGTCAAACATCTGCTGGACGAGCTCTTCGTCATCCAGTTCTGCGAGGATGATGTCGTCTTCTTCATCAGACATAAGCGGTGTTCCTTACTGGGCGGGGAGAACCCCCGGTCTGGCCTTTGGGTGTATTGCTGTTTTCACCAAAATCGATTGGTTCGACTGCACGAATTGCGACATGGGCGCGTTCCGAACCGACCTATACTGCGAAAAGAGCGAGATTGATAATGAGAATTCTGCATGGAAATCTTGGGAAATTTGATAATTTCCAACACTTCGGCAAGGCTTCTGCGGTTCTGATCTAAATAGAAAAGGATGCCAAACAGTATTTGACATCCTACAGATTGAAAGAGGGCAGCTTATCCGCGACGGCGTCCACGACGGCCGCGGCGGGTGCTGCCACATTGCGCATCGCCACATCCGCTTGCTTCGGTGCCGTCGGTTTCTGAGGAAAAGGGCCCCATAGCCTCTACAACTTGTTCCAGAGCAGGGCGGTCCCCGCGGGGGCGAGTGTCCAATGCTTCGCGCATCTTTTCGATATGTACAGGCATTGTACCACAGCATCCGCCGATGATGGTGGCGCCAGCATCGCGCGCCATTACTGCATAGTTTGCCATAAGCTCAGGCGTGCCGTCGTAGTGAATGCTTCCATCTACATATTTAGGAATTCCTGCATTGCCTTTTGCGATAATAGGACGGTCAAATCCCGCCGCTGAGAAGCCCAAAGTGGTACGTAAAATATCTGCAGCACCTGTTCCGCAATTGGCGCCATAGGCCACTGGTGGTGTTGCAAGACCTTCTACGAGATGCGCCATTTCCGTGGAGGTCACTCCCATCATTGTCCGGCCTGCGGTATCAAAGCTCATGGTGCCCACCCATGGGATACCAGCTAGTGAGGCCGCTTCTGCGGCTGCCTTAAACTCTTCCGGGGCCGAAATGGTTTCCAACCACAAAACATCAACACCACCCTCTTTCAGAGCGTCCGCCTGCTCATGAAACATCTCCACCGCCAATGCGTGGCTCAAATCTCCGACGGGCTCCATGATATCACCGGTGGGACCAATGGATCCTGCGACCAAGATATTACGTTCTGATTTGTCAGCGAGTTCCCGGCCGAGTTCTGCTCCGACACGGTTCAATTCCCCGACACGGCTTTGTGAATCATGCAGCTTCAAACGGGAGGCATTGCCGCCAAATGTGTTGGTGAGAAACAGATCACTGCCCGCATCGATCCAACCTTTATAGAGGTTTTTAATCTTTGCAGGTTCATCAGTGTTCCACAGTTCAGGCGCATCACCGGATTGCAGACCCATGTTGAACAGGTTCGTCCCTGTCGCACCGTCAGCGAGTAATACATCGTTTTCTTGTAAGGCAGCTGCAAATTTGTCGGCCATCTTGTGTATCCTGTATACGGAAATCCGAGGCGCGATGCGTGTCGGAAGGAAAATTCAATGCCTCATCTGTCATGCACGTTTTGCGATGGCAATTGCATTTTCTTCATCTTGATTATGAAGCAGGTTGTGATCACGATCTGAAACGTGTTGTGTTTGGTCCGACGGTGTCCAAGTGAGCGCTGGTTGAACGGGTTTGGGTCTATGGACCAGGCGTATTAGTTCCAACAGGCACAAAGCGAGCTGTGGCCATGTTGGAGCAGCGATATATTGCGGCTCCCAGCGCGGGGCGAAACAGCTTTTAAAGCGACGCAGGCCACGGTCAACGCGCGCTGCGTATTTGTGATCTGGAACAGCTGCCAAGGAAAGACGTGCAATGTTCTGTTCGGATGCTGCGTCAATTGCAGCGCGCATGAGAGCGTGACCCGTTCCGTCTGGTGCGTCTGCGCCCATACGGATGAGATCCAGACACCATTCACGATCAGAGGTATGAAAACTTGCAAAGCCGATAATCGCGTTATCTTTCCAGGCGATGAAAATCTCTTGTGCCGTTATGTAGTTGCGTTCAAATTGTCCCATCGTCGTGCCAAGAGCCTGACCATGGGCTGCGCGCCATTTGGCATCTACGTCTGCCAATTGATCGAGAGGGGGCGTGTTCGCCGCGTGACGAACCTCGATACCTGCTTTTTGAGCATTGCGCAGTTTGCGACGCAGTTGGCGTTTAGAGGATCCAGTTTCTTCAAATTTGAGTGGTGAAATGACAGCTTCAGATGCGATCCGCAGAATTTTCCAATTGGCATTCCGGGCACTGAGTGCGATTTTGGGACTGCATTTATATAAACAGGTCGCAGCGTTTCGCGCTTTGGAATACTGAATCAATGCTGCGAATAGCGACCCACTCGGCCCCGCAATTGGATCAAACAGGGCGACACTTGTTTGTGGTGTATTCAGAAGGGCGATTTGAGTGTCTTTGAAACGCTGCAAGTGGCCACCGTTTTGTCGTATTACGGCAGTTTCAGAACGTGGCCGCGAAAACGGAATCGTATGAGCAGGATCATAGCGGGTATCAGACAGCGCTGCGTTGGGTTTCAAACGCAGGAGGTTCCCCAATAATTGTGGCCAAAGTAAAAACACGCCTGAGAAAAGCGCAGGAAGAGCGTAGTACACGAGGCGGAAGCTGACAATTCCAGATAAAATAAGCGCTGGATCATGCGCTGAGAGCAAAGTGATTAACCCAAGTTCAAGAGGGCCTGTTCCACCCGGCGCTGACGAGAGCACTGCCAGCCCAAGCGCAATGAAATAGGCAGGTAAGAGCATCCGCAAGGAGATACCACTATCGGCGGGCAATAGTAGCCAGAGCGCGGTTCCGGCTGCGGTGATGTCGATCACTGCCCACAATGTGAGGCCCGAAAGCGCAAACAAAGAAGGCCAGCGTAGCGTAATGGATTTAAACTGAACCTCGGGCCAGACGAAACTGGTGGCCAATGTAGCAAGGCAGGTGACTAAAAGCAGGGCGCCAAGCCAGCCGACAGCTATAAATGGCATAAATAATAGTAATGCGGCACCGCAAAGCCCTGCGAGCGCGACGATAAAGGTCAAGCCAGTAAAGACAGTAAGCTGTGCTGCGCGGGCAGGCGTTAAATTTGGCAGTAGCCGCCAACGTGCAAACGATCCACTTAAGACACCAAAACCCACGGTTTGGGAAAACGCAATTGCGATCATCCCGGCGCGACGGGCCTGTGCTCCATCTAGTCCTGTCTGCAAATGGCGATGAGCGACCCCGTCGTATCTGCCAAGTGACCAGAAACTGACTGCTGTGGCCAAACCTGCGCCGAGCCAATTCACAAAGGGCACGCTTGCCATAGCTTGTGACATTTCATCAATACTTGGCAGGGTGATCCGTGATTGAAGAAACCATAGACACAATGTCATGGCTGATAACGGTAAGATCACACGCATCAGCTTTGATGCAGGATTGCCCTGTTCATTTGAATTTCCCATCTCGTTCTCCCAGCGCATGCCCATCAGGCACTCCCACATCGCTAATCGGGTTAAGGTCTAACGTGTGGAATTTTCGGATATGTTAACTAGGGGAAATAGATTGTTCTTATCTAAATGAAATTGTTTGTAATTTTGGTTCTTTATCTATGCGTGCCCCTCGGGCTTGCACCAAGCAGCAAGAGCCCGAGGGATAAGGTTTGGCAGGTTCTAATTTACGACTTGAATGGTCTCAAGGTGGGCGCTTGGAGCGAGTTCCGCGAATTTACGTTTGATATCCGAGCGGCTCACGTGGCCTTTCAGGTCTTTTGCGGCTTTGGATATTACGCAGTGTTGCGGCGTGGCACTGATACCAGTCTTTACGTATTCTGATGCAAACGCCTCTGCGTCATCGCCAGAAATAGCTAGTTTTTTTGCAGCCCACATGCCCAGCATCTTGTTTGTGCGTGCATCTGCCATGAAGTCGAGCTCAGCTTCATGAGCGAATTTATTTTCCAGGGCTTGCTTACGATCGTGCAGTAGTCTCATTTGGTCACCTCTTAACATTTGATCTAAAAAGTCTTGGAGGGACAACGGGCGTAGATCGTTCAGGTTACAGCAGCCAGAAGGTTTTACCGTGGCTGTTGAAACCAGAGGTGCCAACTTCTGTCGGCTCAACCGTTTGTCTATAAAGATTGATACGCGAGAAAGTTGTGTGAACAAATCCTTGATTAACGGCAAGGTTAATTAATCATTTATACGACTGTTACAAAGCTGCTTGATCTGGCTATCAGGGCAATGCTGTGGGATTGGGAATGCGTTGGTTTGGATTGTGATACAGATCTTCTATCACGTCGGCTAGGAGTTGCGAATGTTTCTTAGCTACAGCCTCCATCGAACGGCTATTGTGTAAATCTTCGGCGACCCTTTCCAGCACGCGACCTGGTGTCGCGGTGCGAAGCTCTTCATGTACCAAAGATGCCGCATATGCGTCTGCGGCATCTTTGGGCTTCCCCAGTATTGAAGCCGCCCAGAGGCCTAATAATTTGTTGCTGCGGGCCAGTGCGAAAAAGAGAAGAGTTTGTTGATGGGCGAATTTATTTTCAAAAGCGGTTTCGCGTTCATCAAAGGTCGTCATCATATGCCTCCCGAATGTCTGAAGTTCCTGCGCGAGATCCGGAGACGTTGAAACCAATCAAAGCGAGGCGTCTCGGGAATGCGTCTGGATTGGCGAGCGTATTGTTCGTCAAATCGACTCTTTAGATATGTGCTTTTTGTCAAATTTCCAGTCTCGAACGCCCTCTCAGGCTGGCGCGCACGGTCGCAAATCTTGCGGCCAAGACAACCTTGCCTTAAGAGGGCGGCATACAACGGGTTTAGATTCCCGCCCTTTACCCCCGAAAGGCTGTCCATGGCACGTCGCACTAAAATTTACGAAGGCAAAGCAAAGACTCTCTTTGAAGGGCCAGAGCCCGGCACAATTGTGCAGTATTTCAAAGATGACGCCACCGCATTCAACGCCGAAAAGCGCGATGTGATCGAAGGCAAAGGTGTGCTGAACAATCTGCTGAGTGAATTTTTCATGCTTGGTCTGGGACAGATTGGTGTTCCAACTCATTTCTTGAAGCGGATCAATATGCGTGAGCAACTGGTACGCTCTTGTGAAATCGTGCCGCTAGAAGTGATCGTTCGCAACTATGCAGCAGGATCCATCTCAAAACGTCTAGGGCTCGAAGAGGGGACGCAATTGCCCCGTCCTATCGTAGAATATTGCTATAAAGATGATGCGTTAGGGGATCCTCTGGTTTCGGAAGAACATATCGCAGCGTTTGGATGGGCAAACCAACAAGACATGGATGATATCCTGTCAATTGCGCTGCGAGTGAATGATTTTCTCTCTGGTATCTTTTTGGCAGTTGGTATTCGTCTGGTCGACTTCAAGATTGAGATTGGCCGTGTTTACGAAGGGGATTTCCAACGCTTGGTTGTCGCTGATGAAATTTCACCGGACAGTTGCCGCTTGTGGGATATCAAGACAGGCCAGAAACTGGACAAAGACGTGTTCCGTCGCGATCTGGGCAGTTTGACTGATGCTTATAGCGAGGTTGCACGGCGCTTGGGCGTGATGCCGCAAAACCCGCCAACACCGGGCAAGCCCACGCTGGTGAACTAAAGTATTCTCCCCGTTTTGCCTGACCGCTGCGGGGAGTTTGAGTTTTAAGACACAGAAAGCGCTTTGGGTTCGCCAAGGTGGCTTTGATAAAATACAACCGCAACCTGAGGAAAGATGCAATGAAAGCACGGGTGCATGTAATGCTGAAAAACGGAGTTCTGGATCCACAGGGTGAGGCTGTGCGCCACGCGCTGGGGGCTTTGGGCTTTGAGAAAGTGGAAGGCGTGCGTCAGGGTAAGGTGATTGATCTGGATCTCGCATCTGATGCGACAGAGGCGGATGTGACCGAGATGTGTGAAAAGCTATTGGCAAATACCGTAATCGAATCCTACAGCGTCGAGATGCTGTGATGAAAGCGGCGGTTGTTGTCTTTCCAGGATCAAACTGTGACCGCGATCTTGCGGTTGGGTTTGAACAGGCCGGTTTCGATGTTTCTATGGTATGGCACAAAGACAGTGTATTGCCAGAAGGCGTAGACATTGTTGGTGTGCCCGGTGGTTTTTCATACGGCGATTATCTGCGTTGCGGTGCAATCGCAGCTCAATCCCCCATCTGCAAGGCAGTTGTTGATCACGCCAATCGGGGCGGTTACGCGCTGGGCGTGTGCAATGGTTTCCAGATTTTGACTGAAACTGGTATTTTGCCTGGTGCTTTGCTGCGCAATGCTGGTTTGAAGTATATTTGCCGGACTGTGGATCTGAAAGTAGCGACGCAAGATAGCGTCTTTACTGAAGGGTATACTGCAGGTGATGTGATTGGCATTCCAATTGCACATCACGATGGCAATTACTTTGCCGATACTGAGACCCGCGCAGCTCTGAAAGATCAGGATCGCGTGGCCTTTACCTATGCTGAAAATCCCAATGGATCTGTCGATGACATCGCAGGGATCTTGTCTGAAAACCGTCGCGTTTTGGGAATGATGCCGCATCCTGAACGCGCTGCGGATCAGGGCCATGGTGGCACAGATGGCACAGCAATGTTTCGCGCATTGGCAGGCATGCTTGCTACGGCATGACTTGTGAACAAGCGGGTCTGGATCTAAATTGATCCAATGACCGCTTTGAAAACAAAAAGAAGCGCCGCGCGTAGATTTGTCGCGGCGCGTTTCCCATCACGCGCGATTTCTTGGCGTGTACGTTTTGCCGTACTGATGGTTCTGGCCATTGCAGCGGTCACGGTTTGGATGACAAACCGCAGTCTCACCCATAGGTTTACGGAAACGACGCGCAATCGCGCTGAGCTTAGGCTTGCTCTGTATTCTGGTAACTTGTTGAGTGAATTGCGCCGCCATGCGATTGTGCCGCAGCTTCTGTCGCGGGATCAGGCGTTGATCACGGCCCTGCAAGATGATGATTTCTCGCTCTCGACCCAGCGTTTGATTTCTTTTGTGGACGAGATCGGTGCTGCCTCGATCATGCTGCTGGATCGAGACGGAAGAACGGTTGCCGCAACCAATCGCAATCGAATTGGTGTCAATCACCGGAGTGATGCGTATTTCCTCGACGCGATCCGTTCAAATACCACGGTTTTTTCGGCCATTCCACGCGAAGTAGGGGGATTTAGCTTTAGCTATTCTCGTCGCTTGCAAGACGCATCAGGTGTTCTTGGAGCGATCGTTGTGGAAGTGGACCTGCAAAAGTTTGAGCGCGCTTGGGCCGGTATTTCTGATGCGGTGATGGTGACTGACAGTGAGAATAATATCATTCTCGCAACAGAATCGCGCTGGCGTGGCTTGTCAGAAGATGACGCGCTAAAACTGCAAACCCCGCAAGGTGCAATCCAGCGCGCCATTCGTGCTACTGCGGATTGGACGGTATTGCCGCCGGATGCGTACCTACAAGGGGAGGCGGTGATGCGCTTGGAGACGCGTATTCCGTTTCATGGATGGCGTATGACCTCATTTACCACATATGCGTCGATCCGCGAGAAGGTGAACACGGTTCTGGCGCTGGAAATCATGGGATTCGCCATCTTTTTTGCGCTGGCATTTTATGCGCTCAGCCGAAAAACAGCGTTGCGCATGGCTTTGTTTCAGCGTGAATCGGCAGAGCTTCGCGTATTGAATACACGCTTGCAGCGAGAAATCGCCGAGCGGGAGCGGATGCAAATGAGCCTTGAAGTGGCGGAACAAAGCCTTGCGCAAAGCTCAAAACTCGCAGCTTTGGGAGAAATGTCCGCCGCCGTAAGTCATGAGCTGAATCAGCCTCTGGCGGCGATGAAAACTTATCTCGCAGGGGCGCGACTTTTGCTTAATCGTAACCGCCCTGATGAAGCGCTGTCTTCGTTTGCGCGCATTGATGATTTGCTGGAGCGCATGGGAGCTATTACGCGCCAACTTAAATCGTATGCGCGTAAGGGGGGGGATACGTTTCGCCCTGTAAACTTGGGCGATGCTCTTGCCTCAAGCCTGTCGATGATGGAACCGCAGCTGCGCCAACGCCAGGTAAAGATCACCCGGATTCTTCCCGATGATCCGGTCCTTGTGATGGGGGATCAGATGCGGATTGAACAGGTTATGGTGAACCTCTTTCGAAATGCACTGGATGCGACGAAATCGGTGGATGATCCGGAGGTGGAAATCATTCTTGCAGCAGGTGAGACAGCCACGCTTGCGGTGCGTGACAATGGGACAGGGATCAGTGATCTCGATAACCTTTTTGAACCCTTTTACACCACGAAACAGGCCGGGGACGGGGTTGGACTGGGGCTTGCCATCTCTTCTGGGATCGTGAACGACCTAGGGGGACGGTTGACCGCACGCAACGGACAAAATGGCGGTGCCGTGTTTGAGATGCAATTGCCGATCCTTGTGAACGGTATGGAAGCCGCAGAGTAGCGGCATCTGAAAAGGAAGGAACGCGCTATGGCACAGGCCATGAAGATCGCGATCGTTGATGATGAAAAAGATATGCGCCAGTCAATCAGCCAATGGTTGGCTTTGTCTGGCTATGACACAGAGACCTTTGCCAGTGCTGAGGATGCATTAAAGGTCTTGGGGCCTGATTATCCGGGTATTGTAATTTCAGATATCAAAATGCCTGGCATCGACGGTATGCAATTTTTGAAAAAATTGATGGGATCAGATAGCGCTTTGCCGGTCATTATGATTACGGGCCATGGGGATGTCCCTATGGCGGTTGAGGCGATGCGGGTCGGAGCGTTTGATTTCCTGGAGAAACCTTTTAACCCAGATCGGATGTCAGAGCTTGCAAAGAAGGCAAGCAACGCCCGCCGATTGACGCTTGATAATCGCGCCTTGCGACGGGAGCTTTCGGATGGCGGGCAGATTATGAAAAAACTTATCGGCTCCAGCCCTGTGATGGATCGGCTGCGAGAGGATATTCTGGATCTTGGTCAAGCAGATGGCCATGTTTTGATTGATG
The DNA here is from genome assembly GCF_900102795.1 of Epibacterium ulvae. GTDB lineage: Bacteria > Pseudomonadota > Alphaproteobacteria > Rhodobacterales > Rhodobacteraceae > Epibacterium > Epibacterium ulvae. The sequence goes on along the minus strand of NZ_FMWG01000003.1, from coordinate 352,270 downwards.
GCGAGACAGGCACGGGCAAAACGTTGGTTGCGCATGCTCTTCACGCAGTTGGCAGCCGGGCGGGTAAAAGATTTGTTTTGGTCTCTTGTGCGGCCCTAGAAGAAGAGGCGCTGTGCAAGCGCTTGTTTGGACCGATGCAGCCTGATGATAGCATGTTACCTGCCGTAGAGGAGGCCCGTGGCGGGACGCTGGTGCTTGAGGACGTGGACGCCATGAGCGAAAGCGTTCAGGCAAAGCTTTTGAGTGTCATCAATGAGCAAGGTATTCCGGGCGAGACCCGTATCATTGCCATTTCAAATTTGCAGGAAGTTGGAAAAACCTGTGAAGATGTATTGCGGCCTGATCTCTTTTATCGACTGGCGGCATTGCGAATTACGGTGCCTCCGCTTCGCCAACGGGGAGAGGATATTCTTGCGCTCTTTACCCGCTTGAGTGAGCAATTTTCCGAAGAATATGGTTGTGAGGCGCCGCAGGTTAGCGCCCAAGAAGCTGCCCAACTCCTTCAAGCTCCTTGGCCGGGAAATGTACGTCAGTTGATTAATATTGCTGAACGGGCTGTGCTTCAATCACGTCGTGGTTCAGGAAGCATCGCCTCTTTGCTGATGTCTGATCATGAAGAAATGCAGCCGGTTATGACAACCGAAGGAAAACCGTTGAAGGAATATGTGGAAGCCTTTGAGCGGATGTTGATTGACAATACAATGCGTCGCCACAAAGGGTCGATTGCTAAAGTCATGGATGAGCTCCGCTTACCCCGGCGGACATTGAACGAGAAAATGGCAAAATACGGATTGCAACGCTCGGATTATCTGGCGTCTTAGGTCTGAGCTACATTTCAGTTGTTCAGACAGCTGTCGCTGAACTGAGCTTTGCCAATTGGTGAATTTACACACGTGTCGTCATTTTTGAATGATGGCGCGTGTTTCTATTTTACGGCTCATTTCTGATAAGGCCATGTTTACGGTTTTTATGCAAAAAGTAACTTTTTGTTTGCTAAACTTGCCCATTGTAATTCCCTACTCACAGGTCTTATGATTGTGAGGCTGGGCTTTCATCAGTGAGCGGCCCTGAAAATACAAGAGATTCGCTGCTTATAGCTTTTGTGCGGCCATAGCCGAGAAAGCTAAGCAGATTGATTGGTTTCGCAGTGCGAAACAGTTTAGAGCCTGAACCGTTGTATCGGCGCAGGCAAATAAGGGCAGGGCGCGGATATCCCCACCTGTCGGAGAAGAAACGCGATGACGCGCGCGCAGGCGAAGAGCATAGAAACAAAGGATCTGAGCACACCCTATGGTGTGGGCATAGGTCTTTGTAACGCGCCGTCCTATATCGCCCAGACAAGACACCCCCCGAGATTAACCCGCCCACCTGGAAGCAGGCGGCGACCAATTGCGCGGGGACGGTGCAACAAGGACCTATGGCAAAGAAGATGCTTATCGATGCCACCCATGCGGAAGAAACCCGCGTTGTGGTGGTGGACGGAAATAAAGTTGAAGAGTTTGACTTTGAATCCGAAAACAAACGCCAGCTGGCTGGCAATATTTATCTCGCAAAAGTAACGCGCGTCGAACCCTCACTGCAGGCTGCATTTGTAGACTATGGCGGTAATCGTCATGGGTTTTTGGCGTTTTCTGAAATCCATCCGGATTATTATCAGATTCCTGTAGCGGATCGCGAAGCGCTGATGGAAGAAGAGCGCGCCTATGCAGAAGCAATGCGGGCGCGAGATGAAGATGATGAGCCAAAGCCAACACGCTCTCGCCGTAAAGGTCGGGGCGGTAAATCGCGTGGTTCCAAAGCGGCTGCTCAAACTGAAACAGCGACAGTGGAAAATACGACGGCTTCCACTGAAAGTGAAAGTTCCGATGTAAATGCAGCTGAGCCACAGGCCTCATCTGAAAATGGTACCGTCGCCCAAATATCTGGTATGGAAACCATTGATCTTGGATCTGAGAGCGGTTCAGATTCTGTGATCGCCGATGTGCCAGAAACGAGCGACGCGATAGCGCTTAAGGCAACCAAAGAGACGCCTGCTGCGGGTGTTGCGACCGAAGAACCGACTTCTGAAATCGTAGAACCAGCGACACAAGCCACGCGAGATGCTGAGGCTGAAGAGGCTCAGGCTGCTGTTGTGACGGATTATGTCGAGTCGGAGGAAGTAGCGGCAGCTGCGCCTGTATCTGATGTTGAACCTTCCAACGAGGTAAGCGATCAGACGGCGACTGAGGCGGAAGAAAACTCGGATGAGACGCCCAAAGGGCCAAGTACGATCGCTGCAGAAGCGGATAAAGACGACGCGGTTATCAGTGCAGAGGTTCCTTCAAATACTGATGGCACTGCTGAACATGTGGATGCGGAGACACCAGAAACCGTTGATGCAGAGAGTTCTGAACAAGTAGAGGGTGCTCCTGCGACTGACGAGACAACACCTAGCGGTGCTGATGCTGAGGAGGTTGAGGCAGAGCTTGGTGAAGAGATTACTTCGGACGAAGTTGAGGACGATCAAAGCGAAAAGCGTGCTGATGCGACGTCTAAAGATGACAGTATTGAATCTGTTGCAGACGAAGACGACAGCGAAGACATTCGTCCTGCTCGCAAGCCACGCCCACGCCGGTATAAAATCCAAGAAGTGATCAAGGTTCGTCAGGTCCTGTTGGTTCAGGTCGTGAAAGAGGAACGCGGCAACAAAGGTGCTGCATTGACCACATATCTGTCTTTGGCGGGGCGGTATTGCGTCTTGATGCCGAATACTGCGCGTGGTGGTGGTATTTCTCGTAAAATCACCAATGTATCGGATCGCAAGAAGCTGAAAGAGATTGCGACTGAATTGGATGTGCCAACGGGTGCCGGGCTGATTGTACGCACTGCGGGTGCCAAGCGCACCAAGGCTGAGATCAAGCGCGATTATGAATATTTGCAGCGCTTGTGGGAGCAAATCCGTGAGCTGACACTGAAATCTATCGCACCTGCAAAGATCTATGAAGAAGGTGATCTGATTAAGCGTTCGATTCGTGATTTGTATAATCGCGAGATTGATGAAGTGCTTGTCGAAGGTGAGCGCGGGTATCGCATTGCTAAAGACTTCATGAAAATGATCATGCCGTCTCATGCAAAGAACGTGAAGCATTACCAGGATCAGATGCCGCTGTTTGCACGCTATCAGGTGGAAAGCTATTTGGGTGGCATGTTCAACCCAACTGTGCAGCTGAAATCTGGCGGCTACATTGTGATTGGCGTGACCGAAGCCTTGGTCGCAATTGATGTGAACTCTGGTCGGGCAACCAAAGAAGGATCAATCGAAGAGACGGCACTGAAAACCAACCTTGAAGCCGCGGAAGAAGTTGCACGCCAGCTGCGCCTTCGTGATTTGGCGGGTCTGATTGTCATCGACTTTATCGACATGGATGAGCGTAAGAACAATGCCGCCGTCGAAAAGCGTATGAAGGACAAACTAAAAACGGATCGTGCGCGTATTCAGGTTGGTCGCATCTCTGGATTCGGCTTGATGGAAATGTCACGCCAACGCCTGCGTCCCGGTATGATTGAGGCGACGACACAGCCATGTCCGCATTGTCACGGCACTGGTTTGATCCGTTCAGACGATAGTATGGCCCTGTCAATCTTGCGTCAGATCGAAGAAGAAGGCACACGCGGTCGTTCGCGCGAGGTCTTGGTGCGTTGCCCTGTGCCGATTGCGAATTTCTTGATGAACCAGAAACGGGAGCATATTGCACAGATTGAAGCGCGCTATGGGTTGTCGGTTCGAATTGAGGGTGATGTTCATCTGGTCAGCCCGGATTTCACCATCGAGAAGTTCAAAACAGCATCGCGCACAGTTGTTGCAGCAGAAGCACCTGTTGTGTCTGTGGACACAAGCATCATGGATGAGGTGGACGCCGAAGATGCTGCTCAGACTATTGAAGGCGAAGCAACTGACGTAACGCCTGAGGCGGAAGACACCGAGCAAAAGCCAAAACGCAAACGTCGTCGTCGTCGTCGCCGCAAGTCTAATGGTGATGAGCAAAACACCACCGAGACCAAACCCGAGACCGAAGAGGCGATATCAGATGAGGCTGCCGAGGCTGAAACAGCCGAAAGTGACGCAAGCGTAGAAGGGGACACGCCTCCCAAAGAGGAGAAAAAACGTCGGACCCGTACGCGATCACGTCGACGCACCAAGGACAAGGTTGATATTGCCGATGAGATGCCTGCAGAAACGGAGCAGACATCTTCGGATACGGCAGTAGATGGTGACGACGCGTCAGTTGAAACGGTTGAGGAACCTGCTTCAGATGTAACGGCAGATGTTGAGCCAATGGTCGAAGAGGCCCCTGCAGTACAGACAGGGCCTGCAGAAACCTCGTCCGCCGTGCCTGTAGAGGTCTCAACAGAAGACGATACGCCAGCGGCTGAGACTATGCCTGAAAGTGATGTTGTTGTGGCCGACGCCGCGCCTGCGAGTGAATCAACCGTGGCCACTGCCGCATCTTCAACAACCCCAGAGGTTGCAGCAGCGGAAAATACTGACACTGCCGTCGCCTTAGCGGAGAAACCAACAGAACCAGCGATCAGTGAATCTGCTGAGGAAACTACTCCGGCTAAGCCTAAAAGACGTGGTTGGTGGTCTCGCTAAATCAAAGATAAGAAGACATTAGAAAAGGCGCGCTTTTTGAAGCGCGCTTTTTTTGTATGAATACCCTGATCCTTACAGCAAAGCGATCAGACTAGGTTGTTTTGCGGATGAGATAGATCTGATGATTTTCGGCGTCTTCCTGTCCTAAATATTCATGCCCTGCTTCAGCGCAGAAATGTGGAACGTCAATTATGGCCGCAGGGTCATCGGCAAGCATGCGCAAAACCGCACCTATCTGCATGGATTTCAATTGCTTGCGCGCTTTTAAAACGGGAAGAGGACACAACAGCCCAATCGTGTCTAATGTCATTGTGTGATCTGTCATATTTGTCAAATAAAAGGGATATTACAGCCTGTCCACAAGGATGTGACCGCTTGCCCCCGTGACGTGGAGCAAAAGCGTGTCTAAATGTGAAGCATGTTTGGAATTGATATCATAGACGCAGGCCTTGTCCCTGCCATGCTGGTGGCCTTGATTGGCGGGCTTATCAGTTTTCTCAGCCCTTGCGTATTACCGATTGTTCCGCCCTATCTTGCCTATATGAGCGGTGTTTCGATTGGTGAAATCCAAGGATCTTCTGCGGCACGTCAAAAGGCGATCCTCGCGGCGTTGTTCTTTGTGCTTGGTTTGTCGACGGTATTTCTCCTCCTTGGATTTACGGCATCGGTATTTGGCGCTTTTGTGCTTCAGAACCAAGAGCTCTTCGCGCAAGTCTCAGGTGTTGTCGTGATTATCTTTGGTCTGCATTTCTTGTCGATTTTCCGCATTCCTATTCTTGATCGCGAAGCGCGCGTGGAGGCTGGTAAATCAGGAGGGTCTGCACTTGGAGCCTATGTGCTTGGCTTGGCTTTTGCGTTTGGCTGGACACCTTGCATTGGCCCACAGCTTGGCGCGATCTTGTCTCTTGCGGCTTCTGAGGCCTCGGTTGCACGCGGCACCTTTTTGTTGGGGATCTATGCAATGGGCCTTGGTGTTCCATTCCTCTTGGCTGCGATTTTCCTGAACCGTTCCATGACCATTATGAACAAGCTAAAGCGTCATATGGGGATGATCGAAAAAGCCATGGGGGGTCTATTGCTGCTGGTTGGGATCATGTTGGTGACGGGGCTCTTTACAAACTTTAGCTGGTGGCTGGTCGAAACATTCCCAGGATTGGCAACTTTGGGCTAATCCAACACAGTTTGATCTACAAATCTAAGGCCCCGATCTGGGGCCTTACTCTTGCCGGAAAGTAGAATTATGGTTGCCTTAAAGCGTCTTGGGGCAGACATGACAAACGAAGAGAATAGATTTGAAAACGACAACGCAAGACCGGTGAAACGGCGGCGTGTTTTCTACATTCCGGGATATGACCCTATTCATCCGCGGCGCTATCGTGAACTTTATCGCAAAGAAAGCGCAATACAGGCGGAGATCTCAGAATATAAGATAGGGTTGAGCCCTCGAACAACATCTGGTCGGTATGGCTGGCATGTAAGATCCAACATACAAGGCCATGAGACAGCGACGGATTTTGACGTCCTTGTGTGGTCTGATATCGTGCGGGATAGTATGGAGGCCTCGATTGCGGGCACCTATCTTCAACTGGGGCGCACCGCTTGGACCTATATTGCATCAGGAACACTGCGAAGATTAACTTGGTTGCGAAAAGGTCCTGTTATTGCCGCACTTTACCCGGTCGGCATGTTGCTTTTACAGCTTCTTCTTGCCGTACTTCTTGCGATTGGAGTCGCTTATTCTGTTCAAATCCTATGGGGTCTCGTTCTACCTGTTTGGAGCATCATTAAATTGCTGTCCTGGGGGGCAGGGGGATATACAGCTATTCGACTTTTGAAATGGTGTAAGCGCCTTGATGGTAAGTTCTACGCTTACTATCTGATGCATGATTATGCGTATTCAGCGGCTTCGCGCGGGGCAAACCCACCTGAATTAGAAGAGCGCATGAAGGTGTTTGGATCAGAAATTCGCGCCGCTCTTTCTGATCAATCTCTGGATGAAGTTTTGGTGGTGGGGCATTCATCTGGCGCGCATGTTGGTGTATCTGTCCTGGCAGATTTAAAACGGCAAGGATTACCTACTGCAGGGCCTAGCTTGGCGTTTCTCAGTCTGGGCCAAGTTGTTCCCATGGTTTCATTCCTCCCAAACGCCCAACGGCTGCGCGGCGATTTGCAATATCTGTCAGAACAGGCTGACATTCCTTGGGTTGATATTACCGCACCGGGTGACGGTTGTGCCTTTGCTCTGTGTGATCCGGTTGCCGTAAGTGGGGTTGCGCGTGAGGGGCAGATATGGCCTTTGGTGATGTCAGCCGCGTTTACCCAGACCTTGAGCCCTGAGCGATGGAAAGCTTTAAGATGGCGTTTTTTTCGCCTGCATTTTCAATATCTCTGCGCCTTTGATCAGCCGGGCGTGTATGACTATTTTCAGATTACAGCTGGGCCACAGAGGCTCGGCGTGCGGTTCGCCGGGTGTAAACCATCCCAGTCACGCATTGATGTTGCAGCCTCAAAATATACATCGATTGGTGGGGCCTAATGGAACGTTTGCCGCCTAAACCTCCGTCACGTGCTGATCGTGTTTCACTGTTTCAGTATCTAAAGCTCTTTCGTAAAGACATTCTGTCTGCCCAGCCCGCGCGGCTGTATGGCGCGTGGATGGCAGAATTTCGCACGCCCTTTTTCAGATCTTATTTGGTGAACCAACCGGATTTGGTTGATCAGATTTTGCGAAAACGACCGGATGATTTTCCCAAATCCAATCGCATTGCTGAAGGGTTGCGGCCTTTATTGGGGAACTCTGTTTTCTTGACCAACGGCGCGACGTGGAAACGTCAACGACGGATCATTGATCCAGCCTTTGAAGGTGGACGGATAAAAGAAACCTTTCCTGCGATGTTTGCAGCGGGACAAGCAGCGCTAGAGCGGCTTGAGGCAGAGAAAGACGTGATTGAGGTGGAAGAGATTACCTCTCACCTCGCGGCAGATGTGATCTTTCGCACGTTGTTTTCAATTCCGATTGAGGATGAACTTGCATCTCAGGTGTTTCACCGCTTTCGTGACTACCAGCGCAGCCAGCCTATATTAAATCTTGGCGCATTCCTGCCGCTGCCGCGTTGGATGCCAAGGTTTTTTAACCGTGGAGCAAAGCAGAACGCGGCTGAAATTCGGCGGCTTATAACCACTTTAACGCAGACCCGTATGCACGAAATCGAAGCGGGCACTGCGCCGGATGATTTGGCAACAAAAATCATGTCAACCGCAGATCCAGAAACCGGAGATCATTTCACAACAGATGAGATGGTTGATCAGGTGGCTATTTTCTTTCTTGCAGGACATGAAACAAGCGCATCAGCGCTGGCGTGGGCACTGTACCTGATGGCACAATATCCTGAATGGCAGGACAAACTCGCGGATGAGGCAGGTGCGATCACTGGTCCTGATTTTGCAGTCATGTCAAAGCTTAAGATCAGTCGTGACGTTTTTCGCGAAACATTACGCCTTTTCCCTCCTGTTCCAATGATGGTGCGCGAGTCGACTTGCCCAGAACGCTTTCGAGAGCGCGATATTCCCACCGGATCACAGATGGTGTTGAGCCCTTGGCATCTTCACCGGCATACTAAACTTTGGGACAATCCTGACGGGTTTGATCCTAACCGATGGGCCACCGAGAATGGGAAAAAATGCCAAAGAGAGGCGTATATGCCATTTTCAACCGGCGCGCGTGTCTGTACAGGGGCAGGATTTGCGATGGTCGAGGGGGTATTGTTATTGTCGATGATCCTAAAAGACTATCGTGTTTCATTGATCTCTGCCCCCGCGCCGGTGCCTGTTGCCCATCTGACAGTAAGAGGCAAAGACGGAATACAGTTGGGGCTTTCTCGGAGGGAAGCCTCGGCTTAGTCTTTATACGAGAGGGCTGCATGACCCAAATGTATTGTGTGTTCAATCAACGCGTCGCGCGACATTGTTTTGAGTGGTTCAATCTGGAAATTCTTCCGCATTAAAGCCACACCAAATAAGACTGAAAGTAACAGCGCAGCTTGAGTTTCTTTATGCTTGCTGCCTAATTTATCTGCCAAAGGGCAGGCCATTTCATCATGCACCAATTGTCGAATTGTATCGCCCATTATGGGATCAATGACGTTTGTGATCAGCATAATAAACGGATTGGAGGTATCCGCTTTGGGATCATAAGGATGCGAAAAACTCTCGACTGCTGCAGATAAGATCTGGTCAGGCTCGGCCTGAAGTGCCTCCCACCCATTGATTTGCTCTAAAGTGGCTTCAAACAGTGCTTTTTTCCCACCAAAATACCGTGAGACAAGTGCCGCATCTACACCGGCTGCACGGGTGATGTCACGTACCGATACATTTGAGTATCCGCGCGTCCAGAAAAGGTCTCGGGCTGCAATCAAGAGTTTTTCTTTGGTCGTGAGAGGTTCGTTCATAATGGTTAATTATGTCGGTAATAAATTGCGTCAACAACTGTTGAATTTCACATGTGAGTGCCTAGCTTAGCAAAACGAAAGTGTCGAGTTCTGGAGAAAATTATGACCCCCACAGCTTTGATTACCGGTGCGTCATCAGGAATTGGTGCTGAATTCGCAAGGTATCATGCGTCTAAAGGGGGAAACCTGATCCTCGTTGCGCGTCGTGAACCTCCGATGCAAGCGCTGAAAGCTGAGTTAGAAAAAGCACATGGCGTGGCTGTTACCGTGATTGCGATGGATGTGGGCACGTCTGAACAAGCAAAGCTTTTGTTTGAGACGGTTAAAACCAAGGGATTGGATGTTGGCATTTTGATCAACAACGCAGGTTTCGGTGGGCATGGCCCATTCTTGAATGCAGACCTAGAAAAAACACTGGCTATGATTGACTTGAATGTGTCCGCACTCGTGGCACTAAGTTATCTGTTTGGAAATGAAATGAAAACGCGTGGCGGTGGGAAAATGTTGCAGGTGTCATCCACTGCAAGCTTTATGCCCGGGCCTAATCAAGCAGTGTATTTCGCGACCAAAGCCTTTGTAACGTCGTTCAGCCAATCTATTGATCAAGAAATGCGCAAAGCGGGGATAACTTCAACCGCGCTGTGCCCCGGTTTGGTGCATACGGAATTTGTTGCCGCTGCCGGTTTGGAAAACACGGGGCTTGCCGCACAAAAAGGAGCGACACCTGCTTCGGTTGCAAAATGCGGATATGACGCCATGCAGAAGGGCAAATTAATAGCCATAAACGAAGGTCGTCTGGCGTTTCTGCTGAACTGGATTACGCCGCTGCTACCACGCCGTCAGGTTTTGAATATGATTGAAAGTATGCAAACGAAAACGGGGTCATGATCGCCTGCTTTGCAAGTGATGAAGGACAAACAATCGAATGGCGGAGGCAAGCCCGCAGTCTTCTCCGCGTGTTTCATCAATTTCAGCTGCGAGTTCGTTGATTGCACGACCGTCTTGCGCAGCAATCTTGCGAAATGCGTTCCAAAAATCGTCCTCTAAGGAAACAGAAGTGCGATGGCCACGTAAGGTCAGCGAATGTTTTTTTGGGCGCAGGCTCATGTCTTTGAATCCTGCTTCTCGTCACTGCGCTTGTGCTGATCTAGCTTGTGAAGGCTTTGGACATTGCGGGCTTTGTCCAGATCTTTCTCAGCCTTGGTTCTGCCAAATGTCACTGCATTTTGATCAGCGCGGGCCTTTTTTTCAGCCCGCGCTTTTTGTTTTCTAAACCGGTTTAGGTTGACCGGTTTATCCATTAGTCTTTTGGACCAATCATCTGCTCAGGACGCACAACTGCGTCAAAAGTTTCGGCATCTACAAACCCCAATGCGATGGCTTCTTCTTTCAAAGTGGTGCCATTTTTATGGGCTGTTTTTGCAACGGTGGTGGCATTGTCATAGCCAATGGTTGGTGCCAGCGCTGTCACCAGCATCAGGGACTCTTTCATCAGTTTTTCAATGCGTGGCTCGTTCGCCTTGATGCCGTTCAGCATACGCTCGGTAAAGCTGTCCGCTACATCACCCAGCAGCTGCATGGATTGCAGCAGATTGTAAGACATCATTGGGTTGTAGACGTTTAGTTCAAAGTGACCCTGGCTGCCTGCAAAGGTCATTGCAGCATTGTTGCCCATGACATGCGCGGCCACTTGGGTCATTGCTTCGGCCTGTGTGGGATTCACTTTACCAGGCATGATGGATGAACCGGGCTCGTTCTCAGGCAAGATCAACTCGCCCAAGCCAGAACGCGGGCCAGAGCCCAAAAAGCGGATATCGTTGGCGATCTTATACATCGCGCCTGCGACGGTTGCCAAAGCGCCAGACATAAAGACCATCGCGTCATGGGCCGCCAGCGCTTCAAATTTGTTTGGCGCCGTGACAAAGGGCAGGCCGGTGATTTCAGCCATGTGTGCTGCAACGGTTTCGCCCCAACCGTGTTGAGTGTTCAGACCAGTCCCAACAGCGGTGCCACCTTGCGCTAGCTCGTAGATGCCGGGCAGGGCGGCTTCTACACGTGCGATACCTTGGCGGATTTGGTGCGCGTAGCCGCCAAATTCCTGGCCCAGTGTCAGTGGCGTTGCATCCTGCGTATGGGTGCGGCCGATTTTGATAATGTCTTTGAACTCTTCAGATTTGGCTTCCAAACCTTCGGCGAGTTTGGTCAAGCCGGGCAACAGTACGTCACGCACTGTCATGGCGGCACCAATATGCATTGCTGTGGGGAAGGTGTCGTTAGAGGACTGGCCCATGTTGCAATGGTCGTTGGGGTGAACCGGGTCTTTAGAGCCAATAACACCGCCTAGTATTTCAATCGCACGGTTGGCGATGACTTCGTTTGAATTCATATTGGATTGCGTGCCAGAGCCCGTCTGCCAAACCACCAGTGGGAAGTTATCGTCAAACTTACCTTCAAACACTTCACCCGCAGCCTGAATGATCGCATCCGCAATCTTGGCGTCCAGCTTTCCGCTTTCCTTGTTCGCCATTGCACAGGCTTTTTTGATCACGCCAAGTGCACGCACGATCGCGACCGGCTGCTTTTCCCAGCCAATGGGGAAGTTCATGATCGAGCGCTGCGTCTGCGCGCCCCAGTATTTTTCAGAAGGTACGTCTAGCGGGCCAAAGCTGTCTGTTTCGGTGCGAGTTTCAGACATGGTGTCTCCTCTCCGTCTAATAAGGGCTTTTGTAGGCATGTATCGCACTGTGCGGTACGGTTCAATTGGCGAAAGCGCCGCTAAATTAGGGAAAGCTTTAAATCGCGTGCGGTTGATTTAAGTTCACCCTATTGTGTCTCGTGTAAAGTTAATTACTTAAACTAGATATGGATATACGGAGTACTATTGTAACTATGAGACCAAAGTGGAGATGCCTTTGACTATGCGACATGCCGGATATGGAACACATAATTCCGCAAAGGGTATCGCGCTTTCTCTAGTGCCGCGCGGGTGTTTTGCAGTTTTGGCACTGCTTTTTGGATTTTTCCTTGCGCTTTCCACGCAAGCAACCTTTGCGACGTCGGAAATATCAAGGTTTGTGGGTGTCTATACTGGTGAAGCTCATTTGACCAACGCCCTTGGTGAAGCTGAAACACGGCATTTGCAGGTCCAGATTCGAGATGGCGAAGGAAGTTTTTGGGTAAAATGGACGACAGGGCGTGTGCGTCAGGATGGAAGCCTAAAGAACAAATCTTACGAGGTTGAATTTCGACCAAGCGATCGTGAAGGCATCTTTGCAGCAGCTATGCGCCATAATGTATTTGGTCACGCCGTTCCATTAAACCCGCTGAAAGGTGAACCTTATGTCTGGGGGCGGATTATAGGGGATACCCTCACCGTGTATTCACTGTTTATCGATCCTGATGGGAACTACGATATCCAGCAATATGACCGCACACTTGTTGAAGGTGGGCTGATGCTGGATTTTAAATCTCATAGGAATGGGATGCCGCTGGTCAGCGTACAAAGCTTTCTTGAGCGTTTGCAATAACCCTTGAATGTGTATGCAAAAGAGGCGGCTGTGAACTACAGCCGCCTCTTTTGAAGAAGTCGTTTAGCTTTGGTTTTACTTGCGGAAGCTGTCTAGTGAAACAACATCCGCGTCTTTCTTTTCAGTGGCGGGTTTTGGTTCACTTTCTCGGCTCGCGATATCTTCAAGTTCAGTCACGATGCTGTCTTCCAGGTCTTCGTCGTCATGCTCAGCGCTTTCAAAGCGCAGGCCGAATTCAACCGAAGGATCAACAAACGTCGCAATAGCATCCAGTGGAACGTAGAGTGGCTCAGGATTGTCGCCAAAGTTCAACGTGATGGCAAACCCATCATCATCAATCACAAGATTGTCGAACCAATGCTGCACGACGATCGTCATCTCGCCGGGATAGCGGTCACTTAACCAATCCGCCAGCTGGGCGTCGGGGTGGTTGGTGTCGAAGGTGATAAAGAAGTGGTGATTGCCAGGAAGGCCGTTGTCAGCAACATCTTGAAGCACAGTCTTAATTAAACTGCGCATCGCTGTGTGCATCAAATTGCCATAATCGATTTCACGGGTCATGGTGTTCGCCCTTTTGTCTTTGCGCCTAGCATAGATGAAATTTGCCGGAACTAAAGAGGATCACGCGCGGAATCACAACACTGCAAAGCGGGATTTGTGTAAAAACTAATATGAGATATGCGATAGTGCATCGGAATAAGCTATTGTAGCAGCAGCGAAACTATCGCCATTAGTGGTAGAAAGAGCCATAAACTCCCTTTCACGACCCATAAGATCATAGGTGCGACAGACACCAATAAAAGAGCTATTGGGTCCACGGAGGACATGTCTGGCCAAAGAAGTGACATAGCACCGAACTCAACTGTGGATACATGACGAAATATCAGAGATATTAAGAACCACATTGCAAGATTGGCGATAACACCGACGATACAGGCCGAAATGGATTGAAGCGCTGGTCCGATGCGGGGATGTTCAGTGAGTGTCTCTACATATGGGGCCGCCGCGAATATCCAAAGAAAACAGGGAATAAACGTCGCCCAAAGCGCAATCAGACCAGCGGCGAATGCGCTATCCCACCCACCCTCGATATGGCCTGCGAGCATCGCAATAAATTGCGTGACCAAAACCAGCGGGCCGGGTGTTGTTTCTGCGAGACCCAGTGCATCCAGTAGCTGACCTTGGTTGATCCACTCTTGTTGTGAAACAACAGTTTGGCTCATGTATGCGAGAGTTGCATACGCGCCGCCAAAGCTTACCACTGCAAGCTTTGCAAAGAACCAACCTATTGCGGCTAAAAAAGGGGCCCCAACAATAGAGAGCAATATCAATGGAATGAGCCAGAGCGCAGCCCATGACAAAATAGCCCGGATGCGAGGGGTTATATGGACCGTCAGCTTTTGTTCATAATTCGCCTGAGTGTGGCGAACAAAAAATCCGATGCTGCCAGCTGCGAGTATGACGACAGGGAAGGGAAGGCCAAACAGAAACAAGGCAAGGAGCGCCATGCCCGCGATCAGTATATCTATCGACCCATTTAGCGCTTTACGTGATAGTCCGATCAGGGCTTTTAGGATTATTGCGACAACAGCGGCCTTGATGCCAAGAAATGCGCCTTCAGCCCAAGATGTATCGTGATAGCTGACATAAGCGAATAAAAGCAAACTGATGACCAGGCTGCCGGGCAATACAAAGAGAAGACCCGCGATCAATCCTCCGACTGTGCCTTTTAATCGCCAGCCGATGTAGGTGGCCAATTGCATCGCCTCGGGGCCAGGCAGAAGCATGCAAAAGGACAGGCCACGTAGAAAGCTATCTTCATTCAGCCATTTGCGTTTTTCGACCAACTCCTGATGCATCAACGCTATTTGCGCAGCAGGCCCGCCAAAACTAAGGAATCCGATGCGTAGAAAACATCGAAATAACGCGGGAAAATCAACTGGCATTGGAGTTCTTTCACAAAGACTGTTGGCAGATTTGTGTCGTCATTGACCGATATCACTGGATTTGAAAAATTCTATGACGCCCCATGGCCCATATATCTATGAAAACTCCTGACCTGATTGCCATCTTTATGCACGCTGTCCGAGCCGGAATTTTGGCTTAGTTTTCCAGCTCCAAACTTTCCTCTGCCCATCTGAGCCTTTGTCCTGTCATGCAGATCGGCAACACGTCTGAGGGAAGCTGCCCAAGATGTTCAAATAGGCTCATCATGTCAATCAAACTTGAAAGTTCGGCAATTTTTCCATCTTTGGCGCGCATAAATAAGTGTACTTGGATGGTAAAGGACTGCCCAGTATTGTGTGCTGCAGTGAGTGTGAACAGCGCACGAATAGAGATTGTGTCTTCTTGTTCCACAGCATGCGTGATTGTGTAGTGCGGGTTTTGGACCAATGCATGTAATGCATGGGTTTGTGCTGTAAGGTCTTCGATGGACATTACGCCATCATAATATGTACCTTTAATATCATGGTCGATCGCTAAAAAATCTTTGATTTTGTGAGTGTTTCCTTTGCACCAGACCTCATCAAGGTATGTTTCCAGCAGCTCTTTGTTTGTTGCAGTCATTATACTTATTCCTTACGCAACGCGAAGTATTTGCCTCAACGATGAGAGCTTTAGTGTGCATGAAACACCTTCGGCACTCTTCTTCGTAAACCTGTCGCAAAGTGATGGGTTTTTCTAGATATTTTTTACTTTTTATCAAAAACTTATTATGTAAAGTGGTTCACTTTTCTAGAGGGTATTTCTCGTGTGAAAATACCATGTTTCGGTGCAGCGGGAATGTAGGGGAACGAACCTGATCGGTGCTATTGTTGTTCAGGCCGCGAACGGATCTTGTTTTGGTTTTACTGCAATGTCTTTCAAGCAATGTTTGCTTTGAAGTGGTGGTAAAAGGTGCAAGGATGAGTTTCAGCATGAAACTCTCTCCTGGCACTACTGCAGTAGCCAAGAGGCCGTCTAGATGAAGGCTTTTGGTCGGAACGTACAGGCGATGAAATTAGTGGTCGTGTGTGTTCCTAATCCAGATTTGTGCCCGCTAGTAGTAGTGCGTGAACATCTTCGGGTAGTTGCCCCAGTTGCTCGAAAAAATTGAGAAAATCAAAAAACGGGTAGCTTTCCGCCTTTAGGTTGCCGTCAAAGCGGAACATAATTTGTTGATGAACACGGACCGGAGTTCTTGTGTCTACGCGTAAACAATCAATGCGGAGCATCAATGCAAGCCAGTCACCCTCTTCAACAGACTGTAAAACCGTGACCTTTATGTCAGTTACAAAGCTTCGGATTATACTGACCCATTCCCGGATCTCACTGGGTACGATCTTTTTTCCTTCTACGATGTACTGATCATGATCTTGTGGGGTGAAATAACTTTCGATTTTTTCGAGCTCACCATTTTCCCAAACATCTCGGTAGTATTGGAGCATTAGGTCAGTTTTTATAGACATCGTAGTCGCTCCTAAATCGTACCTCTCGACACCAATATACCTTAAGGAGATTAAACGCTTAGACAAGTCTGCATTCGTTACCCTTTAAATATGTAGCGTGAAAATAGCAAAAACTAGTAATGCGGAGGGGCGCGCATTGCATTTCGAGGCTGGTGCAGCTGATAATGTAGAAAGGTCATCAGAGAAGGAAGTGCAGGTTTCTGTTGCCAGGTACCTGCGAACCCCGCCTTACGCGGCTAGGCGTAAGGACTTAAGTTTCGGCGACATTTACAGCTTACGCTGCAACTGCCATTGCCGGAGCACGATTGTCATTTGCAATTGTACAAGTTTCGCCGATAACGGTGGCAGACAGCCGAGACAAAGCTAACCCCTTTAGACGTCCGTCGATCCTATTTCGTCCCCAAGATCCTCAAATGAAGGATATATGGTGGAGACGCCGGGTACCGCCCCCGGGTCCGATCCGTTTATTACGAGCGCATTTATGTCCATAGTTCCCGAGGGAACATAGAAAATATATGCGTTTGAGCACGGGAGTTAAAGAGGAAAAACACGTTTTTCTAATGAAGAGATTTGTTTGAGAACTTTGGATTTATCGCTGCGTTCTACGTGCTTTTTGTATCAAATCTTGCTTTACTGACGATGAATGGGCGGTTCATGGGAGGAACGCATGTTTAACGCATTGCTAGTCGATAAAAACACTGAAACTGGAAACACAGAGGCGCGGATTACATCTCTTTCTATCGATGACTTGCCTGCAGGCGATGTGTTGGTGGCGGTTGATTATTCTACAGTAAATTACAAAGACGGTTTGTGTCTGGGGGCTGGTGGGGGCCTTGTTCGGTCTTATCCGCATATTCCTGGGATTGATTTTGCCGGAACTGTTGAAGCTTCGCAGGATGCGCGCTTTACTCCCGGAGACAAGGTTGTTTTGACCGGCTGGCGTGTTGGCGAGATGCATTGGGGCGGCTATAGTCAAAAGGCGCGTGTGAACGCTGATTGGTTGGTGCCATTGCCCGAAGGCCTAACACCACGTCAAGCGATGGCGGTTGGAACCGCAGGATTTACTGCGATGCTCGCTGTTTTGGGGCTTGAAAAACAGGGTCTGAAACCGGGCGCGGGACCTGTGTTGGTGACTGGGGCAGCAGGTGGAGTTGGGTCTGTTGCGACGGCTCTTTTGGCCAATTTAGGATATGATGTCGCTGCGGTTACCGGGCGCCCCGAGACTGAATCTTACCTGCGTGCGTTGGGGGCCACTCAACTGGTGCCGCGCAGCAGTCTGAGTGAAACCGTAAAGCGCCCATTAG
This sequence comes from Epibacterium ulvae, assembly GCF_900102795.1. GTDB lineage: Bacteria > Pseudomonadota > Alphaproteobacteria > Rhodobacterales > Rhodobacteraceae > Epibacterium > Epibacterium ulvae. The sequence continues at coordinate 334,909 of NZ_FMWG01000003.1, read as the reverse complement.
AAAGCGAAGCCTGGGCTGGGTGTATCGACGCAGTTGGTAGTTCAATGCTGGCGCGCATTCTTGGGCAGATGCAGTACGGGGCCTCTGTGGCCGCTGTTGGTTTAGCAGGTGGAGCAGATCTGCCTGCCTCTGTCATCCCGTTTTTATTGCGGGGGGTGAATCTTTTAGGGATTGATTCGGTGCTCCAACCTTATGAAAATCGACGGGTTGCTTGGGAGCGGTTGGCAAAAGACCTGCCACTTGAAAAACTGGAATCGATGATACAGGTCGCCCAGCTCTCTGATTTGCCACAACTGGGGCGGGATATTCTGGCCGGGCAGGTAAAAGGACGCATTGTTGTTGACGTAAATGCCTGAAACCCGAGAGGAATATCTTTTCGACAAAAAAGACCTTGATGCGCAGCATTGTTTCGCCAATTTTGATGCAGCTGCTATGATGCTGTGCAGCGTATTTAAGACTGTTTATGCAAGAGGTTATGAGACGTGTCGGATCTTGATGTAGAATTTGTAAGAAGCTGTTTTCCTGCGTTTACAGAAGAACCTCTTGCTGATCAGTCCTTTTTTGAAAATGCAGGTGGATCGTATATGTGCAGACCGGTCCTAGATCGGTTGAATCGGTTTTATACGCAGCGCAAAGTACAGCCCTATGGCGTCTATGGTGCATCGCAAGATGCGGGTGCAGAGATGGACGAAGCCCGTGCGCGTCTGGCTGCGCAGATGGGGGTGCAGACCGACGAGCTGAGCTTTGGCCCCTCCACCACGCAAAATGTCTATGTTTTGGTTCAAGCTGTGCGCCAGTTACTGAAACCCGGTGAAGCTATTGTGGTCACAAATCAGGACCATGAGGCCAACACAGGTCCATGGCGACGTCTTGCCGAAGATGGGATCGAGGTGCGAGAATGGAAAGTGGATCCAGAAACGGGGTGTCTAAATCCAGATGATCTGCAAAACATTCTGGACGAGAACGTTCGTTTGGTGTGTTTCCCGCATTGCTCGAATATCGTGGGAGAGATTAACCCTGTACTTGAATTGACCGCGATTGCACATGCTGCGGGAGCATTCGTGTGTGTTGATGGGGTTTCTTATGCACCACATGGACTGCCGAACGTGGAAGAACTCGGCGCTGATATCTATTTGTTTTCAGCTTATAAAGTATATGGTCCGCATCAAGGTGTGATGGTGGTCAGGAAGGGGATTGGAAACCTACTTCCGAACCAGGGACATTACTTTAACGGTGATGTGCTCTACAAACGGTTCACCCCAGCGGGGCCAGATCATGCGCAGGTTGCTGCCATGTCAGGACTGGTTGATTATTTTGAGGCCTTTGCCACGCACCACGGCTGTGTCGCGAACAATCCCGTTGAAACTGGTTCTTTTGTGCACGATCTTATGCGGGCGCATGAGGTCAAGCTGTTGCAGCCGCTCCTTGATATGCTGGCAAGTGATGACCGTGTACGCTTGCTTGGGCCAGATGATGCAAGCCGACGTGCCCCGACGGTCGCTCTAGAGACACACAAAGACCCCGTTGAAATCGCAAAAGCACTCGCCAAAGAAGGCCTTATGGTCGGTGCAGGCAATTTTTATGCGGTTCGCTTGCTGCAGGCGCTTGGCGTTGATCCAGATCGCGGTGTTCTTCGTATCAGTTTTACCCATTACACAACTGAGGCAGAGGTGACCAAGCTGATGAAGGCTTTGGATCGTCACCTCTGAATATGACATGACATCCAGTGCGCCGCCCATTATCTGGTGGATCCGTCGAGATTTGCGCCTTGCAGATAATACGGTTCTTGAAGCAATTGCAGCAAAAGGCCGGGCAGTTGTCCCGGTCTACGTTTTTGATGAACATGAGCGCGCGCTCGGCGCCGCGGCCAAATGGCGATTGGGGCAGGGGCTGCACGCGTTGCAACAGCGTCTGCAAGGCCTCGGTTTAGGCCTCACTTTGACGACTGGTGATGCATTGCAAGCCTTTCAAAAGCTGTGCGCCGAAACTGGAGCTGATGCAGTCTATTGGTCACGGCTATATGATCCTGAAGCAATTGAACGGGATACCAAGGTCAAGGCTGGCCTAAAAGCGCAGGGGGTAGAAGCCCGATCTTATGCCGGGCGGATGTTGTTTGAGCCCTGGACAGTGGAAACAAAAACAGGTGGCGCATTTAAAGTCTTTACCCCCTTTTGGAAAGCGGTACGTGGGCGTGAAGTGGCAAGCCTTACAGACGCACCGCGATCTCTGCGTGGATTGGATCACTGGCCACGCAGTCTGACGTTTGAGGATCTTGATTTTTCGAGTCCAATGAACAGAGGGGCTGCCGTTCTGGCAAGGTATTGCGAAGTGGGCGAGGAGGTCGCTTTGCGTAAACTTTCTGATTTTTGTGATCAGAGTCTGGCCTCATACAACGAGTCACGCAATATTTTGGCTGCTCAAGCGACGTCTGATCTTTCTGATCATTTAGCCTGGGGCGAGGTCAGTCCGCTTCGTCTTTGGAGTGTTGGGCAAGCGGGGCTTGCGCGCGGATTGGCGGGGGCTGAGCAGTTCTGCAAAGAGGTGATTTGGCGCGAGTTCGCAACACATCTCGTGTACCATACGCCACAAATGATTAGCCAGAATTGGCGGCCAGACTGGGATGCGTTTTCGTGGCAGGATGGACAAGGAGATGACGTCTTGCGCTGGCAGCAAGGACAGACGGGATTTGACCTTATCGACGCCGCCATGCGTGAACTGTATACGACGGGAAAAATGCACAACCGTGCCCGTATGGTTGTGGCAAGTTTTCTTTGTAAGCATATGATGATAAATTGGAAAATTGGTGCTGACTGGTTCCGTGACTGTCTGGTGGACTGGGATCCTGCAAGCAACGCCATGGGCTGGCAATGGGTTGCAGGCTCTGGTCCTGACGCAGCACCTTTTTTTCGAATCTTTAATCCTGAAACACAGCGCAAGACGTATGATGGATCAGGAAATTATTGCCGTCGTTGGTTGGCTGAGGGGCAGGAAGCTCCGCCTCAAACTGCGCTTGATTTCTTTGAGGCCATTCCTCGTCGTTGGTGCCTGTCGGCACAACAACAAAGATGCCAAACCATGTTAGATTTAGCTGCAGGACGGGCGCGTGCGCTTGAGGCATATCAGGCTTTGCGACAGAACAGCTGACGTAAAACCATCTCACGTGATCCTTGCCAGATTTAAAATCTCGTCCTAGCCTTTTGTTATACCAGCAGACAAAGGGGGAAGAGATATGTATCTGACATCCACCGAAGGGCAGCCGGATCTTCCGCGCTATTTTACCCATGTCTTTCGCGCGGTTTCGCAAATGGAAACAGGGCAACTTGATATACATCTGCAAGATGGGCGCATATTTCGCGCAATCGGACAACGATCGGGGCCTGCTGCGGATTTGCACATCCATCATCCGGATTGTTTTGCACGCCTTGTTCGGGAAGGTGATCTCGGCTTTTCAGATGCCTATTTAGAAGGCTGGTGGAGCACCAGTGACCTACAGGCATTTATGGATCTGGTGCATGAGGGCGCGGATACTGTCTATGATGGATTTCCGGGAAAAGGCCTTGCGCGAGCATATGAGCGTTTTCGGTTCTGGCTGAACCGAAACCACCGACGTCAGGCGCGTAAGAACATCTCGTATCACTATGATTTAGGGAATGATTTCTACGAATTGTGGTTGGATGATACGATGACCTATTCCAGTGCCAAGTTCATAAATGGCCAAGAAAGCCTAGAGCGGGCTCAACAAGAAAAATACGCCTCGATGATTGATCAAATGGGGGCAAAGCCCGGAGACCATATTCTTGAGATTGGATGCGGATGGGGTGGTTTTGCGGAATATGCAGCGCGTGAACGGGGGCTGCATGTGACAGGTCTGACGATCAGTAAAGAACAACTTAACTTTGCACAGCAGCGTATTGAAAAGAATGGGTTATCTGATCAAGTTAATCTGCGTCTTCAAGATTATCGCGATGTCAAAGGAACCTATGATGGCATTGTCTCGATCGAGATGTTTGAAGCCGTTGGACAACAGTATTGGCCCACCTATTTTGATACCATTCGCAATCGATTAAAGCCACAAGGTCGAGCGACATTACAGATTATCACTGTCGCAGATCGCCGGTGGGATATCTATCGCAAAGGTATTGATTTCATTCAGAAACACATTTTCCCCGGAGGGATGTTGCCCAGTCCTGGAGTTCTGCATCAGCAGGTTGAACGCGCGGGACTGAATGTGGTGAACTCTATCGAGTTTGGCAGCAGCTATGACCAAACGCTGCGGCGCTGGCATGAAACATTCAACACCCGTTGGGATGTTATCAGCGAACTGGGATTTGATGAACGGTTCCGCAAAATGTGGAATTTTTATCTGACCTCTTGCGCTGCTGCGTTTAAAGCGGGAACCTGTGATGTGACACAGATCACAATTTCTCATCGGTAACTGAAAGATCGCCATGCCAACTGCACCCAGACTGATAGCCGCTGTGCTGCTGGCTATTCTTGCTTATATCACTTCTGTGCAAATTGTTCCTTTGCTGCCAGAGGGCACGGATATGGGCTATTTTTTTCCATTGAATATGGCTTTGGGTGTTTTTGTGGGCTGGTTTTATTTCAACCGTCGGATCGGTCGTGGATTGGTGTCAGGCCTAAATAATGGATTGACCGGAACAGCACTTTTGTTGGGGCTTGGATTATTGGCGCAAGGTTCCAATGAAATGTTCCGTCTGGCAATGCGCCATCGCTTTGACGGCCCATTCGATGCGCTGGGTGCTATTTTTACAATCTCTGTGGATTATTTATTCCTGATTTCAGTTCCAGCCGTGCTTGGAACGCTTGCGATCGGGGGCTGCATCGTGGGAGTTCTGACAGAAAGCGCCTCAAAACGCTGGAAGTAGGCCTTCATAGGATTAACGAATTGTCTAAAATCTTTATTTGCGGTCCATTGTGTGAGCGTCCACTGCTGGAGCAGGTCTTGGGGCGTGCAGTCATCGGTGTGGAAATGACCTCTGCGGTTTTACCAGATTACCAGTTGCGATGCGCAGATGGTGCGAATGCGCCGATTCTTGGCTTCTCTAGAGGGGAGCAGACATCTGGCGTGCTGTTCAATGCGACGGATAGCGATCAGGCGTGCCTGTCCTACTATTTGGAGGCAACAGGCCATCTGTGGTCAACAGCAACAGTTGTATGCAGTGCGGGTGCGTCTCATACAGTCGAGATTTATACGCGGGCAGATACAGTATCGTTGCAAAAAGAACCTTGGCAGGCTTCCACGTGGCGTGAAACGTGGTTTTCTCTGACTTTGCGTGCGGCCGAGGAAATTATGGCATATCATGGCCAGAAACCTGCATCAGAGGTTGCAGGTGGCCTGATTGCAATACATCTGCGCGCCGCCGCTTGGGTGGATCAAAAAAGCCGTCCAGAAGATCCAGCGCATCCGTTATCAGAACACGTTCGGGTACATGCGCGAAAACGTCCCTATATGAATTTCTTTGCGCTGGAGGAGATCGATTTCCAGCATCGTCGCTATGATGGCACGTGGTCTGAGACGATGAATCGGGCGTCTTTCCTTGTTGGTCAGGCAGCGGCTATTCTTCCTTATGATCCAATCCGGGATGAAGTTTTACTGGTTGAGCAGTTTCGGGCGGCCACCTACATTGCAGGAGAAACGAACCCTTGGATGTGGGAACCTGTTGCAGGTCTGATTGACCCCGGTGAAACCCCAGAGCAGGCAGCCCGCAGGGAAGCGCTTGAAGAAGCTGGGATTGTGATTGAACACTTGGATAGTGCCGGGCGAACCTATTCCTCCAGCGGTGCATCAGGTGAGCTGGTCTATCTCTTTGTTGGAACAGGCAGTTTGGAAAATGTCGCAGGCGGCGGAGGGCTTGCGAGCGAGGGCGAAGATATCCGTCGCCAGATCCTAAGCTTTGATGCTCTGATGGAAGGTGTGGACAAGCAGCGCTATCAAGACATGCCGCTGGTCGCAACAGCCTTGTGGTTGGCCCGTCATCGGGATCGTATTCGCGCAAATTTACAGTAGTTGGAACAACGTTCTTACAAAGGGGATCTGCCTTGCGATACCTTGTGAAAGCGTTCTCCCTTCGCTACATCTGTGTGAAAGTTTGAAAGGGATACCATGCGCATTGCACGTGATCTGGCCGATGCTGTTGGCCACACTCCACTGATCCGCCTGAATAAGGTGTCAGATGAGACCGGTTGTGAAATTCTCGGCAAGGCTGAGTTCATGAACCCGGGCCAGTCGGTCAAAGACCGTGCGGCGCTTTATATCATTCGGGATGCGATTGCGCGTGGAGACCTGAAACCCGGTGGAACAATTGTCGAAGGTACCGCTGGAAATACTGGGATTGGGCTTGCCTTGGTTGGCGCATCTATGGGGTTCAAGACGGTCATTGTGATCCCAGAAACCCAATCCGAAGAGAAAAAGGACATGCTGCGTCTTGCAGGGGCACAGCTGGTTCAGGTGCCCGCGGCACCTTATCGCAACCCAAACAACTATGTGCATTATTCACGCCGTCTGGCTGAAGAATTAGCAAAGACTGAACCAAATGGTGCGGTCTGGGCCAACCAATTCGACAATACAGCAAACCGTCAGGCGCATGTTGAAACCACTGGTCCAGAAATCTGGGAACAGACCGGTGGTAAGGTCGATGGCTTTATTTGTGCTTGCGGATCTGGGGGAACACTCGCCGGTGTTGCCGAAGCATTGCAGCCCAAAGGTGTGAAGATTGGTCTGGCAGATCCGATGGGGGCTGCGCTTTATTCTTTTTACACGACCGGTGAACTGGCTTCCAACGGTTCCTCTATTTCCGAAGGCATCGGGCAGGGGCGTATCACCAAAAACCTGGAAGGGTTTAAACCAGATCACGCCTATCAAATTGAAGACACAGAAGCGCTGCCTTATGTCTTTGACCTGTTGCACGAAGAAGGTCTGGTCTTGGGAGGGTCGTCGGGTATTAACATCGCAGGTGCAGTGCGCCTTGCGCGTGAATTGGGGCCAGGACATACCATCGTGACAGTCTTGTGTGATTACGGTACACGGTATCAGTCAAAACTGTTCAATCCAGATTTCCTGCGAGATAAAGGGTTACCCGTCCCAGACTGGATGAACCATACACCTGCGTCTATTCCCGGAGTTTTCGAGGAAACATGATTTTCATTTGTAGAACGTTGCAAACGTTTTGTGTGGGGCTGGTCGTGTTGACCAGCCTTTGCTTTTTAAACGCATCCCCGATTCACGCACAAGTGGTGACCGTGCCAGGAGCGGCTGCTGAAGCACCGTTGACGGATGCACAGGTGTTTTATCAGTCTTGGCTCAAGACTGCGCAACGTGCCGAAGGTGTGATTGACGCCAATCGCGCATCGACGGCTGCGCTCGAACAATTGCGCGAAGATCTGGTTGAATTTCGTGATAGATTTCGCGAGGCGCAGACTGAAAATCAAAGCCGGATCGAAACGCTTGAAGCGCAGGTTGCTGCATTGGGTAACGCGCCCGAAGAGGGTGTAGATGAACCTCAAGATCTGGCCGAGTTGCGCCGCCGCCTGACGACCCGGCTGGCAAACCTGCGTGTGCCTCGTATTATTGCGGAAGAGGCCGCATTGCGCGCAAACGGCCTTGTAATTGAAGTTGATGATATCATTCGCGAGCGCCGTAAGACCGTTTTGCTAGAGCGTGGTCCAGTGCCAATTAATCCGGAAAATTGGCCCAGCGCAATCACCGCGTTGCAGGATGGGATCAATGCGGTCTTGGGGGAGGTGAAAGGTCAATTGAGCTCAAGTGCGGTGCGCCGTAACATTGGAGCTACTTGGCCGTCGTTGGCCATATCGCTTGTTATAGCGCTGATCTTGTTGGTTGGTGGGCGCAAGCTTGCGGTGAAGGGGGCATCTTATTTTCGGAATAAGCATTGGAAAGGTACGGGCGTTTGGAGCTTTGTTGCCTCTTTGCTGCAGGTGTTCTTGCCCTATGCTGGTATCGTAGTGATCACTTTTGTGATCGATGTTTCCGATCTACTTGGGGTTAGAGGCACCTTATTATTACTCGAGGTGCCGGGCTGGGCTTTGACGCTTCTTGCATTTCGTTGGCTGAGCAAGCAGCTGTTCTTGTCTGGTGCTAGCAGTGCGCTATTGCCTGTTGACCCTGAGAACGCGTTAAAGTCACGTTCATTGCTGGATGTGCTGGCGCTTCTTTTGGTCCTGAAAGACGTGCTGGGTGCATTTGAACATACGACCTCTTTTTCAGACGGTGCGCTGGCGGTTCTACGCTTTCCGTTGATTGTGATTGCAGCACTGGTTTTGCTGCAATTGCGACGGATCGGTGAAGGGCAACGTGCACGAGATAACCGTGATGAGAGTGTGAGCGAGACTGAAGCTGGCCGAACGCTGGCCGCGGGAGCAGGATTCATTTTGAATTTTGTCCGCAGAGGCGCATATCTTTTAGGATTTGTCTCACCCATCCTGGCGAGTTTGGGATTTATGGCTGCCGCAGAGGCTATGATTTATCCCGCAATTCAAACACTCGCGTTGATCGCAGCGTTCCTCGTTTTGCATCGTTTTCTGATTGATTTCTATGGATTGATTTCTGGCAAAGGCGCAGAAGCAAAAGAAACCCTTGGGGCGGTGCTGATTGGGTTTTTGCTAAGCTTTGCTGCGATGCCTCTCTTGGCGCGTGTTTGGGGCGTACGGGATGCGGATCTGTTTGACTTGTGGCGCAAGCTTCTCAATGGTTTTGAGATCGGCGATACGCGAATTTCACCAACAGCCTTTATCACCTTTGCTGTCGTATTTTTCATTGGCTATAGTGCGACACGTTTCATTCAGGGCAGTTTGCGCAGCTCGCTTTTACCAAAGACAAAAATTGACCCAGGTGGTCAAAATGCGATTGTCTCGGGCACCGGATATGTTGGTATTTTCCTAGCGGCACTGGTCGCGATTTCCTCCGCTGGGTTAGATTTATCATCTCTTGCGATTGTGGCAGGGGCATTGTCGGTTGGGATTGGCTTTGGCCTCCAGACCATCGTGTCGAATTTTGTGTCAGGCATTATCCTGCTGATCGAGCGCCCGATTTCAAAAGGGGACTGGATCGAAGTCGGGGGCATGATGGGTTATGTGCGCGATATCTCAGTGCGTTCCACCCGGATTGAGACATTCGACCGCACCGATGTGATTGTTCCCAATTCCGATCTGATCACTGGGACAGTTACCAATTTCACCCGTGGAAATACGGTTGGCCGTGTAATTGTACCCGTTGGGGTTGCCTATGGCACCGACCCACGGAGGGTCGAAGCAATCTTGCAGGAAATCGCGCAAAGTCATCCTATGGTTCTTGCAAATCCCGCGCCAAGCGTGGTGTTTCAGGGGTTTGGTGCGGATAGTCTTGATTTTGAGATCCGTGCTATTTTGCGAGATGTGAACTGGATGCTAACGGTGAAATCTGAATTAAACTACAAGATTGCAGAACGCTTTACGCAAGAGCAGATTGAAATCCCATTTGCACAACGCGATCTGTGGATACGCAATCCCGAAGTTCTGCGCGCAGATGACCCTAATTCAGTGAAACGCTGAATAGAACAAGCCCCGCTGCCAGTGGGGCTTGTTCAAAAGAAGCAACGGCGAAGCGTTTGAAATAGCGTTTGAAAAATAATCAATCTTTCGTCTTTTTCCGCTGTTTTGGTCTTGCAATCCTCATGTCATTCCTTCAAAAGGCCCCTCAACGGAGAGGTGGCCGAGTGGTCGAAGGCGCACGCCTGGAAAGTGTGTAGGCGGGGAACCGTCTCCAGGGTTCGAATCCCTGTCTCTCCGCCATTATCTTCTTTTGGCAAGAAAACCCCTCTAACACCTTGAATGGTAAGTTGGTTTTGGGTGTTCGAAGTCCTTCATTTCTTGCAAAGCTGATTTTCTCTGCAAAGGCCAGTCTCAGGACAGTTCGTTGGGCGATGAGATTTCCACTTTTCCAGAGTTTCCACGGGTTTGATAGGAATTGCAGGGCGTGTTCGAACATTTGCTCGAAGGTATGCATTGGCTTTCCTTGGTTTACCAGTTTTTCGTCTAAAACCAGCTTCTCACGCTCCATCTTTTCGATGCGCTTTTCATAGGCCGTGATTAGGGTCGAGCTATCCGCGTCCACGACACGATCCAAGAGGCCTTCGATTTGCTTATCCAGTTTGTTGCGCTCCGTGCGGATCAGGCGTTTGTCAACCTCCATCTGCCCCGCACGTTGTCCCCAAGCGTCTTTGAACATCTTTGATGCCATGGCAAACATACCCTCGGATGGCGTGAGGCTTTGCATCAGCGCATCAAATTCTCCTTCCAGCACATCACGACGGATCGATTTGCGATAGCTCGGGCATCCTTTGGCGTGGCAGAGGTAATACGGGTGTTTCTTGCCCGACTTGCTGGTGGACCAGCACGCCGTCAGAGGGGTGTTGCAGTCGTCGCAACATGCGAAGCCCCGCAGTGGGAAGTCGGCGCTGATATCCTTACGTGCGGGTGCACGTGCCCCATCTTTGATCCGCTTCTGGATCAATTCATGAGTTTCCAGTGAGATCAGGCCTTCATGATGGCCTTTGCACAGCGACACGTCCCATTCAGGTATTTCGATGTAACCCGCAAAATGCGTGCGGGTCATCAGACGGATGATCCGTTCAAAACGGATCGTGCCATCGGCGAAGTCTTTCGGGAACGCAGGGTTGGACTCCAGAAACCGTTTCACTTCGGCCTGTGTTTCAAAATGACCAGAGGCAAAACCTTCCAAGGCCTCTTGGATGATGGATACCAAAGCTTCATCCCGCACCAGCATATTGCCATGGCCTGCAACGCGCTCATACTTGTATCCAATCGGGGCGCGGAACACCCAATAACCATTAAGCGCACGGCCCCGCATACGGTTCTTGGTTTGCTCACCATTTTTCTGGCGTTGGTGCTGAGACACAGACGCCAGCAGGTTTTCCACCAGAATGCTATTATTGCTTACGCCAGTGATAGAATGTCTGTTCCGTTGTCTGAACCTGCCTGATTGCATCAATGCGCGGCATTCCCTGGCCGCACAGCACCTCAACCTGCTGCAACTTCGTGACAATCTCTTCCGGCTTGTGTCGTTTGATTCCCATATTGGATCCTCCGTTTGATAACTATACGGGCGAACCAATTCAGTGGCGGAGGGTCAGCCGCCCCGCCCCCGCGCGCGGTTCAAAGGGTGGGTCCTCGTCACGCTCGGTTCGCTGCGCTGCACCTGCGCGTGGCTCTGATCCCGACCTATGGTCGCTTTTGACCCTTGCCCTCCTGTTTCTTGGCGAAAGCCAGACGGTTGCATGCGCAACCCGCCAGAGGCCAGAGAAGATAGATACATGCCGAAGCTACACGCACAACCATATGATCCAGACGAAAATGGCTTTTATTTTGAAAGCATAGAAGACTATGCCAGTAAGGCGAAACTGAACCGCAACAGCTTTGGCGATGTAGTTGAGGAATACGAAATCCAGCTCATCGATGGTGAAGACTAAGATTAGCCGGTTATCATTAACCTTGGGTTAGTATTTTGAGGTGATACATCAAATCCTAGGTATATGTGGCGCTTTTAGAAGGTTAGGGGCGCTTTTATTGATTGTGTTGAAACGTTATACCTTGGGTGATTCGGGCATAAATGCGACAATTGTCCACTGTAGTAGGTTAATTCTACCATTTTGACTACTTTGTTGCTGTTGCCTCGATATTGCCTTGTTTTTTTTGAATTCATGATTTGCGTTACAGATTTGAAACACGCGGATGCTTTTTGTTTCTCAATTGCTGACAATTTGAAGTAAGTAAGCTTCTGCGTAAGGGGTATTTGTTATGATTACGGCCTACATTATTGCGTTTCTTGAGGTTTTTTGCTGATTTGCGAAACAATGGCGATTTTGTGGTGAGTTGACAGCTTGGGCGTATTTTTACCTTTTTTCTCGAAAACGAAAGCCTCGAAAGTAAGTAGTTAGTGATTTGAACTTTGTGTGAAGGCTCTGCTCGGATAAACAAAGTTAAGCCCTTGGGGGGGTGAATGTTGAGGACAAGCTCCTGATTACAGCCACTGAGAAGAAAGTCTTTACTTTGTTCTCACGACAGAGAAATCGTTTGGTTTGTTTGATGCTGGGGCGGTAACCAAATTCACATTCCTTGAGTTTATTGAGAGTAACTGCGTCTGAGCCACATGTCTGTGTCGCAGGGGCCTGTGCACCGACTAGAATGCGTCGCGTCACAAAGGAGATAGTGATGGCGGATAATTTTGATAACACCACGAGCGCAAACGTAATTGGTTTGTGGGACTTCCGTGGTGGTTTTGAGAACAACGATACCGGCCTGGGTGATGGGATTGCACAGGATGGCTTAGAGGCTTCTGGTGGCACGTTTGCTGGCGGATGGTTTCTAGGGAATGGTGATCAGTCGCGTTTTGATGTCGACGATGGAGACGATGCGGCGTTTGACTTGGAGACTGGTACAATTGTTACGCAGTTCCGTCAAAATGAACCACTGACAGGTGACGATCAGACCGTTGTAAGCAGGGGGCTGACTGGCGACGATGGGTCAGATCCAAATTACTTTGAGGTTCGCGTTACGGCTGAGGGTGCGGTTGAAGTCTATCATGCGGACAGCGGCGAAACGGCATTACTCACCACACCAGATGATTTCTTAGGCCCTGATGATATCATCAAGCTGACCTATTCATGGAACAGTGGCGGTGTTCAAATGGTGGTGGAGAACACCACACAAGGCACCAGTGCAACTGATGGTGCTGATACAGTAGGTCTCAGCCTCGATATTACCGATGATAGCGAACAAAGTTTTGCCATTGGTATCCGCGAGACGACCGAAGATAACTATGCGCAAAGTTTTGATGGCTCAATCGATTATGTAGCCGTTTTGGATGACGACGTCTTGAACTCGGGCTTGGACGGTGTTGTTGAAGGCACTGCCGGAGATGATTTGATCGATACGGATTATCTGGGTGATCCAGAAGGAGACCGGATTGACAATGGGGATGCGATCAACCCTGCAGATGGTCCCGATGACGATCTTGTAAATGCGGGGGCAGGCGATGATACTGTTATTGCTGGCGCCGGTGATGATACCGTGCACGGCGGTGGCGGGAATGATAGCATTGATGGTGGTGAGGGGGACGATGTTCTCTCTGGTGACACCAATGCACCTGGCGTGACCACCAGCCCAGGCCGTGAAGTTTTTGAATGGGATTTGGCGCCTGACCCAAATGACGCAGATCCAATTGACAATGACGATCCACTAGATGGCGGATTCTCTCAGAACACGGGATCTGTGACGGTTGATTTCTCGGTCACGCAACAAGATGCGGGTATTGAAACCTTCTTCACAGATGAGCTTGAGAACGTTACCAATATCGACACGGGCGGCGGTGATGCCGACGAGAGAAGCGGACTTGGATCGCTGGTGCGAACCGATGGGGATAGCATTGGCTACCGCCTCGACTTTTCTGGTCCGGTCGAAGACGTGTCGTTCCGTATCAATGATATTGATGGCGGCGGCGTTGTTCAGGTCACTGCATTTGATGCAGACGGAAATCCATCGGTTGTGAATCTATCAGGTGGGCCGCTGCTCACTCTGGATGACACCGATGCGGTTGCGGGAAATGACACTGCCATTTCACAGGGTGGATTCGCTGATACCAGCAACCCAGATTACTCTCTGCTTGTGACCATTCCTGGCCCAATCTCGCGTATCGAGATCGACCATGCACAAGATGGTGCCACGACCGGTGTACGCGTTACCGATGTTTATTTTGATCCGGTTGTTGTGGTGCCGCCTTCGGATGCTGGAAATGATACCATTGATGGTGGTGATGGAAATGATATCATCGACGGTGGGGACGGTGATGACTCGCTTGTTGGCGGTGACGGGAACGACAGTGTCTCTGGAGATGATGGCGACGATGTGATCGACACCTCTTCTGCGGCGGGTACACCAGATCGTGGTATTCCAAGTGTTGGCGGTGCGGTTGCAGTTCCAGCCGATGCAGATCCCGAAGATGATCGCGATACTGTCGACGGCGGTGAAGGCAACGACAGCATCACGACAGGCGATGATGCTGACCTCATTACCGGCGGCACAGGCAATGACACGATTGATGGTGGCATTGATGATGACACGATTGATGGTGGCGAAGACGATGACTCGATCATCGGTGGCGAAGGCGCTGACCTTATCGAAGGTGGCGCAGGCAACGATACGATTAGTGGTGGTGGTGATCCGACAGCTGCTGGTCCGCTGGATCTGGTGGATGTCGATGAAGACGGCAATGCCGTTGATCCGGACCCAGAGAATAATCGCGATACCATCGATGGCGGCGAAGGTGACGATGTCATCTATGGTCTTGATGACGCAGACAGCATCGATGGCGGTGCGGGCAATGACTACATTGATGGCGGGATCGATAACGATACGCTTTCAGGTGAGGATGGCGACGACACGATTATTGCCGGTCAAGGCGACGACGTTGTTGAGGCTGGCGATGGCAACGACAGTGTTACCGGGGACGATGGCGATGACCTGATCGACACGTCCGGTAGTCGACCACTCGTTGATCGCGGATTTGCAGGCTATACGGGCACAACACCAAATATCCCAGCGGCTCCTGCTGATACTGACCCTGAAAATGATCGTGACACAGTCGAAGGTGGTGCTGGCAACGATACGATTACGACAGGGGATGACGCTGACTTAATCTCAGGTGGTGCCGGTCGTGATAGTATTGATGGTGGGATCGATGATGATACCATTGATGGTGGAACCGACGCGGATGTTATTATTGGCGGCGAAGGGTCTGACAGTATTCTCGGTGGAACCGGCGCAGATACGATCTATGGCGGATTGGATCCGGCCTTCCCAGATGCGCTGAATATCACGGATGATGGTTCGGATGGACGTCCAGTAGATCCAGATCCAACCAATGGTATGGATACGATCCTTGGCGGCGAAGGTGATGATGTTATCTTTGGCCAAGATGATGATGACAGCATTGATGGCGGTACTGGTAACGACAGTATCGACGCAGGTATCGATGATGACACGGTCACCGGTGGTGAAGGCAATGATACCATCCTTGGTGGTCAGGGCGCAGATAGTCTGGCTGGTGGCGACGGTGAAGATGCGATTGACCTTGGTGGTGATGCGCAAGCGGACAGTGCAAGTGGCGGGTTGGATTCCGACCGGTTCACAGGTGTTGGCGTCGGCGACACAATTGTCGGCGGTGAAAACCCGGATGACAGCGACATTGACGTTCTTGACCTGACAGGTGCAGCTGAAGCTGCGAATCCTGGCGGCAGCTTGACCGTTGATTTTACTCCCGGGGATCCAGAAAGTGGCACCGTCACCTTCCTTGATGCTGACGGCATGGAAACAGGCACCGCGACCTTCTCTGAGATTGAGAACGTGGTTCTGCCCTGTTTCACGCCAGGCACTTTGATCGCAACCCCGCAGGGTGAGCGCAAAGTCGAAGAGCTGCAGGTCGGTGATCGTATTATCACCCGTGATAATGGCATCCAACAGATCCGCTGGGTTGGTCATCGCTCTCTGGCGCATGAAGAAATGGATGGATCACCCAAACTGCAGCCTGTGCTGATCCGGCAGGGCGCATTGGGCAATGGTCTGCCAGAGCGCGACATGTTGGTTTCTCCAAACCACCGTGTTCTTGTCGCAAATGACAAAACAGCGCTTTATTTCGAAGACCGTGAGGTTTTGGTCGCTGCGAAACATCTGACTGGTCTAAAAGGTGTCGACGTTGTCGAAACAGCGGGTATCACCTATATCCACTTCATGTTTGATCAGCACGAGGTTGTGCTGTCTGATGGCGCTTGGACCGAAAGCTTCCAACCAGGGGATCAAACCCTGCGTGGCTTGGATGCAGATCAGCGCAATGAGATCTTTGCACTCTTCCCTGAGTTGAAAGATCAAGAGGGGCGCAAAGGATATGTTTCCGCACGCCGCTCTCTGAAAAAACATGAAGCGCGCTTGTTGGTCCACTAGGACACTGACGTAAGTCTGATAAATGAGGGGCGAGGTTGCAAAATCTCGCCCCTCATTTTTTCTGAATTAGCTGTTGTGTACTTTACGTGCAGCATCTCCAAATGGGCCGCGCCCTAAAAAATTGAGATGTGTTTCACGGTGTGTCTGGTTGATAGTTTCTTGCGGATGACGGCTTGCGCTGACCATAACACGATGTGGGCGCTGTCCTTGTGGGCTGACCAGACTGCGTGCAATAGCTTCGGGCACATCCATCGGATCGCCCGTCAACTGAGGTACACGACCAGAACCCATGTTATCACTCATCGCGCCGTAACCATTTAAGTGCTTAGGGTCAGACCGTTTTTTAAGCGCGCCAGTCAAAGTCTCACGATTGTTCCAGAAAGCTGTAGGATATCCGCCGGGCTGGATGAGCGTCACATCAATCCCTTTATCTGCGACTTCATAGGCCAATGTGTCTGACATTGCTTCGACGGCGAACTTTGTGGGGCAGTAATGGCCAAGACCCGGCCATATCAGACGACCAGATTGAGAAGACATATTTACAATATGGCCACTCCCGCGATGTCGCATGCCGGGAAGTATGGCTCGGATCATTCGTTGATATCCAAATACATTGGTTTCAAAAATCAGCCGCGTCGCGTCCAGATCCTGTGCTTCCAAAGGACCAACGATGGCGAGGCCTGCATTGTTTATCAAAATATCGGGAGCGCCACCGATCAGAGATATCGCCGCCTCGGTACCGGTCGTGACGCTTATATCATCTGTGACATCGATTTCGACGATATGGAGATCGAGATCTTTGGCTGCCATATGTAACGTGTCTGCCTCAGGTCGCGGCAGATTACGCATGCTTGCGACGACTTTTGCGCCTAATCTTGCACAATGCAGGGCGGTTAAATATCCAAACCCGCTTGAACAACCTGTGATAAGTACAGATTGGCCTGAAAGACTATTTGGCTCTGCTTGGGCGAGGGAGGAGGAGGCAATTGATGCAGTCGCTGCCAATGCAGCACCCGCGCCAAGCATCGTGCGACGATTGATTTGATTTTCCATGTGTTACTCGATTAAAATAATGTATAATAATCATCGTAACATGCATCTCTTATGGGAAATCAAGTAAAATCTGCCTGGTGTGTGTGGATTGCGTCGTTATTGAAGCGGGCGCACTTTCAGCTCTGTTACGCGATTGCCTTCGCGTGCAGATACTTCAAAACGAAAACCATGGAATGAAAAGACCTGCCCAACGGTAGGAATCATCTGGGCTTCGTGAATGACCAGACCTGCAATGGTATTCGCTTCTTCATCAGGAAGGGCCCAATCGGTGGCCCGATTCAAGTCGCGAATGGTTGTTGCTCCGTCGATCAGGAAATGCCCCTCTGGCGTTTTCGTCACCACAGTCTCGGCAGCAGGGTCAAATTCATCGGTGATCTCACCCACAATCTCTTCCAGAATGTCTTCAAGAGTGATCAAGCCGCGCAATGCACCATATTCGTCAACGACCAGTGCAAAATGAGACCTTTGCCGCAGGAATTGGCGCATTTGATCATCAAGGCTTGTGGTTTCGGGTACAAAATAGGGGGGGGTTGCAACCTCTGTGATTTTAAATGTGCTCAGCGCATTGGCATCGCCATTTGGGCCGCTGATCAGCGCGTACATATGGCGAGAGAGATCTTTGGCGTGAACCACACCAATGATGTTTTCCTGCTCGTTTTGAAACACGGGTAAGCGGGTGTGTGGAGATTTTAGAATCTGCTCTAGAATGTCCTGTGGATCATCATCGGCATTGATCATTTCAATATTGGAGCGGTGCAGCATGATCTCTTCCACCAAGCGCTCTGCCAGATCTAAGGCTCCCAAGATACGGTCACGATCTTCTTTTTCGACCAATCCTTCAGAATGGCCAAGAGCAAGAGCGCCCTCAATTTCTTCGCGGACCGCCATGATATGGCTGTTTGGATCAATTCTGACACCAAACAGGCGTAAAATGCCGCGAACCATAAGGCGGACAGCACCGACGATGGGCGCCAATATCGTGACAAGAGCGCCAATGATTGGCGCAACGGTGGATGCGGCTTTTTCCGCGTTGGAAATCGCGTAGGTTTTGGGCAGCACCTCGGCAAACACTAAGACCAACAGAGTCATGACTAAGGTAGCAAGGGCAACGCCGCTTTCGCCGAACAGGCGGGTAAACAATGAGGTTGCTAAAGAGGCTGCGAGGATATTGACGAGGTTGTTGCCGAGCAAAACCGAACCAATCAGGCGCTCGCTGTCCTCGGTGATTTTGAGCGCACGTTTTGCCCCGCGTGCACCTTTGTCTGCTTGGGTCCGCAATTTCCCGCGAGACGCGGCCGTTAACGCTGTTTCTGATCCTGAAAAGAATCCAGACAATACCAAAAGCAATAAAATACCGCCCGCTGTCAGCCAGAACGCGCCGTCAAGTGTCATGTGTCCATCACCGCTATCAATTGGAAATATTTAGGATACCCCATTGGTTATGGGGCGCAGCACTGGTTGGATCAAGAGATCTCTGGTGATTTTTCAAGGTGTTTCGTCTTCAATTTCAGTGATCGACGCTGTTTTGGTCGCAGTGTTTGCAAGGGGATGGTGTTCATGCACCAGTTCAGACAGGCGCGCATCCAGAACATGAGTGTAGATCTCAGTTGTTGCGATATCAGCATGCCCTAGCATCGCTTGAATTGCGCGCAGGTCTGCGCCATTGGCGAGAAGGTGGGTGGCAAAGGCATGTCGCAGCGTGTGCGGCGTCACTTTCTCCGGGGAAACTCCGCCCGTGACGGCAAACTCTTTGATAAGTAGGTAAAAGCGGTGTCGTGTGAGGTGGCCAGACTTTCCCCGGCTGGGAAACAAAAACCGAGACGCAGGTTTGCCTTTGCTTTGTGCCAAAGCGTCAACGCGATCGCGTTCAAGCAACCAACTTGCCAGCGCATCTCGGGCTGGCGGGGAGAGAGGCACCAAACGCTCTTTCTCACCTTTGCCTTTGACCAATATCATCTGTGGATCACCCCGTGCCGCAGAGACGGGCAAGGATACCAATTCGGTGACACGCATGCCAGTTGCATAGAGAAGTTCG
Organism: Epibacterium ulvae; assembly: GCF_900102795.1. Taxonomy (GTDB): domain Bacteria; phylum Pseudomonadota; class Alphaproteobacteria; order Rhodobacterales; family Rhodobacteraceae; genus Epibacterium; species Epibacterium ulvae. The sequence continues at coordinate 315,789 of NZ_FMWG01000003.1, read as the reverse complement.
ACCAAACAGGTATTGCGCAGCCTGTCTGTTTTAGCTCGTCCGCTTTTGCGTGCGGCGTCCAATAGGCGATCAACCTCGATCACCTCCAAGGTTTTGGGAAGGCGTTTTGCGCGTCCTGGCCCTTTGATTTGTATGGCGGGATTGTCTTCGCGCCAGCCTTCTTCAAAGGCAAAACGATAGATCTGTTTGATCGCAGAGAGGCGCCGGGCACGTGTGGCGCGTGATAGCCCTTCGGCATCGCAGGCAATCAGATATGATTCCACATCTGACCGCTGCATCTCGACAAAGCTGGAGGTGTTGGATTTGAGCCAGCTCGCGACATCACGCAAATCTCGCCCATAAGCAAGGAGTGTGTTTTGCGCCGCGCCTATTTCAGCAGCTTGAGCATCTAAAAAGAGGGAGATCCACCCTAGATCATCACGGGGAATACTCATCATGGTTATTCGTCTTTCAAAATCAACAATTGCAACGCTGCCCGACGTGCAGTGTCTTCCAGACCAACCAATCGGAATGTTGCAAGCGCTTGTGAAAGCGAGGCGCTGTTGCCTTGCGCGCCCTGTTGAAACAGCATCATTGCTTCTAGGATGGCTTCTCCCAGGTCACCTTGTTCGATGAGGTCGCGAAGCGCTTTGGGGGCCAGTTCTTGGGCCTTACTGCCGCTGTTGAATCCTGTGTTTATCGCCTGCGCAAGAGGTGAGGTAGGGGTGTTTTCGACAGCATCCCCACTTGCAATCGCTGATAGCAAAAGGGTTTCTGGCGTCTCATTCGGGCGGTTTTCTGCTGCTACTTCGTAATCTGCTGAAAGTAGGTTGATGTGCCAAGCTAAGACAGCAGAAGAACCTTCCAAAGGAAGGGCGGCGAGGCGCGTGGAGAACAGATCTGCAAAAGCGATTTCGATCCCAATAGCTTGCATCTCATGCCAGGCGGTTTGTAGTGTTTCAGCGACCTTTGTTTTGTTTTTCGCATTCAAGGCATTGTCTAAATCTTGGATGGCCGCAACGCGTTCCCATACGCCACCTGATGCGGCGGCCTTGCGTTCTGTATAAAGGCCAAGCAGTTGATTGGGGTTCAGTGCACCTATATGAGTGAGCCGCTCTGCGGCTTCGATTTGGGCTTTCCAGCCTGATACACCGCGCAGATCTGCCGCGGCAAAGGCGCGGGGCAGGGGGGGGGTTGGAAGCGCTTCTCCGATGCTTTCAAACAGGCGAAACTCTAGGGGGGTTACGTTGCGCGGTTTTGGGAGTGGTGATGCATCTTCGAAGATGTCTGGGTTCAGAAAACGATCTAAAAGTGCCAGTTCGGATTCAGGTAACAATTCCAAACTATAAGCCGTTTCAAGGGTCAAGGCACCCGTTGACCAGTCACCACGTCGCACCGAGCAGAAAATGCGGGCTGCATAATTTGGCGCAAGGAACGGCTTTGCAGCCAACGCAGCACAAGCCAGATCTTCATCCCCGGTCAGAAGCGCGGCATTAAACCATCTTTGAAAACGCGCAGGTGTGGCGGTCGGGCCTGCTTGCTCTGCAAGTGCTTGCGCTGGATCTGGTGCCCCCAATTGCATCAGCCGATCCAATTGGGCCAAAAGCAAAGTATCTGGATCAGTTGTGGGGGGATGTGTCTCAGATAAAAGAAGCGTAAACAAAAGAGCCTGCATGGCTGGACTTTTGTCGACTTTTACGGCGTGGATAAGATGCGCAAGCTCTTTCGCTGCACTGTTTCCCCATAGATCGACGGGCAATCCCGTAGTTGCTGCTGAAACAAGGCCAATGGGGCCACTTTTGGCTTTGAGCGGCGTGACTGTTATTTCAGGCTGTGCAGCGCTTGTGGTTGCCGGTGGTTCTTTCAAAATTGTGCCGGGCAGATCGTTGCGCAGCTGGTTTTGCGATAGCCAGTCAATTGCCGCCAGCGGCATGTTTTCGTTTGCCTGGCCTAACTTAGGCGCAGTGCACAGACAGACAGCAACAAATGTGGCGGCGCTTGCCAGCCTAATTGGCATTCAGCACCACAGGCTTACGCACTTCTTCTAATGGTGCGTTAAAATCTGCTCCAAACCAAGGTCCTACATAAGCATAGGCCACCAGACCAATTCCGGCGAGAATTACAAGGTAAAGCAAATATTTGATTAGTCGCCCCATGGTCACTCCTACCCGTCTCAATATCTTTTCTTAAAGTTATATATGGCCTTTTCTGGAATATCACGTCATTCACTGAAGTATGAGCGAAAAAGAGCAAAACGAGAGCGGTGTGATGCATAGAGCACCGGGGCGTCTTAAAAAGACGATCGTCATGGTTGGCATGATGGGGGCTGGTAAAACGGCAGTAGGTCGGGCGCTGGCGCAGCGCTTGGAGGTTCCGTTTCTTGATAGTGATCATGAAATCGAAGCCGCTGCAAACCTCACTATCCCTGAGATTTTTGCGCGTGAAGGAGAAGCTTTTTTTCGTGATAAAGAACGTCAGGTGATTGCACGTTTGCTCAAAGAAGAGCGGGGCGTGTTGTCAACGGGTGGTGGTGCGTTTTTGGCGGATGAGAACCGCTCCATTATTGCAAAACACGGTGTCGCTGTCTGTTTACAGGCCGATCTTGAAGTGTTGTGGAAACGTGTGCGCCATCGCGATACGCGTCCTTTGCTGCGGACGGATGATCCCTATGCAACGCTCAAATCCTTATACGAAGCCCGTGTGCCAATTTATAGTTTGGCCGATTTAAGCGTCGTTTCTGACGGGCTCTCCTCGATTGAAGAAATGGTTGAACGGGTGCTTTACGCATTAAAAGCACGCCCGGACGTGGTGGAGTTTGAATAATGGAACAAACCGTACATGTGGATCTTGGCGTGCGCGCCTATGATGTCGTTGTCGGTCCGGGTCTGATTGCGCAAGTGGGTGAACGTATTTTACCACTGCTTGGCACGCGCCGCCGGGTTGCTGTTTTGACGGATGAAACTGTTGCAGAGCTCCATCTTGAAGCTTTGCAGGCAGGTCTTGCAAGAGCAGGTATCGAAATGACCGCGCTTGCCTTGCCTGCCGGAGAGAGTACGAAAGGCTGGCCTCAATTTACCCGCTCTGTGGAATGGCTGCTCGAGCAAAAGGTGGAGCGCAATGATATTGTGATCGCCTTGGGCGGTGGGGTGATCGGAGATCTCGCGGGATTCGCAGCCGCAGTCCTGCGTCGTGGTGTACGTTTCGTTCAAATTCCGACCTCGCTCTTAGCTCAGGTTGATAGTTCTGTTGGTGGAAAAACCGGCATTAACGCCCCACACGGAAAGAATTTGATTGGGGCCTTCCATCAACCCTCCTTGGTACTTGCAGATACAGACGTTCTTGCCACACTCGAACCGCGCGATTTCCTGTCAGGTTATGGCGAGGTGGTGAAATATGGATTGTTGGGAGACGCTGAGTTTTTTGCCTGGCTCGAAGAACATGGCCCTAAGCTTTCAGCCGGGGATATTGAGGCACGTGTGCAAGCCGTAGCACATTCCGTTCGAATGAAAGCTGATATTGTTGTGCGGGATGAAACCGAACAAGGGGATCGCGCGCTATTGAATCTTGGGCACACCTTTTGTCACGCGTTGGAGGCTGCGACGGGATATTCTGATCGTCTCATGCATGGCGAGGGGGTTGCGATTGGATGTGCCTTGGCGTTTGAACTGTCTTCTCGCCTTGGTTTATGCAGCCAAGAGGCGCCCAGTCGGGTGCGTGCACATCTAAAAGACATGGGCATGAAAGTTGATCTTGCAGACATTCCGGGGGATCTTCCAGATGCACAGGCGCTGGTAGACTTGATGGGCCAGGATAAAAAGGTCATTGATGGTCAGCTGCGCTTTATCCTCGCGCGTGGCATTGGCGAGGCATTTGTCACCGCAGATGTTCCCCAAAATCTTGTTTTGAATGTGCTGCAGGATGCTCTCGCAGCGCGGTAGGTTTAACGGCCCTTTAGCTGCTATTTGTTCTCCCAAACTGGGCGTCAGTTGTGATCGCGTAAGTTGATAATATTCACGACCTAGTTTGGGACTGCAGGCCAGGTTTTTGTGTTTGCGATGGTTTGACGAGTATGTTTGTTGCACTTTCTTTGGTGATTTTCTCAACACTTGTATTGGTTCTCTCGGCAATCAATGACGCTTGGTCAGATTTTGTTGTGATTGGCTTTGCTATATTCTCTGCCAGCTTATTTATTTTATTTCGCGCAGTCTTCGCGCGCATCCGAAAATTAAAACCCAAGTATATCGTCATCGATGGTTCTAATGTGATGTACTGGCGTGATGGGGTGCCCAGCGTTAACAGTGTTCGGGAAATCGTTGATCAACTGACCCGTTTGCAGTTTGTGCCTTGCATCGTTTTCGATGCGAATGCTGGTTATCTTTTGTCGGGGCATTACCAAAACAACCGAGCACTGGCCAAAGCACTGGGTGTACCTGAAAAACAGGTCACAGTTGTGCATCGCGGTACGCAAGCGGATCCCATGATTTTGGATTTCGCGCGCACCTTGGATGCAAAAATTGTCAGCAATGACCGGTTCCGAGACTGGATTGCAGCCTACCCTGAAGTATTACGACAGGGGCATTTAATTAAAGGCGGGGACAGTGCAGATGGGTTTTGGCTTGCGAGAGATCAACTGCAATAAGCCAAAATAGAAAGAGCCTGCATATGTGGCTCTTTCTAAAGGTGTATATCGTTTGATCTGTTCGTGATTAGAACGGAATTTCGTCATCATCGATGTTGTGAGACGGCCCGCTTTGGCTGCCGCCCCCAAAACCACCGCCGCTTTGCGGGCCGCTATCATACCCTCCGCCGCCATAACCGCCATCGCTTTGGCCGCCGCCGTAGCCACCACCGCTTTGGCCACCGCCAAAGCCGCCACCGCCGCCTTCACCGCGACCATCTAGCATGGTGAGCGTAGAGCCAAATCCTTGGAGCACAACTTCGGTGCTGTATCGGTCCTGACCGCTTTGATCTTGCCATTTTCGGGTTTGCAGCTGGCCTTCGATGTAAACTTTTGAACCCTTGCGCAAGTACTGCTCTGCAACACGCACCAAACCTTCATTGAAGATTGCAACAGAATGCCATTCCGTTTTTTCGCGACGTTCACCTGTGTTTCGATCTTTCCAGGTTTCAGACGTTGCGATGCGCAGGTTGCAGACCTTGCCGCCATTCTGGAAGCTGCGAACCTCAGGGTCGCGGCCCAGATTGCCGATGAGCATGACTTTGTTCAGTGATCCGGCCATTTTATGGTCCTGTCCTTCGTCGTTTGGGCGGAAGGTGTCGATTCTCCGCCGTCAGAGTGTTGTGATTTGCGCCATATTACCCGCGCGATTAGACCGAGGGAAGGCACGTTCCTGCCGATTTTGAACGGCAGATTATTCGTGTTCAACGCAGGTGGTTCAAATTGTTCTTAAATCGGCTATAGTCGTAGCGAGCCGAGAGCGGCGAAGTGTGGGATGGATCAATGAGAGTTTTTGTGATTGCAGCGACGGTTGCGCTGTCCGTTGGTGCGAGTGCCGTTCAGGCTGAGATTTTTGGCAGCAAAAGCCGTCGAGATATCTTTTCTGCGCATGCAAAAGTTCTGGATACGCGTGCTGCGTCGCAGTACAAAAATTCTGATCGTTTGAAACCTCAAACCTATGCAATTGAAATTCCAGAGCAAAGTTCTAACTTCACCCGCCAGTACCGTGGAAAATATCGGGGTGAGTATCTGGGCCTTGCACGCGCAGTAGCGCGAACACACAACATACCAGAAGAGCTATTTCTTCGACTGATCCAACAAGAAAGTAACTGGAACCCAAAGGCCAAGTCTCATAAGGGTGCGCTTGGCCTCGCTCAGTTGATGCCCGCGACAGCTGCGGAACTGGGGGTCGATCCAACGATTCCCAAGCAGAATCTGGAAGGCGGCGCGCGGTATCTGGCGCAGCAATATCGCACTTTCGGATCTTGGCGCTTGGCCTTGGCAGCCTACAATGCAGGGCCTCATGCTGTGACGAAACACGGTGGTATTCCACCCTATAAAGAGACCCAGAATTACGTGCGTAAAATCTGGGGCAGCTAGCGGCAGGGAGCAGTCTGTTAGAATTTTCGAAACAATTTGTTTACAATGCTTAATGTCTCGTTAACGACGTCAGTTTGCCACTAAGTCGCCTTAATCTTTTGTCAACTTTTCTCCAATTCTAGGAGTGAAGAACTTGACCGTAAGTAGCTTTGAAAATCGCCTGAATGGCATTCACTGGGTCCCAACAGCCGCACCATCCAAAATGATGGTTGATCAGGTGATTGCAGCACGCGAAACACGTAAACCCTTGACTGAGCTATCTCTTTTGGGAGCACTTTTGGGCTGTTTGATTGGCTTTGCCTTTAAAGGGTTTTGGATTTTAGAAACGGCAGTTTTCCAAAACGATTTAGACCAGCTTTTTTCCATGCTCAGCCTTGCGGCAGTTGTGGCCTCAGTTGTATTGGCGATTGTTAACATATTTCGCCAAAAACGGGTTCCCTCATGGGCTGGGTTTTCGACGATCAACTTGGTCATGGTCGCGATTATTACGCTCAGCTGATCACGATAAGGTCTATCGCTCACAATACTCGTGCGCTTCATCTGGTGTCAGATGGGGCGCTTTTTGTTTCTGGCGCGACGCAATATGAAAAAAGCCGCCCTCAAATTGGGCGGCTCTAGATATCTTAGAGGTTTCAGCGAAGAGTTTTACTCTTCGTTCGCCTCGGTTTCTTCGTCGTTTTGCTCTGCAATCCAAGCGACCGAGACAACTTCTTCACCAGCGCCGGTATTAAAGACACGCACACCGCCTGCCGAGCGGGACCGGAAGGAAATACCTTCGACGGGGACGCGAATTGATTGCCCCTTCGAGGTTGCCAACATGATCTGATCACCCATTTCAACCGGGAAAGATGCGACCAGTGCACCACCCCGCATAGCCTTGTCCATCGCTGTCACGCCCATGCCACCACGACCACGCACTGGGTAGTCATGACTGGAGGAGAGCTTTCCGGCCCCCCCTGTGGTGATGGTCAGGATCAGGTTTTCTGCTGCTGACATTTCCGCATAAAGCTCGGTTGAGAAATTTGGATCTTCCACAGCCTCTTCATCTGAAGCATCGTCATCGGTGAGACCAGCCATTGCGCGACGCATTTTAAGGTAAGCGGTACGCTGTTCTGGTGTGTATTTTGAATGACGGATCACCGACATAGACACAACTTCATCGCCATCATTCAGTTTAACACCCCGCACGCCAACAGAATTGCGAGAGTTAAAGACGCGAACTTCTGTAGATGGGAAACGGATGGCGCGGCCTGAATTGGTGACCAGCATAACATCATCATCTTCTGAACAGATGCGCGCGTTGATGAGCTTGGTGTCAACGTTATCGTCTTCAAACTTCATCGCGATTTTACCGTTGGATTTCACGTTGGTGAAATCTGACAGGCGGTTGCGCCGGACAGTCCCTGCAGAAGTTGCAAACATAATCTGCAAATCAGCCCATTCTTTCTCGTCACGATCTACCGGCATGATTGCGGCAATCGAGACACCGGTTGGGATTGGTAGGATATTCACAATCGCCTTACCTTTACCGGTTCGGCCAGACTGTGGCAGGCGCCAAGTCTTGAGTTTGTAAACCATCCCATCCGTTGTGAAGAACAACAGTTGTGTGTGGGTGTTGGCGACAAAGAGGGTGGTGACCACATCCTCTTCTTTGGTCTGCATCCCCGACAGGCCTTTGCCGCCGCGTTTTTGCTGACGGAAATCAGCCAGAGGTGTGCGTTTGATATACCCGCCTGAAGTCACCGTCACGACCATATCTTCGCGCTCGATCAGGTCCTCGTCGTCCATATCGCCAGCCCAATCGACGATCTCGGTACGGCGGGGCACTGCAAAATTCTCTTTCACTTCGCGCAGTTCATCGGCAATGATGCCCATGATACGTTCGCGAGAGGACAGAATTTCAAGGTATTCTTTGATCTTACGTGCCAGTTCTTCCAGCTCGTCCGTGACTTCTTTTACACCAATCTGTGTCAGGCGTTGAAGGCGCAGTTCAAGAATGGCACGGGCCTGAGTTTCAGACAAATTATAGGTGCCATCGTCATTCATTGTATGCGTTGGATCATCAATGAGGCGAATGTAACTTGCGATATCTGCAGCAGGCCAACGACGTTCCATCAGTTTTTGACGGGCTTCGGCGGCATCAGCAGAGGCGCGGATCGTCGCAACAACTTCGTCCACATTCGACACTGCAACAGCCAAACCACACAGAATGTGGCTGCGTTCGCGTGCCTTGCGCAGCAGATAAGCTGTGCGGCGTGCAACAACGTCTTCGCGGAAATCAATGAATGAGGTCAAGAACCGACGCAGGGTTAGCTGTTCTGGGCGGCCACCGTTCAAAGCCAGCATATTACAGCCAAAAGAGGTCTGCATGGGGGTAAAACGGTAAAGCTGGTTCAAGACCACTTCAGGCGTTGCATCGCGCTTCAGTTCGACAACGACGCGCACGCCGTTGCGGTCTGATTCATCTTGCACATGAGCGACGCCTTCAATGCGCTTTTCGCGCACCTGTTCCGCGATCTTTTCAATCATCGAGGCCTTATTGACCTGATAGGGGATCTCATCCACGACGATTGCATAGCGATCTTTGCGGATCTCTTCGACGCGGGTTTTTGCGCGAATAATGACGCTGCCGCGCCCTTCCAGATAAGCTTTGCGGGCGCCCGACCGGCCAAGCATAGTGGCTCCAGTTGGGAAATCAGGACCGGGCACATATTCGATCAGCTGTTCTGATGTAAGATCGGGTTCGTCAATCAGGGCCAGTGTCGCATCAACAACTTCGCCCAAGTTGTGTGGTGGAATGTTGGTCGCCATACCAACCGCAATACCACCCGCACCATTGACCAGCATATTGGGGAAACGGGCAGGGAGGACAGTCGGCTCTTTGTCTTTGCCGTCGTAGTTGTCTTGAAAATCGACGGTATCTTTGTCGATGTCTGCCAGCATAAAGGCCGAGGGTTTATCCATGCGCACTTCGGTGTAGCGCATCGCCGCTGGATTGTCGCCATCCATGGAACCAAAGTTGCCCTGACCATCCAGAAGAGGCAGTGACATAGAGAAATCCTGTGCCATACGCACAAGCGCGTCATAGATCGCACCGTCCCCGTGAGGGTGGTATTTACCCATTACATCACCAACAGGACGTGCGGACTTTCGATAAGTCTTTTCGTGCGTATTGCCTGTTTCATGCATGGCGTAAAGAATACGTCGGTGCACTGGTTTCAAGCCATCGCGCAGATCAGGAATGGCCCGACTGACAATAACAGACATTGCGTAATCCAGGTAGGAATTACGCATCTCGGTTTCAATAGAAACAGAAGGTCCATCATATGCCGGACGTTCCGGTAGGTTTTCTTCCATGTTTTCAGGAGTTTCCGGCGTATCGCTCACGTTGGCTGCCCGTTCTTTCTTTGGGGTCTATATCTTGTGTCTGCACCTTATCAGACAGGGCATATCATGCGCAAGTAAGAGCGCTCAATAGGGCGCTGCGGGTGGCAAATAAGCGGCTAAGTGTCGGAATTATATTAAAATTAAGCTCTTTCATGCTAGTCTGGTGAAACGCATCCATCAAAGGAGGCACTACATGGAGATGAGCGAAACTGAACTGCTGTTAAAAGGATATGGGCTGACCACGGCAGAATTCACCTATCACATGCCTGACTATGCCCATGTTTTGAATGTCTTTGTTTGGCAAGACTATGATCTGGCACCAGACCATCCGCGATTGTTTGAATTCATTGATTTCTGGCATCGTGAAATTGATGGTCCGTTGCATTCTGTGCGGTTTGAGCACCGAAAAATGATTTCCCCCGGTGAATGGCGAAATGTCGTTGGAGAGTTTCCGATCCATTAGCCCGCGCCACCGTGATGTTTTCCTCATTTTTGCATGCCGCATCTGTTCGGGGTAGAAGTTACCCGCGCGACCTTCTATAGAAATGTTAGCGATATCATTTGAATTTTGACGCAGTAAATCCGTCACAATACTCAGGTATCAAAAGATTTTATAGATAGTTCGCGGGTCACCGTAGATGAGGGAGTGCTGAGCTTGAATATTGTTGAATATGCGGACCGTGATCAACTCGCGATCGACGTTGCCAAAGAACTGGCGGAAGCGCTGAAGCAGCATCTGGATCAAAATCCTTATGCCTCTCTTGCGGTAGCGGGCGGGACGTCTCCAGCGCCAATTTTTGATGATCTGTGTGCCGTAGATCTTGATTGGGAACGAGTCAGCGTGATGGCCAGTGATGAACGCTGGGTGCCAGATACGTCTGACCGTTCCAATGCGACGATGATCCGACAACGATTGATCACAGATAACGCCAAGGCTGCAACATTTGTTCCCTTCTATCGTGATGGGGAAACACCGGCTGAAGCGCTTCCTAAAGTGGCAGATCAGTTGAATACGCATTTGCCATTGTCAGTTGTACTTCTTGGGATGGGCGAGGATATGCACACAGCGTCGCTCTTTCCTGGAGTGGAAGGGCTAGAGCAAGCGCTGGCGGCAGATGCTCCAATACTTGTTGAAATGCGCCCAGACAGTCAACCAGAGGCACGTGTAAGTCTTTCTGCACATATTTTAAACGGGGCGCTCTCGAAACATCTGGTGATCTATGGTGAGGCTAAGAAAGATGCGCTAAACCGTGCATTATCCTTGCCGCCCGAACAAGCACCCGTGCAGGCTGTTTTAGCTGGTATGACGGTTCACTGGGCACCTTAAGATATTGGAGTTTAACATGTTTGATGTGTTAAAACAGAAACGCGCTGCAATTGGAGAGCGTGCGATCTTGGAGCTGTTTTCCGTATCAAAAGATCGCGCGGAAGATTTCAGCACCACGCTTGGCGATCTGTATTTTGATTACTCCAAAACGCAGATCGACGCGGATGTCAGAGACGCGCTTTTGGATTTGGCTGAGAGGCGTAGTGTCACAAGTTATCGTGATGCGATGTTCGCAGGCAAAGCCATCAATGATACCGAAGGGCGTGCGGTGCTCCACACGGCCCTGCGTGATCCAGATGGGCCGCCTTTGCAGGTAGAAGGCGCGGATATCCGCCCAGCCTTGCGCGATACATTGGAACGAATGAAGGACATCTCGCGCCGCATTCGGTCTGGTGAATTCAAGGGCAGTGGCGGAAAGATCACCGACATTGTCAATATTGGAATTGGCGGATCAGATCTTGGGCCTGCCATGGCTGTTTTGGCGCTTGCACCTTACCACGACGGTCCAGCGTGCCACTTTGTCTCAAATGTTGATGGGGCAGATATCCATGACAAATTGCGCAACCTAAACCCCAATACAACCTTGGTAGTTGTGGCATCCAAAACGTTCACGACGATCGAAACCATGACAAATGCCGAAACTGCCCGAGGCTGGATGGAGCAGGGTGGTGGCGATTGCAGCAAGCAGTTCCTTGCGCTTTCAACGGCCGCTGAGAAAACAGCCGCATTTGGCATCCCGGCGGAGCAGGTCTTTGGGTTTGAAGACTGGGTGGGCGGACGTTATTCGATGTGGGGCCCTATTGGGTTGAGCGTGTTGATTGCGGTCGGCCCCGAAGCGTTTGATCAGTTCCTTGCAGGTGGCAAGGCGATGGATGATCATTTCTGTACCGCCAAGGGTGTTGATAATATGCCCTTGATGCTTGCGCTGGTGGGGATCTGGCATCATCAGGTTTGCGGCTATCCGAGCCGAGCCGTACTGCCCTATGATCAGCGTCTTTCGCGCCTTGCAGCTTATTTTCAGCAATTGGAAATGGAAAGTAACGGTAAATCCGTTGCAATGGATGGCAGCCGTCTGGAATACGTTTCTGGTCCGCTTGTCTGGGGGGAACCCGGAACCAATGGCCAGCACGCGTTTTATCAGCTTATTCATCAGGGAACAGGCATCGTCCCATGTGAATTCATGGTTGCCGCCAAGGGGCATGAGCCTGACCTGCACCATCATCATCAGCTTCTTGTCGCCAATTGTCTTGCACAGTCAGAGGCGTTGATGTGTGGGCGTTCACTGGATGAGGCCCGTGGTCTGATGGCTGCGAAGGGACTATCTGGTGATGAATTGGAACGCCAAGCCCGGCATCGTGTTTTTGAAGGGAACCGGCCTTCTACCACGCTGATTTATCCGCAGCTTACACCTTTTGTTCTGGGACAAATCATTGCGCTTTACGAGCATCGCGTTTTTGTTGAGGGCGTTATTTTAGGTATTAACTCCTATGATCAATGGGGGGTGGAGCTTGGTAAAGAATTGGCAAAATCTCTTGAACCTATGGTCAAGGGGGAAACCAGCGCGGACCAGAAGGATGGTTCGACCGCCGCGCTTTTGGCTTATGTGTTAAATCAGGCCTAGCCTTCGAAACAGGCCCCTTCGCTTTGCGTCCAATAGTTGGTCAGGCTGTCTGGAAATGGATAGCCTGATGCGCCATCTGGTGTGCGCAGCACCATAACGCCTGTCATGCGGCACCGTAGATCTCCAGCCCAGATTTGTTGTTCAAGAACATATGAGGTCCGGCGAAATGAAATGACATGTGAGGTCGCGATATAGGTCTCTCCCAGTGTCATTTCTTTAACATAATGCACATTTGCGTTGCGCAAGACGTTTCTGGGTGGGGCTTTCCCTTCAAAATGTGGTGCGCAAAATCTATTGAAATAGGCAACACGCGACACTTCAAACCAATCCAGGTAGGCTTTGTTGTTTACGTGCTGCAAGATGTCGAGTTCGGAAAACCGAACCCGATCCGCCATTGCAAGAGTTTGCGGTTGCGAGATGCCTGCAGCAAGTTGTGCCTCAGCGGAAAGGGGGGTGTGATATTGCAATGCCATAGGGTGATCTTAATGCACTGTCCCGTTAGACGCCAAGCTGTGACGCAGCGTGAGATAAGCTGTTGGAGAGTGCCTAAATCGCCTATGCAGCCGTAATATGGCAGCCTTTTTGTTGCATCGCAGTAGAGATTGCATCGTAGTGTCCTTTTGCCGACGACAATGCAGATGCGTTATCTTTTGTAACGCCAAGCGTCAGGGCCGCTGGCCAAAACAAAACCAAGGCGATACCGGTTGCAACCGCGTCGGTTGCAGATGCTTTTTGCTGTCCCGCTACGAGCTGGTCTAGCTCTGTGACGATGCGATTGCGTTCAGCCAGCAGTGTTGTGCAGGATTGTTCCTGAAAGAGCGCCGGGCTGACATAGGTGGCTGTGATACGGTCTGGTGTTTTAGCACAACCGCTAACGAGCAGGAGTGTGAGACCAATACGCACGATGTTTTTATTCATGATCGATTTTGCTTTTGCTGCGCATTTTTATCAAAACATAAAGGCAAATGATCTGTTGCGCAGGCCAAGGCCACCCCATTCGATGTCGACGAAAGACTATCTTGCCAGAATGCATAAGCATTCCAACACGCTGTGCGCTTAACACCCTTTCGCCATGCAGTCCAATAAACAACTTAGATATTGATGTTCAAACTATATTGCTTGGAAGTGCCCCCAATACACATGATTTGCGCATCGATACATAGGGAGGATAAGCGTGGGCTGGTCTGCTCGTAAAACGAATATCATCTTAGGTTTCCTCTTTAGGAGAGGGGGTGAACGCGCGTAAATTAGGGGGGGCATATTCGGTTTCGGGACAGTCACGCCTGTCAAAGGCAGAAGAATGGATGTCTGCATTTGGGGGAATGTAGCGGTACTGGCCTTTCGGTTGATAATAACCGGGTTCCTTGTATTGGTCAGGCCAGTCACTGCGCGATTTCAAACGTGGAAGATATTCCAGAACCTTCCAGGCCAGGTTTTGAAGCTGGTCATGCAATGGCCCTTTGGCATTGGGTTCAGAGATTTCCAATTGCATGCGTTCAGTCACCTTATCGCGCTTTCCAAGCGCATATCTGTTATAATAAATCTCTCGGAACTCTAGAGCATCTACGCCAAGCGCATCGAGTTCCTGTCGCATCCAATGCAGTGTGATTTTTGAAAGACCTGCTTCCTGTTCTGGAATGCTGCCAGCCACATCCGTATGTGTGCCCGGAAACCAGACCTGTTTTACATCTTGTGACGGCGGGTCCGATCGTTTTTTAAACCGATTGCCATAGAATTTTTTTCCCTCAATCCACATTTGAGGGCGGAAAAACCTGCGTCTTTCATCGATAGACAGGACATGGCGGACCGCCTCGACCGAAGGGTTTTCATCTACGCTGGAATGTGTCCCATATTCGATAAAGGTTCCTTGGCTAAATCCCACTCTGATCATCGAGCTGACGGTGTCCCAAAGTCCAAGAAAACGAATGGGAACATGGCGGACGTGGAAGAACTGTTCAGAAATACGCAAAGGGGCGTATTGCTCGCGCGGACCATCTTGGCGCAATTTTCGCCATGCTTCGAAGACGGGGCCAATGAGGTGCAGCTCATACGAGGCAACCAATCCAAAGTCATTGATGAACCCGGCCAGAACGCGCGCTGTGTAGGCTCCGCGTGAATACCCAAAGAAATAGATCCGGTCGCCGTTTTGGTAATTGTTACAGAGAAAGGAATAGGCATGTATGACGTTTGCATGCAAACCATGCCCGAATGCCAGCCCCATCACCTGACGCGTTTTTGCAAGAAAAGACCGTGCAAAGGGGCGTGTTGAAAGCGTGCCAACGCCAGGTTCGTAATAGACCAACTGGTTATCATCATGTTTTAGGCATTTGTAGAGGCGAAGAATATTGCTTTCATTCTTCTCAACTTCGTTGCCTGTGCCATCTAGGCAAATAATCAATTTACGAGACATATACCCAATCCCTGCTTTAACCAAATGACTCAAATGAGAAGAGGTTAAGCAGGGAGTGATAATGTGGCAAGTGTTCAGCTGCGGCGTCTGCGACGCCGTGAGCCTGACGCGTTTGAGCTGGCAGCCCCGGCGTTGAAATTTGCAGAAGGCAGGGTCACTGTTTCAGCTAAGATTGGGAAAGGGTCTACCGCATTAGGGATCGCAGAGGCATTGACAAAATGTTCTTGAAAGCGCGGTTCTACGGCGGTCTCGATTTTCTCGATGCGGCGCACCGTGTTTTCGATTTCTCTGCGTGCATCTGTATTTAAAAGTGCGATACGTGCGCCAGTGCCCGCAGCATTGCCTGCTGAGGTAACATGCTCCAGCTTGCAGTCGGGGATCATGCCTAAAACCATCGCATGTTTGGCCGAAATATGTGCACCAAAAGCGCCTGCAAGGACAACACGGTCAACCTGATCAACGCCAAATTTGTCCATCAAAAGACGGGCCCCGGAATACAGGGCTGCTTTGGCCATTTGGATGGCACGGATATCGGGATTGGTTACAGTGATTTTGGGTCCGCCCTCAGCGGTGCCGTCCCACAACAAATACGAATTTGTGCGTCCATCTGCGATGCAGCGCGTGCTTCCAACTTGCTCGGCTGATCCGATGAGCCCAGAAGCGTCCAAAATACCGGCCATACGCATTTCTGCGATGGCTTCGATGATACCTGATCCACAGATACCAGTGATACCCGACGTTGCGATGGCCAGATCAAATCCCTCTTCATCTGACCACAGATCAGATCCAATGACCCGGAAACGGGGATCTTTGGTGTCGGGATTTATTTCAACGCGTTCGATGGCGCCGGGAGCCGCGCGCTGCCCGTTTGTGATCTGTGCGCCTTCAAACGCGGGCCCGGTGGGGGAAGAGCAGGCAAGGACTTTCTCTTTATTACCCAACAAGATTTCAGCGTTGGTTCCGACATCTACCACCAGAACAAGATCCTCGGATTTGTCTGGCGCTTCAGAAAGGGCAACAGCTGCGGCATCTGCGCCGACATGACCGGCGATACAAGGCAGCAGATAAACACGTGCGGCCGGGTGGATGTTCAGGTCCAACTCCGCTGCGCGCAAAGACAGTGCATTGGACGTAGCAAGTGCAAAAGGGGCCTGTCCCAACTCAAATGGATCAATTCCTAAAAACAGATGATGCATGACGGGATTGCAGACAAAGACAGCATCTACAATCAGGGCTTTGTCTATCTCAGCTTCCGTGGCGATTTGGGTGAAAAGGGCATTCATCCCCTCGCGCACAGCCTGCGTCATTTCCTGATCGCCACCACTGTTCATCATCGCATAGGAGACACGGCTCATCAGGTCTTCGCCAAAACGGATCTGAGGATTCATGATCCCGGATGAGGCGACGACCTCACCTGTTTTTAGGTCGCAAAGATGCGCGGCGATAGTGGTAGAACCAAGATCAACCGCCAGCCCATATACGGTTCCATCATAGTAGCCGGGCCAGATATGCATAATCTTTGGGGCATGGGCTGCGTCGCCAAGATGTACAGCGACAGTGACTTTCCAGTTCCCTTTTCGCAGGATTGGTTGCATTTGCTGCAGGATGTGCAGATCTGTTTGCACTCCGGTAATAGTCCACTGCTGTTCAAGAGCCTCAATCAGGCGCTCCATATCGCCTGAAGGTTCGTGCATGTCTGGTTCTGCGACCTCAACATAGAACAAACGCGTTGATGGGGTCATCTTGATATCGCGCGCCTCAGCCCGTTTACGCACCACCTGTTTGTGCACTTGGCTTTCGGGGGGGACATCAATAACTACATCGCCTTGAACAGTGGCCTGACAGCCAAGACGGCGGCCATCAATCAAACCGCGTTTGTCTTTGTAGCGTTGCTCAACAGCGTTCCATTCGCTTAATGCATCTTGCTCGACCGATACACCGAGTTTGGAGAATTCACCATACGAGGGGGTGATTTGGCACTTGGAGCAAATGCCTCGACCGCCGCACACAGAATCCAGATCAACCCCCAATTGCCGTGCGGCCGTCAGGATCGGAGTGCCAATTGGGAAAGTTCCCCGTTTGCCTGAAGGGGTAAAGACTACGAGCGGATCGGTGGTCATGCAGGCGTCCTAACGTCTGTTTGCAGATGATCTGTGATTTGTCGCA
This sequence comes from Epibacterium ulvae, assembly GCF_900102795.1. Taxonomy (GTDB): domain Bacteria; phylum Pseudomonadota; class Alphaproteobacteria; order Rhodobacterales; family Rhodobacteraceae; genus Epibacterium; species Epibacterium ulvae. The sequence goes on along the minus strand of NZ_FMWG01000003.1, from coordinate 298,841 downwards.
AACTATGGCGTTTTTATCCGTGCTAAAAGGTATAGAAACGCCTTTTCGGCATCTAACCGCGGCTATTTTTCCAGTGATCCATTGGGTTAGCCCGTGAAATCCATATCCTCTCATAAAGATTTTCACCTTTCTGATATTCCAGCCTTTCCCCTTATGCGTTTCTATGCCATAGGGTCACCGCCAAACGGGCTATGCATGGGGTAGTAAAATGCAGATTCGTGAGGCTCTCACATTTGATGATGTTCTTTTGGTGCCGGGTGCATCAGATGTTCTGCCAAACACGGCAGATACGCGCACGCGCGTCACGCGCAATATTGCACTGAACATTCCACTGTTGTCTTCAGCGATGGATACAGTAACCGAAGCCAAAATGGCGATTTGCCTCGCACAGGCAGGTGGTATGGGTGTGATCCACAAAAATCTGGATGTGGATGAACAAGCCCGGCAGGTGCGCCGCGTAAAGCGCTTTGTGTCCGGGATTGTTTATAACCCCATCACGCTAAGCCCTGAACAAACACTGGCGGATGCCAAAGCTTTGCAAGAACGGTATCGTGTGACAGGTTTCCCTGTGGTGGATCACGAGGGCCGAGTTCTAGGCATCGTCACAAATCGTGACATGCGGTTTGCATCTGATGATGCAACACCGGTTGCGACAATGATGACGGCAGATAATCTCGCAATGTTGCAAGAGCCTGCGGATCTTGAAGAGGCGAAATCCTTGATGCAAGCCCGTCGCATCGAAAAATTGCTCGTTGTTGATGGAGATCAAAAGCTTACAGGTCTTTTGACGCTCAAGGACTCTTCTCAGGCGGTTTTAAACCCTACCGCTTGCAAAGATGATCTGGGGCGTTTGCGTGTGGCAGCCGCTAGCTCGGTTGGGGACAGTGGTTTTGAACGTTCCAAGGCGCTGATTGCAGCGGGTGTTGACGTTCTGGTTATTGATACGGCGCATGGCCATTCGGCAGGTGTTATTGAAGCCGTCAAACGCGTTAAGGCCTATAATGACAAGGTTGATGTGATTGCGGGTAATGTTGCAACCGCCGCTGCGACCAAAGCGTTGATCGAGGCAGGAGCTGATGCGGTGAAAGTTGGCATCGGACCCGGTTCAATCTGTACAACACGCATGGTTGCTGGCGTCGGTGTGCCGCAGCTGACCGCGATTATGGATTGCGCGGCGGCGGCGGGTGACGTTCCTGTCATTGCAGACGGCGGCATCAAATTTTCTGGTGATTTTGCCAAAGCCATCGCGGCCGGAGCCTCCTGCGCCATGGTTGGATCAATGATTGCAGGCACCGATGAAAGCCCGGGCGAAGTGATCCTTTATCAGGGGCGCTCGTTTAAATCTTACCGTGGTATGGGCTCCATGGGGGCAATGGCACGGGGGTCTGCAGATCGCTATTTCCAAAAAGACGCGGCCAATGACAAGCTGGTCCCGGAAGGGATCGAAGGCCAAGTCCCCTATAAAGGTCCGGCGTCTGCGGTACTGCATCAGCTGGTTGGCGGTTTGCGGGCTGCGATGGGCTATACAGGCTGCGCCACTGTGGATGCGATGCGTAAAAACTGCGAATTTGTCCGCATCACGGGCGCTGGCTTGAAAGAAAGCCATGTGCATGATGTCCAAATCACGCGAGAAGCTCCAAACTATCGCGTGGGCTAACCTACAAAATCAGTGCTGCAGCAACGCAGTAAATGAAAGGCCCGCCCAATGGGCGGGCTTGTTTACATCTCTTTTGCCGAATGGAACAAGCACATGACCCCAGCTGCGCGATTGCAGGCTGCCATTGAAATCCTTGATCGTGTCATTGCTGGCGCGGCTGCTGAACAGGCGTTGACTTCCTGGGCACGCGCCAGCCGCTTTGCAGGATCCAAGGATCGCGCAGCTGTGCGTGATCATGTTTTCACGGCTCTGCGGTGTTGGCGTTCTCATGCTGCGCTGGGCGGCGCGGAAACTGGCCGGGGCTTGATGCTTGGTGCCGTGCGCGAGGCAGGCGCTGATCCTGCCTTGATGTTTACCGGTGATGGGTATGGCCCCAGCAGATTGACGGGGGACGAAAGTGTAGCGCGAACCCCGCGCATGACCGCGGCAGAGGAAAATGATCTGCCGGATTGGATTTGGCCGATGTTTTCTGACAGTCTTGGTGCGGATGCAACGGCTGCAGCGCAAGCATTGCGTCATCGCGCGCCGGTGCACCTACGGGTTAACCTACGTGCTTCCGATGTTGCAGATGCCCAATCACAGCTTGCAGAGGAGGGGATCGTAACTGAACGCCTCTCGATTGCACCTGCGGCGTTGAACGTCAGTGAGGGTGCGCGAAAAATCAGGAACTCCAAGGCCTATACAAGCGGTGTTGTAGAATTGCAGGACGCGGCAAGTCAGGCGGTTGTCGAAGCTTTGCCGTTGCGCGCTGGCCTACGCGTTTTGGACTATTGTGCAGGGGGTGGTGGCAAATCACTTGCGATTGCCGCACATGCTGATTGCCAAGTTTATGCTCATGACATCGACTGGAACAGGATGAAAGATCTGTCGCCCAGGGCGGAACGGGCTGGTGTCCAGATTGAACTGCTCAGAACTGCAGAACTGTCAGCACAAGCTCCTTTTGATATCGTGTTTTGCGATGCGCCTTGTTCTGGGTCTGGTAGCTGGCGTCGTGCGCCAGAGGGCAAATGGCGTCTCACAGCCGAGCGGCTTGCCGCAGTTGTAGAAACACAAGCAGAGGTTTTGCAACAGACAGCGCAATTGGTCGCCGTAGATGGCGTTTTGGCCTATGCGACCTGCTCAATGCTTGATGTTGAAAATGAAAACCAAGTGACGCGATTTCTGCAGTCCAACCCTGAATGGCAGAAAACCCTCTCTAAACGTTGGTTGGTTCAGGATGGGGCAGATGGCTTTTTTGTCGCGCTTCTCAAACGGCACTCTTAATCTTATTAACTTTTGACTGGTTTTTTGTTTAAATTAACGCGTCCTTAACTTTGATTATTGACTTATGAAGTACCTTTAAGCCAACGCATGGAGCCGCAATGATCGGTCGCCAGATTACCAACGTACCCGAGCTGCGCATTTTTTCTCCTGAAACCTCTCGTCTTATGGCGACAGTGGCAGTTTCAGCGTTGATGCTTGGGACACCTCTGGTGGTTCCATTGGCGGACTGGCTTGGGCGGGGGATGACTGCGGTTGGGCTTACGCTTACGCTTGTGTCTGGCTTCATGCTTGCACAAAGCCGGTTACGGCGGCGCACGCGTGACATGGCGACAGATTTGTTGACCGGATTTATCGAGAAAGATGCAACGCCAAGCTTTGTCACAGACGAAGATGGCGTCATTCATGCATGTAACAACGCCGCTGTACAACGGTTTCCAAGCGCCGAGCGCGAAACTTTAGCAGGGGCTTTGCGGTCCGTATTGGCCAATCCTCCAGCTGTTTTGTTTCGCCTAAAAAGCCGTGCAAGTGCAGAAGGAACCGCCCGCGAAGATATCACGACCCGCCGAGGGCAGATTCGTGTCGCTGTGCATCAGATGGCCAGTGGCAGCTTTCTGTGGCGTGTCGAAGATTTGAACAATACTGTTCCCTCATCTAACCGGCGACAGGATACATCTGCTGTTGCGATGATCACTGTTGGACGCACAGGCGCGGTGCGGTTTATGAACGAAGCCGCACGTACCCTGATTGGAGAACGCACCCGATCTGCGGATCATTTGTTTGAGAATCTCCCGACCGAAAGCGGGCAAATCCATACGATCCTTACAAAAACGGGACCTGTCCAAGTTGCAGTAACGGTGCAGAGTAGGGAAAACGGGCGCGTTGATTATCACGTTTCAAAAATCAACGATTCCGAGCTTTCAAATGGGCAAACCAGTTTTGAAAAACTACCAGTGCCATTTGTCAAAGTTGCTCCAAATGGGGATGTTTTATCTGCTAATCGTTTGGCTTTGAGCCTGTTAGGTGTCGCAAACTGCGATGGTATCAAGCTGGGTCAGTTGATGGAGGGGCTTGGTCGGCCAATGGCAGATTGGCTGGATGACACTGCCAAAGGTGTTGCGCCGCACAAATCAGAATTTCTACGCATAGCGCGCCGAGATAAAGAGGTTTTTGTCCAGGTTACTCTCTCACGGGTACTCGAAGACGGAGAGCCGATGCTGATTGCCGTGCTTAATGACGCGACCGAGTTGAAAACTCTGGAAGCGCAGTTTGTACAAAGCCAAAAAATGCAGGCGATTGGACAGCTGGCGGGGGGGGTTGCTCATGATTTCAATAATCTCCTGACAGCAATATCTGGCCACTGTGATTTGCTTTTGTTGCGGCATGATCAGGGGGATCAGGATTATGGAGATCTGATTCAGATCCATGAAAACGCGAATCGCGCTGCATCTCTTGTGAGCCAGCTGCTGGCTTTCTCGCGGAAACAAACGCTTCAGCCTGAGGTAATTGACGTACGTGATACTCTTTCTGATCTAACGCACCTGTTGAACCGGCTGGTCGGTGAGAAAGTAACTCTCACACTGAGCCATGATCCAGTCATGAAAAATATTCGCGCGGACAAACGACAATTGGAACAGGTCTTGATGAATCTTGTCGTGAATGCCCGTGATGCAATGCCACAGGGCGGTGAGATTCGCGTGGAAACCGAAGTCGTACACCTGCACAAGGCTTTGCAGCGAAACCGCGCAGTTGTGCCCGAGGGAGACTGGGTGACGGTTCGCGTTTCAGATGAAGGGATCGGGATTGATCCCGATCGCGTTGAAAAGGTGTTTGAGCCGTTTTACACGACAAAGCGCACGGGTGAAGGGACTGGTCTTGGCCTGTCTACGGCCTATGGAATTATCAAGCAGACAGGTGGTTTTATCTTTGTCGATTCTGTCAAAGGACAGGGCACGCAGTTCATACTCTACTTCCCGGTCTATAAGGCACAGCCCGAGGTCAATGTCGAAAAAGTTGAGAAAGCGGCAGACACTGCTCCAAATCATGGAGAGGGCGTAGTCTTGCTGGTTGAAGACGAAGCACCCGTTCGTGCTTTTGCGTCACGTGCTTTAAGGATGCGTGGATATACCGTGCTAGAGGCAGAAAACGCCGAAGATGCGCTTAGCCAACTTGAAGATCCATCACTGCATGTTGATGTTTTTGTGACCGATGTGGTCATGCCAGGTATGGATGGCCCCAGTTGGGTCCGTGAGGCCTTAAAAGTGCGCCCAGAGACGCGCGTGGTCTTTATGTCAGGATATTCGGAAGGCGCATTTGATGAAGACGAACCTGAAGTGCCAAATTCTGTCTTCCTTCCAAAACCATTCTCTTTGAACCAATTGACGGAAACGGTGCATGAACAGTTGCAAGGGGTGACCGAGGCAGCTTAGGTCACGCTATTATAAAGTTCAAATTCTTCTGGTTTTTTTCGACGAAACAGGGCTTCGGTCTTCATACTCAGGCTCAGGTCACCACTTGGGCTGACATTCGTTTTTTTCGTGTCTAGTGTCGTCGCAAGACGCGCCTGTAGAAATTGATGATAGGCGTCTATGTTTTCGTAGCGAAACAAATGCTGAACCGCACATCCATTTGGTTGTGCTTCCAGAAATTTGGCCTGACTGCCGACATTTGCGTAAGGTGATTGTTTTCCGCGGCAATAGCTGTGCACAAAGTCATCGAAACTTACTCCCTTGGTTGAGGTCGGCTGTCCATCAATCAGAGGGCGTTGTCGGTACCGATACCAGCTGCCCAGCCAACTGATAGGCTCTCGAACAACCGCGCAAAGTTCAGGTTCTTTGTCGCAGACTTTCGAGAACATCGGTCTGAACCAGCGGTTATAGCGATAAACCGGAGAATGTTTGAGCTCGGGTGGATTGGAAATCACGATATCAGCGCGGTCCTTTAAAGCCTCGTGCAGCGCTGTGGTCCCCGTTTTGGGCACAGATAAAAGAACCAAGTTTTCCTTTAAAAATACAAGCATTTCGTTAAGCGCCCGGTAAATAATGCAAACCAAAGGTTGATGTAAATCACTTATTAACAGTCACAGAATGTTCTGGGTAGTAGAAGTTTTGCCTTGCAATGTTCTCTTTTTGGTCCATATTGGAACAAGAGGTGAACAAAGCAGTGATTGCCGCCGACGCGCGGGTATGACACATAGAAAGGGACAAGGGACTATGGCGGATCTTTTGACCATGAAAAAGAACAAGAACGACGACGGCAAGCAAAAAGCGCTCGATAGCGCTTTGGCACAGATTGAGCGGCAATTTGGCAAGGGCTCAATCATGAAATTGGGCGACGGTAATCCGTTGCAAGAGATCGAAGCCTCGTCCACCGGCTCTCTGGGGTTGGACATTGCACTGGGCATTGGCGGTTTGCCAATGGGTCGTATCGTTGAAATTTACGGCCCCGAAAGCTCGGGTAAGACGACATTGACGCTGCACTGTATAGCAGAGCAGCAGAAAAAGGGCGGTGTTTGTGCCTTTGTTGATGCGGAGCACGCGCTAGATCCACAGTATGCGGCCAAGCTGGGCGTTGATCTCGATGAGCTGTTGATTTCACAGCCCGACACTGGCGAACAAGCGCTGGAAATCACCGACACGCTGGTGCGCTCGGGTGCGGTGAACATGGTGATTGTGGATTCGGTTGCGGCGCTGACGCCGAAATCTGAACTCGAAGGCGATATGGGTGACAGCAATGTTGGCGTTCAGGCCCGTTTGATGAGCCAGGCTATGCGCAAGCTGACAGGCTCCATCTCGCGCTCTAAATGTATGGTTATTTTCATCAACCAGATCCGCATGAAGATCGGCGTTATGTTCGGCTCGCCCGAAACGACTACCGGCGGGAATGCGTTGAAATTCTATTCGTCTGTTAGGTTGGATATCCGCCGTATCGGCGCATTGAAAGACCGGGATGAGGTCGTAGGGAATGCCACCCGCGTGAAAATCGTCAAGAACAAGGTCGCCCCCCCGTTCAAACAGGTCGAATTCGATATCATGTATGGCGAGGGCATCTCGAAAATGGGTGAACTCTTGGATTTGGGCGTCACCGCCGGGATTGTGAATAAATCGGGGGCGTGGTTCTCATATGGGGATGAACGCATCGGGCAGGGGCGTGAAAACGCCAAGACCTTCCTGAAGGAAAACCCCAGCATAGCCTATGAGATCGAAGACAAAATCCGCGCCTCACATGGGCTGGAGTTTGAAAAGCCTGAGATCGCCGAGGATGACGATATTCTTGAGGGGTGATTTATGAGAAGGGCACAGCTTCGGCTGCGCCCTTCTCATATCACTGAATGGCCAAAGTGCGCCTCTTCAAAATCCCAAATCCCGTTCCGCTCGCCTTCTTCAAGAAGAGCATATACTAGACTAATATCCGCGTTTGCAGGTACGTCGACCGAATAAAGAACAAAGCCAAAATCGCCACTCTCAAACAGGCAGCCGGCGTTCTGTAAAGGCCGCCAGAAGCGTTCAAAAGCCTCTGGTATACAGTTTGCAACTGTCACAATGCGATAGGTTGAATGGCCCGATCTAGTGATCGTTTTTACGAAGGTGTTTCGTCCGTCGATCAACTGAGTTTCAACAATGTCCTCGAAACTAACCCCTTTTGCGAAAAACAGGGAGTTCTCCATCTTGAATAAACCTTTACCAAGATTGGTCGCCCATACACTTTCAGAAGCGAACCCGTGCCATGCATCATCTTGTCGATCAAAAATATCTTTTCCATTTAACGTCCTTAATTCCTATTGAATTCTAATATAAAAACTTCACCCTATAATTTAACGTACGCGGAAATTCGGTATCTTCACCATCTCGTCCAGACATTACTGATTACGCGCTCAGCTATGTAGCAATATTTCACAAAAATGAGAAACTCGATGGCGAAGACATACTCAAAAGATCTGATCGCATGCGCAAACTACGGTATCGACGAAAAAATTGATGCTAACACCACCGTACAAGTGCCATTGCGAGATCTATTGAAAGTTCACGCCACACTCGGCGAATTTAACCGCTTCTTTCATCAGCCGTTACACTATCAGACCGTCGACCAGGTGAACGAATTTTTGGGCAGCTTTGATGATCCTCGCGCATATAAACTGCTCCACACTGCGTACTATGAATTACTGGGAGAGATGCTTCCAGATTATGTGAATGATATGTTCAGTGACGGACATTTCGACGCTCCTTTTTCACCATATTACTTCAAAGAAAACGACGGCGAGTAACGCACAAGTAAAAGAGTACGCCAATTTCACTCTATCAATTGGGAAGTTTCGGCGTGTCTGTCATCCCGTGCGTGATAACAGACACAGCCTAAGCTCATCGTCAGGTAAGCGACGCCACCACATGACCTTGCGTGGATATTTCACAGCATCAGGGGTTTATCACAACACCCCCTGTGGACAGCACCCCAGCGCCGGGATACACCGGATCAGATGCTATAATTCCCTCTGAAAAAGAGATCCCGAGATGCCGAGCCTTAACGATATTCGTTCCACCTTCCTCAACTATTTTGCCAAACAAGGCCATGAAGTTGTGGACTCCAGCCCCTTGGTGCCGCGCAACGATCCGACCTTGATGTTCACCAACTCAGGGATGGTGCAGTTCAAGAACTGTTTTACCGGCGTCGAAAAGCGGGACTATGTGCGTGCCACAACCTCGCAGAAATGTGTGCGCGCAGGCGGAAAGCACAACGATCTCGATAACGTCGGCTACACCGCGCGCCATCACACGTTTTTCGAAATGCTCGGCAACTTTTCCTTTGGCGATTATTTCAAACACGACGCGATCCCCTTTGCGTGGGAGCTAATCACCAAAGAATTTGCGATCGATAAGTCACGCCTGTTGACCACTGTTTATCACACCGATGATGAAGCCTTTGAAATCTGGAAGAAACTTGGTGTTCCAGAGGACCGTATTATCCGTATCGCGACCTCGGATAACTTTTGGCAGATGGGCGACACCGGTCCCTGTGGCCCATGTACTGAAATTTTCTACGATCACGGCGATCATATCTGGGGCGGTATTCCCGGTTCCCCCGAGGAAGACGGAGACCGGTTCATCGAGATCTGGAACCTTGTTTTCATGCAGAACGAGCGTTTCGCAGATGGGTCTATGGTGGATTTGGATATGCAATCCATTGATACCGGTATGGGGTTGGAGCGGATTGCGGCGCTTTTGCAAGGTACCCATGACAACTATGAAACCGACCTGTTTAAATCGTTGATCGAAGCCTCTGCTGATGCAACCAATACTGACCCCTTTGGCGATCAGAATGTTCATCATCGGGTCATTGCGGATCATTTGCGCTCTTGTTCGTTCCTGATTGCAGAAGGTGTTTTGCCCTCCAATGAAGGACGCGGCTATGTGCTGCGCCGTATTATGCGCCGGGCGATGCGCCATGCGTCTTTGTTGGGGGCAAAAGATCCAGTGATGCACAAGCTCGTGCCATCATTGGTACAGAAAATGGGGGCGGCCTATCCTGAACTTGGACAGGGGCAGGCGCTGATCGAAGAGACTTTTGAACAGGAAGAAACCCGTTTTCTGAAAACTTTAGATCGTGGGTTGAAGCTGCTGGATGATGCTTCTGCAGATCTGGATAAAGGCGATACGCTACCGGGTGAAACTGCGTTTAAACTGTATGACACCTATGGGTTCCCGCTTGATCTGACACAGGACGCGCTGCGTGCAAAAGAGATTGAGGTCGACACGGACGGCTTTGATGCGGCGATGAAAGAACAGAAAGAAAAATCACGTGCAGGTGGCATTGGTCTGGGTGAAGCCGCGGACGTAAAAGTTTACTTCGATATTCTGGATGCCAAAGGCTCAACCGAGTTTCTTGGCTATGAAACCGAAACAGCAGAAGGCCAAATCGTGGCCATCGTGAAAGATGGTTTGCAGGTTGATAAGGCTGTCAAAGGCGATAGCGTTCAGGTTATTTTGAACCAGACGCCATTTTATGCAGAAAGCGGTGGCCAAGTCGGTGACAGTGGTCAGTTGACGATCGAAGGTGGTGCGGCGACGATAACGGACACCAAAAAAGTTGAAGGCCTGTTCTTACATATCGCAGAGGTCACTGAGGGTGAAGTTTCTGTGGAGGCTGGTGCAGCCATGGTTGTGGATCATGGGCGTCGTGCGCAGATCCGGGCCAACCACTCTGCCACGCACCTGCTTCATGAAGCACTACGCAATGCCCTAGGTGATCATGTGGCGCAGAAGGGATCGTTGAATGCAAACGATCGCCTGCGGTTTGATTTCAGCCACAATAAAGCGATGAGCAGCGAAGAACTGTCTATTGTGAGCCGGGAAGTGAATGATTTTATTCGCCAAAACAGTGCAGTTACAACCCGTATTATGACACCGGATGATGCACGCGCTTTGGGTGCGCAAGCCCTGTTTGGTGAAAAATATGGGGAAGAAGTCCGTGTTGTATCAATGGGGCGTGCCGAAACCGGTAAGGGTCAGGACGGCGAAACCTATTCAATCGAATTATGCGGCGGTACTCATGTCAAACAGACAGGGGACATTGGCACCTTTGTGATCCTAGGCGATAGCGCGTCTTCCGCTGGGGTACGCCGGATTGAAGCGCTGACAGGTGCAGCGGCCTTTGATTATCTGGCAACCGAAGCCGGGCGCATGGCTGAAATTGCGGGTGCGCTCAAGGCGCAGCCGGTTGAAGTGGTGGATCGCCTAAAGGCGTTGATGGACGAGCGCAAAGCCTTGCAGAATGAAGTTGCGAACCTCAAGCGTGAGGTTGCGATGGGGGGTAGTGGTGGCGCAGGTGCTGAAACCAAAGAGATCAATGGCAAGACTTTCCTGGGGCAGGCGCTTGAAGGAGTGTCTGGCAAAGATCTACGCGGCTTGATTGATGCACATAAGCAAAAGATCGGATCCGGTGTTATCCTGCTCATTGCAGATGACGGCGGGAAAGTAGCGGTTGCCGCTGGTGTAACAGATGATCTGAAAGAACAGATTTCTGCGGTTGATGTACTAAAGGCTGCGGTTCCCGCTGTAGGTGGCAAAGGTGGCGGTGGCCGCCCAGATATGGCGCAAGGCGGCGGGAAAGATTTCTCAGGCGCCGCAGATGCGATTGCTGCTGCTGAACGATTGTTGGAGGGTTAAGATATGAGTGCACTTTGGATTGCGCATGTAACTGTCACAGATTCTGAATCTTATGGGAAATATGCAGAATTGGCAGGCCCAGCGATTGCCAAACATGGTGGCAGCTTTATTGCACGCGGTGGGCGGTATGTTCAGCTTGAAGGAAAAGAGCGTCCACGTAACGTGGTCGCAAAATTTCCAAGCGTTGAAGCTGCGGTCGCCTGTTACAATAGTGCGGATTACCAAGAGGCTCTATCCCATGCGCGGGATGCATCAGAGCGTGAATTACTTGTCGTAGAGGTTACAGAGTAATCTTTATGGTGGTGAGGCCGCAGTGGTTATAGCTGCGGTTTTTTTTGCTTGTAGTATGTCTTGTGTCAAATATGAGGCGACATGCGCGGTCAACTGTTATGCGACATCCAGTTGTGCGACTTTACGCAACCGACTGGGCGTATTTCCAGTGTGCTGCGAAATAAAGCGCGTAAAATAGGCGGGACTGCCAAACCCAAGTTGCGCGGCTATATCTTGGATCGGAAGGTCACTAAAAGCCAGTAGGGCACGCGCAGAATAAAGCTGACGCTCTGTTAAAAGCATCGCAGCTGTTTTGCCTGTTTCTGCTTTGCAGACGCGTGTAAGATGCGTTGGCGTGACCTGTAGCGCATTTGCATGTTCCGCCATGGTGATATTCTCGCGGTAATGCGCGACAACGCGTTCACAATAGGCGCGGCTCAATCGTTGTGCTGCGGTCAGGGTTTGGGGCGCTGGTATGTTTCGATTGACGTGGATCTGCAAAACATGCGCCAAAGAAGACATCGCGCTTTGCCAACCTTCGCGTTTTGAATTCTGTTCACGCTGTAATTGCTCAAAAAGCGCTGACAAGTATCTACGGTCCCACGCGCCTTCCATTTTATGTACCAAAGGGTGGGTGAGGATAGAGGAGCGGTGATGGGTAGGGAGCTGTAAACACCGTCCAGATGTTTGCGACATTGTCTTTAAAGACCAAAGCGTTCCTGCCGGAATAAACAATGCATCATTGGCATTGACGGTCATGCGCTGCCCATCAAACATTAGATCGCCTTGGCCTTGCGATAACCAGATCAGAAGATCGCGTTGACGGTGGTGCGACAATTCTATCTGCCAATCACCTGCAGTGCTGAGCTGCGGCAAAGTTAAGACCTGTACGGAATTACTTGAAAGAAGTGTTAAAGGCATAGGGCAAACGGAATACAAATGAACGGTGATGCTTTCCAAGTCTCAGCAAGTGATTCGAACTGAAAAGACAACTGTGTTACTACAGCATTTCAAGGTCCATCGGTAAACTTTAATTAAAATTTAATATAGCTGTGCGTATGATCAGATATTTCTCTTTAAGGTTGTGATTGTAAAATATCTCTACTGTAAATGGACCGAGTGCCAATCACGCATTTTAGATCTAAACCAGGTACGCTGACGTTTTGCGAATTGTCGTGTGGCCACTGATGCGCGCTCGCGTGCTTCATCAAGGGAGATGAGGTTGCGACGATAAGATATAAGTTCAGGAACACCTATTGCTTTACAGGATGGAAGAGAGGGGTCGTAGCGTGACAGCATTTGCTCCACTTCCTCAAGCGCACCGGCTGCAATCATCATGTCAAATCGTCTTCGAATGCGATCTTCCAGCCATTCTTTGTCAGAGACAAGATGTAAAGGAATGCACTGTGCGAGAGGGAGTGTTGGCGGAGGTGTGCCATCTTGCCAAGATGTGAGGCTTCGTCCGGTTGCGCGTTGAACTTCCCAAGCCCGCTGTACGCGCATGCGATTGTTACAATCGATGCGTTCCCTTGTGTCTTCCTCTAGATCGGCAAGCAACTTTGATAATGAAACTTGGTCTGCTTCTGCGCGAATCTCTGGGGGCGTCGCAGGGATGTCGGCCATACCTTTGGTCAATGTATTAAAATAAAGCCCCGTTCCGCCAACGATAATCAACCTCTCATGAGCTTCCGATTTCAATAGGGTTTTGATTTCACGTAACCAATGACCGGCTGAATAGGCTGCATCAAACGGTTTATGACCATAAAGGAGATGTGGGGCGCGGGCCTCGTCTGCGGCCGAAGGGCGGGCAGTGATCACCCGCCAGCAATCAAAGACTTGACTGGCATCTGCATTCACAATCACGCCGCCATAGGTCTCGGCCAATTGAAGAGCGAGTTCAGATTTTCCGGATGCTGTTGGTCCAGCGATCAAAATAGGGGATGTTTGATCGATCGAGGGCAGCTTCATCTTAAAAATCCTGACTGTTGCGATACAATTTGCAGCATTTCCAAGATCGATGGATTGATCCTAGCTGCGATTTGCTTCATTTTGCCGACAAAATAACCCCTACAAATTGCGGAGCGCAACATGCCCATTAACCTGGATCAGCCGGATGATATTCTCGCGGCTAAATATAAGCGCGTGATGTTAAAAATTTCAGGCGAAGCCCTGATGGGAGATCAGGGGTTTGGCCTGCATCCGCCCACCGTTCAGCGTATCGCTAAAGAGGTGAAAGCGGTTCATGATATGGGCGTTGAGATCTGCATGGTCATTGGGGGTGGGAATATCTTCCGTGGCCTTTCAGGATCAGCCCAAGGTATGGAACGTACAACCGCCGACTATATGGGCATGTTGGCAACCGTTATGAACGCCCTGGGGATGCAGTCTGCGCTTGAAGGGCTTGGCGTGTTTACCCGTGTTATCTCTGCGATCCGTATGGATGAGGTGGCTGAACCTTACATTCGACGCCGCGCTGTGCGTCACCTTGAAAAGAAACGTGTCTGCATTTTTGCTGCGGGCACAGGCAATCCTTATTTCACGACTGATACCGCCGCCACGTTGCGCGCAAATGAAATGGCATGTGAGGCCATCTTGATGGGCAAAAACGGTGTTGATGGCGTTTATGACAAAGATCCAAAAGAACATGCTGACGCTGTTCGCTATGATACAGTGACCTATGACGATGTTCTGGCAAAACGCTTGAAGGTTATGGATGCGTCGGCGATTGCGTTGGCACGTGACAACAATCTGCCCTTGCTTGTGTTCTCACTGGATGAACCTGGTGGGTTCAAGGGGATTTTGTCAGGTCAGGGCACCTATACTCGCGTACAAGGGTAAAGGGTTTCCTGTTGAAATTAAAAGAGCTTTTAAGTGCTCTGATTCTTCTGCCTGCTTTGGGGCAGGCGGAAGATGTTGATTTGATTTCATTTCTAGAACACGAGGGCTGCACGATTGGTGCGCCTGTTCTGCAAAAAGCTGCGGCGCAAGGTATTGATCTTGCTGGAATAGAAAACCTTACAGAACGTTCGTTGGCTGCAGGTCAAGCCAAACAAGAGCGCGATTGGGTGGTGCTTGATGACAGCATATGTACGATCAGGCTGCCAAAGATCACTCCGCGTTATACGCTTGACGATCCATTTATAGCTAAATTCATCTCAGCACCGGACGCCTATCCCAACCAACCCGGTTGCTATCTTGATGATCTAGACCAGATATACGATGTATTTTGGTTCAAAAGGGAAAAAGCATTTCAAGATTTCTTTTCCACAGTAGCAGGGGCTCTTATCGCTGGGGATATCGCTTTCTTTTCGGACGAGGCGCAGACTGTACCAGCTGGGTATCTGGTGATTGATGAAAGCGCTTGCCCAACGACTGAATACGCTAATCAAGCGCGGTTGGCTCGGGCAGGATACGAAGAGCGGTTTTCTGATTATGTCCGATTTCTTTCAAAGCACAGTGTGTGTGATAGCAGGGTTCCACATGGGCCAAATTTTGTTGCGCAACTTGGCCAGCAAGACAATCCAAATGCTTGGTTCTGGATGGAATATTATCTGATTACTGCTGCAGCGGGTTGGCGTGAAGGACTGAGTTACAATCAAAAAGGTGTCAATCGACCGCCCTTGTGTAGCTATAAGAACTGATTGCTATACAATCGAAGGTCCATGCCTTAAGAGCTTTCACCAGAATGCCTCAAATAGGGGAGAGCAGAATGTCTGACGATTTTGAACTGGATACCGATGCCCTGCAGCGCCGTATGGATGGTGCCATGGCTAATCTGAAAACTGAATTTGCAAGCCTGCGTACTGGCCGGGCGTCTGGCTCTATGCTGGATCCCATTATGGTTGATGCCTATGGGTCCATGACGCCAATCAACCAGGTGGGGACTGTTAACGTACCAGAACCTCGCATGGTGACCATCAACGTATGGGACAAGGGACTTGTCGGTAAAGTGGAAAAAGCCATCCGTGAAAGCGGCCTTGGGATCAATCCACAGCTCAACGGCACCATTATTATGTTGCCTATTCCTGAACTGAACGAAGAACGTCGCCGTGAGTTGGGCAAAGTTGCTGGCCAATATGCTGAAAATGCTCGTGTTGCGGTTCGCAATGTGCGTCGTGATGGGATGGACCAGATCAAGAAAGCCAAAGCGGATGGGATGTCTGAGGACGACCAGAAGCTGTGGGAATCTGAAGTGCAAGAGTTGACGGATGGCATGATCAAACAGGTTGATCAGGCGCTTGAGACCAAACAAGCCGAAATTATGCAGGTCTGACACCTGACATGGATGTAGCTGCAAAAAACAGCAAAACCGGCGCGGGTGAAGGCCCGCGCCATGTTGCGATTATCATGGACGGCAATGGACGTTGGGCACAATCACGGGGCAGGCCTCGTTTGTTTGGGCACCACGCAGGGGCGCGCCGGGTTCGTGAAGTGGTTGAGTGTTGTCCCGCACTTGGTGTGAAATATCTCACTATTTTTGCCTTTTCGACGGAAAACTGGAAGCGCACCCAGGTGGAAGTCGCCGGTTTGATGAGCTTGTTCCGGCGATATATTTCCAAAGAGATGAACGCCCTTGCTGAGCAAAATGTGCGGGTGCGATTTATCGGAGATCGGCCACGTTTGGATGCGAAATTAATTGCGTTAATGGACCGGCTCGAAGAGAAGACGGCCGGTAATACAGGAACCCATTTGACGATTGCGCTGAATTACGGCGGTCGCGATGAGGTTGCGCGCGCAACCAAGCGTTTGGCACAAGATGTCGCAAGCGGTGCTTTGGACCCCGAAAATGTGGACGAAGAGACGCTGCCCAAATATCTGGATACGCATGTTTTGCCCGATCCAGATTTGGTGATTAGAACCAGTGGTGAAGCGCGAATTTCTAATTTTCTGCTTTGGCAGTCAGCTTATGCGGAATATGAATTCATCGATACGCTATGGCCTGATTTTACGGCCGAAGAAATGGGGCGTCTCTGCGGGAAATTTGGAGCCCGTGATCGCCGCTTTGGTGCCGTGAAAACATGAACCGTCTTAGCCGCTGGGCTGATTTGCGCCCCCGTATCCTTTCAGCTGTTGTTATGTTGGCCATTGGCTTTTTTGCCATTTGGGCAGGGGGCATGGTTTTTAATGTCGTGATCGCGGCTGTTTGCGGTGGCATCCTTTGGGAGCTCTCAGGGATGTTGTGGCAAGGACAATCAATCCGGTCTTTGAAATTTGGCCTGTTGGGGGCTGTGTCACTCATCGTTGCGTCCATCACACCGATCTGGCTTGCAATATGTGTTCTGGCGCTACCGACCATTGTCGGACTGCGGGAGGCAAAGGGCGATACACAGAAAAAGTTCCTGATTTTCTCAATCTGGATCATGTGCGCAGCACTGGGATTCGTTTTCTTGCGCAACTCTTATGGAACAGGTGTTCTGTTGTGGTTGGTTTCTGTGGTGATCGCGACGGACGTCGTTGGGTATTTCGCCGGAAAAATCATTGGTGGCCCAAAGTTCTGGCCACGCATTAGCCCTAAGAAAACATGGTCAGGCACCGCCTCTGGTTGGATTGCTGCCGCCGGGGTTGGCATGGCTTTTGCCGCGCCGCTTAATACGGGAGGAACGCTGGTTTTGTTGTCCATTGTCATATCGATGGCCAGTCAGGCTGGTGATGTTGCTGAAAGCGCGCTGAAACGCCAGGCCGGTGTCAAAGATAGCTCCGATATTATCCCTGGTCATGGTGGGCTTTTTGATCGCTTTGATGGCATGCTTGGGGCTTCTGCAGTCTTTTTGCTGATAGCGGCTCTTTGGGGGCTTTAAGTATGCGCCGTGTCTCGATTTTTGGAGCCACAGGGTCGATTGGACAAAATACGATTGACCTAATTCGGCGAGCACCTGAGGAATATGATGTTGTTGCATTAACAGGTGGCAGCAATATTGCGCAACTTGCGAAAGATGCAATTGCGCTAAAAGCCGATATAGCTGTGACTGCTTATCCAGAAAAGCTGGAGGAATTGCAGAGAGCACTTGCCGGAAGCGGTGTTAAAACTGCAGCCGGCGAGATGGCGTTGGCTGAGGCTGCAGCGCGACCTGCGGACTGGGTCATGTCGGCAATTGTGGGCGCGGCGGGGCTAAAGCCCGGTATCGTCGCACTTGAACAGGGGGCGACTCTTGCGCTTGCCAATAAGGAATCCTTGGTCTGCGCTGGTCGTTTACTGCTGGGCACAGCAGCGCGATCCAAGGCGCGCATTCTCCCCGTAGACAGCGAGCATTCAGCTATCTTTCAAGGCCTTGTTGGGGAAGAGTTATCAGCTGTTGAACGTATTCTTATCACAGCGTCTGGTGGGGCTTTTCGTGATTGGCCGTTAGAAGACCTTGCCAAAGCAACAGTCGAACAAGCATCTACGCATCCAAACTGGGACATGGGGCAACGGATCACAATCGATAGTGCATCGATGTTTAACAAAGCCATGGAAGTCATTGAAACACGTGAATTCTTTGGGGTAGATCCAAAGCAGATCGAGGTGTTGGTACATCCTGAATCTTTGGTTCACGCGTTGGTGGGGTTTCAAGATGGCGCACTGATGGCCCATGTTGGCGCAGCTGATATGCGTCATGCGATCGGTTATGCGTTGCATTGGCCTGAACGCAAGCCTTTGCCGGTAGAACGTCTAGACCTGACCAGGATTGGCCAGTTGAACTTCCACGCACCGGATGATCAGCGTTACCCAGCGTTGCGTCTCGCTCGTGAGACCATGGCACGAGGTGGCCTAATGGGGGCTGTGTTTAATGCGGCAAAAGAACGTGCGTTAGATCATTTTATCGCTGGACGTATCGGCTTTTTAGACATGGCTGATCTGACCGAATGGGTGATGGCAGCTCTTGACCGAGAGCCTGGCCTCATTGATGCCTCAATGACCCTTGATAGTGTGGCGCATGTTGACCATCTGGCCAGAATGGCCGCCGATGAGCGTGTCACGAGAATATAGGATAAACCCTTGGACCTAGCCTCCTTCTTACCGCAAATCAGCGGTTTTGCTTTTACCATCGTGAGTTTTATTGCGGTGATTTCGATTGTCGTCGCGGTGCATGAATACGGGCATTATATCGTTGGCCGATGGTCGGGTATCCATGCTGAGGTGTTCTCGCTTGGTTTTGGCCCGGTATTGTGTAGCCGCGTTGATCGGCATGGCACACGTTGGCAAATCGCGCTTTTGCCATTTGGCGGTTTTGTAAAATTTCTCGGCGATGCGAATGCCGCTTCGGGAAAAGATGCAGATGCTATGGCGGAAATCGATCCTGCGCAATTGCGGCGCACAATGCATGGTGCGCCATTGTGGGCGCGGGCTGCAACGGTGGCCGCTGGGCCTGTGTTCAATTTCGTGCTGTCTGCTGTGATTTTTACAGTGTTGATTTTGTCGTCTGGGGCTGCACGTGATCCGTTGACTGTGGGGCAGGTGATCGATCTTCCAGCGGCGTCGACCGGTGAGGTTTATGGCCTGCAAGCTGGTGATGAAATCCTAGCCGTTGAAGGTATTAAAGTGCCAAGTCTCGCAAATGGCGAAGCTTGGACGCGTTTTACAGATGCCATACCAATGCAAGAGGTCTTGGGCTATCGTGTGTTGCGAGATGGGGTTGAGCAAGAGGTCGCAGGGCCAGTCTTGTCGCCGACGCTGGTTCGTTTCGTAGCCCCTCGCAGCGCGGCCTCAGATATCAATCTGCAACCCGGTGATGTTATCACCGCTATCGATGGTGCGCCCGTCTATGAGTTTTCCCAGCTTCGCGAAGCGGTTGAAGGCGGTAATGGTGCCCCTTTGGTGTTGGATATCTGGCGCAATGGCGCAGAGTTCGAAGAAACGTTGACGCCACGACGCACGGATGAGCCGCAGCCCGGTGGCGGATTCGAAGTGAAATGGCGTATCGGAATTGGCGGTGGAATGGCATTTGATCCTGCCACTGAAACCGTCGGTGTTGGCACTGCAATTGGGAGCGGCGTTGCACAGGTTGGCAATGTTATTCAGATGTCGCTATCAGGCCTGGGACATATGATTTTAGGCAATATCAGTACCTGTAATCTCTCGGGTCCAATTGGTATCGCTGAGACCTCTGGCGCGGTTGCCAGTCAGGGAATTGACAGCTTCTTTCGTTTGGTTGCTCTGATCTCTGCAGGCATCGGTATGTTAAACCTCTTCCCAATCCCAGCGCTCGATGGCGGGCATTTGGTCTTTTACGCTTATGAGGCCGTGGTCGGTCGCCCACCGCGTGATCGTGTTATGCAAGTTTTGATGACCGTTGGTATCGCTCTGGTGTTGTCGATGATGGTTTTCTCGCTCAGCAACGATCTGTTTTGCTGATATCACAACAGGGTGTGTGGCGGTGCCAAACTGCTGCCACATTCCTCCATTAAAGTTTTGTTAAGCGGGGGAGATCTCGCGTGTGTCGTGCAAAACTGATGTGGAGATATCATGCAAAAGATGAATTTTTCCTACAAAGGCCTGAATCTGTTGCTTCGCCTCAATTTTGATTTGTTTTTGACGGCCTCTTTGATCATCGGAAGTCTATATTTGGGCTTGGCTCTGATCGTTCAATGACCCTTAAAACGTTGTTAAAATGCGCCTGTTCTTGCTAACAGCTTTGACACGGTAGAGTTGCTTTTGACAACGGTCTTCAAACCCGTTACGCACATGTAAAAAGTTGCGATAAAGTGGGTTAAAAATGATGGCTTGGGGCAATGCAGCGGGTAAATCCTGTGGTGGGCGTCAGAAACGCAGCAACATATTGATGCGGCAAGTTTCGGCTTTGTCAATCGCCGTTGCTGTTGGTTTTTCGGCTTTGCCAGATGTTTCTATGGCGCAGGCTTTCCGGTTCACTGATGTTCGCGTAGAAGGCAATCAGCGTATTCAAGCGTCAACTATTGTGGCGTTTACAGGGTTGGAACGCGGGCAGGCCATCAGTGGCGGCCAATTGAATGCAGCCAACCAACGCATTTTGGACAGCGGCGTTTTTGAAAGCGTTGAAATTGTTCCCAATGGAAACACACTTGTTATTAAGGTTGTTGAATTTCCGACGATCAACCGTATCGGGTTTGAAGGCAACCGTCGGGTCAAAGATGACGTTCTGACGGAAGCGATCGAATCTGCACCGCGTCGTGTTTTTAACCCAACCATCGCGGAACGTGATGCAAATCAAATTGCGGAAATCTATAGTGCACAAGGGCGTCTGGCATCCCGGGTGACACCACGAATTATTCGCCGCGATAACAATCGTGTCGATTTGATTTTTGAAATCGCTGAAGGGGATACGACAGAAGTTGAACGTGTTTCATTTGTTGGAAACCGTGCATATTCTGACCGTCGCTTACGTCGTGTTCTGGAAACAAAACAAGCAGGCCTTTTGCGTGACTTCATCAATAAGGACACGCTTATTCAAGATCGCATTGATTTTGATCGCCAATTGCTAAGCGATTTCTATCTGTCGCGGGGATATGTGGATTTTCGCGTAAATAGTGCGAATGCTGAACTGACAGAAGAACGTGATGGCGTCTTCCTAGTTGTGGATGTCACTGAAGGCCAGCAGTTCAGCTTTGGTGAAATTACGCTGAGTAGCGAATTGGCTGAGATTGATCCAGATCTGTATGAATCTGTTTTACGGATCAAACCAGGCATGACTTATTCGCCGAATGTGGTCGATAATGCTGTAACAGCGCTTGAGCGCTTGGGTGTTCGCGAAGGGGTCGACTTCTTACGGGTTGAACCACGCTTAACGCGGAATGATCGTGACCTTTCGATTGATGTGGAATTTGCGCTTGTGCGCGGACCGCGTATTTTTGTGGAACGTATCGATATCGAAGGCAATGCGACGACATTGGATCGTGTTATTCGTCAGCGTTTCCGAACGGTTGAAGGAGATCCCTTTAACCCGCGTGAAATCCGCGAATCTGCTGAACGTATTCGGGCGTTGGGGTTCTTCTCTGATGCCGCAGTAAATGTGCGCGATGGGAGCAGCGAAAACCAAGTTATCGTCGATGTTGATGTAGAAGAGCAGCCAACAGGGTCCTTGAACCTTGGTGGATCTTTCTCAGCTGAAGATGGATTTGGTGTTGCTATTGGCCTGTCAGAAGATAACTTTTTGGGCCGTGGGCAACGGTTGTCCTTGAATGTTGCAACCACTCAAGAGAACGAGCGTTACACAATCGGTTTTACCGAGCCATTGCTTTTAGGGCGTGATCTTCGATTTGATTTGAACCTTGGGTTGCTCAACAGTGATTCAAGCTTCTCTGAATTCGATACTGAACGCGTTTTCTTTAGCCCCGCGCTAACGTTTAGCACAGGCGAAAACACACGTCTTCAGTTGCGTTACAGCTGGGAAGACGACGAAATGATTTCGCGTGGTAATAACAGCGCTGGAGATCCGCTGGCTGGTCCAGTTATCCTGAGTGAGATCGCGCAGGGGAGCCAATCTACCAGTTCGGTTGGTTTTACATACACTTACGATAGCCGACTCAATCAGCTAGACCCAACCCGGAGCTTTCTGTTCGAGATTGGCGCAGATTATGCAGGTCTTGGTGGGGATACCGAGTACCTGAAAACCAATGCACGTTTTGTCGCGCAAAGACAGGTCTTCAACGAGGAAGTCACGCTAAGAGCAACTGTTGAAGCTGGCGCATTCATGTTCCAGGGCAATGGCAACAGTCGTACAATTGATCGATTTGTTCTTGGGCCAGATCTTTTACGCGGTTTTGATCCCGGCGGTATTGGGCCACGTGATCAATCGACAGTTGGTTCAACAACATTTAACGATTTCTTAGGCGGGAATTATTTCGCAGTTGCGCGCTTTGATGCGGAGTTCCCTCTGGGGCTACCGGATGAATTGGGTATACGAGGGGGGCTGTTTTACGATGTCGGTACCCTATTTGGATTAGATAACGTTGATACAGCGGGAGCCAACGTGGTTGGAGGAGGAAACTCCTTGCGTCATGTTGTAGGGTTCTCGGTGTTATGGACCACTGGAATTGGTCCTCTTCGCTTTAACTTCTCACGACCTCTGAGCAGTGAAGACTTTGATATCGAGCGTAACTTTGACCTGACTTTGCAAGCTCGGTTCTAGATTTTGAACGTTAAGCGACCAAATATACGTTGGTGCGTCGCCTCTGTTTTAGGGGCGGCGTCATTTTTTGCCGGATCTCTTCACGCTCAAAATTATCAACCTGCGCCAACAACTGTACTGAATCTTGGTGTCCCACAAAGTGGTGTTGTGACGATCCAGTCGGATTTGTTTTTTCGCGAAAGCACTTTTGGTAAACGGGTCGCGCAAGAGATCGAGGCCGAGGGCGCTGTGCTTACGGCTGAAAATCGGCGTATTGAATCGGATCTTCGCGAAGAAGAGCAGGATTTGGTTGCCCGTCGCGGAGAGATGGACCCGGAAGCCTTTCGTCGGTTGGCTGATGCCTTTGATCAAAAAGTGCAACTCACACGACGCACGCAAGAGCAAAAATTACGCGAAATCAATGAGATCGGCGACACAGCTCGGCGCGAATTTTTAGAAGCTGCAGATCCAATTTTACAAGAAATCATGATCGAGGCGGGAGCGGGGGCAATTCTTGAAAAATCTACCGTATTCCTAAGCTCTGCCAGTGCCGATATCACACAGCTCGCGATCGCTCGGATCAATGCTGTTTTAGGCGATGGTATCCGCCTGACTGATCCGTTGGAATAAGGGCGCGTGCCCTTGTTCTGAGCTGTTACAGTTGATACCCACGTCTCAAGTTAAGATCAAATGACGGGAAATTTCTCATGAGCGCAGAGCTGAAAAGTGCCGATATTCACCTGATTCAACGGATTCTGCCACATCGCTATCCGTTTCTTCTTGTCGATAAAGTTGTTGATATTGACGGCTATACATCCGCTCGCGGCATTAAA
This sequence comes from Epibacterium ulvae, assembly GCF_900102795.1. Lineage (GTDB taxonomy): Bacteria > Pseudomonadota > Alphaproteobacteria > Rhodobacterales > Rhodobacteraceae > Epibacterium > Epibacterium ulvae. Next base: position 275,599 of record NZ_FMWG01000003.1, on the reverse strand, counting down.
AACGTCACCATGAATGAACCCCATTTCCAAGGGCATTTCCCTGGCACTCCGATTATGCCGGGCGTGACGATTGTCGAAGCGATGGCACAGACGGCAGGTGTGATGCTTGGTGTTGGTATGGATATGATCGATACAGAATTGCTGATCTATTTCATGAACATCGACAAATGTAAGTTCCGCCGTAAAGTAATTCCGGGGGATGTTTTAGAAATGAAGGTTACAACCACACGCGGTAAGCCCGGTGGTAAGATCTTTAAATTCCATGGCGTTGCAAGTGTTGAAGGTGAGGTTGCCGCTGAGGCAGAGTTCACCGCGATGGTTGACCGTCAGGAAGGGTAATCATCATGTCCCAGATCCACCCCAGTGCAGTTATCGAAGACGGAGCAATCCTAGGTGATGATGTAGAAATTGGTCCGTTTTGCGTCGTTGGTGCAAATGTTGTGCTGGGGGATCGGGTTCAGCTGAAATCCCATGTGGTTGTGACAGGCAATACCCAGATCGGGGAAGACACAGTGGTGTTTTCTTTTGCTGTACTTGGTGAAATTCCACAAGATTTGAAATTTAAGGGCGAAGCCTGCCAAACAATCATCGGCAAACGCAATCGCATCCGGGAACATGTGACCGTAAATGCGGGGACGGAAGGCGGCGGCGGTATCACAAAAATTGGGGATGATGGGCTCTTTATGGCCGGATGTCATATAGCCCATGATGCCCAGATCGGTGATCGTGTGATCGTCGTGAATTCTGCAGCGGTGGCGGGTCATTGTGTGTTGGAAGACGATGTGATCATTGGCGGATTGTCTGGTATTCATCAATGGGTCAGGATCGGCAAAGGCGCAATTATTGGTGCCGTTACAATGGTAACCAATGACGTCATTCCCTATGGGCTTGTCCAGGCACCGCGTGGAGAGTTGGACGGTCTAAATCTTGTTGGTTTGAAGCGGCGCGGCGTTCAACGCTCTGATATTACAGCTTTAAGGGCTGCTTTTCAGATGCTGGCACAGGGCGAAGGCACTTTTCAGGAACGGGCGCGACGCCTCGGGGATGAAACTGATAGCAGCTATGTGAAAGAAATCGTTGGATTTATCACAGGTCAAAGTGATCGCTCGTTCTTGACGCCTGGAGGGTAAAATATGTTGGCTCTTATTGCCGGGACTGGGCGCTTGCCGCACGAAGTTGCCGGACGGCTTAAGGCGCGGCCTTTAATATGTGCTCTGCACGGGTCAGAACCTGATTACGTTGACGCGGAATTGGTGTTCCGACTGGAGCATCTTGGCAGTTTTATTGAACGTCTTAAATCTGCGGATATAACAGAGATTTGCATGGCGGGGGCTGTCGCGCGCCCCCATATTGATCCGGCTGCAATTGATGCTGCAACTTTGCCCTTGGTACCTATCTTACAAGCAGCCTTAGGGCAGGGGGATGATGGGGCGTTGCGTGCCGTCATCCAAATTTTTGAAAAATCTGGCTTTACGGTTCGTGCCGCACATGATGTTGCGCCTGATCTCCTTTTGGCAGAGGGCGTACTGACCTCTGTCCAACCCGGTGAAATCGACAAAGCAGATGCAGCACGTGGTGCAGAGGTGGTGACCGCAATGGCAGCTGTCGATGTTGGACAATCCTGTGCGATCCGCAACAGGCAAGCTATTGCGATTGAAGGGCAGTTTGGAACGCAATGGATGCTGAACAGTCTCGCAATACGTCCCGATGGCGAAGGTGGCCTGTTGTACAAGGCGCCAAAACCTGGACAAGAAAGACGTGCAGATCTTCCCACAATTGGTCCTGACACAGTGGAGCAGGTGGCCCAGGCGGCATTATCAGGTATCGTTATCGAAGCAGGCGGCGTCATTGTGTTAGAGCGTGATGCGGTTGTTGACGCTTGCGACCGATTGGGCCTGTTCCTCTGGGTGCGTCAGGTATGAGCCTGCGGGTCTTTGTTGTCGCGGGAGAGCCCTCTGGCGATCGTTTGGGCGGCGCACTGATGGCAGGTTTGCGCGCACTCAAAGCTGATGTGGAATTTTCTGGCATCGGTGGTGCATTGATGCAAGAGCAAGGCTTGGTCTCCCAGTTTCCAATGGCAGAGCTGTCGGTGATGGGGATTGCAGAGGTTCTGCCCAAGTATCGCCACCTGAAACGTCGCATTCGCGAAACTGCGGAAGCTGTTATTACATCAAAACCAGACGTATTGATCACTATTGATAGTCCTGATTTTTGTCTACGTGTGGCGAAAATAGTCAAAGAACACAGCGACATACGGACGGTGCACTATGTTGCCCCGTCCGTTTGGGCCTGGCGCCCTAAACGTGCCGTCAAGATGGCCAGGTGTATCGATCATGTTCTGGCGCTTTTGCCGTTTGAACCACCTTATATGGAAGCAGCTGGCATGCGCTGCGACTTTGTCGGGCATCCGGTCGTGGCAGAACCTCCAGCAACACCGAAGGATATTCAGCACTTTCGTGAATCATATGGGCTTGATGATGCCCCGTTTCTTTTAGCATTGCCGGGATCTCGCCGATCTGAAGTGGGGCGTCTTGCGCCTGTGTTTGGTGCCGCCTTGGGGGAATTTGTTCTAAAACACCCTGAGTTTCGCGTTGTTGTACCTGCAGCAGGTCCGGTTGCGGATCTTGTTCGGGAAGAATTGCAAAGCTGGCCAGTTGAAACCGTCATTTTAGATCCGACAAACTTGTCCGTTGATGAAATGAAACGTCACAAACGTGCGGCCTTTGCTGGAGCGGATTTGGCTCTTGCAGCATCCGGAACAGTTTCGTTAGAGCTGGCTGCCGCCCGCACACCAATGGTGATTGCGTATAATTTCAATTGGCTCACGTGGCAGATGATGAAACGTATGGCTTTGATTGATACAGCAACACTGGTCAATTTGGTCAGTGATACGCGTGTGGTTCCAGAATGTCTGGGCCCGGACTGCCATCCGCAGAACATTTTTCTTGAACTGGAGCGTGTTTTGCAAAACCCCAAAGCACAGCAGGACGCAATGGCATTGACTATGCAGAGTTTAGGGGAGGGTGGTGCTGCACCGGGGACTCGTGCTGCTCAAGCGATTTTAGCTGCTCTCTAAATCTATAGACGCTTTCGCTCGCAACAAGATGACTGAGGCGCTTTGTTCAAACGCCTCAATAGTTGATATATCTTTAGATAAATGTGTAGTCGGATGAGGTAATTGTCTGGACCTCGATATCTTCGAGCAGGATGTAGGAGTTTTCATTGAGGATGAATAGCGCATCCCCATTAAACTCGGCTAACGATAGAGATGTTGCGCCTGCAAAAACAAGCAGATCCTCGCCTTGACTAAAGTCGCTAACAACATCTACGCCGTTGTCCGCAATAAACACGAAGGAGTCTGCGCCTTCCCCACCGGTTAGCACATCGTCGCCAAAAGCGCCGAAGAGTAAATCATCACCGTCATCTCCAAGTAGGGTATCGTTGCCAGAGCCGCCATTGAGCGTATCGTTTCCAGTACCGCCGCTAAGTAGGTCTAGACCGTCGTCACCAAGCAATGAGTCGTTACCATCATCTCCAAGCAACGTGTCGTTACCAGATCCACCATTGAGCGTATCGTTTCCAGTACCGCCGCTAAGCAGGTCTAGACCGTCGTCACCAAGCAATGAGTCGTTACCATCATCTCCAAGTAACGTGTCGTTACCGGATCCACCATTGAGCGTATCGTTTCCAGTGCCGCCGCTAAGTAGGTCTAGGCCATCATCACCACGTAACGAGTCGTTACCACTGCCACCTTCGATCGTGTCATCGTCTTGTAGACCTAGTAAAGTATCATTGCCGCCGCCGCCAAATATATAGTCGTCGCCAGTACCGCCAACAATGTAATCGGCTCCATCGTGCGCACTTTCTCCGAATGAGTAGTCACCGTAAAGCCAATCATCTCCACTACCTCCGCTAATTGTATCATCATGAGCTCCTCCTTGAACGATATCGTCGCCACCAGCTGCATAGATGGAGTCATTCCCATCCCAACCATCTAATATGTCGTGCCCGTTACCTGAATGGAACTTATTGTCATATGCAAACTCGGTAGAGGCAGAGGCGCGATAGTTGCCGTAGTATGGAGCGGTCCAATCACCAGTGATATTGTAAAAGGAATGGCCTACAGGAATATGTGGGATATTATCGGGTGTTTGAGGCATGTTAAACCTTTGTCTTTAAAGTGAAATTGTGTAAATTCTTGTAATTTTTGAAATATTAAGAAAGTGTTTAAAAATAGAAAAGATACCGTAAAAGTTGCATTTCACGCTAATAGAAAATTACGGTAACTTTGAAGGGGTATATTTTCCAACAGTACAGGAAATCTCTTGGGCCTTCTGTCACTCCTGTAAAACAGAGCAGTTCTCATTTGGGAATTTATTCTGTACGTGCGAGTGATGTAGTTTTGGCTTTAGACGTGGGATGGGGGAGGGTTGAGCGTCGTGCTCAAGGAGGTAACTTAATACCCCCGCCAGATCCAGCCGCCGCCAAAAATACGGCTGTCTTCATTTGCATAGAAAACGCAGGCCTGACCGGGGGAGACGCCTTCTTCGGGGGTGAGCAATTCCACCTCTGCCGTTGTCTCTGACAAAGGTCGTATGATTGCCTCTCTTGGGGGGCGGGTGGAACGGACTTTTACTTTTAGGTGCCATTCTTTTTGCGATGTGAATGGCTGGTCTCCCAGCCAGTTGATTTCGCGGACCGGGATTTTACGCGTGGCAAGCAGCTCTTTGGGACCTACGACCACATGTTTTTTATCGACATCCAAACGCACCACATAAAGTGGCTCTGATAAGCCACCTATCCCAAGGCCGCGACGCTGACCGATGGTATAGTGAATAACACCTTCATGTTTACCAAGAACGCGGCCATCATGGTGAACGATGTCTCCAGGTTCTGCGGCCCCCGGACGTAGTTTTTCAATAACACTGGCATAATTCCCATCTGGGACGAAGCAGATGTCCTGACTGTCAGGTTTATCGGCCACGGCCAGCCCATATTGTGCTGCCATCTCGCGGGTTGCGTCTTTGGAGGGCAGATGCCCTAAAGGAAAACGCAAGAAGTTTAACTGCTCTGGCGTGGTCGAGAACAAGAAATAGCTCTGATCGCGATTTGCATCTTCGGCGCTGTGCAATTCAGGACCGTGCTCACCCATTTTGCGCTGAATATAGTGACCGGTCGCCATACAGTCAGCTTCCAGGTCTTTGGCGGTTTCGAGAAGGTCTTTGAACTTCACGCGCTCATTGCATCGGATACAGGGGACAGGAGTCGCACCCGCCAAATAGCTGTCTGCGAACTCATCTATCACGGCATCCTTAAAAATGTTCTCATAATCTAGAACGTAATGCGGAAAGCCGCGCTCTTCGGCAACCCGGCGGGCATCATGAATATCTATGCCCGCACAACAAGCGCCTTTTTTAGCCAATGCCGCGCCGTGATCATAAAGTTGGAGTGTCACGCCAACCACGTCAAAGCCTTGATCTGCAAGGTATGCAGCCACTACAGAGCTATCTACGCCGCCAGACATAGCGACGACGACTCGGGTCTCAGAGGGCGGTTTTGCAAAGCCAAGCAGGTTCACAGGGTGGTTTGTATCCAGCGCCATGTGGCGTCTCCAATCAGGCAAAGAGCATAAGCGTCGCAGAATATAGGAAAATCCTACAGACTCTCAAGGGGCAGGTTTTACTGATCGTTAAGGAAAGCCGCCGAAACCTGAGGCTGAGCGAAAAAATACAGGTCCGCAAAGGATTAAGCGATGTTTTTGAAAAAAGTAGATGGCCCCCGTGCGGTGACCTTGCCTGATGGCAGCATCATGACACGTGCGGATTTGCCGCCAGAAAACACGCGTCGTTGGGTGGCGTCACGAAAAGCAGCTGTTGTACGCGGCGTGCTATACGGGCTGATTCCCCAAACAGAGGCATTAAAAAAATACGGGTTGAGCGATGAAGAGTTCCGCAGTTGGGTTGCTGCGGTGGCCGATCATGGCGAAGAGGCCTTAAAGACAACACAATTGAAGAAATTCCGTGACACATAGGACTATTTTCCAACTGATTTCTCTGCGCACTTGTTCCAAACGAAAGAATTAATAAACATGGTAACGAGGCGTTAACCTTTTTCGATCACGGTTAATTCAACCTGAGGGAAACAGTGTACAGGCGGAGAACATAGAATATGCGTATTCTTCTAGTTGAAGATGATCCGACAACAGCAAAAAGCATTGAACTTATGCTGACCCATGCCAACCTGAACGTCTATACGACGGATCTAGGTGAAGAGGGTATCGATCTTGCGAAACTTTACGATTATGATCTGATCCTCTTGGATCTGGGTCTACCAGATATGAATGGTCATGAGGTCTTGCGCCAGCTGCGTATGGCGCGGATTGAGACTCCGATCCTAATCTTGTCTGGTGCAGATGATACCGAGAACAAGATCAAAGGGTTCGGCTTTGGTGCGGACGACTATCTGACCAAACCTTTCCATCGTGAAGAGTTGGTCGCACGGATCCATGCGATTATCCGTCGTTCAAAAGGGCATTCGCAGTCTATTATTAAAACCGGCAAAATCTCGGTTAATCTGGATGCGAAAACCGTTGAAGTTGACAACAAAGCTGTGCATCTGACGGGCAAAGAATACCAGATGCTTGAATTGCTTTCATTGCGCAAAGGTACAACTCTGACCAAGGAGATGTTCCTGAACCATTTGTATGGCGGCATGGATGAACCTGAGCTGAAAATCATCGATGTTTTCATCTGTAAGTTGCGCAAGAAGCTAAGTACAGCGACAGGTGGCGACAACTATATCGAAACCGTTTGGGGACGAGGCTATGTTCTGCGGGACCCGCAGGAGGAAGCGATGCCTGAAGATCATCGCATCGCGGTCGGCGCCTGAAAGGAAGAGACTGACGTCAATTGAATGCGCTTGCGCAGGGATTGAGCCTGGGAGAATTTCTTCCGGGCTCTTTTTTGCCCAAATTTGCTCTCGACGCGCGGGCAGGGGCAGCTTATCTCCTTTGATAAGAACGAAAGGGGATCGTCGATGAGCAAGATGCCGTCCAAAGAGGTTGCAATTCTGTCAGCAGAAGAGGCAAAGCAACAGTTCCTTGAACTGGATGCGCAGATTGCGGCGGCAAATCTGGCCTATCATCAGCAAGATCGACCTGACCTGTCTGATGCCGACTATGATGCAGCAAAACGGAAATATGCTGATCTCGCGAAACACTTCCCGGATTTGGTAAAATTTGCGACACAGCTGGAAACGGTCGGCGCACCTGTGGCATCTGGTTTCGGTAAAGTGCAACATGCTGTGCGCATGCTGTCACTAGGAAATGCTTTTGAAGATCAAGACGTTATTGATTTTGATACGAGTATTCGAAAATACCTTGGTCTCGCTTCAAACCAACCTTTGTCGTTTACAGCTGAGCCAAAGATCGATGGGCTTTCTTTGTCGCTGCGGTATGAAAACGGAACTCTGGTGCAAGCCGCAACACGTGGTGATGGCAGTACAGGCGAAAATGTTACGGCAAATGCACGCACAATTGCCAATATTCCTCAGCAACTCGACGGCGCTCCTGATGTTTTAGAGGTGCGTGGCGAAGTCTACATGAGCCATGAGGAATTCTCGGCCTTGAACAGACGCCAGGCTGTGAAGAATGAAAAGACCTTTGCCAATCCGCGCAATGCGGCGGCTGGCAGTCTGCGCCAGTTGGATGCCGAAATCACCCGGTCCCGCCCTTTGCAATTCTTTGCGTATAGCTGGGGGGAATGTTCAGAGCGGCTTGCACCTACGCAGGATTTGGCGATTCAACGGCTCTCGAAGTTGGGGTTTTCAGTGAATCCCCTTACGCGAAAATGTGAGGATACAACCGCTTTGATCGAACACTACCGTGAGATCGAGGCGCAGCGTGCGACGCTTGGGTATGATATTGACGGTGTTGTTTATAAAGTAAATGAACTGGCATTGCAGGATCGGCTTGGGTTTCGTTCCACCACACCCAGATGGGCGATTGCGCATAAATTCCCTGCAGAATTGGCTTGGACACGACTAGAAGCCATCGATATTCAGGTCGGTCGTACTGGCGCGTTAAGCCCTGTTGCCCGTCTCACACCAGTGACTGTAGGCGGCGTCGTTGTTTCCAACGCAACGCTTCACAATGAAGATTATATTCAAGGCCGCGACTCCAAAGGTGCAGAAATCCGGGAGGGTAAAGATATTCGCCCAGGAGACTGGGTGCAGATCTATCGGGCAGGGGACGTTATCCCAAAAGTGTCGGATGTGGATTTGAAAAAACGCACAGAAGGGGTATCGCCTTTTGATTTTCCAATCACATGCCCGGAGTGTGGTAGTCCTGCCGTGCGTGAAGAAGGAGACGCGGTTCGCTATTGCACCGGTGGGATGATCTGCCCGGCGCAAGCCAAAGAAAAGCTTAAACATTTTGTATCTCGTAAGGCCTTCGATATTGAAGGTTTGGGCGCCAAGCAGATTGAAATGTTCTATGAGGACGACGATTTACCTATCCGTGAGCCCGCTGATATTTTCCGTCTCGCCTCGCGTGATACGGACAACCTGGGCAAATTAAAGAACCGCAAAGGTTGGGGGGAGCAAAGTGCCAACAATCTTTTTGCTGCGATTGAAGACAAGCGTCAGATTGAATTTGGGCGCATGCTGTTTTCCTTAGGGATCCGCCATATTGGCGAAAGCGCTGCCAAAGATCTGGCGCAGCATTTTATGGATTGGCGCAGACTGGTAGAAGGGGCAGATGCGGCCCGCGCTGCAGCCTTAGCATGGCGTGCAGCGGACGAAGCGGAAGAGGCCGAACGCATTCAGGCAGCAGATGAAAAGCGGCGTGCACGTATCAAGGAAACGCGTGATGCGGCTATAATGGCCTGCGCTGTACCGTCCGGGTCCACCAGCATTTGGGATGAATTAACCGGTATCGACGGTATTGGGGCTGCAGTGGGTGTTTCGTTGACAGATACTTTTGCCAATGTTGAAGAACGTGCAGCGATCTTACGATTGGCGGAGGAATTGACAATTCTACCGCCAGAAGCGCCCGCCAAAGGAAGCCCCGTGTCTGGAAAAACTGTTGTGTTTACAGGCAAACTGGAAAAAATGACGCGAGACGAAGCTAAGGCACGCGCTGAAGGGTTGGGGGCGAAAGTATCTGGATCAGTTTCGAAAAAAACCGACATTCTTGTGGCAGGTCCAGGGGCGGGGTCCAAAGAAAAGAAAGCGCAGGATCTTGGCGTTCAAATCCTGAATGAAGATCAATGGCTTGAGCTGATCGCAGATCTATGAGTGCGCGCCCAGAAATTCTGTTTCCCTTGTTCGCAGGGGTGGAGAGCCTGTCTGGTGTCGGGCCAAAGACGGCCCAGAACATGGCGCAGATTGGTGTAGAAACACCACGTGATCTGTTGTTTTCACTGCCATATTCGGTGATTGATCGCCGTCGTCGAGAGACAATACAGGGGCTGGAATTACCCAGTGTGGCCACTGTCGCGATCACCGTGGGAAAACATCATCCCGCGCGCAATCGTGGCGGGGCCTATCGCATTCATGTGCAGGATTCTGAAACAGAATTTCAACTTGTTTTCTTTCATGGCCGCACTCGTTATCTTGAAGCACAACTCCCAGAAGGGAGCCAGCGGCTGATCTCGGGTAAGCTGGAGCTTTTTGATGGTATGGCACAGATGGTGCATCCAGATCATATGGTTGCTCTTGACGAGGCAGATGGAATCCCTTCCTTTGAACCCGTTTATCATCTCACGCAGGGTGTCACGCAAAAGACGATGTTCAAAGCTGTGGACGCAGCCTTGCAGCGTGTCCCGGAATTGGCCGAATGGATTGATCCAGGCCAAAAATCAAAAAGCGACTGGCCTGATTGGCATACCGCAATTGCCCAAGCACAACGGCCTGAGCAGTTTGAGGGGATCGAGGCGATATCCCCAGCCCGTCAACGTTTGGCCTATGACGAATTGTTTGCCCATCAATTAACACTTGCGCTTGCGCGTCAAAACGAGCGCAAACAACGCGGAATGTCATCATTAGGCACCGGAGAACGTCAAGCGCGGGTTTGGGCCAGTTTGCCTTATCGTCCGACACGGGCGCAAGCCCGCGCGATTGACGAGATATCGAAGGATCTCGCCGCGTCAGAACGCATGAACAGGTTGCTGCAAGGTGATGTTGGTGCAGGGAAAACCTTGGTTGCTTTTATGTCGTTGCTGATAGCTGTAGAGGCTGGCGGACAAGGGGTGATGATGGCCCCAACCGAGATTTTGGCGCGTCAACACCTTGAAGGGCTACAGCCGCTTGCACAGGATGCAGGTGTGGTGCTGGAGCTGCTCACAGGGCGTGACAAAGGCAAAGAACGCCGGGCCAAACTAGAGGCGCTTGCGTGCGGAGATATTCATATTCTGGTGGGTACACATGCGGTGTTTCAAGCAGATGTACATTTCCATGATTTACGTCTTGCCATCGTCGATGAACAACATCGGTTTGGGGTGCGCCAGCGGATGGAACTCGCTGAGAAAGGCAAGGGTGCAGATGTCCTTGTGATGACAGCGACACCTATTCCACGGTCTTTGGCGCTGGCGCAGTACGGCGATATGGATGTGTCCATCTTGGATGAAAAACCACCGGGTCGAAAGCCAATCAAAACCGCGGTTGTCTCAACGGAGCGGATTGAGGAAGTGGTCAGTCACCTGCACCGTGCAATTGACGAAGGGCGACAATGCTATTGGGTCTGCCCTTTGGTCGAAGAATCTGAAGTTATGGATTTGGTGGCCGCAGAAGAGCGGTTTAAACATTTGCGCGCAATTTTGGGCGAAGGGATTGTCGGCCTTGTGCATGGTCAAATGCCGGCTGCTGAAAAAGATGCTGCTATGGCCGCATTTCAGGCAGGAGAAACGAAGGTTCTGGTTGCCACAACGGTGATCGAAGTTGGGGTTAATGTTCCAAATGCAACCATCATGGTGATCGAGCGGGCTGAGACATTTGGTCTTGCCCAATTACACCAGTTGCGTGGGCGCGTGGGGCGAGGGGACGCGCAATCAACCTGTCTTTTGATGTATCAACCTCCCTTAAGCCAATCAGGCCGCAAGCGTCTGGAAGTCCTGCGCGAAAGCGAGGATGGCTTTGTTATTTCTGAAACGGATCTGCAGATGCGTGGCGCAGGAGACGTCATCGGGACTGCGCAATCTGGTCTTCCGCGATTCCAGATTGCGGATCTTGAAAAGCAATCAAACCTGATGGCTGTAGCGCAAAGTGATGCGCGTAGCTTGTTAGCGCAGGATCCACATCTAAAAACGCCACGTGGGCAAGCGGCACGCGTCCTTTTGTGGTTGATGAAGCAAGATCAGGCGATACGTTTGATATCAGTTGGTTAGCCTGATTAACGTATGAAAAATTTGATTCTACCCGTAGGGTAGGATCGATTTTTCGCAAAATGTTCTCATAAAGTTCTTTACAGCTGGCGATTTAAATGAGAACAAAGTGGCAACAAGAACAAAACAAGAAACTTCGCTTACGATAGACTGCTTTACCAGACGACAGGACGCCAGCTATGATTGCACAGATCAAACAGACCGTTGAAAATGCTCACTCCACTTTGTTGCAAGATGCAATCGGAGCCGCAGCCTTGATTGTGATGTTGATAGCTGCGCTTTATGCGCCTGGTTTCTTATAATTTTCAGATTTGTGTTTGTGCCAGCCACGCCTGTTCTGTCCCGAACAGTATAGAAAATATCCGCCTGTATGTTTCATGGAATTTTCGATTGGACCTGCCTCTTGATCCAAGCGCGTGTCTGGGTCCCGCATGAACACAAGCCTCACCGCCGCCGTCTGTCCCGACGTGCGGCGGTTTTTTATTTAAAAGTGGCTTGGTCATGCGCAGTGTTGCGCCTCGGCCTGCTCAAAAGCTTCCAGCGTGGCATCCAAGGCAAGCATGATAGAGGCATGTCGATTTTTAAATTCCCGCGCGGGTAGTAGTACTTCAAACCCATCAAACGGTTCGAGAGGAACTGGACCATCTTCGGTTGTTAACATGGTCTTTAACTGCTGACGTGCACGGTTCAGCGTGTCAGATGTGCATCCAATCACCACTGCACCCAGAATGGAAGCGGCTGCTTGCCCCAAAGCACAGGCTTTGACGTCTTGCGCAAAACTGGTGATGCGCCCTTCTGCGATTGTAAGATCAACCGTCACAGTTGACCCGCACAACGGAGAGCGTTTTTTAACCGTTGCATCCGGGGTATCCAAGCGGCCCACATGTGGCATATCTGCCGCCAGAGCTAGGATCTTTTGTGAATAAAGTTTGATCAGATCGGTATCAGCTGGCATGGACGGTCCTGCATTTTGGCCCTGCCTGTTGATCGACCGGGCTTTCCCTTCGTGAATGTTCCCCATACATAGGGAGCGAAAGTCCAGATGCAAAAGGTTTTTACCATGTCAAAAGATGTTGTGCCTTCAGGTTCGTTTGATGTCCAAGATCTGAAATTTGATTCCGCTGGCCTGATCCCGTGTATCGCGCAGGATGCCGACAATGGTGAGGTGCTGATGATGGCCTGGATGAACTCTGAAAGTGTTGTCCGTACCTTAGAAACCGGACGGGTCACTTATTGGTCGCGGTCTCGCCAGTCGTTTTGGGTCAAAGGGGAAAGTTCGGGCCATGTGCAAACATTGGTAGATTTCCGATTGGATTGTGATCAGGACTGTTTGCTTGCCCTTGTGCATCAGGAGGGCGCGGCGTGTCACACGCACCGGCGCAGCTGTTTTTATACTGCGGTGCGTGACGGAGAAAAAACAGAATTGATGACCCCGATGACTGACTAGGCAATGTGGCAGTCAAAATTTGGCTGCCAATTGTCAAACTGTCAGAGGTTTCTACAGCGGTGTGAGTTCCAGCAGTCTAAAAATATCTTCAGGAGCGGCCCCATCTGCGCGATAGGTTGTTATGGCGCGTGCGTCGTCTCGTTTTGCCAGCCGTTTTCCAGCGGTATCCCGAATAAGCTTATGATGATGGTATACGGGTGTTGGCAGTTTCAGCAGCCGTTGTAGCAAAACATGAATATGCGTCGCTTCAAACAGATCAGCACCGCGATGTACATGGGTGATCCCTTGGTCCGCGTCATCCAGAACAACGGATAGGTGATAAGAACTTCCCATGTTGCGGCGCACCAAAATAATGTCACCAATGGTGTTTTGCAGATGGTCAGGATCAAGCTGATAGCTGCCTGCATGGTCCGGCCCAGTTTCTAAAAATAAAGCCTTATCAATGTGTTCAATGGATTTCTTAACATTCAAACGCAGCACATCTTCGGGCTGAGAAGCTTCATCTAATCTTGTGCGGCAGGTGCCGGGGTAAATTCTGCCGTCTGGTCCAAACTGTGGTACGCCTTCTTGCGGAGCACTCGCTGCGGCTTCTATGTCTGCGCGTTTACATCGGCAGGGATAGGTAAGCCCCATCTCTGTGAGCTCTCTGACGACTTCACTGTAGCGTGGTAAGCGGTCAGACTGGCGTAGAACGGGCTTGGGCCAGCTTAGACCAAGCCAGGCGAGGTCATCATAAATCTGCGCTTCCCATTGGGGCCGTGCACGTGATTGATCGATGTCTTCTATACGCAATAAAAACGTCCCGCCCAGCACTTTTGCTGCATGGGCGGCTATCATCGCAGAATAAGCATGCCCCAGATGAAGGGGACCAGTTGGGGAAGGGGCAAAGCGTGTACGCGCTGCCATCTCAGCTGAACTGTTCAAGCCATGTCGACCAGGCTGCTTTCGCGCGATCCGTATAAGCCTTGTAGCGATCTTTACGACCGCGTCGGCCACCTTTTAGCCCTTCTACGGGTTGGAAGAGGCCAAAGTTTACATTCATTGGTTGGAATGTTTTTGCCTCAGCGCCCCCTGTGATATGATGGATCAACGCGCCCATTGCGCTGTCTTGCGGAACAGTTTCTAGCGTTTTGCCAAGGATCTCTGCTGCGGCCATACGACCGGCAAGAAGGCCCATCGCAGCACTTTCTACGTAGCCTTCAACACCGGTAATTTGTCCTGCAAACCGAATATTGGGTCTGGATTTTAGGCGCATCTGCGCATCCAGAAGCGTTGGAGAATTTAGAAAGGTGTTGCGATGTATGCCACCCAGGCGGGCAAACTTTGCGTCTTCCAATCCCGGTATCATACGAAAAACATCGGTTTGCGCACCGTACTTCATCTTCGTTTGAAAGCCAACGATGTTGAACAAGGTGCCTAGCGCGTTGTCTCGGCGCAGTTGTACAACTGCATAGGGTTTTTCATCTGGCTGATGCGGATTGGTCAGGCCTACCGGTTTCATTGGACCATGGCGAAGTGTTTCACGTCCACGTTCTGCCATGACTTCAATCGGCAGGCAGCCATCAAAATAGCCAGCGGTTTCACCTTCGTGGAATTCAGTTTTATCGGCAGCAAGAAGCGCATCTATAAACGCTTCGTGCTGTTCCTTTGTCATCGGGCAGTTCAGGTAGGCGGTGCGCTCTTCTTCCGTCTCTCCCTTGTCATAGCGAGACTGCATCCACGCCTGAGACATATCAATGCTATCCGCATAGACGATAGGCGCTATTGCATCAAAAAACGCAAGCGCCTCCGCTCCTGTTTCGGATTGAATGGCCTGACCTAGCTGGGTTGAGGTCAGCGGCCCAGTGGCAAAAATCCAATGCCCCTCTGTGGGGAGGGATGTGATTTCTTCATATGAAACAGAGACATTAGGATGTGCTTTGAGTTTTGCGGTTATGCTTTCGGCAAAAGGTTCGCGATCTACCGCCAATGCCCCACCGGCGGGCAGGCGGTGTTCCTCAGCTGTTTGCATAATCAGCCCGTTGGCTGCCCGCATTTCCCAATGCAAAAGGCCAACAGCGTTTTGTTCATCATCATCTGATCGAAAAGAGTTAGAACACACCATCTCGCCCAGATTGCCTGTCTGGTGAGCAAAGGTTTCCACCTTTGGGCGCATCTCATGGATTACCACCTTCACGCCCATATTGGCCGCTTGCCAAGCTGCTTCAGAACCGGCCATTCCGCCGCCGACGATATGTAATGTCTCTGTCTGTGTCATGAAATGCGACATAGGCCAGAGCAGCGGTTTGCGCAATGGATTTGAGGCCTGATTTAGCCGCCATATCACGTATTGCTATGAATTGTCGAGTGAAGAGATTTTGGGGCCGCTGCTGCGGGAACGTCTGTCCGGGTGAGAGATCCGGATGGAGGGACCTTCCGCAACTGCGGCCCAAATCTGTGCTCTGTCGAGCGTGGTTAACATCGCGTTAACCTTGTCCAGTTTTTGCCATGTTTGTGCCCCAATTAAAAGAGCTGACATGGAAACAATAAAATTCAATTGGTAAACAAACGATAAAATTTTCAGAAAAGTTGAAAATATTTCGCAATACACACCTCCAAAACGAAACAACCCCGCAATGAAAGCGAGGTTGTTTGGTGTAATGCGTTGTCGATTCCTTGTTAAGGCATCAATTTTTTGACGTAGCCGGGCAGGGCGAATGCCGCTTTATGAACTTCTGGTGTATAGTAATCAGGGTTCAAGCCTGCTGCTATAAACCGACGTTCAATTGTTTCTAGGTTCACGTTTCTCGATTGGGACGAATGGCTTCCCCAGCCCAGAGCCATCGGTCCGCCCGCATATGTTGGAATGGTCGCCAGATAACAGGTCGCATCTGCAAACAGGCTTTGAAAGGCGCGCATTGTGTTTGTTAGTTCATCCCCTTGCATAAAGGGGACACCGTTTTGCGTCACAATAATGCCATGTTCAGACAGTGCGCGCGCGGCGTGACCATAGAATGTGTCTGTGAATAGAACTTCGCCCGGGCCGATTGGATCGGTTGAATCTACAATGATCACATCAAATGTTTCTGTGTTTTCTTTCATGAACACAGCGCCATCGTTGATCACCAGATTGAGGCGAGGATCTTCAAACGCGCCTTGGCTGAGCATGGGCAGGTATTCTTTGGAAAAATCCACCACCCCGGCGTCGATCTCAACCATAGTGACATGTTCCACGCTCTCGTGCTTCAAGACTTCGCGCGCAATGCCGCCATCGCCTCCACCAATGATCAGCACGCGTTTTGCGGCTCCATGGGCAAGTAGTGGCACGTGTGTCAGCATCTCGTGGTAGATAAAGTTATCACCTTCTGTGGTTTGTACCACATCATCCAACGTCAGGATTCGGCCAAAGGTGCCATTGGTGAAGACTTTAAGGCGCTGATGTTCAGTTTTACTGTCATAAAGCAGATCATCTACGCGTAGGGATTGCGCATAGTGCGCGTGCAGTTTCTCGGTGTTCCAGATCTCACTCATGCTGCAACTTCCTTTGCGACCAGCTCTTCGCCGCGCAGCAATTCACGCACGTCCACCTGATCCGTTTCAAAGGCCTCTTTTAGCACATCAACAGCTTTCCAAGGCTCCGCATCGCCGCACATAAAAACATCAAATGCGCCATAGCCGATTTCAGGCCATGTGTGCACTGAGATGTGGCTTTCGGCCAGAACCGCAACGCCGGATACGCCTTGGGGAGAGAATTTATGTGTGTGGATATGCAGCAAAGTGGCACCGCACACCTCTACAATTTTGCGAAATGCGTCTTGAATGCGTGTTTCGCAATCCAACCCTGTGCCTTTAGTGACTTCTAGGATAAGATGTGTGCCTGCAAAGATTTTACCATCGCGGCGAATGAAATGATCTTCACGCTCCGCATCGGCAATAGCTTCGATGGTCGCAGCAGTTGTGCTGCGGGTGGTATCTTCCTCTTGGGCGCCTGTCTCCAGACCGATCCCCAGTTGGAAGAGGTTGGCGTCTGTCATGACGAGCCCCTTCGTTCCAGTAGATGACAATCCAGCCGGCCCTTAGCGCCCCCCCGGATAAGAGTCCGGGGTTGGGATCGGTACCGAAAGTGAGGGGCAGATACGCCGGAGTTAATTTTCAATCAAGCAATTTGTTTGTTAAAAGCGCAAACAATGAAAAAAGGCCGGGGCGAACCCCGGCCACTAGGTGGTTCTTTTGCCCCGGGATCAGGAGCGCCAGAACGGAAGAGTGCTTTCTACATACGCGTCATGCGTTGTGATCCCAATATCCTTCAATTGGTGTGCGCTTAATTGCGCCAGATGCTGTCGGCTGCGACGACGGACAGACCATTTTGTGACCAAGACCGCGAAAGAGATTGCAAACTGAGCAGGCATCGGCAGCGCCGTGCGGCGCATGAGGTAAGCCAGATGGGGTTCGGCAGTGTCTTGATACGAAGTCATGATCTCTCTCCAATATTGTATTAATACAATCCTGTATTGTTGCTGTGATTGTGGAGGTACAATACAGTCGGGATTAAGTCCAAGGAAGGATTGTCATGGGTACAATTTGGAACGCCGATCTCGGCAAAAAAAGCGGTCCGAAATATCAACGTGTGGCGGAGACCATTCGTGGCGCAATTGAAGGTGGCAATCTGACAGTTGGTACAAAGCTGCCACCCGTTCGGGATTTGGCCTATCAATTGTCGATTACGCCGGGCACCGTCGCGCGTGCCTATACTGTGTTGACAGATGAGGGGATTTTAAAGGCTGAAGTGGGCCGCGGCACTTTTGTGGCTGAGAAAATGACCCCAGTGCAGGACGATGTATGGTCGCGCCAATTGCACTTGAAAGAAGCGAAAGATCCCGGTCATATCAGTCTTTTTAGTCCACGCGTGGCCGACATGGGGCAGGTGGCGGCTATGCGGCAAGCCCTGCAACAGGTGGCTCAAAGCGAAGCTCACGCGCTTTTGAATTACCCCACGCGTGACGCGTATCGTCCTGTTCGGGAGGCGGTCGTTCAATGGCTTGCAACCGCGCCAATTGGAGCTGTAACAGAGCGCGACATTGTATTGACACACGGTGGACAAAACGGATTGATGCTTGCGATGCAGGCGATCTTTCGCGGCAATGATCCCGTCGTACTTGTCGAAGATCTATCTTACGCTGGATTTCGGCGCTCTGCTGAAATGCTACGGGCACGTGTGCGCGGCGTTGCGATGGATGAATATGGGATCCGCCCGGAATCATTGGAACTCATGATCCGAAAAACAGGCGCCACCGTGCTTTGTACCAGTCCAGAAGTACACAATCCGACTGGATTGTTCACGCCACAATGGCGACGGCAGGAAATTGTAGAAGTTGTGCGTAAGCATAATGTTCAGATCATTGAGGATGATTGCTACCGCATTGGTGAAGCGCGCGCGCCTGCATATCGCTCTCTTGCACCTGAACTGTCATGGTATGTGACGTCGATCTCTAAGCTGTTAACACCCTCGCTGCGGGTCGGTTTTGCTGTAGGTCCGGATGGGCGCAGCAATGATCTGCGCCGTGCTGCAGAATATGGGTATTTTGGTGTCTCGCAACCCATTGCGGAAGTGACGCGTATATTGTTGAGTGATCTCCGGACGCCGGAATTGGTCACCAATATCCGTCATGAGATGGCGCGCTACATTAAGGTCGCTGTTAATGCGCTCGGGGCGTTTGATGTGACTTGGAGTTCAGATGTACCATTTTTGTGGTTGCGCTTGCCTGCAGGGTGGCGTGCAGGACCATTCACCAGTGCCGCGGAATTACAAGGTGTGCAGATCCGATCTGCAGATGAATTTGCGCTGCGTGATGGCCGCGCGCCTCATGCAGTACGGATTGCAATCAACGCTCATATCTCGCTAGAGCGATTTGAAGGGGCGATGTTACGTTTGCGGCATTTGCTTGATAATCCGCCAGAAACGATCAGTGGCTGAGGGTTTGGGATGAAAATTATGGGGTATCATTATACCTATTTTTTAAGCATATGAATTTAAACGATAAAATAGAGAAAAGTGTTATTGACTGCGTGCTGGCTACTCCCTAAAACCCCTCCATCGAATTCAGGCACCAGTGCGAACTGTGATGCCTTCACGACAAACAGGATAGACCTGCTATGAAAACCTTCTCTGCTACCCCAGCAGACATCGAGAAGAAGTGGATCATCATCGACGCCGAAGGCGTGGTGCTGGGCCGTCTTGCCTCGATCGTCGCCATGCGCCTGCGTGGCAAGCACAAGCCTTCTTTCACGCCTCACATGGATTGTGGTGACAATGTCATCGTAATCAATGCTGAAAAGATCCAGATGACTGGTAAGAAGCGCGATGAAAACTTCTACTGGCACACTGGCCACCCAGGCGGTATCAAGTCGCGCACCAAACAGGAAATCCTGGATGGCGCGCACCCCGAGCGCGTTGTGACCATGGCGGTTAAGCGTATGCTGCCAGGCAACCGCCTGTCTCGCCAGATCATGACCAACCTGCGCGTTTATGCTGGTGAAGCACACCCGCATGAAGCACAGAGCCCCGAAGTTCTGGATGTGAAATCCATGAACAAGAAAAACACCCGGAGCTAATGACCAATGGCTGATCAGATCACTACTCTCGAAGAGCTGAGCGCTGTTGCAGGCGTTGAAACTGTTGCAGAAGAGATCACCCCGCGTGAGCCTGTTCGTGACGAATTGGGCCGCTCTTATGCGACCGGTAAACGGAAAGATGCGGTTGCACGCGTTTGGATCAAGCCAGGTTCTGGCAAGATCACCGTAAACGGCAAAGAGATGAACGCTTACTTTGCACGTCCTGTGCTTCAGTTGATCGTTCGCCAGCCGTTTGGTGTTGCAGGTGTTGAAGGTGAATTCGACGTTATCGCAACTGTAAAAGGCGGTGGCCTGTCCGGTCAGGCGGGTGCGGTTAAGCACGGTATTTCTAAAGCTCTGCAGCTTTATGAACCCTCCCTGCGTGGCGCTCTCAAAGCCGCTGGCTTCCTGACGCGCGACAGCCGTGTTGTAGAACGTAAGAAATTCGGTCGCCGCAAAGCCCGTCGTTCTTTCCAGTTCTCAAAGCGTTAATCGCTGCTATATTTTGGGGAAAGGCCGTTGCAAAATCTTGCGGCGGCCTTTTCGCATTTTATCAAGGCTTTTGTGAAGGATGCTCATCCAACGGCAAAACCGTTTGCCCATCACCTGATGATACAGTTCGACGCTGATATATTGATCTTTTAGGCGATTTTGACCGTAAAAGGTATCTGGATAACAATGCTTTAGGTGTCGGCGTCAATCAATCCCAGACCACGCAAATAGATGCCAATGCCGCTTTCTAATAGGTCTTCTGGCGCAAAAGGCGACGCTGTTCCCGGAGAATTGCGCGCGTATAGTTCAACCACCCCATGGCTTAGGGCGATGATATGTGCGGAAAACATTGAGGCAGGAGGGCGCTTTTCTGCAGGGATATGCTGACTTAGATCCGCAGCAGCCTGTTCCAGAATACCGCGTGCTCGCGCTGCAACTTCCGCAAGCTCGGGGGTGCGATTCACTGAGATACCACTTTCAAACATTGCGATGTAATGTCCGGGATGCTTGCGGGCGAAGGCAAGATAGGCGCGGCCAGTTGCTTCAAAGGCAGCAAGAGCTGAGGGCTGATATTTATCGTAGGCATGTTGCATGAGATCTGCAAACATCTCAAACCCTTGACGCGCGGCCTCTGCAATTAGATCTTCACGCCCTTCAAAATGGCGGTATACGGCAGCAGGGGTTACACCGGCCTGTTTGGCTGCTTCTGAAAGAGTAAACCCTGTTGGCCCTTTGATTTCGACCAGTCGCAATGCGGCTTCGACTAAGGCTTGCCTTAGGTTCCCATGGTGATAGCCGCGTTTAGGCATTCCAGATTTCTAACCCACCACAGATCGTGTTATCTTGGTCTTTCAAGATTTTATGATCCTTTTCTGCGTAATCAACCTGACAAAGCACATGTCGGATTGCCGCCAGTCGAGCGCGGCGTTTATCATCTGATCGCAAGATCGTCCATGGGGCTGCCTCTGTATGGCTGCGTTCTAACGTCTCTTTGATCGCGCGCGTATATTCATCCCACTTTGCCAATCCTTCGACATCAATAGAGCTGAGCTTCCACTGTTTTAGAGGATCAGATTCACGGGCCATGAAGCGGCGTAACTGCTCTCCACGTCCGACGTTTAGCCAGAATTTGATGAGTTGAACCCCGTCTTCAACCAGAGCATCCTCGACGCCGGTAACTTGATGAAAGAACCGTTCGCGTTCTGCATTGGTGCAAAACCCAAAGACTTTTTCAACAACCCCGCGATTGTACCAGCTGCGATCAAAGAAGATGAGCTCTCCGGCAGAGGGGAGTTGGGCGATATAGCGTTGAAAATACCACTGGCTGCGTTCTAGATCTGTTGGCTTTGCTAAGGCTACGATCCGTGCCCCTCTTGGGTTAAGGTTTTCACGGAAGCGTTTGATTGTACCGCCTTTTCCGGCTGCATCGCGCCCTTCAAATACGATAGCGACACGTGTGCCACAAGATTTGATGTGAGCTTGCATCTTGACCAGCTCAACCTGCAAAGCGGCATAGGTTTTTTCATATTCTTTTCGGCCCAAACGTTTCCGATGAGGGTAGCTGGGGCATAGAATATCATCTTTATCGCTCTGCTCGATCTGGGTTCTTATGTCCGCTGGGGCTTTGGTTTTAAAATAGCTACTTATCGCGCCGTCAAAGGGCAGGGGCATATCTACCATCTCGCAGTCAATACATTCGATGAAACGAGTATGCGGGGTAGATTTGAAAACTGCAACCTAGCATATTTTATATACTATAATATTTAAGTATCTTTAAAGTCACTTGCATCTCTAGTTACTTTTGGTGATTAGTAACCTTATATGCACTAAGTAAAATCTGCACCCTGGAGAGAAAAAAACGCCAACAAGAGAATTCTTGCTGGCGCTTGGTTAGGCTCTAAGGTCCGTTGTCTCTAGACCGATCTTTGACCTGTCAAACGGGGTGGTTTGATAGATCTCACTGATCCAGTTTCCATACAGAAGATGAGCATGGCTCCGCCACCGGTTTAAAGGTGGCTGACTGGGGTCATCATCTGGATAATAATGGCAGGGCACATTGATTTCG
Organism: Epibacterium ulvae; assembly: GCF_900102795.1. GTDB lineage: Bacteria > Pseudomonadota > Alphaproteobacteria > Rhodobacterales > Rhodobacteraceae > Epibacterium > Epibacterium ulvae. Next base: position 253,626 of record NZ_FMWG01000003.1, on the reverse strand, counting down.
GTGCCGTTTTCCACGTCACGATCATATTCTTGCTTTAGCGTATCACTGTCATATTCAAAGTGATTAAAGATGTAGAGCGCGCGGTGGGAAGGGTCTTCGATCAGGCAAGGCCCAACCTCATCACTGCCCAATAGGGTGCGCAAGCCAGCTTGCTCGGAAACGTCATCGTCACGAATTTCAGTCCAGCGACTTACCGGAATGACACATTCATCCGAAAAACCTCGGAGGTATGGTGATGCTGCATGCAGATTACGATGCCGGAAACATCCAAAGGCTTTGGCCTCTAAGGGGTGTTTTTGAATGCCGTGGAAGTGGTTGATCATCGCCATACCGCCCCAACACACGCCAAAGGTTGAATGTACATTGGTCTGAGTCCAGTCCATGACCTCGCGCAGCTCATCCCAATAGGTCACATCCTCAAACGGGAGGTGTTCAATTGGAGCGCCGGTGATGATGAGACCGTCAAACTTCTCGTCCTTAATCTCCTGAAAAGGACGATAAAATTCTGCCATATGCTCGGCAGCAGTGTTTTTTGTGCGGTGCTCGCTCATACGGATCAAAGAAAGATCGATCTGCAAGGGTGTCGCGCCGATCAGCCGTGCAAACTGGTTTTCCGTCTGGATCTTTTTCGGCATCAGGTTCAGCAACCCGATACGAAGGGGACGTATGTCTTGATGCGCCGCCTGATCCGGCGACATAACCATCACGCCTTCGTTCGATAGAACGTCATAGGCAGGAAGGTCAGCGGGGATCTTAATGGGCATGTCATGTCCTTCTAAATATACAAACGGTGCCGAGTGCAGCGAGATAGTCTGTCTAGCTGCGGGCCTCAATAGCTGCTGCGATCAAGTTTTCGAAATCTTCCACAGATTTTACAGAGCTCACAGCTTTTGCTGTCAGTGTAATGCCCCAATTGTCGGCCATAGCCTGATATCGGGGTTGGCGATGCGCCATAGCCTGTGAAAAGGTCCAGCGTATAAAGGTATCTGGATCAACTTCATGCTCTTTAAGGTTGTTTTCACATAGGTATTTTTCCCAAACCTGCGTAAGGAATTCAGGTTGGTATGACATAGGTTTGGGCGCGCGATCAAAGCGGCGCACCAATTCTTGCGTATGAGCTTCATCGCCTTTGAGCCAGATCATCAGCGTATGTTTGGATAACTCGGTTAAGATCGGGTCCTTTGGATCAGTTGGATCAACCCATTCACAGATAGATCCGCCAGTATCACAGATAAAATTAGGATACCCATAAAGCCGCTCTGCCCGCTCGGCGAAATATTCGGTATCCATCAGTGCTCTGATTTCTGCTTGCTGAAACTGATCCTGACGACGGCGGTATTCCTCGATCTGCAATCCTCCTTTGGAGGTATCGCCAGGTTTGCCCAGATAAGAGGCAACAGGTGCAAGGTTTTCAAAGCTGATGTTTGACCCGATATAGATTGAATCAGACCGTAGAAGCTCCCGTAGAAACGGGACCTTCATGGCTTCAGCTTTGGCATTGTCGGCAATGAATTCACCCATATAGCGTGTGCCGATACGGTAATCGATGGAATAGTGAAACCAGCTACCCGCGCTGCGCATCATATTGCTGAGATAGGTCTTACCCAAACCCGACATACCAAAAAACAAAATACGCTTTTGCGTAGCATCGCGCCAGTCTTGCGCAGACGAGTAGAGCATGGATGAAGGACCCCCGTTGTTTGTTGACTAGCTAATGATCAATGCATCACGGGTCAATCAAGAGACAACGGCACAGATGGTATTCCCCCTCTCGATAAACTGACATCGAGAGGGGATAAGGGGTATATCAGAAATTATATCCGACCTTTACGCCAAAACTTATGGCATCATTTCCGCTAAAGTTTGCCACTGGATTGCCACCTGGTGAAGCGACAGCATCGCCAAGCATGGTGTAGCGTACCCCAGCTGAGACTTTCATTTTGTCTTTGGTGTATTGTACGCCAAGGCGGATTGCCTCGCGCCCGTGGGTTGGGGCAAGGGGGGAGACAAGATCGTCCCCGCTTACATCTGAATAGATGAAGGCCAGAGATCCAGACCATGTTTCATTAAACTTTCGCCCCACACCAATAGTGTAGGTGACCGAGTCGTCGAGGTCGATCAGATTACTGCCCAATGTTGTTGGTGTCAGCTCTGTGACGCTGCTTTCGGACCACCGAATGCCGCCAAATAAAAGCGTATTGGTGGCAACACCTGTTTGAAAATCAAAGTTCACGCTCTGTGGCGTTTTCGTCTCTGCCGACGTTGTTGTCGTTGGGCTTAAACTTTCAATCAATGCAAAGTCATGGGTGATTTCTGAGCTGTAGGTGAGTGCTGCGCGAAGAGCGATTTCGGGAATTTCATAAGCGACGCCTGCCACCCAGCCAAAGGCGCCATCCTGTTGGATTTGCACATTATAGGTGCCACCAGGAATGCTGGCATAGGCTGCACCTTGGAGATTGATTTCGCCATCAATCTCTTGATAGCGCAAACCTCCGTGAATGGAGAAACGCTCGTTGAATTTGTAACGCAGCAATGCTGTTAGTGCGTTTGAGTCAGCGGTTGCGCGTGTGCCTCCCAACAACGCAGAACCTCCGACCGGATAATTGACATCAACGCCCCATGGCTGATCAAAGATCAACGCAAAAGACAGTTGCTCATTGATGTCAGTTTTGAAACCGGCTCCAAACAGGTTGAAGCGATCACCCACATCTCCGCTGGCTGACCCAAATGGATTTAACGATGTCCGATCGTTGCCCGAAAGATCCACTGATGTGGTGGCTGCTGAGAATTCAACATAGGTTCCTTCTTCAAAGAGTATCCCGATAGGTTGCCCTGTACGGTCCAGACCTGTTGCCCAGGCTCCGCTCGCTGAGATCAACGCGCATGCCGCTGATGTCGCCAAGTAATTCTTCATTGTTCCTCCCTGTCCAGATGCTAACACCTGATTGTGACTGGCAGAAACGTTAGTGAGACAGTGTTTCGGGTCAATATTGACGCCGGGGAAAGCAAACGGAGCGTAAGTTAATATATTTATTGCGATTTAGCGGTCGTCGGATGTGTGGTTTTGGTTGAAACCGCGTTGAGGATATTGAAATAGTTTGCAACAAGTATCAAAAGGCTTCCAGCGATCAGAGTTAATGTAAGGTTCTCATTATAAAGGACTATTCCCAGTAATGCGATGATTGGAAGGCGGCAAAAATCAATTGGCACAACAACTGTTGCAGGTGCTAAAGACAGCGCTTTGGTGACACAAAAATGAGCGGTCAACCCCGCACAGCCAATTAACAAAAGCCATCGCGACGTTGCGGCACTTGGCACGGAAATCTGCCCATCCCAACCAGCCATCGCCAATCCCATCCCCAATTGCATGATCGTCAGCCAAAACAAGATGGAGCCGATTTGCTCGCTTTGCGTGAGCTTTTTTGTCGTTATAATCGTTAAAGCAAAGAAAATCGCTGAGACGGCCGCGGTGATTACACCGACATTCAACTGACCCGAATTGGGTTGTGCGACAACCAATGCGCCGATAAATCCTAGCGCTGCAACCACGACCTTTGGCCTTGTCATCCGCTCTCCGAGTAAGAGTGGTGACAGCAAAAGTACCCACAAGGGAGAGGTGAATTCAAGCGCAAAGACCTGAGCAAGAGGGATCACTGTGACCGCATAAAACCAAAGGTTTTGCCCGGTGAAATGAGCAAGGTTGCGGATCATATGTAAACTGAATAACCCGATGCGCACCTGGTTCCATGATCTGGTGAGTGTGAGCGCAACGCAAACGATGATGACGCCCACAAAGCTCCGGTAGGTCATGATTTCAAAGGTGTCCAAAGACGATCCGGCTTCACGTCCGGCAATAGCCATCGAAGAAAACGACAAAATGGCACCAACCATCCAAAGGGCTGCGCGTCCGACGGGGGCTTGGTTGTGTGGCATTTCTGGCTTTCTCAAAAGGGATCACCGCAACAGGGCGCAAAACACAAAGATCGTCAAGATTGCAAAGAAAAACCCCGGCATGAAAGCCGGGGTTTTTTGGAGTGTCTGTTATTCCCATTCAATAGTGCCCGGAGGCTTGGAGGTGATATCATAGGTGCATCGGTTGATGCCTTTGACTTCATTGATAATCCGGGTGGCTGTCTCGCCCAGGAATTCATGGCTGAAGGGATAATAATCAGCGGTCATACCATCTACCGACGTGACCGCGCGCAGCGCACAGGCATAATCATAGGTTCGACCATCTCCCATCACACCAACGGTGCGCACCGGAAGAATGGCGACAAAAGCCTGCCAGATTTCATCGTAAAGTCCATGTTTGCGGATCTGATCGATGTAGATCGCATCGGCTTCGCGCAGAATTTCCAGTTTCTCACGGGTGATCTCACCGGGGCAACGAATTGCAAGGCCGGGTCCGGGGAAGGGGTGGCGGCCGATGAAACTATCGGGCAGGCCCAGCTCTCGTCCGAGCGCACGAACTTCATCTTTGAACAGCTCTCGCAGAGGTTCGACCAGTTTCAGACCCATCTTTTCGGGCAGGCCACCGACATTGTGGTGCGATTTGATCGTAACGGAAGGGCCGCCTGAAAAGCTCACAGATTCAATGACATCAGGATACAACGTTCCCTGCGCAAGGAATTCAGCGCCCTCGATGGAATCTGCGTATTTCTGGAACACATCGATAAACAGTTTTCCGATGATCTTGCGTTTGGTCTCTGGGTCAGATTGGCCGTCCAGTTCACCAAGGAACAATTCGGTTTCGTCCGCATGGATCACTTGCAAGTTCATATTGTCGCGGAACATGCCCACAACTTCATCTGCTTCGTTCTTGCGCAAAAGGCCGTGGTCAACAAAAACGCAGGTCAGCTGATCGCCAATGGCTTCATGAATCAAGGCAGCTGCAACCGAAGAATCTACGCCGCCAGACAGCGCGCAGATGACCTTTTTATCGCCCACTTGTTCGCGGATTTTCTCGACCATGATCTCGCGGTAGGCGCCCATGGTCCAGTCGCCTTCAAACCCTGCAAGTTTGACAAAGTTTTCATAAAGCTTTGCGCCATTGGGGGTATGGTGCACTTCAGGGTGAAATTGCACGGCATAAAAATGGCGTTTGGTGTCTGCCGTGATCGCATAGGGTGCATTGGGCGAGGTGCCGTATACTTCAAAACCTGGAGCGATTTCTGAGACATGGTCGCCGTGGCTCATCCAGACCTGTTCATCGCCATCAGCAAACCAGCCGTCCAGAATATCAAGCTGGGCTGAGGATGGGGTAACGAAGGCCCGACCAAATTCAGCAGTGCCATGACCGCTTTCAACCTTACCACCCAGCTGGGTCATCATGGTTTGTTGGCCATAGCAAATACCCAGAATTGGGACGCCATATTCAAAGATTTCTTGTGGCGCGCGTGGGCTTCCTTCACGGGTGACACTGTCAGGGCCACCAGAAAAGATCACAGCTTTGGGCGCGAATGTGCGCACAAAATCCATCGTCACATTCTGGTAGGGGTGGATTTCACAATAGACATTCAGCTCGCGCAGGCGACGCGCAATCAGCTGCGTAACCTGGCTGCCAAAGTCGATAATAAGAAGGCGGTCATGGGATGTCTCTGTCATGGTTCCAAATAGGCACAGTTGACCCAAAGCGCAACGGAAGAAATGCGACTGGGACTTGGAGTTTTCGAGCTTTCTGGGTAGGCGTCGATGAAAGCATGGCAAAAGGTGAGGGTGCGAAATGCAACGCATGTTGACGGAATTTGGAATGGGCACGTCTTTGCGACGTGGTGATTATACTGAAGCGGCCAAACGTGCGCTGCAAAATGCGTTGTGGCACAATTCAATTAATCTGGCTGAGCTGTTTGATTTCCCCAAAGACGCGATGCAAATCACAGTTGACGTTGCTGTACAACAGCCTGAAAAGGTGGATATTTCTGGTCTGGCAGAGGTATTTCCCTACGGTCAGACAACATTTAATGTTCAAAAGGGCGGCTTGGATGTTGCGCGCCCCGAAGGAACGGGTAACCCAACCATTATTGCGAATGTTGCCCTGTCAGTGGCCTTTGATATGGAGCGCGCAGAATGAGCATTGATCTGAACAAAGAGGGTCGGTTGATCATCGCTATGGGCATCGGCACGGATGTTACCGGGAAAAGCGCTGCGCTTGCTGTGCAGAATGCGATCTCGCAAGCGCTCCAACATTCGTCCCTAAGTATATTGAAAAATATGAACATCTCAGAAGATCAGATCCGGGTTAAGGTCTCTGTCGGTATCAAAGACAGTACAGGAGTTTCTGCAGCTGATATTGTATTGCCGTTTGCGCCCGCGCCCGAAATTCATATCGTAGATGGGGGAATGGATGTGGTGGACCCTGAAAGCGGTGCGCGCCAGATTCTAGCGACGACTGCGATCGAAGTCTTTTTGCCCAAACAACCAGGTTGGAAGCTGCGTAGCTGACCTGACCACAGGGAAATGTCGTTTTTTCTCCTGAAAGGCCGCAAACTTTGGGTGCGGCCTTTTGGAGAAGCGCTACACCAAAATCAATTGACAGACCTGCTATGAGGAAATGCACATGGCCGAAAGAGCGCCACGTCGCCGGGCTCGGGGTGGTGGGGGAGCAGCGCGCCGCGCTGAACGGTCCGCCATCAACTTTGAGACTGCGAAATATATCGAACGTAACATTCCAAACTTTGAAGTTTTGGATGACGCGGCGCTTGAGGTTATTGAGACCAACGCGGAAACTGTTCTGGCTGAAATTGGTGTGAACTTTGTTGACAACCCAGCCGCGCTTCAGCGATGGCGGGACGCAGGTGCAGAAGTCGACGGTGAACGTGTCCGTATCCCGCGCGGATTGGCGCGTGAACTGTGCAAAACGGCACCGAGTTCTTTTACACAACATGCAAGAAACCCTGAAAAGTCCGTTGTCATTGGTGGTAAAAACCTTGTTCTTGCACCAGTTTACGGTCCACCTTTCGTGCGCGATGCAAAAGGGGGGCGCCGGTATGCAACCTTGGATGATTTCCAAAAATTTGTGAAACTGGGCTATATGTCCAAGTGGCTGCATCATTCGGGAGGCACCGTTTGTGAGCCAACAGACGTTCCGGTAAATAAGCGTCATCTGGATATGATGCTGGCCCATATGACCTTGTCTGACAAACCGTTCATGGGATCTGTGACCGAACCAAGCCGGGCACAAGACTCGGTTGAGATGTGTGAAATCCTGTTTGGTAAAGAGTTCGTGCGTGACAATACTGTCATGACCTCGCTGATCAACATCAACTCTCCTATGACGTTTGATGATGTGATGATGGGCGCGCTTGAAGTTTACGCAAAGCACAATCAAGCCTGTATCGTGTCGCCATTTATTGTGGGCGGCGCGATGGCACCCGTTTCCGTTGCCGGGACATTGACGCAGGTGCTGGCTGAAGTCTTGGCCGGTGTGGCTTATAGCCAGTTGATCCGCCCAGGTGCGCCAGTAATTTTTGGTGCTTTTGTTAGCTCAATCGATATGAACTCTGGTGCGCCGACATTTGGTACGCCTGAAGCATCCTTGGTGACATATGGTGCAGGGCAACTTGCGCGGCGCCTCAATCTGCCGTTCCGATCTGCGGGGTCTTTCTGTGGTTCAAAGCTACCAGATGCACAAGCCGCGTATGAGACTGCGAACTCACTCAACATGGGATTAATGGCGGGGGTGAATTTCATGCTGCATTCCTGTGGTTGGCTCGAGGGGGGACTGGTTGCAGACTTTGAAAAGTTTGTTATGGACGCTGATCAGCTTGGCGCGCTCCATGGGCTTGCCAAAGGGGTCTCTGTGGATGAGAACGCGCAGGCGCTGGATGCCATCCGCGAAGTCGGTCCCGGAGGGCATTATCTGGGCTGTGCACATACGCAGCAAAACTTCAAAACGGCCTTTTGGAAATCTGAAGTTTTGGATTACAAGCCTTTTGAAACATGGGAAGAAGAAGGTGCACGTGATACTTATGCGCTTGCAAGCGGTCGCGTCGATACACTGTTGAACAATTATCAAGCCCCTCCACTTGATGCTGAGATCAAAGCCGCGCTTGAGACTTATGTGGCGGAGAAAAAAGCATCCATGCCAGACGCGTTTTCGTAAGAGTTCAACGCAAACCTTATGCTTTGATGATCAACGGCCTCTTCTTGGGGGCCGTTTTTTGTTGCCCTGTTTATCTGATGGGAGCCAGCGCGTTGAGCATGAAAGAGCCGTGCCTCGGCTTGCAGCGCGATCAGGATTTCGATGTGCCGTGTAAAATGATACCCAATGTCATTTGTGAGCCGCTTTTTGTTATAAGCATGCTCCAGATCCAGCAACTGCGTGACAATCGCAGCCGGGCGTAGCCGCTCGGATGAGGGCAGTAATTTGGCCAGACTGTGCGTGCGTTGGTAGTGTTCAGCACCCATTCGGGCTGCTCTTACCAGCAGACGTGGGCGTGATAGTGCGGATAGGCGAGTTGTGAGATCTTGCATCGATGTCTCCTATTTTTCGGATCAATTGCTAAATACCACAACCTAAAGGGGTGTTGCGTTTCCAAGATTGAAGCGTGCGCTGGCTTTAGCCTTGATTGATACTCTTTTGGAAACATTGTGCCCGGCATTAGGAAAACCTCGCAAAATCCGGCGAATAGACCTCTGCCCTCTGTGACCTAAGATGAGGGTGGTACGTGCCTAAAGGTTTTAATCAAGGGTATGGGGTCAAGAATGATACAAACCATGCGTGTAATTCAAGTTCCCGAATGGGTTCCGGAGGAGGCTCGGCGCTATCTGGAACATACGGAAAATGGTAGATCTATCCGACAACTCGCACGGCGCGCGGGCTGTCATCCTTCCACGGTGCTAAGGCAGGTGCGTCGTATGGAAACCTTGCGGGATGACCCATTAATTGACAGTGCGCTCGATGGTTTGACAGAGCAGTATTTTAAAGAGGATATCCGACATAGTATGCCTCGCCCACAGCGGACGCCCCAAGATACAGCTGGACAGGCGAAAGTAACGAAAGCGCTGATCTGGTTGAACCACGGAAATGCTATTTTAGCCTATGCAGAAGGTATGGATAAAGCGGTTATCGTAAGAGATGATCAAGATGAGAAGAAAATAAGCATTGATAAAGGCTTGGCTGGTGAAATTGCACTGCGTGGCTGGGTGCAATGCGTCTCACATAAGCGTTTAAGTCGATATCAATTGAGCGACGATGGTCGGGCTGCTTTGTCTTCTATGGTCGCAGCTCAGGAAAACCGCGCACGTGTGCGCAGAGATGTTGGATTTGCCGAAGCAGCCCGGTCTTTTCAGGGGAAAGAGGTGGCCAATAGTGGCGGTGCGCGCCGTGTAAGATATGGCAGCGGGGAAACTCCGCTTGCAATGCTTGCACGTCTGGCTGACCGCAACGGAGAGCCGTTTTTAACAGTTGATCTGGTGCGGGCAGGTGAGAGGTTGCGCGAAGATTATGAACTTGCACAGATTGCAGAGCATATTTACCCGGTAAATACGGTTTTTGATGTGCCATGTGCGGCGAAACCTGCACATGGCAAAGCGCATGCCGACACAGCAGGGCAGCGGGCGCATGAAGCCCTGGCAGCCTTAGGGCCAGGGCTATGCGATATCGCTTTAAGATGTTGTTGTCATCTGGAAGGGCTTGAAACCGCAGAGAAACAACTGGGGTGGTCAGCGCGTTCTGGAAAGGTTGTTCTTCGTATCGCACTACAACAGCTGAAATCACATTATGATGCTTTAGCAGATCAAAAAGAGCTGATTGGCTGAAGAGAAAGGGCCCGCAGTTGCAGGCCCTTATAATTTCGCTTCGTTAGATACGTTAAGCTGATACGGTATCTTTCAGATGTTTCAACACATTCTCAGGTGAAGAGACACCATATGGGTCTTCGGGGTGATTGTCTGACAAGCCGGGCTCTTCAAACCAAGCTTCAACAACACCGTCTTTTACGATCGCAGCATAGCGCCATGAACGGGCACCGAAACCCAGATTGTCTTTGGCAACCAGCATACCCATTTTTCGAGTGAACTCGCCAGAGCCGTCTGGGATGACCTCAACGTTTTCCAGATTTTGCGATTCAGCCCATTTGTTCATGACAAAGCTGTCGTTGACTGACATGCAGTAGATCGCATCGATGCCTTCGGCAGAAAAATCTGCAAAGCCTTTTTCAAATCCAGGCAGCTGATACGTGGAGCAAGTGGGGGTAAATGCGCCAGGAAGAGAGAACAGAACCACACGTTTGCCAGCAAAGTAATCAGCTGTGGTTTTGTCTTCCCAGCGGAACGGGTTGGGGCCGTCAACGGCCTCGTCGCGGACGCGGGTGTGAAAGGTTACGTCAGGCAGTTTTACGTCGGCTTTCATGGGAAACTCCATACATCACAAATACGTTTTCAAGCGATGAATTATAATAGTTCTAAAATGATGGCAATGCCGCATTTCTGTTCTAGTTGAGGGAATGCGACTTTCTCCTAAGTTAACTATAACTTGTTGAAAAAATGGGATCTATGATGGATTTTCAAGCATGAAACTAACCGCGAAATCATCGGTATGAAGGTAGTGTACAGTGCATAGCTGTATTGCAGATAGGGCCGTGTCATTCCTCTTTTGCTATGTTACAAACAGGAAACAACAGATGCCAAAGGGAAACGACCCGTGAGAGATCTTAAAATCCCAGAGCAGCGCCACCCCGAAAAGGCGCACCGCCCTGACAATGCTCAGCCCAAGAAGCCAAGCTGGATTCGCGTCAAGGCTCCCGGTGGCAAAGGCTATGCAGATACGCATAAAATTATGCGCGAGCACAAGTTGGTAACAGTCTGTGAAGAGGCAGGTTGTCCGAATGTGGGCGAATGTTGGAGTCAGGGTCACGCGACCATGATGATCATGGGGGAAGTTTGTACGCGTGCCTGCTCTTTTTGTAATATTGCGACTGGCAAACCCCCAGAAGAATTGGATGTTTTCGAACCGGGGCGGGTTGCAGATGCTGTGCAAAAGCTGGGTCTTAACCACGTCGTGATCACGTCTGTGGACCGTGATGATATCGAAGATGGCGGCGCAGAACATTTTGCACAGACTATTCGTGCCGTGCGCCATCGCAGTCCTAAAACCACGATTGAAATTCTGACGCCAGATTTTCTGAAATGTGATCCTGAGGTGCTCAAAATTGTGGTGGATGCAAAGCCTGATGTGTTCAATCACAACCTTGAAACAGTGCCCGGGCTTTACCCAGAAGTGCGGGCTGGCGCGCGCTATTTCCATTCGTTGAGACTGCTGCAGCGCGTTAAAGAACTGGATCCATCAATCTTTACCAAATCTGGAATTATGGTTGGGCTTGGCGAGGACGCACAGGCTGTGCGTCAGGTGATGGATGATATGCGGGCAGCGGATGTGGATTTCTTGACTATTGGTCAATATTTACAACCCACACCAAAGCACCACGCCGTGGATCGTTTCGTGACCCCTGAGGAATTTGAATCCTATGAAAAAGCGGCTTATGGCAAGGGCTTTTTGATGGTTTCTGCAACACCGCTAACACGCTCCTCATATCACGCGGGTGATGATTTTGTGCGTCTGCGTGATGCACGGAACAAAAAGCTGGGTTTGGCATGACGCCAGACCATTTGGCGCGGTTGACTAAGCTGCGCCAACACCTTCACTCATTTCCAGAAGTGTCTGGGTTTGAAAAGAAAACCTCTCATTACGTGACGGATTACCTTTCGAAATACCATCCAGATAAGTTGATTACACAACTGGGTGGGCATGGTGTTGCTGGGGTGTTTGAGGGGAAAGCCCAAGGTCCGACAGTGCTGTTTCGCGCGGAATTGGATGGGCTGCCAATTCCAGAACAGTCAGACAAACCTTATAGTTCGCAACATGACGGGTGCGGGCATTTGTGTGGGCATGATGGGCATATGACCATGGTGCTTGCCTTGGCTGAAGCGCTGGCAGAAAATCGTCCTGAATCTGGGCGCGTGGTGCTCTTGTTTCAGCCTGCCGAAGAAACCGGGCAGGGGGCTACTGCAGTTGTCGCCGATCCTCGGTTTCATGAAATTGCGCCGGACTACGCATTTTCGCTTCATAATGTTCCGGGCCTTGCGTCTGGGAAAACTGCGTTGAGCGTTGGACCAGCGAATTGCGCCTCGCGTGGTGTGAAGATCACTCTAAATGGGCGAACGTCGCATGCGGCCGCACCTCAGGACGGGCTCTCGCCAGCGCGGGCCATATCTCAGCTGATGTCTGAATTGGTTGCATTGGGCAATGAATCCGCGCCATTGAACGAAGACTACGCTTTGGTCACTTTGACGCATGTGCAATTGGGGGAGCCGACATTTGGGGTTGCGCCTGGGGTGGGCACGCTTTGGGTGACGCTGCGCACTGTTTCTGATGCGCGTATGGCGCGTCTTGTTTCAAATGTTGAGCAACGGATGATAGAGGTCGCGCAAGCTGAGGAGCTTACCGTCACGCTGAACTTTGACGATGTCTTTGCTGCCTGTGACAATAACATAGATGCATCTGATATTCTAAAAAGAGCCTCTTTTACAGTGGGTTATGATATGGACTTGTGGGACGCACCGCAGCGGTGGTCAGAAGACTTTGGCGTCTTTGGGCAAGGAGCAAAAAGTGCGATGTTTTGGCTGGGCTCTGGTGAGACGCAGCCTCAATTGCACAATCCTGATTATGATTTTCCTGATGAAATCCTGCCGGTTGGCATCACGATCTTTCGACAAATCATTCAGGATCTTTTGAATCCGGGTGACGCCGGGACGCACCTGCCTTAGTCGGTAAACCGCACCTTCCCGATATGGGGGAGGTTGCGATTGCGTTGTGCAAAATCAATTCCATACCCGACGACAAATTCGTCTGGAATTTCAAATCCAATCCAATCGGCGCGCACCTCAACCTCTCTGCGAGAGGGCTTGTCGAGAAGCGCAATCGTTTTGAGACGTGCAGGGCTGCGGCTTTGTAAGAGATGTGTGATATGTTTGAGCGTATGGCCCGTGTCGACAATATCTTCAACGACAAGCACATCACGGCCTTCAATTGCGCCTCGTAAGTCTTTGAGTATGCGTACTTCACGACTGCTTTCTGTGCTGTTTCCATACGAGGACGCTTCAAGAAAATCTACTTCAATCGGGAGATCAAGTTCGCGCACGAGATCAGCGATAAAGACGAAACTGCCGCGCAAAAGGCCAACGACAACCAGCTTATCGGTGTCGTTGAACTCGGCCTTGATTTCAGCACTTAAGGCTTCAATACGCGCAGCAATTGCTTTTGCGGAAATCATCACATCGATGGCATATGGGCGCTGTGTCATATTGACTCCCCTTGAAATTTCACGCCGTTCATAAGACATCAAGTGACACAAAGACAGTAGGAAATCACGATACAATGCCCATACATTCTGAAACCCGCCAGATGCCCTACAGCGCCGAGCAAATGTATGAGCTGGTATCAGATGTGGCGAAATATCCAAAATTTCTACCCTGGTGTGCTGCGGCACGTATTCGCAGTCGCACGCCACAGGACGCAGCAGAAGTTATGGAAGCAGATCTGGTTATCTCGTTCAAAGTGTTTCGAGAGCGTTTTGGCAGTCGGGTGGTGTTGCATCCCGAAGATCATTCTATTGATACGGAGTATCTGGATGGCCCATTCCGGTATATGAAATCGAATTGGCAATTCAAAGACCGTGCTAAAGGCGGGTGTGATGTCTCATTCTTTGTAGATTTCGAATTCAAGAACGCGGTGTTGCAGGGCATTATCGGTGTCGTTTTCAATGAAGCGATGCAACGTATCGTGCGTGCCTTTGAAAACCGGGCTGAAGCTTTGTACGGGGCCTGAAACAGGTCAATTATATTGTTAACACTTTGGTAACTAAGCTGTCCAAAAGTTAACGCGATACCTTTCAGATAGGTTAATGCTGGATGCAATCGTGTGGTTAACAACATATTGGGGGTGCTAATGATTTCAGGCGTGGCCGGACCGGCCTCACAACATATGTCTCTTGCTCGGACAGGCAGCGGACCTGCTGTTGCCAAAGCAGAACCCGCAAAAAGCGTAGAAAACAATCGGCCAGCGCCGGGTGATTTGAAGGTGTCTATTAAAATGACAGTTTCAAAAGGCCCGGATGCAAGCGCAACGCACTCTGTGAGACAATCACAGGAAACAGCGCAAGCCGCATTGGACGATGCGCGAGCGAGTGCTTTGGCGAACGATATAGCCCGTTCTTCAAACGCTAAGCTTGCCCAAATGGGCTATGCATCAGGTTTGAATGCGACGGGTTAACCTCTGTTTCGCGCAGAACGTGCGAAACGCTCTCTCATTTGTGATCAAAGCGGGCCTTTCGGGGCCCGTTTTTACTTTTTATCGTTTGGGGTCGATGGCTTGCCACAATAGATCCAACCCATGTGCCAGTGCGGCTTTACGCACGTTGCTGCGTCCCAATGGGCCAAAGTCTTGTGTTTCTACGCGGGTTTTATGCCCATCCTGCGCAAGTCCAAAGCAGACGCGACCCTCAGGTTTGAATTCGGATCCGCCTGGACCTGCGATGCCAGTGACTGAGACTGCGAGTGTCGCGGATGAAGCGTTGAGCGCCCCTTCTGCCATCTCTTGCGCAACAGCTTCGCTGACCGCTCCGTATTGCGTTAGTGTGGTGTTTTGCACTCCAAGCATGTCTTGTTTTGCGGCGTTGGAGTAGGTTACGAAACCTCTGTCAAACACAATGGATGAGCCGGGCGTTTCCGTAAGCGCAGCGGCGATTAAACCACCTGTGCAGCTTTCAGCGGTTGCAATTGTGATACCTTTGCTGCGCGCCTGTGCGATCAATTGTGCCAGATCTATGCTCATAGCCCTAACACTCCGTGGTATAGGCCGGCCAACACCATCACGCCAAGGGCTGCAAAGATACCAGCAATGATATCATCAAGCATCACACCAAGCGCATCCCCACGACGGTCCGCCCATCCGATTGGGCCGGGTTTGAGGATATCAAACAGCCGAAAGAGGAGAAATGCTGCAACCCATCCCGGCCAAAGCGCAAGCGCGGGCAGGTCGTGGGCCCATGCAGCATAGGAAAGGGGGGCGAGGGCGATCAGCTGTCCGGCGACCTCATCAATGACGATTTCTGAAGGGTCATGATCTTTTTTTCCTTGTGTCATGACCGCGGTTGCCCACCAGCCCTTAGCAAACGTAGAGATGATGCCAATGAGTATAAGTGGAAAGCCACCAAGGGCATGTAATGCAAACCCCAAAGGAAGCGTGACAGCAGAGCCCCAGGTGCCGGGTGCTGGTTTCAGGTATCCAACACCACATACAGTGGCAATCAGGCGGGCCAGCGGTTTCATGCTTTTACCAATGCTGCGGTTGCAATTGCGGCGATACCCTCTTTTCGCCCTGTAAAGCCAAGACGTTCAGAGGTTGTGGCTTTGACCGAGACGCGAGATGGTTCAATGCCCAAGATATCCGACATGGTCTGGCGCATGGCCTCTGCCCGTGGGCCTATTTTGGGGTATTCACAGACAAGCGTGCAATCGATGTTTGACAGCGTGTAGCCCATCTCGTTTGCGAGACGAACAGCGTGGCGAAGGAAGATGTCTGAGGCGGCACCTTTCCACTGAGGGTCTGATGGCGGAAAATGTTGACCTATGTCTCCCTGTGCCAATGCACCATAGATCGCGTCTGTGACTGCATGCATGCCGACATCCGCATCTGAATGCCCTTGCAGCCCGCGATCATGTGGGATTTTCACGCCACAAAGGATGACATGATCTCCGTCGCCAAACCGATGCACATCGTAGCCATTGCCCAGACGGATATCCATGGTGTCTCTTTCTTTGATCTGTAAAATCTCGGCCGCCCGCGCAAAGTCTTGGGGACGTGTTATTTTGATATTATTAGCATCGCCTGAAACAATGTGAACGGGATGGCCAGCCGCCCGTGCCACCTCTACATCATCAGCTGCGGTGCCGGTATGGGATGTGTGTGCAGCTAGAATGGTTTCAAAGTCAAACCCTTGCGGGGTTTGTGCGGCAAAAAGACCTGATCGATCTTGTGTTCCGATGACCTGTTCGTTGTCGCCCTGCCACAGCGCATCTGTCACGGCAAGTGCAGGTGCTGCCGCAGATGTTGTATCGAGCGAAAGAAGAATGTTCTCGATTAAGCTTCTGCTGATGCATGGGCGCGCTGCGTCATGGATAAGAACCTTATCGATACTGTATTTTTGCAAAGCTTTCAGGCCATTTCTCACCGAACTTGCGCGGTCAGAACCTCCTTGTGCGGTAATGATGTCAGGAGCAGCTGAGAACTCTTGCCAAATGTCAGTATCATCTGGATTGAGTACGATGCAGATGTGATCAATGCAGGGATTTCGAAAAGCCTCTAGCGTCCAGTCGATCACCCGGCGGTCGCCCAAAAGACGCCATTGTTTGGGCAAACCACCCCCAGCACGAATACCGCGACCTGCGGCGACAATCAGGGCTGCTGTGGTCATTTTTTCTCCCATCTCTTTACGAGTTGTTTATGAGTTGATGCAGGGAGAGGCAATAACCCCTAAAGCTGTGATTAAAAATTAGGCACTCGCCATTTTGCTGAGCATTGCCAACCGAGCTCTCATTGTAGCATAGAGGCATCTTGGGCTAAATTAACCTCAATTGCACAAGGATTAAGCAGTTGTCTTTTGACATCGGACCTACATCGCTCTCTCCTCCTATCGCGCTTGCGCCAATGGCGGGAATCACAGATCGCCCATTTCGTGATCTGGTGCGCTCTTTTGGCGTTGGTCTTATGGTGAGCGAGATGGTCGCCAGTCAGGAGATGGTTCAATCGAAACCCGGCGTGCGCGAGCGCGCAGAGCTGAGTGCGGATGTTGAAAATACATCTGTGCAGATCGCCGGGCGAGACGCTTATTGGATGGCAGAAGCGGCGCGCCAAGTCGCAGATCGCGGCGCACGTATTATAGATATCAACATGGGGTGCCCTGCAAAGAAGGTGACGAATGGTTATTCGGGCTCAGCTTTGTTGAAAACGCCGGACCACGCGTTGTCTTTGATCGAGGCTGTCGTGGAAGCGGTTGATATTCCTGTAACACTAAAGACCCGTTTGGGATGGGATGACAACAGCCTGAACGCAGCGGATGTCGCCCACCGTGCCGAAAATGCAGGTGTCCAGATGGTGACGATACATGGGCGCACGCGATGTCAGTTCTACAAAGGCTCCGCCGATTGGGAGGCGATATCCGCTGTGAAACAGGCTGTTGGTGTACCGGTGCTAGCCAATGGTGACATTGTGGATAGTAAAACGGCACAGGCTGCGCTGGGAGCCTCAGGGGCTGATGGTGTCATGATTGGTCGTGGTGCGCAGGGCAAACCCTGGCTTTTGGCGGAGGTCGCGCATGATCTGTGGGGCCATGCTGCCCCCAAAATCCCTGTGGGCGATGACTTGGTGGTGTTAGTAGCAACCCATTATGAGACCATGCTTTCTTTCTACGGGACAGATCTAGGGGGGCGCGTCGCGCGGAAACATTTGGGGTGGTATATGGATGAGGCGCGCACAGGCGCGGCTTTGCGTAAATCAGTCCTTACCTCAAAAAAACCAGAAGATGTTTTGCGGCTTTTGCCAGATGCTTTGGCCTCAGATGAGGGGGAGATGGTGGCATGACTTTGGTCGATACATTGCTCTGGGCCTCCATTCCATTGCCCAGCTTCCTGATCGGAGAAGACAACACAATCACGGATGTGAACTCTGCGGCGGAAGGTTTTTTGAACAGCTCTCGCAAGAGCGTCATTGGTAAAACCATCTGGGACCTGCTTACGATTGATGCGCCAATCGAAGAAGCGTTTAAGCGCGCGCGTGCCCAGAGCACAACCTTGTTTGTGAATGATATCGACGTTGGCACGCGACAACGATCACCGTTGCAGTGCGGCGTGCAGGTTGCACCGTTGCAAGGCCAAGAGGGGATCATGTTGCTGATGCTGTCCCCACGTGAATTGGCGGGCCGTCTGACGCGCAATCATTCTGCAAAATCCGCTGCGCAATCAGCCATTGGCATGGCTGAGATGCTGGCGCATGAGATTAAGAACCCGCTGGCAGGCATTACGGGGGCTGCGCAATTGCTGAGCATGAACCTGGCCCCAGAAGATCTGGAGTTGACCGATCTGATCGTGAGCGAAAGCCGACGGATCGTGAAATTGCTAGAGCAGGTGGAGCAGTTTGGAAATCTGACTGAACCAGATTTCCAGCCCGTAAACCTGCATGATGTTTTGGACCGGGCGCGCCGTTCTGCAATTTTAGGATTTGGTGCCCAGATGACGATTGTAGAGGATTATGATCCCTCCTTGCCGCCAGCCTGGGGAGACGCAGATCAGCTACTGCAGGTGATACTGAACTTGTTACGTAATGCGACGGAAGCCTGTGGTGGTGATGGCGGCGTTATTCGCCTTCGGACATACTACGAGCATTCGTTTAATCTGCGACGCAGTGATGGCACGGGGGATGCATTGCCTTTGCAGATTGAGATTATTGACGACGGTCCCGGCCTGCCAATGGCAATCAAAGATGACATCTTTGATCCATTTGTATCGGGACGTGAAAATGGCACGGGTCTTGGGCTTGCGCTGGTGAGTAAGATTATCGCCGACCATAAGGGATGGATTTCTGTTCAATCCAAACCCGGCGAAACGAAATTTAGACTATCGCTACCGCGCGAACCGCGCCAGCGAAAACCCAAGGAGTAGCTCCGATGGACGGAACCGTTCTTGTCGCAGATGATGATCGCACGATCCGCACCGTTTTAACCCAGGCGCTGACGCGAGCAGGGTGCCGTGTGCATGCAACCTCTTCCCTTACCACCTTGATGCGGTGGGTTGCCGAAGGGAAAGGGGATGTGGTGATTTCGGACGTGATGATGCCCGATGGAAATGGTTTGGAGATGTTGCCGAAGATTGCGGAAGATCGTCCCGGTCTGCCGGTGATCGTAATTTCTGCGCAAAACACCATCATGACTGCGATCAAGGCAGCTGAAGCAGATGCGTATGACTATCTGCCAAAACCTTTTGACCTTCCCGAATTGATGAAGCGCACCGCAAAAGCGTTGAATGAAACGCGCAGCGCGCCTGTTAATTCTCGTATTCAGTTGGAAGAGAGACCTGAAGAACTCCCCTTGGTCGGGCGTACTGAGGTGATGCAGGCGCTGTACCGATTGATTGCGCGCGTGATGAATTCTGACATGCCTTTGATGATCACTGGAGAAAGTGGGACAGGCAAGTCACTGATTGCAAGGGCTATTCATGATTTTTCGGATCGTCGTAATTTACCGTTTGTAACGGCTACGCCGGGACAGTTGACCTCGTTGGAGGGGCCAGCACAGTTGCTCACACAGGCCAAGGGCGGAACCGTGTTGATTGATGAGATCGCCGATCTGCCGGACGAAATTCAGGCCCGTCTGGTTCGTATGATTGACACGCCCGGTGAACACGCGCCACGTTTCATGGCGACTTGCCAGAAAAATGTGAATGAGTTGCTCGAACATGGTGGCCTGCGGCAGGATCTGTATTACCGGATTTGTGGTACGGAATTGCGCGTGCCTGCTCTTAGAGAACGTGTTGAAGATATCGCGCTGTTGGCGGCGCATTTCCTGATCCGGGCCGAGAATGAAGGGGCTCCACATCGGGTTCTGGACGATGATGCGACGGATCTTTTACGCCATTATGCATGGCCGGGCAATGTACGCCAGTTGGAGAATGTAATCAGAAGTTTGGCGTTAACCGCCCGCGGAGAAGAGATTTCCAAGGTTGATGTTGCCTCTGCATTGGGCCCACAAACCGCTGCCGAACCCAATGTCACTGGAGCGAGTAATGAAAAACTATCAGATTCGGTTGCGCGCCATCTGCAACGCTATTTCGATCTGCACGGGGACATGTTACCGCCTCCCGGGCTGTACACACGTATTTTGCGTGAGGTCGAAACGCCGATGATTGAGATTGCGCTGTCCGCAACCAGCGGAAATCAAGCGAGATGCGCTGAATTATTGGGGATCAACCGTAATACGCTCCGTAAAAAAATTACTGATCTCGATATTGAGGTGACACGGCGACGCAAACTGATGTAATCTAGTCACATAAGAGTGACGTCTGGGCCAAAGGTCTGGATCGAGTCACTAAATGTGGCGGTTGTCTAGAAAGACAACACATCAGGGTGAGGGCAGTCGGTGGCGCATAGGTCACAATTACGCTCTGCGTATGGTGCATGGTTGGCACTGGATCGGTGGCGAAAATCGCGTCGAGCACGCAATTTATCGACATTTGGTCTGGTATTCCTTGGACCATTGTTGGCAGTGGTGACCTATCTGGTCATTGGTCCTTTGAATCAGGGGTCTGCATCTCCGTCTCTGCGACTCATCTTATTGGCGGATCTGGTTTATATCCTGTCGATTGCGGTACTGGTTCTGACGCAGATTTTGCGCCTCAGAGCAGCCCGCCGATCAAAATCGGCGGGATCCCGCCTACACTTACGGCTTACGGGAACCTTTGCATTTTTAGCGCTGGTTCCAGCCGTCATTGTGGCCGTTTTTGCAGTTATTACTGTGAACGTGGGCATGGAAGGATGGTTTTCCAACCGTGTTCGGGACGCTGTGGGCAGCTCACTCGCAGCGGCAGAAGCCTATCAAGAGGTTCAACGTCGGGATCTCACTGACGATGCACTGGCTTTAGCGCAATTCCTAGAAACCGAACGGCGCCGGGATTACTACATCAGCGAAGGTGGTCTGCGTGAAGTTTTGACTCAAGGTCAATTGTTGATCCAGCGTGGCTTGCGCGAAGCTTATATCGTTGATGGTGCGGGTGAAATCCGGCTACGGGGTGAGCGATCTTATAAATTTGACTATGAAAAGCCAAGCGCCACCGATTTTAAAGCGGCCCGCAATGAGCGTATTTTGATCATTGAAGATTGGCAAAACAACGAATTTCGCGCGCTTGTTCATCTAGAGAATTACGTGGATCGATATGTCTATGTAAGTCGTGAAGTGGAGGGGGATCTGCTTCAACTGTTGGATGACACGCAAAAGACAGTGGATCTGTATTATCAGCTGGAGAATGACCGCGGCCGTGTCATGTTTGAATTTGCACTGTTGTACTTGGGGTTTGTTCTTATCCTTGTGCTGGCTGCAATATGGTTGGGGATGTGGTTTGCTGAACGTCTTTCACGCCCGGTGGGCCGTTTGACGGTTGCAGCGCAACGTGTCGGGGCAGGCGATTTCTCGGTAAAAGTTCCAACCGAGGAGGATGGGGACGAAATTGCCCAGCTTGGACAATATTTTAATCAGATGACGGCCGAGCTGAACACACAACATGAAACCCTGCTTGAGAACACAGAGCAAATCGAACAACGCCGTCGCCTTTTTGATTCTGTTCTGTCTTCGGTGACTTCTGGTGTCGTTGGGTTAAATGATAAAGGATGCATTACATTTGTGAACCGGTCGGCTGAGCGTCTTTTGGACTGGCAAGAGACCCAAAAGAACGTAGCAATTTCTGTAGCTGTCCCTGAATTTGGCGCCTTGTTTGAGCAGTTGGTCGAAGGTCGCGCCGAAGTGGTTCAAGAAGAGGTGAAGGTCACGCGGCACGGACGCTTAGAGAACCTACTGTTGCGCATGTCGCCGCGACGGTCGGAAAACGGGACATTGGAAGGCTATGTGCTGGCATTTGATGATGTGACTGACCTTGTGAGCGCGCAACGAATGGCAGCCTGGGGAGATGTCGCACGTCGTATTGCGCATGAGATCAAGAACCCGCTGACACCTATTCAGCTGAGCGCTGAGCGGATTAAACGCAAATTTTCCCCATTGCTTATTGAGGAAAATAGCGAAAAACTACAAAGTATGACCGAGGTAATTATTCGCCAAACCAATGATTTACGCCGCATTGTTGATGAGTTCTCTAAATTTGCCAGAATGCCTGAACCCAAACGTCGTTCAGAGGATCTATCGGATCTCGTCCGAGGGGCTGTTTTGTTGCAAGAATCGGGGCAGCCAGATTTGAAGATTACGTCAGACTTGCCTGAAGGCGAACTTATGGCGGAATTGGATGCCACCATGATCGGGCAGGCATTGACGAACTTGATCAAGAATGCTGGCGAAGCAATTACAAGTTTGAAGGGGCGTTCTGATGCGCCAGAGTTTATTCCAGAAATTCGCGTTTCTTTGCACGATGACGGAGAGATGCATGTGATTACGATTGCGGACAACGGCATCGGACTGCCCGAAGACCGAGCCAGGTTGTTCGAACCCTATGTAACCACGCGAGATGAGGGCACTGGTCTTGGTCTCCCCATCGTTAAAAAAATCATCGAGGAGCACGGCGGATCTCTCATTCTTGAGGATGCACCGATTTTTGAAGGGCAAAACCATTACGGCGCAATGGCGGTGATCCGTCTGCCCGCCAGTTTAGACGGTATGTCCCCCCATAACACAATGATAGCAACAGGTCTGACATGAGTGATATTCTGATTGTTGATGATGAACGCGACATTCGTGAGTTGATTTCTGATATCCTAGAGGATGAAGGATTTACGACGCGAAAGGCGGCCAACTCGGATGAGTGCATGTCGCAGCTGGATCAGGAAGCGCCTTCGCTGTTGATCTTGGATATCTGGTTGAAAGACAGTCAGATGGACGGCATCGATATCTTGAAGACCGTCAAACGTGATATGCCAGAGATCCCGGTTGTTATTATTTCTGGCCATGGAAATATTGAAATTGCGGTCGCAGCTATCCGGCAAGGGGCGTATGATTTCATCGAAAAACCATTTAATATAGACCAATTAATGGTCGTTATTAAGCGGGCGATGGAAGCGTCGCGTTTGCGCCGTGAGAACTCCAGTCTAAGACGCAAAGAGTCTGGCGCCAGTGATATGATCGGTGCCTCAGCCGCCTACCGCGGTTTGATTGGGCAATTGGATAAAGTTACAAAATCCAATGGCCGCGTCATGCTTGCTGGACCTGCAGGCAGCGGGAAAGAGATTGCTGCGCGCTATATTCATGCCCATTCAAACCGCGCCTCTGCCCCGTTTGTGACAGTAAATTGTGCCAATATCGAACCTGACCGTATGGAGGAGGTTCTGTTTGGTAAGGAAAGTGGGGAACGTGGAATTGAGCCGGGCTTGTTGGAGCAGGCAAGCGGTGGCGTTGTCTTTTTCGATGAAGTCGCGGATATGCCGCTTGGGACGCAGTCAAAGATCCTTCGGGTGCTTGTTGACCAGCAATTTCAGCGTGTCGGTGGAACCGAGAATGTACGTGTTGATTTACGCGTGATTTCGTCAACTAATAGAGATTTGGAACAGGAAATCGCGGCTGAGAGGTTCCGCCAAGAGTTGTACCATCGCTTGAATGTCGTGCCGATCCATGTGCCATCTTTGGAAGATCGTCGTGAGGATATTCCGTTGTTGGCGTCTCATTTCTTGAAGCATTTCAATGAAATGCAAGGTCTTCCTTTGCGAAAGCTTTCTGAGGAAGCCGAGGCACTGCTGCAAACCATGATTTGGCCTGGAAATGTGCGGCAGCTAAAGAACATGATAGAACGGGTGCTGATCCTTGGCGATACAGCAGAGCTGATTGAGGCACGCGACTTGCCGCGAGAAGATGAGAAGCCAAATCAGGATGGTCGGGTTGTCCTTTCTGGTGCTTTAGCTACTTTGCCATTGCGTGAAGCTCGTGAAGCGTTTGAGCGTGAATACTTGCTAACGCAAATCAACCGGTTTGGCGGTAATATCAGCCGTACTGCCTCGTTTGTCGGAATGGAGCGTTCAGCGTTGCATCGCAAATTAAAATCGTTGGGCGTTGTGACCTCCAATAAATCTGGGGCACGCATTGCACATGTTGAGGATGATGAGGCCGCAGAAGCTGTTTAAGGGAAGGCTGCTATCGCTTTGTTTACAATTGAATTGACCCCTTTGCTGCCATCTGTCATTCAAATGACGCAAGGCAGCCAAGGATCAATATCATGAAGGTAATCATTTGTGGTGCAGGGCAGGTTGGCTGGCAAATCGCGCGCCATCTTTCTGGTGAACACAATGATGTAACGGTTGTGGATAACAATCCAGAACTTGTACGTGTTGCGACTGATACGCTTGATGTTCAAGGGATTGCGGGCTTTGCTTCATACCCTGACGTACTTGATCGTGCTGGTGCGCGCGATGCGGATATGATCATTGCAGCGACCCATTCTGACGAAGTGAATATGGTTGTTTGCCAGGTTGCGCATTCGGTTTTCTCTGTGCAGCGAAAGATCGCACGGCTGCGGTCAAAGAATTACACAGATGCAATCTATTCCGATCTATATCGTCGTGATCACCTGCCGATTGATGTGGTCATCAGCCCAGAGCAGGAGGTTGCCGTTGCGGCGATGCAGCGCCTTTCTGCACCAGCGGCCTTTGACATTGAAACCTTTATGGAAGGTAAGGCGCAACTGCTTGGTATTCACGTGGATGAAGATTGCCCGGTTGTGAATACGCCGTTGCGGCAACTAACGGATCTGTTCTCTACTCTACGTGCGCAGGTGGTTGGGGTGCGCCGTGACAATAATCTTTTTGCGCCAGAACCTGGAGATCAGCTGTTTACGGGGGATAGTTGTTATGTGTTTTGCCACGTTGATGACGTGAGCCGCACGATTGAAGTATTTGGAAAAACTGAAAAACGTCAAGATCGCCTTGTTCTTGTTGGTGGCGGAAATGTTGGGCTTGAGGTCGCAAAAGCGCTAGAGGCTCAGACAGTCAGAACCCGTGTTAAAGTCATCGAACGTGATCGTAAGTGTGCAGAACGCGCTGCAGAGGGTTTAGAGCGCACGATTGTTTTGAACGGGGATGGTTTGGATCGTTCATTGATGAGCGAGGCCGGGATTGAGCGTGCAGATGCGATGCTTGCTGTAACCGATGATGATAAAACGAATCTGCTGGCGGCGGTACGTGCCAAAGCGCAAGGATGCCCCTTTGTTATTGCATTGATTAATGATCCAACACTTGTGCCTTTGACAGCGCACCTTGGGATTGATGCGTATATCAACCCACGTGCGACCACCGTGAGTTCGATCCTGCGCCATATTCGCTATGGCCGTGTGCGCCAAGTGTATTCCATTGGGGACGCAGAAGCAGAGGTTATTGAGGCACAAGTTCTTTCAACATCTCCGATTTCGGGGCAAACCATTCGTGAGATTGATTTTCCTGAAGGTGTGCTTGTCGGTGGCGTTGTGAAAAACGGAGAAATGAAACGTCCGACAGGAGATTTGCGGATCGAGGACGGTGATGTCATTGCGATGTTTGCGATGGCCAGTGATGTGCCAGAGGTAGAGCGCCTGTTACAAGTCTCTATCGAATACTTCTAAAATGCCACGTAAGCATAAGAAAAAGAAGGGAAGAGCGGCTCTTCCTCTTTTCTTGTTGATCTGGGGTATTGCGGCACTGGCGATGTGGGTACCCGCGGTTCATGCTCTGGTGATAGATGATCACCAAACCTCGCAGAGCTTTTTCTATTCCGGTATTTTGGGGCTCATGTTGGTTGCTGTAATTGGCTTGTCATTGGGTGACAAAGTGCCGCAATATGGCATGCCGGGCCAGTTGCTTTCTTTGCTGGCGACCTTCGTAGTGCTACCCGTTTTCCTAGCTATGCCTGTCTCAGATGCGCTTGGTAACACACGGTTTTTGAACGCTTACTTTGATATGGTGAGCGCTATTACCACGACGGGCGCGGACATCTACAATGACCCAATGAGACTGCCTCCCAGCTTGCATCTCTGGCGGGGCATGGTTGGATGGATGGGCGGACTACTGATGCTCATTGCTGCGTCAGCAGTTCTTGCACCGCTCTCGCTTGGTGGGTTCGAGGTTACAGCGCGTGGCGAACCGGGCAAGCGAGCGACGATCCCCTTTGTTGAACAAGGTAACGCGCGGCGATTGCTAGGTGTCGTCACAAAGAACCTTGCGCCTATTTATATAGGCCTGACCTTCGTTTTGTGGCTTTTGTTGATCGTTGTAGGGGATACGAGTTTTGTAGCACTTGTGCACGCGATGTCGGTTATGTCGACTTCAGGGATTTCCGCTATCGGTGGCTTAGAGAATGGAAACAGTGGGTTAGGAGGTGAAATGATCATCTTCTTGTTCATGTTCTTTGCAGTGTCGCGACTGACGTTTTCCACAGACACGTTGATTACGGGGGCACGTCGGCTGGATCAGGATCCTGAGTTTCGGCTTGGTTTGATGTTTATTTTGGTCGTTCCATTGATGCTGTTTTTACGACACTGGCTCGCGGCATTTGAAGTTGATGCGACAAGTGATTTTGGACAAGCGCTGCGTTCACTTTGGGGATCTTTGTTTACGGTTTTGTCTTTTCTTTCGACCACTGGATTTGAGAGCTCGGATTGGGATGCCGCACAACGATGGTCAGGATTAGAGACCCCCGGGATGATCCTGATTGGTATGGCGATGGTCGGAGGTGGTGTAGCGACCACAGCAGGCGGTGTGAAATTGCTGCGGGTTTATGCGCTTTATCTTAATGGTATGCGCGAGATGGAACGGCTTATGCATCCATCCTCGGTAAGTGGTGAGGCAAGAGGACGGCAGAGGTTGCAACGAAATGGCGCCTATGTTGCATGGGTGTTTTTCATGCTGTTTGCTTTGTCTTTAGCAGTGATCAGTACGACCCTGTCGATTTTTGGTGCGAATTTTGAGCAGGCGTTGATCTTATCTATTGCGGCGCTTTCGACCACTGGACCTTTGATTGACCTGGCAGGGAGTGCACCGATACAGCTTGATATCCTAGCGGCACCCGCCAAAATGGTTCTATGTGTGGCAATGGTGCTAGGGCGGTTGGAAACTTTGGCTCTTATTGCGCTTCTGTCGCCAAACCTCTGGCGCAGTTGATCATTCACAGTTAACCATAAGGTGGTGGAGGTCGTAGCTCTGGAAACAGGCGTGACGTTCCATAATTTTAAGACCGGACGCGTTGATCCGCAGCGCGTGGCAAGAACAAAAGAGAGATAATAAAAATGGCTTCGGACAGACAAAACCTTCAGGATGCCTTCCTGAATCACGTTCGCAAAACCAAGGTTCCCGTCACAATCTTTCTGATCAACGGTGTAAAACTTCAGGGTGTCATCACATGGTTTGACAATTTCTGCGTTCTTTTGCGCCGGGATGGTCAGTCACAGTTGGTTTATAAACACGCTATCTCAACGATCATGCCTGCACAGCCGATCAGCCTTTATGAAGGTGAAGACGCCTCTTGATGGAACATGATAGGGTGCGCACCCGGGCTTGGGTTCTGCATCCGGATATAAAGACAGAAGCGACGCGGCGTGATCCCAGCGCTGCGTTAGAAGAAGCCGTTTCTCTGGCGATTGCGTTACCTGACCTTGATGTGGTCGGCAGTGGAGTTGTGCGTTTGCCTAAAGCACAACCGGGTATGCTGTTTGGGTCCGGCAAGATTGAAGAATTGGCGCAGATGTTGAAGGGCGAAGATGTTGAGCTGGTGCTCATCGATGGTCCCGTCACGCCTGTACAGCAACGCAATCTTGAGAAAGCCTGGAAAGTTAAGATCCTGGACCGAACGGGTCTGATCCTTGAGATTTTTTCTGATCGCGCGCGAACGCGCGAAGGTGTGCTTCAGGTTGAAATGGCTGCGCTTAGCTACCAACGCACGCGACTTGTTCGCGCGTGGACCCATCTGGAACGGCAACGGGGCGGATTGGGCTTTGTTGGTGGACCTGGTGAAACACAGATTGAAGCTGACCGCCGCGCAATTGATGATCAATTGGTGCGTTTGCGACGTCAGTTGGAGAAAGTTGTAAAGACACGTTCGCTTCACCGCGCGGCACGGGCTAAGGTTCCTTATCCGATTGTTGCGTTGGTTGGATATACCAACGCGGGAAAATCTACACTTTTCAATCGATTAACAGGCGCTGATGTCATGGCAAAAGACATGCTGTTTGCGACACTTGACCCTACGATGCGCCGTGTTGTTTTGCCCGATGGTCCTGAGGTGATCTTATCCGATACGGTAGGGTTCATTTCTGATCTGCCTACCGAATTGGTTGCGGCGTTTCGCGCGACCCTTGAGGAAGTTTTGGCAGCGGATGTGATTTTGCATGTGCGTGATATCAGCCATGACGAGACGGTGACCCAAGCCGAAGATGTAGAGGCTATTCTGGGCTCTCTTGGTGTTGATGAAAATCGCGAGATGCTTGAGGTTTGGAACAAGCTTGATTTGATGCCTGAAGAGGAGGCATTGGCAAGACGCGACCGTGCCGCACGCGAAGATGGGGTGCATGCAATATCGGCCCTTACAGGTGAGGGGCTAGAGGATTTGCTGGGCACGATTGCGGTTAAGCTGCAAGGCGTTCGCCGTGAAGAGCATTTAGAGTTGGCATTCTCTCAAGGCAAAGAACGTGCTTGGCTGTTCGCACAGGACGTTGTGCAAAATGAAGAGCAATCCGAAACAGGGTTTGCGCTCAATGTATTATGGACCGATAAGCAGCGCGCGCAATTCCACAAACTGTGATATTTATTTATTGAATGTTTAAGGCCGGTGGTGAAAATACCACCGGCCCTTTTTGTTATCTTGGGGTGATACGTGTAATGCCAAGGGCTCCGGCACGTGCAAGGTTCTCGTCAAGTGACATTGGAATGTATTCCCCTCGTCGCCAAAGCTGTGATTGATCATCGTAATACCGGGATAGGAAATGCCCAGACTGACCCGTTGAAATTACAAAAACTGAGCTGTCTGGATCCGCAAAATCATAGACCCCACGATATCCGGCTGAATGCACGTTGGTGAAAGGTGCATTCCCTGTCCCCAGCGTTAATCCACGTTGCAGGGTGTTGTCACCTCCGCTTGTGGATTGGCTTATGTTCATAAAGTAGCGCAATATTGGGACGCTTCCTAAGGTTTCATGCTTATGACTTGCTTGGTGTGCATCCCCCCATCTAAGCGACTGTAAATTTGGACCGTATCTTTCTTCGATCCAAACAATCGCGTCATCTAACGCGAGGCGGGAAATATCAGCGCAAGTCTCTCTTGGTGCGCTTTGGCGTATGTCACACCAAATAGACGCACCGTCTATGTCGCGATAGACGCGCTCTATGAATACAGGATCAACATGCGTAAATTCAGGAGCGACTGGTCCCAGGTCATCTTTGATCAGGCGATCCTGCAGAGCGCGAACCCATGCTGCGTAAAGGAGTGGCTCGGGGAGATGTTCATTCATCTCGCCGTTCCATTGCGCCAAAAGATCTAGGGCAATACGTCGTTGGCGTGCGGGTGTTCCTTCCGCTGCGGCTTCACCAGTGAACCAAAGATCTGCACCGATGAGCGGCAGTAAGGCCCGCGCTGAAAAGGAAACGGTATCTTGTTGAGCTTCTATAAAGCTGTCACGCGTGTGCACTTCCCGAGATTGCATGAGCCGACGCCAGCGGTTGATCCGTTGTGTATCGCCCCAGCTGTAGGACACATGGTTGGGAAAAGGTCTATCAAGCAATTTGTTGTTTGTATTACCTAAAATACCTCCGCGTGGATTGCGGAAGACAGGGTTTGCGGCATAGGGAGCACGCCCTTGCCAGCGGTTTTCTGTGCGCCAACCGGGGCTTGGCAAACGCCCCTGGCTTTGATGCCGCACACTGCGCTGTGGGATTGCACCGATTGTCTTGAGCGCGATGTTTTTTGTATCAGCCAGTGTTAAATTGAGTGTTGGAGCGATAAAATCTTCTGCGATATCAATCGCGTCTTTGGTTGAATTGCTGCGCATCAATTCAAGGGCAGCGCTCATCGAGGTGTCGCGTGGGCTGAGCGCAGTCCATCCCAGTGTAACAACGTGACCGGGGGGGGTGATTGTACTGAGATTGAACATGCTTGCGGGAAGAACAGGGCCGTTTTCCGTCCAGCGCAGCGTGAGTGTCAAAGGGGCTGCATCTTTGATTTGGACAATCGTAGGGCGGGAAATGAACTTTTTATACCCACTCGGTGTTTGATATTCTTCTGGATTATTTGGATTTAATTTCTCAATAAAAAGATCCTGGGCATCGGCATATGACGCTGTGACGCCCCAGCCCATAGTATCGCTGCGACCAGAAATAACTGCGGGTACACCGGGGATTGTTGCGCCTATGACGCCACCTGTCGCAAGATCTAAGCGCGCAAGATACCAAATTGATGGTGCGGTCAAGTCTAGGTGGGGATCATTGGCCAGGAGTGTTCCGCCAGCTGCGGACCGTGACGACGATGCCGCCCAGGCATTTGATGCCCCGCCTAAGCCGCGGGGAGCAACGGGCCAAACGGTGGATTTGCCGCTACTAAATTGCGCAAATTGATGTGTTTGATCGAATAGGTTCACATATTCAGGGAGCGCTGTAACGCCTGTTCCCGGTGCATCGGGCAAGATGTCGTGCAGTCGACCGTCATCGTTGAGAGCCAGAGATGTTCGGGCGCGCAAGACTTCTTCATGGAGATGAGACGAGAGTTTCAATGCCATCAATTTCATAATCGCGATACTATCGGCGGGCTGCCAAGGTGCAATTGGAGCATTAAACAGAAACATTTCTGGTGCCCCGCGGCCCAGACTGTCTTCGTTGATTTCTGTCAGGCGCGCATTGATACCATCGGCATAAGCGCGCAGCGCGGCTTTTGCTTCGGGTGTTTGCACTGACCATGATTGTTGAGACAATCGATAAAGATCCAATCTGCGCAGCAGGCTGTCTGTTTCAATGGTCCGTTGGCCGAATATTTCTGACAATCGCCCCTGCGCGGCCCGGCGCATTACGGTCATTTGCCAGAGACGATCCTGTGCGTGAACATAGCCGAGACCGTAAAACACGTCCTCATCGCTGGCGCCAAAGCTGCCAAAGATATGAGGGACATTTGCATTGTCACGAACAATCTCGAGAGGGGCTGAAACCCCCGGCAATGCGATGTCTTTATCGTAATCGGGCAGAGATTGGGATGCAAAAAAGTAGATTGATACAATTGCCAATATGCACAGCAGAATCAATCCTGATGTCAATCGCAAGAGCCAGCGAAATAGACGTGCCATATGGTAGAATATCCCTTTATTTTAGGCTCTTCGCCATCAAAGTTACAGTTGCGTCGCAATGTTTTGTTGCTAGGATCTCGCTTAACATAGGCCAAGTGATCGTGAGGGAAAAGCAAATGGCAAAGGTTGCGTTTTTAGGTTTGGGCGTGATGGGGTACCCGATGGCTGGGCACCTCAAAAAAGCCGGACATGATGTCACTGTTTATAACCGGACGACCGCGAAAGCAGAGGCTTGGGCCAAAGAATATGATGACGCGTTCGCTGTGACGCCTGCAGAAGCCGTAAAAGATGCGGAATTTGTTATGGCTTGTGTTGGAAACGATGACGATTTGCGCGGTGTGTGTATCGGCGCCGATGGTGCGTTTTCGAATATGAGTGCGGGCACGGTTTTTGTCGATCACACGACCGTCTCTGCAACGGTTACGCGTGAGCTTTACGGCCTTGCGGCTGAACAAAACGTGTCTTTTGTAGATGCGCCGATTTCAGGTGGGCAGGCGGGCGCCGAGAATGGTGTTTTATCAGTCATGTGTGGTGGTGATGCAGATGCATTTGAAAAAGCAGCCCGCATTATCGACGCTTATGCAAAGATTTGCCGCCTCATTGGCGAAAGTGGTGCAGGGCAAATGACGAAGATGTGCAATCAGATTGCCATTGCGGGTGTCGTTCAAGGCTTGTCTGAGGCGCTGCATTTTGCTGAGAAGGCTGGGCTTGATGGCCGCGCAGTGGTTGAAGTGATTTCAAAAGGCGCTGCCGGAAGCTGGCAGATGGATAATCGCCATCAAACTATGTTGGACGACCAATTTGAACATGGTTTTGCGGTTGATTGGATGCGCAAAGATCTTGGGATTTGCCTAGATGCTGCAGACGAAACTGGTGCAAGTTTGCCGCTAACCGCGTTGGTTGATCAATACTATAAGGATGTCCAGAACATCGGTGGTGGGCGCTGGGATACGTCTAGTTTGATCAAGCGCTTACGCGCTCTTTCTTAGTTATATATCTGAGACAAGAATAAGGGCGTTTCACCACGTGAAGCGCCCTTGTGACCATATTATATATCTTTGGTTAAGGGATAATACGGGAGTATTTGGTACCTTCAAGGGTTGCGCCAAGGCGTAAACCAGCCTGCCCAAAGACGGCCGCCAACACTGGAGATGTCAAAGTGTTTGTATCTGCTGCGACAGATGAACCTTCATCTTTGATCACATATTCTAGATCTGCCCCCGCAGCCCAGCCCGCTGACCGGCGGAAAGCTGATAGTGCATCCGGTGTCATGAAAAAGAGAACATGCGCATATTGTTGCGCGCCGATCTGTAAACCGGCGTTGCCTTTTACAGTTGAATAGTAATCTACCGTAGCGCCGTTGATTAGCAATGCACCGCGTCCAAACGCACCGCCGAAAACAAAACCCGCTTCTGTCACAAGGGGCATCACCAACATACCCGACGCTTTTTCCGCTAGAGTACGCGTGTTGGGGTATTCACGATACATCTGATCGAGTGTTGCCCTAACACGAGCGTCGATTTTGGCTGCATTGTTATTACCAATACCGTTGCCACATGCCGCTGTGAGGCCAAGCCCCGCCACCGCACCGACTGCAAACCCACGACGGGTTAGGAAAGAAGAAGATTGTCTGCTCATCACGGTTGCCTGTTTTTGATCCTGCGATTGCCATTGTTTGGCAGCTTAGTGCCCATACTAAGGAGCTTTTGCGTTGTTGTCATCTCTGCAGCTTTTGCAAAATCAATTTTAGGCGTGATCTAGCCATTTAAAATTTTAGCGACAGCTGGTGCGAAATAGGACAGAATTCCATCGCATCCTGCACGTTTAAAGGCCAATAGGCTTTCGAGCATAACTTTCTCTTCATCAACCCAGCCATTCTGACCTGCGGCTTTGATCATCGCGTATTCTCCCGACACTTGATAGGCAAATGTTGGAGAGCCAAAGGTTTGTTTGATACGGTGGCAAATATCAAGATAAGCCAACCCTGGTTTGATCATCACCATGTCTGCGCCCTCCATCAGATCACGTTCAACCAATCTTAGGGCTTCGTCCGTGTTGCCGGGATCCATCTGGTAGGTCTTCTTGTCGCCCTTTAGCGCACCTGATGCGCCAACCGCATCCCGGAAAGGGCCGTAAAAGCCAGAGGCATATTTTGCAGAATAAGATAAGATCGCAACATTCTGAAATCCTTCAGATTCCAGGCCAGTTCGCATGGCTGAAATACGCCCATCCATCATATCAGATGGGCCGATGATATCAGCACCAGCGTGTGCTTGAGCTAAGGTCATTTTCACCAATGCCTCAACCGTGCGGTCGTTTATGATTTCTCCGTTCTCGACGAAACCATCATGACCATTGATGTTGTATGGGTCGAGCGCAACGTCGGTCATGACTGCGATATCTGGTGCCGCTTCTTTGATCGCTATAATTGCGCGGTTTGTGAGATTGTTGGGATTCCATGCCTCAGCACAGTCTTCGGTCTTTAAGCTGGGATCCGTGTAAGGAAACAGGCAGATGACCGGAATTCCCAAAGCTTGGGCATCCTTTGCAGATTTCACCACATTATCAATTGATTGACGATAAACTCCGGGCATCGATGCAATGGGTTCACTGACGTTTTCACCCTCTCGGACAAAGACCGGCCAGATGAGGTCATCAACAGTGAGGTTGTTTTCCCGTACCAAATTCCGAAGCGCTGCAGATGCTCGGGTTCGACGAAGGCGCGCGGTAGGAAAAGGTGCGACAGTGGGTTTCATGGGAGCCTCTTATACAACTTTACCACTGGGTGGCATGGAATCTGCGATAGGACAAGGGTTTGCAGGTTACGTCGTCAATGCCCTTGTGTCCGGTAGATGAACAGTTGATATAGATGTGCACGAAAACAAAGGTCCGCGACGGCATCTGGCATCTTGGATCAACAAAGGGCAGGGCGCATGGAATTGTTTCAGTTGATTGATGAAATGATCGACTTGCGATCGTTTTCCAACCTCTGGTTTTGGATCATGTTGGCTGTCGCTTGGTCTTCGGCCAGCCATTGGATCGTGGGAGTGCCTAATGATATGACTGCGCGGGCACGAAAGCAGCCTGACCTCTATATGGCAGAACTAGAAACGCTCGTGCGTATCCATATGAGACGACGACTTTACATCATGCGGACCTCGGGAATGTGGATTGTCGGATTCGGATGTTTTCTTCTGTCAGGGCTAGCCGTTCTTGGGTTTTGGTTTGCTGTTGAATTTGCACAAGCGGTCTTCGTGATTGCACTGCCCATGTCGATAGTGGCTCTCATCAATTTAAAAACGGCCCATCATATTGAAATGACTGATGCACATGGAGAGCCCCTTTTACGTGCATTAGGATTGTGTAGGTTCTTGGTGCAAGTGGTTGGCGTAATATCTATTTTTGTTACTGCCATGTGGGGCATGTATCAAAATTTGAGCATTGGTGCTTTGTAAGAAACAGACGGATTAAGTCTGATTTCTTGAGAAGAGGAATATCATCATGGCAACCGTAAAGAGTTCGCAGCATATCACGATGGGCGGTGCGCCAGAGGGATTTGACGCGCGTTTGCTTGTGAAAGAGCTAGAGAGATCTGGCAAGCCCGTGGTGCATATTGCCCGTGATGATAAACGGCTGGAAGCAATGCGCGCTGCGCTTTCATTTTTCGCGCCAGAAATCCCTGTTTTGGTTTTCCCGGGATGGGATTGTTTGCCTTACGATAGGGTTTCCCCAAATCCTGATATTTCGGCAGCACGCATGGCCACCCTCGCGGGGCTGGTTCATCAACCTCTTGATCAGTTTATTTTGCTGACATCTTTGAATGCGGCGAGCCAACGTGTGCCTGCGAGATCGGTTCTGAAAGAAGCTGCATTTCGGGCACAGGTTGATCGGCGTATAGATGAGGAAGCGCTCCGTAAGTTTTTGGTTCGGATGGGTTTTACGCAAAGTCCAACGGTTATGGAGCCAGGCGATTACGCCGTTCGCGGTGGTATTATTGATATTTACCCGCCCGGGCAGACTGGCCCGGTACGTTTGGATCTTTTTGGAGATGTTTTGGATGGCGCGCGCCGCTTTGATCCGATCAGCCAGCGTACCACCGAAAAACTGACGTTGGTCGAACTTGCACCGGTCTCAGAAGTGATCTTGGACGAAGCTGCAATTACGCGGTTCCGACAGAATTACCGGATTGAATTTGGCGCAGTAGGAACGGATGACCCTTTGTACGAGGCCGTCAGTGCAGGGCGCAAGCAGCAGGGGATGGAGCACTGGTTGCCCTTCTTCCATGATGGCTTAGAGACCCTGTTTGATTATTTGCCTCAGGCATCCATTACGTTGGATGACCAATGCACCGCAGCACGATTGGCGCGCTGGGATAGTATTGCGGATCAATACGAGACGCGGAAACACGCGATGTCGCAAAAAGGGCGTATGGATACGGTCTATAAACCGGCCCCGCCTGAGCTGCTCTACCTTGATGATCGAGCTTGGAATGCTGCTTGCACCAATCATAGAGTGGTACAGCTTCACCCTTTACCGCAGGCAAGTGGTCCGGGTGTTGTGGATGCGGGAGGGCGTATCGGCCGGAACTTTGCACCGGAACGCCAACAAGAAAACATAAGTCTTTTTGGTGCGTTAGCTAATCATGTGAAAGCGCGCCTTCAGGAAGGTCCAGTGCTGATAGCCTCTTATTCTGAAGGGGCGCGTGAGCGGCTTTCTGGTCTTATCGAAGATGAAGGCCTTGCTGAGGCAATTCAAGTCTCTGACGGCACTCGTATTGGAAAGTCCGGTCTCCACCTCGCAGTTTGGGCGTTGGAACATGGCTTCCAAGCGCCAGATATGACGGTGATTTCCGAACAGGATGTATTAGGAGACCGTTTGATCCGGTCGCCCAAGAAGCGGCGCAAGGCTGAAAACTTCCTGACAGAGACGCAATCCCTGAGCCCGGGTAATCTGGTTGTGCACGTGGACCATGGTATTGGCCGTTATATGGGGCTTGAAGTGGTGACCGCTGCCGGAGCGGCGCATGAGTGTATTTTGCTGGAATACGCTGAACAGTCCAAGTTGTACTTGCCCGTAGAAAACATTGAATTGCTTTCTAAATATGGCCACGATGAAGGCCTATTGGACCGTTTAGGCGGAGGCGCATGGCAGGCTAAAAAAGCCAAGCTGAAAGAGCGTATTCGTGAAATGGCGGATAAGCTTATTCGCATTGCTGCGGAACGCGCACTGCGCAAAGCGCCTATGATGGATCCCCCTCCGCATGCATGGGAAGAGTTTTCGGCGCGGTTCCCCTATCAGGAAACGGATGACCAGTTACGTGCAATCTCTGACGTGGTGGATGATTTGCAGTCGGGTGCCCCGATGGATCGATTGGTGTGTGGGGATGTCGGGTTTGGTAAAACTGAAGTAGCAATGCGCGCAGCATTTCTTGCTGCTATGTCAGGTCTGCAGGTCGCGGTTGTAGCACCAACAACCCTGTTGGCGCGCCAGCATGCAGCATCTTTTGCGGAACGATTCAGAGGGTTTCCTTTAGAAGTCAGACAATTATCCCGGTTTGTTACCACCAAAGACGCTAGTAAAACACGCGAAGGGCTTACACGTGGGACTGTTGATATCGTGGTTGGCACCCATGCGGTGCTGGCAAAGACGGTTAAATTTCAAAACCTAGGCCTTCTTATTATTGATGAAGAACAACATTTTGGAGTTGCGCATAAAGAGCGCCTGAAGCAGCTGCGCAGCGATATCCATGTATTGACACTGACCGCGACACCTATCCCGCGAACACTTCAACTGAGCCTTACTGGCGTGCGGGATCTTAGCATTATTGGCACGCCTCCAGTCGATCGATTGGCTATTCGCACCTATGTAAGTGAATTTGACGGGGTGACAATTCGTGAAGCCTTGCTACGCGAACATTATCGTGGTGGGCAAAGCTTTTATGTGGTTCCGCGGATCTCAGACTTACCTGAAATCGAAGAATTTCTGAAAGAACAACTGCCTGAACTAACTTATGTGATTGCGCATGGTCAAATGGCCGCTGGCGAGTTGGATGACCGTATGAATGCCTTTTACGATGGTAAATATGACGTTCTGCTCGCGACTACAATTGTGGAGAGTGGCCTGGATATCCCGACGGCCAATACGATGGTTGTTCACCGTGCAGACATGTTTGGCCTATCGCAGCTATATCAAATTCGGGGACGAGTTGGCCGTTCAAAAACAAGGGCTTACGCTTACTTAACAACGAAACCTCGGAAGAAACTGACAGATACAGCTGAGAAGCGTCTGCGTGTATTGGGATCATTGGATAGTCTTGGCGCTGGCTTTACGCTGGCGTCGCAAGATCTTGATATTCGAGGTGCTGGCAATCTACTGGGCGAGGAACAATCTGGCCAAATGCGAGATGTTGGCTATGAGCTTTATCAATCGATGTTGGAGGAGGCGATTTCCAAGATCAAATCGGGCGAAAGCGAGATGCTTACGGACAATGATCAATGGGCGCCTCAGATTAATCTGGGCGTACCCGTCTTGATACCAGATGACTACGTGCCTGATTTGGATGTGCGCCTTGGCCTTTATCGACGTCTGTCGTCCCTATCAACGAAGGTAGAGTTGGAAGGGTTTGCTGCGGAATTGATCGATCGGTTTGGTAAGTTACCGCGTGAAGTCAATACGTTAATGCTTGTTGTTCGTATTAAATCCATGTGCAAAAAAGCTGGAATCGCCAAATTGGATGGTGGACCTAAAGGCGCGACGTTGCAGTTCCACAATGATAAATTTGCGTCTCCTCAGGGCTTGGTAGAATTCATTCAGGTGCAGAATGGATTGGCAAAGGTGAAAGACAATAAAATCATTGTCCGTCGGGATTGGCGGTCAGATGCAGATAAGATCAAGGGAGCTTTTGCCATCGCCCGGGATCTGGCAGAAAAAGTTGTGGCTGAGAAAAAACGTAAAAAATCAAATACCTAATAAGGCTTACCTCAGGTTGTTGTTTCCTGAGGTGAGTGGCGCTCTTCCAAGCGCCCAAGGTACTGCATTATAAAAAAGCCAAAGACTGACATGATGAGCAGTGCTACCGCTAGTGGAGTGAGCGAGCCATCAAAGAGCTGACCGACAGGCACGGCAATGAGGACGGCAACGATTGTTGATACTGATCCGATGACTGATGCGGCCATGCCTGCGATGTGGCCGATTGGCTCCATCGCGAGCGCGTTTAAATTCCCGAGTGTTGTCCCGACCATAAAGAATATCGATGTCTGCCATGCCACGAATACGTAGAACATGACATCGTTTGGTAGGTCACTTTGAACCAGTGACAGGATGCCCAGGCAGCACAAAGCTTGTACCGCGAGTGATGCAGTCACCATAGGGCGCATACCAATGCGGACCACCAGTGAAGCGTTTAATATATTTGCGCTGCCTGCTATGAGCGCTACAATCCCAAACCAGAAGGGGAAACTGTCTGCGGCATCATAAATTTCATCATAGATCTGTTGGACCATTGTAAGCGTACTAAACAGCATTCCCATGCATAGAGCTTGAACAACAATTGCCAAACGAACAGTTGGATGGGTAAAGATCTCTTTGGCGGCTTCGATCAGTTTGGGGAAGCGAAACGGGCGTCGTGCTGTTTTAGGTAGCGTTTCAGGAAGACGTAGAGCTGACCACACAACAATGATTGATGCAAATACGACGAAGGCGAGAAAAACACTACGCCATCCGGCAATAGCAATGATACCTGCGCCAATCGCGGGAGCGATTGCGGGAACTAAGGTGAAGATCATCATGGCAATTGACATGATCTTTGCCATTTCACGACCGCTAAACAGATCGCGGACAACTGCAAGTGCGACAACACGCGGGCCGGCTGCTCCAAAACCCATCAAAAGCCGTGACGCGAGTAGCGTTTCTAGGGATTGACTGAAAATTCCGATAGTTGCACCAAATATATAAAGTATAGCGCCAATCAAAATGACAGGCTTACGTCCTAGTGCATCCGAAAGTGGACCGGTAAAAAACGTGCCAACCCCCATACCGAGCACAAAGAGTGTTAGAATCAATTGTGCTTTATTTTTGTCTTGCGGGCTCAACGCTTGGCCGATTTCGGTCATTGCAGGCAGCAGGGCATCGATAGAAAACGCGATTGAAGCAAACATCATAGCAACGAGTGCGATGAACTCTGCCTTATGCATTGAGGGGTGAGATGTCTCTGACATGGACGGGTATCCCGTTGAAGTGTGGCCAAGTGCTGTCAGAGTTATCCTGAAGTGTCTGTAATTGAAATCACAGTTGTGCCCTCTGACGTTTGATCAGCCAGAGGGTGCGTTCTCTTGTTGGTTTTTGATTACTCTGGAGCTTGTTCAAGCTGTTTCAGAATATCTGAAATTACCTGCTCCCATAGCTCGGGGGGCTGGGCTCCGGGCACGGCATGTTGATTCGCGATGATAAATGTGGGTACGGAATTCACCCCCATCTTACGCGAATGCGCATCGCGTTCACGGATATTATCCGCATCACTGTCCCCTGAGAGTAATTTACGGGTCACATCTCCCTGCATCCCGATGGTTTCAGCGATTTCGACCAAAACGTTGATATCGCCAATGTTCTTTCCGTCAACGAAGTTCGCTTGAAACAGCGCATCAACGGCTTCGTTTTGCTTGCCTTCAATGCCTGCCCAATGAATGAGCCGATGCGCATTCACTGTATTTGGCGTGCGTTTTATACCTTCGAGATTCAAAGGAAGCCCTGCTTTTTCAGCATGTTCAGCAATAGGAGCATAGGCTCTGACGGCGCCTTCCTTTCCGCCGAATTTACCTTCAAGGTACGCGCGACGGTCCATACCTTCGTCAGGCATGTCTGGGTTTAATTGGAAGGGATGCCATTCTATCGTGAAAGGGTGGTTGGGATGGGCTTCGAGCGCTTTTTCTAAATGTGCTTTGCCGATGTAACACCATGGGCATATTGGGTCAGAGACGATGTCAAGTTTCACTGTTGCCATAATGTGTTATCCTTTGAAGCGTGGCAGATGTGCAGATCACAGCGCTGCACAA
This sequence comes from Epibacterium ulvae, assembly GCF_900102795.1. Taxonomy (GTDB): domain Bacteria; phylum Pseudomonadota; class Alphaproteobacteria; order Rhodobacterales; family Rhodobacteraceae; genus Epibacterium; species Epibacterium ulvae. Next base: position 213,535 of record NZ_FMWG01000003.1, on the reverse strand, counting down.
TGTATGGGATGGGTTAGATCTCTTTTAGTTGGCAGTGTAAGAATTTGCAAAGAATGTAAGACCTGTTCCCATTCACCTCTGCGGCACTGTCGACAAGATCTATACTCGCTTTAACGGTGGAAATGGTCGGCTCACGTTGCAAGCCTCGCCGTTGCGTTTTATAGAAAAACTATGACAGAAAAAGATCCCAAATCGCTTATTTCCTTAGCGCGAGAGAGCGGCAACGTCGCAGAACCAGAACCTTTGGATCTGGGAGCGCGGGTGCGCCAGCTGAGAAAAGCGCGAGATTGGACCCTGGAGCACGCGGCAAATCAGGCAGGTCTTGCACGGTCCACTTTATCCAAGATCGAAAATGGGCAAATGTCTCCAACTTATGAGGCGCTCAAGAAGCTGGCTGAGGGATTGCAAATTTCGGTTCCCCAACTGTTTACGCCACCAAAGCGCGAGCAGGTAAATGGTAGGTTCACGGTAACGAAATCGGGGCAGGGCGCAGCACATGCGACAGCCACGTATGAGCATGAGCTTCTGGCTGACGGGCTTTCTCGTAAACAGATGCTGCCTTACCGCGCGCGCGTGCGTGCGCGTTCTATGAATGAATTTGACGGCTGGGTGCGTCACGATGGTGAAGAGTTTCTTTATGTTCTGACGGGCGTGATCAAGCTTTATACTGAATTTTATGAACCGATCGAAATGAGACGTGGCGACAGCGCTTATTACGATGCAACGATGGGTCATAATGTGGTGTCTACAAGTGAAGAAGACGCAACCATTTTATGGGTTACGTCTTTGTCTTAAAGCGTTCGAAAGGCAAAAGAAGCCTTTCGAATTCTGCTTATTCTGCTGTTTTCGACCACCACACATGCGGCATGAAATATGTCGCTCGGTCTCCATAAAGCGGAAGGTAATCGGGATACGTTAGGTCTTTGTCATGGGCAATGCGGGCCACATCATATTGCCAGATTGGCAATACATAACGCCCGGCAGTCAGAATCCGATCTAAGGCACGTGTTGCTGCATTAAATTCTTCGGTAGAGCGTGCATTTAGCATGGTTTCTATCATTGCATCTGCGGCTTTGCTCTGAATGCCCATAAGATTTCTACCGCCAGTCTGATCAGCCGCTTGGCTACCCCAGTAAAGCCTTTGTTCATTTCCGGGGCTTAAGGAAAGATCCCGACGCATGTAAACCATATCAAAATCATACAGGCTTTCTCGCTCAACATATTGTGCGTTATCAACGACTTCCTGAATAAGGCTAATACCTAAACGGTCAAGGGCCTGCGCGTATATGTCCATGACAGACTGCATTTCGTTATCGCCTTGGCGTAAAAGGACTTTTAATTCAAATGTGTCGCCTTTGTTATTTTGGAGGACACCATCCTGAACACTCCACCCTGCGTCCGTTAGCAGTTTAGTCGCTTTCCTGAGGTTTTTCCTGTTGCGCTCTGTTCCGTCGCTTACTGGCAGTTCATACCCTTCGATAACGCCGGGTACGAGGTGCGATCGAAAAGGCGTGAGCAGCTCAGCAACCAGTCCGTCAGCTGCGCCAGCTTGCATGCCTAATTCAGAGTTTGAGAAATAGGACGAAATCCTATCTTGACGTCCGCCTGTGATGGTTTCGTTGATAAATTCGAAGTTAAAAGCCAACAGCAATGCCTCGCGCACCCGCCAGTCCGACAGTGTTTCGCGGCGTGTGTTGAGAGCAAACCCCGTCATGCCGGAAGGGCGACCATGTGGAATCTCTGATTTCACAACTTCACCATCTAGATAACGTGGGAAATCGTAGCCCGTTTCCCATGTGTTAGCATTGAATTCTCGATAGGTGCTAAGAGCGCCTGCCTTAAAGCCTTCAAACATCACATTGATATCACCGTATAAATCAATGCGCATTTCATCAAAGTTTTGCGTTCCACGTCTAAAGGGGAGATCGTTGCCCCAGTAATCTGGATTACGTTTTAATTTGACAAAGCGGCCCGGTTCGAAATCGGAAATCACGTATGCAGCGCTTGTAATCGGAGCTTCGCTCAAACCTGAATCCGCAAAGACTTTTCCGTCCCATTGTGATTTCTTCAAAATTGGCCGTAGTCCCGCAATCAGCGCGTATTCACGGTTATCAACTGCAAATGTGAGACGGACGCTTCGATCACCTGTTTGTTCTATTTTCTCGATGCCGTTTTGCCAGAAATTCCGATAACGCGCATGACCTTCGGTGCCTAGGGTCTCAAACGACCAAATGACATCCTCAACCGTCACGGGGCTTCCATCTGAGAACCGTGCTTCTGCACGAAGGGTAAATTCGACCCAGGATCGATCTTCGGGCACCTCTATGGTTTCAGCGAGTAATCCATACAGAGAGAAAGGTTCATCCTGGCTGCGCCCCATAAGGCTCTCAGCCATCAGAAACCGCATTTGCCAAGGTGCGCTGCCCTTTTGTGCGAATGGATTGAGGGTGTCAAAGCCACCGGTGTTGCCAAAGACAACTTTACCCCCCTTCGGCGCATCAGCGTTCGCGTAGGGCAATGCGTTAAAATCAGCAGCCAGAGCTGGGGTGCCGTACATTGAAATTCCGTGGACTGCACCCGTTCCAGCTGATTCTGCCAAGACAAATTTTGGAGCTAAAGCCAAGGCGATTCCGACGGCAAAGACGGTGTTGCGGAGGAAAAAATTTGATGTCACTTTGGATACAATCCCATACTGCCCTTATTTTCTTAGCTTCCAAGGCTATCTGGGCGTGCAGGACAAATCAAACTTTTAGCTTGGACCAAGCGGGGAAATTGCTTATAAAGAGATCACTGCTCGATAGGTTTCTTGCCTGTATGAAACCTGCCTCAATAACTCAACGCCCGCTTCGTGCGGGCGTTTTTTTTGTTGAAGCGCTTTCAGAAAATCTAATCTGATCTCTCATTGGGCTTGCATGCTGTCACGCAAAATCGTTTGCTTTGCAGGTGCAGCACGCGGAAACCTGCACTAGCATCAAATGCAGCCTAGGGGAATGAGCAATATGACGGTCAAAGGTAAAACAGCGGTAATTACAGGCTCAAATTCAGGCATTGGTCTGGGTGTTGCGCGGGAACTTGCCAAAGCGGGCGCACATGTTGTGTTGAACTCGTTTACCGACCGCGACGAAGATCACAAAATTGCTGCTGAGATTGCAAACGAGTTCTCGGTTGATGCGCGTTATATCAAAGCAGACATGTCAAAAGGCGACGAATGTCGCGCTTTGATTGAAAAGTCGGGGGCCTGCGATATCCTTATCAACAATGCAGGCATTCAACATGTTGCACCAATTGATGAATTCCCGGCAGAAAAGTGGGATGCAATTATTGCGATCAATATGTCGTCAGCTTTTCACACGACAGCCGCTGCATTGCCTGTAATGCGGGCGGCTGGCTGGGGCAGGATTATCAATATCGCATCGGCTCATGGACTGACTGCCTCACCCTTTAAATCGGCCTATGTTGCTGCAAAGCACGGGGTTGTTGGGATGACCAAGGCTGTTGCCCTTGAAACAGCACAAGAGCCAATCACCTGTAATGCGATTTGCCCAGGTTATGTGCTTACGCCACTGGTTGAGGCACAGATCCCTGATACAATGGAGAAATACAACATGGGTCGGGAAGAAGTTATAAAAACAGTCATGTTGGAACGCCAACCTTCCAGAGAATTTGCCACAGTTGAGCAATTGGGAGGAACAGCCGTGTTTCTTGCATCAGATGCTGCTGCGCAGATTACAGGTACAACGCTGAGCGTTGATGGTGGTTGGACAGCACTCTAATTAAGTGCGCTAAGATGCTGAAGTAGAGTGATACTTTTGAAAATATATATATTGTATTCCACGCTCAAGGGCTGATGGTATGAACGTAAAAAAACGTATTAATCTTGCATTGCAGGGTGGTGGAGCGCACGGCGCTTTCACCTGGGGAGTGTTGGATCGTTTCCTTGAGGAAGAAGATCTGGAAATTGCCGCAATTACTGGGACATCGGCAGGTGCTTTGAATGGCGCGGCATTCAAAGCAGGTATCGCACATGGTGGACGTGATGGGGCAAAACACTGTCTTGATCAGCTTTGGCAGCGGATGGGGGCACTACGCGATCAACGTATGCATCAATGGTTTGCGGGCGTTGATGCCGCGGCCTTGATTGACCTATTTGAACGTCTTGTTCCCTATACACCTATGGATATGATGAGCCAACTTTCATCACCTTATCATTTAGGACCTTTTTATAAGAACCCACTGCAAGCAGTTGTTGAAAAGTTCAATTTTGAAGAGGTCTGTTGTGATGATGGACCAGCACTTTTTGTCTGTGCAACATCTGTCCGAACGGGAAAAGTGCGTATTTTTAAGAAGCATGAAATATCTACTCAGGCAATTTTGGCGTCTGCGTGCCTTCCCAGCCTGTTTCAAGCCGTGGAAATTGAGGATCCTAAAACGCAGCGTGTTGAAGCGTATTGGGATGGGGGGTATTCTGGAAATCCTGCGCTATTTCCTTTGTTTAACAAGCAGTTCCCGTCAGATGTTCTTGTGGTGAATATCAACCCTCTTGAAAGAGATAAAATACCTAAGTCCCCACAGGAAATCCAAAATCGAGTGAACGAGATCAGCTTCAACTCGTCTTTGTTGAGAGAGTTGCGAGCGATTTCCTTTGTACAACGTTTGCTCGAAAACGGGACGCTTAAAAGGGGCGACATGCAGGAGGTTTTCGTTCACATGGTTGCTGACGATGAGATGATGAGAAAACTCTCGGTCACAACCAAGATGGTGCCGGTGCCGCAGATCTTAAATCGCTTAAAAGAGGCAGGCCGCAAACGAGCGGATCATTTCTTGGCAAACCATAAACAGGATATTGGAAACCGATCGACAGTTGATTTAGACGCAATGTTTAACTGAAAAAGCGTGCTCTACTTCTTTGGTTTACCATTGTTTTCTTCGTCATCGGCTTCTTTTCGATTAGGATACACAAGCCCCGCGGAAATTACCAATTTGGCGGCATCTTCGACACTCATGTCTAACTCGATTACGTCTTCCTGTGGGAAATAAAGGAGAAACCCTGATGTTGGGTTGGGTGTCGTTGGGACAAACACACTGACAAGATCGCCGGTGGTCTGTACTTGTTCCGCTACTTCACCTTTTGCTGTCGTAGAAATAAATCCGATCGCCCAGATCCCTTTGCGGGGGTATTCAATCATACAAGCGCGTTCAAAGCTGCGCTCAGATTGGGCAAAAACCGTTTCTGAGATTTGTTTTATACCGGAATAGATTGTACGCACCACGGGCATACGATCTACAAGACCTTCGGCAAAGTTAATCAACGAGCGACCAATCAGACCTTTTGCAATCCATCCGACAATGATGGTGAACAGCAAAAAGATGATGAGGCCAACACCCCGTAGATTGATACCGATATATTTCTCGGGCTGAATGGTTTCTGGTACCAAGGGGAGGACGACGCCGTCCACCCATCCTGTTGCGCTCCATAAAAGCCAGATGGTCAAACCAACTGGAGCGATGACGACAATACCTGTCAGAAAGGAGGCGCGCAGACCGGCAAACAGGCCAGGGCGTTTGTGTGGTTCTTCGTCAAATGGCGTCGTCATTGCTCGTATATTCCGTTGGACGCTTGCAAACTATGAAGTGTTGCGCGCAACAGCAATGGGCGGTCGCACGCAAATGATCATCATTTTGTAAGTTTGTGCAATTCTTTTGCCAAATGTGCCGCAAGTTTCGCATTATTGCGGACCAGAGCAATATTTGCCTCCAGTGAACGCCCTTCAGTTAGTTCAAAAATTCGTTGCAAAAGGAAAGGCGTAACAGCTTTGCCAGTGACACCCAGTTTATCCGCCTCTTGCTGTGCTTGTGCTAAAATGGGAGTAAGCTCTTCAATTGGGATTTGTGCCTTAACTGGAATCGGATTCGCAATGAGCTGCCCGCCGGGCAATCCCATGTCGCGACGGATACAGTAGGCTTTTGCAATCTCGTTTAGATCATCCATGCGCAGTGGAGCGGTGAGATCAGATTGCGCTGACCAGAACGCGGGCAGGGTATCTTGCCCGTAGGTGATGACGGGCACGCCTTGGGTTTCAAGATATTCAAGCGTCAGTTCAAGATCTAGAATTGCCTTTGCGCCAGCGCAGATAACATTGACTGGTGTCTGTGCCAGCTCTTGCAAATCTGCAGAGATATCAAAAGAGGTCGCGCCTCCTTTGTGTACGCCGCCGATACCGCCTGTAGCAAAGACCGAAATTCCAGCCATACGTGCAGCAATCATTGTAGCGGCAACTGTGGTTGCGCCTGTACCACCAGTGGCGATGCAAGCTGCCATATCTGCACGGCTGATTTTTGCCACGTTTTTGGCTTGTCCAAGCTCTTGCAGCTGCTCTGGTTCCAGCCCGACATGCAAAATGCCATTTAACACCGCCATGGTTGCTGGCGTTGCGCCAGCATCCCGAATGTCTTGCTCTACCAACTGCGCTGTTTCCACATTGCGTGGGTAGGGCATGCCGTGAGTGATGATAGTGCTTTCAAGGGCGACAATGGGACGGCCTTCGGCTTTGGCCTTATCGACTTCGGAAGAATAATTGATTTCGATCACAGCGGAGGTTCTCCGGAAACATAGGTTGCTGCTGCATTCAACGCGGCATTGAGCGCAGTTTTGCGATCTTCACCACGCGCGTCTGCCGCAATATGTGCGGCCATAAATGTATCTCCGGCACCGGTAACGCGCGCTACCGTGACGGTGGGAGGTTCTAACGTAACGCTGCCAGATTCTGTGGCTTCAGTTGCACTACGTCCGCCATCCGTTACCAGCACGCGCGCAGCGCCTCGATTCAGAAGACCGGTGGCGGCAGCCTCGCTGTCAGCAAAGCTTTCTTGGCACAAAAGCCCAGCCTCTTCGAGATTTACATAAAGCGTGCCGCGTGTATGGGTCAGGAAGGGCCTCAAGCGCTCTGCTTTGCCAGGAGAGGCTGGTGCAACGCGTAGGTCGGATTTCGCAAAAGCGGGGTTGGTGGCAATGTGATCCAACAAAGACAGCGTCAAATTTCCATCTAAAGCCATCAGGCCTTTAAAAGGCTGATCTTGGGTACCTAGTGTGCCATCTTCGAGGGCGCGCAAAATTTTATTACCAGCGGCTTCCAAAGAATGAGCGTCTGCAATTGCAGCAATCAGCCCATTGGCGCCTTCGACAGCCATATACCGGTCAGTTGGCAGGTCATCTGATCGATAGATATAATCTGTGTTCAGCCCCAGTTGTTTGGAGGCTTGAACCAGTTCATCACCTTCGGGGTCACGCCCTATGGCGCTTAAAAGAGCAGGCTTCATTCCAAACCGGGCCAGAGTCATCGCAATATTCATAGCAACACCGCCAGGCAGGCGACGAATGCGTCCTGGCATATCATTGCCAAACCGCATCTCTGAATCGCAGCGACCCACAATGTCCCAAAGGACGGAGCCAATGCACAAGATTTGAGGAGTATCTTGGGAATTCACTTCTGTCATGTTTTCCTATCGCAGCCTTTATTGATGCTCACAACCCACGCTGTCTTGTGACCTGTGGCATTCTAGCTAGCAGAACCCATAATTTCACAGATTAACAGAGCCTTTGTTCAAACTATGGGCCGTATAAATTTCCAAAGGCAACAGGCACTTTTCAGAGCATTGCTGCGCAAAGCGTGTTTAACGCATCAATTGGATTTTCGTGACGCCAGATTTCATCACCGATACCAAAGAAATCCGTGTGTGGCGCAAGGGTTCGTACAAGGTCTTCGGTGAGGCCGCCTTCAGCGACAACCGGAACCTCGATCATTTGCGACCACCATTGAAAAAGATCCACCTCAGCCGTTGCGCCGTCACCTAGACCTGATGTCCCAACAGGGCCAAACGAAACATAGTCAGCACCGGCTTCGCCTGCGGTCATTCCATCGTGGCTTGATGCGCCGCAAAAACTGCCAACAATCGCGTCCGCGCCAAGCGCTTTTCGCGCGGTGCGAACTGATTTGGACGCATCAGTAAGATGTACGCCGTCTAATCCTAGACGTTCCGCCAGAATTTGATGATCAGAAATGACCAGAGCGACGTCGCGTGAAATCGTTACCTCCCGCAGTGCATCTCCTGCGCGGCTAAGCGTATCTTCATCCCGGCTTGCCAGATCCAATCGCACGCAGGCGATTTCTGTTGTATCCAATACACGTGCCAACTGTTCTGGGAACCGTCCCAATTCGAAACTTGGAGGCGTGATCAAGTAGATCTGCGGCTGTTCAGCGGTGTCGGCAGGGATGTCGGCAGGGCTGGACATAAGAGACGCTCCTGTATTTGGCGTAAGATAACGGTTAGATTTTCCGGTGTTTAGCGTATTTTGCCAAAGGTGCAAGGATTTGCAGGCGTTCAGCATTGCTTTTCAATCGGATCATCCTGCGAGACCTTGCCCCAAGACGCAATGCAGATTACAGCAAAACCGATTTTTCGGAGAATGAGATGCCAACTGACACCCCTCAACCATCTTTTGTTTTGGTCCGTCCTCAAATGGGGGAAAACATCGGCGCTGCGGCCCGTGCGATGTGGAATTTTGGTTTAGATCGGATGCGCATTGTCGCTCCGCGTGACGGATGGCCAAATCCCAAAGCGGTGGCGATGTCGTCAGGGGCAGGGCGATTGCTGGATGAGGCACAGTTGTCAGATACTTTGCCCGACGCGCTAAGCGATTGCACGTTTGTGTTTGCGACAACAGCTCGCCCCCGTGAGCTGATCAAACCGGTCTATAGCCCGGAAGGTGCTATGAAACTGGCTGCTGAAAAAATTGCGGCAGGTGAGAAAGTTGCCGTTATGTTTGGTCCTGAACGTGCAGGATTGGAAAATGATGACATTGCGCGTGCAAATGCGATCATCACTGTCCCTGTGAACCCTGAATACGCTTCACTCAATTTGGGGCAGTGTGTTTTGCTCACGGCTTATGAGTGGCGGCGCCAATCAGAGGAGATTGAGCATGAAACGTTGGATATCGGCAAATCTGACTGGGCCAGCAATATCGAGGTTGAGAAGCTGGTAGAACATTATGAAGACCGTTTGGATGAGGCAGGCTTTTTCTATCCGCCAGAGAAAGCACCGGGAATGCGTGTGGTCTTTCGCAACCTTTTCAGCCGCATGCGGCTGACACGCGCAGATGTGCAGATGTTGCATGGGGTGATGCGACAGATGGTGCGCTGGAAAGATATCAGCAAATAAGCGAAGACTGTTCTACTGAGCGCCCCGTGGCGGCAGTTTTGCAAAACAAAGCGAGGCGAGCATGAGCAAGCGTAGCATTTTTGAAGAGGTGGATAGCACCAAAGCTGAGGCATCTGCGATTGTCCCCGGGCTATTGGACCGTGGACGCGATGGCGCGCGTGGCGCAATTCGGATTTGGCTTGGCATCCTGTTTGCCTTTGTGGTGGCGATGATTGTCGTGGGGGGGCTAACCCGTTTGACCGACAGTGGTCTGTCGATCACGGAGTGGCGTCCCGTCACCGGTGCTATCCCTCCTCTTTCAGAGGCGGAGTGGCAATCTGAATTTGAAAAATACCAACAGATCGACCAATGGCAGATTGAAAACCAATGGATGGGCCTGTCAGACTTTAAAGAGATCTACTGGTGGGAATGGGGGCACCGCCAGTTGGGCCGCGTTCTGGGATTGATCTGGGCGCTGGGGTTCTTTGGTTTTCTGATTGCCCGGAAAATTCCAACAGGTTGGACTGGTAAGCTGCTCTTACCGGGGGCGTTAGGTGCTGTTCAAGGAGCAATTGGCTGGTGGATGGTTGCTTCAGGCGTGACCTCTGGCGAAGGTATGACATCGGTCGCCTCTTATCGCTTGGCCACGCACCTTGGTATTGCGTTTTTGATCTTGGGTTACATTTCTTGGTTCATGTTCCAACTTGGTCGCAGTGAACGTGATCTGATGCAGGCACGTCGCGCAAAAGAAGCAAAGATCTATGGCATGTCGACTGGGCTTTTGCATTTTGCAATGCTTCAGATCCTACTTGGCGCGCTGGTCGCTGGTATTGATGCAGGACGATCTTATACGGATTGGCCGCTCATGGGCGGGCAAGTTTTCCCACCAGATGCGTTTTCAATCGAACCTCTTTGGCGGAATTTTTTGGAAAACCCGGGCCTTGTTCAATTTATCCACCGTGTCTCGGGTTATCTGCTTGCCATTTTTGGTGTTGTGGTCTGGCTGCGCGGTCGGCGTAGCGCACACGGTGCAACGCGGTTTGCGTTTAATGCTGTGATGGCTGCGATGACGCTACAGATTTTACTGGGTATCATCACAGTTCTGCAGGGGGCACCCTGGCAGAGTGCAATCTTGCATCAGCTTTTGGCAGTTGTGTTTTGGGTCTTGATCCTACGTGCGCGTTTCTTGTCAGCTTACCCGATAACCACGTCTATTAAGGATCAATGATATGACAGCCTTTGCAGAGCTTATGGCGTTTCAACGCGAAACTGAGGCATTGGGACAGATTGCTGGGCGTCTGGGTTGGGATCAAGAGACGATGATGCCACGGGGGGCGGCGCCACAGCGTGGTGAGGAAATGTCAGCAATGGAGGCGGTGCTGCACGCGCGCCGTTCGGATCCTCGCATCGCGGAATGGTTAGAGGTCGCTGAAGCAACGGATGCAGTAGAACAGGCTTATTTGCGTGAAATTCGACGTTCTTATGAGCGCACGTGTAAGGTGCCTGCAGATCTTGCTAAAACGCTGGCACGCGTCACATCCGAAGCTCAGGGGCGTTGGGCGCAGGCCCGTGCCGACGAAGATGTCGCCACGTTCGTGCCCGTATTAAAAGAAGTGGTCGCACTGAAGCGTGAGGAGGGGCAGGCGCTCTCTGACGCGGATGGTGATGTCTATGATGCGATGGTGCAGGATTATGAAAAAGGGACGACTGCTGCAGAAATTGCCCAGCTTTTTGATGCGCTGCGACCCGGTTTGGTCGATCTGCGCGGACGCGTTTTGGAAAAACCACAAGCCAAAGGGGTTCGTGGTCATTTCGATGCGGAAAAACAGCTGCAACTGACAGAAAAGCTTGCGCAATCCTTTGGTTACCAGATGGACCACGGTCGTATTGATAAAGCCGTGCATCCATTTTGTTCTGGCGGTGGATTAGATGTACGAATTACCACGCGAACCAGTGACGACGATCCGTTTAACTGTATTTATTCGACAATCCATGAGACCGGACACGCGTGCTATGAGCAAAATATCGATAAGGCATATCTGTTAACCCCGCTTGGGAGCGGGGTTTCCATGGGGGTCCACGAAAGCCAGAGCCGGATCTACGAAAACCAGTTGGGACGCAGCCGTGCCTATACCGGATGGTTGTTTGAACAGATGCGCGCGCGTTTTGGCGATTTTGGAATTGATACGCCAGAAGCGTTTTATGCCGCCGTCAATGCGGTGCACAAAGGTTATATCCGTACAGAAGCGGATGAATTGCAATATAACCTGCATGTTATGCTCCGCTTTGATTTAGAGCGTGCGTTGATGCAAAGCGATCTCGAGGTCGAAGACCTTGAAGCAGCATGGAATGACCGGTTTGAAGCTGATTTTGGATATGCGGTCGATAAACCATCCAACGGTGTTTTACAGGATGTCCATTGGTCTGTAGGCTTGTTTGGTTATTTCCCGACCTATAGCCTTGGGAATGTCTATGCGGGTTGCCTTTATCAAGCGCTTCGGCGTGACGTGCCTATGTTGGAACAAGACCTTGCCAATGGTAAAACAAGTGGCGCAACATCATGGTTAAAAAACAACCTACAACAGCACGGCGGTTTGCGTATGCCAGTTGACACGATTGCACATGCCACGGGGGAAGAGCCGAACCATCTTCCGTTGATGACATATCTGGAACAGAAATTTTCTGAACTCTATGATCTCTAGTCAGAATTAGATTTGGCCACTACACGAAATAAGCAGCGCTGCTAAGATGTAGCGCTGCCATATCTCTAGATCAACGCCATGCGTTCGGCCCGTTCTGGATCTGGGAAAGGGCGGTATAAGCCAACATCAGTGGTTGCGATCAGGTTGGAGACGTTTGCATAAAGACGTTCAACCTCTTCGTCCTGTTCCCCAAGAACACGAAATGCCTGATCCAGCTGTGTCATATTCTCAAACTCAATTTCCAGAATGAAATCACGGTCTTTGTCACTGGCGAGGTGCAATTTACGCCGCATCAAACGCCACGAAAGGACTGTGCCTCGCTCTTGCAGATAAGACATCCATTGGTCGATGGCATTTGCAAACACCAGCGCCTTTGCTTCGTGGCGCAGATCAATTGAGCAATGGTAAAGATTCATCGGACGCTCCAGCGAAAGATCAGATCTTTCTACTTTAGCGTGAATGAGTTTCAGCAAGGTAAATTGCTTTGGGTTTTTAAAACGCTGTGCGCAGCCCGTAATCTTTGAACGCCGCCAGCGTCTCTTTGATTTCGCTCTCGCTCAAGATATGCGGTGCTCCGATGGATAGGCTGGTCGCATATCCTTTCGCAAGTGTTTCAAGTTCAACCATTCGCCACAACGCACTGTCTAGGGTATCGCCAACGACCACTGCACCATGGTTTGCCATTAAACAGCCACTGCGGTTTGCTAAGGCTTTAGTGACCGTGCCGGATAGCGCATCGGTGCCAAAGAGCGCGTAATCTGCTACTGGGACAGTGTCTCCACCAAAGGCAGCGATCATGTAATGGCAGGCTCGGATCTCTTGTCGGTTCATAGCAAGCGCTGTGGCATAAATGGGATGTGCATGAACAACCGCTTGCACATTTGGTTTGGCGCGCAAAATATCCCGGTGAAATCGCCACTCGGAGGAGGGCTTCACTGTGGTTTTTGGGGCGTTTTCAGCCGAAAGCGGTAGCGTTACAATCATCTCAGGTGTCATTTTCTCATAAGGGATACCTGAGGGGGTTATCAGCATCTCGCTCCCTATACGTACTGAGATATTACCTGACGTTCCCTGATTGATGCCGCTGTTATTCATTTCGAGACAGGCATCGATGATTGCTCGTCTTAAAATGAATGTGTCTTTGTAAGTTGATGATACCATTTAGAGTTTATGCCAGATCTGGAAACAGATCGCACAGGCCTTCTTCCGATGCTTCACAAATACCGCGTTCTGTTATTAAACCGGTTACAAGCCGGTTTGGCGTGACATCAAAGGCAGGGTTGCCACCAGAAGTTTCAAGTGGCGTCACTTGTGTCACATCAATTGTGCCATCTTCCATTCGACCTTGAACATGGGTGACTTCGCGTGCGTCGCGTTCCTCTATCGGAATTTCTTTCACACCGTCGCGGACAGTCCAATCAATGGTCGGTGATGGTAAGGCGACATAAAATGGAACGTCATTATCTTTTGCTGCTAAAGCTTTGAGGTACGTACCGATTTTATTGCAAACATCCCCTTGGCGCGTGGTTCTATCGGTTCCTGTGATTACTAGATCAACCTGTCCATGCTGCATGAGGTGCCCACCTGCGTTGTCTGTAATGTAGGTGTGGCTAATCCCGTGACTGCCAAGCTCCCAGGCGGTAAGCGCGCCTTGATTGCGTGGGCGGGTTTCGTCGACCCAGACATGGATAGGTACCCCGGCGTCGTGCGCGTGATACATTGGGCTTGTTGCTGTGCCCCAGTCAACGGTCGCTATCCAACCGGCATTACAATGGGTTAGCAAGCGAACTGGTTCACCTTCTGGTTTGTTCTTGGCGATGTCCATGATCAGTTTCAAGCCGTGCTCACCAATGCGGCGGTTGATTTCGACATCTTCATCAGAAATCGCGTGCGCAAGAGACAAGGCGGCATTGGCACGTGCGTCGACTGGCAGTGGCAACAGTGCTGCACGGCATCGATCCAGTGCCCACTTAAGATTAATCGCAGTTGGCCTGGTTGCGTTTAACTGGTCCCAAACTGCATTCAAATGTGCATCACTCGCGTCCAATCGTGCTGCAAGCGCCATGCCATAGGCCGCCGTCGCTCCGATCAATGGCGCACCGCGTACACGCATCTCGACGATTGCATTTGCATAGTCGGACAGCGTATCAAGTTGTTGAATACAGAAATCATGAGGCAACCACCGTTGGTCGATGATCTGCAACGCGTCTTTTGAGTTATCCCACCAAAGTGAGCGGTAATGTGTCCCGTTGACCTTCATGCGGCTGTCTCCAGATTTGCATAGATCCGTTTGGTCCTTGGAAACGGTGAAACCTTGTTAAAGTCAAGTAGAGAAGCCTATTCGTAGCCTGTCATTTCAAGATAACCTGCGCCATTGTGGCTTCCTGTTACGGTTACGGGGCCTTCCCAATAGGAAAAATTTGTTCCCATCCAAGCATTTGGGTTCAGTGCTTTAACTTCTACTGACAGGTCTTTCTCTGGCAGCTCGACCTGCCAATGTGTTGGAATTGTACGACCCTGAACATCGTGGATATGCAGAGGTTGTGCGATAAATGCACCGGGCGCTAAGGGTGTTGGTTCTCCACTCGGACTGATCCATGTGCCTGAGGTGAAATTCTCTTTTTCGCCCCGCAAGACAAAGCCCATAAGTTTGGCGCCAGTGTCAAACCTTAATGAAAACCAATCCCAACCTGTTTGATCGGCTGACAACGGCTGGCTTGACCACTCCCGGTCATACCATGCGTTGCCCTGAACTGGGATCCGCTTGTCTCCAAATTGGATATGTCCTTTGGCGTCAAAATGGGGCTGCGAGTAGTAATGGCTGGCTTGCCCGTCCGCGGATTTGATCGAATATCCGTCTTGCCCTTGAAGGACTAGAGGACCAGTTTCTAACAGCTTAAGATCGTAGGAAAAACCTGCAGAGGATGCATGAAGCGAATAGGTTCCTGTCTCTTTTGACTCTGCCAATTGCCAATGATCAATCCAGGCAGAAAATGGGGCGCTTTCCACACCGGCCTGCCCGATGCCGCCGCGCGCGATGCGCTCTGCAAAAACATGATCTGTTTCTGATGTGGCCGCGGCATGTCCCATCCAGATATGTGGCGTATTCCAACCTTTACCGTCGTCTGTGGACGTGGCCAGTCGAAACAATGTCCACTGCACGCCATAAGGGTTTTGCTGTTCATCTTTCAAAGTTGCAGTGAGATACCACCATTCGATTCTGAAATCTGGATGTGCGCCATGATCTTTGGGAAATGTGAGCTGGGTGTTCGGATCAGGAACCGCAAATCCATCTGCTGTGGTGCCCAGCCCAGCAAATCCTTGCGCGTGAGCAGGGGTTGAAAGAAAGCTCGCAATTATAATCAGTGTTTTAGCGTTCATTGTTGAAAACCTTCAATAACGTGCTGGGCGCCAATGACCGCAGACGGCCCGCTGGAATAAGAGCTGCAAGCAATGCGGCAAGTATCGAGAGGCACGTCACCTTGACCCACGATACAGGCGTTGCATGGAAAGGAAGCTTCCATCCGAAAGCCTGAACGTTAATCACGTTCAGAAGCGTCCAAGCCAATACGAGCCCGAGAGGGATTGCCAAAATTGCGACCAATGCACCTAAGGCAAGGCTGCGAATAATTTCATAGCGAGCAAGTTGTTGTGAAGGGATGCCCATAGCCCAAATGGGCGCAATCTGCGGTAATCGCTGGCTCCACATGGATAAAAAACTGGTAAGCAGCGCAAAGGCTGCTACGGAAAGCGTCAGCACGTTCAGCGCGTTTGTTATGAGAAAAGTCTGATCAAAAATTGCCAGTGATCGCGTCCGTAAACTATTTTGATCCAAAAATTGCGTTTGGTGGATCCCAAAGTTTTCAGTTAGTCCGTTGATTATGTCTGGTTTTTCGATCTTGTTTAGTAAAATCGTAAAACTTGGTATATGCGTTGGCTTATCCGACAGAAGCAATTGCTTCTGCGCCATAACCATTTGAAATTGCGTATTTCCATAATCTGGATAGACGCCTAAAATAGGCTGCGAAAAATGACCGGTAACCAACTGATCGCCGGGCCATAAATCCAATCCATAGGCCATTTGTTCGTTGATCATGATGCCTTGGCCCAGGTGAAATGTTGGCCATGCCTCTGTTTGTTTCGCTATCAGGGGCCAGTTTTCTTCGTAAAATGGGTGATCCATTAAGCCGTAGACAGACACCAGATGCCCGTTGATTACAGTTTCTGATGTCATCAACGGTAGTGCTGTGGTTCCTTGGTCGGTAAGCCAGCTTTGGATGTGGTTGGGGGCACTTTTTCCCTCCAGTCTCACGTATAAATCAGCGGTGAACCGTTGTTCTAGCCACGAAATTAAGGTCAAACGAAAGCTGGAGGTCATTGTTTCTACGCCAATATTTGTTGCGACAGCCAATAGAAGTGCCATTAAAGGAAGTGATAGCATATGGAGTTGCGCACGTAGATCGGACCAAATCCAAGCGGAAATACCGGGCTGTGCACGATCAGTTAGGGCAGAAATTACTTTTGACAGGATCAATGGCAGCGCGAGCGCTGTACCAAGCATTAACGCGCCCAAGAAAATAAAGCCGCCGATAAGGGTGTTGGTGGTGAGCAGGACGACGGTACCCAAAAAAAGAAGCACGCCACCTATGATGGCACCACGGTTGCGAATGCGTTGAATATGCTGACTGCGTGCGAACAACGCCGGACTTTGAAGGATCGGTAATTTCGCAACCAGATACAGACCTCTCGCCCCAGCGAGCAGGCTACCAAAAACTGCAATTGCCAATCCAGATAAAACCCAATCAGAGCGCAGTTGCAAAACACCTGCAATATCCGCCCCATAAAGCCCCTGTAGGGTGCCGCTTACTCCAGGCATCAACAGGCTTGCGAGAACATAGCCTATACCGATCCCACTGCCTCCAGCGATCAATGCAAACAGGAGCATCTCACAGCCTAGGGCAGTAATTAGAACCCATATTGGAACTCCGAGGCATCGCAGCGTGCGAAACAGTCCACGCCTTTGTTCAAGTGCAAGGTTTATCATACTGTGAACAATGAATAACCCTACAACAAACGAGAGGAATCCAAATGCTGTAAGGTTTAGATGAAAACTCTCGGTCAGGGTGCCTGTGTCCGTGGATAACGCGGGACGGTTGATCTTCAAGCCGGGTATCAATGTGTCGATACTTTTTAGATTGGGCAATTGCTCTTGTGCGAGCAGTAAATGATCAAGCGGTGTGGTCGAGAGGCCCAACGATGCAGCTTGGCTAAAGTCTGTGATTATTACATTGTCTGGAAGGGCAGTATCTAAAGAGGTTTTTATATCTAGATCAAGGGCTTCAAGCCTATTTCTCGTGATGTAGTTTGCCCAGACAAGAGGTTCTGTTGTAGAGGGCTGACCACTTGGTATCATTTCTGTGCGCCGCGACGGGTGTGAGAGAATATCAATCAAAATTACTGAGATATTAGCAGTCTGAGGCAGATTGAATTGGGCGACCGGGCTTACGTCCCAGCCCTTCCGACGTAGTACGACATAATCCGCCAACTGTAACGCACGTGTAACATGTGTGATTGTGCTATGGTCATTTAAGGACAGCTGTGCACTGGCGCGGTCATAGCTTGCACGTGCTTCACTGTTGATGGCTTGAACTGCGGACCAGAGCGCGGTTGCAAGTGCTAAACCAAAGATCACTGTAAAGAACTGTATAGGCGACCGATACCAATAGCTGATGATGGTTCTAAAGCTTTGCCATATAAGTCGGTGTTTTTCTTTCAAAGTCATTTACTTATCAGACCTTGTTTAAGATGAATTTGGCGATCTAGGCGATTTGCTATTTGGGTTGAATGCGTGACAAGAAACAAAGCCGTTGAATGCTCTTTCACCAGTTCTTGCATAAGATCGATAACTTCAAGACTGATGCTTTCATCCAAGTTTCCCGTTGGCTCATCTGCCAATAGTAGAGCAGGTTTAATCGCCAGCGCACGCGCAATAGCAACCCGTTGCTGCTGCCCACCAGAAAGCTGCTCAGGATAACGATTTTGTAACGTGGACAGCCCTAATCGATCAGTTAACGCACCGCACCAGTCGATATCAAACTGATCTCCAATGCGTGCGTGTAGCTCTATATTTGCTTGTACAGTGAGTGAGGGAATGAGATTAAATTGCTGAAAAACAACAGAAATAAATTTTCTACGTAACTTGGAAAGTTCAAAATCTGTTAGGTTATCGTACCGCCGACCATCAAGCGATATTTCTCCATCATCGCATCTGTCAAGCGCCGCCGCCAAATGCAGAAGCGTACTTTTGCCAGACCCACTTTCTCCGGTCAGCGCTAAGCTGCTGCCGCGTTCCAGCTGCAGCGAGATCCCGCGCAATACAGCCGTATCTGCTGTTTGTCCGTCAAATCGTTTTGTCACATTTTTCAGGATAAGAGCCATCGCAATACGGCCTCGCTGTCAATTCAATCTACGTCACTGTGAAAGTCACTCAGCCCAAACACAATTCAAATTGATGTTGGTGCGACCATTTGATCAAAGTAGTTGGGCAGTGAAAGACGTAAAGGATAAGCGAAACAAATGCTCTATTTAGCAAGCGCATTGGTCGAGGCGGCGCGCCGGTTTAACGCTAAGAACAGTTGGGTGCTGAGCAGCCATATCGCTATGTCGATGATGCTTGCGCTGTTTCCGTTTGTTTTGTTTACCGTTGCCTTGGCAAGCGCATTCACAGATCTCTTTTCGCAAACCATGAACAAGGATGAAGTGCTTGAACTGATCTTTGGTGCGTGGCCACAAACTGTGGCTGATCCCATCGTGCGTGAAGTCAAAGCTGTCTTGCAAGGCTCATCTTTAAGCCTTGCGACATTTGGTGGGGTCTTTGCCGTGTATTTTGCGTCAAATGGTGTGGATGCGATCCGCCTTGCAATAGTATCCGCCTACCATGAGACGGAAGCTCGACCGTTTTGGTTAAGCCGTATGATTTGCGTTCTTCTGGTTATCGCTGGCGGGATCACATTGTTGAGCGCAGTGGTGTTTGAAGTTGTATTGCCATTTTACGCGCAAACGCTGTCAGGCTATTTGCAGGATCTCGCCCCGATTGTGAATTGGCAGTTGGGAGCAGGATGGGAAAACGGGTTGAATGGGATACTGGTCATGACCCTGCCTCTGATTGCGGTCGCCGTATGTCATTTGGTTCTTCCAGTCCAGCGTCCTAAATGGATTTGGATATTGCCGGGGGTGGTTTTAACCTATCTTTTGTGCTGGCTCGCAAGTGCGGCGTTTTCTGTATACGTAAGCCGCTTTGCTGAATATTCCACAACCTACGCTGGGCTGGCTGGAGCAATGGCAGCTCTTGTATTTCTATACCTGAACGCAGCGATCTTGATCTTCGGAGCTGAGTTCAACGGCGCATTGATGGATCAAAACCGTGGAGAGAGGCGAGAATAATTGAATTCTTTTCCGTCTCTCCGTCCCTGAGTATATGGTGGCTGATATGTCTTAGTGAGGAATTTATTATGTGCCGTTGGGCCGCCTATATTGGGTCTCCTGTTTATCTGGATGAGGTCGTCAGCAAGCCAGAGCACTCATTGATTGAGCAGGCAATGCTGTCTTATGAAGCCAAAACGCCGACCAATGCAGACGGGTTTGGGATAGCTTGGTACGGAAGCCGAAAAGAACCTGGCATATACAGAGATACACATCCAGCGTGGTCTGATCCCAATTTACGGTCTATCACACACCAGGTTAAGTCGCCTTTATTTTTTGCACATGTCCGAGCGTCTACGGGAACTGCAACAAGCCACAATAATTGTCATCCATTTTCGCATGAGTGCTGGTCCTTTATGCACAACGGTCAGATTGGCGGATTTGAAAGTTTTCGCAGACGTGCAGATATGATGATCCCTGATGAACTCTATTCAGCGCGTAAAGGGACAACGGACAGTGAAGCCCTGTTTTTGATCGCCATTTCTGAAGGGTTATTTGATGATCCGAAAGGTGCGATGCAGCGAGCTGTGGGGTGTCTCGAGGCGTTAAGTCGCGAACATGGGCACTTGCCACATATGCGGATAGGGGCCGCCTTTACCTGTGGGCAAAAGCTGTTTGTGGTACGATACGCGTCTGACGCCTTTGCGCCAACTGTTTATAGTATGAAAAACGAGGACGGGCAGGGGCATCTTGTGGTTTCAGAACCGCTTCATAAAGGGGACTGTTGGAAGGCTCTCCCACCCGAGAGTTTTACGACCTTTGAAGGCGGTGATAGCCAAGTTGAAGGTTTTTCACCAGTGATTTAAATAAGAAACAGGCCATCCCAGAAATTAGGATGGCCTGTTCTGCATTCAGATTTTACGCGTTGGCTTTTGCCATCCGTTTCCGCTCATGCGGGTCAAGATAACGCTTGCGCAAACGAATTGCGTTGGGGGTTACCTCCACCAACTCGTCGTCATCAATGTAGGCAATCGCTTCTTCCAGGCTCAGCGTCATTGGTGTGGTAAGGCGTACCGCATCATCCGTCCCTGAAGCGCGAACGTTGGTCAGTTTTTTACCTTTCAGCGGGTTCACTTCCAAATCGTTTTCACGGCTATGTTCACCAATGATCATCCCTGTGTACACATCAGCTTGTGCACCGATCATCATCTTGCCGCGTTCTTCCAGATTCCACAGAGCAAACGCAACTGAGGTGCCGTTTTCCATCGAGATCAGAACACCAGCACGACGGCCGGGAATTTTGCCTTTGTGCGGAGTCCAGCCATGGAATACGCGGTTCAAAACACCAGTGCCGCGGGTATCCGTTAGGAATTCTCCGTGATAGCCAATCAGACCACGTGAAGGAACATGTGCGATAATGCGGGTTTTGCCAGCACCTGCGGGCTTCATTTCTACCAATTCACCTTTGCGGTGACCGGTTAGCTTTTCGATGACAACGCCGGAATATTCGTCGTCAACATCAATCGTGGCTTCTTCGACAGGCTCCATACGCACGCCGTCTTCTTCCTTGAAGAGAACCTGCGGGCGTGAAATCGACAGTTCAAAACCTTCACGGCGCATATTTTCGATCAAAACACCCATCTGCAGTTCGCCGCGACCGGCGACTTCAAAGGCTTCACCACCGGGAGTATCAGTGATTTTGATCGCAACGTTTTGCTCGGCTTCTTTCATCAGGCGATCACGAATAACGCGCGATTGAACCTTTTTACCATCACGGCCTGCCAATGGGCTGTCGTTGATGCCAAATGTAACGGTAATGGTTGGCGGATCGATCGGCTGTGCGGGCAGGGCTGTTTCAACGGTTGGATTAACCAGAGAATCCGCCACTGTGGCTTTCGTCATACCCGCGATTGAGACGATATCGCCTGCTTCAGCCACATCAATAGGCTGTTGCTGCAAACCACGGAACGCCAGCACTTTGGTGCAGCGGAAGTTTTCGATTAGCTCACCTTCACGGGTCAGGGCCTTGAGGCTATCACCCGCTTTGAGTGTACCGCTTTCAACGCGACCTGTCAGGATACGTCCCATGAAGGGGTCGGATCCCAGCGTGGTTGCCAACATCTGGAAGGGTTCTTCACGTTTTGCGATCTGTGCAGGTGCAGGTACGTGATCAACGATCAGATCAAACAGCGCCGAGAGATCTTCGCGCGGTCCATCCAATGTCATATCGGCCCAACCCGAACGGCCAGAGGCATACATAGATGGGAAATCCAGCTGCTCATCTGTTGCGTCGAGGTTCGCAAACAGATCAAAGCACTGATCCAATGCACGATCGGGTTCGCCATCGGGCTTGTCGACTTTGTTTACAACCACAATAGGTCGCAGACCCAAGGCAAGTGCTTTGGAGGTTACGAACTTGGTCTGAGGCATCGGGCCTTCAGCCGCGTCCACCAGCAGTACAACACCATCAACCATGGACAAGATGCGTTCTACTTCGCCGCCGAAATCGGCGTGGCCGGGGGTGTCAACGATATTGATACGGGTATTTTTCCATTCAACCGAGGTCGCTTTGGCAAGAATGGTAATACCGCGCTCGCGTTCCAGATCGTTGCTGTCCATGGCCCGCTCAGCCACAGCCTGGTTCTCACGGAAAACACCGGATTGTTTTAGAAGCTCGTCGACCAGGGTTGTCTTACCGTGGTCAACGTGGGCGATGATCGCAATATTGCGCAGGTCCATGACGTTAGCCTTTTAGAGGAAGTTGCGCCGCCCATAGCGCGAACCGCACCAGAAGGCCAGCAAAAAGGCGTCTTTTAGATGCATTGTGCTTTTGACTTTTAGCCGAACGTGATTGCGGGGAATTAAACGTATTGGTTCGCCCAAAAACCGAAGAAATCCCAAGTCACGATAAGCTACCGTAAATTTTTGTGGACTATTGTCCTTCTTATGAAGACCAAATCGCTCAATATACTGTTTCCCTCCATTGCGACGTTGATTGTTGCTGCAAGCCCGATTGCCGCTCTTGTCATGCAGCCCGCGCCTAAGCCGGGAGGCGTTGCGCTTGTTATTGCACCACCTTGGAGCAGAGATATTAGCGAGATCATAGAGCGAGCACAGATTGCTGAAATTTCTCCGGTCCGCGCGCCCATGGGAGTGCTGGTCGAAATCGAGAATTCACAAGATATTCGTAATCTACGCGCGCATGGTGCGTGGCTAGTTCTAAATGGCGCTCGTGTATTAGAACTTTGTGCGGTCTAACTCGTACACCATCCTAAGAAGAGGATAACCGGATGGACAAAAATGAACGAAATATCCAGCAAATTGCCAGTTGGCTGCTGATACCTGGTCCAACCTTGGCTGTAACCTTTCTTAATGAGGCGCTGCCTTGGTGGTCCATGTTGCCAGCAAGTGCGATATTGGGTCTGATGGCTTATGGTGCAAAGTTTGCCAACGATCGCTTGCGTGATTTTATTATTAGCTTTTGTCTAGTGAGCCATTGCATTTTGCTGACATTGGCTTTTCAGGGGCATCCTTGGCAGCTTGATACGCATATGATGTTTTTTGCTGTGCTTGCGATTGTGTCCACCATCGGTAGCCCTGCCGCACTTTTGTTCGCAACTGCGCTTATCGCGGTTCATCATTTGTCTTTTTCGGTCTTATTGCCTCAGTTGGTGTACCCAAGCGGGAGCATTGTAGAAAATCTACAGCGAACAACTTTACATGCTGGGATTATCGTTCTGGAGGCAGCTGTTTTGCTTGTCAGCATGTTGAAAAAAATAAATGCAGATAAAGCCTTACAACGCGAGCAGGAGCTTGCAAAAGCGAAAACTAAAGCTGCTGAAGTTGCAGAAGCTAAGGCGCTGGAAAGTCAGCAAGATGCCAATCATGTGGTAGAAGTCTTTGGCCAGCACTTGTCGCAGATGTCACAAGGTGATCTGGCGTGCCCAATCGAGGAAAGCTTTCCCGGCGAGTACGAGAAGATTAAACAAAGCTTCAATACGCTTAGCGATAGTATTTCGGGCAGCATTGGAACGGCGGTGGATGCATCTATGGAGTTCCGCCAAAACGCAGAAGAGCTTTCTGGATCGGTTCAAAGCCTTGCAACGCGTACCGAATCTCAAGCTGCGGCGCTTACAGAAACCACTGCTGCCCTTCAGGAGTTGAGCAGTTCGGTGCAAGACAGCGCGACCGATGCAGGCAAGGCCCGTGACAATGCACGTAGCGCGCGTGATAGCGCGGTGGACAATGCCAACGTAATGAAAACTGCGGTGTCAGCGATGGTTGAAATCGAGGGGTCTTCTTCGGAAATCTCGACCATTATTACTGTGATCGAAGATATTTCCTTCCAGACCAATCTTTTGGCTCTCAATGCAGGGGTGGAAGCTGCCCGTGCGGGTGAAAGCGGCCGCGGTTTTGCCGTCGTTGCCTCTGAGGTCGGTGCGTTGGCACAACGTACTGCATCTGCGGCGAATGAGGTCAAACAGCTCATTGAGAAAAGTGCGCGACAGGTTTCTGAAGGGTCAAACCTTGTGAACCGTGCGGGGGAGGCATTGCGGGATATCGAAGCAAAGGTTCAGGAAACCAGCACATTGATCGATAATATTTCCAGCACCTCGGAACATCAGGCCGTTGCTCTGCGTGAGATGGCAGACGCACTTGGTAGTTTGGATTCCTCTACGCAGACAAATGCCGCAATGGTGGAAGAAATGGCGGCGATGGGTTTGCAGATGAACAACAAAGCTGTGTCGCTTGGTAAAACACTCAACGTATATCGGGTTAATCCGGTTGCGGTTTCATACGAGCGCGGTGCTGCATAATTTAGCGCTCCTAGATGTAAAAATAAAAAGGGGTCACTTATCATGGTGGCCCCTTTTTTCCGCTTTCACAAGCTATGGAGTATGGCCTTCGTTTTGATTGTCAAAAGATGGTTAGATTCTGATTTGGTTATAGCTCATCATTTTCGGGTTGGGTTGTTTTTTGCAAAACCACTTTAGGTGTTGGGAAACTGCCCTCAAATTCATTCACTACGCCGCTTTCAGGGTCGTCACTCCATCTGGGTGTTGAACCTAACTCTTTTGCAAGAGCCTCCAGATTCGCGTCAAAATCACCATGATCGATCCAGAGCTCAACTGTACCACCCTCTCTGAGTGTGCGTGCAATTTCGTTGACATTGTGATCCGTCAACGGCGCGCCTTGCATCGTAAAATGATCAACTGTCTCGTCTCTAAATGGATAAGGCGGGTCTTCGCTCCACGAAGAAACCTGCACCAGATTCGGGATCGCAATATCTGGATTTTGTGAATCATATGCTTGAGCGTTAAGATTCAGCGCGGTGGTGAAACCGGAGGTCACACCACCGGCTTCATGAAAGCCCTCGCCTCCGATGTCGATATGAAGCCGTGCCCCCTCAGAGAGGCCTAAATCTTCTCTTGAAACGAATTGGCTTGCATCTGTTGTGGCTGGCACTCCGACCCGATCGACAACCTTTTGGGTAAGATTCTCTAGGTCTACGGGTGTTTCTATCGATGCAATATCGAGTGGAATCGAAAATTTATTCATAAATTCCGCTTGTTGGCTATTGCTGGTCTCTGCAAATATAGATTTTTGTGTATTAAAACTATTTGTATGATTTTGCGCACTGAGATCTGGTTTGCTTAATTGTGGCATGGTCGGTGGATTTGTACGCGCTGTTGCAGCAGTCAGCAAAGCCAAGCCCATTACGTTTTTTGGAGAAACCTTCATAGAGCAGCGCTTTCCTCGATTAAACTCGTCACATCAATCAGTGAAGCGTTTCTAGGGATTCAACCAATAAATATATTTTATGCACGCACGTTTTTGCTGAAAAGGTGCAAGTTTTTTCTAGTAATAAGAGTATTTTGGAGAAGATTGGCACGTCTCTACTCGGCCATAGGATAACGAGATTGTAGAGTTGAAGCAGATTACTCTGCTGGCGATGATTGGTGTTTGCAAGCGCGCCACACCCTACTAAGAAATCATCGAGGAACGATGATTTCTGTGAGGTTTGTTCATTTGACTGTCAATGCACGTTTGCTTGGAACCATTTTTGTACAATCGGTTTCATATATGCCCAGACCGCTGGCGCTCCGTTTTCGACCTTGCGGCCAACGCGCTCATTTAATTGAGCCATACTTACATTATACTCGACCCAGCTGCCTCCCCCATTTGCCAGATTGAGCGTCAATGGCTGTACGCGATCAATAGCTTTGGCAAAACGCGCATCCTCGCTTTCAGCTGCTTCAAATTCACGCCAGATTTGTAGGAAAGCAGTTCCTTGCTCTGCGGGGAGTAAGCCAAATATACGCGTGGCTGCTGCATCCTCACTTGCTTCTAAAGCAGCGAGATCCTCGGCTGAGATTTTCCCATGGATCGGAGTATCACCCGCGTCAATTTCAACCAAGTCATGTAAAAGCAGCATCATTAGGACGCGGTTTAGGTCGACGGGCTGTTCTGCATGTTCGGCCAAAACCCAAGCATATAGCATAATGTGCCAGGAATGTTCAGCTGAGTTCTCATGGCGTGACCCGTCGCACAGTTTAGAGGCGCGATAAATTGATTTTAGTTTGTCTGCTTCGTTCAGGAAAGCCAAACGTGAAAGCAAGGTTGTGTTCCCAGAGGCAGCATTCCCATCTAGCATGTTCAGAACAAGCTGATAAACCTCTGGAAAATCGTCTTTGAGACGCATTGAACGCCCATTTAGAACTGCTTCACGACAGATCCTGATGTGTTCCTGGCTTGGTGTATCTGCAAAGACAACCTGTGTCAGGGGTTGTGTGAAATCCAAGACCTTTGCAAAGACAGCATCGGCAGAAGTCGCGGCCTCAAATTCCTGCCATAAGGACAGAAACGCCTTGCCTTGCGGTTCGGGGAGTTGTCCAAAAATACGCATCGCTGCCTTTTGTTCAGCCGCTGCGATGGCTTTCCAATCGGTTTGAAGGTGAATTGGGTGGTCGCCAACATCTATTTCAACCACGTCATGGAGCAAAAGCATTTGCATCACACGGGTCGGATTGATCGGTCTTGGGGCGTAATCTGCCAACGTCAGAGCAAAAAGTGCAAGATGCCAGGAGTGCTCTGCGGAGTTTTCTTGCCGCGAACCGTCCAGTAATCTGTTGTTGCGTTGTACGCCGCGGAGTTTTTCAATGTCGTTTAAGAATTTGAACTGATCATCAATATCAGGTCTCACAGAGGTCCCTTTGCTTCTGCACGCTCGATCTCGGCCTGAAGCGTTGCGATCTTGTTTTCCAAAAAAGAACGTGCCTTGCGTTCGGCGAGGTGAACGCGAATTTCTGTTAAAAAAGCTTCTTCGAGTGTTTGCGAGGAGGTGGCCAAAACCTGGGCCACCTCCATATAAAGACGGTCTTCGCCGGTCGCGTCCTGGATCTTGAGCGTATCCGTCGCGAGCTTCTCAGCTAACCGATCTAAAGAGCTCATCAGCGTGAGTTTTCCGTTAGACGACGCTTTACATAGTCAGAGACGGAGCCAACCATCGTGTCCATATGCTGGTCTTGGAAGAAATGATCCGCACCTTCGACCTCTTCATGGGTGATGGTGATCCCTTTTTGCTCATGCAGTTTGTTCACCAGTCCTACAGTATCAGCAGGCGGTGCAACGCGATCTGCGCTTCCATTGATAATCAGACCTGATGACGGGCAGGGCGCAAGGAATGAGAAATCGTACATGTTTGCAGGGGGAGCGACCGAAATGAAGCCGGTGATTTCTGGACGGCGCATAAGCAACTGCATTCCAATCCAAGCACCAAAGGAGAAACCAGCGACCCAACAGTGTTTGGAGTTGTTGTTCATCGATTGCAGATAATCCAGCGCTGAGGCTGCATCAGACAATTCGCCAACACCTTGGTCATATTCGCCCTGGCTGCGCCCCACTCCGCGGAAGTTGAACCGCAAAACGGTAAAGCCCATGTTGTAGAATGCGTAATGCAGGTTGTAGACAACCTTATTGTTCATCGTCCCGCCAAACTGGGGGTGCGGATGCAGCACGATCGCGATGGGCGCATCTTTTTCTTTTTGCGGGTGATAGCGGCCTTCTAGGCGACCTTCGGGTCCGGGAAAAATGACCTCAGGCATGGGCGGTTGGAATCCTACTCTCGATTTACAGAAACGGAACGACGGATATACTTGACGAATTCCCTCGGTCAGTTTAGAACAGTTCTAAATTGGTGAAGCGAGCACACCCGAAACACCGTCAAGATGAGATACGCAGAGTTCTGCGCAAGGTCAATTTTTTTCGGTCCTTTTAATTTGCCGCAATTCAGAGGAGGCCGATAGGCATGAAGCTTTCGACAAAAGGAAGATATGCGATGGTCGCCTTGACGGATATCGCAATGCAGCCCAAGGACACCTTGGTTGCTTTGGGTGATATTTCGAAACGTCAAGATATATCACTGGCTTACCTTGAACAGTTGTTTGTTAAATTGCGTCGCGCAGAACTGGTTGTCTCAGTACGTGGTCCTGGTGGTGGCTATCGTCTTGGCCGACCAGCGTCGGAAATTCGGGTGATCGATATTTTATCTGCGGTCGAAGAGACGCTTGATGCAATGCACAAGGGCGCTGGCGCCTCTGGCGGTTTGTCTGGCAGTCGGGCACAATCTTTGACCAATCGACTGTGGGAAAGCCTAAGCGCACATGTTTACGTCTTTTTACATCAGACACGATTGTCAGACGTGATCGAAAACGAACTGGCACCCTGTCCGGCAGTGCCGAACCTGTTCAAGGTCGTTGACGACTAACGGTGATAAGGTTTCTGTTTAAATGAAGCGTATTTATCTGGATCACAACGCTACGACGCCACTGCGATCTGAAGCGAAGGTGGCTATGATTGCGGCAATGGAAGCGGTGGGTAACCCCTCTTCTGTGCATGCTGAAGGGCGTGCGGCAAAAGCCATCATTGAACGCGCACGTCAGCAGGTGGCCAGTGCTTTTGGTGCGGACGGTGCGGATGTTGTTTTCACATCGGGATCAACCGAAGGGGCCGCATTGGTTATGGGGGCACGGCAGCTGCATGGAGCAGCTGTTGAGCATGATGCGATCCGTGCTTGGTCTATAGAGGATTTGTCTGTTGATACTGCTGGAAAGGTTCAAGTGTCTGATCCTGAAATTTCCACGATGCAGCTGGCGAATTCAGAAACAGGTATCATTCAGGTTTTACCGGAAGGGCTTGCATTGACAGATGCAACGCAAGCTTTTGGTAAATTGCCGGTCGCTTTCAACTGGATGGGAACAACGGCTGCTTTGATTTCAGCACATAAGCTTGGTGGTCCAAAGGGTGTTGGGGCTGTGGTGATGAAGCGCGGGACAGATCTACCCGCTCAAATCAAAGGTGGCGGCCAAGAGATGGGGCGGCGCTCCGGAACTGAAAATGTGATTGGAATCGCGGGGTTCGGTGCCGCAGCGGAAGCAGCAGTTCGTGATTTAGAAGCTGGTGTTTGGAAGAAAGTTGAACAATTTAGAAATATTCTAGAATTGGCCCTTGTAGAAGGTGAATCTAAGAGTATTTTTATCGGGAAAGATATGCGGCGCCTGCCAAACACGCTGTGTTTTGCCACTCCGGGCTGGAAGGGAGAAACACAGGTGATGCAAATGGATCTTGCTGGATTTGCGATCAGTGCAGGCAGCGCTTGTTCCAGTGGTAAAGTGCGTGCGAGTGCCGTTTTGACGGCCATGGGATATTCCGAAGAGGTTGCGCAAAGCGCCATTCGTATTTCCCTGGGGCCTGAGACAACAGAAGAAGATGTATTGCGGTTTGCGGAAACGTGGCTGCACAAAGAAAAGAAACACCGCGCCCGCATGGCGTGATGATGTTAGGAGATGACCATGGCCGCTTTGGACCAGACCCAAGTCAAGGATGGTGTTGATCAGGAGACCGTGGATGCGGTGGCTGCGATCAGCACTTATAAATACGGCTGGGACACTGATATTGAAATGGAATACGCGCCCAAAGGCGTGAACCCTGATATCGTTCGCCTAATTTCCGAGAAAAACGAAGAACCTGAGTGGATGACCGAATGGCGCCTGCAGGCTTTTGAACGCTGGGAAAAGATGGACGAGCCTGATTGGGCGATGGTGAATTACCCTGAAATTGATTTTCAGGATCAGTATTATTATGCCCGTCCCAAGTCGATGGAGGTCAAACCCAAGTCGCTGGATGAGGTCGACCCCAAGCTGCTGGCCACATACGAAAAGCTTGGCATCCCTTTGAAAGAACAGATGATTTTGGCTGGCGTCGAAGGCGCAGAAGATATGCCAGCAGAAGGCCGTAAAGTAGCGGTTGATGCAGTGTTTGACTCTGTGTCTGTTGGCACCACCTTTCAGGATGAATTGAAAAAAGCAGGCGTGATTTTCTGTTCAATCTCAGAAGCGATCAAAGAGCACCCAGAGTTGGTCAAAAAATATCTCGGTACCGTGGTTCCTGTGACTGACAACTATTACGCGACGCTTAACTCCGCTGTGTTCTCGGATGGTTCATTTGTTTACATTCCGCCAAACACACGCTGTCCAATGGAACTGTCGACTTATTTCCGCATCAACGCGGAAAACACCGGCCAGTTTGAACGCACGTTGATCATTGCCGATAAGGGCTCATATGTGTCTTATCTTGAAGGGTGTACCGCGCCCCAACGTGATACAGCGCAGCTGCACGCCGCTGTGGTTGAGATCATCGTCGAAGAAGATGCTGAGGTGAAATACTCAACCGTTCAGAACTGGTTCCCCGGTGATGAAGAGGGCAAAGGCGGTATCTATAACTTTGTGACCAAACGTGCGGACTGTCGCGGTGATCGGTCTAAAGTGATGTGGACGCAAGTCGAAACCGGCTCGGCCGTGACTTGGAAATATCCTTCCTGCATTCTGCGTGGTGAGGAAAGCCAAGGTGAATTTTATTCGATCGCGATCACCAACAACTACCAGCAGGCTGATACGGGCACTAAAATGGTGCATTTGGGCAAAAATACGAAGTCGCGTATTGTTTCCAAAGGGATTTCGGCAGGCAAGGCACAAAACACCTATCGTGGATTGGTATCTATGCACCCAAAAGCGAAGGACAGCCGGAACTATACCCAGTGTGACTCATTGCTGATCGGTTCAGAATGTGGTGCGCACACCGTGCCTTATATTGAGGTCAAGAATAACTCCTCTCGTGTGGAGCATGAAGCGACCACATCCAAAGTGGATGATGATCAGCTCTTTTACTGCCGCCAGCGTGGCATGGACGAAGAGGAGGCCGTGGCTTTGGTCGTAAACGGCTTCTGCAAAGAAGTGTTGCAAGCGCTGCCAATGGAATTTGCTATGGAAGCACAACAGCTTGTGGCGATTTCTTTGGAAGGTTCCGTTGGCTAATGGCCGGACCGTGGACCTCAGGGAAAGGACCCCAGAAAATGATCATTACCACCACAAACTCGGTCGAAGGCTATCAGATCGCTGATTACAAAGGGATCGTGGTTGGCGAGGCGATCATGGGTGCCAATGTGGTTCGCGATTTCTTTGCCTCAGTCACCGACATTGTGGGTGGACGCTCTGGTGCTTACGAAAGCAAATTACAGGATGCTCGCGAGACAGCTTTGGCCGAACTGGAAGAACGCGCTACTGCGATGGGTGCCAATGCCGTCGTGGGAGTGGATCTCGATTACGAAGTTATTGCCGACTCCATGTTAATGGTCTCGGCCAGCGGTACCGCAGTGGTGCTGGGATAAAATGACCCGCTCACTTTTTGCGGGAACCAAGACATCCGGGGCCAAGCCCCGCAGAATAAGATACGAGGAAAAAATGCTCGAAATCAAAAACTTGCACGTCAAACTTGAAGAAGAGGAAAAGCAAATCCTCAAAGGCGTGGATCTGACGGTTGAAGCTGGAAAAGTTCACGCAATCATGGGCCCGAATGGCGCTGGTAAATCGACGCTGTCTTATGTGCTGTCGGGTCGCGACGGTTATGAAGTGACCGATGGCGAAGCGGTGCTCGATGGGACTGATTTGCTGGAAGCGGAACCAGAAGAGCGCGCAGCGGCGGGGCTGTTCCTTGCGTTCCAGTATCCCGTGGAAATTCCCGGTGTTGGCAATATGACCTTTCTGCGCACCGCGTTGAACGCGCAGCGCAAGGCACGCGGTGAAGAAGAACTATCCGCAGGTGATTTCCTGAAAGAAGTTCGCGCAAAAGCAAAATCGCTGAAGATCGATGCCGACATGCTGAAGCGTCCAGTTAATGTTGGATTTTCTGGCGGTGAGAAAAAGCGCAACGAAATTCTGCAAATGGCTATGCTTGAGCCAAAAATGTGCATCTTGGACGAGACCGATTCTGGTCTTGACGTTGATGCAATGAAACTGGTTGCAGATGGTGTAAACGCGCTGCGTGATGCGGGTCGTGGGTTCTTGGTTATTACGCATTATCAACGCCTTCTGGACCACATCAAACCTGACGTTGTTCACATCATGGCGGATGGTCGCATTGTCAAAACCGGTGGTCCCGAGCTTGCACTGGAAGTGGAAAATAACGGCTATGCGGATATTCTGGCTGAGGTGGATGCATAATGGCTTTGCCTGAAATGAAACAATCAGCAACAGATGCGCGTCTGGGCACGTTGACATTGCCCGAAGGTGGATGCCTTTCGACGGCACGTCATGCGGCTTTGTCACGCGTTCAGACGATGGGCTTGCCAACGCGTCGGGATGAGTATTGGAAATACACCCGCCCCGATACACTGGTGAATGCAGAACTTGTCGCGGCTGAGGTCTTCACCTCAGATGAAGCTCCCATGTTTGATGGGTTTGATCGTCTCAAGATCGTCTTTGTGGATGGTGTGTTTGATGCTGACGCTTCGGACGACTTGTCCCTTGAAGGAATAACTGTTGAACGTCTAATAGATCTGGAAGCCAAAGACATACATTGGGCGACAGATCTTTATGGTGTATTAGAAGCACGGGGTCAGACGCCAGTAGAACGTCCTTTGGCAGCGCTGAACACGGCCTTTGCCGCGGACGGCATCGCGATCCATGTTACAGGAAAACCTTCCAAGCCGATTAGCTTTATTTACAAGCATTTAGATGCGAACTCTGATTCCATCTTGCATCATATCGTCCGTGTTGACACGGGTGCCGAAGCTACGATTTTGGAAAATGGTCCAGCGGCCGCGCGGTTTAACAACGTCATGGAAATTGACGTTGCTGATGGTGGTAAGCTGCATCACGTGCGCGCGCAAGGTCGTGATCACGAGCGTCGCGCAGCAACCCATGTGTTTACCCGTTTGGGAGCGGAATCTGTCTATAAATCGTTCACTTTGACTGTAAATGGCGTGTTGACCCGCAACGAACAAGTCATTGAAATAAATGGGGATGATGCAATCGCGCATGTTGCAGGCGCCTGTGTTGGAGATGGTGAATTCCATCACGACGACACGGTCTTTATCACCCATGATGCGCTTAATGGTGAGAGCCGTCAGGTTTTTAAAAAGGTATTGCGCAACGGGGCGACTGGGGTCTTTCAGGGAAAAATCCTTGTAAAAGAAGGCGCCCAGAAAACCGATGGTTATCAGATTTCTCAGTCCTTACTGCTGGACGATGACAGTCAGTTCCTCGCGAAACCAGAGCTTGAGATCTACGCCGATGATGTAGCCTGTTCACATGGGTCAACATCAGGTGCGATTGATGAAGAAGCCCTGTTTTATCTGCGCTCTCGCGGTGTCTCTGCATCTGAAGCAACCGATCTTCTGACCTTGGCGTTTTTAGCTGAGGCGGTTGACGAAGTGGAAGACGATGCAATTGCAGAAGCTTTGGTGAACCGGCTGGAAGGCTGGCTGGCACGTCGTCGCTAATGGCGGTTACGACTGATATCCTTGCCACCTACAAGGCGCCGCGTCAGGTCATGGCGCGGCTTCTTCAGATGGGAGCTCATGAAAGTCGCTTGCTGGCCTTTGCAATGGGCGGATGTGCGTTGATGTTTATTGCGCGCATGCCCTCGCTGGCGCGTGATGCCCATCTCAACGGGACCGACCTGAATGCTGATATGGGCGGCGCACTGATGGGTTTGCTGTTTATGCTGCCTTTGGTGCTTTATACGCTTGCGCTAATCATGCACGCGATTGCGCGTCTTTTTAAAGGGCAGGGTGGTAGCTATCAGGCCCGTCTTGCTTTGTTTTGGTCGATATTAGCGGCCAGCCCTTTGATGCTGCTCAATGGTTTGGTTGCTGGTTTTATTGGCCCAGGTGTGGAACTTAGTTTCGTTGGTGGCTTGTGGTGTGCTGCAGTTTTGTGGTTTCTGGCCGCATCTATGCGTCAGGCTTATTGGACACGCCCATGAATCCTATGACTGAATTCAAGCCACTTGTGGCGTTGACATTAAAAGAACCAATCGAGGCCGTGCAGCAGTTGCTGGGGCAAGATTTCCCAAAAGCCGCCATTTGGAGCGGTTTTCTTTTGGTGCAAGTGCTCTTTACAATGGTGTTTGTGGTGCAGGACATGGTTCTGCCAATGCCCGACATCAGTATGATGGCGCTTGTCTCGCCGCAGGCGCATCTAGGTGCGTCCATTTTACTGCAGCTTGCCTTTGCCACAATGATCACGTTCTGTGGTCGCTGGCTGCAAGGCTCAGGGACATTTTTGCAGGTTCTGACCTGCATGGCTTGGCTGCAGTTTTTACAGGTGATCGCCTTTGGAATTCTTACAGTCTTGATGCTGATTGCGCCTGCTTTTGCAAACTTGTTGAGCTTGGGTGTATCAGTGTTTGCATTCTATTTGTCACTGCATTTTGTGAATGCAGTGCACAATCTTGGCTCACTGTGGCGCGCATTTGGTGTGATCTTGCTGGCCGGACTTTCAATTATCTCGCTCATTTTCGCGCTCTTGGCTCGTGTGTACTAGGATATCTCTCATGTATGACATTGAAAAAATCCGTGCTGACTTTCCGATCCTGTCGCGAAAGGTAAATGGCAAGCCGTTGACCTATCTGGATAATGGGGCATCCGCACAAAAGCCACAGGTGGTGATCGATGCAATCCATCAGGCTTACGCTCATGAATATGCAAATGTTCATAGAGGGTTACATTATCTCTCTAATCTCGCGACGGAAAAATATGAAAGCGTGCGCGGAACCGTTGCACGGTTTTTGAACGTCTCGGATGAAAATCACATCGTATTAAATTCAGGTACGACCGAGGGTATCAATCTGGTGGCCTATGGCTGGGCGATGCCGCATTTGGAAGCGGGTGATGAAATCATCCTCTCAGTCATGGAACATCATGCAAATATCGTTCCTTGGCATTTCCTGCGCGAACGTCAGGGTGTCGTTCTAAAATGGGTTGATGTAGAACCCGATGGCAGCCTGGATCCTCAAGCAGTTCTAGATGCCATCACCCCCAAGACCAAACTTATCGCCGTTACCCAATGCTCCAACGTGTTGGGGACTATGGTGGATGTCAAAGCGATCACTGTAGGCGCACACGAGCAGGGCGTTCCAGTTCTGGTTGATGGTTCACAAGGATCGGTACACATGCCTGTGGATCTACAAGACATTGGCTGTGACTTTTACGCGATTACTGGTCATAAACTATATGGTCCGTCTGGTTCCGGAGCGATTTATATCCATCCCGATCGCATGGCTGAAATGCGCCCCTTTATTGGTGGCGGCGACATGATCAAAGAGGTCAGTAAAGAGACCGTCATCTACAACGATGCGCCGATGAAGTTTGAGGCAGGAACACCAGGAATTGTTCAGACCATTGGATTGGGGGTCGCCTTGGACTACTTGATGGACCTTGGAATGGAAAACGTGGCTGCACATGAAGCCGCTTTACGTGATTATGCACAAAGCAAACTTGCTGGTTTGAACTGGTTGAATGTGCAAGGAAATGCACCGGGAAAGGCTGCTATTTTTAGCTTTACCTTAGACGGTGCTGCACATGCGCATGATATTTCAACGATCCTTGATAAAAAAGGCGTCGCAGTGCGCGCTGGCCATCATTGTGCGGGACCATTGATGGAGCATCTTGGTGTCAGCGCAACCTGCCGCGCTTCCTTTGGACTGTATAATACCAAGGCTGAGGTCGATGTTTTGGTCGATGCACTTGAACTCGCGCATGATCTTTTTGCCTGAGTTTAGGCAACATCCCTACCGTTATAGATAAGGGTAGGGATGTTATCGTTTCTAAAACTGTAACAATAAGGCGCGATCGCCTTATTTGCGTCATCACATGCGCATTTTTCTTTCCTAACTTGAAGACAAGATAAGGCTTCAAACGGGACAGAATGTCATGCAGACCCTTGTACGTACACTCTCTTCATTGCGCGCGATTGCACATATTACGGGTCGTAAAAGCGGCAAAAATCTACGTATCACACGTCTGAGCGAGGATGAAACTGCAACCTTGCGCTTGCAACGTCAAATCGCACAGCATTCTTTGCGTTAAGCGGTGCTTTTAGCTATCGTTGTTCCGCTGCAACGATAGCTACTGATAGTTATTTATCCGCGAAATCCGGTAGCGATGACAAATTTTTCTGAACTGTCAGAACGCGAAGAAGGCGGTTTAATATTCATAACCTTCGTGAACTTTTGCTTGAGCAGTTTTTGTAAATCGCCCTCTGCGCCGCCGGCAAGCACTTTTGCGACAAAGGTGCCGCCTTCGTCCAAAACATCAAAAGCGAAATAAGCCGCGGCCTCACAAAGCGCCATAATTTTCAAGTGATCCGTCTGCTTGTGTCCACAACTGGCGGCTGCCATGTCTGACATCACCACATCGGCCTGACCGCCAAGCCAATCTTTAACTTTGTCGTCAGCCCCTTCGTCCATGAAATCCAGCTGATAAAATTCCGCGCCAGCAAGTGTTTCCACTTCTTGCAAATCCACACCAATGATACGGCCAACACGTTTGTCGGTACGTTCTCCTAGTGAATTCACACGCTTCACAGCAACCTGTGCCCAGCCACCGGGGGCGCACCCCAAATCAACTACGCGTGCACCTGGAACCAGGAAGCGAAATTTATCGTCCAATTCCATAATCTTATAGGCAGCGCGCCCCCGATACCCCTCGGCCTGTGCGCGTTTGACATAAGGATCGTTTAATTGGCGTTGCAACCAGCGTGTAGAGCTGGTTGTCCGCCCACGGGCTGATTTTACTTTTACTTTCAGGTCACGCTGTCCACGACCAGAGGTGTTTTTACCCGTTGGGGTCTTTGCCATTTGTCTCACCATGTTGAACAGGTAATGAACCTGTTACTCATCGATCTTGCTGTCTTGCGAGGATCTTAATAGGGTCCGTCTTCCAGCACGCCATCCGCGCTCATCTGGGCATAAAGCAGCCCTTCCCGCAGGCCACGATCTGCAACAGAGAGCCTATCAGTCGGCCAGCATCGCAGAAGGGCTTGCAAGATTGCAGACCCCGACATGATCAATGCTTGCCGATCATCACCAATGCGCGGGTCACTACGCCGACCTTTTGGACCTAATTCCAGATAGCCTCGGATGACCTTATCTATCTGATCCGAGGTCATGCGCAAGCCATCAACTTTGGTTCGGTCATACCGTTTCAAGCCAAGATGCGATGCAGCAACTGTTGTGACCGTGCCGGATGTGCCGACAATCTGAAAACCTTCCCGCGTTTGCTCATCCTTATATGGCGCAAAATCTGCTAGGTTTTCTTCAAAGAACCAGCTCATCAGTGCAAAACGCGCAGAGTCATCTTCCACATCGTTAAACTGATCTCGCAAAGTGGCGACACCTAGAGGAACGCTGATCCAGTCAACAACCTTAGCAGCAGGGAAGGGGCTTTCGGCAGGATGAAAGCCTGAATGCAATCTCATGATTGCTGCAGGTCGGTCGCGTCGCGGTACAGATGAAATATCGATCCAGACAAGCTCTGTGGAGCCGCCTCCAATATCAACAACCAAAAGCTGTTCAGTCTTTGTCGAAACCAAAGGGGCGCAGGAAATAACAGCAAGCCGTGCTTCTTCTTCTGGCTTGATGATTTCAAGTGTCAGACCAGTTTCACGACGCACTTGTCGGATGAATTCATTTGCGTTTTTGGCACGTCTGCAGGCTTCGGTTGCGACAAGGCGCATCCGTTTTACGCGATTTCGCTTGAGTTTTTGCTGACAGATTCGCAGCGCCTGTATGGTGCGCGTCATGGAAGAGCGGGATAAACGCCCTGTTTTCTCCAACCCTGCGCCAAGCTGCACAGATTTGGAAAAACTATCCACCACATGGATGCCGCTGCCCTTTGGTTGGGCAATCAGCATACGGCAGCTATTTGTTCCCAAATCGAGCGCCGCATAGAGCGCATCTGGATCTGGGCGGGCCGGGGCAGGGGTTTCAACCGCACGGGGAAACGCACCTGCGCCCTTTGAACGCCTGGGCGCCATGATTCACGCCCTCCGATTATCGTGTTGCCTATAGAATAGGCCGCACGCAAGCTGCACGCAAGGGTGCGCGGCATCTTTGCCCGGTCAAGGCTTTGCTCAATGTGTTCATAATCCAAATGAAGATTTTGATACCGGCAAAGCATGGCCAGCCGGGAGGTTAGAGGGTATCTCGATGTGAGCCAAAAGGTCGCTGTTCTTCTGTGTCTGGTCGAAATCCGACGCGTGCCCGGTGAAATTGCGGCTTACAACCAAAAGACCCAACGAAACGGGAGATGCAGCAATGCCAGACGTGACAATTGTTTATTGGCGGGACATTCCGGCGCAAGTCATTGTTGGCAAAGGGCGTCGTGGTTCTAAACGGCAACTAGAAGAGCGGTTTGAACAGGCGATTGATCGTGCTGCAATGAAGGTAAATGCAAAGGATGCAGATGCTTATTTGGCGGAATGGCGAAAGGCGGAGCCTTATTCTGTTGAAGGCGATGCATCTGAAATTGCCGAAGCCGAAGCCCAACGTTTGGAGCATGAGTTTGATCAGGAGCGTTTGAAAGCCCTGATTGCAAATGATGGATGGGCATGAGCCCAAGGTCTTTATGGGGGGCCGCAATGGCATTGTTGAACTTCAAAAAACGTGACACGGGCCCAGCCCAAAGTGCGACCACCGAGATGCAGGCGCTGCTGGAAGGTTACTCGATCGAAGTTATGCCACGTACGGCGTCAAAGATTGAGGATTTCCGTGCGTTGCTTCCTGTGGGCACACGTGTCTATATCGCACACATTGATGGCACGCCGATAGACGATATGGTCTCAACGGCAAAACGGCTGAATGCGCAGGGCTTTCCAGTTATGCCACATTTCCCAGCGCGTATTATCAAAGACAAAGATATGTTGGCAGATTGGATTGCGCGATATCAGGGTGAAGCGGATGTAAAACAGGCTTTGCTGCTTGCAGGTGGTGTTGTGACGCCTCAGGGTGATTTTCACAGTTCGATGCAATTGCTTGAAACGGGTTTGTTTGATCGCGCGGGTTTTACACATCTTCATGTTGCTGGACATCCGGAAGGCAATAAAGATATTGATCCGGATGGATCGACCAAGAATGTTTTTGAAGCGCTTGATTGGAAACAAAAATTTTCAACGCGCACAGACGCTCAAATGGCATTGGCAACGCAATTCGCCTTTGAAGCAAAGCCAATCATTGCCTGGGCGGACAGTCTGAAACAGGCGGGGATTGATCTGCCCATTCATATCGGTATTGCGGGCCCAGCGAAGCTGCAAACTTTGATCAAATTCGCAATTGCCTGTGGGGTTGGACCCTCGCTTAAAGTGTTACAAAAGCGGGCGATGGACGTCTCAAAACTTTTGTTGCCTTATGAACCAACCGACGTGCTCTCCGAATTGGCAGCCCATAAGGCCAAGAACCCTGACTTTAACATCACGAATGTGCATTTCTTTCCCTTAGGTGGCATTAAGACCAATGCGGCCTGGGCGATTAACAACGGCGGTGCGTCAACCGCACCAGCAAAGGATCAAGTATGACCCGTACTATCATTGAATCTAAATCAAAGACGACCATCATCGGATTTGATCAACCCTTCACAGTGATTGGGGAGCGGATTAACCCAACGGGTCGTAAGATTTTGAATGCTGAACTGGAAGCGGGTGATTTTAGCCGGGTTGAAAGCGATGCATTGGCACAGGTAGCAGCAGGTGCAAATGTTTTAGACATCAACTCTGGGGCGGTGTTTTCAAATAAAATGGCCGAAGATCCACGCTATGCTGACAACAATTTTGTTGAACCAGACCTGATGCGGCAGCTCGTCAAAACCGTACAAGCGGTGACTGATACGCCATTGTGTATCGATTCATCCGTACCAGGCGCGCTTGAGGCAGGTCTTGAAGTTGCTGAGGGTCGTCCATTGTTGAACTCTGTGACAGGCGAAGAAGAGCGCTTGGAAGTTGTTTTGCCTTTGGTCAAAAAATACAACGTTCCAGTGGTCGCAATTTCAAACGATGACACAGGCATTTCTGAAGATCCTGAAGTGCGTTTCGCTGTGGCAAAGAAAATCGTCGAACGTGCTGCGGATTATGGTATTCCCGCGCATGATATTGTCGTGGACCCGTTGGTAATGCCAATCGGTGCGATGGCTACCGCTGGTTTACAGGTCTTTGAATTGAACAATCGTCTGCGCAATGAACTGGGTGTGAACACGACCTGTGGCGCATCTAATATTTCTTTTGGCCTGCCAAACCGGCATGGCATCAACAATGCATTTTTACCTATGGCCATGGCCACAGGGATGACGTCCGCGATCATGAATCCTATTGCATTGCCAATTGGTCCGAAGAAAATTGCAGAGAAAAAAGCTGAAGTGGCAGCTGCTGGTGTCATTCTGCCAGAAGATATGACGGACGAAGCCTTTGTGAAACTCTTTGGTATGGGGTCTACCAAAGCACGCGCTGGCAAAGAGATGGAAGCCATTCGGGCTGCGAATTTCCTCACCAACAATGATGACGGTGGCGCGGATTGGATCAAGTTTAATAAAGACCCAGATGCTGCGCCAGCTGGAGCTCGTGGCGGACGCCGTCGGCGACGCGGTTAAAATTGCTTTAGAAAGATAGGTGCATTCAGGTTAGTGTGAGTGCACCTATCTCTGTGTTTTGGAGTGTGTAATCAATATTATGTTAAATAATGGCTGTCGTGCGTTATATCACAAGGTGTGATGACATGTACTACCCAAGCTGTTCTTTGAGGCTTGCATACCGCGACGCATCAAAATGTACGCGGGCTTTTGCCTCGCGTAACGAGTAAAGCCATAGGTCTTCTTGATCTTCGGCAAGGATATCAAGAATTCCGTAGTTGCGCGCTGCGATCGGTCCGAGTTCTTGTCCTGTAGGTAGAATGCGTCGGCATACCGTATAACCTAGGCGATATTTCAACATATCGATTATTGGCTGTGGCAGCATGGTGCCGCCCGTTACGCCATCAAAACGGTAAGTTGTGCGACTGCGGCCAATGCCGATGTCACAGCAGACAACAAACAATAAACCCGCGCCATGCGCATTGCCGTTTACTGCTGCGATTGTGGGTTTGCCACAGCTTGCAAGCGTCTGAAATGTACTGGTCAACTGCGCTTGAAATTCTGCGCAATCAGGATTTTGATCTGATGCTGTCCCGCTGCAAAATGCTGCAAACGGACTTGAGAGAATGATTGCATTTACCGCGTCTTCTGCTCCCAAGGATATAATTTCATCTTCAAAGGATTTTAGGAATTCGGTGGTCAGTCCGTTGTCAGGGCCTTTGCCCAGTTGAAGTTCCGTAATTCCGGTCCCATGATCGCGGCGATTGAGCCAAGTTTGCGCGCCCATTGGTCCATGCTCCTCTAGTAAATCGTTTTGTCTGCACTATGTCGCCTCGAGATGTGTAAAGCCTTACCAAATCGGAGGTTTTTGATATTTATTCGGGCTGCATTGTGTAAATAGGCTTGTCTGATATGGTCAAAGGTGCAAATTCCAAAAAAGACGTTAGCTCGGTCTTAAGGCCGGATCAAAATTGAGACCGCGGGGGCATTTCATGCATAGTATTTTGATACTAAATGGGCCGAACTTAAATTTGTTGGGCACGCGCCAACCAGAGGTATATGGGCGTGAAACCTTGGCGATGATTCAGGAAAAATGTGTCAATCATGCAGCGGATCGCGGTGTTTCTGTTGAATTTATGCAATCAAATCATGAAGGTGTACTGCTTGACGCGATTCATTCCGCCAAAGAGACACATTCAGGTATTATTTTGAATGCGGGCGCCTATACGCATACCTCTATCGCTTTGATGGATGCTTTATATTCTGTCGAAATTCCTTCGATCGAAGTCCATCTTTCCAACATTCATGCCCGTGAAGAGTTTCGGCAGGTATCATATATCTCACGGGCCGTTTTAGGGCAGATCTGCGGGTTTGGGTCGCATGGATATATTCTTGCGATTGATGCTCTCCTTGCTCATTTCGATACTTAAGGTGCGAAATGGCAATACTTGACTACCTGCATGAGATAACCGAGACGCGCAGCCTGGAGCAATTGTGGAAATCCCATCAGGATAAGATGGCTGAATATGGGTTCACGCGGATCATCTATGGATATACCCGCCATAAAACAGCGCGCTCTTTGGGGGATCCTGAAGACTTTCTGGTGCTGTCAAATCACAGTACGGATTACCTGGACGGCTTTATACGGAGTGGTTTGTATTTTCATGCCCCGATGGTGCAATGGGCGATCGACAATGATGGTGCTTGCAGTTGGGATTGGGTGCAGGAACAGGTGAACTTAGGTTTGCTTGCGCCTGCCGCTGAGAGAGTGCTTGAATTCAATCAGAAAATGGATTTGACAGCAGGTTATACGGTAAGCTTTCCCTCGGCGTCTGGGCGCTTTCGGGGCGCGATTTCATTGGCCGCTGCGGCTGGAGTGTCCCAGACGCAGGTGAATGCGATATGGGAGACTCATGGGGCAGATATTCAGTTGATGAACAATATCGCCCATTTAAAGATTATCACCCTGCCCTATGTATCGCCTCATCGTAGTCTCACGGAACGGCAGAAAGAGACATTGCAATGGGTTGGAGACGGAAAGACCACGCGAGATATCGCGATGATCATGGGATTAACACCTGCGACGATCGAAAAGCATTTGCGACTCGCTCGTGAATCGTTGGCGGTTGATACAACTGCGCAGGCCGTTTTGAAAGCAGCGATGCTCAATCAAATTTTCCAAATGGAAAACTGAGAGTAAAAGTTTCGTTTCCTTGAGAACTAAAGCTAAAAATTTAGTCTGCTCATAAAGTTTTCGCGAAAAAAAGTGATTTAAGTAAGGAAAACACTACTCGAACGCAGTATTGTATAGTAATATGCTATAAGAGTTCCGTGAGTGGTGGCTTTGGCCTGGGAACGTCTGGATAGAAACCTAACAATTATTAGGCTCTCCTGTCCATCTGGTGTGTGTATGTTTTTAGTCAACATGCGCCCCAGAGCATTCGTGAGGGGTCCTGTCCATCCCCATCAGCAGGACTCCTCACACACTATCCACAACATAGTCGTTTCCTGTGCACCGCTGAAGTTTAATTCAGGGTGTATTTATATGTGATGTCAGTATGCTGCGCCATGAGGGCTCAACAGCGAAAAACCGGAGTATTTAATACCCCGGTTTAACGAACGTTCGAACAGAACTATAAGCGCTTAGCCTTGAGCTGCCTTAGCAACTTCTGCAGCGAAATCTTCTTTTTCGACTTCGATACCTTCGCCAACTTCCAAGCGTACAAAACCAGTAATGGTTGCGCCTGCTTCTTTTGCAGCGGCTTCAACAGTCAGATCAGGATTTACAACGAACTGTTGGTTCAGCAAGGTTGCTTCAGCAACGAATTTCTTCATGCGACCAACGATCATCTTTTCGATGACTTGTTCAGGCTTGCCGGATTCGCGTGCGATATCCATCTGAACCTGTTTCTCTTTTTCAACAACAGAAGCATCCAGATCAGCCTCAGACAGCGCTGCTGGGTTTACAGCCGCGATGTGCATTGCGATCTGCTTGCCAATTGCTTCGTTGCCGCCGTTCATCGAAACCAGAACACCGATTTTACCCATGCCCGCGGTCGCCGCGTTGTGAACGTATGCAACAACGGTTTCACCTTCGATGCCAGCCATGCGGCGCAGGTTCATGTTCTCACCGATGGTGGCGATCTTGTCAGTGATCAAGGTCGCAACAGGTTTGCCTGCAACTTCTGCATCCGCCAGGGCTTCAACGCTATCTACACCCAGAGCTGCGGTTGCGATACCGGAAACCATTTCCTGGAATTCAGCGTTTTTCGCAACAAAGTCGGTCTCGGAGTTGATTTCAACAGCAACACCTTTGCCGCCTTCAACAACAACAGCCACAAGACCTTCTGCTGCGGTACGGCCAGATTTTTTAGCCGCTTTGGCCAGACCTTTGGTGCGCAGCCAGTCAACAGCGGCTTCCATATCACCGTCGTTTTCGACCAGAGCTTTTTTTGCGTCCATCATGCCTGCGCCGGTAGATTCGCGCAGTTCTTTCACCATTGCTGCTGTGATTGCCATCTCGGGCTCTCCTCAAATTCGGAATGCGTTTGGGGCAGGTGATACCCTGCCCCACATGTCAAACATGTGACACTGATTGATCTGCTGATATCTTACGTTGCAGACCTATCAGCATCGAAAATTAAGCAGATGCTTCTTCAGCAACAGCTTCTTCTTCGGGGGCTTCTTCCAGTGCGCCAAGGTCAACGCCTGCAGCACCCAGCTGAGCAGTCATACCATCCAGCGCAGCACGTGCAGCCAGATCGCAATACAGCGAGATTGCGCGGGACGCGTCGTCGTTGCCTGGGATGATGTAGTCGATGCCATCAGGTGAGCAGTTGGTGTCAACCACAGCAACAACCGGGATGCCCAGTTTGTTGGCTTCGGCGATTGCCAGTGCTTCTTTTTTCACGTCAACAACGAACAGCAGGTCAGGAACGCCGCCCATGTCACGGATACCGCCCAAAGACGCTTGCAGCTTTTGCTGGTCGCGTTCCATGTGCAGACGCTCTTTTTTGGTCAGGCCTTCGGCACCCATTTCCATCTTTTCGTCGATGTCTTTCAGGCGCTGGATGGACTGGG
Organism: Epibacterium ulvae; assembly: GCF_900102795.1. GTDB lineage: Bacteria > Pseudomonadota > Alphaproteobacteria > Rhodobacterales > Rhodobacteraceae > Epibacterium > Epibacterium ulvae. The sequence goes on along the minus strand of NZ_FMWG01000003.1, from coordinate 169,183 downwards.
AAACGGTTTTCCAGTTGGTCAGCGTACCACCAAGCCAGCGGTGGTTCATGAAATACTGTGCGGATTTCTCAGCAGCTTCTGCGATTGGGCCAGCAGCTTGACGCTTGGTGCCAACAAACAGAACGCGGCCACCTTTTGCGACAGTGTCACGAACAGCTTGCAGCGCCTGGTCCAGCATAGGAACAGTTTGCGTCAGGTCCATGATGTGGATGCCGTTGCGTGAACCGTAGATGAAAGGGTCCATACGTGGGTTCCAGCGCTGTGTCTGGTGACCAAAGTGAACGCCTGCTTCCAGCAGCTGACGCATTGTGAACTCGGGAAGAGCCATGCTTTATATCCTTTTCCGGTTTTATCCTCAGTGGGGGTTCAGAGCAGTTTGCTCCAACCGGCGGCATGTTTGGGATGTCTCCCCAAATCACACCAAACCCCACCTGCGGGTTCGAATGACGCGCGTATAGGCGAGATCCAAAAAATTGGCAAGGTCGTTTGGTAAAATATCTAAGAGGTGGGTGTCAAAGCACCTGCCCTGATGTAAATCCATCCCGCACACAGTCTTCGGCAGCCTTTGCCAGTGCCTTACGGTCTTTGTAGTCACGGACCAGAAGCGGTTGATGATAGATCACTTCAACACAGCCTTGATGTGGCTCACCAAGGATTTTAAGAAGGTTCGGCCCAAAATCCATGTCAGCCCACCAACCATAGAACCGATCGGGACGGCCTTTGGGCGCATGATATATGACCGATACAGGTTGAACGGACAATGTTTCTTTTAATGTTTCGCGAAAGAACGGTGCAAAGAGCGTTGTTTTAAAAGGTAAAACACGACATCCATCTGTAGAGGTTCCCTCTGGAAAAAACAAAAGCCTATGGCCTGATTTTAAGCGCTCTTCGAAAAGCGCGCTGTGTTCGCGCGCTTTGCTGCGATTGCGTTCAATAAAAACAGTTCCAGTTGCACGGGCAAGCCAGCCAATACCCGGCCATTTTGAAACTTCGCTTTTAGAGACAAAATACAGACGTTTTGTCGCGTTCAGGACAAAGATATCCAGCCATGTGGAATGATTGGCCACATAAGCTCCCGGACCAACAAAACCTTGGCCTTTGATGGTGAATTGGAAACCTATTATTCTCAATGCATTACGACACACAAGTTGTGTGATAAATGGGGTAATTGGGCGCGTTTCCCCTGCAAGAGGACGCTCAATTATCCGCAACACAAGTGTGGCAAGAAGCCCGCTAAACACAAGGACAGCTAAGACAGGTGCACGTGCTATGATAAAGACCCAGTTCAGTGGGCGTAAATGAACCTGATCAGGTGGGGTCTCGCTTTGCCAACTAACTGACATGAATTTACCGTGCCCCGCTGTAGATCTTGCGTTGACGTTCATTCATACGGTCGACATCAAGGATAAGACACACATCAGTGGTGTTGAATTCATGATCCACAAAAGCCCCATCTCCGATAAAACCGCCAAGCCGAAGATACGCTTTGATGAGCGCGGGAACTTGTAACATTGCGGTGCGCCGATCTAAGTTAGACTTATCTACTAAGTTCATGCTTTCATATGACTTTGATCGAACGCGTAAATCTTCTGGAGCAAGATGATTATGATGTAACAGCGAGAGAGGTGCTGCCAATTTTTCGAGATCAGTTCCATGAAAACTTGCGGTCCCAAAAAGCACTTCAATGTCATTTTTGAGTACATATTCTGACAGTCCGTTCCAGAGATGAAACATCGCCATTCCACCGCGATAGTCCTTGTGAAGGCAAGAGCGGCCAAGTTCGAGAATTTTTCGTCCTGAATTTTGAAGAACGGACAGGTCGTACTCCCCGTCGGAATAATATCGCCCCATCACTTTTGCCTGTTCTGATTGCAGCAATCGATACACGCCAACAACTTGCTCCGTGGCCGCATCGGACACGATCATATGGTCGAAGTAAGGATCGAAGGCGTCACATTCCAGGCCGGCTTCATGATCGACAAGATCACCGTCGCCGCCAAGCTCTTTTACAAACACTTCATATCGCAATGCTTGCGCAGCTTGCAGTTCCTCTTTGGTATCTGCAATCTTTACGATGAAATCACGATTTGGCGCGCTCATACGGGATCCTGCCTTGGGTTCAGACTTGCGCGCGTTTACCGTATGAGGCACAGATTGGGCAAGAAGTTAGGAAAATTTTCAGGATTTCATTAACGGTTCGTAAACCGTTTTCAATGATCAAAGACCGGAACTAAGGCGATGCGGGCACCGTCAAAAACGAGCTTTCCTTGATCTGGAAAGTTTACAGTGATCTTGCCACCAGCATTTGACTGTACTTGACCAACACCCCAGTCAGGCTGGTCTGGATGTTTGACAAACATACCTGGGGCAAGAATAGCGTTGAGGTCATTCATGATATGGCCCATTTCGGAGGAATACTATGACGGTAGATAACGTCAATATCGCGACTTTGATAGGGTCTCGGATCTGCCATGATCTAATTAGCCCGGTGGGCGCGATTAGCAACGGTCTAGAACTGTTGGGCATGGCTGGTGCTATGGATGGGCCCGAACTGGAGCTGATTGCAGATAGCGTAAATAACGCCAATGCACGCATCCGGTTCTTCCGCATTGCCTTTGGTCAAGCGGGTGAACAAGGTCTTGGACGTTCTGAAGTTGTCTCGGTGCTCGACGATGTCAGCAAAGGCGGCCGGATGAAGTATCAATGGCTGCCAGAGGCTCCGGCAACACGCGCTGAAGTTCGGTTGGCGTTTTTGGCTGCTCTGTGCCTTGAAAGTGCCCTGCCCTACGGTGGCGTTGCTGAGATGAACACTGTTGATGGATCTTGGGTGATTTCGGGCCAAGGCAACAAGCTGAAAATTGATGACGCGCTTTGGGACCGTCTTGGTGGGAATGTGTCAGAGGCGACACTGACGCCGGCGCATGTTCAGTTTGGTTTACTTCCAGAATTGGCGCAGGGGCTTGGTAAAAACGTTACGTTTGAAACCTTCGAAGATCGGATCGAAATACGATTTTGAAACGTCTGTCAACGTACTGAAAAGGCGCAACTTTTGTTGCGCCTTTTGTTTGTTATCGTGTTGTACCGTTCCCACGCACGAGATATTTAAAGCTGCTCAGTTGTTCCGCACCAACCGGCCCACGGGCGTGCATCTTACCAGTGGCAATCCCGATCTCTGCCCCCATTCCAAACTCTCCTCCGTCCGCGAATTGCGTCGATGCATTGTGCATCAGGATCGCACTGTCGAGACGGTTAAAGAAGGTTTCGACAGCCGTCTCATCTTCGGTGAGAATACAATCGGTGTGCTGTGAATGGTGTGCCTGAATATAAGTGATCGCCTCGTCGATATTATCAACGCTGCGGGCTGCAATGATTGCGTCTAGATATTCACGCCCCCAATCGTCAGCTGTTGCGCCAACCATACCGTCAGGGCCCGGCAATCCCTGTGCTGCATGGATTTCGACCCCAGCTGAATGCAGAGCTGTGAGAAGATCCTTCCCAAGCGTATCAGCGATATCTTTGTGAATCAGAAGACACTCTGCAGCGCCACAGATCCCAGTGCGTCGTGTTTTTGCGTTTAATACCACATCCATTGCTTTTTTCGGATCAGCGGATTTATCAACATAGATATGTACGATGCCTTCCAGATGGGCAAACACAGGAACGCGTGCTTCGCGTTGTACAAGACCCACCAAACCTTTCCCACCACGCGGTACAATGACGTCCACATAGTCAACCATGGTCAGCAACTCTTGTACGGCAGCGCGATCACGGGTGGGGACAAGCTGTACAGCGTCCGCAGGCAGTCCTGCAGATTCTAGGCCCTGAACAAGACAAGCGTGGATCGCTTGGCTGGAGTGAAAGCTTTCAGACCCACCTCGCAGGATAACAGCGTTACCTGATTTCAAGCAAAGCGCGCCCGCGTCCGCCGTCACGTTTGGGCGGCTTTCATAGATTACGCCAATCACGCCAAGTGGAGTGCGCACACGTTGAATATTCAAACCAGACGGCTGATCCCACTCGGCCATCACCTCACCAATTGGGTCTGTCTGCCCGGCAATGGCGCGCAATCCATCAACGATACCTTGAACACGTGCTTCATCAAGCAGAAGACGGTCCATCATTGCGTCTGAAAGCCCTTTAAGTCTTCCAAATTCAAGATCTTGCGCATTGGCGTCGATGATTGCGCTACGGCTGCCCCAAACGGCATCCGCGGCCTTATTCAAGGCAAGGCTCTTTTGCGCAGCGCTTGCGCTTGCCAGAGCTTGTGAGGCAGCTTTGGCGCGTCGACCAAGGTCTTGCATCATATCGGTAATATTAATTTCGGTGGTCATGGTCTGTCACCTATTGTCTGTTGGCGTCTTGTTTAAAGCGCCATATCGTCTCGATGGATAAGAGCGGCGCGACCGGGATAGCCCAACAGGCCTTCAATTTCACCGGTTTTATGCCCCTGTATAATACGGGCCTCAGAATCTGTATAACATGACAGCCCCTGCCCCAATTTGTGCCCGTCCGGGCCGAGGATGGCCAGCGGATCGCCGCGGCCAAAGTCACCCTCCACATGACGCACACCTGCAGGTAGCAGGCTTTTTCCTGAGTTCAGCGCCAAAACAGCGCCCGGATCCACAGTGACGACACCGCGGGTTTTCATCGTTGCGATCCAGCGCTTTCGCGCCACCTGTGGATCGCCATCTGCAGTGAACCAAGTGCAGTTTGCACCATGTTCTAATGTTTTCAATGGGTTCAAGGGCGAACCTTCGGTGATTACCATCGCGCAGCCTGCTGCCGTAGCCATTTTCGCGGCAAGCAATTTGGTGATCATACCACCTTTTGACAGTCCCGAAATACCATCGCCCGCCATGGCTTCGATGTCAGGCGTAATCTCGTCAATCTGTTCAAACCGCGTGGCAGTCGGATCAAGCCCGGGATTACTGCTGTAAAACCCATCCACATCTGACAGCAGAATGAGACAATCTGCACCCACCGTCACCGCGACCTGTGCCGCAAGGCGATCATTGTCGCCATAGCGGATTTCATCGGTGGCAATCGTATCATTTTCGTTCACGATGGGGACAGCACCAAGCCCGATCAACGTTGCAAGCGTTGCGCGTGAATTCAAATAACGCCGCCGGTCTTCGCTGTCTTCCAAGGTGACAAGCACCTGTGCGGTCGTGATCTGATAAGGTTCCAGCGCCTGTTCATAAGCCCGCGCCAGGCGGATTTGCCCAACGGCTGCCGCGGCTTGTGATTGCTCTAATGCAAGATCTGTTTGTGGCAATCCAAGTGCGCGTCGTCCCAGTGCGATCGAACCAGAGGAGACGAGGATGACATCCTTGCCCATGGATTTTAACCAAGCGACATCATTGGCAAGCGTCTGCAACCAGCCCGCACGCAGCTGGCCGGTGTCCCGATCTACCAGCAGCGCTGAGCCAATTTTAACAACAATGCGTTTTGCGTCACTTAAGGATGCCAAGGTTTGGCCTCCTCCACAGGTTTCTGACGGAGGCGGTCATCATCGATTTGGCTGCGTAGCGTGCGCAATACCTCGTTTAAACCCTCACGCGCAACGCTGGACAGCATCATCACAGGTCTACCGACCTCAGCCTCAAGCGCGGCTTTGGCCTCGGCGCGTTCGTCTTCGTCCAGCGCATCGATTTTGTTCAAAACGGTGATCCGGTTCTTCGTGGCCAGCTCTCCGCCATAAGCTTCAAGCTCATTGATGATGGTGCGATAATCTTCGGCAACAGTTTCCGAGGTTCCATCCACCAGATGCAACAACACCGCGCAGCGTTCCACATGCCCTAGGAAACGGTCACCAATCCCACGCCCCTCATGTGCGCCCTCAATAAGTCCCGGTATATCAGCGACAACAAATTCAGTGTTATCAATGCCTACAACGCCCAAGTTCGGGTGTAGCGTGGTAAAGGGGTAATCAGCGATCTTGGGACGTGCATTGGATGTCGCTGACAAAAAGGTTGATTTACCCGCATTTGGCAGCCCCAAAAGACCGGCATCCGCAATCAGTTTCAGGCGCAGCCAAAGTGTCCGCTCAATCCCCTCTTGGCCGGGATTTGCGCGCCGGGGTGCCTGGTTGGTTGCAGATTTGAAATGCAGGTTGCCAAAACCACCATTACCGCCTTTTGCGAGCAGCACTTTCTGCCCGACCTCGGTTAGATCCGCCAGCACGGTTTCCTCGTCTTCATCAAGGATTTCGGTTCCCACGGGCACCCGCAGGGTAATGTCATCACCGTCTTTACCGGTGCGCTGATTTCCCATACCGGACTGGCCGTTTTTCGCGAAAAAATGTTGTTGATAGCGAAAATCAATAAGCGTGTTGAGCCCTTCAACCGCTTCAACCCAGACGGATCCCCCCTTGCCGCCGTCGCCGCCGTCGGGGCCACCATATTCAATGTATTTCTCGCGGCGAAAACTGACACAGCCGTTGCCACCGCCCCCAGAGCGAATATAGACTTTTGTCAGGTCGAGGAATTTCATGTCTGCTCCTTTGGCCAGTCCAATGAAAGACCGCACCATACGTCAAATTGAGCGGTAAGCCCTGCTCCCGCTCTCGTGTCTGTTGGCCTGCTTTACCGCAAAGCGACAGGCAGGCCAATCAAAGTTTTTGGGCTTTATAGCTTGCGACTGTAAGTCCATGTGGTGACATTCGCATCCCGAGCCACCGAAAAGGTTTCGGCGTCTCCCAGATATTCGAATCCACAATGAATAAGCACCCGTGCCGAGGCTGGATTGTCCTGAAAGACGCTTGCAAACATGGTGGCATCTGCAAACGGATTCCCTTCTACCAAGCTGCGTACGGCTTCAGTGGCAAGGCCCGTGTTCCAAAACAAAGGTGCGATCCAATATCCCACTTCGGACTGACTGCGATCCATACGATTGAGCGAAATAACCCCTTGTAATTCAGGCCCACCATCGTTTGTTCCGTCGATTGCCCAGACATACTCTGTGCCATTTGGCGTCATCGCTCGATCCACAAAGGCTTCTACGGCGCCGGGTGGCATCGGATGAGGAATGGCGCTTGTCATATGCGCAACCCGCTTGTCACTGGCGTAATGCGAGATCAAACCCGTGTCTGACTTTCGCAACGGACGCAACGCGAAACGCTCTGCCGTTATTGTCGGCTGCATTGCAATTTGATCCAGGCTCATAGCTGCGCTCCTCATCCAAACATTTCTTGCCTTGTGGGGGATTTGCCCCGTGCTGCTCTTCCAGAGATGTAGGAAGTACAGCAATGTGCCACAAGGGTGCCGCTGCGTTCTCCTCTCACGCGTAAACACCCAATCGCATGGTAAAATTCTGCCCTGATAACGCTGGTTTCAGCGCCGGTTTTTACGTTGACAAACATCTTACCCACGAACACACAAAAAGAGGGACCGGTTACATAACCGATCCCCCTAAATTTTTCGTAAACCTTTGTGGGTTCGGTTTATTCAGCGGCCTCCGCCACTGGCAGAACCGAAATAAAGGTGCGGCCTTTCAGGCCTTTTTGGAAGCTTACTGCGCCATCAGTTGTTGCAAAGATTGTGTGGTCTTTGCCGATGCCTACGCCTTCACCAGGCCAGAATTTGGTGCCGCGCTGACGCACGATGATGTTACCTGCGATAGCAGCTTGGCCGCCATACAGTTTAACGCCAAGACGACGACCAGCGGAGTCGCGACCGTTGCGGGATGAACCGCCAGCTTTTTTATGTGCCATGAGTGTCTCTCCTTCGCCTTAGGCCAGTTCTTTGGCCTGCTCAACCCATTCGGGCTTCACTTTGATCGCGTCGATAGCAGCAATATCGTCTTCAGACAAGGCTGCGATCTGTGCAAAGCTGCGCAGACCAGCTGCGTTCAGCTTTTCAGCTGCTGCAGGGCCAACACCGGTCAGCTGGGTCAGATCATCAGATTTGATATCGCCTTTGCCAGTTGCAACTTTGACACCGGTGTCTGCTGCGCCTGAAGTCAAGATATCAGTTACCTTGATCAGGGTCAGTTTCTGACGGTGGCCAACGGTGCGCTTGGACGAGTGCTTACGACGGCGCTTGACGAATTTGATAACTTTTTCGCCTTTGATCTGGTCAACAACTTCAGCTTGAACCGCTGCGCCATCCACCAGAGGAGCACCCACAACTGGTGCGTCGCCGCCCAGCATCAGGATGTCGTTGAATTGTACGGTTTCGCCAGCATCAGCAGCCAGTTTTTCAACGCGCAAAATATCGCCCGCCTGAACTTTATACTGCTTGCCGCCAGTCTTGAGGACTGCAAACATTGCATATTCCTTTGTGTTACCCGCGTCCTACGGTCCCCTTTCGGGCGTTCCTGGCCCAGATTTTCACCTGACCCACCTCGAACAGCGCGCCCTACTTAAAGGGCCGTATTACAGAAAACACCCGGCGCAGAGAGAATCTGAGCCGGGATGCGCTCTTTTAGAGGGGATTGGTAACTGTGTCAATTGTCGTGCTGGGACGAGCACAAAGCGCAGGAAGAGATTTTTACAAAGTCCTGAATGAACTGCAGCAAAGCGGACTTTGCTGCAGTTGCAAGTCACCTGCCGAAAATGCGAGACAACAAGCTTGGCCTTTTCTCAGGCTCGTTCGGGTAGATGATAGTAAACGCCTCGACATCCTCAGTTTCTAAATGATCTTCGTGCCTGAAGCCTATCTCAAGTGCGGGCAGGTCTAAGGGGATTTCGAAGATGTAGTCTACGTTCTCATCTGTATTCTTTTGGGTCTGGAAATGACGTTGCTTCAACTCTGCAAATGCTTTTGGGAGTTCGCCAACTTCGGTCAAGTCAAACTTGTCTTCACCATCTCCGGCGTGGGTAACTCTCCACAACTGTTGTCCATATTGCCATAGCTCCGAGGAACTCCACATGCATGTTTCATTCACCTCGCATATATACGTGCGATGCTTTTGAGAAAGTTTGGAGACCTGTTCTTTTGCACTTTTTCCGAAGCCTTCATCTTCAGACCAAAGGATAGTCCAACCACTGCTCTTAAGTTTGGCTGTCCACCAATCGCCATCGGGCATCTCGTCTATATGATCACCTTGGTTCAGACCTAACTTCTCAACCAGTTCTTCTGGTGGTGCTTCGCTGGCGAGATAGCAAATGCGAAATCCCATTACATCCTCCAAATCAATTTGACGGTCTTTAGCGGCATAGTCGCCAGCCTGCAAATCTAGTCGCAGCACTTGGTAGGTTTGGGCTCGTTTCTGACCTTAGACTCGGCTCATACGAATGTCCAACAGAGTTGAAAGTCAGTCTCTATTGGGTCTTCAAATATCCTCACCCTGCCCCACCTTTGCCAGCTCATATGCAAGTGCTTCAAACCGGTTGGCGGTGATTTCAAACTGGATGGCATTCAGCAGGGTGTAGACCTCTTGCATCAAAGGTGTTTCCAGTGCGTCTATATACTCGGCAATCTCTGTATCACTAAACGCCTGATATGCATAAGCTGAGGCGCTCAGATTGCTGGTTTGCAGCGCCAGCCGCATCTCATCTTCCTGTTCTGTCATAAGTGCGCGCAAGCCATCGGCGTCCAGTTCCAGCGCGATCACACCTGCATCTGTTGCCGCCATGATAAAGCGAAATTGCACCTCTTGCAGGGATGTAAGCGCGGTTTCTGCAGAATCTACTGCACGCCCCATGCGCTTGAATAGATCAACACGTTCAGCCCCCTCGCGCACTAGATCAGCAATGATCCGTTGCCCAGCGATTTGGGTGGTTGTGTTGTCTTCGATCTGGTGGGATGCGTTTTCTGCAGCAACCAGCCGCTGTCCTAACGTGCTGCCGTAAAACGCTTCTGCATGTAAAAGCGCCTCATCGCTGAGAGATTTCTCCAGTAAATCCAACGCAATGTCACGCATAATCTGCGTGTCGAAGATATCCTGCGTGATATCGGTCCAGCGCGCTCCAAAATCGCTACGTTCCAGCCCTAAAATCTGTGGCGCGCTTTCGGCGTTCAGTGCGATACTGTCCAGCGCCACATCAAAGCCGGTGATCTCAAGGAACGTATTTATCCTTTGTCTGTCGGCTGCGTCTGCCTGCGGTGTCAGAAGGAACAGGGCTAAAATAGGCAGTAAAAGCAACTGCATAAGTTTACGAACGGCGGGTTTTTGTGCGTTAACGTTTTGCATACCCAATAACCTAGGCGAAACAGACCATCGAGCAAGGAAAATCGAATTTTATTTAACCGGTGTATTTATTGCTTGTGCCTACGCACAGTCTAATTGAACGCCGCCAACAGCCCCGCCCCACGCACGCATGGGCGGATCGCAGCCAGATGCACCCCCAAATAGCCAGTGTGTCGTGACAATGTTCTTTCAATGTTTTGGCGACATGCAAAGAATTCCGGGAAATCTTTACATGTGTTCTTGTGGTACTCACGACGATTTAGCATTGCTCATGTGTTGGTAGACTTTCACGGTTTTAACTTCAATTTACCGCCTTCCAGCTCATTTAAGGATCTTTTGCTGAGAACACGTCTTATCAGCGAAATTATGACAAGAATGCCGAGTGCAAGTGTTATCCCGACGATCCATAGGAAGACAAACAAACCTCCCAATGCCCCGACATCACCACTGTGGCTTGGCAATAATTCCAACCCAAATATGCAAAGAAGTACAGAGACCGCAAAAGCTGCAATTAGTAATTTGAACCACATCGTTTATCTTTCAATAATTAAAGGGCGAAAGCGCTAGAATATCGCGTTAATGGCTAATAGCCGTCGTTAGATGCAATGCCCAGTGTCGGTCGAATTGTGGGCTCCGCTGAGACCTTTGCCACAATCTGTGTGAAGATATATATGCCCGCATCGACAATTTACGAGGAGGATGGTTGGCATTTGCCGACGATTTGATCCTAATCTAAGGGGCCAGATGCAGAACATACCGAGTTGAAGATAAGTCCGACCCTGCACCGGTTCAACATCAAGCCCACAAATGAGGTCTTGATCTAGCGGAATGTCGGTGCGTACGCGCGTTGATGGCTCGTCCCTGATTGGAACGCGGGCAAGCTTAAGGAGTGGAAGGCCACGACGTTTATGCCAGGATCTACGAGCCTTCGCCCAAACCCACATTTCGTGAGGCGTGGAAAAAGGAGCGCTGCCTTAGCCAAGGCCCAAAAGCTAAACTTGTCTCCAGTGCAGTAAGCCTGCCTAGTAGCAACAGCGAGTCACCACTCACGTTTTTCGAATCTTAGCCCAGCGGTCAATTCAGCCTCGCCGGGTATTTCGTTGCTCCTTAGATGAATTACCTGTTTCGCTTCCGGTAAATGAACGCTTATATCGTCGTCCGGCCACCCTTGTCTTAGACAGTTCAATCGTTTTCTTGATCGCTGTAGATCTTGTCTACCGGCGGGTTAAACTGCAGGGTTGAGGTCTCAATGACAGATTCATCATTGTTTTCCAAAACCGTTGCAGACAGCGTAACATTAAATTCAGTTGCGTTTTCGTCCCCGTAGCCTCTGTCTAAATCAAATGCGACTTCAGTTAGAAGGTCTTCCAATTGTTCTATGGTATCAATGGGTAGGTTCTTTGTATTTGGATCAAAGAAATACAGCTGGTCATTTTCCTCATATATCATCACGGAATGCCCCCAGTTTACACCGTCATTGAGTGTTAGAATCATGGGTTTATCCGGGTTTTCCGCTTGTATGTCCCGTATCATACCGGGGGCTATTCCGTCATAGTTAGTGGCTTCTAGCCCGAAACTCTTTGCCAGCGATGGGTACCCAGCAGATGATGGCGTTTCCTCATTGTTCAGAGATTGATCTTTGGCGGTCACGCCTGCCCAAACCTGATGCACTTTCACCTGGGCCAATGCTTTTTTAAAAGCATCTGGAGGGGTTTCGGAAACCTGCTTTTTACCCTCCAATACGTCTTTTGCTTTAACCAAACAGGCCCCAGCGCACTCTCCGCGCTCAATATTCTGACCAAATTTGGTATAATACCCGTCTCCTTCGGCACCGGGATCAAAGCTACCACGCGTTGAACCTTCAAAATTGGTTGAGATAAATGTCGCAGGTCGTTGTGGAAGACCTGTCACTGTTGACAGACTGGCGGCTGGTGCTCTCTTGGTCCTGGCCGGGCCTTTAGACTTCTGATTTGCCTCATCAAACACAGCACTTTGCCTAGGAGTCGATTTAGGCGTTGATGTATTCATCGCACCCTGAGGTGCCGCTTTTTTCTTTGCGGGCCTGAGTTGTCCATCAACCTGCTGAGATTGCGGCGTTGAAAGTTCAATCGAAGCTTGGATACGCATGTGTCAACTCACTTTACTTCAGGTCACAGACATCGTAGTCCACTTTCAAGAATGTTAAATTTAAATTTATTAATATCTTGCATCTGATCTACATACTGACGAAAGATGCGGCGCTATTACTGGGCAAGGCCTCAACTAAGTTAAACAACCTCAGAAAACCTCATAGCATTAGGCGTGGCGCGCCTATCATCTGTAGGGATAGCTAGGATCGCATCTGGCGAAGGATTTGGAAGATCTGGCCCCGGCGACCATAGAAAAACAGACTGTGCCTTTTCAAATTTTGAATAGTCCACGTCCAGCGGCATTTCCTCTACGCTCACGCACTCACGTATAGCGCGACGATCACTTCGCCTAAAAGCCCCGCAACCGTCCAACCTCCAGTGAGGATAATATAAGCGCACACCCTCATGTTCAAGTTTTGCGTCAAGCAGATTTCCCGGGTTGCCTGCGTGGCCTAAAGGTCAGCCAAATCTGCAAGCGTTTCTGGAATAATAACGAGCACGTTTAACATTTAAGTACTTCCAAGTGCATTGAGGTATGCGGAAAGCGCTGCTTGCCCACTGTCGGTTAGCGTTCGATCAACCATGCCGTAGGCTAATAATTTTCTTTTAGAAAGAAGCACATGCGATCAATTGCAATATAAGCCCTTACTCCCTCGTGGCGGCACAGCGATACCCTCCTCTCCCCTCCGTGGCTCTTTGGCGGTTTGATTGCGCTCCTTTGATAGCATTTTATTGCAGTAAGGAGGACGAAGTATGGGAACGAAACGGACAGACGAATTCCGGGGGGATGGGGCGCGTATCGCGCTGACCAGTGGGCTGATACGCAAGCAGGTTGCTTGAGGTTTGGGTGTCGGATTGTTGACGCTGAACAAATGGGTGACGGCACATCCTGACACCGAGCTAATCCCAGACAAGGACCTCGATCTTGCCCGTGAGACCGGACGGTTTCGACGCGAGAACCGGTCTTCTCAAGGACTTGCAAGGATTAGTAAGCAACATAAACGCCTCGCAGTTTGATGCGGCTTCCGTTGATCACTTAAGCGGCCGTTCTTTCGAAAACGGCGGGGCTTTTCCAGCCCAGCCCAGTGCTGAGTGTCGGCGTCGCGGATTTTAGAAGCCATTGATGTATTAGAAGATCGCCATCTCAGCCTGCGGCTTTGTTTCCCATGATCGCCGCCAAATCAGCTCGGCTTTGATCGTCTTGAAGAAGGTTTCGACCGCAGCGTTGTCATAACAATTCCCCTTTCCTGAAATCGACACTTTGAAGCCATACTGTCGCAGGATCTTCTGGTCGTCGTGAGAGCAATGTTGCGACCCGCGATCCGTGTGGTGAATGCAGTCCTTTGGTGGCGCACGGAAAGCAATCGCCATCCTCAATGCCCGGATCGCCAGGTCGCGTTTCATCCGGTTGCTCACAGCTCAGCCGATGACCCGCCGGGAGTGCAAGTCTAAGATCACAGCCAGATACAGCCCGCCTTCACGGGGTCAAACATAGCTGATATCGCCCGCCCACTTCTGGTGTGGCAGATCCGCCGTGAAGTCGCGATCCAGCAGGTTCGGTGCGCTGTTGAACTTGTGATCACTGCCCGTCGTCGCCTTGTATTTGTGGATTCTGACGACGGATATGCCGTTCTGGCGCACCAGCCTACCAATACGGCGGTGACCCACATCTAAGCCAATCTCTTTCAGCTTTTCTGTCATGCTTGGGCGGCCATAGCTGCCCAAGCTCAGGCGCGATTGTTTTTTAATGTGCGCTAACGTCACCATATCCGGCCGCTGTTTGCGGCTGGCAGGTCAGCTGCGATACGCCCGCAAACTCCGCGGACTGACAGCCATAACCCGACACATCAGTTCAATGGAAAATGCAGATCGGTGTTCTTCGATAAACTTAAATCTCACGGCTTTTGGCTCGCAAAGAACACCGTAGCCTTTTTTAACACTTCCCTCTTACTGCGGGTAAACAATCCCCCGGATTGTTTACTCATCCTTGCAAGTCCTTGAGAGTGCGGTTCTCGCGCCGAAGCTGGTCATTCTCTTGGGTGAGACTTCAATTCTCTTTTGACACGACATCCCTGTCTCGATGCGCCGTGATCCATTTGTTCAGTGTCGACATGCCGACGCCAAGATCACCCGCCACCTGCTGGCGCGTTAGCCCAATGGTCAGCGTGATCCGCACTGCATCTTGGCGAAATTCGTCCGTTCGTTTCTGTCCCATAGTCCGTCTCCTTTGGTGCAATAAATGCTATCAAAAGAGCGGCATCAAACCGCGACAGCTCTAACCTCGTAATGTTCGATAAATATGCCGGTGAGGCTATGCGACGGTCCGAATCCGAGAGCGGGCAAAGGGAACGAAACACAACAGAACGGCTCGTGAACCTCTAAAACCAAGTTTAAAACCATAATTTACTATTGTGGTCGTTTTTCGAAATGTATAATGAAATCAACCTGTGGAGAGGTGCCGGAGTGGTCGAACGGGGCGGTCTCGAAAACCGTTGTGCCTTCACGGGCACCCAGGGTTCGAATCCCTGTCTCTCCGCCATTATCTGATAAGAGCAGCCGAAAATTCGACCCTTCAGGGGCGCGTTAATATCTGTTATTGATACTAAGGATGAACGTGTTATTGTATAACGCCTCTTCAAACTATTGAGCATGCGACAATGCTCAGCTGAGCGATATCTAAACTCATTTATGACGCTTACCTAGCCATGCGGGTATCCAAGGATGTCGTGCGGTGAAACGGTGTGCCGCTCTGATTTACCCGTCTGATGGATCACATGGGGCTCTGCTATGGCTTAACAAGTTGTCAAAGATCGTTTAATATATCAGTAATGTCTTGTTAATAAGGGATTTATTGCAAAGGTATTGGGGCGTTGAATGTGGATGGAACAACAAATTTGCAGATGCGTTAACCGTGAGGATCCTGTGAAATTGTCGGTTTAGATCTAAAGTGCTTAACTTAGTCGGGCGGGACCTGAAGATCCCAGTTTACGCGTCGGTGACTGAAGTGGACATTTACGCTTCGTGCAGTGATTTTTGCAAATGTAAAGCCTCTTTTTGCGGACTTGATGGTGTGTTTTTGCAATCCTTATGTGTTTTGCAAAAACACATATTCTGATTTGCATTTTTTCAAAGTAATTAGGTGCGGTTAACTCGGTTCGAGCTGACTGAGTAAGCGTAGGACGTCATTCTTCATAAGGCCTATTAATACATGCAGATATGCAGGTGCAGCTTTGTAAAATTGCCCGTGTTTTATTGCAAAGATAGAGCTATCAAAAGAACGCTTGCAGCCCCGTTTGTGCACGCCCCAATATTAATGCATGTACGTCATGCGTTCCTTCATAGGTGTTCACTGTCTCAAGATTAACCATATGACGGATCACACCATATTCGAGGCTTATGCCATTGCCGCCGTGCATGTCGCGGGCAGCCCGTGAGATGTCGAGCGCTTTGCCGCAGTTGTTCCGTTTGATCAGGGAAATCATCTCTGGGGCTGCTGCGCCGTCTTCCATTAAGCGCCCCACACGTAAAGCGGCTTGCAAGCCCAAAGCAATCTCGGTTTGCATGTCAGCCAGTTTCAACTGGAAAATCTGTGTGTTCGCCAAAGGGCGCCCAAATTGCACACGGTCCAGACCATATTGTCGGGCGGCATGCCAGCAGTCTTCTGCGGCGCCCATGACGCCCCAACTGATGCCATAACGGGCGCGATTCAGGCAGCCGAATGGACCTTTCAGCCCTTCCACATGAGGGAGCAGAGCTTCCTCACCGACTTCGACCCCATCAAGAACAATCTCACCAGTGATTGAACTTCTTAGCGAAGCTTTATTGCTGATTTTAGGGGTCGAGAGGCCAGGTGTGTTCTTGTCCAGAACAAAGCCCCGGATCTTACCACCATGAGCATCGGATTTCGCCCAAATGACAAAAACATCTGCGATCGGTGCGTTTGAAATCCACATCTTGCTACCCGTGAGACGGTAGCCGCCATCGATTGCTTCGGCCCGGGTTTTCATAGAGGCAGGGTCAGATCCCGCCTCTGCTTCAGTGAGGCCAAAACAGCCAATCCAACTGCCATTTGCCAGCCTTGGCAGGTATTTTTGGCGCTGTTCTTCTGACCCATATGCATAAATAGGATACATGACGAGGGAACTTTGAACAGACATCATGGATCTGTAACCTGAATCCACCCGTTCAATTTCACGCGCGATGAGACCATAAGCGACATACCCTGCCCCAAGTCCGCCGTAAGCCTCGGGAATTGTCACACCAAGCAGACCCATTGCACCCATTTCCTGAAAAATTTCAGGGTCAGTCTGTTCATTCTGAAAAGCCTCCAGCACCCGCGACGCAAGCTTTTCCTGGGCATAAGCATGGGCAGAGGCCGCAATCATACGCTCGTCTTCGTGCAATTGATCGTTTAAGCGAAATGGATCCTGCCACTCAAACCGGCCGAGCTCAGGTGTATCTTTGGTGGCGCGCATTGGGGTTCGAAGCTGCATGATGCGGCATTCCTTTTTGAAATCCTAACATCAGGTTAACTTGCAAGGCGGGCGAAGAACAGCGAGACTTTTTCATTATGTATGAGTATACATCATACATGGTTGCCCCTCGTCGTTTTTTACCTTCAATTTCATCGTTGCGTGCGCTTGAAGCACTGGACCGCCTTGGAAGTGCGTCAGCCGCGGCTGAAGAATTGTGCCTGACCCAAGGCGCAGTAAGCCGGCAGCTTCAAACGTTAGAAAAGCAACTTGATTTGGTGCTGGTTGATCGCGGTCACAAACGACTTACGCTGACGGAGCAAGCAGGCGATTATGCGCGTGAAATTCGCCAAGCGCTGGGGCAGATTGCCCAGGCCACGCTGAAAGTGCAGTCCCTGCCAGTTGGAGGGCAGCTTAATCTGGCTATTTTACCAACGTTTGGAATGCGTTGGCTGGTGCCACGACTTCCAGGTTTTTCACGTCGACACCCTGATGTGACCTTGAATATGGGGACAAGATTGCAGATGTTTTCTTTTGCTGGCGAAACGTTTGATGCAGCCCTTCATTATGGCACCGGACATTGGCCGGGAGCTGAGGCCATGCTTCTGAAAGGCGAACGCCTCATTCCCATATGTTCGCCCGAATTGCTGGCCACGCGTGAGATTACCGACCCGACCCAGATATTAACTTTTCCGCTGCTACACATTCAAACGCGACCAAACGCATGGCAAGATTGGTTCACAGCAGTTGGTGTGCTCGCGCCCCAAGCTGCCTATGATCAAGGCGCGCATTATGATCAGTTTTCGACGATTTTACAGGCGGTATTACATGGATTGGGCGCAGCACTGGTGCCAGATTATTTGGTCGAACAGGATTTAGCGCAGGGAAAAGTGGTTGCCTTGCACCCCACCGCCGTCGAAGCGGAAGGGGCATATTACCTTGTCTGGCCGCGCGAGAACTCTAAAAACCCAGCATTGAAAAAATTTAAAGACTGGCTCGCACCGCTTGCGCAACCCGAGGACACTCTTCCAAGATAAGTTGGAAGAGTGTCAGATTGATTTACCCCAGCGCATAACCCGCGCCGCGCACCGTTCGTACAGGATCTTCGCCACCATGTTGTGTCAGCGCTTTGCGCAAACGACCAATGTGCACATCTACGGTTCGTGTATCGACGTAGATATCGCGCCCCCAGACCCGATCCAGCAATTGTTCGCGGCTCCAGACCCGACCGGGCTTTTCCATAAAGGTTGAAAGCAGGCGGAATTCAGTTGGGCCAAGCTTCAACGCACGCTCACTGCGGCTGACCTTATGCGTCTCTGAATCCAGAATAATATCCTCGAACTCCAGACGTATCCCAACCGTTGAAGGACGTACACGACGCAGCTGTGTGCGAACGCGGGCCATCAGCTCGTTTACGGAATACGGCTTCACCACATAGTCATCCGCGCCGGTTTCAAGGCCGCGCACTTTGTCGACCTCTTCAGAACGCGCAGACAGCATAATAATTGGGATCGAGCGGGTTTGACTACGGGATTTCAAACGACGGCAGACCTCGATGCCCGATAGATTAGGCATCATCCAGTCCAGAACGATGATGTCCGGTGCGTCCTCGTCCACCAATAGCATGGCTTCTTCGCCGTTTTCGGCGCGTACAACCCGGAAGCCATCCGCTTCCAGATTGTAGGCCAACACTTCACGTTGCGCCAGTTCATCCTCGACGACCAGAACAGTGGGCTGATCGGCTGACATGGTTACGCCTCCTGCGGTTTGATGGATGTGGTGTCCGCTTTCACGCGATCTTCTGCGGGCTTTTCACCAGACACAACGTAAACAACTTGCTCCGCGATTGCGGTCACGTGATCGCCCATGCGTTCGATGTTTTTGGCGATGAAATGCAGATGCATGCAGGGAGTGATGTTGCGCGCATCTTCCATCATATGTGTCAGAAATTCGCGGAACATGGCATTGTACATCTGGTCAACATCTGTGTCCCGTTCGATGACATCCGTGGCGAGCTCGACATCGCGCTGAATATAGGCATCCAGCGCATCTTTGAGCATACGCTCAACTTCCCGTGCCATCCGACGCAGCGCAGCGCCGCTTTCGGTGGTCAGGTGACCGCCCTGCGACAGGACCACAGTCCGCTTGCCGATGTTTTTTGCGTAATCGCCAATCCGCTCCAGGTTGGCTGCGATTTTGATCACTGACAGGATCACACGCAGATCAACCGCAGTTGGCGCCCGCAGCGCGATAACACGCGCCGCTTCGGAATTGATGATCTCTTCCAACGCATCAATCGCTTTGTCGTTTGCCCGAACAGACAAGGCTTGTTCTTCGTCACGGGTCTCCAGCGCATGAGCTGAATCGCGGATTGCGGTCTCAACCAATCCGCCCATCTTCATAATCTGCGCCTGAACAGCTTCAAGATCGCGGTCAAAAGCCGATGTAATATGTTGTTCTACCATAACTTTTTTCCTTCGATCAGCCGATACGGCCGGTGATGTAGCTTTCGGTGCGCGGATCTTCGGGGTTGGTGAAGATCTGGCTGGTGAGGCCGAACTCTACCAATGTGCCAAGATGGAAAAACGCGGTTTTCTGGCTCACACGTGCCGCCTGCTGCATAGAGTGGGTCACGATCACAACCGAATAACGCTCGCGCAGTTCGTCGATCAGCTCTTCCACCTGCGCAGTTGCAATTGGATCCAGCGCTGAACAGGGCTCATCCATCAAAAGCACTTCGGGTTCGGTTGCCACAGCGCGCGCAATGCACAAACGCTGTTGCTGGCCACCAGACAGACCGGTGCCGGGCTTGTCCAAACGGTCTTTCACCTCGTCCCAGATCGCTCCACGACGCAGGGCTTTTTCAACAATCTCGTCCAGCTCAGCCTTGTTTTTGGCCAATCCGTGGATGCGTGGACCATAGGCGACGTTGTCGTAGATCGATTTTGGAAACGGGTTTGGCTTTTGAAACACCATGCCGACTTTGGCGCGCAGCTGCACGGGGTCCACGCGTTTGTCGTAGATGTCTTCACCGTCCAGATTGATCTGCCCTGTGACATTGCAGATGTCGATGGTATCATTCATCCGGTTCAGGCAGCGCAGGAATGTGGATTTGCCGCAGCCTGATGGGCCGATGAAAGCCGTTACCGTATTTTCTTCAATCTCGACATTCACGTCTTTGATTGCATGCGCCTCACCGTAGTGAACATTGACACCTTCGGCGGCGATCTTGATTGCTTTTTGGTCCACGGCTCTTTCCGTAAATTGCATATCGTTCATGGGTCTGATCCTTAGGCCTTTTACCAGCGACGCTCAAAGCGACGGCGGAGAATGACGGCCACAGTGTTCATGGTGACCAGAAAGATGAGAAGAATAATAATGCCGCCCCAGGCACGTTCATAAAACGCAGGGTCAGCACGTTTTGCCCACTCGTAGATTTGCGCAGGCATAGCAGAGTTTGGCGACAGCAGGCCATCCGCCAGTGTTTCAGGCGCGTTTGAGGCGATAAAGCCCACCATTCCGATCAACAGCAAGGGCGCGGTTTCACCCAAGGCCTGTGCCAGACCAATGATAGTACCCGTCAGGATACCCGGTGCCGCCAAAGGCAGAACATGGTGGAACACTGCCTGCATTTTGGAGGCCCCTACTCCCAATGCTGCATCGCGGATAGAGGGCGGAACCGCCTTCAGTGCGGCGCGGGTCGAAATGATGATTGTGGGTAATGTCATCAAGGTCAGGACCAGACCGCCGACCAACGGTGCGGATGTGGGCAGGTGCATATAGTTGATAAAGACCGCAAGACCCAGAATACCAAACACAATCGACGGGACCGCCGCGAGGTTTGAAATATTGACCTCGATAATATCGGTCAGCCAGTTCTTGGGCGCAAACTCCTCCAGGTAGATCGATGCGGCAACGCCAATGGGAAGTGCGAGCGCCAGAACCACCAGCATCATGAACAATGAGCCCACCATGGAAACACCGATGCCGGCTGCTTCGGGTCGCTGGTCAGACGCATCTGCACCAAGGATGAAATCAAGGTTAAAGGTCTTTTTGATAACACCTGCGGCAACCAATGCATCCACAACATCCAGCTGCGCAGCTGAGATGTTTTTATCATTTGCAATGCTCTCGCGTGTGACGCGCCCTTTCAGGTAGCCATCAACGCGGCTTTGCGCCAGAAAGCGGAACTCTACCGTTTTGCCGATCTGATCGGGATTTGCGATGACATAGGCACGCAATTGTCCCACAGCACCTTTTGACAGGATGCCAGCCAGATCTTTGGATTTCAGGCTGTGCTCAATTCCCAGAGCTTCAACCTTGTCGGAGATCGCTGAGCGGATCAAAGGGTTGTAGCCAAAAGTGGTGACTTTCTTAATGTCATCCAGATTTCGGTTGCCCTTTTTATCAAGGTTCTTTTCAAGCAATTCAACATCAAGCGTGATGAAGGTTTGCTGATAGGCACCTGTGCCCCGGCTGATGATTGTGGTGACCAGCACCAACAGCATGGCCAGGCCAATCAGGATTGCACCGACCCCAT
Organism: Epibacterium ulvae; assembly: GCF_900102795.1. Classification (GTDB taxonomy): domain Bacteria; phylum Pseudomonadota; class Alphaproteobacteria; order Rhodobacterales; family Rhodobacteraceae; genus Epibacterium; species Epibacterium ulvae. The sequence continues at coordinate 147,911 of NZ_FMWG01000003.1, read as the reverse complement.
AGGCGCGAAAGCGTTTCTCGGCTGCATTGCGTTTTTTGGTGCGATCGGACAGCTCCAGAAGCGAGCCGCCATGTTTTGATGTATCAGACATTAGTCGTACTGCTCCCGGTATTTGCGCACGATGTAAAGCGCGAGAACGTTCAACCCGAGGGTCAGGACAAAGAGGCTCAGACCCAACGCAAAGGCCACCAGTGTTTCAGGGCTCGCAAAATCAGTGTCACCGGTCAGCTGGCTGACGATCCGTGTGGTGATTGTGGTCATGCTTTCTAAGGGGTTGGCAGAAAACTTTGCAATCGCGCCTGCGCCCATAACAACGATCATGGTTTCGCCAATTGCGCGCGATGCCGCTAGTAGAACCGCACCCACAATACCGGGTAACGCAGCGGGCAGAACCACCTGACGGATGGTTTCTGATTTGGTTGCCCCAAGGCCAAGCGAGCCATCCCGCATCGCTTGTGGCACCGCGTTGATGATGTCGTCTGATAAGGATGACACAAATGGGATCAACATAATCCCCATCACAACGCCGGCGGTCAGCACCGATGTCGCACCTGTCATCCACTCAACGCCAAACGCGCCGCCTTTGCCAAACAGGCTGATCAGCATCGGTCCAACGGTCAACAGCGCAAACAGACCATAAACAATGGTCGGGATACCAGCGAGGATCTCCAGCAGGGGTTTTGCAACGGCGCGGACTGCAGGTCCGGCATATTCTGACAGGTAGATCGCCGCAAACAGGCCAATCGGAACCGCAACAAGCAATGCAATCACAGAGATGAACAATGTGCCCCACAACAGCGGCAGGATCGACAGCTCACTGTCTCCACGAAAGTTCGGCGCCCAAGTGGTGCCAAAAAAGAAATCAGCAAAAGAATGCAGGCCAAAAAAGTTGATGGTCTCAAAGAACATCGACAAGACAATGCCAATCGTTGTCAAAATCGCCAGCGAAGCTGCAAAGATCAGCAGCGACATAACGCCTTTTTCAACAACATTGCGTGCACGAAAATCTTTGTGAGTTCGCATATATGCCCAAGAAAACCCGACAAGCGCAACAAGGCCCACCAGCACAGCCATCACCGTGGTCGCGGTTGTATTGAGCCCGCGATAGGCCTGCGCGGCTGCCAGAATTTCTGGTTTTACATCTGACCCCAGTGCAACACCCAGATCGCCCAGAAGTGCGCGCACATCTGTTGTATTTGCGTCAAGCGCACCGGCCTCTCCCTCAGAAAGCGCACCCTGTGTCACCGCCAGCTCAAGCCCCTCCGCCACGCGGCGAACATCGCTCATAACAAGGCTAAGAGAAGAGCTTTCGGGGATGATGCTTTCTGGGATCATACCGGAAACGCGGCTTTCGATCACCATCGGCTGGGCCAGCAGCCAGACAGCCAAAAGACCTAGTGCAGGTGTTAAAGTGGTAAAAGCGACGTTGTGCCCATAATAGGACGGCAACGAATGCAGGTCTTTTACGTTCCCTCCGGCCGAAGCCACAGCGCGTTGCCGGCCAAGGACGTATCCGACAGCAGACAAAACAAGGAGAGAAACGACGAGCCATAAGGTAGGCATCTTGTGCTCCGTTTCGGGAAGTTCATTTAGAAACCAGCGGTATCTCGAACAGTGTCGAGACAGAGGCCGGGGTAAGTTTCCCTACCCCGGCCCAGTATCATTTCACAAGAGCGCAGGGCTTAGGAATTGCCGCCCAGAACTGCTTCTGCAGAAACTGCTTCTTGAGTTTTGACCAGCTCTGGGTCTGCAACCAGACCGTATTCTGCGAGAGGACCTTCAGAACCTGCAACCTCATCCGCGATGAAGAATTCAGCATATTCTTTCAGACCTGGGATCACGCCGATGTGTGCTTTCTTCACGTAGAAGAACAAAGGACGTGACACAGGGTACTCGCCGGTCGCGATGGATTCAGTTGAAGGAACGATACCGGACATGGTTGCAACCTGCAGCTTGTCGGTGTTGTTCTCATAGAAAGACAGACCAAAGACCCCCAGACCGTCTTTGTTGCTTTCGATACGTGCCAGAGTTTCGGTGTAGTCGCCGTCGATGTCGACAGAAACGCCATCAGTGCGCAGTGAAATACAGGCTTTTTCAGCCGCTTTGTGCTTGGCTTTGTCGCTGTCGCCTTCTGCAGTTGCCAGCAGAGCGTCCATTGCGCCGGTGGCTTCACAGCCTGCCAGGATCACTTTGTCTTCGAAAACTTCACGGGTGCCGTGCTTGGTACCTGGGATGAAGGCTTGAATGTCGATCGCTGGGAACGCAGGGTTTACGTCTGCCCATGTTTTGTTGGGGTTTGCAGCCAGCTTGCCATCAACCAGTACGTTGTCGGACAGCGCCAGGAACCAGTCAGTTGGGGTGAATTCGAAAGAATTGCCACCGATGTCAGATGCGAAAACGATGCCATCATAACCGATGCGAACTTCGATGATGTCGGTCACGCCGTTTTCTGCGCAGGCTTTGATCTCTTTGTCTTTGATCGCACGAGACGCGTTTGCAACGTCGATTGTGTTCTCACCAACGCCTTCACAAAAGCGCTTCAGACCAGCAGAAGAGCCACCGGATTCGACAACTGGTGTTGGGAAGTCAAAGTTTTCACCGAAAGCTTCTGCTACGATTGAAGCGTAAGGCAGAACGGTAGATGAACCGGCAACTTGTACCTGATCACGCGCAGCGGCTGTTGTTGCAGAAACGGCAGCGATTGCCAGGGTAGATGCGGTCAGTTTCACAAAGGACATTCCATGTCTCCATGAGGAATAAAAAACATTTGATCATCCCACGATGATCTGTGGCTGGTCCTAAAGACCGTGCATGAGTCTTTTGCGACAGTTTTGTAACGGAAATATGACAATGTGAGTTTAATAGAAATCCGACGCACGGCGTTGTCTTGTTTTGAGAGGGGCACCGGTAAGAAAGTGTCTCGCGTGTATTTGATATTTAAATTGTGAAATAGTTTCGGAGCATGGGTAGGTTTGATGAACAAAATTGGGTGCATTGGATGAATAGGACAGCAAATGATTGATCGTGTTTCCGGAGCGGTCGCTCCTGCTCAACATGAGCAACGCATAGATACGCCCACGCCTACAAAGCTTGCAGCTGGGCCTTCAGCGAAAAGTTCAACGTCTAAGGTGCACCCCACCGCGGAGACACAAATATACGCAGAAGCAAACTCAATCAGCAGAAATGTTGCACCCGAAGCCGCTTTGGATGAGGAAGAGCGAGGGTCCTTGGCAAAAGAATATGCGGAGAGATTAGATCGCCCCCGGCGAAGCAAGCACAGACTGCAACGGATGATTGATCGAAACAGGCTCGTCCCTAAGAATACCGTGAAAGCTGTCGCGGCATCATCGAATGCAGAAACGCCTCATCTTCAGTTGGCACAGATGAAAAAATCAGGCTTTTTTGATACGCAAAGGGAAATGGTTAAAACACATGCACCAATTCCTGGAATTTGCCTTGGTCGATCCATGACATTTTTGCATGAAAAAAAGCACAATAACAAATCCTCATTAGAAGCCGCCGGTGCGCAAACGTCTCTTTCTAGTGCAATGATACAAGCTCAGTCACTTTGGGCAGGTTCTGCGGAGCTTACGCAGCATAAAGAAAAAGTAAATGAAGCACCATGGCTACCAGGTGGTATTGAAGAATTGTGGCCGGGCGTCGCACAAAGTCGTTATGAAATAGTGCAGCGAACGATGGATGCACAGATTACCGGAGCATCTGCCGCATCTGGATTAGAAGTGGGCGAGAGCTCATTTCCGGTAAATAATTTTCAAGACGCTTTATCTGAAGTGGTGAAAACAGGAAGTAGCTATATCTTACATACTCCAAATCACGCGATGGCTTTGTATAAAGAGGATGATGGTACATACGGTTTTTACGATCCAAACTATGGTGTTTTTGAAAGCAAAGATTATCAGGCGTTGAGCCTGTTTGTGGAAACTGAAAAAGCGTTTTCTTATGTCGTAAGTGCTAAAATGTATTTGAGAGAATTTAGAGGAGACTAACTCTGGCCTTCTATCGTAGCCTTAACGAACACCTGATATGAGAGTAAAAGGTGCTTAGGTGCAATGATCTTAGCAGACGTTACCAGGTATTTAAGGTGCCTTGGTCGTTGGTAAAATGATTGTAAACACCGACCCTTTTCCAAGGTCACTCTCCACTCGCAACCGCCCGCGGTGTCGGTTGATAATGTGTTTTACAATTGCCAGTCCTAAACCAGTTCCCCCCAGTTCCCGGGATCTGTGGCTGTCTGCCCGATAAAAACGTTCGGTCAGACGTGGCAGATGTACGGCATCAATACCGGGGCCGTTGTCCACCACCTGAATACGTGCTGCAGCGCCCCGCACAGCCGCATCGCGTTCTGAAAATGTCAGTCGTGCTTCGACTTTGTCGCCACCATATTTGATCGCGTTTTCGATCAGGTTCGTAAAGACCTGTTGCAATTGATCTGGATCGCCCTTTACCTCAATGCGTTCTTCTGGCGCATATAGATGTAAGGCCACATTCTGGGATTCGGCCACCGGAGCAAGTGTCTTTAAAGTCGACGCAAGATGTGCTTTTAAGTTGACGGTTTCTTGAGGCCGCACTCTTTCTTCGGTTTCCACCCTGTTCAACGATAAGAGATCACCAACAAGGCGGTTCATCCGGCTTGCTTCGCCCTCCATGATGTTCAAAAAACGATCGCGCGCTGTCGCATCATCCCGCGCCGCGCCGCGCAGGGTTTCAATAAACCCCATCAACGCCGTCAGCGGTGTGCGCAGTTCATGGCTGACATTGGCAACAAAGTCTCGGCGCATTTGTCCGGCCTGTTCGCGCTCTGTCACATCAATGAATGATAAAAGTGTCGCACCGCCATTTACAGCACCTATGCCTGGCACATAGCGCAGCGTGATTTCAAATGTCGTATCCTGCGCACCATCATTGCTCAGATGGCGGGCTGTTTTGGGAGCCCGTTCTCTTAAACAGCTCTCAATTGCGGTTATGACGTTCGGCTGTCTTAGGATGGTCGCAAAATGACGCCCAACAATGGCATGCCCTAATAATGTAACAGCAGCGGTATTGGCACCGATGATACGCTCACTTTGATCCACCAGAACAGCCGGCAATGGGGTTGCTTCTAAAAAGCCGTTGATCAGATCTTGTGACATCACATGCGTATCCTTGTTATTGGGACAGGCTACTTAGGAGAGAACTGTAAAACCCATATGTCACGATGTGCGCGTGGTATGGGATTTGCGGAGCTTTTGCGCCTCTCTAAAATCAGAGCGGCGTTAGCTCTGCGCGAAAGCGACGCATATTATCCTGATACAAAAGCGCGCTTTGGGTAAGCTTCTGGGCCAGAGCATCATCCACTGTGCGCACCACTTTGCCGGGCGCGCCCATCACAAGGGAATTGTCAGGGATGGTTTTGCCTTCCGTCACCAAAGCGCCGGCACCAATCAGACAGTTTTTGCCGATAGTGGCCCCATTCAAGATGGTTGCACCCATGCCGATCAGCGTATTGTCACCAATGGTACAGCCATGCAGCATGGCTTTGTGTCCGATGGTGCAGTTTTGCCCAATGGTCAGCGGAAAGCCCGCATCAATATGCATGATCGTATTTTCCTGCACATTCGATCCCGTTCCGATCCGAATTTCTTCATGATCAGCGCGGATCGTACAGCCAAACCACACCGAAGCCCCCTGCTCCACCACCACCTGACCAATCAGATTGGCATCTGGCGCAACCCAAGTGTCTTCGGCAATATTTGGTCGGTGCGCGCCAAGCGCATATAAGGTCATGATAGGCTCTCAAACTCTGATTGCAGGGCGCGCACGTGGTCTAACAACTGGGGCTGTTGAATGCGGCGCAGACGTGTTGCGGTAATAATGGTTTTAAGCTGTTCTTCAGTCGCATCCAGATCATCGTTGACCAACACATGATCATAAGATCCCCAGTGGCTGATTTCATCCCAGCTTTTTTGCATCCGGCGCGAAATGGTTTCCGCATCATCCTGCCCGCGGCTTTCAAGCCGGCGGCGCAGCTCGGTGATCGAAGGGGGCAGCAGGAAAATCGACAACGTGTGCTGGCCCAGCTCGGAGTTGCGGATCTGTTGCGCCCCCTGCCAATCAATATCAAACAAAACATCTTTGCCTGAATCGATAGCCTCTTTTACCGGACCTTTGGGAGAGCCGTAGAAATTACCAAAAACAAAAGCATGCTCCAGCATTTCGCTTTCGGTGACCGCTGATTTGAAAGCCTCTTCACTGGTAAAGTGATAGTCTTTGCCATCTTCCTCACCGGGGCGCGGCTTGCGGGTGGTGGCTGAAACCGAAAAGCTTAGCGTGGGATCCCAGGCGCGCAAACGTTTGGCCAGTGTTGATTTGCCCGCCCCCGAGGGAGAGCTGAGAATGATCAGGAGGCCGCGACGGCTGCTCATCTGCATTGTCCTTTATTGTTATTCGATATTTTGGACCTGCTCGCGCATTTGGTCAATCACTGCCTTAAGCTCTAGTCCGATTGCCGTCAAATCGCTGTTCTGGGCTTTTGAACACAGCGTGTTGGCTTCGCGGTTAAACTCCTGCATCAAAAAATCCAGCTTGCGCCCGATGGCACCGCCTTTGTCCAGCAGATCTCTGGTTGCACTCACATGCGCATCCAGACGGTCTAACTCTTCGGTGATGTCGGCCTTGACCGCTAATATGGCAAGCTCTTGCGCCACCCGGTCTGCGTCTACCTGATCAGTGTTGTCGACAATCTTTGCGAGATTGTTTTTGAAGTTTGTTTCCATTTGCGCCCGGCGTGCATCGACGCTTTCGACGGCTTGGGCTTTTAACACTTCTATACGGGACAGTTGGTCGTGCAGCACTGTCTTTAGCGCTTTGCCCTCTGCTTCACGCATTTGTACGAATTGTGCCACAAGGGTTTCGAATTCCTTTTTGAGCGCCGCAACCAAAGGCGTGGGGTCATCTTGGGTTTGTTCATAATCCAGCACCCCTCGCATCGCCAAGAGATCAACAGCGGTTGAAGGTGCTAAGGCAACACCGCACGCATCAGCCTTTCTTTCGGCGCGCGACATAGCCGAAAGGATAGAAGACAGCACATCTTCATTTAAGGTGAGCTGCCCGCCCCCGTCATCTGTGCGGGTGATCCTAAGGTTCAACGAGACGTTTCCGCGTGCTAAGCTCTTGTTTAATTGAGACCTTAAGTGCTGCTCTAGCCCATCCAGCCAATCCGGAACGCGCAGTCGCAAATCTAACCCTTTGGCGTTTACAGACCTTATTTCCCAGCTCCATGCATGGGAACCAAGTGCATTTTGAGCTGCGGCAAAGGCTGTCATAGATCGAATTGTCACAAAAAAACCCCGGTATTTTGAATGGCATAGGACTGAGCTAGCCATAAGGAAGGCGTAAGAACAAGCACCTTCGCGTTAAGACCTATCCTAAAGCGTTAACCATTGCTTAAAGAAGTCGTCCAAAATTGATTCACTTTGTGGCATGTTAACTTCAAGGTAACCAATTAGAGGCTAAGCCTGAGACAGCGAACACCGCTGCAAACAGTGCCAGGCCCGATGAACACGAAGGAAGGCAGATATGTTTTTTGGCGGTCGCAAAGGGTCCAAGCAGGGTATGGAGCAGGACAAGGTGATTACTATGGAGCGTTTTCAGAACCGTCTGTCATTGTCGCCAATGAAACAGGCAGAGGCATACTGGACAGCGCTGCGTCGCGGGGATGATATTCCCAGCCGTGCACAGGTTGATCCACGCGGCCTTGAAAACATTCTGAGCCAGACTTTCATTGTAGAACGTATTGCCCCCGGTATCGCACGGTTCCGTCTTGCAGGCCAAAAAGTAAACGAAATGGCCGGTATGGAAGTACGCGGCATGCCGCTGAGCGCCTTTTTCACACCTGAAGCGCGTAAAGAACTGAGCGCGGCGATGGAACATATGTTTGATACACCTTCCGTCATTCAGCTGAGCCTGAAAACAGAAGGCAGCCGCCTTAAAGGATCGCGCGAAGCTCATATCTTGCTGATGCCGCTGCGCAGTGATCTGGGTGACGTCAGCCGTGCCCTTGGTGTGTTTGTCTCAGCAGGCAATGAAACGGGCACGTCGCAGCGTTTCTCGATCAACAATATTGAAATCCGTGCCGTTTCAGCCGCCGGCTCAAAAGATCGGGCCGCTTTCAAAGCAAAAGACCGCAAACCTGCAGATATGCCTGAAAAGGCGACAGATAAGCCGCATGTAAATGCACCAAACCCCGGTTTTGCCGAGACCCAGGCCCGGTTCCGCCGCGAACCCAGCATCATGGAAGAGGCACGTTCACTTTTGAACCGTCACAAAGGCGCCAAGAACACAACAAGCCCTGCGGACACATCGGATACCAATTCTGCGGAACCTAAAGCCGTTGCCAAAACTGCAAAAGAACGTGCTCCGCATTTGCGTTTGGTGGTAAGTCGTGATTAACCACCCCGATTTCTAAAATTTGTCTTTCTTTTAGAACAGTTTGGTCACCGTTCTTTAAGTGCGCGCCCCGTGACAGAATGTCCGGGGCGTTTCCCTTTGGCAAAGATAAACGTTCTGCGAGGCACAGATGCAAAACACTTCAGGTGTTACTTAATGCTCTGAAATGTCATGAAAAAAGCGCACTGAAATATCAGTGTGCTTCTCAATCTGTTTCGTATCAAACGTTAGCTCGCTGCGCGCGCAGTGCGGGCTTCACGTTGGTTTGACAACTCTTCCGCAACCAGAAACGCAAGCTCCAAAGATTGGCTGGCATTCAGGCGTGGATCACATGCCGTGTGGTAGCGCGCAGACAAGTCTTCGTCCGTCACCGCACGGATACCGCCGGTGCATTCTGTGACGTCCTGACCGGTCATTTCAAAGTGAACCCCACCGGGTACCGTGCCTTCTGCGTTGTGTACTTCAAAGAAGTCACGAACTTCGCGCAGGACGTTTTCAAACGGGCGTGTCTTATATCCGGTCGAAGATTTGATGGTATTGCCATGCATCGGATCACAGACCCATGTCACGGTTGCGCCTTCTTCTTTGACGGCCTGAACGAGACGTGGCAGATGCTCTGCGGCTTTGCCAGCACCAAAACGGGCGATCAAGGTCAAACGGCCTTCTTCGTTTTCAGGGTTCAGTTTTTTCATCAGAACCTTAAGGTCCTCTGCGGTCGTCGTCGGGCCACATTTCAAACCAATTGGGTTCAAAACACCCGAGCAGAATTCAACATGCGCCCCATCCGGCTGGCGGGTCCGATCCCCGATCCAAATCATGTGACCTGATCCAGCCAACCAATCGCCTGATGTCGAATCTTCGCGGGTCAAAGCTTCTTCGTATTCCAGCAGCAGCCCTTCGTGGCTGGTGTAGAAATCGACAGAATGGAGTGTATGTGCGGTATCTTTGTTCACACCTGCTGCATTCATGAAATCCAGCGTGTCGGTGATACGGTTTGCCATATCCCGATATGCATCGACCTTTTCAGATTCGGTAAATCCCAGGGTCCAGGCATGAACTTGATTGATATCCGCATAACCACCCGTGGAAAACGCGCGCAGAAGGTTCAGCGTTGCCGCTGCCTGCGTATAGGCCTGCAGCATCTTTTGCGGGTTTGGAATACGTGCCTCAGGGGTAAAGGCCAGATCATTGATGATATCACCGCGATAGCTTGGCAGCTCTAAACCATCGATCGTTTCCGTTGGTGCACTACGTGGTTTTGCAAATTGCCCGGCCATACGGCCCACTTTGACAACGGGCACCTTGGCACCGTAGGTCAAAACCATTGCCATCTGTAGCATGACCTTAAAGGTATCACGGATCGCATCCGCGCTGAATTGATCAAAGCTTTCCGCGCAATCGCCACCTTGCAACAAGAACGCTTCACCGCGACCGGCCGCGCCCAGTTGCTGTTTCAATCTGCGCGCTTCCCCGGCAAAGACCAAAGGAGGGTATTTTGAAAGCTGCGCTTCAACCGCATTCAAGGCATCCGCATCGGTATAATCGGGCATCTGGATGCGCGGTTTGTTGCGCCAATTGGTTTTCTGCCACGTCGTCATAACTTTATCTCCGGGATCGCAATCCTAAACTCTGTTAGCGCTTAGCTATAACAACGGCTTTTGGCAGTGACCAGTTCGGATTTGCGAAGGCTTGACCAAATCGATCAGCTGTGAGCAGGGTTTTCAATACACATTATTCTTCATTGGATACTAATACGAGGACCCGCCGATGAACCAAACGCCCCGATCAGATGCGGCATCTCTGCAAAATCTGACACAGAAACGCTTTGTTTTTGTTCTGCTTGATCAATTCACACTGTTGCCTTTTGCATCAGCGGTTGAATGCTTGCGGGTCGCAAATCGAATGTCGGGGCAAAATCTATATGAATATGTGTTGGTCAGCGAGGACGGGGAAGCGGTCCCGTGTTCTGTTGGCTCTAATTTTGGCGTGGATCATGCGCTTATTGAGTTGAAACGCGATGATGTTGTTCTGGTCTGCGGTGGCATGAACATCCGTGACAATAGCACTGCACGTATTCTGGCCTGGTTGCGACGCGAATCGCGCAAAGGTGTCAGTATCGGTAGCTTGTGTACGGGGTCATATACCCTGGCCAAGGCTGGTCTTTTAGATGGCAAACGCGCGACGATCCATTGGGAAAACATTGATGGCTTTTCCGAGGACTTTGCAGACATCGAACTGTCAAAATCAGTTTATGTGTTAGACGGGAAACGGATGACAGCGGCGGGCGGCACCGCGTCGCTTGATCTTATGCTGAAACTCATTGCGGTTGATCATGGCGAAGATCTGGCCAATGCCGTTGCAGATCAGCTGATCTATTCAAATATCAGAACCGAACAAGACACCCAACGCCTGTCGGTTCCAACGCGCATTGGCGTGCGCCATCCGAAACTGTCGGTGGTGATACAAAAGATGGAAGCCAATATCGAAGAGCCCATCAGCCCCTCTATTCTGGCACAGGATGTTGGCATGTCCACGCGCCAGCTAGAGCGTTTGTTTCGCAGATATCTCAACCGCAGCCCCAAACGGTATTATATGGAGCTGCGCTTGCAAAAGGCGCGCAACCTTTTGATGCAGACAGATCTAAGCGTCATTAACGTGGCGTTGGCCTGTGGCTTTGCCTCACCTTCGCATTTTTCCAAATGCTATCGCGCACATTATGACACCACCCCCTATCGCGAGCGCGGTACAAAATCCGGACTGCCGGGGTAATCTAACGTACCTTTGGTGTAATCCGATACAGTGCGCCATTGTCCTGCGAGGCAAACCAGATGCTGCCATCTGGGGCCTCGCGCACATCGCGAATACGACCGGTGTGTTGGGATTTCAGCTGCTCAATCTCTTTTAAAGGCGTTCCCTCTAAGCGTGAAATATAATCAAACTTGAGGGATCCCACAAAAAAATCACCCTCCCATTCCGGCCACAGCTTGCCAGAATAAATCATCAAACCTGAGGGCGCGATTGAAGGGTCCCAATACCATTTGGGTTGCTGCAGACCCGTTTGATGCGTCCCCACGCCGATCTTTGCGCCGGAATAATGACGGCCATAAGCAATGATGGGCCAGCCATAGTTGGCGCCTTTCTGGATTAGATTTATCTCATCTCCTCCTTTGGCACCATGTTCAGACACCCAGACCTCTCCCTGTGCGTCAATCGCCATCCCCTGCGGATTGCGATGCCCAAAGGACCAGATCTCGGGCGCGGCACCGGGCGTATCAACAAAAGGATTGCCCGGATAGGGTTTGCCATTGCGCCGCAGACGTAAGATGCTGCCGGGCGGGTGGCCTATGTTCTGCGCATGCTGTCGCGTCCCACGTTCGCCAAGGGACACGTAAATCGATCCATCGTGTCCTTCGCGCAGGCGCGATCCGAAATGAAACGGGCTGTCATCACCGGGCACCTGAAATAGGACACGGTGGGCGCTCAAACGTTTGCCATCCGGACTCAGCCGTGCCGAAAGAACGGCTGTACCATGGCCTCCGTTGGTTCTGCGCGCGGCTGTAAACAACACTTCGCGCGTTTGTGCGAAATCGCGTGGCACCAGAACATCCAACAGCCCACCCTGCCCTTCGATGGCCACTTTGGGTGGGTTTTGCACAGTGTGCGTGCCGTCTTCAGAAATATAAATCAGCTTGCCATCCCGTTCCGTCAGCAAGACATCGCCATTGGGCAGGAAATTAAATCCCCAGGGAATATCAAGACCGTTGGCCACCTCTGTTATGTCAAGCGCGCCTTGCGAGGTTGGGAACGGATCGGCAGCTAAAGGGGAGAGAGCGGAAAAGCCTAAAATCGCTGCGGTGAAAAGTGATCGAGACAAAGACATGAAATGGCTCCGGTGCATAAGGGGGTGCATGGATGGTGCATAGAAAGTGTACGGGCTGTGCTGTCCCAATTTTCCTGTATTCGCGCTTATTGTCGACATTGCACAGGTCAAGCTCTCGTGATCTGGCTAACGTCCTTTGAACAATCCCCCAAGAATGCCGCGCACAATGCGGCGTCCTGTTGTGCCCTTCAGTTCTTTGATGACAGCGCTGGACATCGCAGAGGCAAAGGTCTCTTTAGGGCGATATCTGCGCGCAGAGGACCGCCCAATACGGCTGCCAGAATAACGTCGCGCGGCATTGAACTCACGCTGGGCCGGATCAGGGAGTTCTTCAGCTTTTGCCTCGGCCTCATCAGCGGCTTTTGCGGCCTGATTTGCCCTCTCACTCAGAATTTCATAGGCAGATCTTCGATCTATGGCGTTTTCATATTTTTCTTTTAAATCAGAGTTTTCAATGATGGATCTGCGCTCTTCCAAGCTGAGCGGCCCAAGCTGCGCGCTGGGCGGTCGGATCAATGTGCGCTCGACTACTCCGGGGATCCCTTTTGCTTGCAGCATAGAGGTCAACGCCTCTCCTACGCCCACTTCCTGAATGGCGGTTTCGGTCTCAAAACGCGGGTTTTCGCGGTAGGTTTCCGCCGCAAGTTTTAGTGCTTTGCGATCACGTGCCGTAAACGCCCGCAAGGCATGTTGAACCCGATTGCCAAGCTGGCCCAATATATCTTCGGGCACGTCCGCTGGATTTTGCGTGATAAAATAAACACCTACGCCTTTTGACCGGATCAGGCGCGCAACCTGTTCAACCTTGTCAATCAGCGCTTTGGGCGCATCTTCAAACAACAGATGGGCTTCGTCAAAAAAGAAAACAAGTCGGGGCTTTTCTGGATCGCCCACCTCTGGCAGTTCTTCAAACAATTCGCTGAGCAACCACAGCAAAAATGTCGAATAAAGCGCAGGTGAGGCCATCAGCTTGTCCGCAGCTAGAATATTGACCCGTCCACGCCCTTCGGCGTCGTGACGCATCAAATCAGACAGCGCCAAAGCGGGTTCACCAAAGAACTTTGCACCCCCCTGATTTTCCAGAACCAACAAACGTCTTTGTATGGCTCCGATTGAGGCAGGAGAAACATTGCCATATCGCAATGAAAGCTGTTTGCGATTTTCGCCAACCCAGACAAGGAGAGCCTGCAGATCTTTGAGGTCCAGCAATGGCAGACCTTCTTCATCTGACAGGCGGAACGCGATGTTTAAAATGCCTTCCTGTGCTTCGGTGAGCTGCAAAAGACGTGCGAGCAGCAATGGTCCCATTTCCGCCACTGTTGTGCGGATCGGATGACCCTGTTCGCCGAATAGATCCCAAAAGGTGACGGGACAGGCTTGATAGCTATAGTTCTCAAACCCAATTTTGGTGGCGCGTTTGGTGAAAGCGTCATGAAGCTTGAACTCAGATCGCCCGGCAAGCGCCATTCCAGACAGGTCGCCTTTTATATCAGAGAGAATCACCGGCACGCCCGCGTTGGAAAACCCTTCTGCAAGAATTTGCAATGTGACAGTTTTTCCTGTGCCTGTTGCACCTGCAATCAATCCGTGCCGATTTGCATACTTCAGCATAAGGTTTTGCTTTTGCGCGTAATTTTCGCCGCCACCGCCAAGAAAAATACCGTTCTGCATATCGCCTCTTCTGTTGTAACGCGCTTGCGTAAGTAAACGCCAATTTAACTATTTATATCTAATCTGATCATAGACCAGATAGACACATGCGGGTGTTCTTTCCGGTCATTTCCTCCCTGTCAGACTGGCCGTGCCTTGCGCACGGCCTTTTTTTATCAAAAACCTATCACAGACCGCGATTTATCGACGGTGTGGAGTTGAGAAACGCCAGAAAACCACTTTTATTGGTCGAAAATCGCCTTTTTTCTGTCATTCTTTGTTGACCCGTGTGCCCCCCTTACGTAACTTCCTTCACATAAGATATAAAAAGTCGGCCAGTCCGATGGGGAGAAATACATTAAAGGAAACCTTAGGGTTTCCTTTTTTGTTTTCTATGGTTGCGCTGGTGTTGCACCGTCCATTTTTCCAAAGGTGATTGCGATCAGATGTGAACCACATCCGTGTCAGAATGCGACTGACACTTGGTTAAGGGTGTGCTACCTCAACGTCATAGAGCTTAAAAAACAAGAGGCATTCATGTTGAAGTCCCTTACGTCGCTGTCTGTTGCGGCATTGCTTGCCTGCACGGCACCTGTGATCGCGCAAGATACTGCAACCCCTGACGAGAGCGCGGCTACTGAAGCTCCCGTTTCTGATCCGTCTTTGGATCTGGGGCAGCCGGTTCAAGAAGGACCGCGCCTTGGAGAGCGTTATTCTAAAGAAAAGCACGGAGACTGGGATCTGGCGTGCGTAAAGACCGAAGAGGAAGTTGATCCCTGCTCTTTGCTGCAAATTATTTTGGACAGCCAAGGTGCACCTATGGCTGAATTTTCACTGTTTCGGATTGAACAGCAAGGCAGCCCAGCAGTCGCGGGTGCTACAGTTATTGTTCCTCTTGAGACGTTGTTGTCCGAAGGTCTGACCCTGTCGGTGGACGGTGCGCCAGCGAAACGATACGGGTATTCTTTTTGTAACTCATTGGGCTGTGTCGCGCAGATCGGCCTTGTTCAAGGAGATATCGACGCAATGAAGAAAGGCGCAGAAGCAACCTTGTCTTTGCGCCCTGCGCCTGCGCCGGATCAAGTGATCAATATGGCTTTGTCGCTGAAAGGCTTCACGGCCGGTTTCAACGTGGTTGATGTTGTAAAGCAGTAATTCAAAAGAAAAAAATCCGCGTAAGATCAGCTCTTGCGCGGATTTCTATTAGGCTGAATGGTTTGATTAGATACGGCGCAGCGCCAGAACTGCGTTTAGCCCGCCAAAAGCAAAAGCGTTGGAAAGGGCGACATTCACCTCTGCCTGTCGCGCTTCATTTGGAACCACATCTAACGCGCATTCCGGGTCTGGCTCTTCATAGCCAATGGTGGGGGCGATAATGCCGTCGCGCAATGCCATGATGCAGGCCAACAGTTCCACAGCACCAGTGCCGCCAATCAGGTGACCGTGCATCGATTTCGTTGAGGATATCATCAGATTATCAGCATGTGGGCCAAAGACATCCGCAACCGCAGCACATTCCGTTTTGTCATTGGCCGCGGTGCCGGTGCCATGTGCGTTGATATAGCCAACCTCATCCGGGTTGATTTTAGCATCTTGCAACGCGCCTGCAATTGCCCGCGCAGCGCCCTGTTTGCTGGGCATAACAATGTCAGAAGCATCAGAAGACATGGCAAAGCCACTGATTTCACATAAAATTTCAGCGCCGCGCGCCTTGGCGTGATCATAGTCTTCAAAGACGAAAACACCGGCTCCCTCGCCTTGGACCATACCATTTCGATTGGCACTGAATGGGCGGCAGGCGTCTTTTGACATCACGCGCAGCCCTTCCCAGGCCTTTACGCCGCCAAAGCACAGCATGGATTCTGATCCGCCGGTCACCATAACGGGTGCTATGCCAGAGCGAACCAACTGAAACGCTTGTGCCATGGCATGGTTTGATGAGGCACAGGCCGTTGAAACGGTGAAGCTTGGCCCTTTTAGATTGTGCTCCATCGAGACATGGCTTGCAGCCGCATTGTTCATCAACTTGGGGACAACAAACGGATGTACGCGATTTTTCCCATCCTCATAAACAGAGCGGTAGTTGTCATCCAGCGTCTGCATCCCCCCACCAGAGGTGCCCAACACGACGCCCGCCTTGGCTGACAGCTCACCAGAAAATGTTAGACCAGACTGGGTGATTGCTTCACGGGCAGCCACCAAAGTGAACTGAGTAAAGCGATCATAAAGCGCCATTTGCTGACGGTTGAAGCGGCCTTCCGCTTCAAAGTTGTGAACTTGTCCACCAATTTTGATCGCCAAGCGGTCAACGTCACGAAAATCTAGTGGCCCGATGCCACATCGTCCTTCTTGCATCGCAACAAGCGTTTCGGGAACGGAGTGGCCCAGCGGGTTTATGGTGCCTGCTCCGGTGATGACAACGCGTTTCATATTTTGATGTAACCGCTACTTTTCACTGATAAGCTTTTCGATGCCCGCAATGATCGCCGCGACATTAGTGATATCAAAGTCGCTTTGTTCGGGTTCGTTTGCGTTAAAGGGGATTGAAATATCGAATTCTTCTTCAATTGCGAAAATACATTCAACCAAGCCTAGGCTATCAATGCCCAGGCTGTCCAACGTGCTTTCCGGTGTGACATCAGAGGGTTCAAGCACCGCTTGTTCAGCGATAATCTCGACGACTTTATCGTGGATGCTCATTGGCAGACCTCAATTCTTTAGTGTCGCTGATGATGTAATGGCTGCAAGCCTATTTGAAAACCGCCTTTTTTAACGCATCGATGTCGCGCATCAGACGCGGCAGTCGGCGCTGCGCTTTATAAATCTCCATATGGGTATCCATTTTGATTGCGGGATACCCCATAACCACACGACCCGCAGGCACATTCGCCAAGATATTGGTGCCTCCGGCGGAAATGACGCCATCACCGATAAAGAGATTGTCGCCAACGCCTGTCTTGCCGCCCAGCACAACGTTATTGCCAATATCCACTGATCCTGAAATCCCGCATTGACCGCACAAAAGGCAATCGTTTCCGACACGGGTGTTATGTCCAAGGTGAACCTGATTGTCTAATTTGGTGCCATGGCCAATCTCGGTGTCCCGGATCGTGCCATTGTCAACGGTTGCGTTCATGCCAAGTTCAACATCATCCCCGATTGTGACGGAGCCGAGAGAGTGAATACGTTCCCAGCTTTGCGCGCGCGCCTCCCCCTGATCGCCCAAGGATTTGCGGGCATTTTCAACGCCAGATACTTCGGGAGTTACATAAGAAAACCCGTCGCCGCCGATACGTGCGCCGGGTTGGGCGCGAAAGCGATTGCCGATCTGCACCCGCGCGCCGATCGATACGCATTCGCGAATGATGGCATCCTCTCCGATCGCTACATCGGCACCGATAAAGCTTTGTGGCCCGATGACAGAGCCTGCTCCGATTTTAGCGCGCGGGCCAATTACTGTAAGCGGGCCAACACTGACACCTTCAGAAAGCTCAGCGGTTTCGTCGATCACTGCTGAGGGGTGGATACCGCTGTTGAAATGCTGTCCGGGATCAAGCTGCGCGGTCACACCAGCCATGGCCATACGCGGGCGCGGTGTGAAAATTGCGGCCTTAAGGCCGAAACTTTGCCAATCGGCCCCTTCCCATACCAGCGCAACCTCAGCGGCGCCTTCTTTTAGCTTATCTGCGTATTTGGGATTGGTGGCCATTGCCAGATCACCGGCTTGGGCATCTTGCGGTTCTGCCGCCTGACCAATCGTTAGATCAAGGTCGCCAGCAGCCTCAGCCCCTAGCGATTGTGCAATGTCTCGGACCGTAAAACGCGTAGCAGTCATGAGCGGGGCCTTTGTTCAATAGATGATCTGGCCCCGATCTTTACCCTTGAACGCCGGGCAAGACCACCCCTGCCCGTTCCAGTGCGGCCCAAACCTTTGCGTCTCGTCCATAAACGTCGCGGCGGAATTCAACAGGGCCTTTGTTTGGGACAAACGCGGTGCGGTAAATCAGGTGTACCGGAACATGTGTTTCAAGGTTTACACGTGTTTCATTGCCCGATTTCAGGATGCGATCAAAAAATGCCTTGGGCTCTTCTGATTGTTTGGCCAGCAAAGCATAAGCAAATTCAAATGGTTCTGCTAGGCGAATGCATCCGTGTGAATAGGCGCGGACTTCGCGGGGATAAAGATGCTTTTGCGGTGAGTCATGCAGGTAAATGTTATATTTGTTGGGGAACATGAACTTTACCAAACCCAGCGCGTTTGTTTTGCTGGGCGGTTGGCGCATCGAGAACGGGAAGCTGCGTGCTGTATATTTAGAAAAGTCGATGGCACCACGGCTGACAGTGCGCCCTTTGTTATCTGTCACATGGATATGGCTGACCGCATTTGGGTTGGCTTTCAGCTTTGGCAGATACTCTTTGGTGACGATAGAACGCGGCACATACCAGCTGGGATTGATCACCATATGATCCATGACGTCTGAAAATTCAGGTGTGCGGCGATCATGGGTGTTTTTGCCAATCACGGAACGGGTCTGGAATGTGATTTCGCCATGATCCATGATCCGCGCAGAGAAATCTGTCAGGTTCACCAAAACATGACGATCCCCACGTTCAGGGGTCAACCAGCGTTCCCGCTCCATTGCGATGATAACGGATTTCAGGCGTGCGTTTGGCGAGATATTGATCTCTTTCAACGTGCTGTCACCTGCAACGCCATCTGCTGCAAGTCCATGTGCGGTCTGAAAGGCCTGAACAGCTTGTTCCAGCGCGCTATCATAACTTCCAGAGGCGCTGCGCTCCAGATATCCCATGGCGATCAAACGATTGCGCAAGGCAATAACGCCCGCGCCTTTTTGACCAGGCTGTTTTTTTCCTGCAGGAACCGTTGGGCCCCACCCTCCGGTTTGCACAAGCCGTTCCAGGCGCTGTTTTTCACGCATCAATGCGCGATACTGAGGTGAATCTGGTGCAAGATTGCGCATGTATGCGGTGGGTTGCTCTGCCATAAGCCCTGTAAACAGCGCTTCAGCATCTAGGTCCGCTTTTTTGCGCACCATGCCGTCATCAATTTTTGAAGGCACCAGCATCCCGGTTTTCAGGTCTTCTGCATAGGTGACGAAGGCCTTGCTTAAGGCGGCTTCGACACGACCTAGGTCACGGGTGGTCTGAACGGATTTCAGCGCGTCGGTAAGTTTTGCCACCATAGACGTTTGATCGGGAAGACCATGCGCTGGTGCATCCAACAAAGCCTGTAAGAGCGCTTGACGGCGTTTGAGTGAGGCTTTGTCAGATCCTGTCCAAATCGCATCATACCCGTTTGCACGATAAAATGCAGAGACATCGGTATTATCCGAAGCCGCTTCAGCCACGGCCTGCTTAAAAGCTGTGACCTGTGCGGTTGCTGTGGAGCCTGATATTCCCCATGCAAACCCGGCCAGTGCAAAAGCAAAAAGCCCTGCTTTGATCGTGTGACGCGTCTTGCGGGGTAAAACAGTGGTCATGGACAACAATCCTTGCTTGGCAAACTGTAACGTTAGTGAAAGTGCGGTCGTTAGATGAGTTTCTTAAAGATTCCAAGGTGGTGTCCAATCACGTTTGGTAATTTTGCCCTGCATCCAAAGCAGGTGGTGTAATTGGGTCGCGGTTTGTGTCTGGAAATGCGTTGTTCTATGGGGAAAAGAGTATCTGAGGTCCCCCTTTGCGCAAAAAACTGCCGAAATGTCCACCAAATTGAAACCAAATTCATTCCATTCTTGGCAGACGATTCTTGCTGTGCGATAGAAATGACAGTGGTTAAGTGGGAACCGACCGACGTGTAACATCGCGTCATAGGCAGGACAAACGAAACAAGCGTATACGGGACGGCGCAGTGACTATGGTAGAAACCTTGAACACCGGTTTAACCCGGCGTGCACTGTTGGGCGCATTTGCAGCAACTGCTGTGACAGCAGCCCCCACTTTTTCAAATGCAGCAGGATTCATACGTGGAGCGGGTGATATTCGTCGCCTTCGTATGTATTCAGGCCGCACAGGCGAACGTATCGATATGATTTACTGGATTGATGGCCAGTATATTAAAGATGCCGTTGGCGAAATCAGTCATTTCATGCGGGATTGGCGTTCTAACGAGGTGAAATCAATTGATCTGCGGACCGTAGATGTGATGGCTGCAGCCCATCATTTGATGGATGTCGATGAACCTTATCTTTTGCTGTCTGGCTACCGTAGCCCGCAAACAAATGCGATGTTACGCAGCAGATCACGTGGTGTGGCAAAGAAATCTCTTCACATGAAGGGGCAAGCTGCAGATCTACGGCTGAAAACACGCAGTGTTTCGCAAATGGCGGATGCTGCGCTTTCTTGCCGTGCTGGCGGTGTTGGGAAATACTACGGATCAAACTTCGTTCATATGGACTGCGGGATCGTGCGCAGCTGGCGTGGATAAAACCTCCCTACCCTTTTCGTCCTGTTTAAGCCCTGCCTTCTGTGCAGGGTTTTTTATTTTTGTGGGTTTGACAGAATAGAAGGCACTATGACTTTGAAATCTGTTGTTTTTGTCGTTGCAGTGTCGCGAGCGCCTCGTTATACCCCAAAAACAGGCACCCATAGCTCAGCTGGATAGAGCGCTGCCCTCCGAAGGCAGAGGCCTCAGGTTCGAATCCTGATGGGTGCGCCATACAAATCAAACACTTAACGACTTATCAGCTTGGGTCATTTCTGTTACTAGGAACAGAAACCGAGGCGATTGGCGTTTGATCGCATACTTTGACTTGGATGCAGTTGGCCTTGCTTCACGCTTTCCACCTCTGCGGCCAAGTCCACAGCCGACGCAGCGCTGCGTAGATATGCGTCACTCCGGCGCCTGCCGCCCGCTCTGGAATGACGATCTAGCCGCTTTGGCGGTGCACCTAGAGGACTGCCTTCCAGCAGCCCCGCCCCCACGAACGCATGGGAGGATTGCAGCCAGATGCACCCTGTGCCGAATTTCGAAGGCCAACCGCTTATAGTATCAATTATTTTAAATTCAGTATTCACCCCGGGTTTCTTCTCTATTTAGGAACACGAAAAGGGTGAATTGAGATATGCGTATAAGAGCTCCAGGTGAACTTTCACAAGCGCAGCCTCAACAGGCTGAAACTCGAACCCAAACGGTGCAGCGAAACAAACAAACCCAAACCGCTCCAGCGGCTCAAGATACCGGACAGAGACAAAGACTTGTATTTCAAGAGGCTAATGGTGAATCCTATAACGCGCCAGCCAGCGCAGCGATCGCACCACCTATTGCCTCCTCCTCTCTCGATGTCTCATCTTCTGAAGATAATATCTATGTAGATAACATAGGCGGATCTCATGTCAGAGAGGGTAATTCTCAGCACAGCTCTGATGAAGATGCGCCCCATTCAATGTGGTTTGACGACCTTTCTGCCACTGAGGTTGACTACATATATGATACGCTTGAGGCTGATGATTTTGTTTTCGAAACGACAAACAACTATCAAACACGGATAGGCATTTATGATACCTCAAATCCTGATGCATCACTCAGGGATGGGATTTGTTTTGGGCAATCTATGCAGTTCATTCTGAACCTAAGATCTATTGAAAATCTTGATCTTTCTGATCTCGATATGTTGGCCCAAACAAATCCTTTGGACAACATGGAGCGTACATCAATGCAGCCAGACAATTCATTTGAACTTATGGTCACAAAAAATGCTGCTAAGACATACCCGAAAACCGAAACCAATACGTCAGTTTTCTCAGAAGCACGTCCAGCCGCACCGCAAGATTTCCCAGCTGTGAGTGCTGCGAACTTTTTGCATGCCCGCTATTTGATGCATGAAGAAGTGGTTCCTCACAAACAGGGAGATTCAAATTTTAATTTAGAAAACGCGATGCACCGGACAAAAGCGGTTGCCGGTATAGAGGCCAACGCGGGCAAAGATCTGAACGGTCTGAACCATGAAAAAAGCTTTGAAGCAGTATCTGACTTTGCACAGGCACACAAAGGACAAGCAATTGTTTTAAGTCTGGAAAACGAATTTGGGGCTATGCACTCAACAACTCTTATCTCGCATGAAGATAAGTGGCTTTACTTAGATCCTGAGCACGGTTTGCGTATCAAAAATTCCTTTGATGAAGCCAAAATTGCGATCCGCCGGACTACCGAAAACAACAATGTTTCTGGTATGATAGCTATTCCCGTAACTCCTTCAGGACAGTCACACGAAACATCGCGCGGTGAGAAAAATACCTCTGTGGAAACTTTTGGCTTTGTGTCCAAAGAACATGATGAGAAAACTAAAACAGGTCGCTCCCATATCAATAAGCTAAAAAGCACATTGTCTATGGCGGAAAAACTGGACAAGGGCGCAAAGAAAATGGATCGAGAGACTTTTTTAGCGCACTTTAAAAATGACCCAAGCTTGAAAAACTACGTTGGGAAAGAGGCTTATGCCCGTTTCTTGCGTCATATGGGCGATAAAGGGGATTCAAAGACCCACAGCACACGACAAATGCACGAAAATCGAACCATTCTTCGTAAGACAATCGCGACTATAGAATTGAGCCTAAGACCCAGAATATAATTCAGCATCCTCGTCCTCTTATATCGCCATGCAGGGTAGAAGTGGCTCCGGAAAATAGGACTGGTGTTTGAGGGGGAACAGGCAGATCCGCGATAGCACCACGACATTGATTTAAGGCATCTTCTAAGGTATCTGCTCGGTTATTTTTGAATGATGAACTAGCCGCTTTGGCGGTGCACCTAGAGGACTGCCTTCCAGCAGCCCCGCCCCCACGCACGCATGGGAGGCCTGCAACCTGATGGGTGCGCCATAGAAAACAATAACCCAATAGTCAGCTGAATTGCTTAGCTTCTGCTACGCGTCACAAAACAATAGCTTTTAGTGAACTTGGGGCCTTAGCGTTGATCCGAGGTACATCTGTTGATTTGAAGCGGAAGTTCTATTGACTATAAATGAATAAGTTTTTTCTATTTTTCTATATTCAACATTGGCAACACGTTCGAACACACTGAACAAAAGGTGTTTTCGTGTCTAAAATCGATTCAAATCAATCTGCTCCTAAACTGGCCTCACATGACAGTATTGGTGCCCCGGTCTCTAGACGGAACACAAAACATGCGCCCGCCTTGGCCGCCCCGCCAAAAGAAGTGCCAACAAAGCATAACACACAAGCGCAGATTTTCTCCGAGGCCTCCGGCAAAATACCGGTGGCAGCCAAACGCGCCGAGGCTTCAAGTCAAACAACGGTCAAAGTCGAAACAGCACAATCAAAAAATCCATTTTCCGAGATTTCTGGGAAATTATATCCAGGTGATGAAGTGACGGTTTCGACCAATGGCAAAAATCGCTCTGTCATTGTTGATAAGGTTGTTAATCGTGAAGGAGATCGAGCGCATTTCAAAGATGCAAGTAATCACGAATATCTGCTGAATAACAAAAACAAGCTAGCTGTTCGGCTGGGGCTGAAAGGTGGCGTGCAGCAATCCGAAGCTGCTGGATCGTCCAGAAGCCATCAGAGTACGCGTGTTTTACCATCAGGAAATGATGCGCCTGGCGCAACGTCATCAGCAGAAACCCGTAAGACGAATACCAAAGATGCGGTACTCACTAAGGTGACAGCCGCAAAGGAAGCCATCAACAATCCTAGAGGGTATCCTGAAGAAATGTGCGCAATTGTGGGACATGAAACTGCTGAAGGCAGGGCGTCTTTCATTTCAAGAATCGACTCCAATGAGCAAAGCACCAAGCTCATAGTCGAGATTGCAGACCGTAGGGCAGAACCCCATTTCAACGCTTCAGATGCCTACATCGCTCAACTTAGCCATTTTATGGAAAAGGCACCAGAAGACATTGATCGCCTAGACGCTTTGGTTTTTGATGTTGTCGGGAACCCAGAAACGCGTGACGTTATTAAACAGATCAAAAGCGAATACGGCGATGAAAGTAACCCTGCGGCGCCTCTGACAATTCGCTTCGATGGTGAAGACGAAGCATCAGAACGCGTTTTAGACAAACTTATGAAGGATTCCCCTCTTGGCAAGTCAGCCGGCTATTTTGCGCAAGACATGTCTGTTATAACAGAGAAAGAATGGAAAATATCAGGTGTTGTTTTAGATACGACAAGTCTGACTTTCCTGATGCAAACCGAGGCTGATCTTGAAGAACTTGACCAGCAACAGGGTTATATGTCTCAGCTCGCCGAGCAGTGTACCATCGCTTAGGCTGAGAAGTTGTGATGAACGCGATCGCTGTGAAAAAGACTTTTGAACAGCGGTTGCGACACGCCGTCAATTTTTTGAACAGCTAGTGATCAAACACCTGATCCTGCCCTAGCTAAGCCCTATGTGTCGAGCATCGAAGCCCGCAGACGGGACCCAAAACTTCTGACTGAGTAAAAGAGAAATACGATCTAGCTGGGGATCGGGTTTGAGCGTGCGGGTACGGGCTCTTCTTCTGCAAGGTCAGGAAGCGAGGAGGCGCTGGCAAAAGGCGATGTGGGAAGATCTTTTGGCGGGCTTGGCAGGTTGGGGAATTGTCGTGCCAACTTCGGTCCAGTCCCGGTGGCTTCGCCAAAAATTTGCGATTGGCGATTGGAGATTGCAGGCTTTGTTGGTGTGGGCTCAGAAAGCACATCTGAAAGTTCGAGTTCAGACAAAGATTCCAGATCAGAATCTATCGTACTGGTCGAAACAGCTGGGTTAGAGGTTGCAGAGGTATTCGCAGTATTGGCCGCTGCGAGGGAAGGATTGCTTTGCCCGAAACCTGCCTCTGACAGCCCTTCATCGATGAGTGAAAGTTCATCATCTGAAAATGAACTTGTATCGCTCTCGATGATGCTTTGCGCCAACAGTGGATTGGATTGGGCCGCTTCCTTCAGGGCATTTCTCGCGCTTTGTTGACGATCATCTTTTCCGAGGCCCATCTCGGACAAACCTTCCTCCATGATGGAGAGTTGTTCCTCAGAAAATGAACTGGACTCGGCGTCCAGTATGCTCGCAGACAAGGATGGATTAGATTGAGCGGCCTCTTTCAGACTGGCTTTCGCCTGTTGTTCACGGTCATTTTTACCCAGACCCATTTCAGATAGTGCAGCCTCCATCGTTTCCCGATCTTCCGCCGAGACATTTGCACCAGATTCCAGCACATTTATCGCGAGCAACGGGTTTGATTTTGCCGCGTCAGCGACCGCATCTTTTGCGCTTTGTTCGCGATCACTTTTGCCCAGGCCCATCTCAGATAGCGCGGTTTCCATGATTTCCCGGTCTTCTGCTGAGACATTCGTACCGGACTCCAGCACCTTTATCGCGAGCAGTGGATTTGACCGAGCAGTATCCGCGACCGCGTCTTTAGCGCTTTGCGCACGATCCGCTTGTCCAAGGCCCATGGCGCTGAGGATTTTTTCAGCGACCTTGGCATCACTTTTTGAAAGCTTTTTGGCCTCAATCAGATCGATGGCTTCAATCGGATTCATTGCAACCCATTCTGCCACACGTTTCTTTTTTCCAGACATATTGTCTGCCATTTCAAAGGCACTTTGGGGTTCTTTCGGCTTGCTGCTGCGATGCATTTTAGCTTTGAGATTGCGACCAGCTTCTGCAAAGGGGTTTGAATGTTTGGCTTTGCGCGTCTTCTGCTCTGCAGGGGCAGCTTGTTGTGCGTGTGATTTAAGCTTGAGTTTAAACTTTTTCTTGCTGGGTTGTTCGACATTACTTGGAGCAATGTTTTGCTGTTTCGCCGCCCGGCCAAGCCCAAATATACCCATTTCAAGACCTCAAATCTATAAAATTATTCCCATAGGTTAGTGTGACATGAAGAGAAGCGACTATTAATTTTTCTTATTTCGTGGCGATTGAGCGAGAACCAAAAGTCAAACGCTCCAAACCACCTGTTCTAAGCCAGCAAGTTTTGCAAGCCGGTTTAGTTCCGCCTCAAGCTTTGCTGTACGTGCTGGGGTTTCCAGTCTGGGGTGTTCGACCCAAAAGTTGGTAAGGGTCAAGGTCTTTCGCCCACGATCTCCCTTGGCTTCGATACGGCCAACAAAGCGATCACCTTCCAACAAAGGATAGACATAATACCCCCATTTGCGTTTGGCGGCTGGGACAAACATTTCGACGGTGTAATCAAAGCCAAACAGGCGCGACAAACGGTTTCGGTCTCGGATTGCCGGGTCAAATGGGTTCAAGATGCGCAGGCGTGCAGTGGGTTTTGTAAGGGCTGCGATACGCGCGGTGATGTCGCTGCAGGCCCAGGCCTCGCTCCAGCTGCCATCAGCGCTCTGGATCTCTACGTCAACCAATTTAGAGCGGGCGCGCTCTGCCCAGGCTTTGACCTCAGCGGCATCGCTGGCGTCCCAGAATTTACGGATTTCTGTTAAGGTTCCAAAACCAATACGATCAAGCGCGCTATGGCACAGATGATCAACTTGCTCTTCATCAGATAAGATATCCTGATCCGATGGGAAAACGCGATCTGCCAGATCATAGAATTTTGTGAACCCCTCCCGGTGTGAGGTCGCTAATTCACCGGCATACCACAAGTAATCAAGAACCATCTTATGTGGCGGCCGTTGCCACATTTTCTTTTCACCGTTGACTTTTGTTGTGAAATCCTGCGTTGAAACTGGTCCGTCTTGTGTCACTTTGTGTAAGACCTCCGCGATGAGATCAGGGTCTAAGTGTTTTCCAAACCAGTTTGAACGCCCCACCTGATCTTTCTTGCGTTGAAATTGCCGTGCCCACATCGGCAAAAATTGCATAGGCAAGACGGAAGCATCATGCGTGAAATGTTCAAACACAGCGCGCTTGTCCTGCAGCAATTGATTGAGCATCGGCTCGCGGTAGTTTTGATTGCGGCTCCACAAGATATGATGATGGGCACGTGAGATCACTTGGATGGTGTCCAGTTGTACAAACCCAAGATCCTTGATCAGGTCCAATACGTCCAAGGGTCCGGTCGGAGTTTGGGCAAGCCTATGTGAGGTCAGCCATAAGGCCCGTGCTGTTTTATTGTCTATTTTTAGACGCGCCATCATTCTGTCTCCCTGTGTATTCTCGTTTTGTTCCACAAGCTGCGCGCAAGGGAAAGAGATAAATGAAGACGGGCTCTGTTGTGATCGAAAAAATGTGCGCCGTGAAATCGGGCGCGTATGTGGCACCTCTTATGAAGAACAAAGAGACGCCAAACATGAGTGTTCCTGTGTAAAGCGCTTTTAGGAGTGGCCCCAGTCTTCGGGGTTCTCAGAGTTGTTTGGGCTTAGGCCAAGAATATCACCCTGTGTGGAACACCCAAGCCCCAGAACGGTCCGGTTTGCATAGGAAAAATAAGCTGTGACCTGATTGATCTCTAGAATTTGCCCATCGTCAAAACCGCAATCGCGCAACGCCTGTATATCAGCCTCGACCATCTGGCCAGGGGTCTGCGTCAGCTTTTGAGCATATCGCATGGCTTGCCGTTGGGCCGCATCAACGGGCACGGCATCAATATCAAGATTTACAATGGCTTCGCCAATTGCCTCTGCACGTGCATCATCCCCAAGAAGCCGTTTCATTCCAGCAAAGTGATGATCAACACAATAGGCGCATGTGTTGAGCTGGCTGACCCAGACACCCAATACTTCAAGAAACCATTTAGGCACGGTGTTGCCACTGTGGTGCAGCACATATTTATAGATGGCCATATGGCCTTCCATCGTATGCGGCCGTAGCGAGTGCGCCATCATGATATTATCGACATTTTGATTAGGGCCGGTCACGCGCTCATAGAGCATTTTCAGCTTCCCGGTTGCCTTTTCAAATGGGATTGTTTCAATCCATGACATGAGCTCGCTCCTTAGTGTCGAGTTTAAATAGCTTTTTGAATGTGTCGCGCAGCAGAAATCCAAAGAATGGCCAGTGCAAATGAGGCAATTGCGTTCCAACCTGCCATCGAGATGTTCATAAACGACCAGGCAATTTCATCACAACGCACCAAAGGTGCGGTCATGATCTGCTCCATCAGCTGTTCTGGGGTTAAATTGCCAATAGGTCCAGACGTACAGGTTGATGGCCCCTCCCACCATTCTTGTTCTACACCAAAGTGGAAAGCGCCAATGCCAGCAGTTGACAGCGCAGCTAAGGCGCCAAGATAGGGTAAGATGGCACTCGGAATGACTGTCGCAAGCACACCAATTCCGATGGCAATTGCATGGGGATAGCGTTGCCAAATACACATTTTACAGGGGGCAAACCCGCCCAGGTGCTGAAACCCGAAGGCGCCCACAAGAAGCGCAGCAGAACCCAGCGCTGCGATGAATATTAAAAATCGGCTCATGTCGTCCTCATAAATTTGCAACCTATATCGTGTTGCGTTTGCGCGAATATTCGCGCTGCTACATGAAAATGCCCATGCGACAAAAGCGTCAAAGCCCCAGCCAAGTTTTGATCAAACTAATCAGACTCGCTCCAGCGAAAATCAACGATGCGATCCATGCTGTGCCAAGAAGCGACCCAATCACGACCATAATGCCGTCCCGTTGCAACAACCCCATTGCAACAACCACGACCGCAAAACCAGGCACTGTGTTGGTACCAGGCAATGGCACAAGAATGGAGGCGCTAAACAGCACAAGTGCAGCGCCGACCGCACGATCCAGTGGAGAGGTTGTCAAAGCGCTGAGCCTTGGTTTGCTCAGGCCTTCGATGCGCCGCAACCAAGGCCCGGCACGATCGGAAAGACGCCGCAGGCCTTCCGCCGAAACGGTACGCCCTCCAAGAGAGCCGGGCAGCCATGGCATCCGTCGTCCTATCAAGATCTGAGCCGATATGAACATTAACGGCAAAGAGACAATTTGAGGTACGCCATAAAGAAATGGAATGCAGCATGGCAAAGCTAAGATCAGAAGGAACAGACCAAAGGCGCGTTCGTGCAATTGCGACAGGATCCAATTCAACGAGACCTGCTCGGTCTCAGCCTCTTCACCCAGCCTGACGAGGCGCTCGGATATAGCCAGGCCCTGGGATGTTGTCGCTGTCATTGTGTAAATTCCTTACGCTCACCAAAATGTCACTCCCCCGCCCCTCGCCTAGCAAATCTATGTGCTGACGACCAGTCCCAGTCCACAACCACATGGAGCGGTGCTGGTCGCGCAATGATATACTGATGGGTGTAATTCCGGTTCAATTTCAGCGCTGACTATAACCTTGGAAATAATCGGAAAAAAGTAGCTGTTCAGCTCTTGTCCTTTGTCAAAGACTTGTCTAAGAGGTGTCTCACGCGGCCCAAGTGGCGGAATGGTAGACGCAGGGGATTCAAAATCCCCCGCTGGTGACAGCGTGCCGGTTCGAGTCCGGCCTTGGGTACCAATATTTTTAAGGGTTTATGAGGATAGTCGCGCCTCATGCCCGCCCGTGGGGTTAAGTTACTCCCACACCTCACTCCCACTTCATGTTCTGTCTACCTTTTGTTCTTTTGATGGTAATTTCTGAATTTTGCGCCGGATTTGGCGGTGCACCTAGAGGACTGCCTTTCAACAGCCCCGCCCCCACACGCGCATGGGAGGCTTGCAGCCAGATGCACCCCAAAACGGCTAGTGTATCATTGCAAAGTTCTTTCGATGTATTGGTGAACTTCAAAGAAATCTTGGAAATCTTTACATTTGCTTTGTGGCGCTCAAGACGGGCCGGATCATTCATGTGCTGACCGATTTTCACGGTTTTGACTTTAGTTTGCCGAAGGCATGGGGTGAGATGGTCGTCGCAGCGTTGGTCGTATGGTGGTTCGCTGCCCGAGATCAGGCATAACCCAATAAACAAGAAACTCTCTCCCGTTGCGCCGATGCGCGTTCGCCCAGAGATTTAGTCAGCGCAAAAGGAAGACAGCGCTATGGCATTGGGGCTGAACCGTCCAGCGGATCAAAAACCGCCATTCACGCGTCGCGCAACATCAATTAAAACGAACGCGTGCCGGGCATTAAATGCGCACCTCGCCGACGGGCGCTATTGGTTTGGTCTGCGGGTCAGACGCTTTTCTTTGTGGCCAGCAACAGATTGGTTTCGCTGGTCATAACCCCTTCGATTTGACGTATTTTCGACAAAGCGGCATCCAGATCTTCCAGAGTTTCTGTCCCGAGTTCCAGGATTAAATCCCAGCGGCCATTGGTTGTGTTGATGGCGCGAACCTCTGACAGGCCTTGCAGTTGACGAACGATCCGATTGGCACCGCGGCCTTCAATGCCAACCATCATCAATCCGCGCACCGGATCTTTTAGGACATCTTCTTTCATCACAACGGTAAAGCCAAGAATTTCACCCTTGGCTTGCAGACGTTCGATACGTGTCCGCACTGTTGTGCGCGACAGGTTTAGCTGCAATGCAAGATCAGAAAGAGACGCGCGCGCGTCATGTCGCAAGGCTGCGATCAATTTTTCGTCCATTTTGTCCATACTGATCTCCATATTGATCATACAGGGTCCGTTTTGCACAAAATGATCCCTAGTATCCAGCACGAAATGGATGAATTTCTAAGAGAGTTCAAAGATGAAAGCCGGAGTTTTAAGGCGATGGATAAACAGAACTGTATCCTGATTGGGGCCCCGGTCGATAGCGGGAAACGTCGCAACGGATGTTTGATGGGACCAGATGCGTATCGTACTGCTGGTTTGATCGATGCTTTAGCAGATTTGGGGCATCACGTCGAAGATCTTGGCAATCAGGCCCCCTGCCCCTTTGTTCCAGACCAGCCTGATGCAAAACTACATGCATTGAATGAAACCATCGGTTGGACAAAAAGTCTGGCAGAGATCGCAGAAACAGCAATGGCGCGCGGCTTACCTATTTTCCTAGGGGGCGATCATGCGCTTGCTATGGGGTCTGTGACAGGTGTGGCAAATTACGCAGCATCCCAAGGTCGCCCACAATTCGTGCTGTGGCTTGATGCGCATTCTGACTTCCACACCCCGGTGACAACGGACAGCGGCAATCTCCACGGCACGCCCGTGAATTACTTTACAGGCGGCACCGATTTTGAGGGCTTTCCAACGGTTCAGAATCCGGTGCCCTATCACCAGATCTGTATGATGGGATTGCGATCGGTGGATACGGCCGAGCGCACCGCGATGCAGCATACCGAAATCCAGCGTTACGATATGCGCGACATCGATGAAAACGGTATCAGTGCGCCGCTCAATCGATTTCTGGAAGCTGTCAATGCAGCCAACGGCATGTTGCATGTGTCCTGGGACGTTGATTTTCTAGATCCAGCGGCGGCTCCGGCGGTCGGAACCACGGTTCCTGGTGGTGCAACCGTGCGTGAGGCGCATCTGGTGGGGGAAATCCTGCATGACAGCGGCTTGGTGACGTCTATGGATCTTGTTGAACTAAATCCGTTTTTGGATGAACGCGGACGTACCGCGCATCTTATGGTTGATCTGTGCGCCTCTACGCTGGGGCGCCGGGTCTTTGATCGTGTAACCCGGAGCTTTTCATGAATACGATGCAAGCCCCCAGGGCTGTGGTGATGATCCGTCCTCACCATTTCCATTCCAACCCCGAAACCCGAGATGACAACGCGTTCCAAACGCTGAGCCGAAGCAGTGAAAACGCGACCGCCGAAAGTGCGCTCGCGGAATTTGACGCCGCTGTTGCGCAATTGCGCGAGGCTGGTGTGACGGTGCATGTCTTTGATGATACAGGAACAGAAACGCCTGACAGTGTTTTTCCCAATAACTGGTTTTCCACGCATGCGGGTGGCCATATTGCACTATATCCCATGTATGCGCCCAACCGCCGCAAGGAACGCCGCTGGGATGTGATCGAAACACTAAAACACAGTTATCGGGTTCAGGACGTCATCGATTACTCCGGTCTTGAACAAGACAACCTCTCCCTAGAAGGCACCGGCGCGATGGTGCTTGATCATATTGGTCGCATTGCCTACGTGGCGAAATCCAATCGGGCAGATCCGGTTCTGTTGGAACGGTTCTGTACGCATTTCAATTTTGAACCGATGGCCTTTGATGCCAAGGACAGTGCCGGGCGTGATATCTATCACACCAATGTTCTGATGGGGATTGGCACGGATTACGCACTGATCTGCCTGGATATGATCACCGATACGGCACGTCGCGCTGAGGTCAAACAGCGCCTTGAAGAAACAGGACGCAGGGTGATTGATCTGACGATGGATCAGATCACTGAATTTGCAGGAAACGCCATTGAATTGACCGGTAAAACACGCGTTCTAGCACTTTCGGCGCGCGCGCTTGCAGCACTTACAGCTGCGCAAATCGCGATCATTGAGCAATCCGCAAGCCTATTGCCATTGAGCGTTCCCACCATCGAAACCGCCGGCGGTTCTGTCCGCTGTATGATTGCGGGCGTTCACCTGAGCGCACGTTGAAGATCCCATTTTGAGAGTTAGACCAATGACCCAACCCTCTGATAAGGCGCTTGTGCCTTTTGTAAGTGTCGACAACATGATGCGCCTTGTACATCACGTTGGAATTGAACAGATTTTGCGCGAAATCGCCGATTACATCGAAGAAGATTTCAAACGCTGGGAGCTGTTTGACAAAACGCCACGTGTTGCAAGCCATTCGGACGTGGGCGTCATCGAACTGATGCCAACCTCAGATGGTGAGGCCTATGGCTTTAAATACGTCAACGGTCACCCTAAAAATACCAAAGAAGGGCTGCAGACTGTCACGGCCTTTGGGTTGCTTGCAGATGTATATACAGGTTATCCGGTTTTGCTGTCGGAAATGACCCTGTTGACGGCGCTGCGCACGGCGGCGACCTCGGCGATGGTGGCCAAACATCTGGCTCCGAAGGGATCAAAAACCATGGCGATGATCGGCAATGGGGCCCAGTCTGAATTTCAGACCTTGGCGATGAAAGCGATCATTGGTCTGGAAAATGTGCGTCTTTACGATATTGATCCGGCCGCGACTGAGAAATGCGCGCGCAACCTGTCTAAAATGGGTGTGAACGTGACGAAATGCGCCACACCTGAAGAAGCCATCCAAGGTGCGCAAATTCTGACAACCTGTACGGCTGACAAAAAGAGTGCAACAATTCTAAGCGACAACATGGTGGGCGCGGGCGTGCACATCAATGCCATCGGTGGCGATTGTCCCGGCAAGACAGAGCTTGCTGCAGGTATTCTGGAACGCGCGGATGTTTTCGTGGAATTTCCGGAACAAACCCGCATTGAAGGAGAAATCCAACAGATGGCGGATGATTTCCCGGTCACTGAAATGTGGGAGGTTATCCTGGGCCAGAAACCGGGTCGCCGGGATGACAAACAGATCACCCTGTTTGATGGCGTCGGCTTTGCCACCGAGGATTTCTCGGCGCTGCGCTATATTCGTGATCGGGTCACCGGCTCTGATTTTTGCGAAGAGCTGGACATGCTTGCGGATCCAGACGATCCGCGCGATTTGTTTGGAATGGTGCAACGCTCAAACGCGTAAACGCTCAGTCATAATTTTTGTGACTGACACACACAAACCTGCCGCAGGCCTATGGGCCTGCGGCTGCCCCATTTAGAACAGGCTAAGCGTCGAGTTCGGTATCCCAGTAAAGAAAGTCCATCCAGCTGTCATGCAGATGGTTAGGTGGAAACTTTCGCCCCATATTGCGTAATTCTTCAGCATTTGGCTGTCGTGGTGGCTTGCGCAGCGACATGCCGACCCGGTGCAGGGATTTTGAACCCTTCTTCAGATTGCATGAACTACAGGCCGCAACCACGTTTTCCCAGCTGGTGATACCGCCGGCCGCGCGTGGCACCACATGATCAAACGTCAGATCTCCTTTGGCACCGCAGTACTGGCAGCGAAATTCATCCCGCAAAAATAAATTAAAGCGCGTGAAGGCCACGCGCTTTCTAGGAGTTACAAAATCTTTCAGGACAACAACCGAAGGTATTCGAATTTCGGTACTTGGACTGCGCACGGTGATGTCATATTCCGCAACGATATCAACGCGCTCCATCCATGCGGCTTTTACAGCGTCTTGCCATGGCCAAAGCGAAAGCGGATAATAAGACAACGGCCTGTAGTCTGCGTTTAACACCAAAGCTGGGTGATGTTTCAACGCACCGGGTTCACGTACAAATTCAGTCCTAAAATCACCATCCATTGGGAATGACGTCCTTGTTATCTCTGCCTGTTCTGGCCTCAAGGCGGGGAACCCGCCCCTGTCTTCTATGACTATATATCGTGGTTTAAAGCTGACAAGCCCCTAGATCCCACGATGCGACGTTTGGTCTAGGGTGATTCCGTGACAGTCACATGACGGCTATCGATAGAAATCCGGACCTTGTCAGCGCAGGCTCAGCGGCGTATTGCCTCGCCATGGCCCGTCTCATTCGCTTTAACAAACCTTTTGATGTTCTGCCGCAATTTACAGATCGCGGTCAGGAGACTCCCCGCAAAACGCTGAGCGATTTTATAGACTGCCCTGACGTTTATCCAGCAGGACGATTGGATCGTGACAGCGAAGGTTTGATGTTGTTAACCGACACGGGGCGTTTGCAGGCATGGATCAGTGACCCAGCGCATAAGATGCCCAAAACCTATTGGGTTCAGGTGGAAGGCGAACCAGATGCCGCGGCGTTGCAAGCGTTGCGTAACGGGGTTGCGCTAAAGGATGGTATGACGCGTCCAGCCAAAGCCGACCTAATGGATGAACCTGCAGATCTTTGGGCGCGCACGCCCCCTATTCGGGTGCGCAAATCCATACCAGACAGCTGGATTGCGCTGACCATAACCGAAGGCCGCAATCGGCAGGTGCGCCGGATGACCGCCGCAATCGGTCATCCCACCCTGCGTTTGATCCGCTATAGTATTGGGATTTGGACCCTTGATGGCCTGTCACAGGCCAAATGGGATG
Organism: Epibacterium ulvae; assembly: GCF_900102795.1. Lineage (GTDB taxonomy): Bacteria > Pseudomonadota > Alphaproteobacteria > Rhodobacterales > Rhodobacteraceae > Epibacterium > Epibacterium ulvae. The sequence continues at coordinate 113,043 of NZ_FMWG01000003.1, read as the reverse complement.
ATCTTGAAGTGCCGCATGTTCCTGGCCCCGCCAAACCTTCGTTTAAGCCAGCTCGTGGCAATACAGCTGTTGCAAAGTCGCGTGCGCGGAAAAAGAGCGGGCCTTTGACGCCAGAGCACGCTGCATATCGCGGGCAAAAACCCGGCCCGACTGAAGGTCGTTTAAAGGCTAAAAAGCCGCGCCACAAATCGCGGCGCAGCCCATCTTAGTTTTTAAAACGTTACAGGCTTAAAACGTCCCGCATAAAGGCAAGTGCAACACCCAAACCGTCAGGGTCGATACCGTGTCCAGTCCCCTTCATGACATGGGCATAAACATCTTTAAATTCGGCATCTTGCAGTGCTTGTGCCGCTTCGGGCAGGGATTGCACTGGAACCACATCATCCTGATCACCATGGACCAGCAAAACAGGCATCCGGCTGACGGCTTCGTCTTTCAGGAGTTCGGGGCGCAACAGGCGACCAGAAAAGCCAACCAATCCGGCAACTGCATCTTCGCGCCGAGGCGCCACATGCAGGCTCATCATTGTGCCCTGACTAAAACCAAATAGAACGACCTGCTCTGGCAAGACGTCTTCATCGACCATCAGCGCATCCAGGAAGGCATTCAGATCTTCAACAGCGGCATGCATCCCACGTTCAGATTCTTCTTCTGAGGAGCCATCAATCCAAGGGATCGGAAACCACTGAAAGCCCATTGGCGCGCCTGCACAGGCTTCTGGTGCATCTGGCGCCACAAACAGGGTGTCGGGCAGATGTTCTGCCAACGGATCAGCAAGCCCAAGTAAGTCTGCACCATTGGCACCGTAGCCATGAACAAATACAACAATGGATCGGGTGTCCTCCGAAAGCGGTTCTTTGCGCCCGGCAGTTAGTACGCGTGTCATCGGATCCCTTCCCTGTCTTTTGCCACATGGTAATAGGCCCACAAGAGCCGCGCTGCAACCGATCGCCACGGGGACCAGTCCTCAGCCATTTTGCGCAGTTGTTTTTCCTTTGGGCGTGCCTCCATATCAAACAAGATACGGGCAGCTTCTTGCAGGGCCAAATCACCCGGTGCAAAAACATCGGCCCGTCCCAGTGAAAACATCGCGTAAATTTCAGCTGTCCAGACACCGATTCCTGACACTTGCGTTAAGGTGGCAATGACCTCCTGTGTTGGAGTGTCACGAAGGGCTTTGTAGTTGATGCCAGCGTCAGACAACGCGCGGGCATATCTGATTTTCTGTCGGCTCAGCCCAGCTGCGCGCAAATCGTCATCGCTTGCCCATTTGATTTTACGTGGTCCTGTCAACCCGGCTGCGTTCATCCGCCCCCAGATGGCATTTGCTGATGCAACGGAAACCTGCTGGCTGACAATTGCGCTCAACAGCTGGGCAAATCCATCTGGTTTGCGGCGCAACGGAAGTGGCCCGGTTTGTGCAAGCGCCTGTGCAAACCGTGGATCTTGTGCCGCAAGCCACGCTGCCCCCTCTTCAACGCAAGCCTGCGTTTTAATGATCTTACCGATATCATGTCTCACAGGAACCTCATTTACTGCTGCGGCGAATTGTACGCAGTACAAATACACATCTTGTGCGGGATCTGACACGGGATTACCACAAGTTCATGGAACTCAGCATGACCACCCCCGACGATCGCACAGCCAAGCGCAACGTAGCCATTTTGGTGCTTGCTCAGGCAATTTTGGGCGCTCAGATGCCGATGATTTTCACCATTGGTGGCCTGGCCGGACAATCTCTGGCCACAAACGCCTGTTTCGCGACATTGCCGATTTCGTTGATTGTTGCGGGATCTATGATTTCGGCCACGCCGATCTCTGCAATCATGCAGCGCTGGGGGCGCGCGACCGGCTTTTTGGTGGGCACGACATTCGGCGCAGTTGGTGCAGCGATTGGGGCTTATGGTCTTTATCTGGGCTCCTTTCCGCTGTTTTTGTTGGGTAGCTTTCTGACAGGCACCTATATGAGCGCGCATGGGTTTTATCGTTTTGCTGCGGCAGACACGGCCTCTGATGCGTTTCGCCCCAAGGCGATATCTTATGTGATGGCTGGTGGTCTGCTGGCGGCGATCCTTGGGAAACATCTGGTTGTGGAAACCAGCGAGGCCTTTGTGGTTCCCTTTATGGGCACTTATATGGCGATTATTGTGCTCAACCTTGTTGGGTCGGTGTTATTTTTCTTCCTGAAAATTCCGCGCCCTGAACGCCCTAAAGCGGATGCCCCCAAAGGGCGCAGCCGGGCTGAGCTGCTGCGCGATCCTGTGATCCTGACAGCAGTGATCTGCGCCGTCGTATCTTATGCGCTGATGAACCTTGTTATGACCTCCACACCGCTTGCGGTTGTGGGCTGTGGTTTTGGCCAAGAAAGTGCCGCCAATGTGGTGATGAGCCATGTTCTGGCGATGTATATTCCGTCCTTTTTTACGGGCCATTTGATTGCACGTTTTGGCGTGCGGCGTATCGTGGCGGCAGGTCTGGTGATTTTAGCGGGTGCTGGCCTGGTGGCGTTGCAAGGCGTTGAAATTGAGAACTTTTATCTTGCTCTCATTCTGTTGGGCCTAGGTTGGAACTTTGGCTTTATCGGCGCAACTGCCATGCTGGCTGAGGCACATGATGCTTCTGAACGTGGTCGCATGCAGGGTCTGAACGATTTTCTGGTTTTTGGCGGCGTCACAATGGCTTCAGTCGCATCGGGTGGTTTGATGAATTGTTCCGGCGGTAGCCCCGTAGAGGGCTGGAGCGCGGTCAACATGGCGATGGCTCCGTTTCTTGCATTGGCAGGCGGTACGCTGATCTGGATGATGATGCGACCAAAGGAGGTTTGAAGAATTAAAACTGCTGACTGTTGCGGAGCACCTGCCTACGAGGGTTCTAGTTCTATACCCGCTATACTTTCAGGGCATATCTCATGCTGGTTTGCGGTTTTAGGCTGCGACAAATTGGCCATAATGCTTATCGAATAAGTATGTGAGATCCGGTGTTTTCGGTGTGTAACTCATTTGATAGAGGGATCACTTTAGTGAAACAGACCGTACAAGCACTGCTTCTTGGCTTAACAGCCTCTTCGGCGTTTGCCACATTGCCCCAAAGCGCCACTGCCGATCATACACCCTCCGCTGTTGCGGACTTATATGATCTGAACGGATCAAAAGTAGGCGCCGGGCATATCACTCAGACGCCGCATGGTGTTTTGGTTCATATCAAAGTCTCAGATCAGCCCCCGGGCCCCAAGGGCGTACATTTTCACTCAAAGGCACATTGCGCGGCCGACACAGGGTTTAAATCCTCACATGGGCATCACGGCGAGGGAGAAGGCGAGCACGGCCTACTGAACGCTGCAGGCCCCGGCAAGGGCGATCTTGGCAATATCTATGTTGCTCAGGATGGCATTGGTGAGATGCAATTTTTCAAAACTGGTGTTTATCTGAACGGAGGCGATTTGCCTTTGCTGGATGCAGATGGAACCGCCATTGTCATCCATGCGAATAAAGACGATCAGATCACCCAGCCCATCGGCGGTGCAGGGCCGCGTCTTATCTGTGGCCTGCTTGAAACGCAATCTTAACCGAAATATGTCTGACTAAACACATCACGCTACAGATCCGCGCGTCGTTAAGAGGTGCGGATCGACCGCCAGAACAGCCCCGCGCGTTTGGCAAATTCACTTTGCCCCAGCGCGCCTTCGGCGACGCGATGGGGTTCACGCGCAGCTTGTTTCAAAATCACTTTGCTTTGCCATGCTGCCAATAAGGCTGGGCGCGCCGCTTTGCTGATTTGGCCAGAACGGGCATTTTGCAATGCTTCCAGACCCGTTTGGGCAAGGCGTTGCACGCCTTCCGCTGTCCCGTTCAAAAGCGGAATACGTTTTTGTTTTTCCAAGTCAGGAATAGCACGCAGGAAATTGGCGAGCCCCATGGCATAGCCAAGGTTGCGCACAGGTTTTTCATCTGCATCGCCCAGCATACGAGCCGCCATCCAAAGCAGCGATCCAGATGTGTTCTGTATATACGTATCAAAAGCGGCTTCATCTTCAAATGGGTCTTTGTAGATATCCCAACGCCGTGCTTCTGCCATGGCATCTATGTGCACAGCCAGATCTGTCGGTAGCAGACGCGCAAGAGGCGTCGCCACGAAATGGCGTCGAACCGGTGCGCCCGTCGCAATCGCCGTGCCCACATCGCGCCACCATTGTACCCGCATCTCAGCAATCATGCTTTCCTGGCTTGCCCAGGGGGCACGGGACAGTTCGACGTTAAAAGCATAAAGCGCAAACAACGCAGGACGGGCCGCCACTGGCGCTGCCATGACTGCCATGAACCGATCAGGATCACCCTTTTGCACCAGTTCAGCACAGGCTGTGAGGTCTTCGTCAAACATCAAGACCGCCTTTTCAATCTGTGCCGTCGTGTAAAAGTTTCCAGTTGATCCCATCCAGCAGGGCTTCGAATGAGGCATCAATGATATTTGGACTTACCCCTACAGTAGACCAGCGCCGCCCCTGCCCGTCTTCGTAATCAATGATCACGCGTGTGGCTGCAGCTGTGCCGCCTTGGGTGATACGAACCTTGAAATCCACCAGATGCATATCATCCAGCGGTGCAGAATAGCGCCCCAGATCCTTGCGCAGTGCTTTGGCCAACGCATTTACTGGCCCGCGATCACCACCATCGTCATCTAATGATTCACTGACTGATAAACGTTTTTCACCATCAACTTTGACCACCACAACAGCTTCTGACAGGCTGATCATCTGGTTATATTTGTTTTTGCGGCGTTCTACGGTCACTTTGTAGCGCTTTACCTCAAAAAATTCAGGCATGTCGCCAAGTTCGGCCCGCGCAAGCAATTCAAAAGAGGCCTGCGCCGTATCATAAGAATAGCCTTTCGCCTCGCGCTCTTTGATCCGGTCAAGGATCTGCGCCAGACGTGGATCACCTTTTTCAACCACAAGGCCCGCATCAGACAGGCGTTTGCGCAGGTTGGACTGTCCAGCTTGATTGGACATCGGAATAATCCGCGCGTTGCCAACCACGGCAGGGTCTACATGTTCGTATGTCGATGGGTCTTTCAGGATCGCGCTTGCATGAAGCCCGGCTTTGTGAGCAAAGGCAGAGGCTCCGACATAAGGCGATTGCTTGCTTGGCACACGGTTTAATATATCGTCCAACATACGGCTGACTTTGGTCAGATCCGCAAGCGCTGTGTCACTCACGCCTGTGTGCACAAGGCTGGCGTAGGGGTCTTTCAGCAATAGCGTTGGGATCAGGGAAACCAGATTTGCGTTCCCACAACGCTCTCCCAAGCCATTCAATGTGCCCTGTACTTGCCGCACTCCCGCTTCAACGGCCGCCAACGAACAGGCAACCGCCTGTTCCGTGTCATTGTGGGTGTGAATACCAAGATGGCTGCCGGGTATACCTGCGGCGATCACCTCTTTTACCACATGAGAGATGGTCGAAGGCTGTGCGCCGCCGTTTGTATCGCACAAGACCACCCAGCGTGCGCCAGCGTCATAAGCTGCTTTGCAGCAGCGCAGTGCGTAGTCTGCGTTGTCGTGATAGCCATCAAAGAAATGTTCTGCATCAAACAGCGCTTCACGTCCTTGCGCTTTTATATGCATGATTGACGCTTTGATATTCTCGATATTCTCGTCGAGATTTATCCCCAAGGCCTGCGTCACATGATAGTCATGGCTTTTCCCCACAAGGCAGACTGCGGCGGTGCCTGCGTTCAACACGGCCGCAAGCACATCGTCATTTTCAGCGGACCGGCCGGCTCGTTTCGTCATGCCAAACGCCGTCATCCGCGCCGTGGTCGCCGGAGCCTCTTCAAAAAACGCACTATCCGTGGGGTTTGCACCAGGCCAGCCCCCTTCGATGTAATCAACACCTAAGTGGTCCAGCGCGGTGGCGATCTGTTTCTTTTCTTCAGTGGAAAATTGTACGCCTTGGGTTTGTTGACCATCCCGCAGAGTGGTGTCGTATAGATAGAGACGCTCGGTTGGCATCAAAGATCCTCCAGTTTTGACGCGTCAAAACCATTTGTCGGAATAAGCTCAACTCCTGTTTTAGACATGCGCACTTCAAGACCTGCCGCGATAAAGGCGGCTTTCAAACGATCCACTTCGCCAAAGTCTTTGTTTTCCATTGCGGATTGGCGCGCTTCAAACATTTGGGTCTCATAAGTCGACAGATCCGGTGCCTGTGATACGGCCGCCCAGTCCCCCATTTCGTCTGTCAACAAGCCCAGAGCCTGTGCCGAAGCTAGTAAATCTGCGCAGGCGCCTGCGCTGGCCAATTTATGCAGTTCTGCCAATGCGCCAGCGGTGTTGAGATCATCACCAATGGCGTCCATGACCGCGGCAGCAGCGCTGGCGGCGGGCTCGATGCCTGCAGTCAGCGCCCGCCACTTGCGCAAGGTTGCTTCTGCATCTGCGGCTTTTTTCGCAGTCCAATCCATGGGTTTGCGGTAATGGGTTTGTAAGAAAACAAAACGGATCACCTCTCCCGGGACACCCTGATCTAAAAGATCGCGCACGGTAAAGAAATTGCCCAGAGATTTGGACATCTTCTTTCCTTCGACCTGCAACATCTCATTGTGCAGCCAGTAGCGCGCAAAATCGCCATCCGGGTTTGTGCAGCAACTTTGGGCAATTTCATTTTCATGATGGGGGAACATCAGATCATTGCCCCCGCCATGAATATCAAAACTTGCGCCCAATAGATCACGCGCCATGGCAGAGCATTCGATATGCCAGCCGGGACGCCCGCGCCCCCAGGGGCTGTCCCATCCGGGCAGCTCATCCGTGGACGGTTTCCACAAAACAAAATCCATCGGATCCCGTTTATTATCTGCCACTTCAACGCGTGCGCCTGCGATCATGTCATCGACAGAACGACCTGATAATGCGCCGTAATCTTCGTAACTCTTTACAGAAAATAACACATGCCCTGCTCCATCCGCATAGGCATGCCCTTTGGTGATTAGATCTTTGATCATAACGATCATTTGGGCAATATATGCGGTTGCGCGTGGCATGTGGTCAGGCTCGCTTGCCCCAAGCGCGCCCATATCTTTCAGATACCAGTCAATGGTTTCTTCAGTGCGTTCTTGTACCAGATCTTCCAATGATCCGGCTGCCCCTGCTTCTTTTCGGGCGCGGGCCGTTGCATTAATCTTATCGTCAACGTCCGTGAAGTTTCGCACATAGGTCACGGCCCCCTCGCCATATGTATGGCGCAAGAGGCGGTTCAAAACATCAAACACGACAACGGGACGCGCGTTACCCAGATGCGCCCGATCATACACAGTCGGCCCACAGACATAGACCCGCACATTATTTGGATCGATGGGCGAAAAGACCTCTTTCTTGCGGGTCTTACTGTTGTGCAATTTGATCGTCGTCATGACAGCTCCTGTGGCGGGCACGTTGCTTGCGAGGCGTATCGAGGCGCGCTGAAAAGCGCACAGCGTGGGCATAGCAAGTTGTCATAAAGAAGAAAACGACGAAACCAGCCCGCAGCTCAATCAGCGCGAGATTCGACAAACAAACGTGTTGGGTCGCCGGTTATCCATAAGGCGCGGTATCATGTCTGCGCACGCTTGCCAAGACGGGCCTTGGTCGAATTTATGCGAGACCGCTCGCCTGTTTCGACTGGCTGCGAAACGCGGCGACTTTGTTACGGTTGCCACAGGTTTCCATACTGCACCACCGTCTGCGACCAGACTTAGACGTATCTTTGAACATTAAAACACAAGAGAGATCAGCGCATTTGCGAACACGATTCGCGTCCTGTGCTGTCACAAGATCAATTGCTTGTTTCGCCAGAAATGCAAGAAAGGCGCGTGGTGACATTTCTGTCTGAATAGGCTGGATATGGTATCCTGCTTCGCTGTGATTCAATTGGATATTAAGCGTAAAGTCAACAAGATACGCATTCACATCCTGCACTGCTTGTGGCGGAGGAACCGACTGAGCCGCAAGTGCGGCGAGGACCAACGAGAGCGCATCTCTTAAATGCAGTGCACTCATAAAATCACTTTCATTCCAATGCGTTGAAGTCGGCGGTGCACTGCTTTCATGCAGCCATTGAGCTAAGTTCTGTGGCGTCGTGATCAAATCATGTTCAACCCCGTCCAGAACGGGGCGTGTGTTCACAAAGTCAAGAACCAGATCATTTCCGACAAACTGAAAAGGAGCAGAAGAATTTTTCATGTAACCGTTATAATGGCACTTGACTGGTTAGGCAAGGCTGTGCTTTTAGTGTAACCAGTGAAATAATTTATAACAGTTACACAAAGGAGAACTGATATGTACAAATTGCTCAGCCTCACCCTGCCCGCAGCCCTATTGGCAACCACCACAAGCCTGTCTGCGGCAGAAACCTCCTACGGTTACGAAACTGTTGACGGTGTCGAAATTTTCTTCCGCGAAGCTGGAAACCCTGAAAACCCAGCTGTGGTTCTGCTGCATGGTTTTCCAAGTTCATCGCATCAATACAGAAATCTTATCGATGACTTGTCTGATGAATACTATCTGATCGCGCCCGATTATCCGAGCTTTGGTGCAAGCAGTTTCCCGTCACCTGACGTTTATGAATATTCCTTCGACAATATCGCAGAAACGGTTGATGCTTTTTTGGAACAAAAAGGAATTGATCAATTTTCGATGTTTATTCAGGACTACGGAGCACCTGTTGGGTTTCGTATTGCAGTGGAACACCCTGAAAAGATTGAAGGTTTAATTATTCAGAACGGGAATGCCTATGAAGAGGGCGTAAACCCAGACACTTGGGAGCCGATCATTCATCTGTGGGAAAATGGCCGTGAGGACAAGCACGATCAGTTCATCATCGACAACGTGTTTAGTGTTGAGGGCCTGCGCTGGCAGTATACCCACGGCACGCGTAATCCTGATGCGATCTTGCCTGACAACTGGCTGTTGGATCATCAATTCCTGAGCCGTCCTGGAATGCATGATGTGCAGATTGGGCTATTTTACGATTACCGCAACAATGTTGCGAAATACCCTGAATGGCAAGCATACCTGCGCGAGCATCAACCCCCTGCACTGGTGGTATGGGCGAAGAACGATGCATTCTTCCCGGTTCCGGGTGCCGAAGGGTATCTGCGCGATTTGAAGGATGTTGATTATAACATTCTTGATACTGGCCACTTTGCCCTCGAAGAGGATGGCGCGCTTATCGCGGAGAAGATGCGTGGTTTCCTTGGAAAACTTCACGCGGAGTAAGACCTTAGGAAATCAGGTAAAGGTGCGCGATAGTCGCGCACCTTATGGATTAGAATGACCTAATAAGTTTTTGATTTAAAATTGAAAAGTTGCGCCAACAGAAAATGCACTATCGCCATCTCGGCGTGATTGCCCATCTTCAAGCAAACCCGTGCGCGAAACCTGCCCGCTGATCTGTAGATTGTTCCCCAATGGGAAAATCAAACCAATGCCAATTTCGGGCGTTTTCTTTTCACCCATTTCGCCTTGTTGCAGGCTTAGGAAACCCAACGCTGTGCCAAAATCATAGCCAGCACGCAATTGCAGGTCATCAAAGATGTCATCTGTGTTTTGTTGTGACGATTGATTTTCCACGGTTGAATTAAAGTTGGTCCGCGGTAAGCGTTCACGCGGTAGTGTCGACCAAAACCCAAGCCCTGTTGGGTTTTCGCTAGACGCAGCACCCAGAAAAAATCCACTGGTCTCTTCCGCTAAAGACAGCGACGATATCGCCATTGCACCGCTGCAACAGATGCAGAGTTTGGCGATAAATAAGGGTGAGCGAAGCCGGAACATAAGGGTTGCTTTCTGCACAGATGACAGCATGAGCGCCAGTTTAGGCGCCTTTGATTGTTACTGATGATTGTGCGGAAAATAGGTTAACTTCACGTTTCCTTAGGGATGAAGGTTAACGGCAGCAAATAATCTATTGAAAATTAATGGTTAAAATAGAAATAAAATTTACCACATTTAATGCTGAAGTTTTCTCAGAAGCCGTTGAAAAGACAAAAATATGCCTCCTCAAAGTAATGAGGAGGCAAGTTTCATCCACAAAACTCAGCTTTTTACACCGCTCGATCTATGGTTTTGCCTGCGGTTTTGTGGATGTACAGGGCGAGCGCACCCGCCCCCTGTTCTGTTAACTGCAGCCCGATGTAGCACCACAGGTGTTGCATTTCATGCACGTGCCGTTGCGCACCAAGGTATAATTCCCGCAGTCGCCGCACGGGTCCCCTTCATAGCCCTGCATCTTTGCCTTTGTGCGGGCATCCATACCAACTGGCGCAGAGGTTGAGGTGGCTTCAGGAGCAAGGGTTTGCAGGGCCTCCGTCGGCGCAGCAGAATTGTCAAAAGAGGTTGCATCCCCCTCTTGGCCTCCACGCAGGGCAACCAGATCCTGTGGAAGACGCTTGCGCAGATAGCCGGTAGAGGAAATCTGTTTCAAGACTTCCAGTGAACGGCTTGCCGCGCTTTCGCTGATTTCAGAAAGGTTAGAGACGCCCTCTTCCTCTCCCCGTCCCAGATCATCAAAGGTTGCGCCTTCGGGTTTGACATGGGCAAGATCCGTGCGGTCCAGATAGCTGACTGCCAGTTCGCGGAAGACATAATCCAGAATAGAAGTTGCGTTTTTGATGCTGTCGTTGCCCTGCACCATGCCAGCCGGTTCAAATTTGGTGAAGGTGAAGGCATCCACGAATTCTTCCAACGGTACACCATATTGCAGGCCAACCGACACTGCGATGGCAAAGTTGTTCATCATTGCCCGGAAACCGGCCCCTTCTTTGTGCATATCGATAAAGATTTCACCCAGTGAGCCGTTTTCATATTCGCCAGTGCGCAGATAAACCTTGTGACCACCTACAATTGCTTTTTGTGTGTAGCCTTTCCGGCGCTGCGGCATCTTGGTGCGATGGGATTTCATCACCTCTTTAATTACCACTTTTTCGATGATTTTTTCAGCGAGCACTGCTGCCTTTTCTTGTGGCTTGCCCGTTTCTAAAATCTCTGCGGCTTCGTCATCATCTTCGACCAAAGCTGCGGCAAGAGGTTGGCTAAGTTTTGAACCATCCCGATAGAGCGCATTGGCCTTAATGCCGAGCGACCAAGACAACTCGTAAGCTTGTTGGCAATCCTCAATCGTGGCTGAGTTTGGCATGTTGATGGTCTTTGAGATCGCGCCAGAAATAAAAGACTGCGCCGCTGCCATCATTTTAATATGGCTATCAACATTCAGATAACGCTCACCCTTTTTGCCGCATGGGTTGGCGCAGTCAAAGACAGAATAGTGTTCTGGCAATAGATGTGGTGCGCCTTCCAACGTCATGGTTCCACAAACATGATCATTGGTCGCGTTGACGTCTGCCTTGGTGAAACCAAGGTGCTTGAGCAGATCAAATGTCGGGTCATTCAAGGTTGCAGATGGAATGCCTAAAACGCCGGTGCAGAAATCTTCACCCAGTGTCCACTGGTTGAAGACAAAGCGCACGTCAAACGCGCTTTCAAGAGCTGCATCAATTTTGGCGATTTCCACCGGGCCAAATCCGTGCCCCTGCAACGACATGTGATTGATTGCTGGTGCATTCCCGATAGATCCATGCCCAACGGCATAGGCAACAATCTCTTCAATCTGGGCAGAACTGTAGCCCAGCCCTTCTAGGGCCGCCGGCACTGAACGGTTGATGATTTTGAAATACCCGCCTCCAGCAAGCTTTTTGAATTTGACCAATGCAAAATCTGGCTCAATGCCGGTGGTGTCACAGTCCATGACCAGTCCGATGGTACCGGTGGGTGCGATGACTGAGGTCTGCGCGTTGCGATAGCCATGCTTTTCGCCCAGCTCTAACGCTTCGTCCCAAGCGCTCATCGCGAGATCCGTAAGCCGCGCATCTGGGCAATTTGCCAGATCAAGCGGAACAGGTTTCACAGAAAGCCCTTCGTATCCTTCGGTCATACCACGCGCGGCTGTGCGGTGATTGCGGATAACCCGCAGCATGTGATCTGCGTTTTTCGCATAGCCCGGGAAAGCGCCCAGCTCGCCCGCCATTTCTGCAGATGTGGAGTAGGACACGCCTGTCAGGATCGCAGTTAAGGCGCCACACAGCGCGCGCCCCTCGTCACTGTCATAGCTATAGCCAAGGTTCATCAATAGGCCGCCAATATTGGCATAGCCCAAACCCAAGGTGCGGAAATCATAAGAGCGCTGTGCAATTTCCTTGGACGGGAACTGCGCCATTGTCACTGATATTTCCAGCGTCAGCGTCCAAAGACGGCAGGCATGCATGTAATCATCAACCTGAAACTTACCGTCCTGCAAAAAGGTCAGCAGGTTGATCGATGCTAGGTTGCAGGCCGTATCATCCAGGAACATGTATTCAGAACAAGGGTTTGAACCCCGGATTTCACCATCTTCTGGGCAAGTGTGCCACTCGTTCACGGTGTCATGAAACTGAATGCCTGGATCTGCGCAGGCCCAGGCTGCATGGCCTACTTTTTCCCATAAATCCCGCGCTTTTACGGTCTTTGCGACAGAGCCATCAACACGATTGATCAGCTGCCAGTCTGCATCCTTTTCAACCGCTTTCAGAAAGGTGTTTGTGACCCGGATAGAATTGTTAGAGTTCTGACCAGAAACGGAATTATAGGCCTCGGAATCCCAATCCGTATCGTAAGTGGGGAATTCAATACTGGTGTAGCCTTGCTTTGCGTAATCCAGAACACGTTTGATATATGTTTCGGGGATTGCAACTTTTTTCGCGTCTCGAAGTGCTTTCTTAAGTCCCGAATTCACTGTTGGATCAGTTGCATCGGATTCAGCGCCATCCCAGCTGCGGATCGCAATGAAGATGTCATTCAACATCTTCTCATGCATTTTAGATCCGGCCACAATGGAGGCGACTTTCTGCTCTTCAAGGACCTTCCACTGAATGAAGTCCTCAATATCCGGATGATCGGCATCTACGATCACCATCTTTGCAGCGCGCCGCGTGGTGCCACCGGATTTGATCGCACCTGCAGCGCGGTCACCAATTTTTAGGAAGCCCATAAGGCCAGACGACTGGCCACCGCCAGAAAGCGCCTCACCTGCCCCCCGCAGATGAGAGAAATTGGTGCCTGTACCAGATCCATATTTGAACAGACGCGCCTCGCGGACCCAAAGATCCATGATGCCACCTTCATTGACCAGATCATCCTGAACAGACTGGATAAAGCAAGCATGCGGCTGCGGGTGTTCATAAGCGCTGTTGGATTTTACCAGTTTGCCGGTTTTGAAATCCACATAGTGGTGCCCCTGCGCGGGGCCGTCGATGCCATAAGCCCAATGCAGACCGGTGTTAAACCATTGCGGCGAATTGGGCGCGGCACGTTGCGTGGCCAACATGTGGCGCATCTCGTCAAAATATGCGCGGGCATCTTCTTCGCTGGAAAAATAGCCGCCCTTCCAGCCCCAATAAGTCCATGCACCCGCGAGACGATCAAACACCTGTTTTGATGAGGTTTCGCCTTCTAACGGCGTATCTTTACCTGCGGGCATGGACCGCCACAGGAATTCGGGCACATCTTTTTCACGAACCTTCTTCAGCTCGCTCGGCACACCTGCTTTGCGAAAATACTTCTGTGCGATGACATCGCTGGCAACTTGGCTCCAAGCCGAGGGCACTTCGATATTGTCCAGACGAAATACAATAGTGCCATCTGGATTGCGGATTTCGGAAGTCGCTGATGTAAACTCTAGGCCAGCGTAAGCGTCCTGCCCTTCGGTGGTAAACTTCCGTTCGATTTTCATGTCTTCTGCCTTTATCTTTTGCAGTTCAAACTAATATCACGCGCCATATCGACAAAACCACATGAGACAAATTTCTCCTTGGACGATGGCAAAAACCAGCGTCTTAGACCCATAAATGGCCCCGTTATTAGAGATCATTAGTCCTTGTGGTAAGAGCGTCTGTGTCACCTACATGTTGTAGGGGGCCCTTTGTGAGACACAAATTGGCGTATTTACACATAAGCCGTCAACGGTAAATTTACCTGTTGAGAGTGCTATTTTCACTTGACGTCCAAATCACACTGAAGGTGGGTGATGGGCGATAATTTTGGCAAAAATATACATCACCGTTAAGGAAAAATTAACCATGATGCGACCGTGGAAAAAAACATCAATAGCTTAAATGGCTTGCGCCAGTCAGTCTAATTTCAATACTGGCAAGATCAGGCGGATCGAGGATCAATCATCGCAGCTGGGTCGCTGAATATTCCATCTACGTAAAAAAACGACATTGTTACGCGTCATATTTTTTGCGCTAAAATGAAGCTGCAACATCTGAGATCGAATTCCAATCCGGCGTATCACGTATAAAATCGTCGTCATAAAGACGGCGATCTATCGTTGTTTTTTCCAGCTATTAAGAAAATTGGTCGGGGCGGCGAGATTCGAACTCACGACCCCCTGTACCCAAAACAGGTGCGCTACCAGACTGCGCCACGCCCCGACCGTGCTGCAGTTCCTAAACTTAACGATCTGATTTGAAAAGCCTAAATTCGCTGTTCGGTGATGATTTTTTACAAAAAAAATCTCTACCACAAAGATCTTAGGGTGCATTTATAGGAGAAATTGGTCGGGGCGGCGAGATTCGAACTCACGACCCCCTGTACCCAAAACAGGTGCGCTACCAGACTGCGCCACGCCCCGACCGTGTTGCGCTTCCTAAACGGAACGATTGGAATTGAAAAGCCCTAACATGCCCATTGAGGTGTGTTTTTTGAAAAAACTTCGTGACGTATTTCGGTGCCTTTGGAAATCCCATATGTCCGGGCAAGCCCGCCGTTGATTTCAAGAACAGCATAGATGTCATCGCCACCATCGATTGCGGTAAGGTCGCCAGGGACAGCATTTTCATGCACGTGTTGAACCGTTCCGTGAATATCCACGAAAATCATATCGAGTGGAATCAAGGTGTTCTTCATCCAGAACTGCGCGTTGCGAGGCGCTTCGTACACAAAGAGCATGCCCGAACCGCGCGGCAGGCTCTCGCGAAACATCAATCCACGTGCGCGCTCTTCAAAAGTGTCGGCCAGTTCAATGGAAAAGCCGACCTGCCCCCAGTCGCCCCGCAGGTCAACATGATCTGACCGGCAAGATGCAAAAACGGCAGTGCTTTGAAAAAGCACCGCCGCACACATCCAAAATACACCTTTTCGTGTATTAATCGTTGGCCGCTTCCCAAGGCATGACTTCAACAGCCATTCGCCCGCGTTTGCCGTTGATGACACGAATTGCGAGGGCTTCGCCCGGTTGCAAATCTGAGAGGCCCGATTGACGGAGCACTTCAACATGGAGAAAGATATCTTCTGGGCAGCCAAAAACATTCGCAAATCCAAATCCTTTGCCCTTGTCAAACCATTTGACTCGGGCTGCTCTTAAAGGTTTGGCATGCAGCTCGCTCATGTCAAGCTCAGCAAAATCACTTAAGACAGGCGTTTCATCACGTAAAGGTGGGAGAATCTCGAGGATTTCCGTGGCCTGAACGCCGCGCTCAGTATTTTGGATTGCGAGTTCAACAATGGTACCATCCGCGATTGAACTTTGTCCAAAGTTACGCAGAACGTTAATATGCAATAGAATATCAGGACCACCTGCGTCCGATAGGATAAATCCATAGCCTTTGGTAGGGTCAAACCACTTTACTATTCCGCGAACGCGCAGTGCCGCATTCATGCCTCTGTCATCAACCACTGAGTTTCCATTACATTTATGGTTCTTTTACAAAATGCAAATGCGCCTATTCCCTAACTATTTGCAAGGTCAAAGTTGTTCAGGATGTTATAAAATGGAAATTTTGCTCAAATTTAGGGATTGAGGCGGAGAACCGCCCACTCGTGGGTGGCGGTATCTCTCCGCCATTGAAAGCGATCATGAAGTCGATAATCTCCATCGGCCCAGAATTCGATCTCTGTTGGAACGATGCGGTAGCCGCCCCAAAATGGGGGCCTTTCAGGTGAAAGTCCTTTTGTTGCAGTGATTTTAGCCACTTTTGCAACCAATGCGCCGCGACTTTCAAGCGGTTTGGACTGTTTTGAAGCCCAAGCCCCTAAGCGGCTCTTTAGAGAGCGCGAATTGTAATATGCATCTGCCTGAATGCCATCTTCGCGAGTCACAGTGCCGCGAACCCGGATTTGCCGACGCAAGGTCTTCCAGTGCATGACAAAGGCTGCTTTGCCGCAATGTTCGATTTCATGCGCTTTGGTGCTGTCGTAATTGGTGTAAAACACGAATGCGTTGTTTTCAATTTCCTTCAGTAACACCATGCGCGCGTTAGGCATGCCATCTTCATCAACCGTTGATAGTGCGATCGCATTGGGATCATTGATTTCTTTTTCTTCTGCGGCTGCAAGCCAGGTTCGGGCAATAGAAAATGGATCATTGCCTGCAAAAATTCCGCTACGATCTGACATGGGACCCTCGTTTTGAATTTATCACACCCTAAAAAGGGAAAGCGACACAGGCAAGGGTGACAACCCTTGATGAACCGTGCATGTCATATTAAACACCGGCTAATCACGTGATCATGGGCGGAGTACCTGAATGTCTAGTCAACTGATGGCTGGTAAACGTGGCCTCATCATGGGCCTTGCCAACGATAAATCAATTGCATGGGGTATTGCAAAAGCATGCGCCGACGCAGGTGCAGAGCTTGCGTTTTCCTATCAGGGGGAGGCGCTTAAAAAACGGGTCGCGCCTCTGGCTGAAAAATTGGGCACCGACATTGTACTGCCATGTGATGTTGCGGATGAAAGCTCAATCGACGCTCTGTTTTCTGCGCTTGAGGAAAAATGGGGAAAGCTGGACTTTATTGTCCACGCGATTGGATTTTCAGACAAAAACGAACTTCGTGGTCGTTACGTCGATACGTCACGCGCGAACTTCCAACTGACCATGGATATCTCTGTTTATTCCTTCACTGCCGTGATGCAGAGAGCGGAAAAAATGATGAAAGATGGCGGCAGTGCTGTGACGCTTACCTATTATGGTGCAGAACAGGTGATGCCACATTATAATGTCATGGGCGTCGCAAAGGCTGCTCTGGAAGCTTCCGTTAAATATCTGGCAGAAGATCTTGGCAAAGACGGCATTCGGGTAAATGCGATCTCAGCAGGCCCGATCAAAACGCTTGCAGCCAGCGGGATTGGTGATTTCAGATACATCATGAAATGGAATGAGTATAACTCGCCGCTGCGCCGCAATGTAACCATTGATGATGTTGGAAACTCTGCACTATATCTGCTGTCCGATCTTGGTTCAGGCGTAACAGGTGAAAACCTACACGTGGACGCAGGATACCATGTGGTTGGCATGAAGGCCGTTGATGCGCCTGATATGGCAAAAGGTTAAATATAAATGACGATTGCAGCTTTCGTGGCCTCAATATCCTTGTGCCTGATGGCTGCAATTAGTCCAGGGCCTGCGGTCTTGATGGCGGCACGTATTGGTCTGAAACACGGGTTGCGCAGCGGCTTTGCACTTGCGGTGGGAATTGGCATGGGCGCAATCACTTGGGCACTTGCGGCGCTTTGTGGTCTGACATTGTTGTTTGACTACGCGCCATTTGCGCTCACGGCGCTGCGGATCTTTGGTGCTTGTTACCTGATTTGGATGGCTTGGAACATTTGGCGCAGCGCCAATCAACCTCTCGATGAGGGAGAGCTACGCTCTCTTCCCAAAAGCGCTTTTGGTGCTTTTCGTTTAGGGTTGTTCACGCAGTTCTCAAATCCAAAGGCTGCCGTGTTTTTTGGAGCTGTCTTTGCAGGGACCGTCCCACCAGAAAGCAGTATCCTCAGCCTTGTGCTTTTGCTATTTTGTATCTTTCTGGGTGAAATGGCATGGAATACGCTGGTTGCGCGCTTGTTTTCGATGGAGAAAACGCGGCAGCGCTATATCAGCTTGAAAACCGTAATTGACCGTATATTTGGTGGCCTTTTGGCTGCTTTGGGTGTCAAGCTCGCAGCGCTATAGGCGCGCAATTTAGGAGCAAAAAATGACTGATCGTCTCCCGCATGAAAAAGGCTTCCACATCAGCTGGGATCAAATCCACCGCGATAGCCGCGCGTTGGCGTGGCGTCTGGATGGCCAGGGCCCGGATGAGGGCGCATGGCGCGCTGTTGTTGCGATCACGCGTGGAGGCATGGCGCCGGCAATGATTGTCAGCCGCGAGTTGGACATTCGCACCGTTGATACAATTTCTGTGCGCTCCTATCACCATCAGGACCGTGGTCAGGCTGAAGTGCTCAAAGCGCCCGCAGCCGACGTGATGGGAGATCAGGGCGAAGGTGTTTTGATCATTGATGATCTTGTCGACAGCGGCAAAACCCTTGAGCTGGTGCGTGAGATGTTCCCAAAAGCGCATTTTGCAACGGTTTATGCGAAACCGCAGGGACGGCCACAGGTGGACACATTCATTACAGAAGTCAGTCAGGACACCTGGATCTTTTTCCCATGGGATATGGCGTTGCAATATGTAGAACCTTATCGCGGCACGGACTAAGGCCAAGCCGATAGATTAAGTTAAAACGCGCGCCTTTGGGCGCGCTTTTTCTTGCGCCAGACTGTGGTTTATGAACACCTTGCCCTAATGGAATGTAAGGAGCCGTCATGCAGCAGTCGCGCACGCAATCAACCTTTGTCTCACCGATTGTGGAATCCAGCAACTGGATCCGCGGGCGTGATTTTCCCGCTGAACAACCGTTGCTGAACCTCAGCCAGGCCGCCCCGACTGACCCACCGCCGGCAGCGCTTCGCGATGCGATGGCGTCAGCTGCGCTCCAAGACGACAGTGTCCATCTTTATGGGGCTGTCCTTGGCCGATCTGAATTGCGCGATGCGCTCGCCGTGCAAACCTGTGTGCACTATGATGCAGATGTGACATCAAATGAGATCGGTATCACCTCGGGCTGCAATCAGGCATTTGCCGCGACAATTGCCAGTCTTTGTGGTGAAGGGGATGAAGTTATCCTGCCCACGCCCTGGTATTTTAATCATAAAATGTATCTGGACATGGCTGGGGTAAAGACAATCCCCCTGCCCGTTGGCGCGCAGATGATGCCTTCGGTTACGGAAGCGGCAACGAAAATTACCTCTCGTACGCGCGCTATTGTATTGATAACGCCAAATAATCCTTGTGGCGTTGAATACCCCGAGGGTCTGCTCAAAGCATTTTATGATCTGGCGGTTGCCCATAATCTGGTGTTGATCGTTGATGAAACGTACCGTGATTTTGACAGCCGCACAGGCGCGCCACATCAGCTGTTTTCAGAACCTAACTGGCAAAAACACTTTGTTCAGCTTTATTCATTTTCCAAGGCCTATCGGCTGACAGGACATCGCGTTGGCGCAATTATAGCGGGGCAAGATCGGCTGGCAGAGATTGAAAAATTTCTGGATACAATGACGATTTGCCCCAATCAGCTGGGGCAAGTTGCCGCCCATTGGGGGATCAAACATTTGCAAGACTGGCTTGCCGGGGAGCGTGATGAGATTCTGCGCCGCCGTCAGGCCATTGCAGATGGGTTTGGACAAATCGCGCAGAAAGGTTGGAAGCTTTTGGGCTTGGGGGCGTATTTTGCCTATGTTGAACATCCTTATACGCAATCCTCGACTGTGCTTGCGCGGCAATTTGTTGAACAATCTTCGCTTTTGATGTTGCCGGGGACAATGTTTTGCCCTGCGGATGATCCAGCTGGCGCGCGTCAGTTTCGGATTGCATTTGCAAACGCGGACAGCGCAGGGATTGCGCAGTTGTTTGATCGAATTGCAGCGTTCACCCCGGAAAAGTAACGTGCGAGCGTCGAAACAGCCTGTCTTACAAGCGGCTGTGTCTTGCTCCTTTGCAGGGGGCGGCGTATTCAGAACAGCGAAACGTTTTGCATTCAAAGACTGGCGCGAGGTCAGTCAATCACGATGAGTGTGGAAACAGGATTTTGGCCAGCAGGGCAACAACGATGAAACAACTTTCGAAAACCTTCGTCTGGATCCTTATGGGGATGCTTATTGTCGGATTAATGGGCTTTGGCGCCGTCAGCTTTACAGGCTCTGCCTCAAGCGTTGCCCGCGTCGGAGATGAAAATGTCACCGTGCAGGATTTTGCCCGCGAATTGCAGCAAGAGCAACGCGCACTGCAGGCACAAACAGGTCAGACCCTGCCCATCTCACAAATGGCGGCGCTTGGGTTGGATCGGAATGTGCTGGCTCAACTGATTTCAGTTGCAGCCATCGACAACGAAACGCGCGCCTTGGGGGTGTCAACGGGCGATGAAAACTTGCAACGCGAGATCCTGGAGATCCCGGCGTTTCAGGGAATCGATGGTCAGTTTGATCGCGAAACCTATGCATTTTCTCTGCAGAACGCCGGCCTGAATGAGCGCGAGTTCGAAGCCAATATCCGAAAAGGCACTGCGCGCACCCTGTTGCAGGGCGCAATTATGGGCGGCGTGCAAATGCCTGAAATTCTGGGTGATACGCTTACCGCCTATATCGGTGCACGTCGCAGTTTTTCATATGTGGCGCTGACAGGCGCCGATCTGGCGCTTAAATCTGAGGCCCCAGACGAGACCACATTGCGTGCCTTTTATGACGAAAATATCGATGCGTTCACCCTGCCGGAAACCAAGGTCATCACCTATGTGCAGCTGACACCAGAAGCACTGGTGGGTGAGGTCGATGTAGATGAAACCGCGCTGCGAGACCTCTTTGAACAGCGCGCAGATTTCTATCAGCAGCCCGAGCGCCGTCTTGTGGAACGTTTGGTTTTTGCCAATCAAGACGCAGCAGAGACTGCTAAAGCGCAGCTAGATCTTGGCGGCACTTCCTTTGAAACGCTGGTGATTGATCGTGGGTTAACCTTGCAGGATGTCGATCTGGGCGATCTCACCAAAGAGGCTTTGGGTGAGGCGGGAGACCCGCTGTTTGCGGCAGAAATTGGTGCCGTGGTTGGCCCTTTTTCAACGGATCTGGGCCCTGCCCTTTACCGAGTAAATGGCACTTTGGCTGCACGCACGACCATTTTTGAAGATGTCCGGGACGAGTTGCAAAATGAACTTGCCATTGGACGTGCACGTCGCGTGATCGAGCAGCGAGGCGAAGAGATTGAAGACCTTCTTGCAGGTGGTGCGACCCTTGAAGAGCTTGCACAAGACGAAGGTATGTCTCTGGCGCAAATCGACTGGCACGCCGAATTTGATGGTGAAATTGCTGCCTATGCAGGTTTTCGCGCCAAAGCGGCCGCTGTCCAGGCTGAAGATTTCCCATCGGTTGATTTCCTTGAAGACGGCAGCCTTTACGCCTTACGCCTTGATGAGGTCCTCGCCCCACGTCCCGAACCCTTTGCGGATGCACAGGCTGCAGTTGAAACCGCATGGCTGGAAAACCAACGCGAGCAAGCTTTGAGAGCACAGGCCGATGATCTGTTGAAAACAGTACAGGAGCAGGGTGATTTTCCGGAAGCAGCCAATGTATTGATTGAAACAGGCCTGACACGCACAGCCTATATCGACACCACACCTGCCGACATGTTGAACCGTATCTTTGAACTCGAACTTGGCGAATTGGCTGTTGTTCAGGGAGATGACAGCACTGTCGTTGTGCGTCTGGATGAGATTCTGGAACCTGCGGACAGCGCAGAGTTGACGTTGATGGCAAATGCAATTGATGAGCAGCTCAACCAGTCTTTGGCGCAGGCATTGTTCCGTGCATTTGTCGAAGATGCGCAAGTGCGCGCGCGCCCTCAGATTGACCAGCATGCGGTGAATGCCGTTCTGGCAAATTTTCACTAATCAAGGCGGATAGAATAGAAAATGGCTTTGATCCCTGAATACGATCGTTTTGCCCAAGCTTATGATGCGGGTGAACATCAGGTTGTTTACACGCGCCTTGCAGCAGATCTGGACACGCCTGTCTCTTTGATGCTGAAACTGACCGGCGCGCAAAAAGATGCGTTCATCCTCGAATCTGTCACAGGTGGTGAAATACGCGGCCGGTATTCCATTATCGGTATGAAACCTGATCTGATCTGGCGCAGTCGTGGCACCCACTCAGAGTTGAACCGTCAGGCACGATTTGATGAAGACAGCTTTACCGCACAGGACGGAAATCCGCTTGATAACCTGCGCGCTTTGATCGCAGAAAGCAAAATCGATTTGCCTGATGATCTACCACAGGCTGCTGCAGGTCTCTTTGGGTACCTGGGCTATGATATGATCCGTCATGTCGAATATCTGCCCAACGTCAATCCTGATCCGCTGGGCTTGCCGGATGCTGTGATGATGCGCCCCTCGGTGATTGCAGTTCTTGATGGCGTCAAAGGAGAGGTAACCGTTGTCTCACCGGCATGGGCTGGTGATGGGCAATCCGCACGCGCAGCCTATGCACAGGCCGCAGAACGCGTGATGGACGCAGTGCGTGATCTAGAACGCGCGATGCCTGCCGCCACGCGCGACCTTGGCGATGCTCGTGAAATCTCCCCACCTGTTAGCAACTTCACCCATGAAGGCTACAAACAGGCCGTTGAAAAAGCCAAAGAGTATATCAAGGCCGGCGATATCTTTCAGGTGGTGCCGGCGCAGCGCTGGACGCAGGATTTCCCCCTGCCCCCATTCGCGCTGTACCGTTCTCTGCGTCGCACCAATCCATCTCCCTTTATGTTTTATTTTAACTTCGGTGGCTTTCAGGTGATCGGAGCGAGCCCCGAAATTCTGGTCCGCGTCTTTGGCGATGAGGTCACAATTCGTCCCATTGCAGGCACCCGCCCCCGTGGTGCCACGCCCGAGGAAGACAAAGCACATGAGGAAAGCCTGCTCGCCGATAAAAAAGAACTGGCTGAGCATCTGATGCTTTTGGATCTGGGCCGGAATGATGTGGGGCGCGTTGCCAAAATCGGTACTGTGCGCCCAACTGAAGAGTTCATCATCGAACGCTACAGCCACGTCATGCATATTGTTTCAAACGTCGTCGGCGAATTGCATGAAGACAAAGACGCGCTGGATGCGTTTTTTGCGGGCATGCCGGCAGGAACTGTTTCTGGTGCCCCCAAAGTGCGCGCGATGGAAATCATCGACGAGCTGGAGCCTGAAAAACGCGGTGTTTATGGTGGCGGTGTGGGATATTTCTCTGCCGGGGGTGACATGGACATGTGCATCGCGCTGCGCACTGCAATCGTTCAGGATGAAAAACTTTACATTCAGGCCGGCGGCGGTGTCGTTTACGACAGTGATCCTGAAGCCGAATATATGGAAACCGTCCATAAATCCAACGCCATCCGCCGTGCCGCTGCAGATGCTGCACGTTTTACCGGAACAGGTAATAGCTAATCAGACTGGGCAGCACACACATTGCGCTGCCCACTTCAGATACAAACAAATGGCTGTCAATATTCCGAACGCTTTGTGAATTATTTTTATACTATTGGATACCCTATGACGTGTTTGGAGCCCAACGCAGACTGCGATGATATGTTAAAGATCGTCGTGATGAACGATCTGCATTTGGTTTCACCGGGAAGCCCAAGTCCAAATATGGACACAACCGAACGTTTTGATCTGGCGCTTCAACACGCAGTTCAGCGCCATAGCGATGCAGACCTTTGTGTATTCGCTGGTGATATCGCCGATAAAGGTGATGCCGGAGCCTATGCGGTTTTTGACAGGTTACGCTGCCAATACGAAGTCCCTCAATGTGTGACACTTGGAAATCATGACGATCGAACAGTTTACACATCCGCTGCGACAAACTTTGAAATGGATCCAAACGGATATATTCAATGCCGACGCGATATAAAGGGGCATTGTATTCTTGTACTCGATAGCTCTGAACCGGGCCGTGCACGAGGAGGTTTTTCCAAGCAAAAGCGTGACTGGATCCACGCACAGCTCTCTGACGCAAAGGATTTAGATTTACCTGTTATCGTGATCCTTCATCACAACCCTTCTGCGCTGCAAATGCCTGTTGATGCCTATCGATTGGACGAGCCTGACGTTCTGAAAGCCGCTTTGTTGGAAAGTGGTGCGAATATCATGCAAATTGTCTCAGGTCATTGTCACATCTCAAGTGCGGGCAGCTGGTCCGGTATCCCTTGTGCGACGATCGCTGGAAACCATCATAGTGTGGAACCCTTCCTGCGACGGCGTACTGGACAACAGGAATGTTATGCGTCGTCAGCAGAATATGGTGTTGTCGTTTCAAATGGTGCCGATTGCGCGGTTCATTTTGAAACGTATATTGGCGCACAACAGGCGATGGATCATGCACTGTTTCCCAAGAAAAAAGACCAGACGTTCGAACCCATGATTTAGCTTTGCCTGTCTTAGAAAAAGGGGCGTTGACGGCTGGAATAGTATGTTACTGCCGCCCTGCCCTAAACTAGCAGACGTGCACTATTGGATCGCTCGTGACGGCTCGCGGCCTTTAAGACATCAGCAAAAACTAGCCTGGGCATGATTGCCGCAGCAAAGAGGTTTGCAACGACAAGTCCCCTTCGAACGTAGTTCCCCTGTCAAATTCAACAATTTTGTGGAAGCGGTTTTACCGCCTTCGCAAGAGCCATACAAAAGAACAGCCACCAACCAATCCTGTGACGATGCCGATCGGCATGTCTTCAGGGGCCATGATGGTACGGGCAATGACATCAGCCCATAAGACAAACACCCCACCAAAGAGCGCTGAAACCGGTACGAGTCTTTGATAATCTCCGCCGACCAAAGTTCTAGCAATGTGCGGTACCATCAATCCGACAAAGCCAATGATGCCCGAAAACGCCACCATAACGCCCGTAATCATCGCCCCGATAACAAATATGGAAAGTCGAAAACGCACCACATTCAATCCAAGCGTTGCAGCTGTTTCATCGCCAATGGTCATCGCGTTCAGGTCTGCTGATCTTAAATAGAGCCATCCCAGGCAAGGTACGAGGACAATCAACGGATAGATAAGGTGGGACCATTGGGCGAGGCCCAACCCACCAAGCATCCAGAAAACAACGGTATGCGTAGCGCGGGGATCACCAAGAAAGATCAGAATATTTGCTGCGGCCATGATGATAAAGTAGATCGCAACACCGGTCAGGATCAGCCGATCCGCGCTGGTTGCCTGCGCGAAATTCGATACTGCCAACACCAATCCAGTTGCCACAAGCGCGCCTGCGAAAGCCAAAAGCGGCACCGTGAGAAGCCCCAAGAATAGCCCGGTGTGTAACAAGGCAAGGATCGCACCAAAGGCGCCACCTGCTGAAATCCCTAAAAGATGGGGGTCTGCCAAGGGGTTGCGCGTGACCGCCTGGAGAGACGCCCCGACGGCCGCCAAGCCTGCGCCCACCATCAAAGCCAACAAAACGCGAGGGAAACGGATATCCCATACAATTGCTGACCGCCCTTTCGACCATGTTGTTTCAATAAGGTCGGGTGAAAGTTTGTTCAAAACAACTCCCCAAACCGTTGTCGCAGGGACGGGCACCGCCCCTACGCTCACAGCTACCGTCACCGAAGCAAGCACCAAAAGTGCCGCCAGAATGATGTTTCTTGACAGACGAACGGTCCCAAAAGAGGAGGGAAATTTGCGTACTTCGGTGGCCATGGGTTATTCGCCCCAGAAGGCAGAAGACAGCTTTTTGATTGCAGCGATGTTGCGCGGCCCTGGCGTTGCTTCGACATATTCCAGCGTGACAAAACGGTCGTTCTTCACCGCGTCGATATCTGCAAAGGCTGGGTTCGACATCATGAAGGCGCGTTTTTCTTCTGCGGTTACATTGCCGTAGTTCACGATCACGATAACCTCGGGGTTGCGTTCCACAACTTCTTCCCAAGTCACAGTCGCCCAGCTCTTTTCAAAATCGTCCAGAACGTTTTTACCGCCAGCAGCTTCGATCAGCGCGGTTGGCATCGCGTAACGGCCTGCTGTAAATGGCGTATCTTCACCACTGTCGTAAACAAAAACGCGCAATGCTTCGTCGCCCGTATTCAAGCTTGCGGTGAAGTTGGCCAAATCGGCTTTGTACCCAGTGACCAACTCCTCAGCTTTGTCTGAAACGTCAAAGATCACGCCGAGATTAAGAAGGTCATTGTACATGTCATCCATGCTGACCTTGTCTTTTTCACCGATGTGAATGCAGCTCTCGGTCAGTTCATAAACCTTGATATCAAATGGAGACAAAGTCTCTGGGGTCACTTCACCGCCGACTTTCATACCGTAGTTCCAACCAGCAAAGAAAAAGTCTGCGTTGGCACCGATCAGGACTTCTTTGCTTGGATATTTCGCAGAAAGTTCCGGCAGTTGCTCAACACCAGCGCGCATCTCTTCGTCGAGCGTTTTCCAGCCGGAAATGCCTGTGTAGCCTACCATTTTATCGGCCAGACCAAGAACCAGCATCATTTCCGTGAGGTTCACATCATTCGAAATTGCAGCGGTTGGAACCGTGTCAAACGTCACATCACGGTTGCAGCTTTGCACGGTGGTATCCGCAATTGCCATGGACGCAACGCAGGAGAACCCGAGAGCCAGTGGGAGAGATTTCATGAGAAATCCTTTCATGAGTTAAGTTGAAAAGAAAAATGGTTGGATTGGCTTTTGCTCAGCGTTTCTAGCTGTGCTTGAACGCGGAAAGCGCCAGAAACCAATGGCTCGGTCAGGACGTGTTCAGGAGGTCCGAAAGCGATCATCTGACCGTTTTCCATCACCAAAATGTCGTCACAAAACGCGGCGGCCATGTTGAGATCGTGCAGCGACACAACAACAGTGACGTCCATGTCTTTCACAAGCTGAAGGAGTTCAAGCTGATGTTGGATGTCCAGATGGTTTGTCGGTTCATCAAGCACCAATAACCGGGGGTCTTGCGCAAGCGCGCGCGCCATCATGACCCGCTGGCGTTCTCCTCCTGACAAAGTGCCTAAAGGACGATCCGCGAAATCAAGTAGATCTGCCTTTTCCAGAACGCTTTCGATGATATCAGCACAGTTTTGTCCGGGCGATGCAAATCCCCGCCGGTGAGGCAATCGTCCAAGTGTCACAATATCGCGCACCGTCAATGCAAAGTCATTTGGTTGCTCTTGTAAAACTGCGGCCACAATCCGCGCGGCAGCTTTAGGCGGCATGCTCCAGATGTCCTGACCATCTACTTTTATGGTTCCGGTGGATGGGGTCTGATAGCGATACAGGGATCGCAACAAGGTGGATTTACCTGCGCCATTTGGGCCAACGACTCCCAAGATGCGGCCACAGTCGAGCACAAAACTTGTCGGGTGCAGAATAAGCGGTTCTTTCGCAGACGGCCGCCAGCTTAGAGTGTCGACCTCTAGTCTCGCGTGGCTCATTGCGTAAACTCCTCGGTCGGTTCCAAAGCAATAAAGCTTGATGGAACGCGCGCCAAAGTCGACTTTCTCAGCTTGCCCGGCCGGTCCACAGAAGAACACCAGCCATCGTGCAAATAGGCATATTGGCGGGCAAAGGCGACAAGGTCTTCGATGTCGGTTTCTGGGTCGATATCGCCAAAAAGATACGTCGCCTTGCGTGACCCATAATAGGCGACCGTGCAGGGTCGATCACAACCCGCCATGCAGGCCACGCCGGAAATCTCAAAACTTTCGCCAATAGCGTCGCCCGCCGCGTCAATAGCAGCGCGCAGCTTTTCAATCATGTCATATCCCGGCTTGCAGGATGTGCCCTTGTGTTTACAACTGATGCAAACTGAAATTCGATGGGATTTGATACGGCCCATTTCGCCCTCTGCAATGATGCGAGGTGCAAGAGAAGCCAACAATGTGAACGGCGCGTGCCGAATAATCAGTCATATAAGCCACCTTCCGAGCCACCCCGCTCGGGTTAAGTTACAGTTTTGATGGCAGGTCTCCTGACTTACGGCTTTGATGTTCTGTCCCTTCCCAGCCTTTCAGACCAGTGGTTTTGACAGAGCACATACCGCTCACAGTTGCGGGGGCAGTCGCTGATTTAGCACGTGAACCGTGCTGCACAGCGTTCCCTTTTCATCCCGGTTTGACAACGTCGGACGGGAACCATCAATGGGGTTGGTGCATGCTATTCAAGATTCTGTCAAGTCACTCACCATAGTCCGCAGTAATCAGTACGTGTCGTTCTCCAAATCATAAATCGGATCCAAAACCAGCAAGAGGCGGGTTTCTCCGGTCCCTTCAATAGGAGGAGAGCGGTGGCGCAATCTTGTCGGAGAATCGCCCGCCCAATTTGTTCCGCGCATGACCACGGGGCAACCTTGCGAGACCGACATGATTTGACCCGGTTCACCACTTGCATCGATTTCAGCAAGCTGAGTGGCCTGGCCACGGTAGGTGCAAACAAGACGCGCTGTCACTGCATCGATATGAAATTTGCGGCAGGCATTTGTTGTGATCACATCCAAACGCAAACGCAGATATGGTGCATTCATAAAAGCCGCGAAATGTGTTGAAAGGTCTGTGATGTCCTCGGCAAATGCGTCGCGTTCAGCTCCCTCCGGTATCCCGGATTGATCACACACCTGATGCACCGCCTTTAAGACGCCGTCAGGACGCAATATGCCCCGTGCGTTCGGCAGCAATTCAGGATCAAGTGCTTCGATCCAAGATTTCAACGCAGCGTTTGGCGCTCGCTCGACAACAACAGCGCCACAACCGACATTCCCGAGTTTGTATATCCCTGAGGTCTCAGCGGTGCGGTAAACGCTGGCCAAATCCAGAACACTTGCAGGAGGAATTTGGTTCTCTAGGTCTTTCACGTCAATAATCCTTGTCACAGATCGCAATTCGGAGCCCCCTGCAGTGCTGAACCGAAGTCGGATTTGAAAGACCGGCATGTTATACCATAACACTTTACTACAAAAACTTTCTATACCTGACAACAGGTAAGCTAAAAGGCTTGGTGTTCCGTGAGTACTGCAGCTCGCTCTGGAACTGATTGCTTTTCATAGGAACGTTATGCGCCGATGCGTTGATAAAACCGCAAGGCATCTACACAAGCGCTATGAGAATAAGACAAATGCTGCGTGCGCGTTTCTGTCGAATGATCCGGGATTAATTCTCAGCTTGTTGGGCTGATAAACTTGCAGAAACAGGGGCCAATTGCACGCGAGAGGCGCGGTCTTGCAGACCCCACAACAGCAAGGCAGAAATCGTATCGGCTCGTAAACGTCCAAGCATGATCACAGCGCCCTCTTGGCTTGCGCGGAATGCTGCTTGATCAAGAAAACGTCGGATCGCACGTGGATCCTGCCCCGCGCCATCAAAATCCCTAAAGACAACGCTTGCAGGAACGCCATTACGTGCGGCCAGTTTTTGCACTGTGTTCAGCCCATTGTTCTGCATCACCATGCCAAGACCGCGGGCTTCGACAACAGCTGAAATCTGATCTGCCAGCGGGCGATTGCCCTGAAATCCGGTCGTTACCCCTTCAAGCACGCCGAGCGCATTCGGGATCTCATTACCCCAGACCTCTAATGCGGTCTCGGCATCCTGTGGGGTTGCCTCTTGTGGCAGATCAACCAGCATCAGTACTTCAAAACCAGCAGCGCGCCGTTCGGCGGCCTTTTGCGTGGCCTTGGGATCTTCTGGGTTGATGGCAAAGCTGAGCGGATACGGGAAATCCGCCAATGCTTCCGCACCAAAAGCATTTTCATCATCAATCAAGACAATCGACATCAGGGGACGATTATCGACCAGCTTGAAGTCTTCTGCATTGGCTTTAAACGGCGGCAGATCGATAGGTGCAACGGGTTCTGCGTCGCTTTCATTCTCTACGGCTTGCGGATCACCTTGCGTGATCAAAGTCAGGCCGGGGCGCCCAATGCCTGTGCTGCCCTCTTGGATGTTGGCTGAGGCAAAATCCCGTTCCACCAAAGACGGGCGATTGCGTACAGGCGGTGTGACCCCTTCAGAGGGAAGCGAGGGCGGTGTGCCGACTGCCTCTGGCGCGACGGCTTCGCGCACCACTGGGGTGACATTTGGAGCGGCGTTTGAAATCAAACCGTTTTGGTTGGGCACGTCTGATTGCGCTGGTGCGACGGGGGATGGCTGCGTCACATCAATTTCTGCCGTCGAGGGATCTGTAGAGGATTCCAGGTTTGGCTTGATTTCTGCAATGTCGGATCTCAGCTCGGGTTCTGGTGCAGTCTCTGGTTGTGTTGACGGCGGCGCGGCCGTTTCTGAAACGACCGTTGCAGGCGTACCTTGCGTGACAGGTTCAAGTTGCGCAGGCAGCGTATTTTTCAGGGGGCTTGCTACATCGCTTTCTTGAGCAAATAATGGCTCCTGCCCCTCTGTTGGTGTTACAAGAGCACGTTCAGTAGGAACGGCGGGGGCCGCTGGTGGCGGTGCGGCGCTTTTAGACACAACAGCTGCGGGTTCACCTTGTACGATAGGTTCAAGCTGACTGGGGCGAGCGTTCTCGACGGGCGCTGCACTTTGTGCATCCCGTGAGAGCTGCGGTTCCTGCCCCTCGGCAGGCGCGACAAGCGCAATTTCATCCGGGACAGCGGGTGCTGCTGGCGGTGGTACAGCACTTTCGGTTGAAAGTTCAGCCGTTTGCGCAGGCGCTGGCACAGATAATTGCGCTGGTTGTGCGTCATCTGTGTGTCCTACAGGAGAGACAACTGAACTTGAAACATCTGGCAAACGACCTTCCGCGATGTTTTCAAGAACAGGTTCTCCGACCTTAGGAGGGCGCGCTGGCGCATCTTGTGATGCGGTTAATTCAGCTTCTAAATCTGGCGCAGATACAGAATTCTGTGGCTCTGCAGCTTTGGCCGGAAGATCGGCAAGATCTGGGCTGCCTACAAATTCGGGGATAGGAGCATTCTCGTCAACAGGACCACCGGGTTCAATAGCAATGGGCAATTCGGTTGGCGGCAAGGCACTGTCATTTGCGATTTCCAGCGCGGGAACCGGTTGCGTAGCTTGCAACTGTTTTGGTTCTTGTTCGCCTTGATTTATACGGTCAGTCGCGCTTGGGTCAGGCGTTTCTGGAGTGATCTGGGCAATATCATCGGGGGCGTCCAAAGTTTGCGCACTGTCTTGCGCATCCGGTGCTGCAAGGCTTTCGGGTGCAATAACAGTTTCGCGTGGTGTGATCGCGGGCTCTTCACGTGGAGGCGTATTGGGTTGTTCAGCTGTGGAACTGGTCTGACTGGATGCCGGTACACCGGCCGGAGGCGGCGGGACTTGCAACTTCAATGGCAATGGCACCCAAAGTGACACCGCTGTTGCGCCAATGGCGGCAACCACTGCGCCAATGCTCACGCCACTTAGAAACCCTCGCATAGCTGTCGTGCCTCTCTTTGTACCATCTTCTTTGTTCAAAGTGCCGAATTAGGCAAGTCGTTGTTTGCCTGTGGCAAACCCCTCTTGACGCTGCCCCACATCCCTGAACATGTATGTTGCAACCACTATACCGTGGCGGGCCCCTGCCCCGCCAGTCCAAAACGAGACTGCAAACCATGCTGCTGCTAATCGACAACTATGATAGCTTTACTTATAATCTGGTGCACTATCTGGGCTCACTTGGCGCGGATATTGAAGTGCATCGTAATGATGCCCTGAACGTGCAAGACGCGATGGCGATGAACCCTGCCGGCATTCTGCTGTCACCCGGGCCTTGTACCCCAGATGATGCCGGTATCTGCCTTGCGATGGTTGAAGCAGCCCGCGAAACGCGAACACCCTTGATGGGCGTGTGTCTTGGACATCAAAGCATTGGTCAGGCATTTGGCGGGAAGGTCATTCGCTGCCACGAGATCGTGCACGGCAAAATGGGGACAATGCATCACAAAGACAAAGGCCTGTTTGCGGGTCTTCCGACCCCATTTGAAGCCACACGATATCATTCGCTGGTTGTTGAACGTGAGACCCTTCCAGAATGTCTGGAAATCACAGCGGAGCTGGAAGATGGCACCATCATGGGGCTGCAACACCGTGAGCTGCCCATTCATGGCGTGCAGTTTCATCCGGAATCCATCGCCTCAGAACATGGCCATGCCCTGCTGCAGAATTTCCTGAATGAAATGAAAGTCCCGGCATGAGCGAAATTTTAAAGCCACTCATCGGGATTTCTGCTGAACGCCCTCTTACCCGTGAAGAAGCCGAAAGCGCCTTTAACGAGTTGTTCGAGGGCAACGCCACGCCTAGCCAGATTGGCGGGTTTCTCATGGCGCTGCGGGTGCGGGGTGAAACCGTTGATGAATACGCTGCGGCCGCTGCAGTGATGCGCGCAAAATGTGTGCCTGTGAAAGCACCTGAAGGCGTGATCGATATTGTCGGCACCGGTGGATCCGGCAAGCACACGCTGAATATTTCAACCGCATCAATTTTCACGGTTGCCGGCGCAGGCGTCCCCGTTGCGAAACATGGCAATCGCAAAGCCAGCTCTAAATCTGGTACTGCGGATGTGCAGAGCGAGCTGGGTATTAATGTGATGGTCGGCGCAGAGGTCGTTGAGCAAGCGTTAGAAACCTGCGGCGTAGGTTTTATGATGGCACCAATGCACCATCCAGCGATTAAACACGTGATGCCAACGCGGCTGGAACTTGGCACACGCACCATTTTCAATATCCTTGGGCCATTGACGAACCCCGCCGGCGCAAAACGTCAGATTACCGGCGCGTTTTCGCGCGATTTAATCCGCCCTATGGCTGAAACCTTGGGTAAGCTTGGATCAGAACGCGCTTGGCTTGTTCATGGTTCTGATGGAACGGACGAGTTGACCATCACCGGGTCCAGCTTTGTTGCCGCACTTGAAACGGATGGTACAGTACATGAATTTGAAGTGCACCCCGAAGACGCAGGCTTGCCTGTCCACCCCTTCGAAGAAACGGTTGGCGGTACGCCAGAATATAACGCAGCTGCACTGCGCGCACTATTAGATGGTGCACAAGGGGCCTATCGTGACGCGGTTCTTTTAAATTCAGCGGCTGCCCTTATGATTGCAGATAAGGTCAACACACTGACCGAAGGCGTTGAAATGGCAAGGGAAAGTATCGATAGCGGGGCGGCGCAAAGTAAGCTTTCGGGGCTTGCGCAGCTCACTTCAGCTGCGGCATGACGTCTGAAATTTCTCCTCCTCAGGCCTGGGCGCATTTATCATTCTTTCAAACAGATTGGCCGCAGATCGCGGCCCGTCTGAGTGCTGAAGAACGTCAGATCTTGCCACCAGCAGAGCAGAGATTTGCAGCCCTATCTTTTACAGCGCCGGCTCAGACGCGCGTTGTGATCTTGGGGCAAGACCCCTATCCAACACCGGGCCATGCACATGGGCTTGCCTTTTCTGTTGAACCGGATGTGCGCCCTTTGCCACGATCGTTAAATAATATTTTCAAAGAGTTACAAGACGACCTGGGTGAAACACCTGCGACAGGGGATCTGCGAAATTGGGCGCGGCAAGGCGTGTTGCTGCTCAATACATCGCTTTCGGTTCCTGAGGGTGAGGCAAATGCGCATAAATCGCTTGGCTGGTCCAAACTGGTGCATCAGGTGCTTACGGAAGTCTCAGAAACCCCAACGGCTTTTGTGCTTTGGGGCAATGCTGCGCAAGCACTTGAAAAGCACATCCAGCCCGCAGATCACCTCATCCTAAAGTCAGCGCATCCCTCACCTCTCTCTGCGCGTCGTGGCTTTTTCGGCTCACGCCCCTTTTCAAAGGTGAACGACTGGCTTACCCACATGGGCGAACCGCCCATCGATTGGATCAGATAAAGAAAGCGCAGAGATGACGCAAAACGTGCTCGACAAAATCAAAGCCTATAAACTGGAAGAGGTCGCCGCTGATAAGGCCGCCAAACCCCTGTCTGAGGTTGAGGCTGAAGCACGCGCTGCATCGCCTGTGCGTGGATTTGCAGACAATCTGATGAAGGCCAACCGCGAAGGCTATGGTTTGATTGCAGAAATCAAAAAAGCCAGCCCCTCCAAAGGCCTGATCCGGGAAGACTTTCATCCCGGCGATCTTGCCCGTGCCTATCGGGCTGGGGGCGCGACGTGCCTGTCTGTTCTCACAGACACACCCAGTTTTCAGGGCGCAAAATCCTTCCTGACCGAAGCCCGTGAGGCCTGCGATCTGCCCGCTTTGCGCAAGGATTTTATGTATGATCCCTATCAGGTGGCCGAAGCACGGGCTTTGGGGGCTGACTGTATTCTGATCATTCTGGCGTCTGTTTCGGATGCACAGGCGGCAGAACTTGAACAATGTGCGTTTGATTGGGGCATGGATGTTTTGCTGGAGGTGCACGACGCCGAAGAGCTAGAGCGCGCCTGTCTGTTGAAATCGCCCCTGATGGGTATCAACAATCGCAATCTGAAAACCTTTGACACCACGCTGGATACCACGCGCATCCTGTCTAAAAATGTTCCTGCAGATCGCACGATTGTCTGTGAAAGCGGCTTGTTTACCCCCGAGGATCTGGCCGATATGTCGAGGTACGGCGCACGCACCTTCCTGATCGGGGAAAGCCTGATGCGTCAGCAAGACGTGGCTGCTGCGACAAAAACCCTTTTGGCCAACCCCGCACGTCCCGGAGTCTGATACCCCATGAGCCTCAGCCATTTTGATAAAAAGGGCGATGCCCATATGGTCGATGTGTCGGAAAAAGCTGTCACGTCACGGATCGCAACCGCCGCAGGCCATATCAAAATGGCTGCGGAAACCTTTGAAATCATTTCAGAAGGTCGCGCCAAAAAAGGTGATGTTCTTGGCATCGCGCGGTTGGCTGGAATTATGGGAGCTAAAAAAACGCCAGACCTTATTCCGCTGTGCCACCCTCTCCCGGTGACAAAGGTTGCGGTTGAACTCACACTTGATCCTGATCTGCCCGGTGTGAACATTGAAGCGACGGTTAAAACAACGGGTCAAACAGGGGTAGAGATGGAAGCGCTCACCGCGGTCTCTACCGCAGCTCTGACCGTTTATGACATGGCCAAAGCGGTTGATAAGGCGATGGAGATTGGTGGCATCCGCGTCATTTTGAAAGATGGCGGGAAATCTGGCCGCTACGAGGCGTAAATGATCCCAGTTTCTGAAGCGCTTGATAATCTCCTTTCTTTGATCTCAACCACGGAGATCGAAGAGGTTCCTTTGGTTCAGGCCGCGGGGCGTGTGCTTGCACGTGATTTAAAAGCGCGTCGTACTCAGCCCCCATTTTCAGCGTCAGCCATGGATGGCTATGCCGTAAACAAAGCAGAGGTCGAACGCCACGCGATGTTCAAGGTCATCGGTGAATCAGCTGCAGGTCACGGCTTTCAGGGACGTGTGGGCGCCGGTCAGGCAGTGCGTATTTTCACCGGTGCTCCCGTTCCTGAGGGCGCAAGCTTTGTTGTCATTCAGGAAGATGTCAGCCGCTCCGGTGATCTGATTACAATCACTGATCCGCCCGGTGATAACGACAATATTCGCCCTGCTGGTGGTGATTTCATCGCCGGTGAAGTTGTGACTGCGCCGCGTGTGTTGGGCTCGGCGGATATTGCGCTGTTGGCATCCATGAACATTGCGACAGTGCCCGTTCGTAAACGCCCGGATATCGCCCTTATTTCCACCGGAGATGAACTGGTGATGCCCGGCGACACGCCGGGTCCAGATCAAATCATCGCGTCAAACACCTTTGGTTTGAAAGCCCTTCTGGACGATCTCGGTGCCAAAGCCCGGATTCTTCCAATTGCGCGCGACACAATACCCGCGCTTACAGCCGCTTTTGATCTCGCAAAAGGGGCTGATTTGATTGTTACAATCGGAGGGGCCTCGGTTGGCGATCACGATCTTGTCGCGCCGGTAGCCGCGAAAATGGGCATGGAGCAATCATTCTACAAAGTCGCAATGCGCCCCGGCAAACCTTTGATGGCGGGTCGTATGGGCGCTTCTGCAATGGTTGGCCTGCCGGGTAATCCTGTCTCGGCGATGGTGTGCGGGCATGTATTTCTTGCACCAATGGTGCGCATAATGCTGGGGCTTTCCCATAAACCTGCAGTACAACAGGCCAGGCTTGCAGCACCTTTATCTGCCAATGGACCACGCATGCATTATATGCGCGCACGCTTTGAAGATGGCCAAATTACCGCTTTTGAACGGCAGGACAGTTCGCTGTTATCGGTTCTGGCGCAGGCAAATGCCCTATTGATCCGCCCCCCAAATGACCACGCTCGCGACTCTGATGAAAGTGTGGATTTTATTCAACTTTAGCACGATTTGTTTACACCTTGGTAAGCTGTTCATGATCTGTTCAAAGTGTATGTTGCATTTTGAATCGCCTTTTGTTCTGGCCAACACGCGGATTGACACAAAACGGGAACATGTCTAGAACAAAAGAAAACGACCCCAAAAGAGAGGCAGATATGCTTACGAAAAAGCAGTTGGCATTGTTGGAATTCATTCACAAGCGTCTGCAGCAGGATGGGGTTCCACCCAGCTTTGATGAAATGAAGACCGCGCTGGATTTGCGGTCAAAATCTGGCATTCACCGGTTGATCACCGCTTTGGAAGAGCGCGGCTTTATCCGCCGTCTTGCCCATCGTGCGCGTGCGATCGAAATTGTCCGCTTGCCTGAAAATATGATGGCGGCGTCTGATCAACCCGATTTCTCTCCCGAAGTGATCCAAGGGGGTAAGAAATCTGCGCCACCAGTGGAAATGATCGGCGCGATGGAGCTTCCGGTTATGGGGCGGATTGCAGCTGGTGTGCCAATCGAAGCGATCAGCCAGGTGTCGCATCAGGTGGCAGTGCCAACCGCAATGCTGTCGTCTGCCGGGCAGCATTTCGCGCTTGAGGTCAAAGGCGATTCAATGATCAACGCGGGCATCAATGACGGCGATGTTGTTGTAATCCGTGAATGCGCAACCGCAGACAATGGCGAAATTGTTGTGGCCCTGGTCGAAGGGCAAGAAGCCACGTTGAAACGTATCTATAAATCCGGCAACCGGATCACACTAGAGGCTGAAAACCCCAATTATGAACCGCGTGAATATCCGGCAAGCCTGGTTCAGGTTCAGGGAAAATTGGTTGGATTGATCCGCAGTTATTAATAGGTTTAGCGCGGCTCTGGCCATTGCAAAGACACGGTTTTTTGCCAGGCTGGTGGAGACCACAATCTAAGACCGGTTTGGGCGCGTGCAGTCTGCACAGCGCCCTTTTTTGTGACAGAAACAGCCCCGTGCGGGGCAAGCGTTTTGGGATCTAAAATCAAACAACCGCCATTTACTACGGTGTGTAAGTTGGCGATGATAACCTCATTTGGATCACAGGACTGAATTTCAGCAGCAGCCCGCTTCCCCGCCACAGATATCACTGTGACACCGCCCAACTGGACAGCCTCTTGCGGCCAACGCGCTGCGGCAAAGGCTTGCGTTTGGGGGGCACCATCGTTTTCAAGCCAAACACGGGCGGTAAATCCGGCCCCGCGCGCCCGCGACAGAGCGCGACCTTCTGGCGTTTGCAAACCAATCAAAGCGCCATCGCTTGCGATCAATAAAGCCGGCCGCGCGGCCGCGCTCCAGAGTGTGAGACCGATAATAACCCCGGCTAGCCCGAACCAACGCGCCCTGCCCTGCCAAAGTATGACAAACAACGCGCCCATGCAGATTATGGGAAGGACCATGTTTGGCGGCTGTAGAATTGTTCGTTGTGCAAAAGGAATTTCCGCAATGGTCTCGGCGACGTTTAATATCCAATTGAGCCCCCAGCTCATCACGTCAAGCGGCCAGTGCTCCAATCCAAGTGGTGTCAAAACAGCGGCAAGTGCGGCTGCAGGCATCACCAGACTGCCCATGACAGGAACAGCAAGAAGATTTGCGACCAACCCGACTTGTGAGAGCGTGTTAAAATGCGCAGCCCCAATCGGTGCCGTCGCAAGACCCGCAATCGCTGATGAGATCACAAGCGCCACCACAGGCCGGAGCCAATTGGGCCAATGCCAACGCGGCAGATGACGCAGGGCCGCAAAAACCGCAACCAGGGCAGTGGTTGCGGCAAAGCTCATCTGAAACCCGGGGCTTAGCAGGCTTTCGGGTCGATGAGCCAAAACAATCAACGCTGCAATCGCAACCGCTCTGAGCGTGAGTGCACGACTTTGCAACAGCACCGCGATCAAAATCACAGCCGTCATAATATAGGCCCGTTCTGTGGCAACATTGCCGCCTGAAATCAAAAGATATCCCGTTGCCGCAACAAGCGCTAAGGCGGCGGCAATCGATTTGGCATTCAAAGACAGGTGCAACATCAGGTTCAAGGCCACCAGCCCAAACCGCGCGCCCGTAAATATAATGCCCGAAAGCAATCCCATATGAAGCCCAGAAATGGCCAGAAGATGCGCAAGGTTGCTGGCCCGCAGGCTGTTCAAGGTCTCTTGATTGATCCCACTGCGATCTCCCGTCAAAATTGCTGTGGCAACTGCACCGGTCTGCCCCGGATAGCGGTGTTGTAGATTGCCTGAAATCTTAGCGCGCAAACGATTGATCCACAGATCCCGGCTTGGCCTTGCAGCAAGCAGGACGGGCACGCGCGTATAGCCAACCGCGCCGATTTTCTGAAACCAGACGTGGCGACGAAAATCAAATCCTCCGGGTTCAACCGGGCCTTGTGGTGGTGAAAGATGGGCTGTGGTCATCACCCGTGCCCCGATGGGCGGCGCAATATCGAGAGCGCGCGCTGAAATTCGTAGCTTTGCGGGCCAGTCTTCTGGATCAAGCTTTGGCAGATAAACTTGATCCAATGTCAGGCGCAAAGCATCGCTTTGGGAGCGATCTACCGAAATCAACCGTCCTTCGACCGGGCCATAATAGCGATATTTCAGAACAGGCGCTGCAACGCTATGGGCACGATACCCCGCCACAGAAAACCCAAGTGCTGCGCACAGAATAAACCAGCCCACCGCTCGGCGTCCCATGGAATGACGTGATAGCCAATATCCGCCCCCTGCTAGGGTACCCGCGCCTAGAAACGAAAACAGGCCCGGTTCAAATCTGAGCGCGAAAAACAGTGAAATGCCAAAGCCAAAACAAACCGCCGCCCAGGGAAACAAATGTCCTTGCTGGGCATCAAAGATCTCATCAATCTTTGCCACAACGTGTTGCAGAGGTCCTACACGCATCCCTGTGCTTGCTCCTTGCCTTCTGGCTCGGTAGACAGGCGGAAAATCTACGCCTGCAATGGTTTCCAAAAGGTAAATCAACACATGTCCAAACCGGTCGTCACCCGCTTCGCTCCTTCTCCCACCGGCTATTTGCATATTGGCGGTGCGCGCACTGCTTTGTTCAACTGGCTTTATGCGCGCGGTCGCGGCGGTAAATTCCTGCTGCGCATCGAAGACACCGATCGCGAGCGTTCCACCCCTGAAGCAACTGCTGCAATTCTGCAGGGCATGGCCTGGCTGGGTTTGAATCATGATGGCGATGTGATTTCCCAGTTTGAACGCGCTGACCGCCACGCAGAGGTTGCGCATCAGCTTTTGGCGGAAGGCAAAGCGTATAAGTGTTTTGCCACCCAAGATGAAATTGCAGCTTTCCGGGAACAGGCCAAAGCAGACGGCAAATCAACGCTGTATCAATCGCCTTGGCGTGACGCCGCACAAGAGACCTACCCTGATGCGCCTTATGTGGTGCGCATTAAGGCTCCGCGTGAAGGGGAAACCATTATTCGCGATGAGGTTCAGGGCGACGTCACCATCAAGAACACCCAGCTGGATGATATGATCCTGCTGCGTTCAGACGGCACCCCGGTTTATATGCTGGCAGTTGTTGTTGATGACTACGACATGGGGGTGACTCATGTAATCCGGGGCGATGATCACCTGAACAACGCAGCGCGCCAGATGATGATCTACTCTGCGATGGGCTGGGATCTGCCCATCTATGCACATATCCCATTGATCCACGGATCGGATGGTAAAAAGCTGTCAAAACGCCATGGTGCTTTGGGCGCACAAGAGTATCAGGTGATGGGCTATCCGGCCGCTGGTATGCGCAATTATCTGGCCCGTTTGGGCTGGAGCCATGGAGATGACGAATTTTTTACGGACGCTCAGGCGCAAGACTGGTTTAATCTGGACGGGATCGGGAAAAGCCCTGCACGTTTTGATACCAAGAAACTGGAAAACCTGTGCGGCCAGCATATCGCGATCTCCGAGGACGCTGCACTGCGGCAAGAACTGACCTCATATCTTGAAGCTGCAGGAGAAACGGCGCTGAGTGACACGAAGTCAACGAAACTTGAAGAGGCCATGTTCTGCCTGAAGGATCGGGCTAAGACTTTCCCTGAACTCCTTCAAAAAGCTGAATTTGTGCTGGCTGACCGCCCCATTCAACCCGATGAAAAAGCGGCAAAAGCGCTTACAAATGTATCCGACGGTATACTGAATGAATTGACGCCGCATTTGCAAAATGTTAGCTGGACGCGTGACGATCTTGAAGAGGCGCTCAATGCGTTTGCAACCGCGCATGAGACTAAGTTCGGAAAGCTGGCAGCACCGCTCCGTGCCGCTTTGGCAGGACGGGCAGTAACGCCTTCGGTATTTGATATGATGATGGTGCTGGGGAAGGATGAATCTCTGGCGCGGATCAGCGACGCAGCAGACTAACCATTTGGTTTAACTTTCGGTTAAGTCTGCTTCTCTACAACCACGCCTGTGCGAGTACACGTGCAGGCGTGCCTCGCATGGATTGAAGTTTAAATTCTATCCATGCCCCGTAAAAGGAAGGGACATTTATGACCGAGACACAGAAAACCGCAAAGCTCAGCCTAGATGGCAATGAATATGAGCTGCCCATTTTCTCGCCAACGGCCGGACCCGACGTTCTCGATATCCGCAAGCTTTATGCTCAGGCAGGTGTTTTCACCTATGATCCTGGCTTTACCTCTACAGCGTCTTGCGACAGCACCATCACATTCATTGATGGCGGCAAAGGTGAACTTCTACACCGTGGCTATCCTATCGATCAGCTGGCTGCAAAATCTCATTACCTCGAAGTTTGTTATCTGCTGCTTTACGGTGAACTGCCATCTGCCACACAGCTGGAAGACTTTGAAAACCGCGTGACCAACCACACGATGGTTCATGAGCAAATGCACAACTTCTTCCGTGGTTTCCGTCGCGATGCACACCCAATGGCAACATTGGTGGGTGTTGTGGGCGCAATGTCTGCCTTCTATCACGACTCCACTGATATTGCAGACCCTTGGCAGCGTGAAGTTGCAGCAATCCGTCTGATTGCAAAACTGCCAACCATTGCCGCGATGGCGTATAAATATTCGATCGGCCAGCCGTTCGTGTATCCACGCAATGATCTGGATTATGCATCAAACTTCCTGCACATGTGCTTCTCGGTGCCTGCAGAACAGTACAATGTAAACCCGATCCTGAGCCGCGCAATGGATCGCATCTTTACCCTGCACGCAGATCACGAACAAAACGCGTCTACCTCAACCGTGCGTCTGGCGTCATCTTCTGGTGCAAACCCATTTGCCTGTATTGCTGCAGGCATCGCATGTCTTTGGGGTCCTGCCCATGGTGGTGCAAACCAAGCATGTCTGGAAATGCTCAAGGAAATCGGCACTGTTGACCGCATTCCTGAATTCATCGCCCGTGCCAAAGACAAGAACGATCCGTTCCGTCTGATGGGCTTTGGCCACCGTGTTTACAAAAACACCGATCCACGCGCCAAAGTGCTGAAGCAATCTGCGGACGAAGTGCTTGAACTGTTGGGTGTCGAAGACAACCCGCTGCTGCAAGTCGCAAAAGAGCTGGAACAAACCGCGCTGAACGATCCTTATTTCGTTGAGAAGAAACTGTTCCCGAATGTTGACTTCTATTCTGGCATCATCCTCGAAGCAATGGGCTTCCCCACGTCGATGTTCACACCAATCTTTGCGCTGTCGCGCACCGTTGGCTGGATTTCGCAGTGGAAAGAGATGATCTCAGATCCAGCGATGAAAATCGGTCGCCCGCGCCAGCTTTACACCGGCGAAGGGCTGCGTGATTACGTAGACATCGAAAACCGGTAATCCGGTGATCAACTGAAATTAAAAAAACCGCCCCTTCACTTAGGGGCGGTTTTTTATTGTCTTCTATTTCATTTGCCAAAGATGCGTGGCGACAAAGGTTTTAACGACCTTCAAATTTGGCAGGGCGTTTTTCCTGAAACGCTGTCACCCCTTCCAGAAAATCACGCGTATGCCCCAACTGGCCCTGCAGGGTTGCTTCATAATCCATTTGCGCGTCAAAGCTATTTTGCTGCGACTTTCGCAATGCTGTTTTAATCGCACTATAGGCGCGCGTCGGCCCCTCGCTGAGATGCTTCGCCCGCGCGCGCCATTGATCCACAAAGTCGCGTTCTGCTACAGCCTCCCAGATCATCCCCATCGCACTGGCATCAGTGGCGCTGATTGGTTCTGCAAACAAGGCCGCGCCCATCGCCTTGGCCTGACCGATCTGGCGCGGCAGGGTCCAGGTGCCGCCTGCATCTGGCATCAGGCCAATTTTGGTGAAGGCCTGTGTGAAATATGCCGCCTCACTTGCCACTACGACATCACAAGCCAGTGCCAGATTAGCCCCTGCCCCGGCAGCTGCGCCGTTCACAGCGGCAAGCGTCGGCACAGGACATTGGGCCAATGCTTCTAACATGGGTGTGTATTCATCGCGTAACACGCGTTCCAGATCCATCCGGCCGCGGCTGTCTGCGGTGCTCAGATCCTGTCCAGAACAAAAGGCATCGCCTGCCCCGGTTATGACCAGACAACGGG
The DNA here is from genome assembly GCF_900102795.1 of Epibacterium ulvae. GTDB lineage: Bacteria > Pseudomonadota > Alphaproteobacteria > Rhodobacterales > Rhodobacteraceae > Epibacterium > Epibacterium ulvae. The sequence goes on along the minus strand of NZ_FMWG01000003.1, from coordinate 70,294 downwards.
CATGATCACTGGCGTGCCGAATAGCATGAGTGATTTCCAATCGCATCTGTGCCGTCAAAGCATTCCGCTTTGCCGGTCTGTTCAACGTCAAAAGCGCCAGATTATCCTGAATAGAAAATTGAATTTCGCTGTAGTCCATCGTCGGCTCCCCGCCGTTTCTCTCTGCTCTTGCACTGTGGCCTAGAGAGACGGCAGGGAAAAGCCAAACCCCGCGTCAGCTGCGTTCTTTCTGACGTGCGGCGATCCGCTGTATCAGAACTTGCGCTTCGGCTGATGGGCGTTTGTGCAACCTTTGATAATTACTTCCATCACTCTCACGCACCAAAAGCCCCATATCGACCAACGTTCGGCGAATTTGGGCTGCATCCCGAAACTGGGTGTAAGTGTCGATTAATGCGCTGATCTCACGTTCATGCAATTTCTGCCGACTGGGTAAATTAGCCCAAATTGCCCAGACACACAGCTCTCTCACCCCGCGCCGTATAGGCCATTCAACCATCACACCTGTCTCATCAAAATAGCGCAATGCACGGCGCACCTGTTTATCATTCGCCTGAGGCAGGGGCGTATTTTTCTCACGCAGGTGCTGAAAGTTGCGATACCCTGCAGCACGCGCAATCAGCGACAGTGTTTCAACATGGCTCGGTGGGTTGGGAAGATCAGATCTAAGCGTTTTCGCAAATTGTGACAGATCTTCGATGGTCACGCGTATAATATCTCGCGGCATGCGTTCTCTCCTGAGGATACCACGCACGTTATGAAACGCATGGAGGTCCGCCGTTGTCCGTGGGTATCCTAAAAGATCATCGCAGGATCACAAAGTCTAACAAAGCAGGTTTAGCAACTGGCGGAGCCTTGGTGAACTGCTGACCAAGGCTCGTATAGCAGTCTACTCCGAAATCTACAATCAATCCTTCAGGATTTCAGCCAAACGTTGCTTTTCATCCGCGCTCAGGTCAGTTTCACCCTGCGATGTTGCCTTTGCGCGGTTGCGCAAGAATCCACCACCAACGCCCGCCCCGATCAAAAGCATGACAGGCCCTGCAGCCCACAGCAGCCAATTCGCGCCAGATGTGGTTGGCCGCAGTAAAACATATTCACCATATCGATTGACGATATAGGAAATCGCTTCGTCATCCGTATCTCCGGCCACCAAGCGCTCGCGCACCAAAAGGCGCAGATCACGGGCCAGTTCTGCGTTGGATTCATCGATGCTTTCATTGCGGCATACGAGGCAACGCAGATCTTTGGACAGATCCCGCGCGCGCGCTTCCAAGGCTGGATCTGTGAGGATTTCATCAGGTTGTACGGCAAGCACAGGCGCGGCAAAGGTCACAAAGGCCAGTAAAGTAATCAGGTTGCGTTTCATTCCGCGGGCACTCCTTGTGGTTTGCGTGCACCGGCAGCCACACGGAAACGACGGTCTGACAAGCTGAGCAAGCCCCCCAGCGCCATTAGAATAGAGCCCCCCCAGATCCAATTGGCCAAAGGCTTGATGTAGGTGCGCACCGTCCAGCCGCCGTTAGATTGCTGATCCCCTATCACAACATAAAGGTCACGGGTGAGACGATAGTCGATCGAGGCTTCAGTTGTCGGCATCTGCGCAACGGGATAATCGCGCTTTTCAGGCGTCAGTCGTGTCAGCGCGGCTCCTTTGTGGCGCACGTCAATATCAGCAACTGTTGCGAAATAATTTGGCCCCTGCTCGCGCCGGACGCCTTTTAGGATCAGCTCATAGTTGGCCACTTTGAAAGGTTTGTTGACTTCAGCAACGCGGATGTCTTCAACCTCCCAGGCGGTCAGCCCTGCGATGGCAAAGATTGTAACGCCAAGGCCAGCATGTGCGACCGCTTTGCCCCAATCTGCGCGCGGCAGACGTATCAGGCGGGAAACCCCGCCTTTGCCTGTACGCAGCCACAGATCTGTAAATGCGCCCGTTACCACCCATGCGCCCAAAAACAGTCCAACAGGTCCAAGCGCTGAACGTCCGCTTTGTAGCGCATAAGCCAGTGCAGCCAGCGCAAGTGACAGCACAAATACATATCGCAATTGCCACAGGGTACGTTTTACGCGTCCACGTTTCCAAGGCAGCATCGCGCCCACTGGTAACACCAATCCAAGTAGAACCATGAATGGAGAAAACGCCAGATCAAAGAAAGGCGGACCAACGCTCAGTTTCCGATCAAATGCCATTTCAGCCACCACTGGCCAAAGCGTGCCGAAAAACACAACGAAACAGGACACGGCTAGCAAAACATTGTTCACGACCAGACCGGACTCGCGGCTGATCAGGGAAAAGACCCCTTTTGCCTCCATCGTCTGAGCACGCAGCGCAAATAGCAACAGTGCTCCCCCCGTAAAGACCCCTAAGATCAACAGGATAAACACGCCGCGTTCAGGATCATTGGCAAAAGCATGGACCGACGTCAAAAGCCCGGAACGCACGATGAAAGTACCGATCAATGAAAACCCGAAGGCAAGGATCGCGAGAAGGATTGTCCAGCTTTTCAAAGCCTCGCGCTTTTCCACCACAATGGCAGAATGCAGCAGCGCGGCTGCCAAAAGCCAGGGCATGAAAGATGCGTTTTCCACCGGATCCCAGAACCAAAACCCGCCCCAGCCCAGCTCATAATAGGCCCACCAAGATCCAAGACCGATCCCAATGGTGAGAAACACCCAAGCGGCCAGCGTCCATGGACGGACCCAACGCCCCCATGCCGCATCAACACGTCCTTCGATCAGGGCAGCAACAGCAAAAGAAAACGCCATCGAAAGCCCAACATACCCAAGATACAGGAACGGTGGATGAAAGGCGAGACCGGGGTCCTGCAACAGTGGATTCAGATCCTGGCCATCCATCGGCGGTACAGCAAGACGTAAAAACGGGTTGGATGTGAACAGGATAAAGGCAAAGAAGGCAACGCCAATCGCCGCCTGTACGGACAGAACCCGTGCCTTAAGTGTCGGCGGCAATCCTTCGCCAAACACCGAGGCCAGCGCGCCAAACAAGGCCACAATCAACACCCAAAGCAGCATCGACCCTTCGTGATTGCCCCAAGTACCCGCAATTTTATAGAGCATTGGCTTTGCCGAATGGCTGTTTTGCACCACCACAAGCAAAGAGAAATCAGAGGTGATAAAAGCCCACATCAAGGCTGCAAAGGCAAATGCCGTAAAGGCAAATTGTGCCTGTGCAGCAGGTTCTGCAAGGGCCATCCAGCCGGGCCAGCGTTTATGTGCGCCCACAAGGGGCACCACCATCTGAACAATGGCAATAAGAAAGGCGAGGATCAGGGCAAAGTGGCCAAGTTCTGTAATCATAGCCTTTCTATACTTTGGACCGGGGGACGGGCCAATGGAAATTGGCCGCGTCGTGGAGCCGCAGGGGCGTTTTTCTGAAGGCAGCTTACGCTTGCGCATTGCTTTGATGCCAACGCATCAAAGCCGGGTTTTGATCCAACGAAAGATCGCTGACAGTTGGATCTGGCTGCTCTTCTTCATGTTGCGCAGTGCGGGGCTGGTCAGTTACTGAAAGTGTTTCAATGACTTGTGGTAAATGTGCCAGGGCCTGTGCAATCTGCGTCTGATGCGCTTGTCCTTTCATCTGATGTCGCGCCCCGAAATAAAAGGTGACGATAACGCCCAATAGCCACCACAATGGATCTGGCACCAGGGCAAGCCCCTGCATTCGTGCTGCAAACCAAACCGGGTCAAACATCGCAGAAATCAATAACCCAAATGTCCCAAGCGCCAACAAAGGGCGCGGCAGACGATTGACACCATCAATCAGTCGATCAAACAGATGGCTGTCCGCACGTTGAAATTCCGCTGAAAGCTGCGCGAGGGTCGCCAATTGGAAGTCATGGGCGCGTTGCCCTTCTTCCTCTGCGTTTTTACGAAAGACCTCGGCCGTTTCTTTGAGCAGGTTTCGTTGATTGCCAAAGAGGATCTGAAAAAGCGCGGGAATCATGACCAATGCGCCACGCGTTGCTGAAATTCTGTCGGCGTGAGGTGATATGCTTTTGAAATGAATTCTTCAGCGCGCTTGATCCACCCGCCTTTGCCCCCGTCCCGCGTGCGTGCAAATTTGCGACTGGCTGGGCGACGATCCGCAAGTCTAAAATAGTAGATGCGGCGCGCGATACCATAGGCGTCTGTCAAAGCCTCGGCATCGACCTCAGCAGCGCGTTGTGCAGCTGCAACTGTTTGTGCTCCGATCGCCCCATCCACCGCCAGTGTGTGCCCCATCTGATTTAAAAGACGCTGCAGAATCTTCACCGCATTGCGCCCAGCATTCACCTGCATATCAAAGACAGTCGCCTGCAAAGATTTGGGGAGATGATCAATCTGCGGGTGAAAGAAATAATGTTGTAGGAAAATCTGCGCTGCATCTTCTTTGCGCAGGGCGTGGAGGTCCGTCAGATCAATCTGACCATCGCCGTTTATGTCCTGGGCAAGCGCCTGTAAGCTGTGGAGTGTCACCCCGTATTTGGTCGCGCCACCCGGATCATCAGGATCGTTTACATAGCCGCCCTCTCGGGCCACGATATCCTCGGCAATGTCTTTTATATGTCGCATATTTAAACTCCTACCTGGGGCTACGGTAAGAGGATGTGTGAAAGATCTTAATTCTAGAATTCTGCAGCGCCCGGCCATGGCGCAACGCCAGAACATACAAGAAAAAGAAGGGCTCCCGCCCCTGCGGGTGTTTGCCATAAATGGCAAGACCCCCTGGCAGTGTTGGGCGTGGCACCGCGCGCGGTGCCACGCCCAACTGAAATCGTCTCTCTTTTGTTAAAAAGGGAGGCGCAGTTCAGGCGGGAGCCCTCCCTGTAATCCAAAATAGATCTTAGCTGTCAGTCTCTTTGTAAACGCCTTGCTCTTTCAGCGCGTCGACAACCTCTTTAGGCATGTAAGTCTCATCGTGTTTGGCAAGGATTTCAGATGCTTCAAAAACACCATTCACATAACGGCCGGTTCCGATCATGCCTTGATCTTCCGCAAATAGATCTGGAACCACACCGTTAAACATCACCGGAACCGACGCGCCCCCATCTGTGACCACAAAACGGATTACGCCGTTTTCACCGCGCTGGATGCTCCCGGTTTCCACAAGGCCGCCCAATCGAAAAACCTCAGAAGAATCCGGTGCTTCCTCAGCGACCTGACTGGGAGAGCGAAAAAAGTTGATCCCATCCCGCATGGCATATCCGATAAGCGCTGTGGCCAGCGTTAAAGCAATGGCTGCCACTGCTACAACTTGAATACGACGCTGTTTCTTTAACGTTTTCATCGCTCTATTTTCAAAGACCTCAGCGCCTTTGCCTTATCATGATCGCCTCTTGCAAGGCTATGGGAACAGGGGCGCCATCATCAGCCCAGCTGTTTCTTCTTCACCTAGCATGAGATTGGCATTCTGCAAGGCCTGACCGCTGCTACCTTTTGTCAAGTTATCCAGTGCCGCAATCACAATCGCACGCCCCGCAATTCGATCAGAGGTCACCCCGATGTGGCAAAAGTTAGAACCGCGCACATGATGGGTTGAAGGCGCGTCTCCAAAAGGCAGCAGCTCGATAAATGTCTCATCTGCATAGGCTGCTGCAAAGGTCTGATAGATCTTTTCTGCGTCGCCTTTCACATAGACGGTTGCCAGAATTCCGCGATTTGCAGGCAAAAGGTGTGGTGTGAACTGGACCTTTACGGGCCGCCCTGCGAGTTTTGAAAACTCCTGATCAAACTCTCCCAGATGGCGATGCGTCCCGCCGATCGCATAGGCGTTATAGCCTTCGCTCAATTCTGCATGCAGCAAGTTTTCTTTGAGCGCGCGACCTGCGCCTGATACCGCGCATTTAAGATCCAGAATGATGTCATCCAGATCAATCACGCCCGCTGAAATTAAAGGGCGCAACGCAAATTGGCCCGTCGCGGCATTACACCCTGTCCCCGCAACAAGACGTGCTGATTTGATGTCGTTGCGATAAAATTCTGACAACCCGTAAACCGCCTCTTCTTGCATCTCAACTGCCGTATGAGGATTGCCATACCAATGTTCATAAGCCTCTGGATCCCGCAGTCGAAAATCGGCTGAAAGGTCGACAATCTTCAGATTTTTGGGCAGTGCGCTGATCACTTCCTGACTGGTCTTATGTGGCAGCGCACAAAAGCACAGATCCACTTGAGAAAAATCAATCTCTGATATCTTACAAAGCGTTGGAAGAGAAATATGGCGCAGATGCGGGAATACGTCTGCCATGGTGCGCCCGGCTTTGCGCTCAGCGCTCAGGGCTGTGATCTCCATATTCGGGTGTTGATCAATCAGCCGTACCAATTCAGCGCCAGTATAACCAGAGGCACCAAGAATAGCGATTTTATGGGTCATGTCAGATCTCGTCGGTCAGTCTTTGCGCTCTTTTGGGCGCGTTCAATTGGGCAATGGACACAAAAGTCAGGCGTAGAGGTATTACGCTGCTTCAAATCGCATTTCTCGTCGCAAGAATTGCGTCGCACGACTGCTAACGCGGTCTGGATCACCGGTGGTGAAATACCCCCCCGAACCCTGCCCAAGCATCTCAGGATGCCGCTCCAGATAATCTGCAAGGCTTTCGGCAACCAGATCCCCCTGACTGAACACTTTCACATGCTCGCCCAAAGCGGCCTGAAAGGCATCCGCCATCAACGGGTAATGCGTGCAGCCTAAAATTGCGGCTTCGGGTTTTGGCATTTTGCGCAACAGCGCATCCACATGGCTGCGCACCATTGCTTCGGCAAGTACAAAATCGCCTTCTTCAATTGCATCAACAATGCCGCCGCATGATTGCGCTTCCACATCGACACCAATCGCGCGAAACGCGAGCTCGCGCTGAAAGGCGCGACTGGCGACAGTGGCAGGGGTTGCAAACAAGGCTACATGTTTAACGGCGACCTCACGTGGAGGGGAATTGTCCCCCCATTGGCGTTCGGTCAAGGCTTCGATCAGCGGAACAAAAACCCCCAACACCCGCTTGCCTTCGGGCAGACCGTTTTCTTGCAATCGGCGCAACGCTGCTGCCGATGCAGTGTTACAGGCGAGGATAACCAGATCACATCCTTTGGACCACATATCTTCGACGGCTGCTTTGGTGAGCTGGTACACATCTTCTGCATCCCGCACACCGTAAGGCGCGCATGCATTATCGCCGTAATACAGAAATTCTACATCGGGTAAGCGATTTTGCGCCGCATTCAATACGGTCAAACCGCCCAAACCGGAATCAAATATACCTACAGCCACACGACCCTCATCTTTGTCTCAACCAGACATTAAGTGTTGTTTTTCTTAAGCCCGGTGTTTTTCCTCAAACTCAAACCCGTATTCTGTGGATCTAAGAGGTGTTGGAGACAGCTCATACGTCGCTTTACGCAGGAAATCCATCATTGCTTTTGCGTCTGTGGCCAAAGGTGTCAGCCTATCACGGTCAATAGGGTTTCCAATGACAACTTTGACAGGAGTATCTACACGCTTACGAAATTCGTTGATCAGTAACCCCATGCGCAGAGTGGCATGCAAGTGGCTCGCGATCTGAAAAAGACGCGAGGTATGCCCTTCAAAGAACAGCGGCACCACAACCGTATCTGACTTTGCGATCATACGGGCGGTAAAACTGCGCCATCCCGGATCCATTGGATACGCAAAGGGGGTGACTGCTGTGCTCACAGTGCCTCCCGGAAAAATACCGATTGCGCCACCGTTTGAAAGATACTGCAAGGCCTCTTTCCGGGTCATCAAATTCGTGCGCAACGCTTCTTTCGTTTCAGCAAAATCAACAGGTAAAATGACCTTATTGACCTCTTCTGCGCGTTTGAAAACCTGATGCGCCAAAATGCGAAAGTCGCCGCGTACCCGCGACAGGATATGGCCCATCATCAAACCGTCCAAAATACCATAGGGGTGATTTGCAATTAACAAAACTGGGCGATCTTGAGGAATATTTGCAAGCGTTCCTGCGACAATGTCCAGGCTCAACCCGTAGCGTTCAACCATCACCTGCCAAAAGCTGTGCCCATTGGCGACGTCATTCTCATATCCTTTGGCTCTGCGGATCAACCGTAGACGCCCGGTGGAATTCTCCATCACTCGGATCATCGCCCGGCCCGATCGGGTTTGTGCAGAATGCGCATAAGATATATCACGCACAATCTGTCGTTGGCTGGACATGTCGTATCTCTTATCGCTGTTCTTACTAAAGGTGCTCAGGTGTAAAATACGATGTCGCACGGCAATGCGCCAGCCTGCTTGTCTCACGTAGGCGCGATCTTTTTCCCAGCGGTTGCAACAAGGGCGCGGTCCCGAAGGGGCCGCGCCTGGCCCAACTGTGCCGTGCACATTTTAATGTGCGCCAAACAGGCGGGAGCCCCCCCCCGTCTGCCTGACAAAGACTACTCTGCAGCCTTCTTGAATTGGGCATGCCCCGCACGCAATTGGGCCAAAATTTCTTCTCGACGCTTGGCCGCACGCGCTTCATTTTTCAGCTTCACGGGACCAAAGCCACGGATCGACAGAGGCAGCTCTGCCAACGCAAGCAGTGCATCCTGGGACACCTCCTGCGCCTTAGGAAACCATTGGTCCAGATCGCGCTCGTATTGTTTTATCAACGCACGCTCCATGCGCCGTTCTGCTGTATAGCCAAAAAGATCCAAGGGTGTACCGCGCAGAGCTTTCAAACTTGCAAGCATAGGTAGAAAACGTTCAAGCCAGCTGCCAAATGCACGTTTTTGGGGTCTCCCCTCGCTGTCTTTTCCCCACAAGATGGGCGGAGCCAGATTATAGGTCAGCTCCAGATCGCCCTCAAACTGCGCTTCAGCCTGTTCGCGGGTCTTTTGCAACAGCCGTGCGACCTCATATTCATCTTTATAGGCCAACAGCTTGTGGTAGCCCTTGGCAACCGCAAGTTTTAACGCAGGATCGGAAATACTATCCAGACGCTGCTGATATCGCTGTGCCAGAGATTTGCCCTGATAGGCAATCAGATGGTCGATCCGAAACGCGATTGCTGCATCTGGAGTCTGTGGCAAGGCCGTCACATTGGGAGCGGCCAGCTTTGCGGCTTCTTTGGCATGCAGAACCGCCCAGCGGCCAATCGCAAAAGCGCGTTTGTTGCGCTCTACCGCCGCACCGTTCAACTCTATGGCCTGCATAAGTGCCTCAAATGACACAGGCACCAGACCACGTTGCCAGGCTGCACCAAAGATCATCATATTGGAGTAGATACTGTCGCCCATGGTGGCCTGTGCCAGTTCGGTTGCATCAAACAGATCCAGCCCCGCGCGCAGGCGCGCTTCAAGCGCCAGTTGCAGGCGGTCGCCAGGAATGGTGAATTCGGTATCACGGGTAAATTCGCCGGTGATAATCTCATGTGAATTGATCACCGCGCCGGTTTTACCCGTTTGTGTCAGCCCCAATGTCTTGGCGCCCGCGCTCACCACCAGATCGCCTCCGATCAATGCATGGGCTTCACCTGTTGCAACACGTATGGCGCTTATGTCATCCGGGTGATTGGCCAGGCGGCAATGAATGTGGACCGCGCCTCCTTTTTGGGCAAGGCCTGCCATCTCCATCATGCCGGCACCTTTTCCATCCAGCTGTGCCGCTTGTGCCAGGACCGCGCCGATAGTGACGACACCCGTGCCCCCAACGCCGGTAATCACAATATTATGGGTGCCTTTGATCTCAGGTAATGTCGGCGCGGGCAAGTCTGGTAAATCCAGCGATGCGGTGGCCTGTTTGCGAATTTTTGCGCCCTTGATGGTCACGAAAGAGGGGCAAAACCCGTTTACACAGGAAAAATCCTTGTTGCAGCTGGACTGATCAATCGCCCGCTTGCGGCCAAGTTCTGTTTCTTTTGGCACAATGGAAATGCAATTGGATTGCACCCCACAATCGCCACAGCCCTCACAGATATCCGAACTGATGAAAACCCGTTTGTCGGGATCCGGGAAGGTGCCTTTCTTGCGCCGGCGTCGTTTTTCGGCGGCACAGGTCTGCACATAGATAATTGCCGACACACCTTCGATCTGTTCAAAATCACGCTGCACGTTCAGCATGTCAGCGCGTTTATGCATCAGGGTTGCGCCGGGAAACTGGCTGGCATCAACATCTTCTTTATCGTCATAAACAACGGCAATGGATTTCACGCCCATCGCGGTCAGTTCATGCGCAATTTGTGGAGCCGTTAATCCGCCTTCCGCCTGTTGCCCGCCGGTCATGGCAACCGCATCGTTATAGAGGATCTTATACGTGATATTTGTGCCTTCGGCCAAAGCTGCGCGAATGGCCTGGACGCCGGAATGATTGTAAGTGCCATCACCAAGGTTCTGGAACACATGGTTGCGCGTTGAAAACGGCGCTTCGCCGATCCAATTTGCCCCCTCACCGCCCATCTGGGTGGACCCAACGGTTTCGCGGTCCATCCATTGCACCATAAAGTGACAGCCGATGCCAGCATAGGCGCGCGCACCTTCAGGCAGGCGGGTAGATGAATTATGCGGACAGCCTGAACAGAAATGCGGCATGCGGGTCGTGATTTCTTCGGCATTATCAGCGCGTTTTGCATCCACCAACGCAGCAAGCCCCGCTTGGATGGCTTCTGTATCGCGCCCCTCTTCGCACAGGATTTCACCCAATTTTTCTGCAATCATGATAGGATCAAGCGCAAATTTGGTAGGAAACAGCTCCTCGCGATGCAGTGTCCCTGCCCCGCCCTTGTACCAACCATAAACCCGGCGCCCGCGCCGATCATCAAAGATCGCTTCCTTGATCTGGATTTCGATCAGTTTGCGCTTTTCTTCCACAACAACAATCAGATCCAGCCCTTCAGCCCAATCGTTAAAACCCTTGATATCCATCGGCCAGGTCTGGCCCACCTTATAGGTGGTAATCCCAAGGCGCTCCGCCATGGTTTCATCAATGTTCAAAAGTTTCAGGGCATGCACCAGATCCAACCAGTTCTTGCCGGCAGCGACAAATCCGATTTTTGCACCGGGTTTGCCCCAGATCCGTTTGTCCATCTTATTGGCGTGGCTAAAGGCTTCAGCCGCAAAACGCTTGTAATCAATAATGCGGGTTTCTTGCCGGAAACGATCATCATCAAGACGAATATTCAAACCATCCGGGGGGACATCGAATTCAGGCGTGACGAGTTGCATCCGATCTGCAGCGCCATCCACAACCGAAGTGACTTCGATCGTGTCTTTCATGGTTTTCAGGCCAACCCAAAGCCCTGAAAACCGGCTAAGGGCATAACCGTAGACACCGTAGTCCAGGATTTCCTGAACGCCAGCCGGACTAAGGATGGGCAGGTAACAATCCAGCAAGGACCATTCTGATTGATGCAGCACGGTTGAACTTTCGCCGGTGTGATCATCGCCCATTGCCGCAAGGACACCGCCAAATTTTGACGTGCCCGCCATATTAGCATGACGCAAAGCATCGCCGGAGCGATCAACGCCGGGGCCTTTTCCGTACCAAAGGCCAAAGACACCATCATATTTTCCTTCGCCCCGGATTTCTGCCTGCTGCGCCCCCCAAAGCTGGGTCACTGCAAGGTCTTCGTTTAATCCGTATTGAAAGGTTATATCGGCAGCTTTCAGCTGTTTTTCAGCCCGCGCCATCTGCAGGTCCACCGCCCCCAAAGGCGATCCACGATACCCCGTCACCAAACCTGCGGTGTTCAGGCCTGCAGCCCTATCACGTGCCTGCTGGATCAGCATCAAGCGCACCAGCGCTTGTGTGCCATTTAACAGGATAGGTGACTTTTTCAGATCATATTTATCGTTCAGAGAGATTTTCTGCGTGCTCATCGCGGCCTCCTCACCAGATCAGCTTGCTCTTCCTTTCTTCAAAGTAGGTCATAAACACTGACCTGAATAGATGTTTTTTCGTCACTTCGTGTTGAAGTGACGGGACGGAAATGGAAAAGAAGGCCTTCTCCGCTATAATAAACATCAAACAAAAGAGAGCGCTGAACATGGATTGGGATAAGCTTAGAATCTTTCACGCCGTGGCCGATGCAGGTAGCCTGACCCACGCGGGTGATAAATTGAACTTGTCGCAATCTGCGGTCAGTCGGCAGGTCCGTGCATTGGAAGAGCGGTTAAACACCACCCTGTTTCACCGCCATGCACGTGGTCTGATTCTGACCGAACAGGGCGAACTGTTGTTTGACGCCACGCAAGCCATGAGCCAGCGCCTTGAAGCGGCCTCTGCCCGGATCCGCGACAGCGAAGAAGAAGTCTTTGGCGAGCTGCGCGTCACCACGACAGTTGGGCTTGGCACATTGTTTCTGGCCCCGCGCCTGACAAAATTGTATGAGATTTACCCCAACCTCAATATCGACCTGATGCTGGAAGAACGCGTTTTGGACCTTCCCATGCGCGAAGCGGATGTTGCCATTCGTATGAAAGAGCCCAGCCAAGCGGATCTGATCCGCAAACGCCTGATGACCGTTCAGATGCGGCTTTATGCGTCGCAGGCCTATCTGGAAAAACACGGCACCCCTTCTACGATTGTTGATATCAAAGATCACAGGCTGATTTGTCAGAATACCAGTACGCCTCAGGTAGGCTCTGCGGCGCTTTTGGTGAAGAAATTGATGGGCAACCAGCCCGGCTCGATCCTGAGCGTGAATAATTATTTCGGTGTGTTGCAGGCCGTGGTGCATGATCTTGGCATTGGTATTCTGCCCGATTATGTGGTTGAGGACTTTCCCGGCCTTGTACCGGTGCTTCTGGAAGAAGACACCAGCGCAGTTCCTGTTTACCTCGCCTATCCTGAAGAATTACGCCACTCACGCCGCATTGCAGCATTTCGTGACTTCGTGCAAAGCGAGATCATGGAACACCGCAAACATATGAAAGAGATGGGTAAACTATAAGCTATGCGAAAACCGCATAGCAGGCTTGTTGTTAATAACGTGGAAATACTCTTGAACGGGAAGCAAGCCCTGCCTAAATGAAAAGTATGAAGACGACGGCACACGCCGTACTTCATACCTCCCTGTTGGACTGGCCGAGCTTTTTGCTCGGCCTTTTTTTTGATTTAATCGGCGCTTTTTCTCTGCAACTCCATAAGAAATGTCAAAAAATATCCTGAAAAAACTGTCAAAACCTGACGTGTCTAGATTTTGATCGGGTTTTATTGCCTTTTAGGTCTTAAGTGCTCAAACTCTATGCAGTGCAAAGATGAACCTGCGCCCTTTTATGACCTGCGTCCCCGTGACCTATGCCTCCAAACGGCGCGCAAATTCAATAACCACGCCTAGTTTGCGTCTTTAGACTTCCCCAATGCGCTTGCTTGTCCTAAAAGGCGGCCAAACTCAGCCACCGGGAAGACCAGCATGCAGGAACCAGCAATCACGCCTGAACTGATTGAAAGCCACGGGCTCAAGCCTGAGGAATATGATCTGATCCTTGAGATCATCGGGCGCGAGCCGACATTCACCGAGCTGGGGATTTTCTCAGCCATGTGGAACGAGCATTGTTCCTACAAGTCATCTAAGAAATGGCTGCGCACCTTGCCAACCGAAGGCCCACAAGTCATCTGTGGACCCGGTGAGAACGCAGGCATCGTGGATATTGGCGATGGCGACGCTGTGGTTTTCAAAATGGAGAGCCACAACCACCCGTCGTACATTGAACCCTATCAGGGCGCAGCAACTGGTGTTGGCGGTATTTTGCGCGATGTTTTCACCATGGGGGCCCGCCCCATCGCCTCGATGAATTCGCTATCCTTTGGTGAACCTGCGCACCACAAGACCCGCCAACTGGTCAATGGCGTTGTCGAAGGCATTGGCGGTTATGGCAACTGCTTTGGCGTGCCTTGCGCCGGTGGTGAGGTCCGCTTTCACCCGGCTTACAACGGCAACTGCCTTGTGAACGCTTTTGCGGCGGGGCTGGCCAAGACCGATAGCATTTTCTATTCAGCCGCGTCAGGCGTTGGTATGCCTGTTGTATACTTGGGGGCAAAAACCGGCCGTGACGGCGTAGGTGGCGCAACCATGGCATCTGCCGAATTTGATGACACCATCGAAGAGAAACGCCCAACCGTACAGGTGGGGGATCCTTTCACCGAAAAACGCCTGATGGAAGCCACGCTGGAGCTGATGCAGACCGGTGCGGTGATTTCGATCCAGGATATGGGCGCCGCGGGCCTGACCTGCTCGGCTGTTGAAATGGGCGATAAGGGCGGATTGGGTGTGAAACTCAATCTGGAAGACGTGCCACAGCGCGAAGAGGACATGACAGCTTATGAAATGATGCTGTCAGAATCCCAGGAACGCATGCTGATGGTTCTGAAACCTGAACTGGAAGAAGAAGCGCGCGCAGTCTTTGTAAAATGGGATCTGGATTTTGCCATCGTGGGTGAAACCATCGCCGAAGATCGCTTCTTGATCCTGCACAATGGTGAGGTAAAGGCCGATCTGGTGCTGTCCAAACTGGCCTCGACCGCGCCTGAATATGATCGCCCGTGGGTGCCAACGCCTGCCGCAGAAGAGCTGGCGGACGTGCCCAGCGTTGACCCGATTGATGGCCTGAAGGCGCTGATCAACTCGCCCAACTATGCGGGCAAACAGTGGGTCTATGAACAATATGATACCACCGTCATGGGCGACACCGCGCGCCGTCCCGGTGCGGGATCTGGCATCATCCGTGTGCATGGCACCGATAAAAAACTGGCGTTCACCTCGGATGTGACCCCCCGCTATGTGAAAGCGAACCCAACCGAGGGTGGCAAACAGGCAGTGGCCGAAGCCTACCGCAATCTGACAGCCGTTGGTGCAAAGCCGTTGGCAACCACCGACAACCTGAACTTTGGCAACCCAGAAAAGCCCGAAATCATGGGCCAATTTGTGGGCGCGCTGAAAGGCATCGGCGAAGCGGTGGCCGCGCTTGATATGCCCATCGTCTCTGGCAACGTGTCATTGTACAACGAAACCGACGGTCAGGCGATCCTGCCCACGCCAACCATTGGTGCGGTTGGTCTGATTGCTGCCGACGAAGAGCCTATCATTGGCGAAGCACGCGAAGGTCACGTGGCCATCCTAATTGGGGACGCGGGCGCGCATCTGGGTCAATCTGCGCTGCTTGCAGAGGTGTTTAACCGTGAAGACGGCGACGCGCCCCATGTGGATCTGGCAGCGGAGCAGCGCAATGGTGAATTTATCCGGGCCAACCGTGATTTGATCAAAGCCTGCACCGACCTTGCGGATGGGGGACTTGCACTGGCTGCCTTTGAGCTGGCCGAAGAAGCAGGCGTTGGTGTTCAATTGGACAGTGCTGATACGGCTGTTCTCTTTGGAGAAGATCAGGCACGGTATCTGGTGGCCTGTAACTTTGATCAGGCCGAAGCCCTGATGCTGGCAGCTGGACAAGCCGGGGTTACGGTTGAAACCGTCGGTAAATTTGGCGGCGACAGCGTGAAATTCGGTGCATCAGAAGCGCCGCTTGCGGATTTGGCCAGCCAGTTCCGCGCAGGGTTTGCAGCTGCGGTTGCTTAAACACATGTGCATCTGAGTAAATATCAGGCGAGAGGGCAAAAGCTCTCTCGCCTTTTTTGTGGAACTGGGCTGCAGCCAGAAAGGCCTCCTGATGACCATGCCGGACCTTAAAGCCGACTGTAGCCAATGCGCAGCCTTGTGCTGTGTGGCCTACCCGTTTGATGCGTCCGAAGAGTTTGCAATTGTAAAAGAAACAGACACGCCCTGCCCCAATTTAGCGGATGATTTCCGCTGCAGCATTCATGCGGATCTCACATGCAAAGGCTTTGGCGGCTGTGTCGCCTATTCCTGCGCTGGTGCAGGCCAGCGGATCACACAAGAGCTGTTTGATGGCGAAACCTGGCGTGATGATCCCGACCTTTTGCCCCATATGACCTACGCGCTGCGCATCATCCGCCCAATCCATGAAGCATTGCTCATCCTGAAAGAGGCCCGAACGCTCCCGCTCTCTGCAGAATACGCGCGCCGCTGTGACGCTTTGATACAGGCGCTATGCCCACAAGACGCGACCTCTATCTGGGACTTCGAAGAGGCCGAAGTGCAAGACGCATTGGCGGCTGTACCGGAATTCATACCAGAACTTGCCCCCTTTGTGCCACGATCAGATTAATCTTGCTTGCAGAGCCATAGCCCCAGCCCTACATTTTAGAAAATAGAACAAGGACCGTGCCCATGCCGATGCAGGCTCATGAAATCGAAGAACTTTTGCGCGAGGCCTTTCCAAAGGCCGAGATCCAGGTTGGCGGCCATGATGGCGTGCACATGTCCGCGATGGTGGTCGATGAAAGCTTTCGGGGCAAGAACCGCGTGCAACAACAACGCGCAGTTTACGCGGCCTTAAGAGGCAAGATGGACGGCCCCGATGGCGAACTCCACGCGCTGGCCTTAACCACCAAAGCGCCTGAGTGATCGCAAGCCTCGGACATGTTTGGCCTGCTCTCACAGGAATTCCTTTGATCGCGGGCCTTACTTTTTTAAAAATACTCCCCTATATCCGGGTCAACCAAGACCGGCTGCAAGCCCGAGAGGACATAGACAAATGACTGACGCAAACACCCGCATTGATGAAACCGTCAAAGGCACCGATGTTGTGCTGTTTATGAAAGGCACCAAGGACATGCCACAATGTGGCTTCTCCTCCCGCGTGGCAGGCGTGCTGAACTATATTGGTGTAGACTACACCGATGTAAATGTTTTGGCAGATGAAGAGATCCGCCAGGGTATCAAAGACTACTCTGACTGGCCCACAATTCCCCAGCTTTATGTCAAGGGTGAGTTCGTTGGCGGCTGTGATATCATCGTCGAGATGACCCTGTCAGGAGAGCTGGACACCATGCTGGAAACCAATGGTGTGACATTTGATAAAGCCGCCTCTGACAAGATCCGCGAAGCCAACGCGTAAACGTATTCTTTTCAAGCAAACAAAAAGGCCCGCTGAAACCAGCGGGCATTTTTCGTTTCTGTGGGTTGAATTGAATTGGACTAGATTGCCGAAATATTGATATCAGACAGTCTCAACTGGCCAGCTGCACCGCGCACTTCGGCAACAAGCCGCCCGCTTTCAAAGATCAACGCGTCATCGCCGACGCTGAAGACTTCGATATCAGTATCGACCAAGCGACCTTCAAACTCGACAGTAATCTGATCTTCAGCAGGGTTATAATCGTTGATGATTGCAGGATCATCGCCCTCGGATGTTGCATCAATGAGGAAAACATCATCTCCCGCACCACCTTCTGCTACATCCCCGGATGAAAGCACAAGCGTATCATCGCCTTCGCCGCCATCTAACGTATCGCTACCGTCAAATGCATCGTCCAGTTCAAGGTCCGCAGGCGTTTGGCCCGTTCTACCTATTTCGATCAGAACATCTGGTGTTAGTTCTTGATTGAACGCGCCGCCAACCAGAAAGTCATCGTCCTCACCGCCTTCCAATCGGTCGCTCCCTTCACCACCGATCAAAATATCATTTCCCTCATCGCCAGAAAGGGTGTCATCGTCTTCTCCACCCGACAAAAGATCAGCCTCCTCCCCGCCGATTAGAGTGTCTTCGTCTTCGCCGCCATAAATCAGGTCAGTATCATCACCACCGTCTAGAAGATCTTCCCCCGCTTCGCCGAACAGAACATCATCCCCCCCTCCGCCAAGAACAGTGTCATCACCGTCGCCAGCCATGACCGTATTGTCAGAACTTGAATTGAACCGTTCGAAATCTAAAAGATCATCACCGTCGCCCAGATTGGCTTCCTCATCACCGCCAATCTCGAATTCACGTTCGTCATCATCGTTGCTACTAGAACCAAAATCAGCAATCGCAAAACCGGCAAGCACCAAAGTGCCAAGTGCAAATAAGCCTATCATAAGTTGTATTCCAAATTTAAGTACAATTTATAAAAGCACTAAGCGGTTCGTAAAAAAATCGCAAAAGAAAACCGATATTTTACATCTTCATGCGAAAGAACACAGAGTTTCCAAATATAAAACAACCACCTCAGAGCAGAGGTGGTTGTAGGTTTTTCTAATTTATCTTCAAAGTGTTAACCAGCGATCTTGGTTTCGATTTCCTGTGCCAGGGTTTCCGTCTTTGCAGCAAGATCTGTCAGCGCCTCAGAAACCTGCGGTGGTACAAATGGGATTTCGATCCGCTCAGGCTCTGGCGGGGGCGCGGCTTTCAGCTCTGCCAGTTCAGCCTGCAATGCAGCCATCTGGGCATCTTTTTCAGCCAGTTGCGCCGCGACCTGTGCCTCTTGCTCGGCCACCTGCGCGCCGATCTCGGCATCTTTTTCAGCCAGTTGTGCTTCAACCACTTTGATTTTATCTTCAACAGCTGCGGTTTTATCCGCCAACAAAAGACCTGCCATCAGCAACATCCGTGCTTCGGGCATACGCCCGATCTGGTCTGACAGAACCTGCGCTTCGTCGTCCAGCATCTTTGCGGCGGAATGAAGATAGCTTTGTTCGCCGTCCTGACAAGACACTTCAAATCCACGCCCGCCAATATGAATGGTTACTTCCGGCATTAAACCACCTCCTGCTGGGGGGCTGTTGCTACTGGACTCGCACCAGTCAGCAGCGGTTCAAGACGGGCAAGAACCGCTTCCATTTCCACCTTATCTGTTGCCCGGGCCGCGCGTTGGCCTTCCAACTCGGCTTCCATTGATTTGTTGATCAGATCCGTATCAGCCACGCCTTCGGCATTTGCCGCGCGCAATGCTGCATTTGATTGCACCAACTGTTCATTTATGGCCCGCAGGCTCTGCAGCTGTGCATCCAGCGCTGTCAGATCCGGCATCGCTGCAACCTCGCTTTGCGCGGCCGCCAACGCATGCTGCAATGCTTCAGCCTCAGATTTTAGACGCGTGTTTTCCGCTTCCAAAGCAGCCAGATCAACGGCGGCGCTGGTGTCTTCTGCTTCCGCTTGCTCAAGTTCCTCAAGCTGCCTTACAAGGCTGGCGATCTCACCTTCCAGCGAAACAATCTGATCTTTCTGGCTGGCAGCCCCGTTGCGCGCGCCTTCCAGTTCGATCTTCAGACGTTTAACTTCTTCCGTCAGCGCCTCTTGCGCCGAAGAATTCGCAGCATTGCCAATTTCATTGCGCAGCAATTGCACTTCAGCTTGCAGGGCCGCGATCTCTTCATCCTTTTTGGGATCACTTACAGGCGTCGGCGCTGCCGCACTTTCTGCCGCGGTCAAACGTCCTCGAAGGGTTTTCAAGCGCTCTTCCAGCTGCGCATTTGCCATTTTCTCTTCGTCAAGCGCTTGTTCAAGTTCCGTGTTCTGGGCTGAGGCCGCAGCTGCAACCGCCGCATTCTCTAACCCTTCAACACCGGAACCAATCCGCGCCAGCGCGGTCGTGATCCGCGCCTGCAAGGCCTCCAACTGCGCAAGTCCTGCGTCTGCCTCATGTGTCTCTGTCTGGCCTGTATCCATCCGAGCCTGTCCTCATTCGACCAATCCATTGCCACGTATACACCAGAAACCTTGCGCGAATCGCAAAGCCTCCGTCCAGCGGCGGTGGTTCTTTCACTTTAAAGGAGTAAATCACCCCCCGTGCGCTTTCAAGCACTTGAGGCGAGTTCTTCATGAAATGCGCGTAACATCGTACCATGGCGCTTGCACTTTAGCCATTGACTGCTATTGAGCAGAGAAACCGACTGACAGCCAAAGGAAAGTCCTGTGGATCTTACTGCTCTGCGCTCTGCCAACCCCGAACACTGGGCCAAAGCCGCCGCCATCCGTGGTCTGACGCTTGATGCCGTTGCTGCCGCCAACTCAGGCCATTCGGGCATGCCCATTGGCATGGCTGATGTTGCAACTGTTCTGTTTGAAAAACACATGAAATTTGACGTGACCGCGCCGCAATGGCCGGATCGCGACCGTTTCATTTTGTCTGCCGGCCACGGCTCTATGCTGATCTACTCCCTGCTCTATCTCATGGGTGATGCGCAGGTGACTGAGGCACAGATCAAGAACTTCCGCCAAATGGGCGCGCTCACTGCAGGGCATCCTGAAAACTTCCTGCTGGATGCCGTTGAAAATACATCCGGTCCTCTGGGTCAGGGAATTTCAAACGCTGTGGGTTTTGCCATGGCCGAAGAAATCCAGCGCGCGCAATACGGTCGCAAGATCGTGGATCACAACACCTATGTGATTGCCGGTGACGGCTGCCTGATGGAAGGGATTTCACAAGAGGCCATCGGCATCGCGGGACGTCACTCGCTGGGCAAGCTGATCGTTCTGTGGGATGACAACAACATCACCATCGATGGCACCGTTGAACTGTCTGACAAAACCAATCAAGTGCAGCGTTTCAAAGCCTCAGGCTGGCATGTTCAGGAAATTGACGGCCATGATCCAATGGCAATCGATGCCGCGATTGAAGCTGCGAAGAAGTCCAAGAAACCTTCTATGATTGCCTGCAAAACCCACATCGCGCTGGGGCATGCGGCACAGGACACCTCCAAAGGCCACGGTGCGCTAACCGATGCGGATCAGCTGAAAGCCGCAAAAGAGGCCTATGGCTGCCCTGCTGAAGCCTTTGCGGTGCCCGCAGATGTTAAATCCGCATGGGAAGCAATCGGGCGTCGGGGTGGCGCAGATCGCACCGCGTGGGAAGGCCGTTTTGCGGACGTCTCCCAACAGAAACAAGACCGATTCAACCGCGCCTATGCCTTTGAAGCACCAAAGAAACTCGCTTCTGTTGTGCGCGCCCTGAAAAAGCAAGCCTCAGAAGAGCAGCCCAAGGTCGCAACCCGCAAGGCGTCTGAAATGGCCCTGTCGGTGATCAACCCTGTGATGCCCGAAACTGTCGGTGGTTCAGCGGATCTGACCGGTTCAAACAACACCAAGACGGATGATCTGGGCATGTTTGACACCAACAACCGCAAGGGTCGTTACGTCTATTGGGGCATCCGTGAGCACGGCATGGCCGCAGCGATGAACGGCATGGCGCTGCACGGTGGTATCCGCCCTTACGGTGGTACCTTCTTCTGCTTTACCGATTATGCGCGCCCCTCCATGCGTCTGGCGGCCCTATCCAAGATCCCAACCGTTTTCGTGATGACCCACGATTCCATCGGTGTCGGCGAAGATGGCCCAACCCACCAGCCGGTGGAACACCTCGCAATCTGCCGCGCGACCCCTAACACCTATGTGTTCCGCCCCGCAGATGTAGTGGAAACCGCAGAAGCCTGGGAAATCGCGCTGTCGTCCAAGGAAACGCCTTCTGTGATCGCGCTGACCCGTCAGGGCCTGCCGACCGTGCGCACCGAACACAAGATGAACAACCTCACCGCGCAGGGTGGTTACGTCCTGGCAGAGGCCGAAAACAAACGTCAGGTCATCCTGATCGCTACGGGTTCTGAGGTCTCTTTGGCGATGGAAGCCAAGGCCAAGCTGGAAGCCGAAGGCATCGGCACTCGCGTTGTCTCAATGCCCTGTATGGAGCTGTTTCTTGCCCAAGATGAAGCCTACCGCCGCAAAGTCCTGCCCGCAGGCCCCGTGCGCGTGGGCATCGAGGCCGCCATGCGTGATGGCGGCTGGGACCGCCTGCTGATGGGTGAACGCGGCCAAGAAAAGAAATCGGGCTTTGTCGGCATGACTTCCTTTGGTGCATCTGCTCCTGCTGGTGAACTGTTCGAAAAGTTCGGCATCACGGCAGACGCAGCAACTGCAAAAGCGAAAGAGCTGATCGGCTGACTGCCCGTAGAATTCAGTTAATGTTTCTAAAGGGAGCCCAACGGCTCCCTTTAGTTATTTCAGGTACGAGTGTTTATTGGCTTCAAAGGAAGTAAGAGCAAGTGCACGGGTAGTTATAGGATCTATCGTGGCGACAAGAGCGAAAAAAAGTTTGGTTCATGTCGTCTAAAGGTACAACCTTACTCTACCAGCTCCTTTTCTATCGCTTTCGGTCATTCAATAGTGTTTGCCAGCGCCTTTTCCAAGCGTTCTGTGATTTCCCACAGCGTCCAAATTTCGAAACGTTCATAGATTAGCGCCTGCGTTTTGGTGCAGGGCTTTCTATAGAAAGTGTCGATCCAGCTGCCGTTATAGAGTGAATAACTGTCACCAATGACATCGTACATGTACCTTATCGGTTCGCTTGAATCGAAGTTATTCAAATCTGCCTTGCTGGTTTTCAGCCAATGCCCTTTAGCTATGATGTAAGCATCGATATCGGCTTTGAACAGAATATGGTCGTCAGAGACTTTACCTTCGAATGCTTCGGTTTCACCGGAAAAGTTCAAAAATGCGACCATCGGTTGTTTGAGTAAGACCCCAAACCCAAATTTTCCATTCGAGAGCGGTATTCGAACCACCGCCCCCGCCGTCCAGCGTTGTCGTTTCATGAAACTCCTTGAGAGGTTATGTCGAGTCACTTGTGTCGAGCTGAGCTATTTCTGTGTCACCTGCACGGTGTGCGCAACCACCTTCGTCACCACAGGCACCAGCGCCAGACCAACCAGAACTCCTAAAACCCCATCAATTACCGCCTTGGTGATCCATTCAATCGCCGCATCTCCGTGGCCAACCGCATGGGCCCAGTGATGGATGGTTTCTTCCGGGAAATGCCAGCCCATCTGGTGCAGGGAATGCACGATGATTGATCCGCCGACCCACAGCATGGCCGCAGTACCCACAATTGTTAGGAATTTCAGGAACCACGGCATCACCGCCACAATCGCGCGGCCCAGTGATTGCACCGTAGATGTTTTGCCCACACGCGCCATCCAGAGGCCCAGATCATCCATCTTGACGATGATCGCAACCACACCATAAACCGCAATTGTAATGGCGATGCCCACCACCGCCAGAACCACGGCCTGCATCCAGATGCTATCGCTTTCGATGGTGGACAAGGCAATGGTCATGATTTCAGCTGACAGAATGAAATCCGTCTTGATTGCGCCTTTGACCTTTTCCTCTTCCAATTCAGCCGCGCTGCCCTGCTCTTCTTTGCTGTCTTCATGATGGGCATGGGGCTGCAGCACATGCAGGATTTTTTCTGCGCCTTCAAAACACAGGTAACAACCTCCCATGATCAACAAAGGTGGCACCAGCCAGGGTGCAAACAGCGACATCAGCAGCGCCACGGGCAGCAGGAACACCAATTTGTTGATGAAAGACCCTTTGGCAATGCGCCAGATCATCGGCAGTTCGCGTTCCGGTTTGAACCCCGTTACGTATTTTGGCGTCACTGCGGCATCGTCAATCACAATGCCGGCCGCTTTTGATCCCGCCTTGGCCGTGTGCGCTGCAATATCATCCACCGAAGCAGCTGCCAGCTTTGCGATGGCCGCCACATCATCCAAAAGAGCCAGAACTCCGCTCATGTGTCATGTCCTTTCCGTTGGTCCCATGGGGGAGCCTTTCTGGGCACAGTAGCGGATTTGTGACCTCAGACAAGCGTTAGCGCAATCTCAGCAAAACCGTTATCGCAACCGGTGCATATCGTTATCGCCAACGGCAGTTTATTGCGCTAACATGCTGTGATTAAGTGTCTTTTTTCTTGGCCGTTCGAGAAATCTCTCTATATCGACAAACAAGATCAGCCGCCTGGAGAGAGACAGTATGACCATCAAAGTTGGCATTAACGGATTTGGCCGCATTGGCCGTTGCACCCTGTCCCATATCGCAGCCTCCGGGCGCGACGATATCGAGGTGATCAAAGTCAATGCAACCGGCCCTCTTGAGACCGCAGCCCATCTTATCAAATACGACAGCGTTCATGGACGCTTTCCGGGCGACGTCACTTTGGGCGAAAACACCATGAACCTTGGGCGGGGCGACATGCAGATGTACTCCACCTACGATATGGATGAGCTGGACTGGGACGGTTGCGATGTTGTGCTGGAATGCACTGGCCAGTTCAACGACGGCACCAAAGCCAACAAACATATCGAGCGTGGCGCCAAACGTGTGCTGTTGTCTGCCCCCGGCAAAAACGTTGATCGCACCGTTGTTTTTGGGGTCAATGATCAGCAGATGCTGGCCAGCGATACGATGATCTCAAACGGGTCGTGCACCACCAATTGTCTTGCTCCGCTTGCCAAGGTTCTGGATCAGACTGTGGGTATTGAAAGCGGCATCATGACCACGATCCATGCTTACACCGGCGATCAGCCAACATTGGACCGCCGCCACAGCGACCTGTACCGTGCACGCTCTGCTGCGATGGCGATGATCCCAACCTCTACCGGGGCTGCGAAAGCGCTGGGAGAGGTCTTGCCCGCGATGAAAGGCAAGTTGGACGGCTCAGCCATGCGGGTTCCAACGCCAAATGTCTCTGCCGTGGATCTTACCTTTCAGGCCAGCCAAGATGTGACCGAAGATCAAATCAATTCGATCATGCAAGACGCCTCACAAGGCCAGATGAAAGGCGTTTTGGGGTATGAACCTGCGCCGCTGGTTTCCGTTGATTTCAATCACTCATCCGAAAGTTCAATCTTTGCACCGGATCAAACCCGCGTGGTTGGGAAGCGCATGGTGCGCGTTCTGGCGTGGTATGATAACGAATGGGGCTTTTCCTGCCGGATGGCGGATGTTGCGGTGGCCATGGGGCATCTGGGCTAAAGGCCACAGTTGCGCTTGAAATCCGTCATTTCCTCTCAATCGCTTGAGCTTTCATGCCCGGTCCGTCATATCTGACCGGGCATGTGTTCAATCAGAGAAGGTATTGCAATGACGCATAAAATTGCAGTCTGGCTAGGTCTCACCCTGATTGTAGCAGCGGGGATTGATTGGCTGATGTTCGGCCCAGAACACCTTATCTTTCTGGGCAAAAAGATCTTTGAACTCATCCACTGGGTAGCCTTCTGGCGGTAAGCCAGACGCGCCGCAGGACTATTTATCCCGCAAGCGCTGTTGCAAAGCCTCTTCCACCTGTGGCGTCACAAATTTAGAGACATCCCCGCCAAGGCGGCAAATTTCTTTTACCAGCTTTGATGCAATCGCCTGATGGCGGGCTTCGGCCATCAGAAAAACCGTTTCAACCGAAGCATCTAGCGCGCGGTTCATACCGACCATCTGATATTCGTATTCAAAATCAGCAACTGCCCGCAGGCCGCGGACGATGATCTGTGCACCAACATCGCGAGCACAGTCAATCAGAAGATTTTCAAAAGGATGCGCGACAATCTCAGTGCCTGTTTGCTCAGACAGCTTTTCACACTCGGCTTCGATCATCGCCACGCGTTCTTCCAATGTGAACAACGGTCCTTTGTCACGATTGATCGCAACGCCAATGACCAACTTGTCCACCAAAGCTGCGGCGCGGCGGATGATGTCGATATGCCCCAAAGTGATGGGATCAAATGTACCCGGATACAGACCTACTCGCATATCGCGCTCCTCCTTGCGAACCCTGCGAAACCTTTCTGTCAGCAATAATATTTCGCGGGCAAACTTCAAGGTCTGAACCCGGTGTTTTCTATGAAATGGCAAAAATTTCAGAGTTTATGGCAAAAATCCCCGAGAACACGTGCCACGTCATAGATTTAAGGGCGACCTACGCCGCCCTTGACCAGACATTCTACTACATGCCGCGGATCATGCCTTCCAGGGCATCTTTTTCCATGGCGACTTCTGCAAGCTGTGCTTTCACCACATCCCCAAGGGTGATGATGCCAATCAGCTTATCGTCTTCCAGGACAGGCATATGGCGGAACCGGCCTTCGGTCATCTGACGTAGCACATCTTCGACGTTGGAATTCCGAGCACATGTGACGAGCTTTTTGGTCATATATTTGCTAACAGATTCCTCCAGGCAGGGAGATCCGCTGTTTGCCAGCTCTCGCACGATATCACGTTCCGAGAGAATGCCATCCGCAGAATGCCCATCCCCAGAGACCATAACGGTACCGATCCGATGCTTGGCCAGAATCTGTGCGGCTTCTGAAATCGTTGCATCGGGTGATACAGTTAGGATATCAGCGTTTGCCTTGGACTGAAGAATTTGTTGAACCAGCATTCACGTTCCCATTCGCATTTTTTTGTCGTATTTCCAAGCGTTGCCGTAATAAGTGATCAAGTCAAGGCTTCTAGTGTTTCAACTTCATCGCGAATTCCTTTTTGCAACGCATCTGCAAAGCGATTTATTCTTTCACTGCGCTGATCCCCTTGATGGCGAACCAGATGGAAACTGCGCGTAAGGCTGATCTTGTCATTCAATATCTTGCGTAGCATCCGGTGCGACGGCAGACAGAAATCATGCGCAACGCATAGCGCCCCGCCCTGCGCCGCCAGTTTAATTTGCACAGAAACCGACGTGGAGGCCAGGGCCACGCGCTCCACCCCCAGTTCATTCAAATAATCCAACTCACGATCAAAAATCATGTCAGGAATATAGCCGATCATCTTGTGATCTTTCAGATCTTCCAGATTTTCGATTGGTGCTGCATCCCGCAAATAATGGCGCGAGGCCACCAGATGAAGTTTGTAGTCGCAAATCTTTTGAACCAAGAGCTGCCCAGAGGTCGGCGCACTGACCGTAACCGCCATATCAGCCTCACGTCGCGAAAGGTTCACTCCGCGCGGCAAAGCCACGATCTGAATATCGAGATCCGGATGATCTTTTGAAATGCGCGCACAGACCTGTGGCAAGACATAATTGGCACACCCATCTGGCGCGCCAAGACGAATTTGCCCTGACAAGGTATCAGACGGACCAGACAGCGCTTCCTGACCAGAACGCATCGCCTGTTCTGCGGTTTCGGCATGGGCAAGCAACCGATCCCCTGCCGCATTCAATGCATAACCTTGTGGCGTTTTGACAAACAGGGCTGCATCCATAGCTTCTTCAAACCGGCTGATCCGACGCCCTACGGTGGCTGGATCCATTTTCAGCACCCGCCCTGCCCCCGAAAGGCTTGCTTCGCGGGCAACCGCCAGAAACACCTTCATATCGTCCCAAAGAGGTCCCATCCGACTTCTGCCTCCTGTCCTTACCCTCGGTTTTACCAAGTGTTAACGCTTTGCGTTTTTGCAAAATTCTATTTGATATCTTTCGTCTTTTATGCTCATTTTTGCAAGCCTAAGATACAACTAAGTTGATCTCAGGAGGCGCATATGCAACAGCTTAGCCATTATATTGACGGTGAATATATCGACGGCACATCTGGTCGTTTTGCTGATGTTTTCAACCCGGCAACCGGTGAACTGCAGCTGAAAGTACAATTGGCCACGCGTGATGAGGTCGATGAAGCCGTCGCACGCGCCGCAGAAGCGCAAAAAGCCTGGGCCAAAGTGAACCCGCAGCGCCGTGCCCGGGTCTTTATGAAATTTGGACAGCTTATCAATGACAACATGGATCGTCTGGCGGAATCTATCAGCCGTGAACACGGTAAAACTCTGCCAGATGCACGTGGCGACATTCAACGCGGCCTAGAGGTGGTTGAGGTCTGCATGGGCGCCCCCTCGCTGCTGAAAGGTGAATACACCGATAACGCGGGCCCCGACATCGATATATACGCGATGCGCCAGCCCTTGGGCGTTGTTGCAGGCATTACACCTTTCAACTTTCCGGCGATGATCCCCTTGTGGAAAATGGCACCCGCGATTGTTGCAGGCAACGCGATGGTTCTGAAACCATCTGAACGCACGCCCACCTGCGCTTTCCTTCTGGCAGAACTGCTGTATGAAGCGGGCCTGCCCAAAGGCGTGCTTCAAGTTATCAATGGAGACAAAGACGCGGTTGATGCGCTTTTGGACAATAACACCATTCAGGCGGTTGGCTTTGTAGGCTCTACCCCGATTGCACAATATATCTATGGCCGTGCGGCCACCAATGGCAAACGCGCGCAGTGTTTTGGTGGTGCGAAAAACCACATGGTGATCATGCCGGATGCGGACCTGGACAAAGCGGCTGATGCTTTGGTTGGCTCCAGTTTTGGCGCCGCTGGTGAACGCTGCATGGCGATTTCTGTAGCGGTGCCGGTTGGGCAGGAAACCGCAGATCGTCTGGTCGAAAAACTAACACCCAAGATCGAAGCGTTGAAAGTAGGCCCCTATACAGCTGGTGACGATGTGGATTACGGTCCCGTCATCACCGCAGCCGCCAAAGACCGCATCGAAGGCCTGATCAATTCCGGCGTTGAACAAGGGGCAACCCTTGTCACAGACGGCCGTGGATTGAACCTGCAAGGTTATGAAGACGGGTTTTACGTCGGCCCTACCCTGTTTGATAATGTGACCCCAGACATGGACATCTATCAGCAAGAGATTTTTGGCCCGGTCCTAAGCCAAGTGCGCACTGACACATACGAAGACGCGCTCAATCTGGTGATGGAAAATGACTACGGCAATGGCACCGCAATCTTTACCGCTGACGGCGATACCGCGCGTGACTATGCCAGCCGTGTGAATGTTGGCATGGTTGGGGTGAACTTCCCCATTCCTGTACCGCTCAGCTATTACAGCTTTGGTGGCTGGAAAAAATCAGCCTTTGGCGATCTGAACCAATATGGCCCAGATGCGTTTAAGTTCTACACCAAGACCAAAACCGTTACCTCGCGCTGGTTCTCAGGGATCAAAGACGGCCACGAGCTGAACTTTAAAGCGATGGATTAAAATCCACGGATTGATACAAAACAGATCCGGGCGCCGTGTGGCGCCCGTTTCCGGGATACCTGCAGCTTTCGGTTCGGCAATTCTTTGCCATAAGTTAACCAAGCTTTACAGGATTGTGATCTCAGCTCCTTTGCCAGTTGCCTATAAACGCAGTATTACAAGTGCAAACGAGTTCTGAGAACGAGGCCGATCATGTCCAGCTCTACTTTTACCCGGCGCGGCACCCTGCTTGGATTGGGCGCGACTTTGGCAACGCCAAGCCTGCTGCGCGCG
The DNA here is from genome assembly GCF_900102795.1 of Epibacterium ulvae. Classification (GTDB taxonomy): domain Bacteria; phylum Pseudomonadota; class Alphaproteobacteria; order Rhodobacterales; family Rhodobacteraceae; genus Epibacterium; species Epibacterium ulvae. The sequence continues at coordinate 41,425 of NZ_FMWG01000003.1, read as the reverse complement.
CAGTCATCTGACGCATTCCCACAAAACGAACCCCAGATCCGCACAGAGATCCCCGTTCAGCGCAATGTTTCATCATTTGCGCAACAACGCTGGCAGGATCACTTTGACAAATTGGGGGTTGGGTGCATTCTGGCTGATATCTCATCACGTGCCCTGCATTATTGGGGCGAAGACGGTGAAACCTATCGCCTGTTCCCCTCTTCCGTACCGCTGACCGAAGAGCTGACAAAACGCGGTTATACCGAAATTGTGCGCAAGCGCGAAAATCCCAGCTGGACCCCCACAGCCTCTATGCGCGAACGTGACCCCTCGTTGCCGATCCGCATGGAAGGCGGCTCCCATGGCAACCCCCTTGGCACCCGCGCAATGTATCTGACATGGCCCGCCTATCTGGTTCACGGCACGCATGACACCCGCAAAATCGGCCGCCAAAGCTCATCCGGGTGCATTGGGCTTTACAATCAACATGTTGAAGAACTTTACGCGCTGGTCAAAGTTGGCACGCAGGTGCGTTTGCTATAACGCACAAGAACAGTGAGATCAATTCAGGCGCCTTTGGGCGCCTTTTTTGTGTCATGTGATCTCATCTAAATCTTGTTCCGTCGGGGCATATGTCTGACGCCAGCTTGTTGGAGATGGTTAATCTTGCTATAAAAGAACAAATGTTCATTTCAAGATGCAAGGAGGAGCGTAGTGGATTTTTCGCTAAGCGCAGAACAACAGGCGATCTTTGATATGGCGCACATGTTCGGCCAAGAGGAAATCGCGCCCCATGCCCGCTCATGGGAGGCTGACGGCACCATACCAAAAGACCTTTGGCACAAGGTTGGCGCGCTTGGATTTGGTGGGCTCTACGTTTCAGAACAGGCCGGCGGCTCTGGGTTAACGCGGTTGGATGCCACACTGGTGTTTGAAGCCCTCTCGATGGCCTGCCCATCGGTCGCGGCTTTTTTATCCATCCACAATATGTGCGCCAAAATGATCGACACCTACGGCAGCGCCGAGATGAAGGCGAGGCTTTTGCCTGATGTGCTTTCGATGCGGTGTTTTCTGTCTTATTGCCTGACGGAACCCGGCTCCGGCTCTGATGCGGCGGCGTTAAAAACCAAAGCGACAAAATCCAGCACAGGGTTCGTTTTGAACGGCAGCAAGGCGTTCATTTCGGGGGGCAGCTATTCTGACGGCTATATTGTAATGGTGCGCACAGGCGACGCCGGCCCCAAAGGGATTTCAGCCGTCTACGTACCTGATGGCACACCCGGACTGAGCTTTGGTGCACCAGAACAGAAAATGGGGTGGCGCAGCCAGCCAACAACACAGGTGCAATTTGACGATTGCACGATTCCTACGAACAACCTTTTGGGCGAAGAAGGCGCAGGCTTTTCTTATGCGATGGCCGGACTGGATGGCGGACGTTTGAACATAGCGGCCTGTTCACTGGGGGCCGCCCAGACAGCCCTCAATCAAACGCTGCGCTACATGTCAGAACGCAAAGCCTTTGGTAAATCCATTGATCAGTTTCAGGCGCTGCAATTCCGCCTCGCGGATATGGAAATCGAGTTGCAAGCCGCCCGTGTCTTTTTGCGGCAAGCGGCCTGGAAACTGGACCATGACACGCCCGACGCCAGCACACATTGCGCTATGGCAAAGAAATTTGTCACCGAAGCAGGATCAAAGATCGTGGATCACTGTCTGCAATTACATGGCGGCTATGGTTATCTTGCGGATTATGGTATTGAAAAGCTTGCGCGCGATCTGCGGGTCCATCAGATTTTGGAAGGCACCAACGAAATCATGCGCGTGATCACAGCGCGTCATCTGTTGTCAGACCAGCGATGAACGAGGGCGCAATGGCTGATATTTCTATTCGCATTCAAGGCTGTGCAGGCCGTATCACCCTCACCCGGTCCAGTGCTTTGAACGCGCTAAGTTATGACATGTGCCGCGCGATAGATCAGGCTTTGCAAACCTGGCAGGACATGCCCGAGGTGTCCCTCATTATCCTTGATGCGGAAGGTGACAAGGCATTTTGCGCCGGTGGTGATCTGGCCGAAATTTACGCCCGTGGCAGCACAGGCGATTACGCTTATGCGCAACAGTTCTGGCGCGACGAATACCAGATGAACGCACGGATCGCGCACTATCCCAAGCCTGTAGTCAGCTTTCTGCAGGGATATGTTATGGGGGGCGGCGTCGGGGTTGGCTGCCATGCCAGTCACCGGATTGTTGAGGGCACAAGCCGCATATCCATGCCCGAAGTTGCCGTGGGACTGGTGCCTGATGTGGGCGGCTCATACCTCTTGGCGCGCGCGCCGGGGCATCTGGGTGCATATCTTGGACTGACGGCTGCTCGGATGACAGGTGCAGAGGCTATTGTTGCAGGTTTTGCAGACCACTTTATCCCGCGCGCGCGCTGGTCTGATCTGATCTCTCAGCTCGTGATATCTGGCGATCTGAAGCCCATAAAAAACGCTGCACTTTCTGTGCCAGCCCCGCAATGGGATCTGGCACAGATTGATCACATCTTTGCAGCAGACAATCTGGCAGAGATCATAAATAGGCTGGACAGCAGCGGTGATGATTTTGCCAACAAGGCAAAAGACGCCATGCTGCGTCACTCCCCTCTGGCCATGGGCACGCTGCTGCGGATGCTCCACCTCCTGCGCAAAGGCCCTTTGTCTATCACAACCGCCTTAGAGCTTGAATTTCGCGCAACCTTTCGCGCACAGGAACATGGCGATTTTCTGGAAGGTATTCGCGCTTTGATCATCGACAAAGACCGCAAGCCCCATTGGCGCCATACCCTGTCTTCGCTGACGCGATCAGAGATCTTGCACATGCTTACGCCTCTGGGCTCAAATGAGTTGGTGATATCAGACACCAGCCACCTTTCACCGGAGGAGAGCATATGAAAATTGGATTTATCGGCTTGGGCAATATGGGCGCGCCAATGGCGGCCAACCTTGCAGCGGCAGGGCATGAGGTCTGGGGCTTTGATCAGGTTGACGTCACCGTGCCGGGCGTCTCCATAACACCAAGTGCCCGTGATGCGGCCAAACAGGCGGATGTGGTCATCACTATGTTGCCGAATGGTGAAATCTTACGGTCTGTCGCGCATGATGTACTGCCGGTGATGCAGCCGGGGGCAAGCTTTCTGGATTGCTCTACAGTTGATGTCGACAGCAGTCGTGCGGTTGCAGATCTGGCCAGCCAATCCGCTCTTCTTGCGCTGGATGCGCCGGTTTCAGGCGGCATCACTGGTGCGGCTGCAGGCACGCTCACCTTTATGGTGGGTGGCCCTATGAAAGCCGTTGAACGGGTGCGCCCCTTGTTTGACATCATGGGGCAAAAAGCCGTCCATTGCGGCGATGCAGGTGCAGGACAGGCCGCAAAGATATGCAATAACATGATCTTAGGGGCAACGATGATCGCCACCTGTGAAGCCTTTGCGTTGGCTGACAAACTTGATCTGGATCGTCAAAAGATGTATGATGTAGTTTCAACATCTTCGGGATACAGCTGGAGCATGAATGCCTATTGCCCCGCACCCGGCGTTGGTCCTCAAAGCCCTGCGGAGAATGGATATCAACCGGGGTTTGCAGCTGAATTGATGCTCAAAGATCTCCAGCTCAGCCAGCACGCAGCCCAAACCGTGAATGCAGATACCCCCATGGGTGCTTTGGCGCGGGATCTTTATGCCCGTTTTGTTGAAGAGGAAGACGGCCGAGGGAGAGACTTTTCTGCAATGCTTCCACGATTTGAAGCCCGTAACCGCTCCTAGAGCAGGAAAGCACCCTATGTGATCACCCTGCGTTGATCTTCTTCTATTGTGAATTAGTTCCATTTTTAGGAAACGGAGGAAGATCGATGAAGACGGCGCTTATTCCATCATCTGCTGTGTGTGCTTTTGTCGCCAGCATTTCAGTTCCCACATCTCTTGCGGCTTCTGATGCGCAGCTCGCTGCCGCGCTTGCTGATAAAACCCTGATCTACCGAAAGGCCGCAATCAAAACTGCAAGAGATGGTCGCATGACAGGTAAGGTCGGCCCACAGGGGGCATGGCGGCTTGATGGTGCGTGGGAAATCAAAGATGGGAAATTCTGTGGCACGGTCAAACGCCCGGTTGCTTTTGCAGGCACCCGCTGCAGCAACATGGAGCTGACCCGTGACAGCATGACCATTTCTGGCTTTAACGGCAATCCCGTGAAATGGAAAATTCAGTGATCCATGAATCTTAGACAGGCCGGCGCGATAGCGCCGACCTGCCAACTGCAAAACCTTTATTCTGCCGCCACTTTCTGCGCTTCCAGCAGCGGTTTCAGATAGCGCCCGGTATGGCTGCGCGGCTCTGTTGCAATGTCTTCTGGCGTACCTGTTGCCACGATTTCACCACCGCCATCACCACCTTCTGGGCCAATATCAATCACCCAATCCGCAGTTTTCACCACATCCAGATTGTGTTCAATCACCACAACACTATTGCCCTGCTCGACCAGTTCATGCAGCACTTCCAACAGTTTACGCACATCTTCAAAATGAAGCCCGGTGGTCGGCTCATCCAGAATATAAAGCGTGCGCCCAGTCGAACGTTTGGCCAGTTCTTTTGACAGTTTCACCCGCTGCGCTTCACCGCCTGAAAGTGTTGTGGCTTGCTGGCCCACCTTTATATAGCCAAGGCCCACCCGCATCAGCGCGTCCATTTTATCGCGGATGGAGGGCACCGCCTGAAAGAACTCTTGCGCGTCTTCGACGGTCATATGCAAGACATCCGCAATGGATTTGCCTTTGAATTTGATCTCAAGCGTTTCGCGATTGTAGCGTGCGCCCTGACAGGTTTCGCAGGTGACATAGACATCTGGAAGAAAGTGCATTTCCACTTTCAAAACCCCATCACCCTGGCAGGCCTCACAGCGCCCGCCTTTGACATTGAAAGAAAAGCGACCAGGCTTGTAGCCTCGCGTCTTTGCTTCAGGCAGGCCAGCAAACCACTCCCGAATGGGCGTAAATGCTCCGGTATAGGTTGCAGGGTTTGATCGGGGCGTGCGGCCAATGGGGCGCTGGTCGATGTCGATGACCTTATCCAGATGCTCCAGCCCTTTGATGGTTTCACAGGGGGCTGGTGTCTGACGCGCACCGTTCAGGCGCATCGAAGCCGTTTTAAACAGGGTTTCAATGGTCAGCGTGGATTTGCCCCCACCTGAAACACCGGTCACACAGACAAATTTACCTAAAGGAAATTCAGCCGTGACATCTTTGAGGTTGTTGCCCGTGGCCTTTACCACCTTGATCGATTTGCCATTTCCGGCCCGTCGCTCGCTCGGCACGGTGATTTCCCGCGTGCCGGCCAGATATTGCCCGGTCATGGAAACACTGTCTGCCGTAATCGCTTCTGGCGTGCCATGGCTGACCACCTGCCCCCCATGGACCCCAGCGCCGGGGCCAATATCAAAAACATAATCCGCCTGACGGATCATGTCTTCGTCATGTTCGACGACAATTACTGTATTGCCCTGATCGCGCAGGTTTTTCAAAGTGGTGATCAAGCGGTCGTTGTCACGCTGATGCAGCCCGATCGAAGGCTCGTCCAGCACATACAACACGCCAGTCAACCCTGACCCGATTTGCGAAGCCAGACGAATACGCTGGCTTTCCCCGCCAGACAGCGTGCCGCTGTTGCGGCTCAGCGTCAGGTACTCAAGACCCACGTTGTTCAAGAACCCCAGACGTTCGCGGATCTCTTTTACAATGGCGCGAGCGATTTCCTGCTTTTGTGGCGTTAGATGATTGGGTACATCTTCAATCCAAGCCAGCGCTTCACGGATGGATTTCTGGACCACCTGCCCCACGTGTTCACCAGCGATCTTAACCGCCAGCGCTTCTTCGCGCAGACGATAGCCACCACAGGTGCCGCAAGAGCGATTGTTCTGATAGCGTTCAAATTCTTCCCGGATCCAATTTGAATCCGTCTCGCGGTAGCGCCGCTCCATATTCGGGATAACGCCTTCAAAGACGCGGGTCACATTGTAAACGCGCCCTCCTTCGTCATAGCGGAATTCGATCTCTTCCTTGCCGGATCCGTAAAGAAAGACCTTTTGCACCTTTTTGGGCAGATCTTTCCACGGGGTGCTTTTGTCAAACTCATAATGTTTGGCAATCGCTTCAATGGTTTGCAGGAAGTAAGGAGATTTGCCTTTGCGCCATGGCGCCAGCGCGCCGTCATAGACCTGCAAGGTTGCATCAGGCACCACAAGACGTTCATCAAAGAACAGCTCAACCCCCAGACCATCGCAATCCGGGCAGGCTCCGAAGGGTGCGTTAAACGAAAACAAACGCGGCTCGATCTCGGGGATGGTGAAGCCGCTGACCGGGCAGGCAAAGTTTTCACTGAACGTAATTCGTTCGGGATCACTGTCACGGGGGACGGTTTCCAGAATGGCAATGCCATCGGCCAGATCCAGTGCGGTGCGTAGACTGTCGGCCAGACGGGTTTCAAGGCCAGTTTTTACCACCAGACGATCCACAACAACATCAATGTCATGGCGGTATTTCTTGTCCAATGTGGGTGGCGTGTCCAACTCGTAGAATTCACCATCGACTTTCACCCGCTGAAAGCCCTGCTTGCGCAGCTCAAGGAACTCTTTCTTATATTCGCCTTTTCGGTCCCGCACGATCGGCGCAAGCAGATAGCCCCGCGTGCCCTTCTCCAGCGTCATGATCCGGTCAACCATATCCTGCACCTGCTGGGCCTCAATCGGCTTGCCCGTGGCAGGGCTATAGGGCGTACCTGCACGGGCAAACAACAAGCGCAGATAGTCGTAAATCTCTGTGACGGTGCCCACGGTCGAGCGCGGGTTTTTTGATGTGGTCTTTTGTTCGATGGAAATCGCAGGGCTCAACCCGCTGATGTGATCCACATCCGGTTTTTCCATCATATCAAGGAACTGGCGGGCATAAGCCGACAGGCTTTCCACATAGCGCCGCTGCCCTTCGGCATAGATCGTATCAAAGGCCAGCGATGATTTACCTGATCCAGACAGGCCCGTGATCACCACCAATTCATCCCGTGGGATATCAACATCGATGCCCTTCAGGTTATGTTCACGCGCGCCGCGCACTTCGATGGATTTCAATTCAGCCATGATGCCCTCAATTCCAAATCACCGCAGGCGCGGTTGAGGTACAGATAGGCAATTACGCAGCAATCTCCAACTGAAAAATGCGAACAAAGGATGAACGACCAACCTTTATGCGAGATCACCGTGTGTGCGTTGTTGCTTGCGCAGCATATGCAGCGCCGAATGGACCAGCACACCCGCAATCAAAACCGCCGCACACAACAGCATTATGCCTCCATAGCCCGCGCCCGCCCCGATCAGAACCATCAGCGGAGTCCCGATTGTATTGCCAAGATTTCCAGCCTGGGCAAGGGCTCCATTTGCCTCGGCCTGATCTGCAGGTGTCTTCAACAGTTGGGGCGTCACCGCAAAACTTGCTCCCTGCACCAACCCCAGCGTCGCGGCCAAAGCCATGCAGGCCAGCGGATCGCCGGGCATAAGCACCAGCCAAAGCGCCATCACAGCGCTTGCCCCAAACCCAATCTGCACCACAAGAACCGCAGAAATATAACGCAACAGAAAGACGCCCAGCGTTAATGAGGATGCGATACTCACCAAAGGAAAGGCCGTCATCACAGCCTGGCGCACGTCTTCGGCAATATAAGGCGGCAGAACGGTCATAAGCGCCACAAAGCACAGGGCATAAAAGGCCCAACCACTGGCCGCGCTCATCTTCCATGGATTGCGGTAGATCGACAGATGCAGCGCGATCCATGTGTGGACCGCTGGCATGGGCGTGCGTGCGGGCACATCCGTATCAGCAAGCACCCAGCCAAGGATCAGGGCCAGACCTGCCATAAACACGGCATGCGCAGCATAAAGCGCAAGAACACCATAGGCCTCAGCAAAGGGCACCCCCAGCCAGGACAACAGCGCAAAAGCTACACCAAAAAAGCTGCCCCAAAGCGTCATAGCAAGCCCTCTGCCCCGCGCATCAGACATCAGCGCGATCAGCGTGGGCGCTGCAACGACAACGCCGAGATGTGAAATCCCTTCGACAATGCGCGTGGCCAGAAAAGCGCCAAACGGCAAGTGGAAAACCTGCAGCGCCGACATCGCCGCGCCCAGCCACATGGACCCCACTAAAGTACGCCGAAATCCAAAGGCGGCAACGGACATTCCAGCCACCACACCCAACAAAATCCCCATCACCCCAACCAGCGAGACCGCAAAGCTCGCTGCGGTGCCGACATCAGGATAAAGTTCAGGCAAACGATCAAAAGTGACGCTCAGCTTGCCGTATTGCGCCGCCGCCCCAAGGCCAGAAGCCCAGACAATCCCAATCGTGCCCCAGCGTGTCCCGCTTTGCATGTCCATGCCGTTGCCTCACATGTGGAAATCTCATTCTTGGCTGTACCGAACACAACCTCTGTGCCCGTCATATACCCATTAAAGCCGTCTGGCTAACTCTACGTTGCATTGCGTACAAATAGACGCCGAAAATAGAATTTTTCTAATTAATATCAATTAGATAAAATCAAAAGTTAACAAACCATCACTAAAGACGAGCAATCAAAGTAACATACTGAATATTCAATAAAACATACTACCTTAGCATACAGCCTCGCCCATCAAAGTAATTAAAAATGTTAAGTATCAATGAATTATAAGTGGTTCTGCATTAGATGTCCATTCAGGCGAGACAGTGGCTCGCATTGCTCCTCTTTGAATGGACAGATGTATCATGATCAAAGGCCTTAAACAGACGCTCCAGATGATTACCTTTGCGGTTATCTCCGCCCTTACGGTACCTGCGGATCACGTTTTTGCCCAAAGCAATGCAATGCTGGTTCTGGATGGATCCGGCTCCATGTGGGGCCAGATCGAAGGGCGTAGCAAAATTGTCATCGCGCGCGACGTGATTGATGAGCTGCTGCAAGATCTCTCAGATGATGTTCATCTTGGACTGGCCGCCTATGGCCACCGTCGCAAAGGCGATTGCGGCGACGTAGAGGTGCTGGTCTCGCCATCTGCTAACAGCCGCGACGATATCCGCACAGCCGTTGCCGGGTTAAAGCCCAAGGGGAAAACCCCCCTTGCCTCTGCTGTGGTCAAAGCCGCCCGATCGATGCGCCATGACGAGGTGCCCGCCACAGTTATTCTCATCTCTGATGGGATTGAAACCTGCGCGCCCGATGTCTGCGCCGTGGCCCGCGACCTTGAGGCCAGCGGTGTCGACTTTACTGCTCATGTGATTGGCTTTGACGTCGACGAAGAAGAGGAAGCCCATACACAATTCACCTGTATGGCAGAAGCCACAGGCGGTCGTTATACCGCAGTCAACAGTGCCCTTGATCTTGGCGCAGCGCTTGCGGAAACAGCGGCGCTCACCAGTGGTGGGGCCTCTGGCAGCGCATCACAAACTGGGTTGCCCTTGGTCAGCACATCGGGCGCGCTTTACTACAGCGCAGAAGGAAAAGTCGCGGGAGAACTGCGCCATATTCCTGCCCATTGGGAAATTCGCGATGCAGACAATAGCCCGATCCTGTCTGGCTTTCAAAATGCTGGCGGCGAAATCGTGCTGGTTCCCGGTGTCTACCAGCTGAAAGCCACAGATCCGGAAACCGGGCATGTGGAAATGCGTGAACTCAAAATCAGGGATGGCGGCACGCTACAAATCACACTTCTGTTCCCGCCACGCTGATCACCGCTTTTTTTCCGGTCAAACCGAAACCTGTCTTATCCTTGTGATATCACGGGTCTAGAAATTGAATGTCTCAATTTCGATCAACGGTCTAAAGCACAGTGCATTTTGAAATCCTGCAATCCATCAGCGCCAATGGCACGCGACATAAAGCAAATGATGATCGTGTGGGGGCAACACACACCCGTGCGTGGGTGATTGATGGCGCCACAGATATGGGGCCACCCGGCCTGCTTGGGGCACAGGGTGGCGCGGCATGGTTGGCCACAACGGCCAGCACCCTCTTTGCCAGCCTGCCCGAGACTGATATCCGCACTACCTGCCATGCCGCGCTAAGCCAGATCGAAGCGCGATTTGAAGCCCAAAAAACCCGCGAACTCGCCGCCGCCTGGGAGCTGCCCAAAGCCGCTTTTGCGCTCGCACAGCTGAATGACACCACCCTTTCCGTCGCTTGGGCCTCTGATTGTCCCGTTTTATTGATCACCAAAACCGGCACTCAGTGGTGCACAGGCGCGCCAGATACCCGTGTCGAAAGCGCAGAGGCCCGCGCCCTTGGTGCTGGGGCCGGAACAGATGGCATATTTGCAGAACATGTTCTTGCTGATCGTCGCGCCCAGCGAGAAAAGAGTGATTTTACCACCCTCAACCCAAATGCGAGCGCCGCGCAACAGGCCCTACACTACGCGGAACTGCAGGTCGTTCCGGGGGATGAACTGCTGTTGATGACCGATGGGTTTTCAAGCCTTATCAGCGACTATCAGCGGTATACAGCACAGTCCCTGGCGCAGGCCCTGCGCGAAAAAGGTCTGCCCTCGCTTGTGGAAGAAATTCGCATCATCGAACAAAAAGACGCAACCTGCCAGCGGTTTCCCCGGTTCAAAATCAGCGATGACGCAACCGCGCTCTGGCTTAGAATCTAAGTCAAACGCCCCTAAAGATTTTATGAGGAACGCCTAATAAACAAGGGGTGAATTGATCATTCACTATGCATTGTTCGAACTGGTAAAATGCGGACAAATCAGACTTTGGCGATTGGACAGGGTATGTCCATTCAATCCACTCTCAGACATCGACATCAGGATGCCTCAGAGCGCGCTCAACTGAATTTATGCTCAGATTTCCCAAGGAGGCTTGGCGCCAATCTCAGCGATCAAAAAATCCATGAAAACCCGCACTTTGGGAGACAGTACGTTGGATTTGGGATAAATCAGCCACAAGACGTTGTCTTCCGCTGCCTCAAAACCCGGAAGGACCTGTATCAAACGACCAGACTTCAGGTGTTCATGCACACTCCACATGGCATTCAGGGAAATACCCGCCCCGGCGAGCGTAGCCCGGACCTGACTTTGGCCGTCGTCGATGATCAATTGGCCTTTAGCCGATGCGGGATCGAAAACGGCCTTTTCACCTGTCGGCCCAGTCAACAGCCGCGGCTGACGGTTTTGGAAAGCGATCAAATGATTATTCGTCAGATCGCTTGGAATCTTGGGGGTGCCGTGCGTGTTGAGATAGCCCGGCGCAGCACAGAGGATACGCCGGTCATCGGCCAGTTTACGGCCTTTCAGGCTGGTATCGACAAGCGGCGCGTTTCTAAGAGCCAGATCATAACTGCCTTGGATCAAATCGAATTGCACATCCGACAAATGCAGGTCGAGCGTGAGCTCGGGGTGCCGTTGAAGAAACTTCGGTAAGATCGGCGCGATGTAAAGTTGCGCAAAACTGCTGGGTGCCGCAAAGCGCAAAGTGCCTTTTAGGGTCGCTGCCTGCTTACCCAGCGCCGTAAGTGCTGCCTCTTCCTGTGCGATAATTTCGCGGGCGAAAGGTAGAAAATCGGCTCCTTCGAGGGAAAGTGATACTTTGCGAGTTGTGCGATGCAACAGCTCAGCCCCTAGGCTTTGTTCCAGCTTGGCAAGCTTTGCGCTTGAAACAGCCGGGGCCATGCCCAATCCGCGCCCTGCGGCGCTGATGTTCAACATTTCAGCCGCTCTTACGAACAGCCGGAGCGCGTCTGTATCAAGTCCCATTATGCAAAAAACCCGAATTATCAATCCAATAATTGTCAGTTTATATGCAAATGTCCCAATGTTAAATACCCTTCATGGATGCAGAACCGCATAGGCCGGAGGCGTAAATGACACGGAAAGCCACAGTAAACTACCATGTTCACAAACCCTATCGGCAAGCTTTTGAGCTGGATGCAGGTGGGATTGCAGGCAACCTGATTTCGCCTGAATTGGCCCCAACATCTGTGACGTTGACTGATATGCGTGCGGCGGCCACCTCTGTTGCGTTTTCCTCTGATGCTGTTGAATTCACGCAGTTGGAAACGCAGGTTCAGGATTTTTCCGGCAGCGCTTGGAAACAAACCTATGACGCGGAATTGACGGGGATGCTGCGAGAAAAACTTGGTGCGCGCGAGGTCTTGGTGTTCGATCACACGGTTCGGACAGATGACCCGGATGCGACGCGAAAACCTGCGCGCAACGTCCATAGTGACTACAGCCAGGAAGGAGCCGAGCAGAGGCTTGTTGATCTGTTAGGCACCCAGACTGCTGCGCAGTGGGCGTTGTGTCACTACGCTTTTGTAAATGTGTGGCGTCCTGTGCAGAAGCCTATCAATTCGGCGCCGCTGGGCTTTGTTCTTCCGTCATCTGTTGATCCATCCGACTGGATTCTGCTGGATCTGATCTATCCTGACCGCACAGGGCAAATCATGGGGCTGGTGGGAAATCCCCAGCATGAATGGGTCTATCACTCCAAGATGACGCCGGATGAGATCGCGATCTTCAACATCTATGACAACAAAGGCCTGCCATCGATTGCCCATAGCGCGCTCGACCTAGTCGAGGACGCGGGCGTCACAACCATTCGCAAAAGCATCGAGAGCCGCACCTTGGTGCGCTACTAGACGAGGCTAGGCATGTTAGATGAAATGCAGCCGGCTGAGTTATCCCAGATCAACATAGCCTACAACCGGGTATTCAGCCCCGGGCGGTTGCGCGTTGGTCTTGTTTTGCCGCCCCACCGCCCCCGATCTACCTTTGATTTCAATCTGGCACCGATTTTCTGTGCAATCACCTGCGCGACATTGAAGCGCCCGGGATCAATCATATCGCACTGAACCTCAGGTTCAATCAAACGCCTATCGCCCCCCTTAAACACATAGCAGACGCTGTGCTGCATGACTTTTCGTAAAGGATCAATCCGATGACCAAGACCATTCTTATTACAGGTTCAACTGACGGCATTGGATTGCTGACAGCCAAGAAGCTGGCCGCCGAAGGGCACAACGTGCTTTTGCATGGCCGCAGTATATCTAAACTAGAAAGCGCAGCTGATGCAGTCGGTAGCGATGTCGAAATCTATGCCGCTGATCTGAGCGATCTATCCGCAGTGCGTGAACTGGCTAAGAATGTGCGGGCAAAACATGACAGATTGGATGTGTTGATCAACAATGCGGGTGTGCTGAAAGCCTCGCAAAGTGTGCTTGAGAACGGGCAGGATATTCGATTTGTCGTTAATACTCTTGCACCGTATCTGCTGACCGAATTGCTGCTGCCAATTATTCCCACCGATGGGCGCGTGGTGAACCTGTCATCGGCCGCACAGGCCCCGGTGAACATCAAGGCCATGCAAGGCAATGTGCCGTTGACGGATATGGAAGCCTACGCTCAAAGCAAGTTGGCGATCACCATCTGGACACGCGAATGGGCCAAATCGCTAACAGATGCGCCTGTCATGGTAGCGGTAAATCCCGGATCACTTTTGGCTTCAAAAATGGTGAAAGCGGGCTTTGGCATAGCCGGAAACGATATGAACATCGGTGCGGATATCCTGATTGATGCGGCATTTGGTGAGCGTTTCGCTGACGCGTCCGGCGCATATTTTGACAATGACAGCGGAGCTTTCTCTGATCCGCATGCTGCAGCACTCGACAAAGGTCACGCTGCAGATGTCATGAACACTATCAAACAATTGCTTAAACAGACCAACTGACTCGCGCAGCGCTAATACGCCACGCATTTCCCCCATTTAACACTCTCTTCCCCCTCGCGCATGCCGCGTCGAGGCCCTCAAAAGGACTGCCTTATGAAATACGAGAACTTTCAAACCTTCGGCGTTATCGTTGAAAATGGCATCGCCACGGTGACATTCAACTTTGGCTCTGTGAATGTTCAAGGCCAGGAAATGCTAGCCGATCTGAACAGTCTGGCCATGCGGTTGGAGCGGGATCGCGACACCAAGGTCGTGATCTTTCAATCGGCCAATCCAGAAATCTGGGTCTGCCACTACGACACCGAACTGCTCAAGGACATGTCGACCGAGGCGGTGTCCCGAGAGGATGCACAGCTTTTGGATCTACAATCGGTATGCGAACGCATCAGCAAGGTGCCACAGGCGACCATTGCAAAATTAGAAGGGTTTGCACGCGGTGGAGGGCACGAGTTGGCACTAGCGCTGGACATGCGATTCGCGGCGCGCGGCAAGTTCAAGTTCATGCAGATGGAGGTTGGAATGGGCATCCTGCCCTGCGGTGGCGGTGCCTCACGCATGGCGCGTCAGACCGGTCTTGGCAAAGCGCTTGAGATCATTCTGAGCGCACAGGATTATGATGCAGATGATGCAGAACGCTTGGGCACCATCAACAAGGCTTTGGAACCGGATGAAATTGGCCCCTACGTGACCGCGTTGGCCAAGAGGATCGCACAATTCCCGGCAGAGTCGATCAATGCCTGCAAGCAGATGGTTTATGAATCGATCGACAAACCGATTGATGAGGCGCTGAAGGCCGAAGCCTATTGGCTGTATCAGGCGACCAGCAAAACTCCGGCGGTCAAACGGTTCACCATCGCGGACGAACAAGGCTTGGAACACGATATCGAAAACCAGCGCAAATGGGGCGACCTCGTAATGCAGGTGCAAGACATCAACTGACCTCCCCCTACGCAATAATCTTGTCAGGTGCGCTTCATTGTGACGTGCGCCCGACGTGGCACCATAAGAAGGAATACAACAATGAAAGCAATGGTTCTAAATTCATACGGCCCCGACGCGCCGTTCGAGCTCGCCGAACTGCCTGATCCGGTCGCGACACCCGGCCATGTGGTCGTCAAAGTGGCGGCTGTCAGCGTCAATACCGTTGACACTATGATCCACAATATGGGGCCGGACTTGCCGCTGTCCCCCAACCTTCCAGCCGTGCTTGGCATGGACTTTGCAGGCACGGTCACCGCCATTGGTGAAGGCGTGACTGACTTTGCCATCGGCGATGAAGTGTATGGCTGCGCTGGGGGTTTGATGGACCTGCCCGGCTCTCTTGCGGAATACATCAACGCGGATTCTCGTCTGATCGCACACAAACCCAAGAGCCTTAGCATGCGGGAATCTGCTGCTTTGCCTCTCGTCGGTATTACCGCCTACGAAGGGCTCACCCGCGCTGGTGTCGGCGATGGCCAAACCGTGTTGGTTCAAGGTGGCGCCGGTGGTGTGGGTCATGTTGCGGTTCAAATCGCCCGCCACTTTGGTGCAAAAGTGTCGGCAACAGGCCGCGGGGCAGATCAGATGTCTCTGATCGAGAGCCTCGGCGCACGTCCGTTAGACTTCACAAAGCAAAAGGTCGAGGACTACGTTGCAGAGCATACCGATGGCGTAGGCTTTGACGTGGTGTTCGACAGCGTAGGTGGGGCAAATATGACAAACTCGTTTGCGGCAGCTAAGCTCAATGGCCATGTCGCTTCGACCGTCGCAATGGTCGAGATTGATCTGACGCCCGCGCATTTCAAAGGCTTGTCGCTACATGTTGTTTTCATGCTGATTCCGATGATGCACGATGTCGGGCGGCAAACCCATGGCAACATTTTGCAGGCACTGGCAGAACTGGCGGACAATGGCGTGCTCAAACCGGTCGTTGACGAACAGACGTTCGGCTGGGCCGATGTCGGTGCAGCCTATGCACACCTGAAAAATGGATCTGCGGCCGGAAAAGTCGTGGTGGAACTACAATAAGTTTCCACTGGGATTGGTGCGCACAAAACGACCTTGCGCACCAATTTAACTTGGACTGCAATTGATGTCGCCCCTCAGCGCTCCACCGACGTTCGTGTAGATTTCGGCACTGAACGGAAGGATTATTAGCTATGATGGATCCAAAGACAGGAAGCACAGTGGATATGGATGTCAGCCACTCGCCCCCGGGCGGAGGTCGGTGTCATGCGCAAGGTGAATGGTCAGACAGAAGAACGTCTGGATCTGAATCCCGACTGGGTAACAGCTGATACCGCATTAGGGAATTCCGAGAACCTTGTCTGTCTATCTACTTTGGTGACTGCGACGTACTCTCTCAGCAAAGGCCCAAAAACTTCACCACCAAAGATTTGATGTCCAGGATCCAAGACCGCCCGTGCCTGTTTTTTCCTGATGGTACCGTCTACCGCAAAAAGCTTCTTACAATTTCCTGCTAAGGCAGAGTATTGGGAATACTTGGCGCGTGATACGGCGAAGTGTTGGGTGTTCACTTGGCGAAACGAAACCATTCGGCTTCTAAATATAGACACCGATGCTTAAGGCCTATGCGATTTCTGGCATGATATCTAAGAGTTCTTCGCTAGAGCCCACGAAAGTAAAGTAACGGATTGCATCGGCGCTGAGTCCGACCTCATTCAGAAATGCTCCTATTTGAGCATTTGCCATTCCGGTTTCAGTGGTTTCGACGGCTATGAAAATACCGGTCAAAACCAGCCCTCTCGGCGACTCATAAAACACTATTGCGCGAGGGGTCTCCTCGGCAATTTCAAAAACCGGTTGTCGTCACCTTCCTCAATAGCCCCCGTAACTAGAATGGCTTTTGGGTTGGGATAAAGACCCTGCACAACCTCGATTTCAGCGGCGCTTAAACGCTGTCTACTCGCCAGACCTTCCGCGATACACCGTGCGACGGTTGTCTCGAACAAATAAGGTTGTCTATCGGCCCTTAGTTGCTACTCAACTAATGTTCGCCCAAAATAAGCAAAGTTTTATCTCTACAAAATTGCTCCCAGCAGCCACGGAACGAACTCAACATTACCGTACCCTTGTGCTTCACTCTTTGTCTTCTCTCCGCTCGCGACGCTCAAGATTTTTGCGAGAACCTCCTTGCCCTTTTCATCCAAAGTCACACCATCAACGATGTCCCCGCAGTTAACGTCCATGTCGTCACTCATCCGCTCAAACAAGTCAGAATTTGAAGCCAACTTGATGCACGGCGTAGGAAAATAACCTGATACGGATCCGCGACCGGTGGTGAAAGCAATCAGCGTGGCACCAGATGCGACTTGTCCTGTCACGGAACAGGGATCGTATCCAGGGCTATCCATGAACACTAAACCCTTTGCATCTATTTTCGCTGCGTAATCGAAAACGCCCGATAGCGGCGCTTGCCCTGCCTTTGCGACCGCCCCAAGCGACTTTTCTAGGATGGTCGTTAAACCGCCCCGCTTGTTGCCGGGGCTTGGGTTGTTGTCCAGTTCCGCTCCGTGTTTGGCGCAGTATTCTTCCCACCATTTGAGCTTATCGAGCAGAGCTTGGCCAACCTCCCGAGACGCAGCACGGTTTATCAGAAGGTGTTCTGCGCCATAAATTTCGGAGGTTTCAGATAAAATGGATGTACCGCCTTGGCGTACCAGCAAATCAGAGGCGACCCCGAGTGCCGGGTTAGCCGTGAATCCGGAATAGCCATCCGACCCTCCGCACTGCATTCCCAGAACAAGTTCAGAGGCGGGTGCGGGTGCGCGCTTAAAAGCGTCGACTTGTTCAGCAAGAGACTGAACTTGCTTCAACCCTGCCTCAACGGTTCTGCGCGTTCCACCAGCGTGTTGGATAGTCATGTATCGTAGAAGCCCGTCCGAAGTAATCGATTTACCCTCAACCAAATCGGCAAGCTGCATGACTTCGCACCCAAGTCCGATCAGAAGTACGCCGCCAAAGTTCGGATGTCGTGCATAGCCAGACAAAGTGCGCTGAAGTAGTTCGTAGCCTTCGCCTCGATTGCTCATGCCGCACCCGGTCCCATGCGCAATTGGAACAATTCCGTCCACATTTGGAAAGCGCTCCAGAAGGCCCAATTTCTCTGCTTCGCGCGCGATAAACTGAGCGACGGAACCAGAGCAGTTTACCGTGGTCAGAATGCCTATGTAATTGCGTGTCCCAACGCGACCATCTATTCGGTGGTAGCCCTGAAAAACTGCGGGCTGCATCGCTGGTAGAGGGATACTGTTTTCTGCAATCCGATTTTCAGCCCTGCGCGCCTGCATGCTCATGTTGTGATCGTGCACATGCTCACCGGCGCGAATGCTGTGATCTGCTTTCCCGATCACTTGCCCATAGCGCAGAATATTTTCCCCAACAGAGATATCCCGCGTTGCGATTTTGTGAGATTTCGGGATCGCTTCAACAGCACCTTCTTCGCCCAGTCCAAGCGGTTCCAAAGCAATCGACACATTATCGTCGACATGAAGTTTCAGCGTTCTTGAGGTCATCTGACTTAGGTCTCGAGTTCGACAATCACTTTGATTATCCCGCTGCGATCAGCCGAGAGGCCGGCGAAACGGTCAGGCAAATCCTTCAATCGGAGCACTTCGGAGCACAGAGCATCTGTATCTATTGAACCATCGCGGATGGCACTCATAACCCAATCAAAGTCACCGCTCAACGCATTGCGGCTGCCAATCAAGCGCATTTCGCGTTTGTGGAATTCCGGATCGCTGAAGGTGATATCCTCTTTCACGACGCTTACCAGAACGTAGCTGCCACCGTGTGCTACAAGGCAAAAACCTGCTTCGATCGCACCCTTATGGCCTGTCGCATCAAAGACAGCGTCGTAGCCTTCATTGTCTTCCAAAGCTGTTGCGATATCAGAATAGCAATCCGTCAATCCAAACCGCTCTTTGGCGAGATTCAGCCGCTTTGAATCCAGATCAAGCAGAGAGACCCCTGCCCCTTTTAATCGCGCAAACAGGGCCGCACCTAGGCCGATTGGACCTGCCCCGGTCACAAGGACTTTGTCTTCTGCGGTGACCCCAGACCGTTGAACAGCATGGGCACCAATTGCCAAAAATTCGACCATGGCAGCCTGCTGAGCGCTCAACCCTTCAGCCGCGATCAAGTTCCCACCTGGCACAGACAACCGCGTTGTCAGCCCGCCATCACGATGCACACCAAGCACCTCGATATTTTCACAGCAATTTGGTTTACCTCTACGACATGCATGACATGCGCCGCACGCCAAATAAGGGTTGATCACAACAAGATCACCCTTGCGCCACCCGGCTGTATCTTCAGCAATGCGACCGCTCAATTCGTGACCGATCACACGCGGATACTGCAGGAAAGGATGTTTACCTTCGAAGATATGATAGTCGGTGCCGCACAGGCCAACCGCACAGATATCGACCAGAACCCAGCCATCAGGGGCCGCAACGGGCTCTGGGCGCTGTTGGATTGAAAACTTGCCGGGTTCTTCAATAACGCCAAACGGCGCGCTCATATTATTCATTTGGAAGACTCTTTGTTCGCGCCGCGTGGTTCCCAATCGTCAGGCAGGGTGCCTTTGATGATCAAACTAAGGATGTCGTCTTTATTGACGTCCCCAATGCGGAATGTGCCGACATTTCGGCCTTTGTTCATCACCATCACGCGGTCGCAAAGCTCGAACACATCTTCCATGTCATGGCTGATCAGAAAGATGCCGATACCTTCATTTTTCAGCCGCTTTGTCAGGTCTGCAACCATGGCGGTTTCCGAAGGGCCGAGTGCCGCGGTGGGCTCATCCATGATTAAAATTTTGGCTTGGAAATAGATCGCCCGTGCAATTGCGATTACTTGTCTTTGACCACCGGACAGCCGTGCGACTGGATCGCGTAGGTTTTTGAAATTTGGGTTGAGCTGTCGCAGAGCATCAGTTGCCTCTGCCAGCATGCGTTTTTCATCAAGATTGCCAAATCGCGTTTTGAGTTCGCGCCCCATAAACAAGTTCGCAGGCGCATCAAGGTGATTTGCCAAGGCAAGCGTTTGATAAATCGTCTCGATGCCAAAGCCACGCGCATCTTGAGGAGATTTTAGCGCAGCCTTTTGACCATTCACAAAAATGTCGCCGCGTGTTGGTGTCATCGCACCGGACAACATGCGCATCAAACAGGATTTACCCGCGCCGTTGTGACCAAGCACCCCCATCACTTCGCCTGGGTAGAGATCCGTCGATACGCCTTCGACAGCATGAATTCCTCCAAATTGCTTGTAGATATCCACCATCTGGACCAGCGGTGTATTGGAAGAAGAAACATCCAACATGCGAATTCCTTGTCGGTTCTTATAAGGCAACCTTTGCAGGTCGAAATGAGTGGCGCGCGCAACACGCCACCCTTAAGCGATCAGTACAGAACGTTCTGCGCCTTCGGCTCGTCGATGTTGTCTTGGGTCACCAGAACAACCCCCGTATCGATAAAGCCTTCTACAGACTTGCCAGCCAAGATTTCTGCAACGGCGTTCACGCCCAGCTCACCCATTTGGAAAGACCCCTGAACTGCAGTGGCCACCAAGGTTCCCGATTTCACCATGTCCTGCAGATCGGCATTGCCGTCAAAACCGATGGCTGTGATGGTGCCTGCCTTACCAGACTGCTCCAGCGCACGGCCCATGCCGATGGCTGTAGGTTCGTTTGCGCCGAAGATGCCCACCAAGTCATTGGCGGCCAGAATGTCGGTAGTTTGGTTCAGCGCGGTTGCCATCTGAGACTGCGAGTAGAATGGGCCCACGATCTCGATGTCGGAGTTGCCTTCGATATGTTCGACAAAGCAGCCAACACGGCCGATTTCAGAGCCAACGCCTGCCACGTAGGACATGACTGCGACCTTGCCGGAAGTGCCCGCTTCGTCGATCATCATTGCGGCGGCTTGTTGACCCGCTGCGCAGTTGTCGGTGGACAGGAAGGCTTGGTAATACTGCTCGTTCCCTTCTGCGAGGCCGCTGTCGATGATCGCAACAGGGATACCGGATTCAAACGCGCGTTTTACCACAGGGGCCAGCGCTTCTGGGTCAGACGGTGCCAGAACAATGCCTGCAACGCCACGGTTAACCGCATTCTCAACCAGAGCAACTTGGTCCGCAATTGCGGATTCCGACGCCGGTCCATTGAAGGTCATTGTGTGGCCAGAGTGGTTTTCGATAGCGGCGCTCGCGCCTTTGTTCACGTTTTGCCAGAAGTTGGAGTTCGTGGTTTTCACGATCACCGCGATCTCGCCAGCGCTCGCAATGGTAGCCGCTGCAGCCAGTACCCCCGATACGATCGTTGTCGTCAGTAGTCTCTTCATGGTTTCCTCCCGTTTGAAGATGTTTGGTTCTTAGGTTTTGTTGCGGATCTGATCGATGTAGACGGCGCCAATCACGACCACACCAATGATGATCATTTGAACAAAGGCCGAAGTGCCGGCCATATTCAGGCCGTTACGCAGAACACCAATGATGAAGGCACCGATCATGCTGCCAGAAATGCTGCCTACTCCGCCCATCAAAGACGCACCGCCAATAACTGATGCTGCAATGGCATCGAGTTCGTACATCACACCTTCATTTGGCTGCACAGTCACAAGACGAGACATCAGAACCATGCCAGACAAGCCAGCCAATCCCCCAGACAGCGCGTAGGTCCAGATTTTTGTGCGGTCGACATTCACGCCGGACAGACGCGCAGCCTCTTCGTTGGAGCCAGCGGAGAAGATGTGGCGACCGAACTGACGCTTTTGCAGCAGATACGCCCCAAGAATGGCGATCACGGCAAGCAAGATCACCGGATAAGGGATGCCGGGAAAGATCACCTTTGGAAATCCGTT
Source organism: Epibacterium ulvae (assembly GCF_900102795.1). Classification (GTDB taxonomy): domain Bacteria; phylum Pseudomonadota; class Alphaproteobacteria; order Rhodobacterales; family Rhodobacteraceae; genus Epibacterium; species Epibacterium ulvae. The sequence goes on along the minus strand of NZ_FMWG01000003.1, from coordinate 19,805 downwards.
GGCTTGCATGTCTACGATGCGGAACAATGTACCGTTCCCGAGTTCGCCGAAGGCTTCTCCAAGACGACTGATCGGCGCTGCACCTGTCAGCTGCAAGGCGATACCGCGTGCAATCAACATCATGCCAAGCGTCGCGACAAAGGGTGTGATACGCATCTTGGTGATGACAAATCCATTCACAAACCCACAGGCGGCCCCTGCAAGCACACCGACACCCATTGCAGGCACAACCGGTAGCCCCGCCTTGATGAACAACCCGGCCACAACTCCCGAAAGGGCGAGCACCGACCCGACGCTAAGGTCGATCCCCCCTGTGATGATCACAAGGGTCATCCCAATGGCGAGCAATCCGATAACGGATGTCTGCAACAGGACAGTCAGCCCGTTGTTGACGCTGAAGAACGCCGAACTGGTGAACGAAAAAACGGTAATCAGCAGACAGAGTGTCAGCACCGCTGATAGCTTATGAATCGAAGTGCCAGACGGTAAGAACCGCAACCGGCGGGCCTCTGCTGGGGCAGTCATTGTCACTGTATTCCTCCCTAACCAAATCCAAATTTGGTTTTTAATTATTTTGAACATTTCAACTTCCCCATTACCGGTCAAGTGTTTTTAATTATTTTTGTACAATGCCAAGAGAACCATTATAGCTGAAATGAATTGTTGATAGGCAGGTGACATGGCACGCACAAACATTCGACTGGTTGAAGCATACAACAAGCTCCTAACCATTTGTGATAATGAAGAAATTGGAAGCTCTCTTGCGTCAGAAAATGCCTTGGCGTTGGACCTTGGCGTCAGTCGAACGGTGGTGCGTAGCGCACTGGAGCGCCTGACAAAAGCGGGTATTGTCGCCTTGAATGGACGCCACAAAGCGATCCTACGGCGCTCCAATGAGGACGACAAAATGGAGAGGCCGCCCGCGCCGCAAGGGCTGGATGAACTGGAGAACCGATTCTTTGAGTGGGTTCTGCACATGGATGTTCCCGCCGGTACCGTGTTGAACGTCGCGCAGCTTGCAAAGGAGTTCGGCGTAGCAACTCATACGCTACAAGAATTTCTGTCATCCCTCAGCCGCTACGGCATTGTTGCGCGCCGCCCAAAAGGAGGGTGGCTATTGGAAGGTTTCACAACGTCCTTTGCGCTTGAGCTTTCAGAATTCCGTTCCGTCCTGGAACTCAACGCGGTGCGGCAGCTGATAACACTTCCCAAAGAACACCCGATCTGGGCTCGCCTTCAAACATTGGAAACAGAACACCGGACGCTGTTAACGGAGATCGACGAGAAGTTTCATGACTTCTCTCGGCTGGATCAACGCTTCCACACTGCGATCAACTCCGTGGTTGACAACCGGTTTGTGAAAGAATTTCAGAAGATCATCTCGCTGATTTTCCACTACCATTTTCAATGGAACAAATCAGACGAGCGCATCCGCAACGAAAGCGCGATACATGAACATCTGGCTTATCTGGACGCACTCCGCAGCCGTGATCCGGTCAAAGCAGAGGCCGCCGCAAGAGTTCATCTGGCGACCTCGACACAGACATTGCTGAATTCACTTAGGGCGCATGACCACGCGGACGGGTAATTCAAGTCGTCACGAATTCTAGTGCTGGGCCATCTAAATCCAGAACTGCGGCATCCATATTGCGCTGTAATGAGCTGACCTTTCCGGTGCCCAGCAAGACGGAACACGCAGCGGGGTGAAGGAGCGCAAATTGCACCGAGGCTTCGGCGAGAGAAAGGCCGCTGTTCTGCGCACGTTCTTCGAGCGCCCGAACTTTCTCCAGCACCGCCTCAGATGCGGGCGCGTAGTCGAACCAAGCTCCCGGTTTTGGACCCGTCGCAAGAATGCCGGAATTGAATATTCCACCTAGGACCAAGCTGGTGCCTTGATCCTTGCACTTCGCCAGCAAGTTCTCCTCAGCCTGCCGATCAAGAAGAGTCAATCGGCCTGCGAGCAGAATTACATCAAGCGTTTCCTGCTCCATGACATCTAAGCAGACCTGCGTTTCATTCACACCAAGCCCAATGGCCTGCACCCGTCCGGATTGTTTGAGGTCTTTTAGGGCTTGAAATCCCGACCCCATCAGGTCTTCGAAATGACGATGCCCTTCTTCTGCGCCGTGTGTAATATCTCCGATGTCGTGAACAAAAAGGATTTCGACATTTGAGGTACCGAGCCGTTTACAGCTGCCCTCAAAGCTTTCCATGATGCCGTCAGCGGAGTAGTCGTATCGCACTGCATTCGGCAGAGGGTTCATAAACCCATCAGCCTCCTCAAGCGCAGGGCCCGGAAATAAAACACGCCCCACCTTGGTAGACAGCACAAATTCATCTCTTGGTTTCGTTGACAGATATCTGCCTAAACGTGTTTCGGACAAGCCCCTCCCATAATGAGGCGCTGTGTCAAAATACCGAATACCGGCCCGCCACGCATGCGCCAGCACATCGGTTGTCGCTTGCTCTGACACCACTTGCCCCATATTCCCAATACTTGATGCACCAAAGGACAATGAGGTTACGGATAAATCTGTTTGTCCCACGGGTCTCAATTCCATCTTCATGATGCGTCTCGCGTTTGACGGCCCACGATCCCCGTTAATACCGGTTTGGGGCTACGGTCGTTGTGTTCAATCGCGAAGTCCAACATGGCTTTGATCCGCCGCTCAATCTTCTGATTATGGTTTTGGGCGATATCGGCAATACGATGATCCAGAAATGGGTTTTCAAATCGCTCGAACGTGGTCTGCACATAGTCATCGAACTCTTGCGCAATACCTGCTGCGGAAAACGCGGGCCTCACTTCGAGTTGATAAACCTGCTCAAGATGATGGCGCGTTTTCGGCTCCGCCATCATCTCACGCACCTTCGTGCCCTTGCATCCCCGAGACTGCAGCCAATGATCGGCCAATACAGTATGGCCAAGATTCAAAACAAAGAGCTTCAAAGCTTCGATTTGGGCTAATGAAGGCACCACTTGAACAGATGGATGGCTGCACGGAAGCTTAAGTCCCGGCTGATCTTCGATCGCCCAAAGCGCATAAGGTTCTGCCACCGCACCTGCTGGCCGCAATGGCTGAGAGACAATGCGGTCAACCAGTGAATTGACCCACACAACATCTCTTTGCAAGTAAGTCCGAAACGCATCGGAGTCATTTTGTGCCAGCTCCAAAACGCGATCTCTTAAAACGTGACCGTTGTCGATAATCAGTTCCATCGGCATGATTTGGATACCACACTTTGAGGCGGCGAACCTCGACTGAAGCAACAACTTTAGCTTCGCCGGATAAGACATCGATTGGTCAAACTGACGGCCAGTGTCAGCTTCAGAGGGTTCAAAACCTGTGTCCCCAGTGTTGGACAACACAATTTCTGTCTCGTCTACAAAAACGCGGGTAACTTCTGACCAGTCGATGGCTGTCGATAGAGCCCGCTTGACGCTCGTCACCTGCACGGTTTCTTGCACGGGCTCTCGATCACTGATCCCCTCGATGCGCACGGGAAATCCTTTTTCCAGCGCCTCAAGACGCGCGCGCCTTGCCGGGTCATCCGAACTTTGCACAACAGTGATCGGCCCTGCCTTCTGCCCATTTTCACGAGCTTCTGACACAAATAGATCGGCATGAGCCTGCAAAAAACGACTAGTGCCGAATTGCAAAATTGGGGTCACCACCATCAAGTTTCCTTCCCTGTGTGAAGGTGCTTTACAAAATGGTTTTTAATTATATAAAACCAAATAGCAAGCACGATGTTTGAGGAGACCACTTTGTCATCCACTCAGAAAATTGATGCGCATCAACATTTTTGGCAGATTTCGCGCGGGGATTACGCGTGGATGACTGAAGAGGTGGCAGACATTCGCCACGACACCCTTCCTGCTGACTTGGCGCCCCTCATAAAAGCTCAAGGCATAGATGGCACCATCGTAGTGCAAGCCGCTGATACGGTGTCTGAAACCGAGTTTTTGCTGTCTTTGGCCGAGGCGACACCGTTTATCAAAGGCGTCGTAGGTTGGGTTGACTTGGAAGCAGATACTGTCCTTGAAACGCTATCTCGCCTGTCGCAAAACCCATGGTTTAAAGGCATCCGCCCCATGCTGCAGGACATCGAAGAGACCCGATGGATTGCACGACCAAAAGTTATCGAGGCTTTAGAACAGGTTACTGAAATGGGGCTTAGATTGGATGCCCTCATTACACCTCGCCATCTTGATGTCGTCGCAGAAATTGCGCAAGCGTTGCCAGATCTGCCAATAGTCATCGATCATTGTGCCAAGCCCGAAATTGCGAGCACAAAGGAACCGGGAACCGTCTGGCGCAATGAAATGGCGCGACTGGCAAAATGCCCAAATGTCATGTGCAAAATCTCGGGCCTTGCAAATGAGGCCGGTCCTGATTGGAATGTTGGTCAACTCAAACCTACGGTTGACCACGTGCTTCAGGTCTTTGGACCAACCCGGTTGATGTGGGGCAGCGATTGGCCAGTTCTCAATTTAGCGGGCCACTATGAAGGTTGGCACACAGTTGCTGAACAGCTGCTCAGCCAACTTACACCTGACGAAAAAATTGCCATCTTCGGCGGAACGGCACAGCACTTCTACGGTTTGGAACAACGCTCATGACGTATCGTGTCGCCTGCATCGGTGAACCACTCGCAGAAATTTCAAACGGACCACAAGGCATGCAAATCGCGTTCGGTGGTGACACTTTGAACACGGCAATTTACTTGGCACGTGAGACAACAGATCAAGATATCCAAGTCGATTACGTAACGGTTCTGGGCGAAGACGCCGCCTCTGAAGGGGTCTTGGACCTGATGCAACGCGAAGGCATCTCAACCGAATATGTCCGGCACCACCCCAGTCGCAATATGGGCATATACGCGCTTCAAAACGATGCAAACGGGGAGCGCCGCTTTCACTATTGGCGCGATAGGGCTGCGGCGCGTTTACTTTTTGATCAAGAAGATCGCCTCGAAGCCTTAGCAATCTCATCAGCAAACCTCGTTTATTTGTCGGGTATCACGCTTGCGATCATGTCTGAAGAAGGCCGCGCGCGCCTTTTCAACACTCTAAAATCCAAACGATCCACCAATCGGAAAATCGCTTTCGATTCAAATTTCCGTACCTCACTGTGGGAAGATACAGAAACAGCGCGCCGCTGGGTCAAAGCATTCTGGGAGATTACAGATATCGGCCTTCCGACCATCGAAGATGAGATTGCATTATTTGATGATGTGTCACATCAGGTTCTGATCGAACGCCTCAATCGTATCGGCGTCAAACAAGGCGCACTGAAAATGGGAGCAGCTGGCCCAGTCCCGTTAAGCGGAGTGAGCTACGAGACCCAGTATCCAGCCGCGGACGTTGTTAAAGATACAACCGGCGCAGGGGATAGTTTCAATGGCGGCTTTCTTGCGGCTTATATAAAAGGAGAATCCGAAAGCTCTTGTCTCTCAAGTGCCCACGAAATTGCCCGAGAGGTTATTGGTCACAAAGGCGCTATTTTACCGTTCAATGCACCGAATGAACTTTTACGCGTTGGTAGCACGATCCGCCTAAGACCGGAAAATGCTCAACGTTACATTGAACTACATGCCGATGTCTGGCCGGGTGTACTAGACCGTATAAAAGCATCAAATATCTCTAACTATTCAATTTTCCTTAAAGAACCCGAGCATCTAATGTTTGCATATTTTGAATACACCGGAACAGATTTAGCGACCGACATGGCCGCGATCGCTGCAGATCCTACAACACAGAAATGGTGGGCAGTTTGTGGACCGATGCAAGACCCGTTCGAAACTCGCAAAGACGGCGAGTGGTGGGCCGAAATGAAGCAAGTGTTCAGTATGAAATAGCTGCAAATCCGGAGTTCTTTTAGCGAACGTTAGGTTTTCGTTCGTCGTTCCTAGAAATCTGCGCGAAGATCATGTGTCAAACTTTGCAAGGTCTGCTTTCGCAAGGGATTTTGTGCGGGCAAGCTATGTGATCCACAGAAAGAGGCAACGAACGGTATTGGGCATTGCGATTAAAACCAAAAGGCAAGGCACAAAGAGCGGCAGTTTTAGACCATCTTCAAGAATGACGAGGCGCAGAAAATAGCCAGTCAGAATCGCGATGTGTACGACCAAGAGATAGTCGCGGACCTCAAAATCGAACCCAATCTGAGTGCCGGTCAAGGCAAAAATATCCAAGTCAAAAGAGTGATCCTAGGCCACCGGACACAGGTTCAGGGATATTGTAGTCGCCCAAGAAAGACACTTTGCGGGTTAGAAACGCACCCAGAAAGAAAACGACAACCCCAAGCGCAACGAAAATAAAGGCCGGTATGGCGATTTCGCTCACCGAACCCAGCCTTCATTCAAATATGAGCATTCAAACAGGTGTATCGGCCTCGCTCTGCCTCACATTGAAAAAGATCGAATAGAGTGTTGGCACGATGATGAGCGTCAGGATGGTCGCAAAGCTCAGGCCGCAGATGATGACGATCGCCAACGATGTAAAAAACGGGTCCCATAGTAGTGGCACAACTCCAAGCACCGTGGTCAGAACACCCAGAGAGACTGGTCGCACGCGGCTGACGGCAGCATCCACCACAGCGGACATGCGTGCCTTGCCTGCTTCGATCTGACTGTCCGTTTCGTCAATCAGCACAATGGCGTTCTTGATCAACATGCCAGTCAATGACAGCACACCAAGAATGGCCATGAACTCCAACGGCGTTTGCGTTCCGGCAAGGCCATAGATCACGCCGATGAGCGCCAAAGGTACGACCAGCCAGATGATGATAGTCTGACGCCATGCATTGAAGAGGAACAGGACGACAAAGAACATAGCTCCAAACCCAATGGGCATGGTGGATGCAAGGCCCGCATTCGCTTCCGCACTGTTGCCGAACTCTCCCTTCCATTCAAAGCTGTAGCCCGGTGGTAATGGGATCGCTTCGATCGGTGCCTTTACGGCATCGAACAAATCGCCAGATAGAACGCCTGGTGCATTGTCGGCTTGCGCAGTGATGGTCAGCGCCCGGTCGATGCGTCTCAGGTTTCCGGCCTCGAATACAATATCGAAGCGGTCAACGACTTGGCTGATAGGGATATAGCCGCCGGCTGCAGAACTGAAGACCTGAATATTGCGCATCTCAGCCACGTCGTTTCGCGCAGCCTCCACGGGTCGCATGACCACATTGCGCAACTCATCACCCTCGCGGTAGACACCCAGCGTTGTACCTGTGAGGTGACCATAGATCGCGTTGGATATCTCGCCTTGGGTCAGCCCAAGCCTGCGCGCATTTTCATTGTTGATGACAGGCCGAACGACTTGCAACTGCTCTCGCCAGTCGTCTTTGACCGCAACTGCACCAGCATTTGACATGATGCTTTTAGCTTGTCCAGCAAGGTCCCTCAGGACCTCTGCATCTGGACCAACAAACTGTGCTTCAACTTTCGAACCACCTCCCGGCCCAAGCACAAACTTCCAGACCTTGGCATTAGATTCCAGATAGTTCCCGTCAATGTGAGATTGTAACGTTGTCCGCAGCCCATCGATGGCCGAGAAGTCTTCGACGTCGACAAGAACCTGACCGTAGGCCGCATTGTTGTTCTCGGACTCGTAGATCAGCATGAAGCGCAAATGCCCGCCACCGACGACGGTGTTGGTGCCTGTGACACCTTCAAGCCCTCGCGCGAACTCGGCGATTTCTAGGACGTCACTTTCCGTGCGACTGATATCAGTGCCTTGCGGCAGAAAGTAATCAATCACAAACTGAGCACGTGTTGATGATGGGAAAAACCCGGCAGGCACCGCGCTAAACATCACAATGGCTGAGGCAAACAGCGCCAAAACCAGACCCACAGTAAGCCACCGCACACGAATGGCGAATACGAGGAGGCTACGATACCCGCGCAGCATGATATTCTCTGATTTATCCGTGTTGGCCTTGCCCGCCTTGAGCAGAACCGCGCAGTAATACGGCGTCAACCAGATAGCGATGAGCCACGAGAACAAGAGCGCAATGGCAATTGTCCAAAACAAGCTGCCTGCGTATTCGCCGGTGTTATCCGGCGAGAACCCGATGGGTGAGAAGGCAAGAATACCCACGACCGTACCGCCGAGAAGCGGCCACATTGTTTGTTTGACCACAGCGCGGGAAGCTTCCGATGCATCTTCTCCTCGTTGAACACGTACAAGGGTTCCCTCGACAACGACGATGGCGTTGTCGACCAACATGCCCAGGGCAATGATCAATGCGCCAAGCGAGATGCGCTGCATATCTAGCCCGTAAAGGTACATGCCAAACAGCGTGCCTGCCACAGTGACAAGTAGGATGCCGCCCATAAGGATGCCGGAACGCAAGCCCATGAAGACGAGCAGAGTGCCAACCACAATCGCCAAAGCCACCACGACATTGACCACAAAATCATCGACAGAGGCCTTCACGCTGGAGCCTTGATCCGAGATTGGAGCAACGTCGATACCGATGGGCCGCTCAGCTTCAAGCTCTGCAATGCGCGCATTCACAGCTTCGGCCATGTTCACAACATTGCCGCCCAATGTATTTGATATTCCCAATCCTATCGCTTGCTGTCCGTTACGGTAGAGCAACGACGACGCAGGTTCCTTGAGCCCACGATAGACCGTCGCGATATCACCAAGCCGGAAGGACGTCCTCGTCTGAGCGTTTGTTATGAGCAGCGCCTCGATGGCTTCAATGGACCCCACTGCGGTTTCCGGGCGGACCAACAAACGGGCAGATCCAGCTTTTACCGACCCAGCAGGTGTAACGAGATTTTGCCCCTCTAGCAGTTGTTGAATTTGTGATGATGCAAGGCCCAATTCGGTTAAGCTCGCAGGAGAATACTCAACATAGATCACCTCGTCCTGCACCCCGTTCAAGACGACTTTGGACACCCCATCAACGGTGACCAATTCGCGTTGCAAGTCTTTTGCGTATTCGTACAGGTCTGAAATTGTGAAGCCTTCGCCAGTGATTGCGTAATATTGGGCGTAAACATCTCCGAAGTCGTCATACACTTGGCTCGCCAATGCGTTCGGCGGCAATTGAGACTGCGCGTCCAAAATCTTCGAGCGCATCTGCGAGAACTTTTGGTTCAGTTCAGCGTAGTCTGGCGTCGAGGCAATCGTGAATTCGACCGTTACTGTGCTGAGCCCTGGCGAAGAAACTGAGCGCACCTCTAGGACGCCTTGTAGCTGTTGAAGCGCGTTCTCCACGACTTCGGTGACTTCTTCCACCACTTCTTCAGCTGAAGCACCAGGATAGGGTGTAACTATCTGTGCTTGGCGGATCACAAATTCCGGGTCCTCAAAGCGCGGAAGAACGGTATAGGCGAAGTACCCTGCAAAGAGAATCAAGAGTGTTGCGACATAAGAAATCAGCCGCTTTTCGAGTGCGAAACGAGCGAGGTCCATTGTCTTAGTTCCCGACTTGACGGATGGGACGAACAGTCATGCCGTCAACAATTTGACTGACGCCAGCAGCGATGACGACATCGCCTGCAGACAGACCATCCGTGATCACCACATCTGCGCCACTTGCTTCCCCAAGCTTGACAGTCTGCTCAGAGACAAGGCCGTCACCATTCACAACCCACACAAAAGGGTCACCGTTTGGTTTCGAAGCGATCGACGACAACGGAGCAAATACTTGGGCGCCTGCGCCTTCAGTCGACGCCACTACACTTGCAACCATTCCGGGCAAGATCACCGCATTTTCAGGTACAACGACCGCAACGCGGCCACGATAAGTCTGGGTCGCGCTATCTGCCTGAACAGAAAACTCAACGATTTCCGCTTCAAACTCTTGCCCCGGCAATGCATCGAAGAAAGCCATGTTCGAGATGGTGTCAGGTCCGTTGCGGGTTAGCTGCGTCACATCTGGGCCAGGAATGTCAAAGGCAAGGTGAACAACATCGAGCCCCTGCACAAGCACAATACTCTGACCGGCCTGAACATTCGAAAAATTCTCTATGTCCCGGCGCGCGATGATTCCGTCAAAGGGGGCAACCAAAGTTGTATCTGACAAAGCATCTTGAGCGGCTTTTATCTGAGCATCGATACCACGAATGACAGCTTCCGCCGCTGCGATTTCTTCTGGCCGACCTCCTGATTTCCCGATACGCAATTGTTCTTGCTGAGCTCGAAGATTTGCTTCGGCAACGCGAGACTCTGCCTGTGCGCCTTCCAGTTGAACGCGTGTGGCAACGCCACGATCCAGAAGCGTCTCAGCCCGCACGAGCGCTTCCCGTGCTTGATCCACTTGTGCCTGAGCCGCCTCGACTGCAGCTTCCAATGCGATGATTTCTTCCGCACGGGCACCTGCTTTCAGTGCGTCCAGCTCCGCGCTCGCTTGATCTCGCTGGCTTTGCAACGTGGCGAGTTGATTTTCGTAATCGCGTTTGTCGATTTGGGCAATGACATCTCCCGTCTTGACAGTGGTCGCGGCCCGAACAGGTAAATCAATCACCTGACCAGGCACCTTGAACGTCAGCTCGATCTCCCGTGATGGTAAAACTGATGCCGGATACCGCCTGGAAACCATCGTATCACTGGCTCTGATATCCACAACTTTGGCCGGTCGGATTGTTTGCTCTTGTGCACTGCTCGCCGTTGGAACGACCATGGACGCGATGACTAAGCCCAACATACTGCAAAACGACTTCATAGAAACTGCTCCCCAAACCGGCTCAACTTGCAGTAACACTGCAAGAAATCGTGGACATTTGGAAGTCGCATTGTGAGCAACCTACAACAGATACTCTTTGGCTCAGGCCTTCTCGCCTTAAGCGCAGTGATCCATGTTGTGGCTGTCGCGCTGAGCTTGCCGCTGTTCAAATGGTTGGCTGGCCTCATTCCGGATGATAGGCACCCTCTTCGCCGGGGCATTGTGTTCTTACTCCTGACGCTGGGCGTTATCCTCGCAGCACATACGGTTCAAATCTGGACTTGGGCAGCTGTGTTTTTACTGATTGCTGATCTTCCAGACTTTGGCACAAGCTTTTACTTCGCGACCGTCACTTATACGACGTTGGGATATGGGGATATTGTCTTAGGTGAAGGCTCTCGCATCGTAGCAACGTTCTGCGCGATCACTGGTTTGCTGACGTTTGGCATCAGCACCGCATTTTTGATCGGCGTATTGTCAAAAGTCCTACCAGAAAAATTTGGTGATCACTGAAAATGTGCTGCCAACGGCAGCGGTTAAGAGCGTGCGGTCATTCATAAGAAGAGCCCCAACGTCCGCAATGTCTGCAGCCTGTGAATTGCGATCGAAGTTATCGCTGCGCGAGGAACCAATGGCCGCGATCTCTGCCGTGTTGTACCGAGAATCAGCAGCGATTTTCGTGCTGAGTGCACACGCAGCGAGAAAATCGAATTCACGGACTAAGCCCAGATTCAGATTTCGCCGCGCAGGGGACGAAGGTCCGCAGTCCGGAAAAGTGCCAAACTTTGCTATCATTACAGCATAACAGTGCCGACTACGATCTGCATCAAATCAAGCAACCCGTAAGGCACTGATTTTGATTTAAAAATTTTTAAAATTTCAGGCCGCACATCATATAATTGCCAATTTATGGCATAAACGGTACCTATAGCGGTCAATTCCAATCGGTTTTGGAGCGCTAAACCAAACGGCAATTTCGCTGTGGCCTGAACGTAAAACTTGGTTGCGGACGAATTGGACACGTGCACACTCGGCTTTTGCTGACGCAGCAATTGTTCGCGCACGCGGCGGTGAGACATCAGACCGGCCATTGACGAATTTGCTCTAGCCTCGATTTGAGATCGTACTTTCGCCGCGCCCTTTTCAACAACTCAGGCGCGGACAAAGCTGCCCTTCATAATTAGACTATAAATGACTGCAGTTATGCCTAAACAGACACTGAGGCCACTGTCATTCCAAATCAAAACGTTCCTGTCAGCTTCAAGAATGAGTTCATCAAACGGACAGTGGTTGATGGTGTCTATGCGACCTCAAAAACAATGCGTTATTCCGCAATGAAATGAGGTACGAAACGTGAAAGATCCTGTGTGATCAACGCTTTGTCCTCCCGGATGCAAATTCCGCAGGCAACGTCTCCGACAATCCATGATCCTATCATCGCGTGATCGTCTTCGAACGTTGCCGCCGGGGTGTAAGCCTGGACAATCCGACCTTCGGCCCCGTAGTGCCCACCCGTGGTCACGTCGCCATCTGAAATTCCACGCAGGCTGATATTTGCCCCCTCGCGGCTGAAGAAAGGCTTCACCACATGGGGGGCTTCCAGAGCGACGGTCGGGGCGTCCTCTTCGAACCAACTGGGCAACAGGTTCGGGTGCCCGGGAAACATGTCCCACAAAAGCGGCAAACACGCTTTGTTGGACAAAATCGCTTTCCAGGGGGGCTCAAGAAACTGCATCTCTGCGGTCGGTAGGTGAACGGCAAAACGTTCCCGCAGCATGTCCTCCCAAGGGTACAGTTTGAAAAGAGATTGGATCAGCACATTGTTAGTGTCGGCAAATTGCCCTTTGCCATCGACACCGATGTCTTCGACCGCGACAAAGTGAGGGTGCAAATCGGCCTGCTGAGCGCAGTCCTGAAGATATTGTACGGTGGCGCGCTCTTCATCGTTGCCTTTGACGCACGCAAAATGCAGGTCGCAACCGGGCGAAAATAGGGCCTGAAAGCGTGCAATCAACTGGTCCTGTACGGCGTTGAACTGATCTGCGTCTGCGGGCAGAACACCGGCCTGAATTTGCTGCTCTAGCCACAGCCACTGGAAGAACCCGGTTTCGTAAAGGGCCGTGGGTGTATCAGCATTGAACTCTAGCATTTTTGCCGGGCCGGTGCCATCGTAGTGAAAGTCAAACCGGCCATAAAGCGACGGATCTCCGCGACGCCAACTTTCTGTAATCCAGTCGTGATAGGCTTCGGGAATGGACATGCGAGACATAAGCGCAGGATCCGCAACAACATGCCCAACGAGCTCCAGGCACATCTTCCATAGGGCTTCGCTTGGATCTTCTAAGTTGTCCTCGATCTCTCTGAGGGTGAACGCATAGGCTCGGCTTTCATCCCAATAGGGGGCACCATACATGCTATGAAAGCCGAAGCCCAAGGCTTCGGCCTGCTGTTTCCAGTCCGGCCGCTCCGGCAGAAAGATACGTTTCATACGGACGGGTCAGAGTTTGGACAAAATGGCTTGCACATCATTCCGGTTGGGGTTTTCCAGCGCCTTGATCTTGTCTTCTAGGTCGCTGCCGTCCAGCTGACGGGTCTCTTCGTCTGCGGCTTGCAGCATGGCCTGCTGATGCGCCTGACGTTGTTCTAGCCGTTCGAGGCTGTCCATGGCGTTGGCGAGCTTTGTGTCAGAACTGTTGGTATTGATCGAAGAGGCCTTCTGCGCGGCAATCAGTGCCTCGTTTGCCTTAGCCGTTTCGATTTTCCGCTGCAGGGTCTCAACCCGCGTCTGCGATTGGCGCAGGGCCTGATCCATCCCGTCCTCGGTCTGACGATACTGGTCCGCAAGCGCTTGTTCGCTTTCGGCTTTGTCACGCAGTTTCAGAACGCTTTCGATGATTTCAACCGCGAGGGCTTCGTCGCCCTGCCCCTTGGCCTTACGGGCTGCCTCGGTGCGGCGCTCGATCTCGGACATCAGCTCCGCCACGGATTTTTCCTTCAGAACCCGGTTTGCCGACATGCGGGATTTTTCGTCACGGGCCTTGGAAATGGCCTGCTTTGCTTCGCGCATTTCCTGATCGAGAATGGTCATCAGATTTGAGTCCACTGCGGCCTCGGCAGCAGAGTTTGCTTTGCCTTTGAAGGCGGTGACCAGTTTGCTCCAGACACTCATTGTGCATCTCCCGATAAGGATTTGGGGCCGAGTTCACGCGCCAGTTCCAGCGCGTTTTGGGCAAGTGTGGTTATTTCGGTGAGAATATCATCAAGGCTGCTGCCTTGGGCGATGCTGCCAAACAGCTCGTAATATTCACGGCCGTCAATAGTGTCGACGGACAGTGCCGATAGGGGCAGCAGAACCTTGTGAGAGCACAGCATCATGGCTTCAAACGCTTCCGAGTCATCCTGCATGTCGCGGGGCCACAGGATCGCAGCGGACAGGATCTGCCCGGAGCCAATGGACACATGGATCGGGAAATCCCCTTCGGCCTCAACGGTGGCCACAAGAACATCCGGGGCTGTTTCTGATCGGGTGCATTCAAAGCCGTCGGCCGCCTGAAGCGCGCCCATCAGCGAGTCGACTGTCCAAGTCTGCGTCATATTATCCTCTTGTCTCCATATTCGTCGGCCCAAACGGCTGGCTCAAATGCGCGTGGCAATATGCCAGAACAGCTAGCCACACTACGCGTCCAATTCAAGTGTTGAAACGGCAATCCCCTTATGGCAAGTTCGTCGAAAACCAGTCTTTTTCCAGGCTGTTAGATTATTTGGAAGTGCATTTTGCCGGTATTGTCTAGGCTGTTTTTCAAACTCTACCACGAGCTGCTTGAGCTGAGCGTTTGGATATTGGTGCTCCTGTGCTTGGCCTTTTTTACTTTGTCGTGGGGGTTCTTCTGGCTGGCTGGGGAAACAGCCTTGACAGCTAATTTCGTGACCTATGTCTATTTCGCGGCGACCACCGCGTCGACGGTGGGGTACGGGGATTTCTCGCCGCAGACAAACGCAGGCAAACTGGTTGCGGCTTTCTGGTTCTTTCCTGGAGCCTTGTTGATTTTCTCGGCAGCGCTTGGACGACTGGCCGGGTCGATGATCGAAAGGATTAGGCGCATGGCCGACGGGCATGGCAACTATGAACGGATGATCGGTGCGACTGTCATAGTCGGCTATCATCGCGAACAAACACCGCTGATGGTCGAAAACCTCGTGGCCGGCGACGATGGGGACGACAAAATCGTTCTGCTGACCAAGGTGGCGGACGCAGATGTGCCGGAAGGGGTCTATCTGGTGAAATCGGACCGGCTGGATGCGCTCGCACCGCTGAAACGTGCCGGGATCCCCAAGGCACAGAAGGCACTTGTGTGCGCAGGCAGCGACGCAGAAACATTTAACACCTGCCTTGCCATTCGCGAGTTAAACGAAAGCGTCCATGTAGCGGCATTTTTTGAAGACCGGGACACGGCACACCGTGCGGCGCGGATTGCGGGCGTGGAAACCGTGGTCGCAAACACCAGCGAGGCGCTGGTGCGTGCCGCGCAAGATCCCGGAGCCGGGCAGATCCTGATGGCCCTCTCCGCCGCCAATGTTGGGGTGACTATCTATTCGGCACAAACCCAGAACCCGCTGGAGGTTGCGACCTTGCAGCAGGCGCTGACGACGCTAGATGCAACCCTCATTGCGGTCTCGCAACCCGATGAAAGCGACTATTCTTTCTGCCCCTATCCCGAACTTCTGCGGGCGGGTGGCGCGTTTTATTACCTTTCCAAAGCCCGGATGACGGCCAAGGTGATACAGACAGCCGCAGGAGGTGGAGATGTTTCGATCGTGGCTTAAACGCGACAAAGCCCCCGCCACCCCCGAGGTTCTGGGCCTGACCATTGGCCGTGTGATCCGGTTGGACACAATGGAATTTCGCCTGCTTCCCGATGACAGTCTGTTTGTCGGTCCTGAGACGGATCTGATGGTGACCGCGCAAGGCGCCTGTGATCTGGGCGAGCAGTCTTTCCTGCACCGGTTTTACCCGGATGACGACCGGTTTCTGCTGCAGGTGCAAGGCGGCGACGGTCATGCCGATACCCGCGTGGACGAGTTGATGCTGTGGTATTTTCATGACGTTCAATACCCAACCAGTGATAAAGCTTGGAAAGATCACCTGAGCCGCCTACGCCAGCCGCAGTACCCCTTGCACACAGATACCGGCACTGTTGAATTTGAACGCGCATGGTTCAACGACAGCCCTGCCGCCCAGGCTCCTGTGACCTATTGGGAAGATGTGCGCGAGGCCCGTGATCAATCCGACCCGACCCGTATTTTCCAATCCGCCATGCTGTTTGCGCGCATCGCATCTGATGGGCGTGACGACATGCTGTTAGTCAATATGGAAGAGCCCGAAAATGGTGAGCGTGCCGTTTCTTTCATGATTGGCCGCAGCCTGCCGCAACACAGTCTGTTGACCTGACACCTCTTCGCAAGGCCCAAAGGAGCTTTGATTTCCAATGACCGACCTTCTTTATTATCTTTCTGGTGTGGTGCCTTTCCTGATCTACTTTGGGACGAGCATCGTCATGCTGCTGGTGTTCATGTGGCTTTATATGCGCATGACACCGGTCGATGAGGTGACCCAGATCCGCGAAAACAATGTCGCGGCCTCGCTGGTGTTCAGCGCGGCTTTTGTCGGCTTTGCATTGCCCTTGGCCAGTGCCACGGCAAACTCCGTCAGTTTTATCGATTTTCTGTTGTGGGGCGCTATTGCAGGTATTGCTCAGCTTCTTGTGTATCAAATCTTCCGTCGCTTCTATCCGCTGGTTGCCGAACGCATCTCACGCGGCGAAATGGCTGTCAGCACCAAACTGGCGG
Organism: Epibacterium ulvae; assembly: GCF_900102795.1. Taxonomy (GTDB): domain Bacteria; phylum Pseudomonadota; class Alphaproteobacteria; order Rhodobacterales; family Rhodobacteraceae; genus Epibacterium; species Epibacterium ulvae. Next base: position 3,273 of record NZ_FMWG01000003.1, on the reverse strand, counting down.
GTTTGTCTATCACTGTAGGGCTGCTTAATGCAGCTTGCATGACTTATTGAGGAGGCTGACATGAAACGTTCAAAATCGGTCACTCTGGTCGCCATGGCAGGGGCTGCGGTGAGCCTCAGCGCCTGTGATCCCGCGCCGGACAGCGAAGGGGAAGTGTACACATCCGAGGCCCAATGTATTCAAGGTGATTTTGTCCCTGACGCGGATTGCGCCCCGCTTTTTACCAAGGGCGAGGAAATTCACAAAAGCACCGCGCCCCGGTACGCCACGCGAAACCTATGCGAAGATCAACACGGTTTTGGGCAATGTGAAAGCGACCTGAACTATGCCTCGCCGCGCCCCTATGGTTACCTGATTGCAGGATCCTTGGCGAACATGGCGCTTAGCGACGCCGTGCGCCCGGTTTATTCTGATAGGAAACGTCGTAGTTACTATATGACCGGTGGCAGTTACATCCATTTCGGTTCTGGGAGATCGGTGAGATACAGTTCGTCTGAGCGCAAGAAATTCAATGCAGATGCGCCCCGCGCCGTACCAAAGATTCAGACGCGCACCACAGTAGCTTCACGAAACGGATTTGGCAGCAGATCAGGTTCGTTCGGGAGTTGATTGGCTTTGTTTTTGCAAAGCGACTTTAGAGCTGTTTTCTCGCTTTAGATCCAAATTTTTCTACTTTAGCGATCAACACCGCTCCGCGATGTACGCTTTCCGGAAATTACGGTCGCTCGCTCGCCTTGCAGCATCAGTCAATTTGGGCTCACACTCAACTTTCGCCGTCTAAATCCTAAACATTCGTTCATTCGCATCGAACGGCCGCACCTCGCGAGAGACGCTGTAAATTCATGTTGTTGATGAGAATGGCGAATGGCCGGTCTCACTCACCCCGCTGGACCGGCAGTACAACGCGAGCATTCGGCTGCAAAGAGCCCAATCTACAAAATGCTTCGGGTGACCTGAAGGACCGAACCTGAAGACATTGTAGACATACTTCCTTTGATTTGGTCACGCGCCTGCCAACCGAAAAGTCCTTAGACGAATTCTTTCGTAGGGCCGAAGCTTTGATTTAAAACTATTCAGTGATGCCGTTTCAGAGCTATTTATGTTGTAAAATTTATACCCATTTTCATGCATCAACCTTGCTTCATTCCGGGACATGTACTCAGAACATCCAACCCAGTCACGATCTAAGCACATGGCGCTCCCGTTGGCTGTCCGGCTATGTTCTGTCATCTCAGATGCACTAAATCCGATAGCTCGCCCCTCTGAAAAGTAAAGCCTGGACCTGTCGCGGTTTGATGCCGCTCCTTTGATAGCATTTATTGCAGCAAAGGAGACGAACTATGGGAACGAAACGGACGGACGAATTCCGCGCTGATGCGGTGCGGATTGCACTGACCAGCGGTCTGACACGCAAGCAAGTTGCATCGGATTTGGGTGTAGGCTTATCGACGCTGAACAAATGGGTTACGGCTCATCGCCATACGGATGTGGTTTCGGACAAGGACCTTGTCCTTGCCCGTGAGAATGAACGGCTTCGTCGTGAGAACCGTATTCGCAAGGAGGAGAGGGACATCCTAAAAAAGGCCACAGCCTTCTTCGCGCGCCAAAGACAGCGGGCCGACATGGTTGTTCTAGCCCACATCAAGGAGCAATCCCGGCTCAGCTTGGGCAGCTATGGCCGTCCCAGAATGACCGAAGAGCTGAAGGAGCTTGGCCTGAACGTCGGCCACCGTCGGGCGGGGCGTTTGATGCGGGAAAATGGAATACGGGTTGAGAGATCGAAGAAATACAAGGTAACGACCGACAGCAACCACGCCTTCAACATCGCGCCGAGCCTGTTGAACCAGGACTTCCGTTCGGATCAGCCGAACCAGAAGTGGGCCGGTGACATAAGCTATGTGTGGACCCGAGAAGGATGGCTCTACCTTGCCGTGATCCTTGACCTGCATTCCGCGGCGGGTGATCGGCTGGGCCGTGAGCAATCGCATGAAACGCGACCTGGCGATCCGTGCGTTGAAGATGGCGGTCGCGTTGCGACAGCCGCCCAAGGGCTGCATCCATCATACGGATCGTGGAAGCCAATACTGCTCCCATGATTATCTCAAACTCCTGCGCCAGCACGGCTTCAGGGTATCGATGCGCGGCAAGGGAAATTGTTATGACAACTCTGCCGTCGAGACGTTCTTCAAAACGATCAAGGCCGAACTGATCTGGAGGCAGTCCTGGCCAACGCGACGGGCAGCGGAGATGGCAATCTTCAACTACATAAACGGGTTCTAAAATCCACGCCGGCACCACTCAGCATTGGGATGGAGAAGCCCAGTCGCTTTCGAGAAGAAAGTCGCCTAAACGAGCACTTGGGGCGACACTAAAACGCAACAGGTCCAGCCTCGTTACCGGCTCAATGTAGGCGGTCTTAGCGCCGACCGCTGCAATCCAATCGCGGACGGCCTGAGCAATGAAGCCAGCTTGTGCGCCATTGGTCCGAGCGACAATAGCGAGCGGGCCGTTGTCCGACCGACTGAAAGCAGGAACGCCGCGCAAGATAAACAAGTCCGTCAGCGCATCGATAACCTCTGTCGAGTTCAGCTGCCGTTTCACCCGGATCGACCCGTTGCCCGGCAGGCGATTTGGCAAAGCCAAATCTGCCGAGAGAGGGGCATTCCCGGCTGTGTTCATCCAAGATATTGAGCGTTCGGAACGCTTTCCCGTCATCGGTTCGATGATGCATCGAGCCATTGATAGCGCCGTTGGCTCGAGCGACAATGGCGAGGGTCACACGACCATACATGGTTGCGGTACTCCGGTCGCAAACGAACACACGAGCCATCGTTGAGCCAGAGCCTCCCTTTCTTCGGCTGCTTCATTGGCACTTTGAGCCCTTCACGCCGCCACAGACGTTCGACACGCTTGTCGTTCACAAGCCATCCGGCGTCTCTGAGCAAAGCTGGCATACGGCGGTAGCCATACCGACCATACTGGCGAGCCAGTTCGATCATATCAGCCACTAGACGCCCCTCGTCAGCACGGCCAACCGGCACGACGTTATGTGGACCGGTGCTGTCCCAGAACACGACAGGCTCGCCGCTCCGATACCCTGAACTGGCTACAAACATGCTCGATACAGGCACGACGACGCGAAGGGCTCAGTCGTTTTCCCGTGCAGCTTCCGAAAGAATGAGCTTGTCCAGCGTCAGGTCCGACACGGCTCGACGCAGCCGATCATTCTCTTTCTGAAGCCCCTTTAGTTCCTTCAGTTGCTTGGTTCCCATA
>NZ_FMWG01000017.1 GCF_900102795.1 Epibacterium ulvae | reverse complement strand
GTTACGCACCGCATCAATTGAGATGCGACGGCGGATCGTATGTCGTATTTCCCAATCAATATAATTCTGACAAGGCGTTTGCCTTCGACACTGAGATTAGTTTGGTCACCGATTTCTTGGAGTATTTCTAGGCCGTTTTCGACTTTGGAACGGGAATCCCGAAGCGATACACTTAATTTACCAGCTATATGTTCTCGCTCATCCTGTTCTATATTTGGTTGAACCAATGTTTTAAGATCGAGTATCGTCTCATCAGAAAAGTGCAATACGTGAAGAATTTTACGTATATCCATTGCTGACTGTGTGTTCGCCCTTGCGTCTAGTTTCTCTATCAAATTCTCAAAATAGCCCAAAACACCGAGCAAATCACCTATTGACATCACTTTCTGCACCCTTCTTGGAACTGCTTTGAGTCAGAGTGACACAGCTACATTGGAAGGTTCAATGTCAACTCAGCGCAGAAAACGGGATTTTCAAAGTTTGGCACTTTTCCGGTCTGCGGACCTTCGTCCCATGCGCGGCGAAATCTGACTCTGAGCCCAGAATTACAAATGCTGCAAGGTGAGCGAACGGCAGCTTTCCTCTTGAATTGCGGTGTAGACGGTATTCCGGTTTCAATTCTCCAACAGTTCCATAAGAATTCTTGCCGTTTCATTGGGTTTTCCAATTTCTTCTGTCCGCCCTGAAACGGAAATTGCGCCGAGCAGGGTTTCACCATCGCGCCAAGCAACAGCAACACATCTCAGGCCCGTGAGCAGTTCTTCGTCATCAACAGAAAATCCTTGGCGGCGTATTGTATCCAGTGCGCTAACCAAGGCATCAAAATCGACAATCGTTCTTTCTGTGTGCTTTGGCAGCTTTAAGTTTTCAGGTATCCGGGTTTCGGCCATCAGAGCTTTCCCAACCGCAGTACAATGCAAAGGACCACGCCAACCGACGCGGCTGGCCATTGTTCTGGCCCCTGGACCGTCTTTCTTGGCAACGAAAGCAGCCGCATCGTCGTCGAGAACAGCAAAATGTGCCGTCAAACCGGTGGCTGAAACAATGCGTTCAAGGATGGGGTGAGCCCGCATCAGCAGCCGATCCGTGGATCGCGCTGTCACCGCCAGCTCATACAGTCGTAGGGTTAAATGGTGTTTTTTTTGCTCTGAACCCGTGATGTCCCGTTGCGCCAACGTATTCAGCAAGCGGTAGATGGTCGGTCTCGGCAGGCTGGTTTCCTGTGCAATTTCTGAAACGGTAGCACTGCCTCTTTCAGCCAACACTTCAATGAGTTTGATCGCATGATCGACGCTCGAAATCGTCGTGCCTTGGGCAATTTTGGGCTTGTCCACTTCGCCTCCTCGTAAGTATGCTCTAAATTGATACAGATTCGTCCATTACTAATACAATAGGGTTAAGCAAATGACAACTACCCGCGTGGCTATCGCACAGACGGCACCCGTACTTTTCGATGTAAACCGCTCCCTTGAGAGGGTCGCCGAATGGTCAAAACGCGCCAGCCAACAAGACGCAAAGCTGGTGTTGTTTCCAGAGGCAATGATTGCAGCATACCCCAAGGGTTCTCTTTTCGGTTCATATGTTGGTGGTCGAACTCAAGAGGGCCGTGAACTGTACCGAAGGTATTATGAAAGTGCCTGTGAGATGCCTGGTCCTGTCACCGACCAGCTCTCAAAAATCGCAAGAGAAAACAGCATCGCAATCGTGATCGGCATCATAGAGAGGGACGGTGGCACTTTGTACTGCACTGTTGCTCATTTCGATGAAACGGGCCGTTACCTTGGTCGCCGTCGCAAGTTAATGCCGACCGGAGCGGAAAGGTTAACCTGGGGGTTTGGTGACCTATCAGATTTGCGAGCATACGATACCGATGCCGGTCGTGTTGCTTCGGTCATCTGCTGGGAAAACTATATGCCATTGCTCAGGGCGGCGACATATGGCCTGAACCCTCAGATTTACTGTGCACCAACGCTGGATGAGCGTGAATGTTGGATCGCCTCCATGCGTCATATTGCAATCGAAGGGCGCTGTTTCGTTCTATCTGCGTGCCAAGCGCTCATGCATCGAGACATTCCCGAAGGTGTCGCCGATCATTTTGTTGACGCTGCCTCAGACGATTGGATTTGTCGCGGTCGAAGCTGCATCATTGACCCTTTTGGCAACTTCCTGGCGGAGCCGCTACTGGATGCAGAAGGTCTCCTTACGGCAGATCTTGATATGGATCAGATTACACGCGGAAAGTTCGATTTTGACGTAACCGGGCACTATGCGCGACCGGACTTGTTTCAACTACACCTTGATACGCGTGCTCAAAAATCCGTTGTCTATGGAGCCCCATCATGATCAATCGAGCCGCAATCCGCGATGCTGCGGACCGTATTTCCAGCAACATTCGCCTTACCCCGGTTCTCCAACTGGAGCCAGGTGCTTTGGGGATCAACTCTACGCTCTGTCTGAAGTTGGAAAACCACCAGATTTCGGGGTCTTTCAAAATCAGAGGTGCTGCAAATGCGGCTTTGTCTGCAAGGAAGCGCAACAACGGTGGTCTGGTCGCAGCCTCAGGCGGAAACCATGGAATTGCTGTTGCTACAATAGCAAACCGCCTAGGGGTGCCTGCCCAGATATTTGTGCCGACGATCGCTTCCCCTGCTAAGGTGTCCCGGCTTCAGGCTCTGGGGGCCAAAGTTACTGTCGAAGGTGACACCTATGTGGAAGCAAGGGCGGCTGCGTTCGAATTCTCAAAAACGGATAACCTTCAGATGATTGAGGCCTTCGAAACTCCTGAAACAATTTTGGGGCAAGGAACAATTGGTCTTGAGTGTGAGGCGCAAGTTCCTGAGTTGGACGCGATTGCGCTTTCGGTTGGCGGCGGCGGATTGGCGGCGGGATTAGCTTCATGGTTCGAGGGCCGTATACCGATCTTTTGTGCTGAACCCGAACTCGCGCCATCTCTGAACTTCGCCTTGTCTGCGGGCAAACCGATTGATGTGGAAACCGGCGGCATTGCCGCTGATGCGTTGGGGTGTCGGCGAGTTGGTGAAGTTGGTTTTGAAATCCTAAAGCAAAGCTACATCGTCTCAGGTCTGGTATCTGAAGATGATATCCGACAGGCACAACGAGACTTGTGGAATGAACTCCGCCTCGTCGTCGAACCGGCTGCGGCTGTGCCGATTGCATATCTTAGGTCTCTTCCCGACGAACGGATCGAAGGGCAGAAAATCGGGGTACTGATCTGCGGTGCGAATGTAGATTTAGGGCAGATCCAGGCCGCATCCGGATCGCCTGCATCGGATCGCGATGTGGATAAAAAATGATCGACCCTCATCTCTACGTGTTGTTCTTGCTCACCGGCTTGAGCATGGCAGAGGTGGTCGCGGAAATTTGGGCCAGCGTTTAAGTTGGATCGCATGACGAAGGACGTGATCCAAGATGAAGAAACGAAAGAACCATTCACCTGAATTTAAGGCCAAGGTTGCGCTTGAAGCGATCCGCGAGGAGATGACGCTTGCTGAACTGTCGAAGAAGTACGGCGTGCATCCGACCCAAATCGGGACTTGGAAACGCGCCGCGATAGGGAACATGGCGACGGCATTTACGCGCCGTGGTGCAGGCCCAGAGCAGGTTAGCGCCGCCGATGTCGACAAGCTGCATTCGAAGATTGGCCAGTTGTTGGTGGAACGGGATTTTTTAGCCGAAGCCTCGCATCAACTGCTCGGGACGCGAGGCAAAAAGTGGTGAGTCGGGATCACAAGTTGAGCCTTCGTAAACAGTGCGAACTGTTGCAGCTGTCGCGGTCGCGGCTTTATTATCAGCCTGTCGGCGAAAGCGTGGAGAACCTGCCGCAAAACCATGACAAGGGGATATTCATCCTCTTGCAGATGTATATCCCATATTGTATATTCAGTATATAATATGGAGATATACAATGGCCCTCTACATACGAGATGATCAAGTCAACGATTTGGCCAATAAGGCTCTCAAAATAACTGGCAGGACGAACAAAACAGCTTTGGTTAAGGAAGCATTGCAAGCGTTTATTGAGGCTCACAGCGCCAAGGAAAGCCTCTCCGATAAGGTTGCAAAGATCCAAGAAAAAGCTGCTCAACACGGCATTGTAGCAGATGGTGTGGACGACAAGGGCTTGATGGATGAAGCGTGGGACGAACCTGATGTTCATTGACGCCAGTGCTGTGGTCGCTGTGATCAAAGGTGAGCCAGAATCCCAAGCGTTATTGAAGGCCATGGGTTTGCGTGAGGGGAAGCTGATCGCATCGCCAATCGTGCGTATGGAGGCAACACTTGCACTTGCGAGAACACGCAAAGAGCAACGTGGCGAAACGCATATGACCACCGAGGACTTTGACGTCGCTGGTCAGCTCGTGGCAGAGTTCTTCCACTCTGCGAAAATTCGGGAAGTCCATATTACGGAAAGCACAGGCAAAGCCGCCTGTGGTGCGTTAGCCAAGTATGGCAAAGTCGCAGGGCACCCAGCAAAGCTGAACCTAGGCGATGCATTGTCATACGCTTGCGCCAAAGCCCACCACCAGCCTTTGCTGTATAAGGGTAACGATTTCAAACACACCGATTTAGCATGATACCTTGGTTTAGATTTAAGAAATGCCCGCGTGGGACGGTATATTTAATGCAATCACGTCAAAATCCTGATCTCTTCAAAGTAGGTTTTACAACACGAAAAACGACAGAACGCCGCGCTGAGCTTAACAGGTTTTCTGGCAAAGACATGAAAATTGTTTCAACTGTATCAATGCCTTGGGCTAGGAAATGTGAAGCGCTCTTGTTGAGACGTTTACGGCGTAATCCATTTCGTAAACGCAGTCACCTTGGCACGGAATGGTTTCACTTGCGCCCAAAAGAAACGATTGAAGATATTGCTACAAATCTGTTTAGATCGTCCCAGAGGATTATGCTAATATCAAAGCTCAAACTGTCTTGGCCGAAAGGGGTACTTCCTCGTAAGTTCAAGGCATTAGGGACGTTTTCTCGTTCATAACAACAGTCAAAAGAAAGTTGTTTCATCAATATGAATTATAGAATTGAAAAGCTACAAGACGATATACGCAGGTTCAAAAAAGCTAGAGTTGTCTTCGCGACTGGGGCGCTGCTTTCAGTGATACTCATCTTTTTGTGCACGGTCGCAGATTTCTTTGATGTTGGAACAGGACCACATACACTGCAGATCTTCGTTCTAATGGGTGTAATCGTTGGAACTGTCGCCAAAGCGATAACGTACCGGGACGAGCTCAATTCCGCGCACCGTGAATTAGCAAAACTGTGCTAACCGATAAAGCAGCTTTTGGACAGTTGGAGTTCGCAGTGATAAATTCACAATAAAAAAATCTTGACGATTATATGCATTGGGCGTTTTCCAATTTTTACCATAACCCCGATTATAAATCTCAGCACCACTCCTGTCGTTTACCACCGGTATATGACCTGGCTAAACCTTCATCACGCAGAATATCTCCTACATCGGCTCCCCCAACCAAAAGCTTGGCCAGCCCTCTCCCATACTTATCTTTTCCCGGTAAAATATTAATTTCTAGGATTTGGCCAGATGTAACTAAAGTGCGCAATCTCGCAGTTGCCTGCTTGCCCAATTGCAATTCAAAATTACATTTGGGCTTCCAAGTTTCTGGGGTATCGAACCCAACCAAGCGGTATCTTTGCCCCTCAACGTCAATGGTATCACCATCAATCACATAAACGTCTTGGGGCCGCACTGGCGCACTGAAAGACGCTGAACTTATAGCGCAGCTTGCAGCAAGGCAGGCCCAAAAGGAAAAAGACTTCAACATGTGCTTGGCCAATCCGCAGGCCGATACCCCGCCAGATATGCAACGATCAGTCGGCAACATGCTGCACTGGCTGGCTTTACTCCACGCTCAATCTCTGAAATGCGAAACTTACTTGCATAGCCAGTGTATAAAGCCATTTGCTCTTGAGATAGACCAAGCTTTTTGCGCGCCGCTTTGATTTCATCAGGACTTAAATCAAACCCGCTCAAAAGGGCCACCAACCATGATGTGCCCGCTCGATGACGACAAGGCCAATACCCACAATGGAAAGGGCAATCGACACATAGTAGAGCTTGCGTGAAGTAGACATTTAACACCTCCAATGCTATATTGCCAAGGCACCTACCCCGGTTGCAGCCGAGGTAGGGCCTTCAGCTTACCAGTGATGGATCATGTTTATTGTAAACAAGATCCCAAACAGGAGCTGAAGAAGGATTGCGATGATTTGAAGTTTCATCCTTTCCTCCTTGGTTAAGTGGCGGTGGCGGAATATCCGCCCCGTCCACAAATTTAAAATAGCTCATAGAGCTACAATTCGCAAGGATAAAGTAGCTTTAAAAGCTACTTTATCATGATTATATGTTGTGACTAGCTGGCCAGCGGTAAAATTTCATTCAGATCATCAGCAAGCGCTGGGTCCTGAGCAGCCATAGCCAAGTCATATCCGCGTTGTAGGTTGAGCCAGAACTCTGGTGTAGTCCCGAACAGTTTTGACAAGCGCATCGCGGTATCTGGCGACATTCCTCGCTCTGCCCGAACAAGTCTTTCAATCCGATTACGTGACACTTTAAGATTCTGTGCGAGCTTTCCAGCGCTCATATCGTATTCATCCAGAAAATCCTCTTTCAAGACCTCTCCGGGGTGAACCGGATTTCTAAGAATAACCATGTCGTTCTCCATCAATGATAGTCTACGATTTCTGCATCATAAGCGTCGTTGCCGTCCCAACGAAAACAAAGCCGCCATTGCTGGTTGATCCGAATAGAATATTGCCCTTTTCGATCACCAACCAAAATTTCGAGCTGGTTTGATGGCGGTATCCGCAGATCATTCAAGGACTGTGCAGCGTCTAGCTGAGCAATCTTTCGTTCTGCCCGTCTCACCAGATCAGGGGGAAACCCTTTACCTGCTTTACCTTCGATCAGCTTCTTGATCGTCTTGCCATATATGCTCTTAATCATAGGAGTAATGTACCCAATATGAGTACAAATAGCAAGAAAAAAGTATCCACATTGAGTACAAAACTTACCATTTTTCACTGTCGTTCAAAAACCGGTCGTAGCGTTGTACGGTTTGCCTAACTTCCTCCATAACAGACGCTTTTTCTTCCTCAATGCACAAGAGATAAGCCTGAGCTTCTGAGAAATATCGCTCAAAGTCTTGTTTAAACTCTTCACGATATTCGCGGGCTAAGTCAGGGCTTGTAAGCGCTGGCGCGAATGGAGGATCACAAAACGCGAGAACTGGTTTAGCCAGGAACATCAGCATGCATTTGTTTCGACGGTCCCCGTCGAAGAAGCAGACAAAGAAACCAGAAAGAAGATCTTCAAAGAGTTTTCCAGAATTGCCTTGGTTGGCAGCAGGGAACGCAAGCAACACGGCTACAACAGCGACCTAGGTGGCGAGTTCGCACGCGCACTTGAACATGCCTACCAAGCTGGGCGCAAAGCCTCTGATGAAAGCAGATGATCAATTCCAGAAAGGGTGGCCGACATGGAGCTGAAGTTCATCCGCAGCAGGCAGCGAGCAGGAATCGAAGCCGCTAAGGGCAAAGGCGTCTACAAGGGGCGGCGAAAATCCGTTGATGATGAGGGGAAATCCGAAGATTGGCGCGCGAGGGCACTCCCAAAGCCCAGATCGCCCGAAATCTAGGGGTTTCAAGGATGACGGTCTACAGGGCGCTCGCTGATGCCGAAACCTGAAGCCGCCGTTCGTTCAGGGCGCGGCGGATTCAACGAGTGAGCCCAAAGCGACTACGGCCAGGGAGAACAACTTCGCAAGTGCAGCAGGGCACGCATTGTCTCGACCGGCCCACAGACGACATTGGATTGACCCACGTCGAAGGTCCGGTCCGCGCTCACTTCTATTAGCACGGCAAGCGACAGCGCACGGTAGCTCCCGTTCGATGACGAAGATCGCGTTACGAGCCGCGCTGTACACATGTCACCATGGGCTGAGTTCGGTTAATTCAGGTCGCCCCATCTCGAAAGGCCACTATTTTTGCGTAATCAAGATTGAGCAGAGGAAGTTCGATTTTCTCGCCGAACAGAGTAAAGCTCTTCCGCTCCCAACCGCGAACCGCAGCGGCACGTAGGCTCGCCAATTCGGCCTCAACAGCCTCACCGATGCTTGCAAATGTGAAATCTGTGACTTTAGAAAGACCGCCTATAGCTGAGCGCAGCAAAACAAGATTTAGAGGCACGCAATCTCCTAAAGCATCCCACGCCCTTTCTGTTCCAAGGCATGTTCGAACTAATACGCCACTACTCCAGACTACGCCCGAAACCTTACGCCCAATGGCGGTCGAACAAATCGTATCCCTCTCTTCGGCGCGAAGTTCAAGAAAACGCCTGATCTGCGTTACTGCTTCAAGCGTTCGGGTCTCGACCTGAGCCACCATTCGAGCTCCCTGCGGCGGCACACCTGCCTTGGCCTGTACCTGAAAGGCCGAGTTAGAAGCTTCGTGATATGCAAGAAGATCCAGTTCCCCTTTTTCCCAGTTCACATTTTTTCGTACTTCGACACCGGGCAGCGATTCAAGGAATTGGGCAGCATCTTCGAGAAGAGCAGGCTCAAGATGACTGGAGACGACGTTATTGAGCTTCGTCTTGTCAGTTCGAGCAATTGTGTAGAGAAGATTCCTCTCGGGCATTGTTCTTTTTACAGCATGCGGAGAAAATAGAAGCGCATCACTTAATCTGAGGAAAGGTGGAAAGAACCCCTCACCCGCGCCTGTTCCTTCAAGTTTGTCCAGGTCGATGGTAAACACGTCTGCAATGCGTTCCGCAGTGTCGGGCTTGACCCCGGACAGACCGGTCGCCATCCCAATGATGTGATTTCGATTAAGAAGGGGCGACGCCCATTCGCGGACCTCTTTTTGAAGTTTAAGCCGTCGTGGGCGCGTGAACGCGCGTGCCGAAAGCAACTCTGCAGCATCTGCCATACCCAAGCAAAAATCGGCGTAGGCCATCAGCGCAGCGCGAAAACGGATGAAATCTTCCCTAGAGAATTCAAACGCCTCTTCGAAGGCATCGTCGCTCAGAAGTGGAAGCTCAAAAACGTTTCCTATATAGTGATCAAAGGCCCCCTTCAGGACTTCACTCAGTGCATCCCCGGGAAGGTTTGGCCACGCTTTCACCATACGTTTGCAGTTCTCAATAGGATATGGAGGCGGTGCAAGGTCATGCGGTAAGACCATCTCGGACATCAGAATGTCGTTTTCTTCATGCCGCATGAAATCTTTGCTTGGGTGGCTCAGTTTGAACGCTGATGGCAGGCGATCTACAGAGAAAAATCCACGCCGCGCCAGCGGCATGACTTCGCAGAAGTGAGCATACCCAAGCAACTGCTTGATGTCTTGTCCGAATTTTTCATCGACAACGCTTAGAGCGTCATCAATGTCTGCGCCGGTGACGCGCGGGCACTTTGGAAAAAGCCGAAAGACATAAGACATCCGAGTGATCATCGCTGTTCCGACTTCGTCATCGCGTTGACCATTCCGCTTGAAGCGCGTTCCCACGTACTGCCCGTCAGCCGATAAGTATATCAGGGAGAGTATGCTGCGTACCGGCTGGCCCCACAGAGCAAGTTTGGTGATCTCTGCATCTGCATAAGCTTCAAAATCTTCAAGTTCTTTAAGAGCTCCCGCCAATTGCCACCTCCGAGAGAATTATTCAGTTCAATCTTCGTAATCTGTGGACAAGAAAATCGCCAGATCCGAGTGGGCTTTGCTGAGGTCTGGCTGCACGGCCTATACTGAGTTCCAAGCCTCCACCGAAGCGGACGCACGAAAATAGCAGGAAGGGTTCACCTTAACGGACACATGAACCTATCGCAGCGAACGACCGCTCTCCGCCCGTCCTCCAGGACCCCGCGCAGCCGCAGCGGAAACCAAGCAGGTGCAGCAAGGTCCGCAGTGTGTCAGTAAGTACGTTGTGCAGTCAACGGCCACAACACTATTTATTCCCCTTGTGTTCCTCATAACCCCTATCTGTGCACGTTCGGGGCGGTTGGGCCAAGAAGGGTGCAGCTTCGGGGCGGCTTGAGCATCTAGGGAAAGTCACAATTTAGCGTAAGCGGGTACACATGATCTCCGGCTTGAATGTCAAAGATATCAGCTTCACCTCCATTAATCTCAAGAACTGACAGGGTGTTAGCCCCGCCTGAAATCGGCCAATAGGTTCCCGGTTGAACGTTTCGCTTGATCGCTGAAATTGTGCCCTCTGGATCAATAAAAATAATATCCAGAGCAATCTTGGCGCCCTTCATCCAAAACCATGCCCGGTGAGGGCTTTTGTACAGAAAAAGCATACCGTTGCCGGGTTCTAAACTATCACGACCTGACAGACCTTGAGCCCGTTCTATGGCGTTGTCGGCAATCTCAACTTCCACGATTACAGCGCCTTTGCTGGTTTCAATAACCACTTGCTCTGACGGGCAAGCGGTCAAGTTTGTTGCTGAACTGACTATAGCCAGCACAGTGACCAGAATGTACCTATCCATTCGCAGCGCGCCAAACTGCAGGAAGTACGCTTGACCCGTTCCATGCACCACGCCGCGCCAATTGGGCCGACATGTACTCCATGAGATAACGCATCTTGAACAGGTCCCCCGCGTGTTCGGTCGGAACAGCCCAGCCGGAATAAATCGCGAAGGCACCAATGTCTGTCTGCATCGTCGGCCAGGCCGCATCGACGAAGCATCGTGCTACGATCCTATCATAGCTCCGTACGCCTTGATCGAAGCAAACAACTTCCTGATTGCCGATAAATTCCTTAACAAAAGCACGTGCAAAGTATCCGCAATTCAGCTCACCGTCTTGATCTGGAAACTGAATGGGCTGACCAATTTCGCAGGCATCCACGCCCACCAACCGGAACCGTTCAGTTCCATTGCCCAGGGTATCACCGTCAATGATGTTGGGCACAAAGGGGCCATATGCCTTGCCGCCTGCAAGGCGTTCAAGGTTTGGCGTTACAAACAGCAAACCGGCCATGAGCGCCAGACATGCACCACCGGCCTTAAATGTTAAGCCCCACTTGATCATTTCAGCCACCCCGCATTGTAATCCAAGAACAGCGTTCCGCTGTCGCTCAGCTCGAGTTGCGAGACAGGCTCTTGCTCAACAGGTTGCCTAGACTCGACGGGGTGTTTACCCAGAACACGATTGTAATCCTGTGCGGCGGCGGTCGCCTCCGGCCGAATCCTGGCTGCGGAATTGTTCAGGCAGTTCAAGTAGTCCTCCACCTCAGAAAAATAGATGCGGAACTCTTCCCGCATTTCCTGCGCGTCGTATCCAGCATCTGCCAGAAACTCAGCATCCGGGCGATAAGGCTCTATGCAGCTTTCATGAGCTGACGCTTCGACGGTTGCGATGACCAGAAAAACAAGTGCTAAACGCATTGTGCAATGTGCCTCCTTTAAAAACCCCTGCGCCGGGACAGGCCCAGCAAGCTACCAACCACGTTCAGTTTTCCGGCGCGAAACCTTTTGGTCATGCCACGTAACGCACCGCCTGGTTTTAGAACCGGGTTTTTCGGGTGATCTTGGTTCGCATCCAGCAACAATACGCAAATCGCGGCACCAAGATTGGTCATGTGGTGCACTGCTTCCTGCCATGCGTGATAATTGATACCGAGATAGGGCAACATGTCGTGTGCCGCTTCGATCACATCCAATTCGCGTACCATCGAACGATCCCCACGGTGATGCTCGATGCGTGAACGCATGGTTGAGCTGGCAAGCTCATAAAGTTGGTGCGGATTCAATCCTTGGGCAAACTTGGACTTGATCGCCTCGCTATCGACTTCATACTTTTTTTCTAAGCAATGCTCTGGGCCGATAGGCCCGGAGCCACTTAATTTAATGTCCGAGGGCTTGCCCGAGGTCCTTTTGTGGATGTTTGCATTACATATTACAGGATTATTTTCGTTAATGTCCTCTTGTATAAAGGAACGGAAGTTTTCTTCCGCTCGACCGGAAGAATCAGGACACTTTTCGTACAGATCATCGATATGCCGACAAAGCGCACGACAGTCGTCTATATGTGCCTCAAGGTCCTTGAATGCCATACCTCTTAACTTTGAGGTATGGGGCCAGTTCTCAAAAGCTTGTGTCGCGGCCCAGAAATCTGTGCTGTTGGTTAGTTCTGGCGATGCTCCTTCAATCCGCTTTTTCATATGGCGCAGGAAAGTGCTACGGAGCTGCACCAGCTCACGCACACGCTCGCGTTCTGCTCTCAAGCTGTCCCTCAGCTCGATCAGCGCGGGAACCATGTCGATGAGGCGAGAAAAGACTATGCCGCACCGACCATAGAAGGACCGCGATCCGTTCGCCTTCAAACGTAAGTCTATAAGCATATGGTCCTTGGCAAGAGCGCGTTCGTCGTTTCGCAATGCGCGATCTGTCTTGCCCAATGCTAGAGCTGTCTCAGTCTGCGGCGCAAAATAGACCGGCTCTGAACTGCTAGAAGTCCAATCTTTCGGCTTCGTCCGTCCCATCATGTAAAGAAGGGCGGTCAAGCGTTTTGACCCAAGTTTCAAGGCCGGGGCTATTTCGATCAATAGCGCCTCCACCTGGCTACGCTCCCAACCTTGCGGCAGGGCGGGGTAATACTGCTCGTTCATTCTGTTCTCACTTGTCATCAAGCGAGACGGACACCCAGACATAATTTTTCTGTTCGCACGAATGCGTTTTTTGCTTGCCTGCACTGTAAGGAGGATGATAAAACCTAAGCTAAGCAATGTTTTTAGCCGTTAAGAGTTGGCGCTCTTTTGGTTCTATTTGATCCCCCTCGTAAGGTCCGCCTTGCGGGGGTTTTCTTTTTTAGTCGAGTTTGACTGTTCCTGTTTGATTCCGGGATGAATTATGAAAGATACTAACAGAACGTTATGGACCAACGCAATCTCTCGTGATAGATTGTGAGTGGCCCACAACATTTGCGTTAGTTAATATCTGACCCATTCATAGCCAAGATTACCTTTATAGTCGCGCCACTCGACGCCAACCCCTCGAACACGTCCTGTCCTTGGGCATGAATGCACGCGTGCAATATAGCTCGGCACGCTTCTCGCACCGAAGCGACGCCAAGAATAATCACCTTGAACACCATAGAGGCCAATGCGGCTTCTATCAGAGGTATCACAATCACCATCACCGTTGAGACGGGTTCGATAGTCGATTTGATACACCTTAATGGACCGAACATAGTCAAATTCGGCACCGCTTATATCAATATCAGCGCCCCGCCCCTCATCTTGCATGATCTTTTGAAGGAAACTATCAGGTAAGGGCGCAGCAGTCCCGCCGCTTCTGTGAAAAACGGCGGGCTGCGCATCGAGCAAGGTATCTGGAGTGCTAGGCACCGTGGTGGTGGCTACCTTGCTCTGATCGGGTGTATGCGGCGTTTCTCTACCCATCATTACTCTGAGAAGCCGCATACGTCCCGTATCTTGTTCTGTTGGTTCAAAGGACGCTCCCATAGGGCAGCGCCAGATCTGCAATGGAGGTTCGACTGGATATGGCGTGATACGCCGGATAAATTCAGCACGCGCAGCACTACATTCCTCTGACGATGGCCAACCACCAGCTAAGCAAATTAGGATAGCGCAATCAATCTGGTAAGCTTCTGTTTTTATTGGTGTAAATGTCGATATTGGCAAACTCAAAGCAGTACTTACGGCCAGTGTTTTCAAGCACTTAAAAAAATTCATATTACACCTCATACAATCATATGGAGAATTGCTTCCTTGACGATCCCTTAACAAAAAGTTAACGGGAGAAACCTTTCAAAATACCACTTAACATAGTACGCATTTATCAGAAAAGATACAAAGTAAAATACTAACCCTACAAAAATTAGCCACTATTTTAAAATGTGAACTTTTTCAAAAAGAGCTTTTATCTTGGAAAGTTTTCTGTTTTGAATGTAGCCACCACCTGTCAACAACGAACGACAGGTAAGGCAATGTGGAACCAACGTGTGATTATAAGTAATGCTGTACCACTATTCCTCGAAAAAGGCGGATGTCTCGAGTATCGCCCAGTCGCAGTCGAAAAAGGTTGGCATTGGGAGCTATGGGGCATTTACCCCGATAGAGATGAGCAACCCATTCTTTCGGTCAAAACAGGACAACAGCGCATTTTCAAATCCGCAGACGCCCTGCTCGCGTATCATGTACGCCTTTTCGAAGAAGAAACAGGACTCTACATTTCAACCTCTGAACCAATTAGGACACGAAGTTTACAACCCAAAGATTAGGTTTGACGAGCTTATCGAATATAAAACAGATTTCGATACAAATGTACCTACATCTTCCCGAGTGGTTATGGGGGTGGCCGCAACAAGCGACTGTTCACTATTTAGCTTAGGTTGTTCAAACATCACCGAGAATTCGGTGAGGGAAGCGAAATCATGGTCCACGAAGATAACAGGATTTCCACCGTTAAACAGGGCAGGGAAAGGCGCATTAAGGCACCTACTGGATCACTGGCGAACCCCGAAGTGGATTAAGCTACTAGCAGCTAGTAGCTGTGTTGTTGTTTCTTCTCACTCAACCGCTTTCGCTGAAAAAATAACTCCCGAGGCATTTTTCGTACTAGCTGAAAACTGCGCTCCCTCGGTTGCTCCTGAAATCATGGCGAAAATCGTAAGAGCTGAAAGTGGCTTTAAACGGTTCGCCATAGGCGTAAACGGAGCGAACCGTAAGAGCTACAGCCCCAAAAACCGTGAAGAAGCGACACAGGTCGCGCGCAAGTTGATCGCTCAAGGTCATTCAATCGACATGGGCTTAGGGCAAATCAATAACGCCAATCTGGAATGGCTGAACCTGACAGTTGAAACCGTCTTTGATTCATGCACGAACCTGACAGCTGCAGAAGCGGTTTTGAGGGATGGATATGACCGCGCACGTAAGCAAGGTTCAGATCCCCAGACCGCGCTGCACCAAGCTCTATCAGCCTATAATACTGGAACATTCACGCGCGGATTTACAAACGGCTACGTTGAACGCGTGATGGGCGGAGATATTGAAACGCTCGTCACCACCCAACCAAAACCTGCATCGTCTTCTACTCCTGAGGACACAATCCCGACATGGGACGTGTTCGCAACAGGCTCAAACTCGTCCGCTCTCGTGTTCAATTGAAAGGAACAACCTCATGAAATCTATCGTAGCAGTTACTAACATGATGAGGGCACCATTAACTATTGCACTGGTGTTTCTGTTTGGCTTCTCTGAGCCTGCCGCTGCACAGGGGTTTACCGACTTCCTGAACAATGTCCTCGCTGAGTTCAACAACGCGCGCCGCCCCTTGGCCTTGATTGCGATCATGATTGTGGGCGCGCTTTACATGTTCAACGTCATCGACATGCGCCGTACCGGTCAGGTGATCGTGGGGATTATCGTAATCTTCGCCGCAGTCGAAATTCTCGACCTGATTACAGCGTAAGCGCGATGGAAGAGGAAAAGTTGAACCAAGATAAGCTGTATTTAGCCCTGACACGTCCGGCGATGATTTTCGGGGTGCCACTTGAAGCTGCATTTATCTCCGTGTTCGTCGGTGGTCTCGCCATGATTATAGGGGATTCCATCTTCTACTTGGTCCTTACTGTTCCTCTGATCGTGATTTCACACTTCATCGTTAAGCGCGATCAGAACGCCTTTCGAATACTTTTCAGGTTTTTCGATACAGGTGCGAAATGCAGGAACCGCTCCCATTGGGGTGGTTCTTCGCCATCTCCGCTCCGGCTTCAAAGAGCTTACAAAATTGAGGAAATCGACTGATGAGCCATTGCAGCCGCCTGTTAAAACGGGAAATTACGGCCACAGATTACTTGCCGTTCGTCCGTCATGCCGATGACCATACGATTATCACCACAAACCGCGGTGCTTTTCAGATGCTCAAGATTGATGGCGCATCGTTCCGTACCGCAGATACGAGCGGCATCAACTCGCTGCATAACGGCTTAAACCACCACATCCGCAACATTGCGGATGAGAATGTCATGATCTATACACACATCATCCGAAGCGAGGATCAAGCCTATCCCGATGGCGAGTTTTCGTCTGAATTTAGCGGCTGGCTGGACAAGACCTATCGCGAGCAAATTCAAGGAAAGCGCCTTTATCGCAACGATATTTACGTCACCATATACATGCAGCCGCGAGGCCTAGCTGCATCACGATTGGCGACCGGCGTAAAACGAGCCAGAAAGAGCCAGATTGAAGCTGATCAGGCTTTGCTTGAACAGCTCGAAGATAGAACCGGTGTCCTTGCCAAAAACCTTTCGCGTTATGGGGTACGGCGGCTCGGTCTCGTAAAAAGCGAACAAGGCTATGTCTGCTCGGAGCCGATGAGTGTTTTGCGCCAACTCGTCACTGGCCGCTATCAGTTGATGCCCCTCGTGCATGGAGCTATTGGGTCGGCCATCTACACGGATCGGGTCATTTTCGGTCGTGAGGCGCTAGAAATCCGCCACCCGGCAGATAGCACGTTCGGCGCCATGTTCGGCGTCAATGAGTATCCCTCTCGGACCCGTCCAACCATGCTGGGCGATCTCTTAACAGCCCCGTTTAGGTTTATCCTGTCGCAGTCGTTCCGTTGCATCGCCCGATCCGAGGCGATCAAGAGCATGAAGCTAAAAGAGGGACGGATGCGGAATGCGGGCGACGATGCTGTTTCACAAGCCGACGAGCTGAAAGACGCGCGTGATGAGCTTATGTCCGGCAACTATGTCATGGGCGAACACAACATGTCTTTGCTGGTGTTCGCTGATGATCTGAAAACGCTGCGCAGTCATGTTTCGGATGCAAGTAACCTACTTGCGAACTCAGGCGCTATTGTCGCCCGCGAAGATTTGGGCATCGAAAGCGCGTTCTGGGCGCAGCTCCCCGGCAACCACTCTAAGCGCCTTCGGCCAGCTCCGATGACTAGCCGGAATTTCACGGCTTTTTCACCACTCCACAATTACCCGACAGGGCACCGCGACGGGAACCATTGGGGTAAGGCAGTCGCAAAGCTGAAAACCAGCGCTGACAGCTCGTTTTATCTGAATTTCCATGTTGGTGATCTTGGGCACACCGCGATCTACGGGCCGTCAGGGTCCGGTAAAACAGTGGTCATCAACTATGCTCTTTCTCAGCTTGAAAAGCTCAAGGTCAAGCGGGTTCTGTTTGATAAGGATCGCGGCGGTGAAATCTTCGTGCGCGCGACTGACGGCACATATCTTGCATTACAGACTGGTGAACGCACCGGCTGCGCTCCGTTCAAAGCGCTCGATCTGACACCCGCTAACCAAGCCTTTCTTGTGGCGCTGACCAAAGCCATGCTTGCCGATCCGTACCACCCGTTTACGGCGGATGACAACGCCCGGATTGAGGCGGCTATTTCGGGCCTCAGAAATGTGCCGCAAGACCAACGCTCGGTTTCCGTACTACGCGAGCTGATCGGCTTCGGCTCAGGCGGCTCAGATGACATTGGCAATCGGCTGGACAGGTGGGCCGATGAAGGCCGTTTGTCCTGGGTGTTCGACAATGACCAAGATGAAATCGGCTTTGATGACGAGCTGATTGGCTTTGATATTACATCGTTCTTGGACGATCCGACTATTCGCAACCCGATGATGATGTACCTCATGCACCGGGTAGAACAGCTCATCAACGGCCAGCGCATCGCCATTGTCATTGATGAGTTTTGGAAAGCCCTAGCTGACGATTTCTTTGTGGATTTCGTCAAAGATAAGCTCAAGGTTATCCGAAAGCAAAATGGCATCGTGATTGCTGGCACACAGTCAACCTCTGACGTTGTGAGTAGCCCAATCGCAAGAACCGTTATCGAGCAATGCGCAAGCCAGATTTTCTTTGCTAACGAAAAAGCCAACGAAAACGAGCTGAGGCAGGAATTTGGCCTCACACAGCGCGAATATCAGATTGTCCGCAACGAGCTGTCGATTGGGCAATTTCTGATCAAGCAAGGCGGCAACTCGGTTGTGTGTGAACTCGATTTGCGTGGCCAGGACAACGCCCTTGCTGTTCTTTCCGGTCGCACAGAAGAAACCAACCTGATGAACACCATCAGGGCGCAATATCCTGATCCATCTCAGTGGCTTCCCATTTTTCACACGAAACGAAAGGAACTGTCATGAAACTCAAGGCCACTTTACTGCTTTCTGCGATTGCCTTCACACAGCCTGCGTTCGCACAAGGCGTGCCAGTTGTTGATGCCGCCGCCATTGCAAATGCCAGACAAGAATTTGCACAAGAAATCGCGCAGATGGTCCAGGAACTGGAAGAGGCGAAGCGGCTTTACGATGCTGTCAACGGCCTCACTAACATGCACGATATTGCCTCAGCTCTGAATGACCCGAGGGTGCGTGAATTGCTGGGACCAGAGGCCATGCAGATTGCTAGCTCCCTGGAGGTAAACATTGATGCACTTGGCGATCTGTCCAGTGCTGCACAGGGTGTTCTTGACCATACGCACGTTACAACCGATGATGTAACGGCTGATGACTTCTACCGACAAGAACTAGACAGAATAGGCGCGCAGTCAGCTCGGGATGCCGCGATCGGTGATCGTATTGTTCAGGCAGCAGACAGCCGCTTAGCGGGCCTAGAACGCTTGCGTCAGGCGATTGGTGGAGCTTCCACCCAGAAAGAAATCGATGCACTCACTGCGCGTATGCAGATCGAGTCAGCCATGCTCCAAAACGATACAAACCGTATTCAAGGATTGGCAATGCTTCAACAGGCGCAAATGCGAGTTGAAGATCAACGCAATCTAGAAATCCGAGAGCGAAACCGAACAGCAAGAAGCGATACGATCAGGAGTATGTTTAGTGATCAATAGAACCCTAATCTTCTTTGCGTTGGGCTCAGTCGCCTTTCTAAGCGCCTGTAAAGGTGAAGAGAACAAGACAGCAGAGTTTTTTGTCAACAACCCGAACGAGCGGGCGGCAACACTTTCAAAGTGCGAGACAACCGATGGTGCGCAATTAGAATCAAATTGTGTCAATGCCGCTGAGGCCGAAAGGGCGGAAAATCGCAAAACCAGAAGCCAATCGGTTCAGGAGCTTTTCAGTTCTACTGACTAGAGGTGTAAAATGATCCAACAACTTTATGATAGCCTCATTGGTGCATTTACCCAGCAAACTGATGCAATAGCGGCCAACATGTCAGGAGCGCTGGCAGCACCACTTACAGCGGCAATGCTCCTGTACCTTATCTTGTACGGCATCGCTATTATGAAAGGAGCCATACAGGAACCAATCTTGGATTTCGCTATTCGCGGCATCAAACTAGCTATCATTTGGAACTTGGTCACATCCGCTGGTGAGTATACCCAATGGGTCAGTAGCACCATCAATCAAGGCATCCCTGAGTTCGTCAACAGCATCACTGGCGGATCAGGAACCGTGCCGGGTGACTCGGTAATGCGACAAGCTGACATTTTCGCGTCAGCAGCAGCGGAACGGCACGCTGCTGAAGGATGGACAGGTGCGTTAATTGGGGAAGTCGTGTATTACTTCATTATGGGCTATGCTTTATTATTTGCTGGCATTTCGCTGGCAGCATCACTAGCCACAACGTTCTTTTTGTCTCTTATGGCGGCTGTTGGTCCACTCTTCATTTGTTTTGCATTGTTCGATACTACACGTGGTTGGTTCTTTGCGTGGCTTGGACAGATACTAAACTTTGCACTCGTGAAATTGTTAGTGATCGTGCTCGCAGTTGTGATGGTCGGGTTAATTGCCAATATAGCAGCTCAGACCAATGGTGTAGATGCAACTGGTGCATACTTTGTCTTTCTGATCGGCCTGACCTGCGGAGTAATTTTCTTCCTACTGATACCTTCCGTAGCTGCTGGATTGTCGGCAGGCGCACAAGCCTCAACTGGCATGTTACAGCGCGCTGTAGAGCGGAGTTTGGGCAAGCCTCCGAGCGGTGGCGGCGGTAACCCTGGTGGGAGCGCAACAAGACGATGATCAACATAACACACATCAAACTCGCTGCTCATGCATGGACGAGAATGCGCGAAGAAACGGGCTCATTGGTCTCAGTATCGCGTACATGGAAGCATGCATTCTAATGAGTGCTGCGTTTACCATTCAGCTTACAGCGGTGAATATAAGACCTTAGACGAGACGTGCGCTTGGTTCGTACAATTTCACACAAGGCATGAAGCTGCCAGCATTCATCATAGTGACCTTTCTGGTAGTCACTCAGGTCTTTCTGGTGCCGCTGGTCCAATCACTAGCGACGTCGCAAGAGCTTAAATCGCTCACAGATCGAAGTGTTCCAGAAGCTGCTTTCGTAATCGCCAAAATGAATGAACGTGTGAGGGCAAAGGTTCAAGCAAGGTTTTGGATGCAACACGCAATGGAACTAACTCATCCAGCCTCTACCATAGCGATGCGGACGAAACATTAAGATTTTTAGCGCCAGACAAATCCAGCGCTGCAATTCGTACATCAAGGTAATCCAATGAAAAAATATATCTTAGCCGCCCTGCTCGGCGTAGCGGGATGCGCTACCACTACGCCTTTGCCAGATGTTCGAGGTTCTGTGGTACGTCCGCTGAACCCCACGCAATGGGACTACCAAGAGGCGCTGCAACGCAAGCAAGCTGAGATTGGCGTCAAGGGAAATGGGGCGAACAATGATCCAGACTGATAAAGAGCTAAGGAAATACTTGGATGAGTCTCGGTCCTTTGACCAAGATAGGCTACTTGCAGCTCAGCGCTCAAAACGGCTAGCTTGGGCAGTCGCTGGTGTTTCTGGGCTGATCGCCTGTGCTGGTGTTTTTGCCATTGCTGCATTGGCTCCATTGAAATCGGTAGAACCGTTCGTGATCCGCGTGGATCAGGCGACCGGCGTTCCAGAGGTCATGACCGCGCTGACGGATGGGCAAGAAGCCTATGAAGAAGCTATAGCGAAGTATTTCCTAGCCCTCTATGTCCGCACTCGTGAGGGCTATTCATATGCAGCCCGTAATGTGATCTTCAATCATGTAATGCTTATGTCCGGTACAGAGGAACAGGCTGAATTCTCCGCCCATTTCAACGCCTCAAACCCTGACAGCCCACAGTATGTCTATGGTAGAAAAACAAAGGCAGAAGTTGAGATACGCTCTGTCTCATTTCTCGATGATGGGTTAGCGCAGGTTCGCTATTATCTGGTCACAAAGCACGGGGATGAGGACTTAGAGCGGCGCAGCCAATGGGTCGCAACTATCAACTATGAGTTTGACAGTGCGGCTGAAATCAGCTCGCAAGACCGGCTAATTAACCCGCTCGGTTTCGTCATCCCTAACTACCGAACAGACCCGGAGGTGGTGCAATGAAAAGCATAACCACAATCGTTACTGCTGCCTTTCTGGCAGCAACACCAGCATTTGCTTTGGACATACCTAGCCCCAGCAGTTCTGACAGCCGGGTTCGGTCAGTAAACTACAATGAGTGGGACGTTGTACGCGTCATTGGTACGGTTCGTACAACGGTTCAGATCGTGTTCGACCAATCCGAGGAAATCTTGGATGTGGCCGCAGGAGACAATGTTGCTTGGGAATTCAAGCCACGAAACAACATCCTCTATTTGAAACCTCGGGAGCTTCACCCACCATCAAACGTGCAAGTTGCCACAGTCCGCGCGGATGGAACAACTCGGACTTATTCATTTGAGCTGATCACGCGCGAAGGCGAAATTACGGTCAATAATCGTGACGTGTATTTTCAAATTCGGTTCCGTTACCCGCGCGATGAAGCCGAAGCTCGTCGGGTTGAGCGGGCCGCACAGCGTCAGGCTGCGCAGGAACAAGCGGCCCGCTCGCGCCTGTCTGCGTCTGTAGCGCATTCGGGCACAAAGAACTGGCAGTACCTGGCCGCTGGTTCCAGGAGCCAGCAACCAGCCAAAGTCTTTGACAACGGCGACTTGACCGTTCTGACCTTCAAACGCAGCACCCGCCTGCCGTCGGTTTTCTTGGTTGGCACTGATGGAGAAGAGCGCTTGGCGAATACGACCGTCCACGGGAATGAGATCATTGTGCACGGCGTTTCCAATGAAATTCGTCTGCGCCTCGGACGCGAGGTCACGGCAATCTACAATATGGGCGTCGGAAAAGGTCACACCTCTATCAGCACCAGCACAACCAGCCACCGCGTAGAACGGGAAGTCATTGGAGGGAGCAACTAATGACAATTGATCAAGACAGCCCCGCCGATGGGCAAACACTAGACGGTGAGCGCGGGATTACCTCTATTGCTGAAAGCCAAGGCAAGGCCGGCGGTGTTGAGATGGGTAAGAAGCTCGGTGTCGCGGCTGGCATCGCGTTTCTTGGTGTTCTCGCGTTTCTGCAATGGCCGACTGATGAAGAACAGCCCGTCGAAGAAGTTGCCGAAAGTACACGTCGTATCAGATCGGGCGGACAGTTCCAGCCTGCCGATATTATTGCCCCCCAGCAGGATCTGGCTCCCTCTGCAGCTGCTCCGGTAGAAGAACGACCTGTCGGACCAATTGAACGGATCAGGATCGAACAAGCTGAATTACCAGCTGAACCAACTGAGGCTGAACTGTTATTTGAAAGCTCAAAACGTGCACCGCTGATGGCGTTTGAAGGCTCTCGCAATTCAGTGCCGCAATCTGGTGCGACATCGACCGAAGGCAATGGACTGTTTGGATCGCCCGCTAGCGGCCAAAGCCAAGAAAACTCTGGCTTGTCCACAAATTTACAGGCCACCAAACTTGAGACTTCGTTAGCTACTGTTCTGGCTAATCCTCACCTAACCATTACGCAAGGCACCATAATTCCATGTTCGCTTGACACCGCAATGGATTCCTCTCAGCCGGGGATGGTACGGTGTACGGTGAATGATGACATTTATTCGACAACCGGAACCGTCATCCTTTTGGAAAAAGGGACCCGCATTGTCGGGCAATACCGTGGCGGGCTGCAACGAGGCACAAAACGCCTCTTTGTGATCTGGACGCGGGCCGAAACGCCGAATGGGGTTGTCGTCACGCTGGACTCTGGCGGAACGGATAGTCTCGGCCGCGCTGGCTTTGATGGCGACATTGATACGCAGTTCTGGACCCGTTTTGGCGGCACTATCATGTTGTCGATCATCGACGATGCTCTTGCGGGATACGTCGCCAACCAAAGCAGCGCAGACACCACTGAAAACACGACCGATGGCGTAAGCAGTCTTGCTCAAACGGAGCTGCAAAGCACGATCAACGTCCCGATCATCTTGCGTAAGAACCAAGGCGAAGAGGTCGCCGTTATGGTCGCCCGCGATCTGGATTTCTCAAACGTCTACCGACTGAAAACGAGGTAACGGAACATGCACGATGGAAACATGCCCCGGCAAGCCCCAGCGGGGCTTGCTTCCTTCTTGGCCCCTATCCAAGAATACCTAGACCGGCCAGACGTTATTGAGCTGTGCATAAACAGGCCGCAAGAGCTTTTCGTTGAAACCTATGACGGCTGGAAGGTTGAGCAGATCGCGGCGCTCACCTTCGACCACCTGAAAAGCCTGGCTACGACTGCCGCGACCTTCACAAAGCAGTCTATCGACGCCACGCGGCCCATTTTGTCGGGCAGTCTACCGGGCGGTGAACGCATCCAGATTGTGATACCTCCGGCTGTCCCTCAAGGCACTGTCAGCATCACGATCCGCAAACCCGCTGAGCGCACATTTTCCCTTGAGGACTACGAGGACATGGGAATGTTTGAGGACATTCTTACCGAGACCAACTCGCTGTCTGATGTGGATCGGAAGCTGCTCGATCTTCATGCAAAACAGTCTTGGAAGGCGTTTTTGAAATGCGCTGTTCGGAACAAGAAAAACATCTTGGTATCCGGCTCAACTGGATCAGGGAAAACCACATTTTCAAAGGCTCTTATACCTGAGATACCGGAAAACGAACGCCTCCTGACCATTGAAGATACGGTTGAGCTGGTCATACCTCAGCGCAACAACGTGCGCCTCATCTATTCGAAGGATGGACAGGGGCAGGCAAAGCTATCAGCTCGTCAGCTTCTTGAAAGCTCGTTGCGGATGCGGCCTGATCGGATCTTCTTGCAAGAGCTGCGAGACGCCGAAGCATTCTATTATCTGCGAAACGTCAACACCGGGCATTCTGGCTCGATCACGACCATCCACGCAGATTCCGCCATGCTGGCCTTTGAACAGCTCGCCTTGCTGGTCAAGGAAAGCGAGGCCGGACGTGATCTGAAACGCTCTGAGATTAAGGAAATGCTGTTTCAGATGGTTGATGTGGTTGTGCAGGTCAAGCGTAGCGATGGCCGGTTCCGCATCAGCGAAATTTTCTTCGACCCAACCCGCAAATTCGAAGGAGCCAAGCATGATACTTGAAAAATGGCCTGAGTTGTCGCCTGCCGCGAAAGGTACTTTTATCGGCGCGTGTGTGATTGTCGCCGCTGTCGGCTTTCTGATGATTTCGGGGTATGTCCTCAGTCGCGGGCTGGGGCTTGCTTACGATCCGATAGCGAGTATGGCTCTGTATCCTAAGCTGGTCATCACTAGGGGCTTTGACGGCGAAACTGGCAGGTGGATCAAGATTGCTGGCTATGCTGGGATCGTACCTGCCCTGGGTATGATCATCGCCTTTTTGATGAACAAGCCTAAGCAAGACCTGCACGGCAAAGCGCGCTTTGCTGAGGACAAGGATATTAAGTCGGCGGGGCTGCGCTCCAAAAATGGGCTGATCGCCGGTTTTACTGGCCCCCTGCCCTCTCGGAACTACGGAAAGCCTGTCGATAAGATGGGGCGGCACGTAGAGGACGGTGGTGCGGTCAAAATCGCTCGCAAGGGCCATCTGACGCCCAAGAACCTGCTGACGTATGGCGGGCCGGAACACATGTTCCTGTACGCGCCTACACGCTCTGGTAAGGGTGTGGGTGTCGTTGTGCCGAACCTGTTGAACTGGCCCGGATCGGCGGTGGTTCTCGACATTAAGAAAGAAAACTGGACGCTGACGGCTGGCTTCCGCCAGAGCGGCGGTCAGGACGTGTATCTGTTCGATCCGCTTGAACCGAACGGCAGAACGCACCGATGGAACCCGCTTTCAACGGTGCGTCGGGGCGGCGATTTTCAGATTGAAGATTTGCAGCGCTTGGCTGATCTGTTCATTCCGGTGCAGTCGAAAGACCCGTTCTTTGATCGTGCGGCACAGACCGCTTTTGTCGGTGTCGGCGGTTATCTGGCTGAAACGCCGGATTTGCCGTTTACCCTGGGTGAGATTTTCCGCCAGCTCACGTTAAGCGGTGATGTTGTTAAGACGTTCAAGGATCGGATCAAAAAGCGCAAGGACGATGGACGGCCCCTTTCGTGGCAGACTGAGGCCGCGCTTACGGATTTCATATCGAAGTCCGAGAACACCTTTGAAAGCGTCAAATCCACTATCACGGCCAACCTCGGCCTGTTCGCCAACCCAATGCTTGACCGGGCCACATCGGAATCGGATTTCGACTTTGCAGACCTTCGTAAGCGCCGCATGTCGATCTATGTTGGCATCACGCCCAACAATCTCGGTCGACTCGGCCCCTTGCTCAACCTGTTCTTTCAATCCTGCGTTGATGCGAACATGCAAGAGTTGCCCGAGAATAACCCGGAGCTGAAACACAAGGTCTTGCTCTGCATGGATGAGTTCGCAGCCGTGGGCGAACTGCCGTCCTTCAAGCGTGGTATCGGTTACTTTGCCGGTTACGGCTTGAAGGTGCTGACCATCATCCAGACGCCCGCCCAGCTCTCCGACATTTACGGTACTGATGGAGCGGCGGCGTACATGGACAACGCCGGTGTCGAAGTGGTTTTCACTCCGAAAAGTCTAAAAGAGGCGCGCAACTTGTCTGAGCGGTTCGGCACGATGGCGATGGAAAGCAAGAGTGAATCGCGATCAAAGCACCTCTCCAACAACAAGGGCACGACCATCAGCACCAGCGAACAAAAACGATCTCTGATGATGCCGCAAGAGCTGTTGGCGATGGATCAGTCAAAGGCACTTGTCATTATCGCGGGGCAACCGCCTGTGATGGCAAACAAGCTGCGGTTCTATGCCGAAGAGGTCTTTTTGGAGCGGTCGAAGATTGCACCGCCAGAAATCCCGTCAATCGCCCCCGACGCCTTGGACGGCAAGATTTCTAAGGTCGAAGCCGAAAACCTTGTGCTGAGGAAAGAACAGGCTGAGACCCGCGAAGAGCTGGCCGCTGTTCGTGATGAACTCGCCCGGATCACGGCCCTGGCAGCGTACAGAGACGAGAACGTAGCAGCCGGACAGCCTGCGAGCGTCGAAATGACCACCGAAGAGATTACAAACCCGGGCGGCATCATGCCGGAGCGTTTGAAGCTCGATCATTCGAGTGCGCGCGAGAAGCTGGCCGCGCTGAAAAAGTCGGGAAAGCTCACGTCGCAGGATGGTGCAAAGGAGCTGCTTACGTCCCTTGGCGTCGATCTTCCACGCCCTGCCATTGCATAGATTGAGAGGTAGTCATGGCTGACACACAAAACCAAAGCAATCACAACTTCGAACTGTCCTACGCACACTCCGACGACAAGCACAGCTATGCGACTGCGGGCGAAGCTGGAAAAGCCTTTGCCGACGCCGATGCAAAACTTGCGCCACGCATCATTGAATCGAGAGACAACAGCGCAAGAACCTTGGCAAACATCGGTCGCATCGGTGACGAGTATTACAAACAGGTGCCCTCCCTTGATACGGTTCGGGCGGATAATCCTCGTGAATCCGATGTGCAGTTTTGGAGCGCGTATCATGATCGGATCGCGGAGCAAGCCCGCGCGAACAATAGCCCTGCTATTGACGGTGCGCCTATCGAGCTGAAAGAGCCAGAAAGCCGGGGTACGGACAACGAGCGCAAGGCAGACGGCAAAGAAACTGGCAAAGAGGCACAGCCCGTCATGTCACCCGCAATCGACAATGCTCCTGAAGGTTCGGCAGAGCCGGAAAAACCTCAGCCGGAACAGTCGCGGGATGAAAAGTTTGCGCTGCCTATGAGCTTCGAAGAGCGCTTTATCTTGACGCGCGAGACCAACCGGCAAGAAATGTTCCGTTCTTACGATGACAAACGACCTGCAATCTCGGATCGTGGTGACAGCCTTCACACAAAGAACGCTGATCGCAGCACCGCAATGGACATGATCGAGCTGGCGGCGCATCGCGGTTGGTCGTCTATGAAGGTGAAAGGGCCGGAAGAGTTTCGCCGGGAAATGTGGATTGAAGGCACAGCTCAGGGTATCGAAGTCAAAGGTTACAGACCGAACGACAAAGACCGGGCAGAGGCCGCGCGCCGTGCCGAATTGATCGGTGAAAGGGTCATTGAACGCATTGATCAGGACCGGGGGGCCGGTAGCCGTCAAACTGGCGCAGCTCCGCAGTCTGAGAACCAGGCTAAGGCCCAGAGCAATGTTGTGCCAATGATCAACTACAAGGACGGTCTTGAGGGCAAAATTACCGACATTGGCACCGCGCCCTATCGTGATCGCGAAGGCGCGTCACCAACCCCTTACGTTGCCTTGGAGCTTGCCGATGGCCGGTCTCATAAACTCTGGGGTGTCGGCTTGCCTGACATGCTCGACAAGAACCAGCTCAAAGAGGGTGACAAGGCCACGATTTACGACAATGGGCAAAAAGCCGTCACCGTGAAGGAGAAAGACCCAAAAACCGGCGTCATGAAGGACAAAGACACCTTTCGGCGGGAATGGGGTGCGCGTGACATTGAACGCGCCCCTGAGCGCGAAGGGAACCGCGTTGTGCCCGTCCAGAAGAGAGACGAGCCAGTAATTGAAAGTGCCGAACCGCCCGCAGCGAAAAAGGAGGGTCCAGCCGTGACGACACAGCCTGACGCCGATAACGGCGCAAAGCACCATCAAGAACAGCAACGCCCCTCGGATCGCCTTGAGGAACGGCTTAAACACAAAGACGCGGCCAACAGCCCACAGCTTCGCGGTGCGGCCAGCACACTTGCCCTGATCGAAGCTGAAATGCGCGCGCAGGAAATACCGGAAAAAGATCGCCAGCAGGTCCGCGAACATGCGGCAAACGAGCTGGCTAACGGTCTCCGTGCCGGTCGGCAGTATGACGTTCAAAGGCTCCCGAATGTCAGCGCCGCCCAGCAAGCCGCTGCGCGTGGCATTTCAACGAAAAATGTATCCCAGATCATCGAGCAAGCGCGTGTTCGAACGCCGCCCAATGTCGCGGCCACCAAGGGGCCAGCTCAGCCCTCCGAACAAGCGCGGGAACGCACTCAACAGCAAGACCGCGCCCGCGAACGGTAAACAAGAAAGGAAAGCACAGTGCTGGTAATCACGTCAGACACCCTCCCCCCATTTATCGAGATACAGGAGCTTTTGGGACAGTTTACAGTCACCCATCCCATGCCGATGAGACGCAATTTGATTTCGAGCATCATGGATCGGAACAAAAACGTCCTGCAAGAAGCGCACCAAGCCATCGTGGATACTGCGCTGACGGCCCAAAATGCAGACGGAACCCCGGCCAACCTCGCATATGGCATACGGCTTTCAACATGCGTTATGGAAGATCAAGGCAGTCCGGTGCTGATTTTAACGTACACCGGCACCGCAGCGATTATGCGCAACATATCTGAGGACTAACCCTCGCCAGTTTCAGCGATGCGAGATCCGAAAGCGTCTCGATGCAAAACAACCTCGCTGAAACTGACGATGCCAGAATCCGGCCTCGCCAAAAATAGCGATGCTGCAGCTCAACGCTCCCTTGACGGCCCGCGCCCCCGCTCGGGCCGTTTGTCGTCGCCGGAACGATCTTTTTCCTGGGTGCGATCAACGGACGGCTGGCGCTGCACATCAGAACGGCCCTCAGTGCGCGCCACAGAGACGCTATGCGCCATTGCGGCCCGTTCGGTCGATACGTCAGTCAATCGCCCTGAGAACGCCTCCACGGCTCTCCCTAGCGCCCTGTCGTCAGGATCGGGCGATTCCGCGAGAACTGCCGCAGCCGCGCTATAAGTTTTCATCACACGATTGCGCCGCTCAACAATGGCACCGTCCCAAGGCTGGCTTGGCAGTCGGCCCCCATTGTCTTGCATGTCCCGCTTAACCTCTCGTTGCTTTGCCTTATCGACATACGGGGTTATTCCGCGCTGGCGAATTTTGTATACCGGCGTTCGTTCACCCTTTCGGGTTACGCCGCGCGCATGACGCGGGGTTGATTCAGCCTCTACGCCTCGCTGTCGCAGTTTTTCCGCAAAAGTGTCGCGCAAATGCTGTAGATCGGCTTTGCGAAGGTTCAGCTTAACTCCGTCATACCCCACGGTTCGAACAGTCAAATGCACATGCGGATGCTTGGTGTCAGTATGGAGGGCCATTGCATAATCATGACGCCCGCCGAACTCCTGCTGAGCCAACACGCGAACAGCGTCCTTTACAGCCGTCGCGTTTGTATTCCCAGGCATCGAAAAAACTATGCTCGTAGTTATCCGGGTGCGGTCAGTCGCATCGCCATTAGCTCTCGCTTGATCATGTCTGCGCATCCAGTCGCGATACAAATCTGCGGTTGCTTCCTTGCCGGTCAGGATTGCGCCGTCGCTGGTCTCAACGTCCAGCTTTCCGTTCCTGCTGATATAGTCAATATGAGCGCTGACCCTGGCTCCCTCAGTGCGCCGGTTCACGACGATGGTGTTGCCGCTCTTGTCAGTTTTGGCGGGACGAGAAACCTTAACCATGACTTCGGGTGCCTTACTGACCACACGAGCCAGACGCGCCTTGTCGGCAGCGCTGATCGTTGTCCCGCGACTTCCACCCCGCGCCTCGGTTTTTTTCACCTCTCCTGTGTCGGGTTTCTTTCCGGTCGAAAAGTAGCCCGCAGCGGGGGACCGAACAGTGCGAGCGCGTCCCGGTGGCGACCAACAGTCCTGAAAACCCAACTGAGATTTAAAGTCACTCATCCGCTTTGGCTTCCCCTATCTGAAAACGTAAGCGCCCTGCTGCGTACCGTGTCAACTGATCCTCAAGGCTTTCGATAGCGGTTTTCAGCTCAGCGATTTCTTGGCGCGTGGGCGCATAATGTCCGCCGGTGAACACGTCCCTATTCATTGCCACGGCAATCTGATTGAGGTTCGTGGTCGCACCTACGAGTTGGCGAAAACCCCAGCGGATCGCCTTTCTCTCCCCTTTCACCGGCTGCGGCGCAGAGCGAGCGCGGGAAGTCAAAATGCGAGCTGCCCAAGTTGACGGTAGTACGCCCTGCGTTCGCGCTTCGGCTTCTATTGAGGCGCGCACACGTTCGCCAAGCCGGACAGTCAACTTGCCCTCGCGGCGGCTTTTAACACCTTCTCTCTTTGACGGCGCTTGCGGTTCTTCTTCCCCAATAACCAGATCAATCATCTTGCCCACAAAGGTCGAAACCGTATGGCCCTCGGCTTCTGCAACAGCCTTTAGCTGTGCATGACGCTCGGGGGACAGATATGCGGTTGCGGGCTTCTTTTTTGTGGGCATGATGATCAATAGTAATATACTTGCTGGCGCTTAGCCTATCCTGCATTAGTCTGTTTTTCTACCCTATTTGTGCTCCCAGAGCACTTTTGCCTTTTGCACCCTTTTGCGAGGGAATGCGCAAAGCGCATCACGTTCGTAGAACGTGCCGGGGCTGTCTGCCCCGGACCCCGAGGATATTGGTCGAAGGTGAGAGGCGGGGCGTTCCCTAAAAATCAGATGTTCCCAAAAACGAAAACGGCGCGTGAGTTGCCCCACACGCCGCGCGTTGTGTTTTGATTGGGGTCAGTCGAAAAGCGTCACCGTGCGCCCTTCTGGGGTCAACCGGAACACGGCACTATCGTAGAGATAGGAAATCCCGCTCCACATAAAGTAGGTGCCTGCCAAGATGAGCGGGGCCATCAGCCGCGCGATGAATGGTACACTTTCATCAAGCTGCGCGTTGCCGGTGCCCGTGAAGATCACAACAACTGCGCCAATGGCTGCGCCCAGAGATATGAACATGAACACGCGAACAACGAACTGAACCGGGCGACGGATCAGCATCATCAAGTTCCAGATCATAAAACGCAGCACAGCCATAGTTTCACCTCATAGTTCGACCACCTCAAACAGAACAATGTCTGTAAGCGCGACCTCTTCGATACGTTCGCCATTTTCAAAGCTCACCATAAGAGCTTTATTCGTTTTTGCCTTGCGATCAGTCAAGATGCGTCCAATCTTCTCGCCTTGCTGGCAAAGAATAGCCACCTGACCGGATGGCGACTTGCGCGGGCTTTTGTCAGCATCCGTACCCGCTTCACTGGCCAAAGCGGACAAGCCCGGTTCCAGATTGTTGCGGGGTGGCTCGGCAGGCGCATTCTGCGGCCCCTGCCCCGCTTCAATCTCATTGCGCAGAGCTGCAACCGTTACGCGCGTCACATCTTCTGCCGGTGTTGCCTGAACAAAGCCACGGGCAGCGGTTTCGTCTTTCTTCCACTGTGCGTTCAGATCGGCAAGCGCCAGAACCGGCACGTTCTGCCGTGCCAGCTCTTGCAATTCCTCTGGCATCTTAACGACACCCGCGAACCTAGAAATAGCTGACGGACTCCAACCCAGAGATTCCGCAATCTGTGGCCGCGTCATGCCGTCCTTTTTCATCTGCTCGACTGCCAACGCAATTTCCATCGTCGTAAGCTCTTCGCGCTGCACGTTCTCCGTGATCTGGATCGCGCGTAGCTGTGACGTTGCCTCGCGAACCTTGGCAGGAATGGTTTTCAATCCAGCCAATTTGGCAGCGCGCCAACGTCGCTCGCCCATGATGATAAGGTGCTTGCCGTCTGCGCCTGCGGGCTGAACAGTAATTGCCTGCAATACACCGTGAACCTTCACGTTGTCGCTCAATGATTGCAGCTTATCTTGATTGAACGTGCGGCGCGGCTGCTCTGGATCGGGTTCGATCATCGCAACATCAATGAGAACGTCGCCGTCACCTGACGCCCTTTTATTTGAGTTGATCTTATCCAACTTACCCGATGCCGCCAGTTTATTCAGCGTACTTGTGAGATTCCTTG
This sequence comes from Epibacterium ulvae, assembly GCF_900102795.1. Classification (GTDB taxonomy): domain Bacteria; phylum Pseudomonadota; class Alphaproteobacteria; order Rhodobacterales; family Rhodobacteraceae; genus Epibacterium; species Epibacterium ulvae. The sequence goes on along the minus strand of NZ_FMWG01000017.1, from coordinate 18,315 downwards.
CCATCTTATGCGCCTCCGTTCACTTTGCCGTAGAGCCAATCAAAGAACTCGCCAAACTCTGCCTGCGCTTCCTTGCCGCTCTTGGTCTTCACCTCTGAAAGCGGCACACCGTCCTCTTGCGCCACAACGTAGGCCACGCGGTTGCGGATTTGATGACGGATTACCACTTGCTCAAACTCTGACGCCACTGCGGCCAGCGCATTGCGCTCCACCTCCTTCACAGCGTCAAAGCGCGATGGCAGGAACCCCAACAGTTGCAGGTCTCCGTTGACTTCTTGGGCAGCGATAAACGCCTCAAGCGCCGTTTCGATGCCATCCAGCGAGTATTTTTTCAGCTCGATAGGAACCAGAAGATAATCAGCACCAAGAAGCGCGCCATAAACAACCTCACCAAAGCTGGGCGGCGTGTCGATTACGCAGAAGTCAGCACCTTTGCTGTTTGCAAGTGCGTTGCTCACATTGACCATGACGTCATCGGTGTTTTGCGCTTGCAAGTCTTTGTGACCCACAACAATGTTGATCGCCCCGGCTTCTATGTCGGCATTGAATGGCTTTGCATCAGTGACCATTGCCAACGCATCACCAATGACCGGCGAGTTTTCAAACGAGCTGGTCAGGTTCCTTTGACTGTCCAGATCGACCGCAACAACCGAATGACCCTTGGCCGCAAGTGAATAGGTGATTTGGCTCGCAATCGTGGTCTTTCCGACGCCGCCTTTGTTATTTGCTACGACTATCTTTTTCATTGCCCTGCTCTCCTGCATCAGCGGGATTTATTCCCCATAATCTCAAGGCTTCATCAACGATAACGTACATTTTCACGTCATCTTGCGCGGCTCTGGCCTTCAACGCCTTGTGTAAATCTCTGTCCATGCTCATCGTCACGGTCTTTAGATTCTCTTCGCTCATATCCTTGCCTATTTATTTATTTATTGTTTTTGAGTGCCCTTTCTGTTCATGGACTTCAAGGTAAATGTGCTCCCGGTGCACATTTACCCCCGGCCATCCGGGGGCAAACACGTTTCAGGCAACGCCCCTTTGCAACTGCTCCGGCTGACCTGCTGCGCTTTCCAGCACAAAATCTGCCGCCTTCTGCGCAGCGCTGGCCGCTTTGAAAATCAGGTGATTGTCCTCACGCAACGATTTCAGCCAATGCTCAATGTACGCGGCGCTTTCTTCGGTCGTCGGCTCGATGCCGATCTGCGCCCCAACAAAACACGTTCCGATTTCAGCAATCAGCTCTTCGAACGCATAACCGGCCTTCGTCTCGAACTTCTTGAAACGATCCAGCCGTGATTTGTGACCCGTCCAGTGAACTACCTCATGCGCAAGTGTTGAATAGTAGTGTGCCGAGGAAATAAACGCCTCAATCGGCGGCATCTGTACGCGGTCGGCAATCATGTCATAGCTGGCAACAGAACCGCCGTGCGAAACCTTGGCACCAGTCGCAGCAAAGAACGCCTCAAGCTCTTCGACCGAGGCAGCTCCGTATTCGTCCTGGCTGCGATCCTCGACCGCGTACCGATCTGGCAGGCCGTCGCACTGATCAGCATTGAATACGCGATAGGCTTTCAGATACGGAATCTGCTCATCTTCGCCCGTCTCTTTGTTGGCCCGCTCGAATGTTCCGTATTTTACAACCGTGGTCGATTTCTCGCCCTTGCGCACGTTGCCGCCCAGCTCTTGAGCTTGGCGGTAGGTCATCCAATAGGGCGAGCTGAAACCGGTGCGCTGTGCCGCGATCCACAAAGCCAAGATATTGATCCCGCGATACGGCTCACCAGTCGAACGCAGGGGCAGGGCGGAACAGCCCGAGCCACCGGCCCAAGGCTGACGCCAAGGCGCAACACCTGCCTCAATAGCTTCGATGATCTGCGATGTGATTGCGTCGTAAGCGTCGAACTTCTGAACCTTTGCCATTTGTGGCCTCCGTGGTTTCGCTTTCTACACAAATAAATAAATAAATATTTATTTATTGTAAAGCAAAATGTGCTCCCGGTGCACATTTTCTCTGGCTACTGAATTACGCGCAAACTCGGCTGACGGGGTATAGCTCCGGCCAAAGCGACTAGCTCAAGCTCATTCCGAACAGCCTCAATAGCCTCCATAGAACCGCCGCCTATGGTTGGTTGAGCGTCGGGAACCTCGTAAATCTCAACCCAATCTTTCATTGCACTTGAAGCTCTTGCGGCCTTCGCGCTCGATGGCGGCAACATTTCGGCTGTAAGTATGGGCCAGTTCTGGGGCCAATCTATATGAGCGTCGTTTTGCTCCATCCAATCCAAAGCAGCGACAAGGCTTTCAAACTCACAGCCAAAGGCTCGGCTATCAACAGCACGAAACACACGCGACCGCTCATCAATGGCATGGACGAAAAGAAACCTCATACTTAGCCGCTAAAGAAGAACCGGCCAAAATTCAACGCCATACGGAGCAACCGGCTTAACCGTCGCCTTGGCAGTTACCCACACCCCGACGCTTCGATTTTTGGTGTCTCCGCTTACGGGGTGCTGCGGTCAGGCCTATTTCTCCCAAGGTCGAAATAGGCCCGACTGGATAACTGCCAAGAATGATCGCACACGATCATGCCGGGGCTGTCTGCCCCAGACCCCGAGGATATTTTGCGAAGGTGAGAGGCGGGAAACCCCATGAAAAAGCGGCATCGCCAGAATTGACGATGCCGGCCACCTCCTTGCATTCAATTTCAGGCTGCAAACAGGTCTAGCTGTTGGGGCTGAGGCGCGGGCAAGCTGCCCCATTGATCAGCCATCGCAGCAGCCATACCCGGAAAGAACCGGCTGCGCTCTGCGCCCCGATCCTCGCCGGGGCTGGCCTTATGAACGCTGTCACGCGCGGTAGAGCCATCAAGCGTCCCGGTAGGTGTTAGCTTGGGCAGGTTGCGACACCAGAACCCGGTGCGCTTCTTCTCGTTGTCGGGGCCGCCCTCTGTAGTGGCAAACTGCCAAGGCTGGACATAGAAGGGCTTAACGTCACCAAAGTTGATACGCTCCTTGGCATAGCGGTGCATCACGGGGTTTTCGATTGCAACATACGGAACGTCGGCATCCAAACATTCCTGAAATAGCGCTGCGCCTTGGTCCAGATGCTCCCAGAGCATCGCAAGGCGCTGTTCCCGATCAAGGAAGGGCCATTGTTCAGCCTCCGCCTCGGTGCAGCTTGACGGCGGGTTCTGGGGCGGCTCGGTGTACCAACGAACCCCGGAATTGCAAAGACGGGTGCAAGGCGGGTGGCAGATGATAACCAGATCAAACCGGCCATAGATTTCTGGGTGCCGCAATACATCGCGAATGTCTGCAACAAAGTGCCGGTTACTGCCTTTCTCATCTGGTTTCAGATCGCACGAATACGCATCATGACCAGCCGCCAAAAAAGCATCCCGAACGGTGCCACTGCATTCACAACCGATTAAAACGCGCATCCTGCTATCCTCTTGGTGTCCCACGTTAAAGTTCTGGGCAAATTGATCTGGTTTTCAGGTCCGGCGCTAAAAGCGCCTGATCTGCAAACCTGAATGCGATGAAAGAAAGGGGCGGGGAATTTGGAGGGAAAAATTGGCAGGACCGTGGAATACCGGAGGCCGCGCAGCGGGTGAGGATATGCCGCGAAAGTCTGACCATTTTTTTCGGAAAAGGGGGCCGGAACAGGCCCCTATCAAGCGACGGAACGGCGCTCCGGTATGCGGCGTTCGGCTTTTACCGAATCCCCATACCGTCCCGGCATAGCCGGGAATAGCATCAGCTCAGCCAGCGCCACCCAGGGCAGGGGGGTAAGAGCCAACCACGGGCGGCGGCTTCATGTTATCCAGTCGGGTCTATTTCGACCTTGGGAGAAATCGGCCTGACCGTAGCACCCCGTAAGCGCAGATCGCCAGCAATCGAAGCGTCGGGGTGTGGGTAACTTGAAGCCGCGCGTTGCCCTGGCAACGCACCAGCTCCCTAGATTGGGGAAAGGCCAGCCCGTAACAGGGCCAGCCGATAGATCAAATCTGAACGCCCAACGCTTGCAGCGCCAACCGCGCCGAATAGCGGGCGTTGCCCGTCAACTTGCGTTGCCATGCCCCTTGCGATGGTGCCCAGCGGAACCCGTGATCTTTCATGATCCCGCGAACCTCTGCACTCGGCTTGCCGTCAAAGATGAATTGCACCCGGTTTTCCTCGACGTTCTCGACCACCTTACACACGCCTTGAAAATCGTGTTCTTTCGTCTCCGCTTCGCTGGCTTTTTCAAGCTGCTCAATGCGATTTTTCAGGCGCTTTATCTCCGCGTTGTTGTTGGTTAGTCGGTAGGGCGGGAAACCGATAGGACCGGCATTGCCCCACTGTGGCGTCATCAGTTCCTTAGCCAGTTTGTGCGAAACCGGATGGCCCACCGCCTCGGCCAGCTCCTTCGCGAAGGCTTCAAAATCATCGCCTGTGCTTTCATGTGTAACGCCTTTCTTCGACCACTTACGCGTCACCTTGTTTGCGGCCTTCATTTCGGCTTGGTCCCGTTCCAGCTTTGCCAACTTCTCTTTCAACTTATTGATGGCGTCGGGGTCATCGCTGCTGATGCCGCCAGTTCCAACGGCTGCGGCCTTGCCGCGCAGCTCAGAGGCGCGCTTGCCTTCCTCAACGCTCTTACGCATGGCATTGTCGGCGCGCTTGATTGCGGCCCGGTGCCGTCCTTCGGAATGGTGGCCGACAAGAATAGGCTGGCCGAACGGAATGCCGGTTGCGGCCTCGCTCATATCCGCCCGCTTGTATGCCTCGTTAGAGCGTCCTTCGGCGCGATCTGCTGCCGCATTCAAACGGTCGCGGCGGTTGGCTTGTTTCCGTTCGTAGCTGTTCATAGTGGTGTCCTCTCAGGTTCAAAAAAGCTCTAGCTGTTGGTCGGCAAGTTGGATGTGGGGCAGGGGATCAACGCCCCTGACTTCGACCACATGGCTACTTGTGCGGGTGTCACGACGCCCTGAATCGGTCCGGTAGGATTCTTCGATGGCCACCGCGTAACGGTTGGGAATTTCCGGGTCGGTGCAGAGGCAATAACGCTTGGGCGACCCTTTGCGGCCAAGCATGATTTCGTAGTTGTCTTTGCCCCGCAAAAACTCGATGCACTCAAGAATGATGCGCTTGTCGGTAGCTGTCAGGTGACGCCCTTCAAGATGTTTGACGCTCGGTTTCACGGCCTTACGCCCCCTCGTTGATGAGGGCGCGAAAGGCGGAGACAGTTTCTGAGAACGTCACAGCTCCGGCATGTTCAACTGTCAGACAGAAGAAACGTTTTCCCACCTGCACAAAGGCATTAGAAAGGGTGCAAGTCGATGGCTCACACATCATGAAAGCACTGCCGGTAAGATGGCGAGGGGGCAGGATTTCCAGAAAGTAATCAAACATCTCATCTGTGGTTTCGAACCACTGACCTGTTTTAAACTGATCAGGACCATAGCCCCGGTTAATCAACGCAAATGTTTCGTCGTAATTTTGAACGCCGCCATTGCCAATAAGCTCAAATGTCATTTCGCTATCCTCTTGATGTCCCACGTGTGAGAGTCGGGAAATTGGTTTGGTTTACAGGTGTCGGGCTGAAAGCCCGTCTCCTGAAAACCTGACCGACTGGCGAAGTCCGGGGGGTGCGCAGGGCAATAAAAATCGACTGGACCGTGGAATACCGCAGACCGCGCAGCGGGCGAGGATATGCCGCGAAAGCCTGTCTATTTTTGTTGAACTGCGCGGGGGGCAGCGCCCCCTAAAAAGCGACGGAACGGCGCTCCGGGGCGGGCGTTCGGCTCTGCCGAATCCCCGTCACGTCCCGGCAGCGCCGGGAACATCACGCTATCAAAGCAATGCAACGTATTCGCAGGGCAGGGGGGCGGCTTCACGTTATCCAGTCAGGACTATTTCAACCTTGGGAGAAATCGACCTGACCGAAGCGCCCCGTAAGCGCAGATCGCCAGTAATCGAAGCGTCGGGGTGTGGGTAACTTGAAGCCGCGCGTTGCCCTGGCAACGCATTAGGCGCGACGGTGACACCCGCGCAGACAAGCGAAAAGGGCGACTGTCGCCGCCCTTTGTCAGATGCGATCCGGGTTATTCGGTAAGGTGGCGACAGTCGCCCTTTTGTGGTCGGAGCTTTGCGCGCCCGCCGAGTGGCGGGCAATGCCGGGGCTAAGGCTCCCGGCGTTTGATGCTGAACGTGATCTTGATGACGATAAGATTGATCTGGATGCTCATGCTTAGGTCGATCTTTTGGAGCTGCTTTCTGACAGCCTTGAGGCGTCGAGCTGCAAGTTTGTGAAGCTGTTTTGATCTTTTGCGAATGTATTTCATGTCTGTCTCCTGTTTAAAATTCGCGGCTCTCGGACGCGCCGGGAAAGCTGACCTGTCAACACGCGCGCAGCGCCCCGTAGGGCATGGTGTTTACAGGTCTGCGAGGCGTGTATCTTGGCCGCTCATTTTGAATGGGACAGACCAAACGCAGGCGCAAAAAACAGGGGCGCATAGGCCGCTTTCGTGACAGATTGATGTGGAAACCTGTGACCAAGCAGAAGCCCAGCAGTAATCCGGTATCGTCAAAAATGGCGATGCTTCAGCATCGTCGGAAGTGGCGATATCGGATCTGGGTATCACCCAGCTATTTCCGCCTTCCGATCTTCTGGGTGATATGCGCGATGAATTTCCCAATAGCACCGCTTGCACCCGCAATCGGTGCAGATGAAGAAATCCGCAATGTATCGAAGCCATGTATGCGCCCGGTACTTGTTGTAAAGCCGATGCGGCGCGACATACCATCTTTTGCCGCAGCCCATGCAGGTTGTCACAACCACATCTGATGGGGCCAAGTCGTTCAGGCGAATGGAGTATGCTGGGCCGAGGGTGACTTTCTCATATGCCACACGATCAGCTTGCCAGTGGCTCTATGCACTCCGGCCCCTCGTTCCCACGAGTGTTCACATACGAGCTGACCCGGTACGCGGTCATAGCGTCGTCTGGCGGTGAATGGACAAGACCATAGGCCGTGTCCTGATCTGCTGTGAACCATGTGTTCAAATCTGCGTCCTCAATCACAACCGGGCAGCGGTGATGCGGGATGCTATCCATAAGCGCGTTTGGCGTGGTGGTGATGATCGTGCAAGACAAACGGTTTTCGCCTGAATCGGCGTCTTTCCACTCACCCCAGAGACCGGCCAGTGACAATACCGGGCTATCCTTGGCTTGGATGTAGTAAGGCGGCTGGCCCTTCTTCTTTGGTAGCGGCCATTCATAGAAACCAGACACCGGAATAATGCAGCGCTGGCCGCGCTTCCACGCTGGGGCGTAGGTCTTCTTTTCCCGCATTTCCTCGCCCTTGGCGTTGAAGGTGCTGAACTTCTTTTCCTTGATCGGCTTCGACCACCAAAACGGGATAAACTCCCAGAGCATCGGCACCAGCTCCCGGCCATCTTCGGTAGGACGAACGACCGGCACCGTTTGATAGCGGGTGACGTTGTATCGGGGTTGAAGATTTGGCGCAGACGATGGTTCAGGCGCAGTCAGCCGGTACAGCTCGTAAATCTGTCGCCATGTATAGTTCAACGCCGCTTTGCCGCACATAGGAACTAGCTCCCTTGTTGCCGGGATGTTGCCGGTTTCAAGTGAAAATAGGAAGGATCGCCGGTCAGGATTTCGGCCAAATTGTCAATCGCGTTCGTCAGACTTTGAGCGGCGCGGTATTCCGGGCTGGCAATCTTGGCCTCGGTGCTAACCTGGATCGCGCCGCGCCGTCCAACCTCCAACTTCGCTAGTACCTCATCAGTTTTGACAAATCCGCGTCTGGTGCGTTGTGACATAGCCGGTGCCCTTTCGCTAAAACTCACTGTTCCTTTTTTGTTCTCTTTCACGGTCAAGAGTCAAGTTCAGCCGGATTCAAGAGAGAAAGGGGCTGTCTGCCCCTCGCGCCTATCGGCGCTCACCCCGAGGATATTTTGCGAAGGTGAGAGGCGGGGGCTGCGCTCAATTTCTGCTTGAATCGAGCAAGGCGGATGGTAGATTTGCAGTTGCGGCACCGGGTGGGAACCCATAGGGCCGCGAAGGTGAGGCCGGGGCTATAGCTCCGGCTGAGCTTCTTTTAAGGGGCGTTCGTCTCTTCGGACGACTGTGCAGCCCCGGCAACCGTCATCACCAGTAACGATGTAGCCGCCTCGTCGGCAGTATCATACGGCCCATATGGCGCGCTGTCCTGTTGCGGCGTGTCGCCCATTAGCCGCCAATAAAATTCGCCGGTCGTATTATCTTCCACGACCTGCAAGCGTTCGGTGCCAGCGGTGTAATCGGACACGACCTTGAACCGTTTGGCAGTCAACGCGGACCTGCCACCGGGAAAGGCGTTGTAGATCGTGCTGGGGCTGATCCCGTGTTCTTTGGCAATGGCAGAGATACTTAGCTTGGTGCCGACTAGCTTCTGCTCGATCACATTTCGCATATCCGCGTCCATTGCCTTCGGCCTGCCGCCGAGACGGCCCGCAGCCTTGGCGGCTTCAAGGCCGGTCTTTGTTCGGTCTGAAATCAGATCGCGCTCAAACTGCGCGAAGATCGAACAGATCGAATAGAACATGCGGCCAAGCGGTGTCGTCGTGTCTATGTCCTCTCGCAAGGATCGCAGCGACACGCCCTTGCCTTCCAGCTCTTGCGCAATGTCCAGTAGATCGCGGTGATTGCGCCCCAGACGGTCGAACGCAGGGACCATGAGCTGATCCCCCGAGCTGAGCGCGGCCAAGGGCGGCTTGCAAACCGTCGCGCCGCGCTGTCTTTCCGCTCATTTGATCTGTATAGATTTCATCGCAGCCAAGCGCCCGGAGCTGAGCAATTTGCTGCTTCAATGACTGATCGGTTTTTGAGACGCGGGCATATCCTACGATCTTTCCGCTGGTCTGTTGATCTGGCATTGATAGCTCTCCAAAAAAGGGGTATAAAAACAGTAAATGGACACTATAGTTTTTGGAAGGGTTTTTGGGCAGTTTTCGACTTTTATTTTTGCCCTTCAGCTCGTCCTTCTGCATAGTGTCCAAAATGATCGTTTTTTGGAGAACCTGAAATGCCTAACGTACAACTGGATCGCGACACAGCATTGGTTCTGGCCAATGGAGTGATCGCCACTCAGATTCAAGCACCGTTGCGCCCGTATATTGAAGCAATGATGACGGAGGGCTATAAGGATGCACTGGCATTCAGTGCTGTGTCTGGCGACAAGCTCGATGATTTCGATCTGTTCTTGGCAATGTGCCGTGACGAAGGTTTTCTGACGACCGATGAAATTAACGATCTTGGCGATGCGCACGTAGATGCCTCTCGTACCCAAGCCGCTTAAGCAGGTCAGGAACGCCAGCAATTGATTTCTGACCCGTACCTTTATCCCGGTACATCTGTCCTTCGAAACTATCGCGGTCTAACGGACCATGAGAAACTCTCGAAGTTCGAACGCCGGGAAACCGCTTCTGCAATAAACGATCTTCGCAAGAACCCGGTTGATGGGGACTTTGACTATGCACACCTTCGGGAGATTCATCGCCGAATCTTCGATAAAGTGTATCCGTTTGCTGGCGAAACACGCCTGATCGACATGTCGAAGTCTGAGCCGGCGTTGAACGGAGCCAGCGTCAACTATTCCTACGCAGATGACATAACGAAGCACACCGCTCTGCACCTCAAGGCCATGAATGGGCGGGACTGGTCGAATTTGCGGGACATGAACCAACCGGAAAAAATGGAAACCTTTGCCAAGGATGTTGCAGAGTTGTGGCGTATCCATCCCTTCCGAGAAGGCAACACCAGAACCACAATGACATTCATGGCGCAGTTTGCCCATGAGCGCGGTTTTTCTCTGGATCGTGACCTTTTCGCTCGGAACGCAGAGTTCACCCGCAAAGCACTTGTCGTTGCTACATATGACCATCCTGAACATCTCACCCGCATTTTAACCGATAGCCGCAACATTATGCTCGGTCGCGAAACCGACATGGCCACGCGGATCGCTGGATGGGCCGAGACACGAGACCCAGAACTAAAAGGGGCAGCAAGCAAGCTGGCACTTGTTGAGGCTGAGCTGCGCCACGCTGGGGTAGGGGACAAGGATCGTCAAACCGTGCGTGGTCACGCAGCTCATTCGCTTGCCCGAGAAGTTCTCCACGGCAAAGTATATGAGGTGGAGAAGCTGGCCGCACGCAGCATCCAGCGCCCCGAGCAGGCACAAGAAAAAGCCCCTGATCGGGGCAGGGGTAGATAACGGTTTTCTGATTGGCGCTGTTGCAAAATTTTTTATGTGTGGGTCTATTTGAGGTGTACCCTTGGTGACGGTTCACTTTGAACAGATTACCTGTAGTACGACTGTTCTTTTTGGGTATTATTTTCTTAGATAGACATGTTTGATGCGTGGCACACCCAAAATGAACACACCGCCTGCAAAAAGTTTTGCAACAGCGCCGCTTGGAGCAACTCAATAAGATTGCCAAGACCTATGAAGTCATGATGGATCGGGAGACCAAAGCCCGCTTTTTGCCGGAGCAAACACGCGGTGGTGGTGATAGATCACGCTAACGAAAATCAGGGATGTTTGCAATCCGAGCGCCGGATAAATGCAATTCGTTACAGTTAGTATAGTAGTCGGGCCGTTGTTGGAATTTTAGATTGTGCGGCAGCAACACGTTGCTACCCAATCGACTCGTCTCAACCCAAACCAAACGCATTTGAAATAAATTGAACATTTTCGCTCAGTTGGGATGCGCCGATTGCGTACCCAACAATTAGGCACGTTATCCCCCACCAACGCATTCGGCTCGACTTTTGAGATGCGCCTAACATCAGAAGGATAGCTCCAACTCCAAAGCACATCATAAACAGGATGATTGGTAAAACACGATCCCATCCTACGTTTATTCCAAAAACTACAAAGACGCCAACTATAGCAAAAACAATCGAACACAACTTACCCCACGGCAAATTTCGACGGAAATTCAATTTGTTATCATCATTCATTTTAGATTTTCTCATCTATATAAAATTTAACATTTCTCGAAACTTGCGCAACATACACAGCTATCAAAACTTCCGCGACAATGAGGGCAAAAATTATAATTGGATCCACAGTTCCTACTGAGGACCATCCAAGCTCTGCAGAGTTTGCTGGATCAAGGTCAAACAACCATACTGCAAAAATTGCATTTCCTATTACAGTTGAAAATATAACCACCCCCGATATCAACATTACAGATAGTACAATTATTATCGCTAAGAGCATTACCGCCAAGCTCTTCAAAAGAGTACTTCTGTACAGAATATTATACATATCCATAAAATAATTTTTTTGCATTATCATATCACCTTTCTACTGGAGTAACCCTTCTTGGAAGTCATTTGATACAGACTGACACAACCAAGCTGTAAGGTCCAATGACGGCTCAGCGTAGAAAGCGGGATTTGCGAAGTTTTCCAGTCTGCGGACCTTCGTGCCATGCGCGGCGAAATCTGACTCTGAGCCCAAAGTCACATTTGCTGCACCTTGCACCAATGGTGAGGAACCGCAGAGAGGCGACATTGGCCACGCTCTCGTAATTTTACAATTGTAGCCTGCATAGCGGCCATTCCTGGCAATGGCGAAATTACCTAGTCGATGAATGACAGCCATCCATCAAACATCAGATGCACTCCGATCACAGCGGTCATCCTTCAATGCTGCCAAGTTCACCAAAATTCAAAACAGCATCTTGATTCCTAGCGAGGCCAATCCTCCCAGTACCCCCAAGATACTGAGAGCTTTGAATCCTGCGCTGGCATGTATCTTGTTAATGAGCTCTGGCGTTTTTCGTAAGGCAATCAGCATTCGTGCCGACCTTCCGAACACACGCACCGCTTCATCCCGCCCGGGGATAATTGCATCGTCTCTAGTTACACTGGGCAATCTTGGTGGCCCGGTGCGCATTTCCTGTGTAAGAAAAAATACATCATCCAGCATTTGTTCTCGAAGATCACCTTCAGTGATCGCTTCCAGAACCGGGGCGGCTTCGGCGATTTGCTCAAGATTTTCGGGAGACAATTCGCGGAGCAATTGTTTTTGCAACAGTCTCCTGTTTTCCGCAACTTCTGGATCAGTCGCACGTATGCCTTGGGCACCTTCTTGCAACGCTAACAGTAATGCTTGGTTCTCTTCAGACGGCGGCAACTCGCTTGTCCCAATTTGTACCGTCAAGCTATGGTGAACTGTCGTAAGGTCCATCTCGACCCTTTGGGGGTCATTTGCGTAGCGTTCTAGAGTGCGTCGCAGTTTCCGGATTTCTAAGGAGTTCGCGTTCAGCCCATTGGACTGATTATCGAGCACATCCTCGATTGCGTCAGCCAGCTGCGCGAGCGTTGCAGCCAATAGGTCAGGTTTCTCAACCTCCTTGATCTGTAGATCAAAAGTGCCGGTTTCTGAGTCTAGTACCAATTCCTCTGCCAATGGCAGAAGTCGACTTAATTCAGCGGCATCGTCTTCGGAGGGACTGTCCTCACCGATATCGTCACCATCATCGTAAAAATCAGGTCCAGGGGTTGGCGACCAGTTCCAAAGGCCGCTTTCGTCGGTAATGTCTTGGGCAACCTTTTCAATGAACTCATTTGGATATTCACCCGAGAAGTTGTCACCAAGAGCTTCTTGTGGCGTTTCCGGCCCTCCATAAATCCACTGGTAGCCACCTTCCGCCGAAATGTGCGGCAATGAGTTGGCTGGATCTTCATAGTTTGCGTAGAACCATTCTTTCATTTCTTCGGATGCCGCTTTACGGTCGAAATCGTCTTCCTCGAAGTCTTCGCCGTCAAAGTCAGGTTCATGCTCGATGCTAACGGAAAAATTCTGCACGAGTTCATGACCGTTTAGGTCTGGAACGAGATTGCCAAGAAAGCCTTCCGGATACTCCGACATCTCCCAGCGAATTTCTCCCAACTCATCGCGACTTGTTGAGGCGCTCCATAGCCGATCAGGACCCATGTCCCGCTCTTCGCTCACAACGACTTCCCAATCAATTTCATCTGGCCCGATCTCAAATAGTTCTCCAGTTTCGGAATGGCGAACTATGGCGGTACCAGCGGTACTAATTCTCATTTATTCTCAGCTCGATGTGTTGAATGGCGTATATCACGATCTTACAATCTGTTTTGCTGAAATGCCACGTTCCACGACCAAACCTTGCCAGACAGGACGTTGAACGCACCCGAAGAACTCACGCTCGTCGACATTGGCGATATCAAGAAATGGGCTTGCCATAAATACATGGGCAGGTGCGGGGATATCATCAATCTCTCGCTTAAACCGAACCAGTGACGTGATGATCGACTGATACAGACTTGTGGTTCCGCTCTTTGTGCTTCTCTCTACGGAAGCGAGCCGCATAGCAGCCTCGATGCCTTCTTCGGTTAGACGATCAAGATATTTGTTGTATGCTCTACATGCGAGGAAGCCAGAAGGTAAACCAAACGCGCCGATGACCAACAATATTGTAGACCACTTGGTCATCAATCTGCACCTCCGAAAATCCGTGATAGTTTCTTTTGCAGCCAAACTGGGGTGGGTTGCTCTCCATCCACCAATTCTAAACTTCTCAAAAATCTCCACCATTGACGAGGTAGCTTGTCCAAGTCGCTAAGTAGCAACACTTGAGAGCCATCTCCCGATCTAAGGAGCATCTGGCATGCAGGCTGAATTTCAGCCCCATCGTCCCACTTTAAGTTCAGATGCCCATCAGGATGCCTGCTGTCTCTGTAGGAAGCGTGCTTGGAAGTGTTTGCAATATCGGCACAAAGATCTTGGATGGGAATAGCGGCAGTTAATCGCTCTTGGAAGTCCTCACCTGAAGGTGTTTCTCCAGCACTTCGAGCGGCCTTCATCCAAGCCGATTTGGTCCAATCTTCCAATGATTTGCTAGAAATACACGCGTTGATTGCTGAGAAAACCAACGGCTGTTTTTCTTCGGGATAGGTGCGTTGTAAGTCGCAGAAGTGATCAACATCCCAGTACATCTTTTCCCACATGTCGGCGACACCACCAATCAAAACAGTGTGTTTAGTAACTGGAGTATCCTGCTGTTTTCGCACCCTGCGCACCTTTTCTGGAAGCTAGTTCGTTTTCGAGGCGAGCAATAAGCCGCCGCTGTACCTCGACTTTTTCAGCATCACCTTCTTGTTCATATCGGACAAGGTTGCGGCGATAGATTGCGATCTTTTCTGGCAGCGAAATTGCCATCAATCCGCACCCTTCTTGGGGTCGAGTCCGGCTCAGTGCAGAATAGGGCGGTAAACGGCCCTAGCTCGGATTGATGGTACTTTGCCCATTCGCCGTCCATACCTGACTGGAGAGATGCGTGGCTTTCCCACCATTCTACGGGCATTTCTACTCGACCGGATTATGGTGCCCCCAAGCCGGTGATCGAGGGCCGCTATAGGGCTGTAGGTCAACGCAAAACTGATAGATCATTTTGCCATCCATCTCGAAAACGACGTGCTTGGTCGCAAACACAAGATAGCGGATCGGTTCCTCCGGAGTGCCAATTTTACCAACGCCATCAAGGCGATCCCAACCATGATCGTCGAAGCGTTCACCAACGCTAAGCGGCATGAATGGGCGCTCCGACTGAAATACAGCCACCGGTTTATGTTCACCGGAAATGTCGCAGAGGACGAGTTCATAGATGTCTGGCATGAGGTCGATTTTTCTTTCTAGTCTCTACGAAAGCCTAATCTACCGCCTTAGAATTGACGAGCAGAAAGGGTTCTTTTCCCTACATCGCCGCATGATCTTGGAACGGCTGCCCACCACAAACTGTCCTGCATTGGTGAGCGCGTCTCAATGAGTGTAGATTTTGAGAACGCGCAAAATCACGTCTCTTTCAATGTCTCATTGGGTAGTTCCGTTAGTGTTTAAGGGTTTTTGAGACTGTCAGCGGCGCACCACCGAAGGAAACTGCTTACCGCCCTATTTTTCACTCCCCCCAAATCGACCCCTAAACCAGTGCTTTGATCTATTGTGGAGGTGGAAATCTTATAAGGCGTGAATTATCCTGATTAAATTCAACCATAGGTGGCGATATGTCGTTCAAGATCATCAATAAAGTCAAGCACGTTGGTCTATTCACCCTTATGATGCAGACAGGGGTTACAGCTCTATCAGCGGAGGTTGACCATTATAAGTTCCGCGCTCCACCACCAGTTGATACCACTGCGTCATATTGCGAAGACAAGCGAGATAGAGGCTTCCCTCACGGGAATATCGTGCAGGTAGGAGACCGAGTGTTTCATACCTGTGCACGATTTGCCTCCAATGCTGTGCGCACGGTAATGAATGCACAACGCCTTCCTGGGTTGCGGTATAATCTCACAGCATTTTCGACAGGTGTAATGACGGCAGATTATCAGCACATCACAAAGCGCGGTCGAGAGAACTACCCTGACTTTCGTGAGCGCATCACCTTGGGGGACGGTGTTTATTCTGTTTACCATGATGAAGATCGCATAGTCCCGATTGAAGGTAAACCAGATGAAGTGACTACCGCTGGCAATCTGTACGTCTACGAAGGTCCAGTAGCAGGGGCGCGTGAGCGTGTACCTCACCAAGCCAAGTGCTTTAATGAAAATAAGAAACAGATCGAGAATGGCAGTTATTCCTGCTACATCAGATTTGACTGGCATGGCCTGTCAACACGAATAAATGTCTGGGCTGGCGGTGATCTGTTTTCACAGATGGAGCACAAACACTTTCCCGCACTTGTTGATGACCTACTGCTTCTACTCGAAGAGGTTGACGTGACCGATGATCCCTTGCGGCAGGAGTGTATTCGCTCCGGCAATGGCTGGTGGGATGGAGAATGTCGAAGTGACCCGCAAAATTAACCGACAAATGACTTCCAAGAAGGGTGCAGATTGACCGGCGCAGACTTCTTGCCTGAGTACTCGATTCACGAAAGAATAACGCTTTGCGGTACTAAATTCGCTAGCAAAATATAACGCTTTGCGGTATAAAATATATGTGGACGGGGCGGATTGGCCGCCACCGCCACATAACTAGGAGCAAAGCGATGATGCAAAAAATCGCCCTAGCTCTTCAGATCCTTCTGGTGATCTTGTTCGTCTTGAACATGTACCACCACTGGTAATCTGAAGGGGGATCGGTCCGGTTGCCGCCGGATCGGTCGCCCCTAGTTTTAAGCATGGAGATGTTAAATGTCTACTAGCAACAAGATCGCAGCAATTTCGATTGGTGTTTCCGTGCTCGGGATCGCCTTAGTGATCGTTGAGCGTGTACATCACGGTTGGTGGCCATTCTAATGACACCTGATCAGGTTCTATCCATTCGTGAGGCATTGGACCTGACCCAAGCCGAACTTGCTTCTGTCATGGGATATGGCAAAGCTGTGCGCGTTTCTGAGTTAGAGCGTGGGGCGCGCAAACCTAGCCCTGCGGCAGAACGTCTATTGAAGGCATATGCTGCGGGCTATCGGCCAGATGATTGGCCGAAAGTTGTTTCCAAGAAAGGTGCGGACAATGGATAAAGCTCAACCGTCAACCACATCAACAGAGGTTCAAATGCAAATCTTGCAAGATCGGTTGGTAGCTCATGGTAACAGGTTGTGGCAACTTCCGTTTTCTTACGCCGGGATCCTGGCTGTCTCGATGGGACTCGCATTCGGCGAAGACCCCATCAGCAAGGCATCTGAGCTGTTTCTAGCTTTGGGGGTCTTGGGGATTTGTGTGTTGTTTTGCATGTACGGCTCCTACGAGGGGTATGCACGCTCTGCGACTTTCATGCGTGATACTGAGCAGTCTCTTGGTTTAAACCCATCTACAGCTAAAGTTGGATGGACAAACCATGTGGTGCCTTATTTCGTTATAGCCATTTTGTGCACTGTAGGAGCTTTTTCCGTCGGGCTTGATCCGAGTATCGCCACGGTCTCCCTTGAGACTGTCGTCGCAAAGTAACTTCCAGAAAGGGTGCCAGTGATGAGTGAAGTCACAGAAGGCTATATGGACGGTTTGAGCGATGATCGATCCGATCTACCTGCCACCCTTGCTAACCGCTCAGATGAGTATCGTCACGGCTGGCAAAATGGACGCGACGACAGATTGAAGCGCCCAAGGGCAAGTGCTGCGAGAATACGTGCCGACATCGCTCAGATCAGGGCAAATAACACTTCCAGCAAAGGTGCGGACGGGTGAGCGAACAAGACAGAGACCCCGGCAATATCTTCCAGCCATTTAGCTGGAAATCGTTGGCATGGGCTGCGCTCATTGAATCCGCTGTGCGAGCAGGGGAAACAGTCCTTGATATCCCGTCACAGTATAACTCTGTCTACAGTGTCTTAGCTGGCCAAGGCATCGAAGCCGTAAAGCTGGCTTGGCAGCGCGCAAAGCGGTTTGTTGCCGAGCTTTTGAACCATCCTAACCGTGTTAGCGGTATTCCTGAGAACATACGTCCACACGTCAATCGGGCAAATGCTAAAGAAGCGCTTCACGTTTTGGATGAAGTACATGCCAAATGGTTGCAATCCGTTGATACCGTTCTTCGCAACAATCCATTAGGCATGAAAGCGGGCGTTAAACCATGGCAGGTCTTATGACGCTTCCAAGCAATTCCAAGAAGGGTGCAGAGTGATGGGATTTGTTTTCAGGGCTATAGAAGCAATGTCTTTCAAGACTGGAATACCACTGGGGGGACTATGGCTACTGTTGCTGACAGCTGGCGGAGCTCTGTACGTTGTTACTGAGCACCCTTACTATACTCAGCAAGATCTTCTGATTGGTTTCTGCATGTGGGCTGTTGCGTATTCTGCGATTTGGCTTGCTCATCGCGGAGTATTTTGGATGGACCCCAAACTTCTGCGATCCCTACGGGATGCTGAAAAAATCAATTTCGATCAAAAAGAAGGGGACTAGCCCCGGTTGACGGAAGCCTACCGGCAACGTTTCCAAGAAAGGTGCAGAAAGTGATGTCAATAGGTGATTTGCTCGGTGTTTTGGGCTATTTTGAGAACTTTATAGAGAAACTAGACGCAAGGGCGAACACACAGTCAGCAATGGATATACGTAAAATTCTTCACGTATTGCACTTTTCTGATGAGACGATACTCGATCTTAAAACATTGGTTCAACCAAATATAGAACAGGATGAGCGAGAACATATAGCTGGTAAATTAAGTGTATCGCTTCGGGATTCCCGTTCCAAAGTCGAAAACGGCCTAGAAATACTCCAAGAAATCGGTGACCAAACTAATCTCAGTGTCGAAGGCAAACGCCTTGTCAGAATTATATTGATTGGGAAATAC
>NZ_FMWG01000015.1 GCF_900102795.1 Epibacterium ulvae | reverse complement strand
TGGGCTTATTTTGTTGAAAAACTCGTCCTTGATTGAGTGCCCCTTAGCTGATTCAATTCCTTTATTGGTTGGAGGATTTGGCGATGATGGGACCGAAGCAGGAAGCACAGGCGGCGCTGTTTTATGAGTTTTCGCTGGAGGATCATGTCCTGCAAGACCATCTGCTTCGCTCGATTGATCGGTTCGCTGATCTGGATGACATTCGCCAATATCTGGCCGAGTTTTACAGCCACACAGGCCGTCCATCTATCGACCCGGAACTGCTGATCCGCATGTTGCTTGTAGGATATTGTTTCGGGATCAGGTCTGAACGCCGTCTGTGCGAAGAAGTACATCTGAACTTGGCATACCGCTGGTTCTGTCGCCTCGATTTGTCTGATCCTGTGCCCAACCACTCCACGTTCTCCAAGAACCGGCACGGACGGTTCCGGGAAAGCAAGCTCCTGCGGCATTTGTTCGAGAAGACCGTCGCCCGGTGCATCGCGGATGGCTTGGTGAGCTGCCAGCGCCTTGCGGCAGATGCCAGCTTGATCGAAGCTGACGCAAATAAACAGAACTCTACACCAAAGAAAGACTGGGATCACAGCACCATTGCCCCAGCTGATGCGCCGCGCGCTGTGAAAGAATATTTAGACGTCCTCGATGACGCGGCTTTTGGTGCAGCATCGAAAGTCGATCCCAAGTTCACGTCACATTCTGATCCCGCCAGTCAGTGGAGTAAGGAGGATCAGAAAACGATCTGGGAGATCGTTTTCCCGACGAACGCGCGCAAAGGGCCAGCATTCTTCAGTTATTCGACCAATTGCCTGATCGATACCGATCATAGCGTGATCGTAGACGTTGAAGGCACGCGGTCGATCCGACAGGCTGAAGTCGGGTCGGTGCGCACCATGTTGGATCGGATCAAAGATCTACATGACATCAATCCTGAGCGACTGATTGCAGACAGTGGCTATGGATCTGGGCCAATGCTTGGTTGGCTCGTTGATCGCAACATCAAACCCCACATTCCCGTGCTAGATAAATCTGGTCGCACAGGCGGCACTTGGTCTCGCGCTGACTTTGAATGGGATGCCGAAAACAACCACTACATCTGTCCAGGAGGTGAGCCGCACAAGCAATTCCGGCGCAACTATTCTGATCCAAATCGTAGGCCGACCGGCAAAGGCGTCGCCAAATACCAGGCACTAAAACATACCTGTCAGGCTTGCCCATCAAAGATGAAATGCTGTCCGAACGCCGATGCGCGTAAGATCACGCGTGAAGAACATGAAGGCGCCCGTCAGATCGCCCGCGATATCGCCAAAACCAAGCAGTATGTGGTCTCGATGCGGCTCAGAAAGAAGGTTGAGATGCTCTTCGCCCACCTCAAGCGCATTCTCGGGTTAGGCCGCCTCCGATTACGTGGGCCATGCGGTGCAAATGATGAATTCCTCCTCGCAGCCACCGCTCAAAATCTCCGTAAATTAGCCAAGATCTTTCCTGCACCGCAGCAAACGAGCAAAGCCTGATAGAAAAGGCGCTCGCGTCCAGTTCAAGGCGTCACTTTCTGCGCTCGCAACACATTGTTTTTCAACAGAATCGGCTCGAAGCTGCTATTCGCCGCACCAAATACGAAGGTCTGCTTTTAGTGTTTAACATACTGTATCTGAAACTTGGATTTACTTCGTACTCAGCACACGATCCATTGACTTGATCGCAATGGCGATTTTCTCTCCGCCAACGAGCGTGATCAGAAAATCAAATACATGTTTTGCGGGGCGTCTATCTGCGCTGATGTATTGGACCGCGGGCGGTTGGTCCCAAATGTGATGAATGTCGTTCCGCACAAGCATCAGGCACAGAAAGGCATATTCGAGTGCGCTTTCAAATTGCAGGATCCGGGGGTGTTTAAACCCTGGAAGCTTTGCGACCATGCTGCCGCGCAGGCTTGCCTTGGAACGTCGCGCAATGCGGCGGGTTGCGCGACTACCTTCTGGGTCGCGGTGAATACGTTTGGCCATTTTGTTTTGGAGCGCACCTCTTTCGGCTCCACGTGATCACGCGGATTGAGACAGGCGCTGTCTCCCCCTTGATAAAAAGTTGAGTGTATCCGCCCCGCCGAAACCACTCCGGCGGGTTGACTTTTCTTTTGTGTCGGGGGATGAATAAGGCGTCGGGTAGAAACGACACTTTATTCCGAGAGGCCTTCCTGTTGACGCAGGAAGGCCTTTCACTTTCCCAGACTAGTTGTGCTTAGTGTCCTCCTCGGTTGGTTTGCAGTCTGGAAACAAGTCCGTTCGTTCAGCGCCAATGACCGGCTGGAGATTATTATACGTGTGGGTTGGGCTTTTCTAGCTGTTGCGAGCAGCTTGTGGATGCCTTGCGTATCGACCTTGGCCAGCTCATCAAACGCGTCGATAACCAGAGGGCTGTTGTTGTGATCGCTGCCGACGTGTCTGAATACATTTGCGGTGACACAACTTACACCTAAGTTCTGCGCTAAGCTCTCCATAAGGCGCGTCCTGCCGCCTCCTGATTCCGCCAAAACGACTATATAGCGAGAAGCTGCAAGCAAGCCTGCCTCGCTGTACAACTTGTCACCGCCGGTTACGGGAAAGACAGCTGATACCGGCCGCAGGAAGATTGAAATTGATCACGAGAAAGTTCTCAGAGCTTATGAAAGCGCAGGAAGCTACGCGGGTGCGGCGCGCATGCTGCATGTTAATGAACGCACTTTCAAAAAACTCTATGAAAAAGCAATTCGCCGCAGCAAGCGTTGATTGCGATTGCGTGTGCTCAGGGAGGCAAAGAAATGCGTTTGAAGAAGCCAATAGTTGAAAATTTGATCAGACGAGCCGAAGACGACGCAGTAAAAAGTCAGACGCTTCCGCCATCTGAGCCATGCCTTTTGGAACGCATAGAATCCATTCAGCAGCGAGTTGAAGAAATGGGATTAATTGATCCAAATTTCGACATGAAGACATTCACAGATGACTTGTGGGATGGGTGAACCGGCCAAGGAGCCGCGCACCACCAATACGTCGAGCATTCAACCAGAAGTCGGTTCACATAACATTCGTTAACAGATGTTCCCTTTTTGTTGTAGCGAAGAATTTCAATCCTAGGGTGTAGGATTGCTCGCTCTAAGCAATTCATTGTTCCTCCTGAAATCAATCGACCCCTTCGATGAAGGTCTCAACAAAAATTTGAATCTTCTCGATGACGCGGTCGGCCACGCTGCGGCGCTCGCGCAGAGAAGGGCGTTTCTCCAGGATCCCTATAACGTCATCGCGTATCGGTGTCTTCCCAGTAAACTGGTACTGTTCCAAGAGCTTATCTAAGCCAGAGGCCTCAAGACCCTCGTCTTGGCTAAGTGCCTTAATAGCCTGGATGCGTTGGGCTTCCCAATAGTTGTCGAATTCTTCGCCTACGTCCGCGCTGGCGGGCAGGTTTGCGAAGTGCTCAGAGATAAAGCGCTCAATCAGTTCCTTCTTGCTGCGGAGCTGCGCCTCGGTGTCCAGGACATCCATGATGGTCTTACGGGTCTTGGCTTGGTCCTCAGGCCGTTTACCCTGCATCTCACGCAAGAGGTTGATGATATAGCTGACGTTGATCTTATCGCGGCTGATGAGCTCGACCTCAAAGTCAAGATCGTCCAAGATCGAAACCTTCTCCTTGGCTTTCTCGCTTCGGACTTTGTCGTAGAGATCTAGATACTTGCTTCGGAAGTCTGCGAAGGTCTGCTCATCCATCGGCAAGGCGGAAAAATCGAACTCTGTGAAACAGTCGAGAACGTTCTTCACGCGGATCAACTCGCGGAAGGCTTGAACAAATTCGGCCTCATCTTCTTCGGTCAGAAGGTCATCGACACTTTCCACGGTAGGAGTCAGTGCAAGGAGCCGTTCTGTTGCCTCCTCGAACTTCGCCACATAGTCCTCGAAAGGTGCGAGGATAGCCATGGGGTTCGATCCCGTAAAGTTTGCAGGTTTCGATTAGCGACGCGATGACCGCCCAGTTTTGCGCTCCGGCATCGTGACCCGCGAAGAGCGCGTTTTTTCGGTTGAGCGCAATTGGACGGATCGTCCGCTCAACGGCGTTGGAATCCAGTTCGATGCGCCCGTCGTCAAGGAACAGGATCAGCCCATCCCAGTATTTTGCGATATATTTCAGGGCCTCTCCGGTCGGCGATTTGGCCGAGACGCGTGCGCGGTTTTGGACGAGCCATAGCTCGAAAGCGTCGATGATGGGTTTTGAACGGCCCTGCCGTGCAGCGCGACGCAGGTCAGCAGGCAGGCCGCGCAGGTCTTTTTCGATGCGGTAGAGTGCCTGGATTTGGGCCAGATCCGCCCGGCGTTGCCTTCACCTATGCGCCGGGACGATCCGGCCTGCATGCGGACACTATTTTGCAAGGCTTCAGCGGCAACCTGCAGGTCGATGGCTATGCTGGTTACAACCGACTGCTCAAACGTCCGGCCCAGGATGTGACATTGGCCTATTGCTGGGCCAATTCGCGCCGCAAACTGCATGATGTCACCAAATCTGGCGCGGCACCAATCGCGCAGGAAGGTCATCACCGCCCCATGGCCTGTCGTCGCGGGCCAGCGCCCAGAAGTATCCGGTTTTGGTGCGTTTGCGCCCCGGTGCCAGAACCGGAGCGGGTGTTTCGTCCATGAAGAGCTTGGTGGAGCACTTCAGGTCGGCCATCAACGCGTCATAAACCGGGGTCAGCTCGAACGCTGATTTACCGACCCAGGCTGCCAGGGGCGAGCGATCAAGATCGATCCCCTAACGGCTGTAGATCTGGGCTTGTTGATAGAGCGGCAGATGATCGGCGTATTTGGACACAAGCACATGGGTCAGCGTTGCCTCGGTTGGCATACCGCCTGCAATGATGTGTACAGGTGCCGGGGCTTGGGTGATCCCGCTTTCACAGGATCGGCAGGCGTATTTATGTCGCCGGGTGACGATCACGCGGAACTGGGCCGGAATGATTTCCAGCCGTTCACTGACATCCTCTCCAATGACATGACGCTCGGCCCCGCAGGCGCAGGAAAGCTCAGGGTCGATGAACACCTCGACCCGATCCAGATGTTCAGGCAATGATCCGCGATTGGTCTGACGCGGCTTTGGTGGTCGCACGGGCGCGGTGCGTTCGTCCTCTTCAATCTCGGCCTCTACCTGGGCGATGGCAGTTTCGATATCCTCGAGTTCCAGCTCATATTGGGCCGGATCAATCTTCTCGGACTTGCTCCCGAAGAGGGCTTTCTTGAAGGAGGCTACCAGGGCCTCAAGCCGCGCATTCTGATCCTGTTGTGCACGGATGATCGCCTTCAGTTCGGCAATGTCATTGGGCAATCTGTCAGGTGAGGTCATGCCCGATGCCATAACAAAACAAAGGCAGAATGACCCGTGCAAAGGGCCCCGTGAGTCACTCCGCCGCAGCGGGAGCCGCCACCTCCAAAGGTCGCACACGCCGCCAATCCAGACCGGCAAAGAGCTCCTCAAACTGGGCCGGTTCCAGACGCATCACACCGTTCCTGATCGCAGGCCATTTGAAGCTGTTATCCTCAAGCCGCTTATAAGTCATCACCAGCCCGCTCCCGTCCCAATAGATCGATCTGCACGCTTGGCGCGGAACACATAAACGGACCCGTCAAAAGGCTTCTGATGCAGATGGCTCTGCACCAACGCAGTAAGGCCGTCATAGCCTTTACGAAAGTCCACCGGATCACTGGCCACAAAAATCCGGACCTTATGGGATGGTGAGATCACGTCGCCAAAGCCCGCACAATCTCGGCAATCCGCGCCCTAGGTGTCGCAGCATCAAGACGAACATTGACATCGCCCTTGATCAAATCAATCGTACCGGAAGATATGACCGGCGAAGGCTTGGCAACCGGCACAGACGCCTCAATCTCAACAGGCACAAAGTCCATGCCGTCCAAATTGGGCAAAACCAGTTTGCCCTGTCGCGCCATCCGCCGCCAATCAGATACCGTGCTGGGATCAACTCATACCGCTTGGCAACCGCGTTGACCGTCCCGCCCTCAATCAGCGTCTCCGCCACGATCCGCGCTTTCAGCTCCGGCGGCCAATCTCGCTTGCCATCAGACCATCGCGGCACCCTTGCCAGAATCTCGCTTGTAGCTCCCATCGAGAAACTCCCCAAATCAAAGAAGTCTCAGAATCGCAGATCAAGCGTCAGCGCAAAAGTGTGGGGTCGGCGCACCGCTTACCCAAAAACCTGGAAACTATATTGATGCCGTGCTTTTCCGGAATGTCACAAGAGGATACTGACGCTTTCCGCCAAGGAGGCGTTGATGCCTATGGCAATTCACCCGAACGGATGAAGAGCGATGGTACTACACCCTGTCGGTGCTGTTTGAAGCTCATTGAAGCCGGTTCCGTCAGGCTGGTGTTGGCATATCTCCCTTTCGGGGAGCTTCAGCGTGACGCTGAGACTGGGCCGATTTTTCTTTGCGGAAATGATTGCGAAGCCGTTGTTTCATCGTAAACCGGTGCGGCGAAACGGTCGTTATTGTTGCGGGTAGCGCCATGACCGAACTCGTTGAATATTCATGTGTCACAAACCCTTGGCAAAACCGTTTTTGGTTTTGTAACGTTTTTGGCCTTCCCTCTGATAGCGGACACTCGCGCACACTGCAGCATCGGTTACTATGGGCTCAGAGTGAGATTTTGCCGCGTGCGGCATGAATGGCTGCTGTCGGCACCGCGTCACAATTGAGTAGACCCACAGGATACATGCGAATGTGACAAACTGTACTGTCTCAAATGGGTGGATTTCCCCCTAATGTGACACTCTTCATGCCTCGCAGACCCAAAAGTTACACCTCATAGCCGTTTGTTTGCGTTATGTTCTTCGTAACGCCCATATACGCAGCTTCGGGGCGGTTGGGCCGACTTGGAATATCACGCTTGCCGCGGATCACATCGGTCGCCGCCAGCAACAGCTCAGCCACACTGGCTCCCGCGATGTCTAATGCTGCCAGCATTCGCGGGGCATAGAGCTTGAAGCGGTGATAGCCCTGCTCGACATAGGCCAGTGCATCCGCCTTGACGGTCTTACCAGGTACTTCCGCTGTTGTGACGAGATGTTCCAAACCCCCCCAACCACAGGACGCATCCACGGCACCGGCGACAGCCGCGTCATCGCCTTTTGCAAGCAGTAAGGTCGTGCCCAAAGTCCCTAACCCGGCCAAAGTCACGGCGATCTCTGATTGCGCCTCAGCAACACGGGTATCGCAAATCTTCTTTGCTTCCCGCCAGATCGACCCCACAATACGGTCGTGCGTTTCGACAACAGTATCTGCAATAGTAGCCGACCACTCCACGACGCAGGAGGCGAGGATGGCCAAACGGCGATCACTGGTGATGTCCCGAAGCCCATCCGTAAAATATCTTTCGCCTTGGCGGCGCAATTGCGCGATCCGGTGAGCAGGAACGTCATCCAAGATTGCTGGAGGCAACGCGATCCGTTGCAGAAATTCCAATCGGTCGAGTTGGCGATTGATGTCGGCAGAGTTCTTACCCACCTCGAACTGCCGCAACCAGATGAACCTGCTGACCCGACCATCCACCTCTTCTGCCAGCAAGCTATCGAGCTGGGCGCGCATTTTTGCGCCGAGACGAGCCGCAATGCGTGCCTCTACCTTGCGTTCGGCTGCAACCAACGCATCAGCACAGTGACGCTCCACGACCGAAATACCCGGCAGAATGATTTGCCGCCTGCGGCATTCTTCCACGAACCCGCGAACCAAAGCCTCGCTGGGTTGCGCTGTTTCAGCATTCTCATCCAACCATTTCCGCATTTTCTTGGCACGCTTGCCGGAGAACATCTTGTACCCATACCTCTTGCGTAGAGCTTCCAGATGTTCCCGGCGGGTCTTCTCTCGAGCGGCATATGGCAGGAGATCATCCGGCTTCAATCCGAGTTGTGCGGCCACAAATCGGGAAACCGGCTCCGGGATCACCTCTCCTGCTTTGAGTAACCGATCTGGATACCGGAAGGCACAAAGTTGAAGGGCATTTTCCGTGCGCCGCCGCGTGCGGATGTTCTCAATGTCTTCATCATTCAGGGTGTAATGCCGGAGCAACGCCATCTCATCTGTAGGAAGATCAAAAAGCGCCGCGCGTTGTCGCGCGGTCAGAACCGCTCGGTGTGCCATCGGATTGTTCTTTCTTTATGGGGTGGAGTCTCTGAAAGTAGACATATTGATACCATCCGCTTGCCATGTCCTTTTCAATGTCTCAATATGACTGTCTCACAAATCCTTTACTTATATGAGACCCCATGGCCAAATTCGGATATGCCCGTGTCAGTTCAGTCGGACAATCTTTGGACGTGCAACGTGAAAAGCTGCGTGACTGTGACAAGATGTTCGAGGAAAAGCGTAGCGGCACCACCGATGCCCGCCCTCAGCTAAAACAGTGCCTCAACTATGTCCGCGAAGGCGACCAACTGATCGTAACCCGTATCGACAGGCTAGCTCGATCCACGTTGCATCTCTGCCAGATTGCCGAGACCCTTCGCAATAAAGGCGTCGATCTTGTCGTCCTTGATCAGAACATCGACACATCCGATGGCACCGGACGGCTTTTGTTCAACATGCTCGGGGCCATCGGCCAATTTGAGACCGAGATCCGCGCCGAGCGGCAAATGGACGGGATCAAGAAGGCGAAGGATCGAGGTGTTCAGTTCGGAAAGCGTCCCGCGCTTACTAATGATCAGATCGTAGAACTGCGCGACAAACGCGCAAGTGGCACTCTGATCAAAGATCTCATGGCGGAATACAGCCTGTCTAAGGCTACCATCTACCGTTATCTCACCAAAAACGAAGGCTGAGCGCAAATCCAGAACCTCAATCCGGGCTTAACGCCCTATTCTGCACTCAGTCGGAGTCGGCCCCAAGTGTTTGGTGTTCCAGATGATGATGGCGGCGAGCAGGTTCAGACCAGCCATGCGGTAGTGTTGGCCTTCGGCGGTGCGGTTACGGATTTCGCCCTGGCGACCAACGCGCAGGGCGTTTTTCAAGGCGTGGTGCGCCTCCCCCTTGTTCAGGCCAATATTGGCACGTCGCTGCATATCGGCATCGAGCAGCCAGTCGATGATGAACAGCGCGCGCTCTATGCGCTCGATTTCTCGGAGCGCCAGGGCGAGTTCATGCTTGAGCCTCCCCCACTGAACTGGTCCGCCGCTATGTTTAGGAAACGGAGGACCAAGAATAGCAAACAAGCGACCGAAGCCGGAAGAGATAGTTTCGAATTTACGGCAAGTTGATGTGTATGGGGCATGTATGTGAAAGCTATTTGGTGCCCGAGCTGGGCGGGGTACTAGAGGCTCTGTGCATTGGCCATGCGCGGAACTCAAACGGAATACGACCTTGAACGCGATCTTTGCTTGGAGGCAAGCCAAACCGGTCTTTGTAAGCGCGGCTGAAGTGCACTTGGCTTGAAAATCCGCTCGCAAAGGCGATCTCAGACATGCTCAATTCGGTTTGAGTGACCAGACCACGCGCGCGATCAAGGCGGATATCGCGGTAGTAGAGCGCAGGTGTCTTGCGCACACATTGCGCAAAAAGCCGGTCAAGTTGACGATGCGACAATCCAACCTGACGGCAGACCTCTGCTATTGGCAATGGGGTCTCTAAATTCGCTTCCATCACATCGATTGCGGCGCGCACGCCTCTGTGAACAGAATTGCCCAATGGCTCTATATTGTCTGGGCACTGCCGTGTGCCATGACTGCGCATGGGAGGGGCAAAAACGTAACGGGCCGCGGCGTTGGCCAGGGCGCTGCCATGGGATTTCCGGATCATCTGCAGACCAAGATCTAGCGCCGCGGCGCCACCACAGCAGGTGACTCTGTTCCGGTCAATGACCCAGAGCGCTTCGCTCACGCCCGTGTTCGGAAAGAGTTCTTTGAATGCATCAATGTGTTCGTAATGGACAGTGGCCGTGTGGTTTTCAAGCAATCCGGATTGGGCGATAATAAAGGCACCGGTGTCCAGCCCTCCGATTACGGTCTGGCGTTTTGCGGCGTCCCTCAGACAGGACCGTATGGCCGACGTGACGTGGCGTTCTGGCTGCCAGCTGGACGAGACGAAAAGCAGATCTGTCTTTTTTAACTCGGCCTCTTCAAAAGCGGTGGTGCTTATCTCTACACCGTTGCTGGCGGTGATCGCTTGCCCCTTTTCCGATATGATCTGCCATCGGAAAAGGGTTGTGCCTTCGAGGTAATTCGAAGCACGGAAGGGATCGAGAAAAGACATCGTTGCAGTGAGATTGAAATACGGCACGACAATGATCCGTATTTCAGTTACTCTGTCTGGTTTGGTTTGGGTCAGCAGTGCAGCTCTCTGGGTTGGTTTGTCTCAACAGTATAGATATCGTGGCCAAAATAGTCAAACCAATGTCTGAAACCCTCATATGTTGAGGACTGTTCCCCCATAGCATCAAAGGAATGCAAATAAACAGGGAGACAAATAATGAAAAATAAACTGACTGCTGCCGCCTTTCTTGCCGTTGTTGGGACTGCGGGTGCGGCGCACGCGGACTGTGGTGATGTTTCAATCACGGAAATGGATTGGGCCTCTTCTGCGGTTGTCACATCTGTGGCCAATTTCCTCATGACAAACGGCTATGGATGCAACGTTCAAGTGGTGCCGTCTTCGACCACACCCGCGATGGTGTCGATCGCGGAAACGGGTGAGCCCGACATTCTGACGGAATTGTGGACCAATTCTTCGCCTGTTTATGGGGAGTTGGTTGCTGGTAAAAAGCTTGTTGAGTTGACCAATGTGCTGTCGGATGGCGGTGTTGAAGCCTGGTGGATTCCGGCCTATCTGGCAGAAGCGCACCCCGAGCTGACGACCATTGAAGGCATTCTGGCCAATCCAGAGCTGGTCGGGGGACAGTTCCATGACTGCCCCGCAGGTTGGGCCTGTGACGTAGTAAACACTAACAACCTGCGCGCACTGAATGCCGCAGGCAGCGGGCTTGAGCGGTTCCAGCACGGTTCTGGCGAAACGCTGGCGGCAGCCATTGCTGCGGCTTATGAAAGCAAAGAGCCGTGGTTCGGTTATTATTGGGCCCCGACATCGGTGCTGGGCCAGTATCCGATGGTACAGGTCGAAGTTGCCGATTTCAGCCAAGATCTGCACACTTGCAACGCCGATCCCGAATGCGCCACTCCGGCAGCATCTGCATATCCAACAGCCAAGGTTGTGACCGCTGTCGCACCTGGTTTGCTTGAGCGCGAGCCTGAGATTGTTGATTTCCTGAGCAATATGTCCTTCACCAACGCCCAGATGGGTGAGGTCCTGGCCTGGCAGGATTCGAATGGTGCATCCCATGAAGAAGCCGCTGTCTATTTTCTTCAAAACTATGGTGATGTTTGGAGCGCGTGGCTGAACGATGAAGCCCGGGGCAAGCTTTCGGCGCTGCTGCAGTAACCACCACCCAAGCTAACAACAACGCGCAGGCGGTTTTTGTCGGCGCGTTTACAACGACAAGCTAGGGGGAGCAAATGGCTAAATATGAGAAAGTGTTCGACACATTGGGTCTGAGGGACTGGTGTGATGAAGGGGCCGCGGATGCGCCCACATCAATGGCGCAGCTTTTGGCGCAGGCACAGGGCGGTGATGTTGCGAGTGCCGAAGGGGGTGGATTTCCTTTTCCATCCCTTGATGTTTTACATGATGCCTGTCCGGCGATTGGCCAAACGCGCGATCTGACAGCATCGTTTGAAACCGGGTTTCTTGCTATGCGGGGCAAGTTGAAACTGGTGCTTGATCCGATCACGCAGCCTCTCAGCTGGTTGCTTGACGGGGCGCTTATCGCTTTTCAGTCAACAGCGTGGTGGATCATGATTCCGGTCCTGCTTGCCGTGACCTGGTTTGCAAGCCGGTCGCGTGGGGTCACTGCTTTTGTTGCTTGTGTGTTGCTGTTCTTTGCCTTCATCGACCATTACGATGTCGCCATGCAAACCCTGGCAATCGTCTTTGTTTGTACCGGATTGTCAGTGGTTATCGGCGTTCCCATTGGGATTTGGATGTCACGTTCGGATCTGACGCAAAGACTGATTGTGCCAATCCTCGATCTGCTGCAGACGTTGCCAACCTTTGTCTATCTGATCCCGCTGATCTTCCTCTTTTCTGTAACCGAGTCAAAACTTTATGGGATCGCGATTATCCTTTACGCGATTGTTCCTGTCATCCGGCTTACGGATCTTGGTATTCGGCTTGTGGATCGGGATGTGATCGAGGCCGCGGATGCTTTTGGGATGACAAAAAAACAAAAGCTATGGCGCGTGCAGTTGCCACTTGCGTTGCCGAATATCATGGCCGGGATCAACCAGACCATCATGATGAGCCTTGCCATGGTTGTGATCGCGTCGCTCGTGTCTGCTCCGGGGCTTGGAGTGCTGGTGTTGCGTGGGATCCGAAACCTGGAATTGGGTGTGGGGATCGTTGCTGGCCTTGGGATCGTATTGCTGGCGGTCATTCTGGACCGCGTTTCCAAAGCCGCTTTGGGGCGGGTGGACAAACAAGGCAAGGCGTATTGATAGATGAAACACCCTAAAATCTCGATCAAGAACCTCTACAAGATCTTTGGCGCACGTGATCGCGCGTTGGTGGCTAAGGTCAAAGAGGGGCTTGGTAAACAAGAATTGCTTGAACAATATGGCCACGTGCTGGGTCTGCAAAATATCAATGTAGATATGCAGTCTGGCGAAATCACCGTGATCATGGGCCTGTCAGGATCGGGGAAATCCACTCTGATCCGACATCTCAACCGTCTGATCGAACCCAGTGCGGGTGAGGTTCTGGTTGATGGTCAGGATGTGCTGGGGCTTGGTCCTGCCGACTTGCGGACCATGCGGCAAAAGACCATGTCGATGGTCTTTCAGAAATTCGCCTTGCTGCCCCATAGGACTGTGTCACAAAACGCCGCCATGCCTTTGTCGGTTCTGGGGGAAGCCGAAGACATACAGGCCCGTGAAGCGGCCAAGTGGTTGGAACGGGTTGGTCTTGGTGGTTTTGGCGAACGCTATCCGGCCCAGCTGTCGGGGGGGATGCAACAACGCGTTGGCATCGCGCGTGCTCTGACTGCGGACACAGACATCATGCTGATGGATGAGGCGTTTTCGGCGCTTGATCCGTTGATACGGACGGACATGCAGGATCTGTTGCTTGAACTGCAACGCGAATTGCGGAAAACCATCGTGTTCATCACACATGATCTGGATGAGGCGCTGAAGCTTGCGGATCACCTTGTGATCCTGAAAGATGGTGCTGTTGTTCAGCAGGGGGATCCTCAGCATATCCTGCTGAATCCCGCTGATCCCTATATCGAGGACTTTGTCAGTGATATCAACCGCGCCCGCGTTTTACGTGTGCGCTCTATCACCAAGCCGCTGACAACCGAGAGTTTTGATGGGGACGTCACGGCGGAGAGCAATCTGGAAAGCCTGATTGCAAAATCAGGAGGTGATACGAACCACGTTTATCGTGTGGTGGATGCAGATGACGTGATCGGGCAACTGGATATGAAAGATCTGGTGCGCGCTCTGGTGCCGACAATTCGGCCAGATATGTAGTGATAGGTGAGGGCAGGGAGGCGTGACCCTCTCTGCACCCAGTTTCAGCTGGTATGGCCTGCAGAATTCAGCGCAGCACCTGTTTTAAATCAAGGGAAGGATCTGAAACCAAAGCGGGGTCGGGTGATTTTTCGCTTTCGATCAAGCGCTTGGCGACCATAAAGGCGCGGGGATCGTTGATGGCGTCGACTGCGAGCAATCGATCTTTTGCAAAATACCAAAAGGATATCACGCCCTCGCCACTGTCGCGGGTGACAATGCAATCATAGCCGGTTGAAAGGCCCATAATCTGCAATTTCGTGTCATACTGATCCGACCAGAACCATGGATTTGCCTGGTAAGACACCTTTTCCCCCGCGATAATACGAGCTGCGATTTCCCCTTGATCGATGGCATTGCCGACGCTTTCCAAACGGAGACGGGCTGTGCCATGCTGGAAAGATGCACAATCTCCGACCGCAAAAATGTCGGGATCAGAGGTTCTGCATTGGGCATCCACGCAAATGCCATTGTCGAGCTTTAGGCCGGCCGCTTTGGCCAGATCGTGATTGGGGCGGATCCCGATGCCGACAATCGCACAATCAGTTGTAATTTCGGATCCGTCCGCCATGATGGCTGAAGTCACTCGGCCCTTTTGGCCTTTCAAAGCCTTCAATCTTACGCCTTCCCGGATATCTACGCCCTTGGCTTTATGCAGGGATCGGAAATAACGCGCGGTTTCAGGAGAAGCGACGCGCTGAAGGATGCGATCAGCGGCTTCGACCAGAACCACCTTCATCCCTGCCTTTGTGGCTACGGCTGCGGCCTCTAGCCCGATATATCCACCGCCAATGACCAGCGCCGTTTTACCCGGTTGCACATCGGCGCGCATGGTATCTGTGTCTTTCAGTGTTCGGACATAGTGAACGCCCATAAGGTCACCACCCATGTCATCAGGTAGCGTTATGGGCTGGCTGCCCGTGGCCAGAACGAGTTTGTCATAGGGCAATGGAGGCTTTTCGGCGCGTATGATCTGTTTTTTAAACCGGTCGATCGAAAGGACCGGGTCTGACAGACACAGCTCGATATTCTCATCCGCATAAAAACTCTGAGGTCGAAAGAAAAGGCGTTCGAGTGCCATGTCTCCGGTCAGATATGCCTTGGACAAGGGAGG
The DNA here is from genome assembly GCF_900102795.1 of Epibacterium ulvae. Classification (GTDB taxonomy): domain Bacteria; phylum Pseudomonadota; class Alphaproteobacteria; order Rhodobacterales; family Rhodobacteraceae; genus Epibacterium; species Epibacterium ulvae. The sequence goes on along the minus strand of NZ_FMWG01000015.1, from coordinate 57,414 downwards.
GCGCTGATAGGGTGGATGGTCTTCATCTCCAATCAGTGTGATCTGGCCTTTGAACCCAATCGATCGTAATTTGGCGCAGACCGAAAATCCAGCCTGCCCGGCGCCAACGACAACCACTTTGGTGGTCTCCGCGTGTATCTTGTCGCTCATTGGTCTTCTCCATCACGTGCAACATTCAGCCTTTCCTGTCGGCAAGGAACATCATGGCGGGCTGGACGTGTTTGTTTGAGTGCGCTTGCCCTTAACGGGTGGCGCGCAGGCTTGTGGTTGCCTTTTGCATGGCAAGGATCAGACTGTCGCGTTTGGCGGAAAGCTCTGATGGTGTTTGACCCTGAGAGGCATCGGCAACGCCCTTGATCAGCATCTGAGTCACTGTGTCATCAAGGTGCACAGTCCCCAGATCGTCCCACCAGCCGTTGAAGGTGTCTGTGAAATGATCGCAAAAGGCCTGAAGGCCACCGGCCCCGGCCCCAAGGTTGAACAGCATCGTTGGCCCCATTGCCGCCCATCTCAGGCCCGGCCCGGCCCAGACCGCCTTGTCAACGTCCTCAACAGTTGCCACGCCCTCAACCACGAGGCTGATCGCCTCGCGCCAAATTGCGGCTTGCAAACGGTTGGCGACATGACCGGGTTTTTCCTTGTTGACGCGAATGGTCACCTTTCCGATGGCGGTGTAAAACCGCTCGGCACCGGTGACGGCATCTTCGGCTGTGTGCGCGTTACCCATTACTTCGACCAGCGGGATCAAATGGGGTGGGTTGAAAGGATGACCCAGCACAAATCGCGATGGATTTTTCCAACCGCCCTGCATGTGGCTGAGCGTGAGGCCGGACGCCGAACTGGCAACAATCGCATCAGGCTTCAGGACGGGTTCGATCTCAGCGAATACCGCATGTTTGACCGCTACGCGCTCGGGCACGTTTTCCTGGACAAAATCTGCCCCTTCAACCGCTTCAGCCGCATTTGCATGAAAGCTGACGGCGTCGGGGTTGCCGTTTTTGGTCAGCCCAAGCTCTGTCAATGAGGGCCAGGCCATCTTGATATAGGCGCGCACTGCGTCTTCCGAGTTCGGTGCCGGATCATACATCGCAACCGACCGTCCCGATGCAAGAAACAACGCAGCCCAGCTGGCCCCGATCACTCCGCCACCCAGGCAGGCTGTCTTTTCAAATTCTATCATCAAAATAACCCCGGATTAAGCGGTGAGGCCGCAGTCATGCCGCCGTCAATTGTGAAGCATTCTCCTGAAACATAGGCCGCTTTGTCAGAGACCAGCCAGGACACCATGTTCGCAATATCCTGTGGCTCGCCGAACCGGCCCACAGGGTGCCGTGCCAAGGCGTCGGCCATGGCGCGTTCGGGATCATTGGCAAGGGCGAAACCATCTTCTGCCATCTCGGTCATGATCCAGCCGGGCCGGATCGCGTTGCAACGAACCTTGGGGCCGTGATCGACTGCGATAGACCGTGTCAGCCCGTGCACCCAGGATTTCGAGGCATTATAGAGCGCCATTGACGGGTCCGCGACCATGCCCGAAATCGAGCCGATGTTGATGATGTTGCCGCCGGTCTTCGCCATGGGTGTCAACACGGCGCGGCACATGTTGAACAGCCCCCGGCAATTGACATTCATCACCAGATCCCAATCGTCGTCGGTGCTGTCTGCAACGGTTTTTTCCACCTGTACGCCTGCATTGTTCACCAAAAGCGACACCGGACCAAATGCCGCCTGTGCGGCCTCGACCAGTTTTGTCGCATCGCTGTTCAGCGAAACATCTGCGGTGACCCAAAGAACATCGTCGCTGAGGTCTTGCGGGCGGTCCCCGCGTCCGCAGGTCACGACGCTATGGCCATCCTCCACAAGTTGATCGACGATGGCGCGTCCGATACCCCGGCTGCCACCGGTTACAATAGCTGTCTGTGTCACAGGTCTATCCATGTGCAATCATTACGTGTCGAACGGCTGTATAGGCATCAAGTGCAAAAACGCTCATGTCGCACCCTGTGCCAGAGGATTTCATCGCAGCCCATGGCATTTCCGGTGTCGCGATGCCATGTGTGTTCACCCAAGTGAACCCGTACCGCATTTTTGCCGACATCCGCATTGCGCGGCCTGTATTATTGGTCCAGACCGATGAGGCAAGACCGAACGGGCCGGTATTGGCAATTCTGAGCGCGTCTTCTTCATCCCGGAACCGTGAGATAGTGACAACCGGGCCGAAGATCTCGGTGCAAAATACCTCGGCGTCATGGAGAACGTTGGCGAGCACTGTGGGTTCGTAAAAGAAGCCCGGACCGTCGATCATGTTCCCTCCTGTGAGGACCTCACAGATGTCGCGCGCCCGGTCAACAAACCCTGCAACCGTGTTGCGCTGCGCGGCTGAAATAATCGGGCCCATCTCGGTGCCCTCGGCCTTTTGCGCGCCAACCTTGATCTGACCGACCTGGTTCAGGACGGCTGCGACAACTTTGTCATAGACTTCGTCTGCGACGAGCAACCGGCAGGGCTGTGCGCAGTCCTGACCAGCATTGAAGAACGACCCGTAGCGCACAGTTTCCGCAACTGCGTCGATATCGGCATCTTCAAAGACGATCACGGGAGCCTTGCCGCCCAGTTCCAGATGCACATGGCGGATCTGCCGAGAGGCTGCCTTCATCGCCTCGGCACCGGTTGCGTTGGACCCGGTGATCGAAATTGCCTCGGTGCGGGGATCATTGATCATTTGGTGGCCGATCTCACGGCCTGATCCATGCAGAACATTGACCACGCCTTTGGGTGTAACCTCTGCAATGAGTTCTGCGGCCCGCAAGGTTGACAGTGGGGTCAACTGGGAGGGTTTGAGCGTCACAGGACAGCCGGCCGCAAGTGGTGCTGCCAGTTTCCAGGCCGCCATCATCAAGGGATAATTCCATGGCGCAATTGCTGCGACAGGACCAACGGGATCCTTGCGGATCATGCTGGTATGCCCGGCCACGTATTCTCCGGCGCTCACCCCTGTCATGGTACGTGCGGCACCTGCGAAAAAGCGGAATGTGTCCAATGTCAGCGGGGTTTCATCATTTAGCGCCGATGGCCAGGGTTTGCCTGCGTCCAGGCTTTCGAGTTCGGCAAGCTCTTCGATGTTTTCTTCAAGCATATTGGCAATGTTGGTCAAAAGCTCGGAGCGTTCTGCCGGGCTGGTCTGACCAAAGGTCTCAAATGCCTCGTGAGCGGCGGCGGCGGCGGCATCTGCCTGTTCGGAAGTGGCGGCCTTGATGGTGCAGATTTCTTCTCCGGTCGCCGGGTTCAAGACGGAAATGGGCTGGCCCTGACCTTCTACCAGTTCGCCGTTGATAAGCAGTTTTGTTTGCATGGTTTCCTCCCTAAAACGCGACTTGGTCGCCACCCTTTAGGCCAAGACGCTCGCGTGCTTGTGCGGGTGTTGCGACTGTCAGGCCGAGGTTTTCGATGATGCTGCGGATCTTGCGAACCTGCTGCGCGCTGGACATCGCCTTTTCGCCAGGGCCGATATAAAGACTGTCTTCGAGCCCGACCCGCACGTTGCCGCCCAAGAGGGCGCTTTGCGTGGTAAAGGGAATCTGATGACGACCCGCCGCTAAAACGGACCACTCATAATTGTCGCCAAAGAGCTTGTCGGCGATCGTGTGCATGTGCATCAGGTTGTCCAGATCGGCACCTACGCCACCCAGAATACCAAACACCATCTGGACAAAGATCGGCCCTTTGACCCACCCCTGATCGATCATCCAAGCCAGATTATAGAGATGACCCAGATCATAGCATTCGAATTCGAACCGTGTACCGTGACCTTCCCCCAGTTCTTTCAGGCAATACTCGATATCCGCAAAGGTATTTCGAAAGATGAAATCCCGCGTCATGTCCAGGAATTCGGGTTCCCATGCGTGTTTCCAGTTCGCGTATTTGTCTTTCATCGGAAAGATGCCGAAATTCATTGACCCGATGTTCATGCTGGCCATTTCGGGACTGGCCTTGACGGCGGCGCGCAGGCGTTCCTCGCGCGACATCCCAAGGCCCCCTCCGGTTGAAACGTTCATGACCGCATCCGTGGCCTGTTTGATCCGTGGCAGGAAGTCCATGAACAGGTCGGGGTTGGGATCAGGCTTGCCTGTTTCGGGGTCGCGCGCATGCAGATGGATGATCGAGGCGCCCGCCTCGGCGGCCTCGATACTGGCGCTGGCAATTTCACTTGGCGTGATCGGCAGGTGTTCAGACATGGTGGGTGTGTGGATCCCACCTGTGGGTGCGCAGGTAATAATGACAGGTTTTTGCTTGGCCATAGCCGCCCCCTTACAGTTTCATTTGCTGGACCTGGGCTGATAGCCCGCCATCCAGCACCCAGAGTTGACCGGAGGCATAGCGTGCCTCGTCCGATGCCAGCCAGTTTACCAGATTGGCGATGTCATCTGGCGTGCCATAGGTGCGCATCGGATGCACGTCGCGCACCGCCTGCTGAAGCTGGTCGATGGTTTTTCCACCACCGCCGGACCCGTCACCGGTAAAGAAGCTTTGCAGCATCGGTGTGTCAATGTAGCCAGGGCAAATCGCGTTGACGCGGATGCCTTCGGGGCCGTGATCGCACGCCATGGCACGGGTCAGCGCATGGACTGCACCTTTGGTTGCGCAATAGGCGGCCAAGCCGGGATCGGCGATGAATCCGTCATAAGAACCGAAGTTGATGATGCTGGCGCTGGTGCCTTCCTGCGCGGCTTTACGCATCAACGAAAGCGCATATTTCGAGGTCAGGAACGTGCCGGTGCAATTCACCGCAAACGACTGGTTCCATTCATCAAGCGTAGTATCCTCAATCGTTTTCTCGATCTCGATCCCGGCAGCATTGACCAGAATGTCGAGCTTGCCACATTCGTCCTGTACCTTGGACATGGCGGCCTGAACCACCGCTTCATCCGCTACGTTCATCTGCACAAAGCGGCTACCGTCATCGTCATGCGCGGGAAGTGAGCCCCGTTCTGTTAGATCAGCAGCATAGACTGTTGCGCCTTCGCGTAGGAAACGGGCCACGATGGCGCGGCCGATCCCGCCGCGGCCTCCGGTTACCAGTGCGACTTTTCCATTTAGGTTCATTTACGTTTCCTCTTGGAGCGGTGGGAAGCGGTAGCGCGACGCGGCGACCGTCCAATCCATGTGATTGCGTACATATTGTTGTGAGGCGTCTGATGGCGGGTTGTAATCCCAGTGTTCGCCAGCGCCGGCTTCCATGGCCGCATGCAATTTGCGCCGCGACTTCTGGGTTGCGATGATCGCAGTGCGCATCTGCTCTCCATCCCACCGCTGTTCAATCTCTTCGGCAAAAGCCTTAGCCGCGTCAGCATACACCGGTAGATTCACGACATTCTTCGTCTCAAGCGGGTCTTTCGCCAAATCGTAAAGCTGTGCCGGATCGGCGTCGCAGTGAATGTATTTCAATGCACCGCGACGGATCATGATAACCGGATACGGTGTCATTTCAGCACAGTATTCGCCGATTGCCTCGTCAACCGGATCGGCTTCGCCACGCGCAAGCGGCATGAGAGACCGGCCATCGACAGGTTCCCCCAGCATGGTTGCATCTCCGCCACCGATTTCGATGACAGTGGGCAGAATGTCGATCAGGGAACAGGCATTGGGAGCTACGCCTTGTACCACGTCAGGGCCAGCCATGATCAGCGGAACACGGGCCGAATGTTCGAACAGGTTCATCTTGTACCACAGACCCCGTTCTCCCAGCATGTCGCCATGGTCGGCTGTGATCATTACAATCGTGTTGTCCAGTTCGCCTATCTCTTCCAGCGTTTTGACTATCTCGCCAACCTTGCTGTCGAAATAGCTGACATTGGCAAGATAGGCGCGACGGGCGCGGCGCACCTCTTCCTCGGTCAGCGGCACATAGCTGGCCTCGATCCCGTCCATCACCCGGCGAGAGAAAGGATCTTGTTCATCGGGTGACAGCACGAATTCAGGCAAGCTGATGTCATCATCAGAATAAAGGTCCCAGAACTCGGGCTTGGCCACATAAGGGTCATGTGGGTGAATAAAGCTGGCCACAAGGGCGAAGGGGGCGTCTTCACCTGCGGCCTGGGCGCGGCCTCGGTCGATCAGCCACCGGCGCGCGGCAAAGCCCACCTCGTCATCGTAATCGGTCTGGAATGTGGCCACGGCCACACCGCTTTCCTTGACCGTTTGCATGTTGTGGTACCACTTGTCGATGCGTTCATCTGGAGCTTCCCAATCCGGGGTCCAGGCGAAATCGGAGGGGTAGATATCTGTGGTCACGCGGTCCTGAAACCCGTGTTTTTGGTCAGGACCCACAAAGTGCATCTTGCCCGAAAGGCAGGTGTGGTAACCCAAGGCCTTGAGGTAATGGGCGAAGGTCGGCACCGTGGCCTTGAACTCGGAAGCGTTGTCATAAGCGGCGATGCGGCTGATCAGTTGCCCCGACATAAAGGCAAACCGCGATGGCGCGCAAAGTGGTGAGTTGCAATAGGCGGCATCAAACCGCATCCCGCGCGCCGCCAGCGCGTCGATATGCGGTGTCTTGGCCACCTTGTGACCATATGCTCCGGTCCAATGCGGGGCCAGCTGGTCGGCCATGATTATGACGATATTTGGTGTTTTTGGCATGTTTATCTCCACTGGAAAAATCAAAGCTGGATTGGCCCCCAAGAGGTGGGGGCTCAAACTGCATTGGCTTTACACTCGGAGCTGTTGGGCGCCGGGAAGGGATCATTCAGCCGCCGTTTTATATGCGTCCAGAACAAGCCCGTGGAAATGGTGCACCGCGTGTTCAGATTTGCCTGAGCCGCTGGGGTCATTCACAATTCGCCCCTGCTGGAAGGCAGGTGTTTTCATGCCGCGCTGAACGCTTTCGACCAAATTGATGTCTTCGACCTGTAAAACCTCATCCAGATAGCGCACAATCTCCTGCTCCATCTCGTTGGCTTCTTTGGTCTCAAGGAAGAAATCATAGGTTTCAAGCGTGCGGTCAGGGCCTGCCGGGATGACGTTCAGAATGATCATCGACGACCGACCGGGATAGCGCATGATGCAGGTATTGGGCCAGAGCCACCAAACCGCATGTGTTTTCACAGTTGCATTTGATACGTCATAAGCGTTGTTATTGGGATTGTTCCCCGCCTCTGCCATATGGCTGGAATAGATGCCGTAGGTTGTGACCTTGTAGGTATCCATGTCGACCAATTCGCAGAAATCTTTGTGCGCGGTCGGGCAATGGTAACATTCCAGAAAGTTGTCGACGACGTTCTTCCAGTTCGACTCGATATCATAGGTCAATCGGTGGGCGAAGGTCAGGTTTTCTATATCCGGGGCCCAATGCTTGATCTCTGTTGCCAGATCGCCGGTGCTTTCGGCAAGCGATGGGGCAGAAGGGTCGAGGTTCACATAGATGAACCCGCAAAACTCTTCGACTTGTACTTGATCAAGGCAGATTTCCTTTGGATTGAAATCTGTAAGCCCCTCGGTTTCTGGCGCGCGGGCAAGGTTTCCGTCCAGCTTGTAGACCCAGGCGTGATAGGGGCACATGATGCGCGTCGTGTTGCCGTCGCCCGACAGCAATTCATGCGCGCGGTGCTTGCACACATTGTAAAAGGCCCGCAATTTATCCTCGCGGTCGCGCACAACGGCGATTGGATTTCCTGCGATTTCGATTGTCGTGTACGATCCGGGTTCACGTACCTTTTCAATGTGGCAGACCCACTGCCAGGTTTTGGAGAAAATCGCTTTCAGATCAGCGTTGTACCACTTGTTCTCAACATAAGCTTCTTTGCGCAGAGACAAGGAACGCGAAACGTCGGTGTCATACCCTGTCGAGATGGCTGAAAACTCGCTGGCGGATGGCTGTTCAGTCATTATGATCCTCTTAAACCTCAAGCAGACCGGTCGATTCATCCGTGCCGGTGTTGAATATTCTGGCGTGGCTTGAATGATTCAACTTGTCTTCATTGGCTGCCACTTTAACCTTATTCGCCTTTTGCTTTTGTTTTAGGATCGCCAAGAGTAACCATAGGTTGTCTGCATCGGTTGGCACCCTGGGAGAGTGCGGCCTTGATGGCTATCAAGGAGAAATTGATGACGAAATAAATTAAGCCGGGTCATCAATTATAAGGGAAAATACAGGTCAGGAGGTTGCCTATGGTAGAAGATCATATTCCGCACGGAGTGGCATTTTGCCGTCTGAACGACAAAGAGGTCGCGACCGAACATTATGTTTTCATTCTTGTCCCGAGTCTGTCGATGAATGCCCTTAGCTCTGCAATCGAGCCATTGCGTATCGCAAATCAATTGACCCGGAAAGTGCTGTTCAAATGGCGGTGTTTGTCCGAGGACGGCCAGCCGGTTCGGTGTTCAAACGGGTTGGAAGTTTCAGTCAATGGAAGCATCGACGACATCCAGCCGCACGAGATTGCAATCGTATGTTCGGGCGTTCAACCAAAAGCCATGTCGTCAAAAAAGGTCGCGGATGAGATTCGACGTGTTTGGAGGCGTGGTCAAACTGTTGGTGGGATTTGCACCGGCACCTATACTCTTGCCGAAGCGGGGATCCTCAAAGGCACGCCGGTGACGCTGCATTGGGAAAACATTCCTGCCTTTCGCGAGCTTTACCCCGATCTGGACGTCAATGAACATCTTTTTCATTTTGGCGACCGGATCTGGACCTGTGCCGGGGGCGTGGCTGCAACCGACATGATGATAAGCCGCATACTCAAGCTTCACGGATTAAAGCTGTCTCGTGCGGTCACCACGATGTGTTTGCATCAAGTGCCCCGCGTCGAGACCGAGCCCCAAAAGGTTGGCTCTGCGGCGGCCATCACTGTGCGCCATCCGTCACTGGAAAAGATCATCGACTTTATCGAAAGCGATATTGAAGGTGATTTGACCCTTGATGCAATTGCCAAGAACGCCAAAATTTCAAGGCGTCAAATGGAACGGTTGTTTAAAACCTATCTCGCGATCACGCCAAAACAGTTCATCAAACAGAGCCGGCTCCATCGAGGACGCGCGATAATGGCAGAGACCAATCTTTCTACCGCAGAGGTGGCGGCGGCATGCGGTTTCAATTCCAGCAGTCATTTTTCAAAAAACTTCAAGGAACTTTTTGGTGTGTCCCCTTTTCACTTCATCCAAACAGGCGAATACAAGTCACCGTCAAGACGCAGTAGGGCGACTTGTGATAAAAATTAGCATTCGGAAAATGCGCTGCGCTCGCCCTTCGTTCTGAAACCAGGAGGCCTTGCTATTTCTTCTATCCCCTTTTCTTTGAAGACCTCGGCTGGCGTTTTTTCGGAGATTAGAAGGTGCCGACGGTGAGGCATTTAACGAAGGACGGAGCACGCTATCCAAAGGAATTGCGCGCCAGAGCGGTGCGGATGAGTTAGGGTCAGGACCCATTGATTTCCGGTTGGCTGCGTGATTCACGGTTCGCAAAATCGAGTGGTGAACATGTCTGATCTATTCTGGCTGACAGATGCGCAGATGGCGCGTCTTGAGCCCTTCTTCCCCAAGTCACACGGCAAACCTCGCGTTGATGATCGTCGGGTGCTGAGCGGCATTATCTTCATCAATCGCAACGGGTTACGATGGCGCGATGCGCCTAAGGAATACGGCCCGCACAAGACACTCTACAATCGCTGGAAGCGGTGGAGCGACAAGGGCATCTTCGCCGAGATGCTGATCGGCTTGGCCGCTGATCATGGTGAAGAGAAGACGGTCATGATCGACGCAACATATCTCAAAGCTCATTGCATGGCGTCCAGCCTTGCGGTGAAAAAGGGGGACGTGGCCCTATGATCGGTCGCACCAAGGGAGGTATGAACACAAAGCTGCACGCCATCTGCGACAGCCAAGGGCGTCCTCTGAATTTCTTTGTGACCGCCGGTCAGGTCAGCGATTACATCGGTGCACGAGCTTTGGTAGGCAGCTTGCCAAACGTCAAATGGCTGCTCGGCGACCGGGGTTATGACGCTGATTGGTTCAGAGAAACGTTGCAAGACAAAGGGATACGCGCCTGCATACCTGGTCGAAAGCAACGCAAGAAAACCGTCAAATACGACAAGCGCAGATACAAGCGACGCAACCGCATCGAGATCATGTTTGGCAGACTTAAAGACTGGCGGCGGGTAGCAACACGATACGACAGGTGCCCAAAGGTTTTCTTGTCCGCAATCGCACTCGCCGCTCTCGTCATTTACTGGTTATGAGTCCTGAGCCTAGACTTTCCCAAAACTGGGTTCTCGAAGGTCCTTAATTGCAGGGCATGATCGAGTTAGTGGCTAAGTGCCACTCTCAGTCGTTAATCCCGCGGCTTTCGGTTGGTTTGCGCGGTCTGAACTGCTTTTCAGCGTGGCAAGTCCCGTTCCGCTAGAGGCAAAATATCTGACCAAAAAGGCAGAACTATGTGATCATTTACAACAAGGATGAGAAGGAGCACAAAGTTTTGCCTCTGATGCTGAGTTTTTCTCTTTAAAAGCAAAGGGACCAAAATTCTTCGCACAGCCAATTTTGCCTCTTTGGTCACATAAGTCTGCCTCTCAGATCACATGCAGTCTTATTACGAAAACCCAATAAAATTGGTTTCGAGAAATGTGGGGTGCTTTGATGTGACTTCAACGAAAGCAGACGTTCAGCATCGAACACCTAAATGGCAACTATGCGGACGAAGCGAACATTGTAGTGCCCGTTCTATCTGGTTATTGAGCGCACCAAAAATAGAAGAGTATTCAAAATGTGGATATCCAAATTGTTTGGAATTAAAAAGCCCAAAGAAGCACCTGCAAGCAATCCGACTATGGTCATTGCGCAGCTCAATGCTCGTGTTCAACCTATTGACCGAGGTGACTACTTTGAAGACCCTCTTGATGAAGTGTTGAGATCATCAGGGTTGGGAGAAGTTACTGGAGGGGGCACGCAGTTGACGGACGAACCTGACGGTATCGAATTTTGCGATGTTGAAATTGTGGTGAATGACGCTTCTAAAGGCACTCTAGGCACAATTATTGACACTTTAGAACAGCTTGGCGCACCGAAAGGTTCGTTGCTCAAAGTATCTACAGAGCAAGATGCGATCCGATTTGGGAAGTTGGAAGGCTTGGCACTTTTTCTAAACGGAACAGACTTGCCTGACGAAGTTTATGCTGCATCGGATATCAACAACATCGTTTCTCGCTGCAATGAACTTATGGAAGGGATAGGTAGTTTTCGTGGACATTGGGAAGGCAGTAAAGAGACAGCGCTCTATTTTTACGGAAGCGATTTCGAAGCCATGAAATCCGCGATAGCCCATTTCGTTGAAAACGACCCCTTGTGTGCGTTGAGCCGAATTGTTCAAATCGCATAGCTAAGAATTTGGGGGGTTTTCGGTTCGTTCTCGACCTTCGTCGCGCTTGCGCCAATGGCCGCTTGCTGATTTCTGATCGCTGGCCTCGATCAACTCACGCGGTTATGATCCTGTCAAAATTATTGAATTTGAGCAGGTATTAGAGATGTTGCGCAGCAAACTGTTTTGTCTTTTTTCGGGAGCGTTGATGGCAGGAGTGCTGGGCTTTGCACTTGCCTCGTGTGTGCAAAACACTGCCGTAAACCCAGAGCTGGTCGCTGCTTCAGATGTCACGACAGCACCCTCACGTGTCGCCATAACCATTGATGATCTTCCTTACGTCATGCCATCGCGAACCAGTCCAGAAGACGGCTTGAGATACACCAATCAAATCACGGCTGCTCTGCGAAAGCATGGTATTGTCGCAACTGGCTTTGCAGTGGGGCAACAAATCAATGCCCGATCACTTCATGCGCTACAAGCTTTTGCAGATGCTGGCCACACAATCGGAAATCATAGCTGGTCGCATCCTGATTATGGAACGCTGACACGCGATGCATTTTTCGAAGAAACGCGTCGGACTGACGAGGTGTTGCAGCAGTGGATTGATGAGCAACGGTTTTATCGTTTTCCATTCTTGCGTGAAGGAGAAACAGAAGCAACGAAGGTGGCAGCGACAGAAATCCTATCGGAACTTGGGTATCAAAATGTCCCAGTGACCATTGATAACGACGAATGGCAGTTCAATGCTGACTATGTTGCGGCGCTCGAAGACGGCAATGGCGAAGCAGCTGCCATCATAGCACAGAATTATTTGGCCCACATGAAGGAGCGCACGGCATTCTTCCAAAATCTAGCGATTGAAGAACTCGGTAGCGACGTTGATCATATCCTGCTCATCCACCTCAATCGGATCAATGCAGATCACTTTGGGACACTTCTTGATTGGTATGACGAGCAAGGCTGGTCTTTCATTCCTGTTGAAGAAGCTATGATGCATCCTCTGTTTTCTCGCCTGGATAATTATGCGGGACCGCAGGGGCTGTCTCAGATTGAAAGAGTGCTTGGCGGGAAGCGGGAATAGGCCTGACAGTCGCTCGCCCTTCCTAGACCAGACATTGGTGTAAGGCACAGCATCGGTGCCTCTGGCCTCGAAGCCGTCATTGGCCGCACTTAGTACGAAGAGCCGCTTTTAGCGGTTTAGCATTCTTCATACGAAGCCAAGTTTATTATGTACTGGGAGCTAGGTTCGGAGAGTGCAACCAATTTGCATAATCATTAAGTGTGCGTATTGTGCGCTGTGTATCGTAAACTGTTGAGACGCACGTTCAGCTGCGAGGGGAAGTTTCGCTTGGGTTCAGTCTTTCTCAGAATCACCGCGAAGGGGGAATTGTTATGGCTAAATTTACCCATGATGAGTTGAAGCAGAACCTGCTCAAAGCCATGCAGGATGCCGTGAGCGGCCCAGTTTTTGTAACAGAGAGCGGAGAGCCAACTCATGTGCTGATGAGTTATTCGCAGTATCAGCAGATCACCTCTAAAGGAGCCAATATCGTTCAAGCCCTGTCTATGCCAGGGTTGGCTGAAATTGACTTTGAACCTCAGAGATCTTCCGTTTCGGCGAAGCCAGTAGACCTCTAATGCATTGATGTACGATTAATGGCCGCCTTCAGTCCCTTACACAAAGACACATGAGCCGTTGTTGAGAAATGGACCGAAGACGAATTCATGGCTGGATACGACGGCCTTTGGCACGGCCGTCTCTACGTGTACTTGCACATCTTGATCAGTTTATTTGAGCAGTTAGCTCGGAAAGCGATAGCTATTTCGGCCAAACCGCATCACCTCCGCGCTCGGCAAAGTTTTTGCTTCGAGCATGTGCCGTGAGAATTTCACGTCTCTTAAAACGGCCACCATCCGTGGTGTACGCGCTCAGCGATGACGAGGCCAATTCCAAACAAAGAAAGCGCAATGGACGTTGCTGCGATTTTGGTTTCGTTAGACATGCTATACCCTCCATGGGTTAATTTGTTCAGTGTTGGGTTTCGTCTTTGCATTCACGCTACACGCTCGTCGCGTGTCGCGCTAGCATGGCATTCGGTTGTTTCATAGAACATCGTCTCGTCTGAAAATTAAACGACATCTGGTACCGAGTGGAAGCGGCTTTAAGCCTTGATCCAAACGAATGACGGCCTCAGCTCCTGGTAATCGACCAGATTGATTTGAAAGCTCAACGACGGAGATGTATCGCTCGCGAAACCGCTCCATTGACTTCGCACAGACGTATCTGCGCTTTCTGCCGGTCTGAAGTTCGGTAACTTGTTTTGGCTTTAAAAAATTCTGGTCCAGCAGGCCTCTAATAGTGCGGATATTCAAGCCAAGGATTTCAGCGGCGCGAGCTGGTCGAATTGTGCCTTCATGGTCCCTTGCTATGATTTCCTTCAAGTCCTCCAATGCCACTTGAAATTCTGGAAACTGTACCGCGTCAGGGTCTGAAGCCGCCAGAGCGATCCGGTTTCTCAAGATGATTTCGACCACCCGTTCTGTTGGTATCCGGAGCCGGTGCGATGCTGAGGGAATATCGAGGTAGGCTTTGCCAGAAACTTTCGCGGCAATCAAATCGCGTAGCACGGCCAAAAAACGTTCGATTTCGCGTGGATGGTAGTGTGGGTAGGCATTCTTGTCGGCGAAGTATTTGGAGATCAGTCCCGCATTCGTAAGTTTGGTAAGCATGAACCGCTCGATCCCAAGCTTTGAAGCAGTCTCTCCAGCATTCAGCAATGCATCGGAATCCGTTACGATGTCGTTGATAACTTCGGTTGAGACATATCGCTTCAGCACAAAACCGCGGCCGGAGGTGTTGCGGGTCGCGAGCCCCATTGCTTCCAGTCGTCGTGCAAGCTGCCAGCCAGAGACGCCATAGCGGCTGCGAGCGGTGGATAGAGAATGCACGTATTGCTCGGGGCAGGGCCGCCCCAAGACAATTGCCCCTTCTGCAATCGGGAAATTCTTGAAGATAAAATCGCGCACCAGATCACGGATGACGTCAAACGCTGGATCGTCATCACGATGTCGGAGCCATTCAAAGAACACGCGATACCGCGTGCGGTAGAGCGTGTTGTCCACTGGATGTGCCTCTTGGATTTCCTTGAGCTTTCGTCGAACCGCATCTGGTCCTTTTCTCAGCACGTCAAACCCGGCGCTGCCTGCTCTCGCCCATTGAGCTGGGGTTGCATCATCACGTTTGAAACTGGCCCCCTGCGTCAGCAGCAAACCAAAGCCCTCGCAGGTTTGCGCCGCGACGTGGAAGGGCAATTTGTCCAACCAAGAGGAGCCCGGACCATTCTCAATCCGATCTCGAAGATAGTTTTCCAGTTTGAGATCAGATTCATTCGCGGGCTCAGACAATATCGGATCGTATTGATCGCACAGGTGCATGAAATCAAACGTGTCCTTGTTGCTGCGCGCCTTTGGCATTGGCACCAAATAACAGCCGTGACGTTTGCAGGTCCTTACAGAGGTGAGTTGCCAGACGCCAAAATGTGCCGCGTCCGTCGATTTCGTCGCCTCCCTCAAGCATTCAGGACAGGCCTTGAGCGCAGTCCGATTGAAGGCCGTGAACTTGATCGTTTCCGCGCCCAGTTGTAACCAGCCAGGAGACGTGAGTTGCGGTGTGCCGTGCCGAAGATCCACGGCGGAGCAACCGGCCAAGGATGCTAGACGGACTACATCGTCTGGTTCGCCGTTGGTAATTCCAAGATAAGTAAGGCCCACGTCTGAGCTGAAGGTAATGACCCGCGGAGCGCCATTCTTGCGGGTCAGGCGTGAGGCCAATGACGCCGCCGTCTCACCTTGCTTAAACTCCACTGAGAGCGGGAGTGCTTGAGCCATTGCAAACATCATGTATCTGCCTCCGGGAAAACCTGGCGGGGATCGACCCTGTAAAAATCTGGGATAATAAAGGGATTGAGGGTATCGTCGCAGGCCGATCGGCAATGATAGGCCTTGGCAAAGTGTTCCCGTCGCAGGGTCGAGGACGCTTCAAGAAAAGCCTGTTCAAGCGCTGCGATTGTAAGCTCGATCACCAAACCGAATTGATTTGCGGCTGCATGAATTAGGCGTTTGCCCATCGCCTGTTTCTGGATGCTTTCGTGAGCTGAGACCTCCCCAGCGTCACAATATGCCCCGATCAAATCGACTGCGTTTTGTGCGTCTGCGATCGGAGAGAGGCTGTTAAATCGGACCGTCTTCATGCGCCGCGCAAGCTGTGGGTCATGGTTCAAAATACCTTCCAACTCCAGCGTGCCCGAAAGGATGATTCCGACCGGCCATTCAGGATCAGTCATAAGTGTTTTCAGCATGGAAGCCACCGAAGCCAATTCATGTTTGGTGCCGCGCGATGCGAGTTCCTGGGCTTCATCGAGAAGAATAAAAGCAACCCCCAGCTCCTTGAGCTGATGACGCACCAGATCCCATATGTACCATGCCTGCCGTTCAGAGCTGATCTTGTAACCAAGTTCCCGCAGCAAGGCTTGGCCTACAGATTTCTGTGTGGCCGGTGATGGCGCACGAAGGCTCACAATACACCTGTCGCCATGCCCCTCCGCCCGCAGACGTTCTTGTGTTTGCTGTGCAAGGAAAGTCATGGCAGTGGTCTTGCCCGCGCCAGATGGCCCTGAAAGGGCCATGCCGTGAGCTTCATTGATTTGCCCGGCCTCGATGTCTGCCAGACGTTTCTCAAGCAAGAGCGTAAACTGGGCCTCAAGCGGTTCAAAACGTTCATGATTGATGAAGTGATTGCGTAGAGTTGAAACGCGTTTGGCGGTGTGTTTGATGCGATCATTGGCCATTGTTGAAGGTCCAGCGTTTGCGGCGCACGGGTACGCCTGTGTCCGAAGAATTGGGAGATTGTTGTTCCGGCAGGGATTGCGTCTCGGCTGGACTCGAACCCGACCTGCAGCGGTGCAGCAGAAGGGTCACGGCGAGATCTGCCGCGCCCCTGCTGCTCAATGACCGATCTCAGTCCAAAGCCGTCATTGTCCTGACAAAATTGGTTCTACGACAACATTGGTAATGCTGTGTAAGGCTGAAGAATGCCGATTGGGGGAACTTAGCTGCGTGCCAGAAACACCACCGTCATTCCTAACCCGACGAAAATTACGATGGAACGGATCACATTTACCGGCAGCTTCTTTGCGAGTCTTGCGCCTACATATCCTCCAATTGTTGCGAGGATCATCATAAAAGCGGCTTCTTTCAGGTAGACGATCCCGGCCAGCAGGAACGTCACGACGGAGGCTCCGGATAAGATGAACGACAATGCGTTTTTTAACCCGTTCATCAGGTTGATGTCCCGAAACCCCAGACCCGAAAACAGCGCAAGAAGGACAATTCCCAATCCACCGTTGAAGTATCCGCCATAGGTCGTGACGGCCAGTGTGGCCGCGTTTCTGCCAAAGGGGTTCGCTTTGCGTTCACCTTTGGTCCAGCTGCGAATTTGCTTGTCGAACGCAAATAGCAGCGTCGCAAATAGCAACAGCCATGGAACGATAAAACTGAATACTTCAGACGGCGTTATCAGCAACAAAACTGCTCCCAGGACCCCGCCTAAGACTGACAAACCCAACAGGACAAATAGTGCGCGCCTGTCGTAGGCTTGAATCTCTGACAGAAATCCTACCGCTCCGCTGAGATATCCCGGAAAAACCGCAACAGCGCTTGTTGCATTCGCCGGGATAGGAGGCAATCCAACGAAGACCAGCGCTGGGAAGGTTAGAAAACTACCTCCGCCAGCAATTGAATTCAGGACACCTGCAAGAAAAGCGGCGACAGATACGATCGTGATTTCAAGCATTCTTCACCAGATAGTCGTGCGCCGACAAGGCGAAGATATCGACAAGGGAATAGAGTTCATCCAACATGATGTATTCGTCGGCTGTGCCCAGGTTATGGGCCATCAATCCGCAGACAACGACTGGCACGCCTGCGTAGCGATACAGCCTGGCGTCAGACGCCCCGACGCGCATGGTTACTGCCGGCTCTTGTCCCAAAACCTCAATACAGTTTTGACGCACCGCTTCGATCACGGGGTGGTCCGGGGCGGTCCAGCTGGGTTCGTAGCGGCGCGTAATTTCAAGCTCAACCCCATCAAAATCCTGACATATCCGGTTCATCTCGGCCTCGATCTGCGCGACTGAAACACCAACCGGCAGCCGGACATCACAAGTGAATTTAGCCCTGTCGGCAACCAGATTCGACAATCTGCCGCCGTCAATTGTGCCGAATGTGATTGTCACATTTTTCAGCACGTCCGTTTCACCTTTACCTGACATGCGTTCGGATTTTTCAGACCACTGATCAATGAACGGGACAACATTGTTGCCTGTGTTTCCAACCGGAAAAGACCGCAAGGATTTGAAGCTGTCCATAACGGCGGTCAGTTTCTCGATTGCGCTTTCCCCGCGGTGAACATGGGCGGCATGGGTGGATTTGCCATTTGCCGTAACCTTGGCCCAGATCATTCCTTTCTCGCCAAACCGCAAAATATGCGGGGACCCGACGTCGCCACTTATCATAGCGTCGCCCTTTGCGTGCGGAACGCTGTCGAGCAAGTATTGGGTTCCCAGCACCCCCATAGTTTCTTCGTCGCCGACAAATGTACCCACGATTTCGCCAGGGAAATCCGCCCCGGTATCGGCGAGACATTTCATTGCCAAAAGACTGGCCGCGATGCCGCCCTTCATATCAGAGATACCCAGTCCATAAGCCTTGTCGCCGTCCACTTCGCCTTTTGGATCGCGGGTCCAGCCAGACAAATCGCCGGCAGGAAATGTATCCATATGCCCGTTTAGGATCAGACGTTTTCCGGGGCGATTGCCCCGGAGACGGACGACGACATTATGCACCGGTTCTTTTGAGACAAAGCGCTCAATCTCGACACTAGGTATCGACGCTGCAATGGCTTCAATTTCGTCTGCCATCGCCCGAACATCTCCTTCGGGCTGTTGGCTTTCGATTTTCACCAGACGCAGGGTTAGATCGACGACTTGTTTTCGATTTTTGTCAAGCCAAAACCATATTTTGTTGCGTACATTTGGCTCGGTAATATTGGCTTCCATTTTCACGCTTCCACTAGATCAGCTTGTTGATTTTTCTTCATCCGGCGTCGCTGCATCAGAACTACAGCGGCGTAAGCCAGAATGCCGAAAATGTAGATAATCTCCTTAGGCATCCGACCGGACTGCTCTAGACCAACTGAGGTGACATAATCGCCCCAAGTAACCCCAAGCTGTTCGGCTGGGCCATTAAATCCAATGTCAGAGACTACGGTGCGCCCATCACTTTCGACCTCAACTGAGATGCCAACGGCTTCCAGCAAATTGTCCGACGCATTTGGAACAGTTGCAGTGAACAGTTTGAAGCGGTCCCCGTATTCGGTTTCGCGGGTGACATACAAACGCACTTTCTGCCCTTCTCCAACCGACGTTTCACCGGCAACAACTTGTGCCATTTGTACGTCCTCATAGGCAGGGCTGAATCGATCCAACACAAAATCCGGACGGAAAAGGCTGATTACAACAAAAACCAGAAACACGGATTCAATCAGCTTCAGGCGAACGAACATCCACTGAAGTGTCAGGGAAGAGAAGGCGAAGATGGCCATCAACGCAACAACAAAGATTAAGCCCCCTTGCCAGATACTGTCTACTCCGACCAGCAAAAGTTCTGGGTTGAAAATGAACACAATTGGAAGGATCGCCGTGCGGATCGCGTATTTGAAAGATTGGATGCCCGTCTTCATGGGATCTGCACCCGAGATGGCGGAGGCCGCAAATGCTGCGAGACAAACTGGTGGCGTCGCATCTGCCATGAGCCCGAAGTAGAACACATAAAGGTGTACGGCGATCAGTGGCAAAACCAGACCTGACGCGTTGCCTAACTCGACCATTACGCCCGCCATCAATGAGGCAACGACAATATAATTCGCCGTAGTCGGTAGCCCCATTCCCAGGATTATGCTGACGACAGCCACAAGGAACAACAGGATGTAGATGTTGCCCTGTGACAGCGCTTCGACAATTCCCAGCATGGCATTGTTCAACCCTGTCGATGACACGATGCCGACAATGATACCTGCCGCGCCAACGGCTGCTGTAACGGCTGTCATTGATTTCGCACCAGCAACCAGTGAGTAGAATACAATTATCCCACCCGACCGGAGACCTTTCAGGACCGACAAACCATGCTGACGCGCCAGCATCACCTGCTGCAACATAATGATTCCGGCCATCATCATGATTGACCAGAACACGGCGCTTCCTGGGCTCCAGCGCTTTACCAACAGTAGGTAAACCAGCATCCCGATTGGAACCAGGAAGTATGCACCTTCTTTGAACGTCTTGGTCATCGCCGGCAAGTCAGCCTTCGGAAGACCCACAAGACCCATTTTCAGGCTTTCCAGATGCGATATGTAGAATAGCGAGATATATGCGATAAACGCCGGGATCATCGCATGCACGATAACGTCATAGTAAGAAATCCCGATGAATTCAGCGATGATAAAGGCCGAAGCCCCCATGATCGGTGGCATAAGTTGACCGTTGATTGAGGCCGAGACTTCAATTGCGCCTGCTTTGTCACCAGGAAATCCGGTCTTCTTCATCACCGGAATGGTAAACGCACCGGTGGTAACCGTGTTGGCAATCGAAGAGCCCGAAATCATGCCCGTCAGGCCAGATGCCAGAATTGCAGCTTTAGCAGGTCCGCCTCGGTACTTCCCGACGGCGGCAAAAGACATATCAAGAAAGAACTTACCAGCGCCAGCTGTGTCCATGAACGCGCCAAACAGAACAAATAGAAACACATAGCTAAGCGAAACCGCGATAGGGATGCCAAAGATCGCCTCGCTGGTGAGCCAATTGTATCCGACCATCCGTGGTATGGAGACACCCCTGTGGGAAATGATCTCCGGCATGTAGGGACCAAACAGCGAATAGACCATGAAAACACCGCAAACGATAACCAGCGGCGTACCGATCCCACGTCTTGTGGCCTCAAGCAACAAGAGCATCCCAACAGCGGACAGGATCACTTCGTATGGGATGCTAAATCCCAGGATATCTATATTTGCCAGGATACCAGCGCGAAGAACGATGCCGTCATAACCCAGATATACGTATAAAGCGCTGGCCGCTGCTATGATCGCCAATATCAGGCTGAACCATGCTTTTCCTTCGCGCTTTTCCTCGAATTTTGCTGGGAACAAGAGAAAGCAAAGGAACAACCCAAAGGCCAGATGGATCCCGCGTGCGGGCAAATCTACGAAGATACCCCAGCCAAGTGCATAAGGAATCGGCGAAGCGATCCAAAGTTGATAAAGGGACCAAAGGGCGGCCAGGGTGATGAAGGTTTTTGGCCAAGGCCCAAAATAATCGCTGCGTTCTACCTTCAGCGCTTCATCAACGGCCGCTTGTTGCAGTGATTTATCTGACATGGTGCTTTCCAGTTTGGAAGAGAGATGGTCCCTGCCTGTTCAGCAGGGACCCAGGGGGATCAATAGGGAGGGAGAAGTTATTCGATCCAACCTTTTTCACGGTAGTAGCGCACGGCACCTTCATGAAGCGGCGCGGAATTACCGTTGTTAATCATGCTTTCAGGTTCCAGATTGGCAAAAGCAGGGTGCAGACCCCGAAAGTCATCAAGATTCTCAAAAACCGCACGAACAACTTCATAAACGACGTCAGGATCGACGTTTTCATGTGAAACTATTGTCGCATACCCGCCAAACGTCGTGACATCTTCTTTCTGTGAAGAATACACCCCAGCGGGAATGTCCGTTGCTGCGTAGAAAGGGCGCTCTTCAATCAATTTCTGCTCTACTTCAGTGTTAAGCGTGACAATCTGCGCACCACAGCCTTCAGTCGCAACCGCGACACCAGAGTTGGGAACGCCAACAACATAGGTAAAGGCGTCAATGTTTCCGTCGCACAGCGCGTTCGAGTGCTCTGACGAAGTCATTTCGGTTATCAGACCAAAGAAATCACGATCTGTGCCATACCGCTCCATCAACAATTCCGTGGTGCCACGTTGACCAGAACCGGGGTTTCCGATGTTCAGTTTTTTTCCCTCAAGATCCATCCAGGATTTGATGCCGGAATCTGCCGCCACAATCAGCTGGAATGGTTCGGGATGTACTGAGAACACCGCACGAAAGCCTTCGTCGTTTACGACTTTGTCTGACGTCCCGTTAACTGCATAATGCTGCCAGTCAGATTGCGACACGCCAAATTCGAACTCGCCTTGCGAAATCTGGGCCAAATTGTAAGTCGAACCGTTGCTCGACGGAGCCGCACAACGGAAGCCGTGCTTTCGACCCTCTTTGCGGCCTTCAGCGGCTTCTTTGTGAATCATGCGGCAGATTGCATTGCCTGCTACGAAATAGACGCCGGTCGGCCCTCCTGTTCCGATTGTTATGAACTTGGTTTCAGCTTGTACCGATGCAGACGCCCCAAGCGATACCATGGCTGCCAGTGCAGATGTTGTCAGCAGTTTCTTCATCTTTTGCTCCCGCGGGTTTCCCAGAAATGCTGAAAATTAACTGCAGAGGACTATCCAATCTAATAATTTTAATTGCGTAGTTTATAATCAATATTTATAGTGTGAGACATGCAATTTCGAGAAATAGAGTGTTTTCAAGCCATTATGACGGCCGGCACAATGACGCGGGCTTCGCAACTATTGGGGATTTCACAACCTGCGGTTAGCAATACGATAGCCACGTTGGAGCACAGGCTGGGTTTCAAACTGTTTCTGCGCAAGTCTGGGCGACTCCAGCCAACCGCAGAGGCAATAATCTTTTACGATGATGCCCAAAGATTGTTGGAAGCAGTGGAGAGGACAAATGAAGCAGCAACCCGACTGCGACAAAGGAAATCTGGTCACATAACAATATCTGCCTTCCCCGGCATTTCGATAAAGTTCTTACCAAACCTCATCAGTAAGTTTTTAGAAGACCGTGAGCATGTTAAGATTCGCCTGCTTTCGCGCAGTTCACATATTGTGATTGAGCAACTTCCTAGCCAAATGTTCGACATTGCAATTGCAGAAAAACCCTCGCAATTTGTCGGTGTGGATGCTGAACAGTTCAGTTTTCATTGCCACTGCATTGTCGCAAAAGACCATCCACTCGCGAAGCTCGATGTGCTGACACCGAAGGATTTAGATGGTGTTCCGTTTGCGGCATTATTCCGCGACCATATGACAACCTACCAGATCGCGAGAGCATTTTCAGATGCAGGCGCACGATGGAACGTCGTCCTCGAAGCGCAGTATTTTGTGTCGCTTATTGAATTTGTCAGGTCTGGGAATGCAGTCGCTCTTGTCGATCCGATCAATAGCCAGGGGTTCGATGATGAACTGGTACGGATACCGTTCGAACCTTCAGTTCAGTACCAAATTGGCGTCCTAACACCACAGGATAAACCCGTCTCAAAGGTTGCTGGAGACTTTCTGGATTTGATGCGTGTGGAGTTATCCAGTCGTACATGAGCACCTCAACCGTCATAGTCGCCTGAAAGGCAACGACAGCGGGCATTGGTGCAATCGCAGCGAAAGCCCCCTTTGTCCGCACAGCGGTCGCTCGAAAAAACCGAGCCGTAAGACCGCTCACAGCCGATTCTGTGGAAAAACTAACGTTTGCGAGCGCAGAAAAGGCTGTTCAAAATGGGGCGCGAGCGCCTTTCCTATCAGGCTTTTCACGTTTGCTGCGGTGCAGGAAAGATCTTGGCCAGTTTCCGGAGGTTCTGGGCGGTGGCGGCGAGGAGGAATTCGTCGTTTGCGCCGCATGGGCCACGTAATCGCAGCCGTCCCAGCCCGAGGATGCGTTTAAGGTGGGCGAAGAGCATCTCGACTTTTTTACGCAACCGCATCGAGATCGCGTATTGTTTGGTTTTGGCGATGTCGCGGGCAACCTGACGGGCATCTTCGTGTTCTTCGCGAGTGATCTTGCGGGCGTCGGCATTTGGACAGCATTTCATCTTTGATGGGCAAGCCTGACAGGTGTGTTTCAGAGCTTGGTACTTGGCAACGCCTTTGCCTGTGGGCCCACGGTTGGGGTCCGAGTAGTTTCGGCGGAATTGCTTGAGGGGTTCGCCTTCCGGGCAGATGTATTGATTGTTCTCAGGGTCCCATTCAAAGTCGGTGCGGCTCCATGTACCGTCCTTCCGGCTTGCTTGGTTCAGCACGGGGATGTGAGGTTTGATGTGGCGATCAACGAGCCAACCCAACATCGGGCCTGATCCATAGGCGCTATCTGCAATCAGCCTTTCTGGATCAATGTCGTGCTGCGCTTTGATCCTATCCAGCATGATGCGCACAGAACCGACTTCGGCCTGTCGGATTGATCTGGTGCCTTCAACATCCACAATGACGCTGTGATCGGTGTCGATCAGATAATTGGTGGAATAGCTAAAGAATGCTGGGCCTTTACGCGCCGCTGTCCATTGGCTTGCCGGATCAGAATGGGACGTGAACTTGGGATCCACCTTAGATGCCGCACCAAAGGCTGCATCATCCAGCACATCCAAATACTCCTTCACCGCGCGCGGCGCATCGCTTGGATCAATTGCGTTATGGTCCCAATCTTCCTTTGGGGTGGAGTTCTGCTTGTTGGCGTCGGCTTCAATCAGGCTTGCGTCCGCTGCA
This sequence comes from Epibacterium ulvae, assembly GCF_900102795.1. Classification (GTDB taxonomy): domain Bacteria; phylum Pseudomonadota; class Alphaproteobacteria; order Rhodobacterales; family Rhodobacteraceae; genus Epibacterium; species Epibacterium ulvae. The sequence continues at coordinate 33,365 of NZ_FMWG01000015.1, read as the reverse complement.
AGACGTTGTCCGCTGACCAAACCGTCTTCGATGCACCGCGCAACAGTCTTCTCAAATAGATGCCGCAGCAGCTTGCTCTCTCGGAAACGACCGTGCCGGTTCTTGGAAAAGGTTGAGTGGTTGGGCACTGGATTAGACAAATTGAGGCGACAGAACCAACGGTACGCCAGGTTCAGATGCACCTCTTCACACAGCCGACGCTCTGACCGGATGCCAAAGCAATAACCCACCAAAAGCATGCGGATCAGTAACTCGGGATCAATCGAAGGACGGCCTGTGTGGCTGTAAAACTCGGCAAGATATTGGCGGATGTCATCCAGATCGACGAACCGATCAATCGAACGCAGCAGGTGATCTTGTGGGACATGATCCTCCAAGGAAAACTCGTAGAACAATGCTGCCTGTGCTTCCTGCTTTGGTCCCATCATAGCCAAATCCCCCAATCAATAGGGGAATTGAATCAGCGAATGCGCACCCGATCAAGTCAGAGTTTTTCAACAGAATTTGCCCAAAGTGCGCGCACTTCGACCTTCGCAAGTCGTCTCAATATCTTTTCAGGATGACACGTCTCGCGCTGCCAGAGGCAAAATATCTGACCCAAAAGGCAGAACTATGTGATCATTTACAAAGGAGTGAATGGTGGAGCCTAGGGGAGTCGAACCCCTGACCTCTTGCATGCCATGCAAGCGCTCTCCCAACTGAGCTAAGGCCCCACTTACGTTATCTTCGCGTTAACCTGCAAAACATAAGCGATGTCGGTGATTTAAGGGACGTGTCGTTGTGCTGCAAGCGAAAAATGATGCTGGAGCAGAGTTTTTTGGACGTTGGTAGAGAAAAGAAGAGGCCGCCGACTATGGTCTTTGTGGACCCATGATGACAGGCGGCCTGTTCTTTTAAGAGTCGTCTTCAGGCTGCGACATATCTGCGATTTCGTCGAGCGACACGTTGTCGTCGTCGTCATCATCATCCAGAACATCATCGCCCAGATCCATGTCGACATTGTCGTCATCATCTTCCAGAACAACATCTTCTGCTTCGACATCTTTGGCCTTGGCGTTGGCAGCATCCGCTGCGTCCGCTTCGATCATTCTGTTCTTGCCGGTATCAAGAACCACGACCTCTCCCGTGTAAGGGCTGACGATCGGGTCCTTGTTCAGGTCGTAAAACCGTTTGCCAGTGGTTGGGCAAACGCGTTTTGTACCCCATTCTTCTTTGGGCATATGGATCCCCTTGATTTTCGCTTGAGTCGTATCGACGATTCAGTTGCCTTGCCATATGAGGGGTAGACTGTCAAAGCCTTTGCAAGCGGGATAGCGCAATGACTGATCTTAACTTGCCCGGGGACCCAATTATCCCATTGGTTCTGCGCCGTTCTGCGAGAGCGCGACGCATTTCTTTAAGGGTGTCCTCTTTGGATGGGCGGGTGACGCTTACGATCCCGGAGGGGGTTGCAGATCAGGTTGCCGTGGATTTTGCGGCGCAGAAAGAAGTGTGGATTCGCAAGCATCTGCAAAAACAGCCAGATGCTGTGCAAGTTGGCATTGGCACTGTGTTGCCGATTGATGGGGTGCGGCACGAAGTGAGGCAAGGGCAGGGGAGGACGGTTTTCTGCGCAGATGGGGTTTTGCATGTGTCCGCGCGCAACAGCGGTATTGTGATTGAGCGCTATTTAAAAGAACTGGCGCGTGAACGGCTGGTTGGTGCCAGTGATTTATATGCGGCCCGTCTTGGCCAAAGCTATAGCCGTATTACGCTGCGGGATACACGATCAAGATGGGGGTCCTGTTCAAGCCAGAAAGCGCTGATGTATTCATGGCGGCTTATACTCGCACCACCACAGGTGCTTCGGTACGTGGCAGCACATGAAGTTGCCCATCTGCTGGAAATGAACCACTCAGCCGCATTTTGGAACAAAGTGTCTGAGATCTTTGGTGACTATGCTCCCCCCCGTAAATGGCTCAGATTGCATGGGGCAGAGCTGCACCGGTATCGATTTCGCTGATCTACGGGAACAGGGTTTGAGGGTCGGTTTCATGCCATTGAGGGTATTTGTGCATGATGCGGGAAAAGAGTGCGCTGTTGAGATGCGTATCGAGCCATTTTTGCAAGTTCGGCCAGGGCTGGGTGTCAAACCAAGGTTTGTCGATAAAGGCAAACTGGCGGACAAAAGGGAAAATTGCAAAGTCTGCGAGCGTTGGGCGTTCAAAAATCCATGCGTCGATCTGTTGATCCAAGTCGGTCAGAAACTCAGCTGCTTTGTCACGCTGTTCGGCCGGATCATGCTCGGGGTATCGCGTCGCATATTTTGTGCGATCCAGGGCTGATTTGAACGGTCCGTCAGCGCGTGCAATCCATGCATGTCCTGCATCTGGCATATCTAACCAACGCTCTGGGTCGTGATGCGCGAGAGACCATTTCATGATATCGAGGCTTTCATCCAGCACGTCGGTCTTGGTTTGCAGGCACGGCACTGTTGCAGAGGGGGACGTCGCCAAAAAACTCTGAGGTTTCTCACGCAACACTATCTCACGCAGTTCAACGGGCTGCCCTGAAACTGATATCGCCAATCGTGCACGCATGGCATAGGGGCATCTGCGAAAGGAATAGAGAATTGGGATCATGATGCGGTTCCGTTGTGCGTGTACCGAAGGCATTTTAAGGCGATGAACAAGACTCTGCAAATCAGTTGATCTGTTGGATAACGGTATTGCGAATTGCCAAATGCATAAATGGCTTGACCCTTTTGCCATTTGTGATCACATCAAACTATGATCCAGTCACAACGTACCACCGCCGATGCGGCGACAGCTGCCCATGACAGGGTGTTTCGTGCGCTACGCACCCGAATTATGCATGGAGACATCGCACCGGGTGAAGCGCTCACTTTACGTGGAATAGGTCGCGAGTTCGATGTTTCAATGACGCCAGCGCGCGAAGCTGTGCGGCGCTTGGTTGCAGAAGGCGCACTGTTTCTGTCGTCGTCCGGTCGTGTGTCTACGCCAGAGCTCAGCAATGAACGTATTGAAGAGCTTGCGGCGCTTCGCGCTTTGCTAGAGGTGGAACTGGCAAGCCGGGCATTGCCGCGTGCACATATGGCGCTGATCGATCGCTTGCAGACCATCAACACAAGCGTTGCTGAGATGATCACAAAACGGGATGCTGTGGGATATATCCGTACAAATCTGGAATTTCACCGCACTTTGTATCTCCGCGCTCAGGCGCCTGCAATGTTGGCAATCGCAGAAACAGTCTGGCTACAATTGGGCCCCACAATGCGGGCGCTTTACGGGCGTCTGCGTCGAACAGAGCCGCCACATAATCATAGATTGATCATTGCGGCGTTAAAGGCCGGGGATGAACCTGGGCTGCGATTGGCGGTTCGATCTGATGTGACGCAAGGATTGCACCTGCTGACAAGCTAACAAAACCCAGCGCTGTGCCGGGTTTTGTTTCATCGGGTCAGTGTTTACGCGGCGAGGCCTTTTGAGCCAATCGCAAGGAATTTCTCGCGGCGATCTTTGATCAGGGCATCGCTATCCAGTTTGCTTAGGCTTGCCAGCATGTCAGCTATTGTGCCTTTCACAGATGCAATCGCTGTTTGCGTATCGCGATGGGCGCCGCCTTTGGGTTCAGAGATCACACGATCCACAACTTCAAGCTCAAGTAGATCTTGCGCAGTTAAACGCAGCGCTTCTGCGGCTTCACGGGTTTTTTCCCCATCTTTCCACAAGATAGAAGCGCAGCCTTCGGGGCTGATAACCGAATAGATCGAATGTTCAAGCATTGCGACTCGGTTGGCTGTTGCAAAAGCGACTGCACCACCGGAGCCGCCTTCGCCGATGATGATCGAAATCATCGGTACGCCAAGCTTGAGGCACATTTCGGTTGAACGTGCGATGGCCTCGGACTGGCCGCGCTCTTCTGCGCCCTTACCGGGGTAGGCCCCCGCGGTATCGACCAGTGTGATCACTGGCAGCTTGAAACGGTTTGCAAGCTCCATTAGGCGGATCGCTTTGCGGTAGCCCTCTGGGCGTGCCATGCCAAAGTTATGGGCCAGACGTCCTTTGGTATCAGAGCCTTTTTCATGTCCGATGACAACTACAGGTGTGTCGTTGAACCGTGCCAAACCACCCATAACTGCCAAATCGTCTGCAAAATTACGATCCCCTGCGAGCGGCGTGTACTCGGTAAACAGCGCTTCGATGTAATCTTTGCAATGAGGGCGATTTGGATGACGCGCGACCTGACATTTGCGCCAAGGGGTGAGGTCTTGATATAGCTCTTCCAGCAATTGGGCTGCTTTTGCATCCAATGCCTCGGCTTCGTCTGTGATGTCCATTTCCTCATTTGCCCGTGCAAGCGCACGCAGTTCTTCGGCTTTGCCTTCAATCTCGGCCAAGGGCTTCTCGAAATCGAGATAATTGGTCATGGGATACGGACTCCATACAGGTTTGCGCCGCTATATGGCCTTGGCACAGCTGAAATGCAATATCTCTGGCTGTAAAGAGCCAACGCACTTGCGGGAAAGTGCCGTTGGATGGCCTTCAGGCAGTTCAGCAAGATTTGTAAGAACGGCTTGTGGCATTGCATGTCTATCAGAGAATTGGCCAAGTCAGGGGCGCTATATGACAAGATCTTATGAAGATCGGATCCAGCGGGTGATCACGTATATTCATGATCATCCAGATGAGGATCTTTCATTGGACCGGCTTGCTGATATCGCGGCAATGTCACGATTTCACTGGCATCGCGTATTTCGTGCGCTCACCCAAGAGACATGTGCCCAGATGGTTCGGCGCATCCGTATGCATCGTGCCTCGATTGCCTTGGTCAAGGGTGACGATAGCATTGAAGCGATTGCTCGTGCGGTGGGGTATCCCAATGTAGCATCCTTTACGCGCCGGTTTTCTGAAGCATATGGCCACAGTCCAGCTGCTTTCCGTGCTGCGGGTCAACTTTGTGCACCCCAACCTTATCTTAGAACCGGAGACTACCCAATGTATTCAGTTGAAATTCGCGAAGTTCCAGCCCGCATCCTTTCTGTCTTACCTCATGTTGGGCCCTATAATGATATCGGTCTTGCGTTTGAAAAATTCTACGGCCTCTGTGCAAGTCGGAATCTATGGGCCAATATTGGGGTGTCGATTGGAGTTTATGTTGATAGTCCTGAGACTGTTCCTGAAACTGAATTGCGCAGTTTTGCGGGCGCCGAGTGGAAGGGGCAGGAGGTGCCAGAAGGAACGCAGCGTTTTGATCTGGTTGCCAGACGGGTTGCGGTTTTGACCTACCAAGGCCCCTATAGTGGTATCTCTGCTGCGTATAATAGTCTCTTTGGAAACTGGTTGCCGACTTCGGGAGAAGAGCCTGCAGACGCGCCTTGCTATGAATTGTATTTGAATTCGCCTCGCGATGTCTCACCAGAGGAGTTGCTGACGGAAATTCATCTCCCACTTGCATAGATCCGCTTATATTCTCATTCAGTTTGGCCCTTTTTAGGGCCATTTTTTTTGGCATCAAAGCGCAACCTTGTTTTTTATTTGCTTAAATTTCCTGCACTGTCCTACGATTTGAAATGGTAACAAATAGGTTGTCATTTTTCTCTATGAATTTGATTTGTAAAGATAATAATGTGATTTGAGGCGTTTCACGTTTAACGGTTGTGATCCGGTCTATGCATCTTTTGCATGAGCGCAGGTAAAATCGGCATTGGCATGTTGGAAAAATTCGCAGCTACTTTGTGAACACGCATAGCAAAAAGACTAATTGCGGCTTCCGACATGGAGAACACACAATGAAACAATTTTTGAGCTTTGCAGCTGCTGGGGTGGTGGCTGTCACTTTCGGCTTCGCTGCCCAAGCTGAGACAACCGTTCGCGTCGCCTATGATGCTGATCCGGTTTCCCTTGACCCTCACGAACAGCTGTCTGGCGGCACGCTGCAACTGTCACATATGGTGTTTGACCCGCTGGTGCGTTGGACACAGGATTTGCAGTTTGAACCGCGTCTGGCCAAAAGCTGGGAGCAGATCGACCCGGTGACCACGCGGTTCCATTTGCGCAGTGGTGTGACCTTCCACTCTGGCAATGCGATGACTGCAAATGATGTGGACTGGACCTTTGATCGCCTGAAAGAAAGCCCAGATTTCAAGGGTATCTTTGCCCCATTCGCCGATGTCAAAGTCATTGATGACACCACATTTGATCTGATTACGACTGAACCATATCCACTGGTTTTGCATACTGCGACGTATATCTTTCCAATGGATAGTGCTTTTTATTCCGGCACAACCACAGATGGCAAAGATAAGGCTGAGTTGGTTAAACACGGTGACAGTTTCGCCTCGCGCAATGTTTCAGGAACCGGCCCTTACATCGTAAGCGAGCGTGAGCAGGGCGTTAAAGTGGTGTTTGACCGCTTTGCGAACTATTGGGATGCAGACAGCAAGGGCAACGTAGACAAAATTGTCCTAACTCCAATCAAAGAAGACCCCACCCGTGTCGCCGCACTGCTGGCAGGAGATGTGGACTTTATCGCGCCTGTTCCTCCAACCGATCTGAAACGTGTTGAGGATGATGCAAAAACCAACCTGATCACGATGCCAGGAACGCGGATCATCACCTTCCAGATGAACCAAAACCGTGTAGAAGCGTTCAAAGATGCGCGCGTCCGTAAAGCGATCGATTTTGCGGTGAATAACGATGCGATCGTCAAAAAGATCATGCGCGGTTTTGGCACTGTCGGAGCGCAGGCTTCACCTGCTGGGTATCTGGGTTATGATGAAGCGCTCGCGCCTCGTTTTGATTTGGAGCAGGCAAAAGCTTTGATGGCCGAAGCAGGCTATGCCGATGGTTTCTCCATCACTATGATGGCGCCGAACAATCGCTATGTGAATGATGATAAGATTGCACAGGCCGTGGCCTCTATGCTTTCAAAGATCAACATCAAGGTTGACCTGCAGACGCTACCAAAAGCGCAGTATTGGCCGAAATTCGACGAGCGCGCAGCGGACATGATGATGATTGGCTGGCACGCAGATACCGAAGATTCCGCGAACTTCCACCAATTTTTGTCTGCTTGCCCCGATGCAACAACAGGCAATGGTCAATATAACTCTGGTGCCTATTGCAACGCGGAAGCGGACAAGTTGATGGATGCATCTAACGTTGAAACCGATCCAGCAAAGCGTGCAGATCTTCTACAAAAACTGGAAGGTATCCTGTATGAAGATGCCGCCTTCGTTCCTCTGCACTGGCAAAACCTGGCTTGGGGCGCACGCAAAGGCATTCACGCAGAAGAAATCGTGAACGCGCTGAACTTCCCTTACTTTGGTGATCTGGTTGTAGACTAAGATATCCGGCGAAGCGCAGGCTAAGGTTTGCGCTTCGCACAGCTGACTTTCGTTCCCAAATGTGACAGATTTTTTTATGGGCATGTCCGCGTTGTGCCCATCAAAAAGTTATTCGCCCAATCAGAGAAGAGACTATGCTCGCCTATCTAGTGAAACGCCTCTTTCAGGCTATCGCGGTCATGTTCGCGATTTCGCTTGTAAGTTTTGCCATACAGGACAACCTAGGAGATCCATTACGTGAACTCGTTGGGCAGTCTGTATCAGATGAAGTGCGTCAGCAGCTGCGCGATGAACTGGGGTTGAACGACAGTTTTCTGCAACAATACCTGCGCTTTGTCGGGAATGCGTTACAGGGAGATCTGGGCACATCCTATTTCTTCAAAGAACCTGCGCTCGACGTCATTCTGAAGAAACTCCCAGCGACGCTGGAATTGGTGTTTGGGGCGACAGTGATCATTATTGGCCTGTCAGTTCCTTTGGGGGTCTACACTGCGATCAAACCCAATTCAGTTGCCAGCCGGATTATTATGGGCGCGTCTATCATTGGAATTTCTGTCCCCGTCTTTCTGACGGCTATTTTGATGATTTTTGTATTCTCTGTTGAATTACGTTGGCTGCCCTCCTTTGGGCGGGGCGATATCGTGCCGGTTTGGGGTTATTGGAGCACGAATTTCGCCACCGCAGATGGCTGGACGCATATCATGCTGCCTTCTGTCGCTTTGGCGTCAATCATGTTGCCGCTCTTTGTGCGATTGATCCGGGCGGAAATGATGGAAACTCTGCAAAGCGAATATGTAAAATATGCCAAAGCCAAAGGCATTCACCCCGGTCGTATTTACTTTGTCCATGCGCTGAAAAACACGCTTTTGCCGGTGATCACTGTGGGCGGTGTGCAGATCGGAACCATGGTCGCCTACACGATCCTGACAGAAACCGTATTCCAGTGGCCAGGCATGGGATTCATGTTCCTTGAGGCGGTGAACCGCGTCGATACGCCTTTGATCGTCGCTTATCTGATTGTGGTTGGCTTTATCTTTGTCGTCACGAACACCATTGTTGATTTGATCTATGGTCTTGTGAACCCAACCGTTAATCTTGCGAGGATGGGAGCATGAGCAGCCTGACCACCAATACCAGCCGACCGTCTCGTGTTGCGCGTATTCTGAATTCTAACATCGTCTACAGTTTTCGCCGCAATCCGGTCGCTGTGGTCAGTATGGTGGTGTTTCTCATCATTGCGGTCGCATCGGTACTGGCGCCCTTGATTGCGCCGTTTGATCCCTATGATCCGGCTTCGATTGACATCATGAACTCGGAATACCCTCCTGTTTGGGTTGATGGCGCTGAGGCTGGTTTTGTGCTGGGAACCGATGATCAAGGACGTGATTTATGGTCCACTATTCTTTACGGCACCCGCTTGTCGTTGATCATTGGACTGTGTGCGGTTGCGGTTCAGGCTTTCCTTGGGATCACAATCGGTCTGCTGGCGGGCTATATTGGTGGGCGTTTAGACAGCCTTTTGATGCGATTTGCGGATATCCAATTGTCGTTTTCCACGCTGATGGTTGCCATCATCTTTCTTGCGATCACACAGGCCATGTTTGGCAGCGATACGTTTAATCAATATGCGATTTACTTCCTGATTGCAGTCATCGGGATAGCGGAATGGCCGCAATATGCCCGTACAGTCAGAGCCACAGTACTGGCGGAGAAGAAAAAAGAATACGTCGACAGTGCGCGTGTTTTGGGATTCGGGCCAATACGCATCATGGTGCGGCATATTTTGCCCAATTCGCTTTCGCCGATTTTTGTAATCTCGACCGTGCAGGTGGCAAATGCAATTATTTCTGAGGCGTCGTTGTCTTTTCTTGGCCTTGGTATGCCACCAAGTCAGCCTTCGCTAGGATCGCTGATCTCTTCAGGGTTTGATTATATCTTCTCTGGCAGTTGGTGGATTACGACCATTCCAGGTGTTGTGCTGGTGGTTCTGGTGCTTGTTATCAATCTTTTAGGTGACTGGATGCGCGACGTTCTGAACCCAAAACTCTACAAAGGATAAACCTGATGTCCTTGCTTTCTGTCCGTGACCTTACAGTCAAATTTGCGATGCGGGATGAAACCGTGACAGCACTCAACCAGATCAGCTTTGATCTTGCCAAAGGGGAACGTCTGGGCATTGTCGGGGAATCCGGCGCTGGAAAGTCGATCACCGGGTTTTCCTTGATGAACCTGATCAGCAGGCCTGGATTTATTGATCAGGGGCAGATCTTGTTTGATGGCGATGACGTTGCCCGGATGAGTGACAAAGAGTTGCGCACAATGCGTGGCAATCGCATGGCGATGATCTTTCAAGACCCGATGGTGACGCTCAACCCCGTGCTCACCATCGGTCAGCAAATGGTGGAAACGCTGCGCGCGCATCGCAAGTTGAGCCGGGCTGAAGCAGAGCAGATTGCGATCGTTAAACTGCGTGAAGTGTATATTCCATCACCCGAAGAGCGCATGAACCAATATCCGCATGAATTGTCAGGTGGGATGCGCCAGCGCATTATTATTGCAATGGCGTTGTTGTTGGATCCACAACTGATCATTGCGGATGAACCGACGACCGCACTGGATGTAACGATCCAGGCGGATATCATGGAGCTGCTTCTGGAGCTTTGTCAAAGCAACAAGGTAGGGCTGATTTTGATCACCCATGATCTGGGTGTCGTAAGTCAGATGACTGAGCGCACGCTGGTTATGTACGCAGGTCGTATTATTGAAGCGGGCAAAACACGTGAAATCATCAATGATCCGCAGCACCCTTATACCCAAGGACTGATCAACGCGTTGCCGCAGCAAACCTTGCCGGGCCATAAGCTAAAACAAATTCCGGGCGCAATGCCCTCACTAACAGCAATTCCGGCAGGTTGTCCGTTTAGTCCGCGATGCCAGTATGCGGTTGATCACTGTCGCAGCACATTGCCTGAGGTGGTCCAGTATGCTGGTGTCGAGGTGGCGTGCCATGAGGTGAACCGTCTCCACAACGATCGGCTGGAGCAAAGCGCATGAAAGATATGACACAGACACGACCACTTCTGGAACTCAAAGGATTGGAAAAGCGGTTTGACCTTGATCAGGGGGTCCTTGAAACGGTGAAACTACGTGGTGGCAAGATCGTGCGCGAGCAACGTTCTGTGCACGCGGTCAACAATGTGACGCTAGAGGTCGATCGGGGCGAAGCGCTTTGTGTTGTTGGGGAATCTGGCTGCGGAAAGTCCACTGTGGCGCGTTTGGTCGCAGGGCTTTTGACACCAAGTGCGGGCGAAATCCACTATGATGGGCAGCGCATCGATGACTGTTCGCGCAAAGAGCTTTTGCCTCTGCGCAAGAAAATGCAGATGATTTTTCAAAATCCTTATGCGTCTCTTAATCCGCGGATGACCATTCAGCAGGCTTTGGAGGAACCGGTTCACCACCACAATCCTTCAATGACACGCGCTGAAGTACATGAAAAAGTCATTGAAGTGATGCAGTCGGTTGGGGTTGATCCGCTTTGGGCCAGCCGCTACCCGCATGAGTTTTCGGGGGGGCAGCGACAACGTATTGCAATTGCACGCGCTTTGACTGTCGATCCCGAATTCATTATCGCGGATGAACCGATTTCGGCGTTGGATGTATCGATTCAGGCGCAGGTATTGAACTTGATGCTGGACGCGAAAGAAGACCGCGGCCTTACCTATCTGTTTATTACGCATGATCTCTCGGTTGTGGAGCATTTCGGATCAAAGGTGGTGGTGTTATATCTTGGTGCGATTTGTGAAATGGCAGATACCGCAACATTGTTTGCGTCCCCGAAACATCCATATACAAAAGCACTCCTGTCAGCTGTGCCGCAGCTAAAGGACGATAAACCCAACCATATTCGGTTAAAGGGTGAAATACCGACGCCGATCAACCTGCCGACGGGGTGCCCTTTCCACACGAGATGCCCGGCTGCGAACAATCGATGCCTTGCGGAAAAACCACGCCCCATTCAACAAACAGATGGCAGCACCGTAGCCTGTCATGGCGTTGAAGAAGGGCGTCTGTAAGCCTATCTGACAGGCATATTCATGACTTACTCAGGCAAGCGGACCTAGGCATTTGGATACCATTTGGCTCAAAGATTTTGAGGCTTTGGTGGCGCATAAGAATTTTTCACGCGCTGCCGAAGATCGCAATGTCAGTCAACCCGCGTTTTCGCGGCGCATTCGCGCGCTGGAAGACGAGGTTGGCGTGCGTTTGATCAATCGCCAGACTTTGCCTTTGTCTTTGACACCTGCTGGTGAGGTGTTTTTGACGCAAGCACGTGTTATCCTCAGCACCTATGAGGAAACGATTGAACGCTGCCAGATTGTGGATGCTGCAGGCGAAAACGTCATTCGTTTTGCGACATCGCATTCTCTTTATCTGACACATTACAAAAGCCATATTGCCCCTCTTGTGGATGCAGGCGGTCTTGATATTGACCTGAACTCCACCAGTTGGGGGGCAAGCCAGTTTGTCGCTGCTTTGCAACAGCAATATTGTGATGTCATCTTGACCTACTGGCATCCGGCGATGGATTTTCTGTCTCCTCTGGAGGCTGCGAATTGTGAATATATCACCCTTGCCAGAGACGTGTTTATGCCTGTCGCTAAAACAGGACCAAATGGGCCGCTGCATCATTTGCAGAAAGGGCAGAACAAGCCGGTCTCGCTGTTATCTTATGGCAGTGCTTCTGCGCTGAAGGCTCTTGTGGACGCAACCTTGCGCACCCATTTGGACGGGCCCAAAATCCTTGTTGTGAACCGCAGCGCTTTGGCCAATTCAGTAAAGGCAATGATTTTGGAAGGATTTGGGCTGGGGTGGTTGCCACAAGCCTTATGCCAGCAGGAATTGGATAGTGGTGCGTTGCAGATCGTGGGTGACAAAAGCCATATAAGTCAGCTTGAAATTCGCCTTTATCGAGATCGCGAGAATAAGAAGTCGACGTTAAATAACCTCTGGGAGCGTTTGCGATCTGATATCGAAGAGCAGTGATTAAATATTACGGGTGATGATCTTGGTAAGGCTTGCGTCTCTAAGAGTGTAGCATTGAGATATAGGCGATATCCTCACATCTCTGTGTGAATGATTGCCTATGTGACATAAGGGTCGCTACATACGCGGGACGAGATAGGAGTTCATATGCTCGACGCGACAATGCGAAAAATGATCGACCCACCGCTTAACCAGCTTGGCAGATGGCTTGCCCGATGGGGCATGACAGCAAATGCGATGACAATATTGGGGCTTTTGCTTGGGCTGCTGTCGGCGGTGATGATTGCATGCGGACGAATGGAATTGGCTTTAGTACCGCTTTTGCTGTCACGTCTCGCCGATGGGCTGGATGGTGCGATTGCACGTGCGACACAGAAAACTGATTTCGGCGGCTATCTCGATATTGCGGCAGATTTCTTATTCTATGGTGCTGTTCCATTTGCTTTTGTCTTAGCGGATCCCGCTCACAATGGCATTTCTGGGGCCTTCTTGCTGACATCGTTTTATTTCAATGGCACCAGTTTTCTGGGCTACGCGATTCTGGCTGAAAAGCACGGTCTGGAGACGACGTCCCAAGGTAGTAAATCGCTTTATTATTCCAATGGATTATTGGAAGGGACGGAAACGATCGCCTTCTTCGTTTTGTTGTGTTTATTGCCAGGCTATTTTGCACCACTAGCTTGGAGTTTTGGTGCGTTGTGCTTTGCCACAGCGACCTTGCGTATCATCGGTGCGAGCGCATTGTTCTCGAAAAACCGTTGAAATGGACAGAAGTTTAACACGGCAGGAGAAGCTTTTTCCCCTGCCGACGCTGCTATATCTTCTTATGTGATCACATCTGGGCCATTCCGACCGGTTCGTGCGGTTATACCTGCAAGCTGATCAGCTGCAGCAATGATATCCGCGAGCGCATGTTGTGGTTCGTGGTCTAAGGCGGATGGATCTGTCTCTAGTTGTTCAAGGTAGACGCGCAACGTTGCGCCCTGTGTTCCAGTTCCTGACAGACGAAACACGACACGTGCGCCATTGTCAAAAAAGACCCGCAAGCCCTGACCCGCTGAATGTGAGCCATCAACCGGGTCATCATAAGCAAACTCATCAGCACGCGCGACAGTGAGCGCGCCAATCGTTTGACCGGGCAGGTCGGTGAGGCGCCTACGCAGATCATTCATCAAGCTGTTTGCAGCCTCTGTTTCAACAGCTTCGTAATCGTGGCGTGAGTAATAGTTGCGCCCGTAGCGTTGCCAGTGCTCTTTTAAAAGCTCCGTGACCGAGATCCGTTTTTTCGCTAGGATATTCAACCATAGCAGAACAGCCCAAAGCCCATCTTTTTCGCGCACATGGTTTGATCCTGTGCCGGCACTTTCTTCTCCGCATAGCGTGACTTTTCCTGCATCAAGCAAATTGCCAAAGAATTTCCAGCCCGTGGGTGTTTCAAAGCTGGGGATACCTTTCGCTTCAGCTACTCGGTCTGCGGCACCTGATGTGGGCATAGAACGGGCAACACCAGCGAGGCCAGCACTATAGGCAGGTGCGAGATGTGCGAGGTCTGCAAGGACAGCTAAGCTATCAGAGGGGCTCACGTAACAGGACTTGCCGACGATCATATTGCGATCACCATCTCCGTCAGAGGCTGCTCCAAAATCTGGAGCGGTGTCGCTGTACATGCAATCCATCAGCTCTTTGGCCCAGATCGGGTTTGGATCGGGATGGCCACCGCCAAAGTCGGGCAGCGGGGTCGCGTTGACGACGCTCCCCTGTGGCGCTCCAAGGCGGTTTTGCAATACTTCTGTGGCATAGGGGCCAGTGACAGCATGCATTGCGTCAAAGCGTAGGGAAAAGCCGCTGGCAAAAAGGGAGCGGATGGCGTCGAAGTCAAACAACTCTTCCATGAGATCTGCGTAATCTGTGATTGGGTCAATCACATCAACTTGCATGTTACCAACCTGCGTTGTGCCGATCTGGCTCAGATCTAAATCACCGCTCGCTAATATCTTGTAGCTGGTGATTGATTTGGTGCGTTCAAAGATCTTGTCTGTGGTGCCTTCGTTTGCTGGGCCTCCGTTGGGGCCGTTGTATTTCAGTCCGAAATCTTCATTCTCACCGCCGGGATTGTGGCTGGCGGACAGGATCAACCCACCATCGGTTTTTAATTTGCGGATCAGATGAGAGGCAGCCGGGGTGGACAGGATTCCGTTTTGCCCGACGATACAGGCTTTGGCGCCATTGGCGGCAGCCATGCGCAGGATAATTTTGATGGCTTGATCGTTGAAAAAGCGCCCATCGCCCCCCACAACCAATTGTTTTCCTTCGACCCCATCAATGCCGTCGAAAATGGATTGGACGTAGTTTTCCAGAAAATGCAGCTGCATGAAAATGCGAGTTTTCTTGCGTAAACCGCTGGTGCCGGGTTTTTGGCCCTCGATGGGCTGAGTTTCAATCACTTGGACGGTCATGTTCGACGTCTCCCAATGTCTTGAGCGGATCTAATGAATGGAGTCTGTGAGGGTAAAGGCGACAACGGATGACGCCTGAATGGTGGTTTGATTGGAGTTGGTTTGGGGTGTGTGGATATCTGCGGTGTCAAAGCTGCGATGCCAAAGCTGTCCATCAGGGGTTTCTGGGAGTGTGATTTCAACCTCGTTCCCATTGTTGAACACGATATAGATCGCACCATGGCGCGGCTCGTATGGGGGTGTTCCACGGGCCATGCGCATTTCAGCGCCCAGAAAGCTCTGTTCGGGATGGTTCCAATCGTCATCTGTCATCGGTGCGCCATCTGGACGCCGCCAGAACAGATCTGTTTTTCCATCTACAAAACGTTGTTGCGCGTGTAGAAAGCGTTTTTGCCGCAAGATCGGGTTTCCTGCGCGAAACGCAATGGCTTTCTGGCAAAATTCAAGGAAGTCAGGATCGCCTTGCTTCCAATTCACCCACCCGATTGGATTGTCCTGACAATAGGCGTTGTTGTTGCCGTTTTGTGAATTGCCGAGCTCATCACCAGCAAGGAGCATAGGCGTGCCTTGGCTTAGCAGCAATGTGGCAAGCATGTTGCGGCGGCGCTGGGCACGTTTGGCCTGAATATCTAACGCCTCGGTCGCACCATCATGGCCGAGGTTGTCTGAAAAGTTGTGATCATGACCATCGCGATTGTCTTCCCCGTTGCCGCGATTGTCTTTCTGTTGATAGCTGACAGTGTCCATCAGGGTAAAGCCATCATGCGCTGTCAGAAAATTCACGGATGATGTGGCGCGTCGCCCGTCATGATCAAAACGCAGTGCAGATCCTGCGACGCGGGACGCGAGTTTTGATACCATACCGTGGTCGCCACGCCAGAACCGGCGGACTTGATCCCGGTATTTGTCATTCCATTCCGAAAACGGCGCCGGGAAGGCTCCTAATTGATAGCCATCGGGACCAACGTCCCAGGGTTCGGCAATGAGTTTGACTTTGTTCAGTACAGGATCCTGTCGGATTGCGCGCATGAAAGGGCCATCGCGATTAAAGGCACCATTGGAGCGCGCAAGGGTGGAGGCCAAATCGAAGCGAAAGCCATCGACATGCATCACTTCCACCCAATAGCGTAGACTGTCCATAACCATACGCAGCACAAATGGATGATCCATGTTGAGCGCATTGCCGCAACCTGTGTCATTCACATAGTAGCGCTTGTTATGAGTCAGGCGATAGTAGCTGGCATTGTCAAAGCCTTTGAAGCACAGGGTTGGTCCCATGTGATCACCTTCTGCGGTGTGATTATAAACCACATCCAGAATGACCTCGATACCGGCTGAATGAAACCGCGCTACCATTTGCTGGAACTCAGCGATATCTCCATCAGACATATAACGCGGTTCCGGGGCGAAGAAGCCATAAGTCATATAGCCCCAATAGTTGGTCAGCCCTTTGTCGGTCAGAAACCGATCATCGACGAAGGCCTGCACCGGTAACAGTTCAACCGCTGTGACCCCCAGCTTGGTCAGATGTTCCAAAATTGGATCAGAGGCCATGCCGAGATAGCGTCCGGCATGTGGCACATCGTTGCGTTCGGCTGTCAGGCCTTTCACATGGGCTTCATATAGGATTGTTTCACTCCAGGGGCGGTCTATCCGGCGCAACTCTTGGCGGCCCCAGGTGAACGATGGGTCTACGACAACCGAGCGCGGCATGTAGTGGGCGCTGTCGCGTTTTTCGTAGCTTAGATCTCCGTCTGCATGGCCAATTTTATAGCCATAAAGTGCGTTGTTCCATTTCGGATGGCCCGTTAGCTTTTTCGCATAAGGGTCAATGAGGAACTTATGTGGGTTAAAGCGGTGTCCATTTTCTGGCTCGTAGGGGCCGTGAACGCGATAGCCATATTGCTGACCGGGGCGAAGACCTGAAATATACCCATGCCAGACATGGCCGTCCCTTTCCTTGAGGTCTATCAGCTGTGTTTCATTGCCTTTTGCATCGCAAAGACAAAGTGTGACGCGGGTGGCATGTTGTGAAAAAACTGCGAAATTGACCCCCTCACCATCAAAGGTGGCACCCAAAGGGTAGGGGCGTCCTGCAGTCAGGGGAAGCGTTGTCATTTAAGGTCCGTTGTCAGATCCGTATAAAGCTGTGCATAGCGCTGTGCTGACTGATCCCAACCGACAGGATGCGCCATCGCGTTTCGCTGCAGTTTCGACCACAGTTTCTCTTCTGCGTAAAGGTCGCAAAGCTTGGCCAGCGCGTTTGCCAGCGCATTTGTTGTAACCGGATGAAATTGCACGCCCGTGGCGACCTGTTTTGCCAATGTCGCAGGCGTTGCAGGAATAATTGTATCAGCAAGGCCGCCGGTCAGAGCGACAAGGGGTAAAGTGCCATAGCGCAGGCCATAGAGCTGTGTCAGGCCACAGGGTTCAAAACGGGAGGGGACGATAATTGCATCGCCGCCAGCAATCATGCGATGAGACAACGCCTCATCGTAGCCAATTTTGACGGCCACATTTGGCTGTTCCGCTGCAGCAACAAAGGCATGTTCTAAGGTTTGATCGCCAGAGCCCAACAAAGCCAGTTGTCCGCCGCGTTCCAGCAATGTGGGGAGCGCCTCAAGCAGAAGATCCAGCCCTTTTTGATCTGTTAGCCGTGAAACGACCACGCAAAGCGGCCCGTCACTGGGGAGAAGTCCAAACTCCTCTTGTAGGTGTTTCTTATTTGCAATTTTGCCGCGTGGGGTCTTGTAGGGTTTGATATTTGTGTCATGCTCGGGAGACCAGTTGACCTCATCAATCCCGTTCAAAATGCCACTAAGATCATTGCGGCGTGTCCTTAAAACACCATCCAGCCCCATGCCAAATTCAGGTGTCATGAGCTCTTCAGCATAGGTGGGTGACACCGTGGTGAGACGATCTGCATAAACCAGCCCCGCTTTGAGGGTTGATATCTTCCCAAAATATTCAACACCTTCGCTGGTGAAATCGGCTGGATCAATTTCCAGATCTGTTATCAGTTCAACCGAAGTGAGGCCCTGAAAGGCGACGTTGTGAATGGTGATCACAGATCGCACCTGATCTGCAGCTTCGGATTTGGACAGGTAATACGGCGCAAGACCTGCCTGCCAATCATGGCAATGCAATACATCAGGCCGCCAGTCACTGAGTGCGCCATTGGCGATTTCACTTGCGATCCGGCTGAGCGCGGCAAATCGTTGCGGATTATCCGCCCAGTCCAGTCCATCTTCGTTTAGGTAAATGCCTGCATTGCGATCATAAAGGTGAGGTGCATCCAGAACCAACAGATCTAATCCGGCTACGTTCGCTTCCAAGACCCGGGCACTGCCACCAAACAGATCATGGAATTGGGCGACCAAATGCGCTGCTTCCAGTTGTTTTATGACCTGTGGATAGCCTGGCACTAAGGTGCGCATTTCGATACCGAATGGCGTCAATGCGCTGGGCAGCGCACCCGCTACATCTGCGAGCCCACCAGTTTTCACCAAAGGGACGCATTCCGAAGTGACAGAAAGAACACGGATATGTTGTGCCGTGCTCACTGGGCAGCCTCCCAGGCGTTGACCATTTCTTGTGTGATCAAGGTCGTGCCTTTATCTGTCACGCGGAAATATTTTGCATCTTCAACAGGATCTTCCCCCACAACAAGCCCAGTCGGGATTACAACGGCGCGGTCAATTACACATTTCGTGAGCCGCGCAGAGCGGTTTACCACAACATCTGGCAAAACGACTGAGTGATCCAGAACAGCGTAGGAATTGGTTTTCACCTGCGTGAACAGCAACGAATTGCGCACCTCTGTCCCTGAAATAATACATCCGCCCGAGACCATCGATGATATCGCGATCCCACGACGGTCTTTTTCATCGTGAATGAATTTTGCCGGTGGCACGCTTTCGGAGTAGGTCCAGATGGGCCAATCCTTGTCCCATAGGTCCAGAGTGGGGGTGAAATTGGTGAGGTCAATATTGGCTTCCCAAAATGCATCCAATGTGCCCACATCTCGCCAATAGCTGTCAGCTCCGGGCGCGCGTACACAGCTGTCATCAAAACGGTGTGCAACGGCTTTACCGTTTTTCACGATCTCTGGGATCAGATCGTTGCCAAAATCATGGCTTGAGTTTGGGTTCTCGGCATCGCGCAGCAATAAATCGCGCAGGAATTTCCAATTGAACACATAGATCCCCATGGAAGCGAGCGAGACATTAGGGTCTTCGGGCGTTGCAGGAGGATCTGCAGGTTTTTCCAGAAATGAGGTAATGCGGCTGTTTGCATCCACATCCATTACGCCAAAGGCGCTGGCCTCTGCGCGGGGTACGGTCAAACATCCAACGGTCACATCTGCTGTGGCTTCAACGTGCTGGCGCAACATCAGCTCGTAATCCATTTTGTAGATGTGATCCCCTGCCAGAATGACAATATAGTCCACACCGTAGCTATCAACGATATCAATGTTTTGCGCCACAGCGTCGGCGGTTCCACGATACCACATGCTTTCATCTACACGCTGGGAAGCGGGTAAAATATCCAGAAATTCATTGCGCTCTGCCCGGAAAAAGTTCCAGCCACGTTGGCAATGGCGGATCAAACTGTGGGCTTTGTATTGTGTCGCGACAGAGATACGACGAATGCCGGAGTTCAAAGCGTTAGACAGAGCGAAATCGATAATCCGGGTCTTGCCGCCAAAATAGACTGCAGGTTTGACGCGACGGTCTGTCAGTTCCTTCAAGCGGGATCCGCGGCCGCCGGCCAGTACAAACGCCATGGAGCGCTGTGTCAGTCTTTTGGTTTCTGTCATGATATATCCTCCCAAGAATATCCTGTCAGTCTGTTGTGAGTTGCAACATCACCGTTGCCAAAGGGGGCAATGTGATATCGAGCGCTTGTGGATGGCCGTCCCAAGCAAGATCGATTGTCGAGAGAGCAGGGGCGTTGTGGCGTCCTTCTCCTCCGAATTTAACAGCATCTGTGTTTAGCACTTCGCGCCATGTGCCCGCCTGCGGCACTCCAATACGGAACGAGGTTTGCGCGATCGGTGTAAAGTTACAGGCCACCAGCACGGGTGCTTCGCCTGGGTTCCCCAAGCGGAGAAAGGCGCTTACGGAGTGCTCGGGGTGATTGCACAGCCATTGAAAGCCTGAAGGGTCACAGTCACGCTGATAGAGTGCAGGAGTGGCTTGGTAGAGCTGATTTAAGTTACGGACCAACTCTTGCATGCCTTTGTGGTTTTTGCCCTGCAAGGCGTCCCAGTCCAAGGCTTGATCGTGGTTCCATTCTTCCCACTGCGCGAATTCGCACCCCATAAATAGGAGTTTTTTGCCCGGGTGCCCCCACATGAAGCCATAATAAGCGCGTAGGTTGGCAAAGCGTTCCCACTCATTCCCGGGCATTTTCTGCAGCATGGAGCCTTTGCCATGTACAACTTCGTCATGGCTGATCGGCAGGATAAAGTTCTCGGTGAATGAATAGTCGATTGGGAAGGTCATCAGATGATGATCATAAGACCGGTAAATGGGGTCCTTTTCGATGTAACGTAGCGTGTCGTTCATCCAGCCCATATTCCACTTGAATCCAAACCCCAAGCCGCCTGCATCCACAGGGGTTGAGACACCGGGAAAAGCAGTGCTTTCTTCAGCAATAGTCATGATCCCTGACACTTCGCCGTAAGCGGTTTGGTTCATGTCTTGCAGAAACTCAATGGCTTCATAGTTTTCGCGCCCACCGTTGTGGTTGGGAATCCATTCTCCATCGGCACGGGAATAATCGCGGTAGAGCATTGATGCGACCGCATCCACGCGCAGCCCGTCCACATGGTATTCTTCCAGCCAATAAGTTGCATTGGCGGTTAAGAAATTGCGGACCTCGGTACGGCCATAGTTGTATATGAGCGTATTCCAGTCTTGGTGAAACCCTTCGCGCGGGTCTGCGTGTTCATAAAGGTGACTGCCGTCAAACAACGCAGGGCCATGCGCGTCAGCCGGGAAATGGCCCGGCACCCAGTCCAGAATAACACCTAACCCGGCCTTATGTGCGGCTTCGATCAGATCGCGAAATTCGTGTGGAGGGCCAAATCGAATTGTCGGGGCATAAAGACCAACGGGCTGGTATCCCCAGGACCCATCAAATGGGAATTCACTGACCGGCAGGAATTCAAGGTGTGTAAACCCCATCTCAAGCGCGTAATTGACCAGTTCATCTGCCAGTTCTTTGTAGCTGAGTGGACGATTGCCTTCATCCGTTTTGCGGCGCCAAGACCCCAAATGGACCTCATAGATAGAGATTGGCGCATCTCGATGGTTTTTCTTTCCACGTTGGGCCATCCAGTTGGCATCATCCCAGCCATAACCTCTGATATCCCGTACCACAGAAGAGGTTTCGGGCGGATGCTGGGCGCCAAATCCAAATGGGTCTGCCTTTAGAAAGGCAGGGCCGTTTTGCGGGAGGATTTCGTATTTGTAGAGGGTGCCATCATCAAGCGCGGGGAGGAAAATTTCCCAAACCCCTGTGTGACCCAGCTGGCGCATCGGGCTGCGCCGACCGTCCCAGCTGTTAAAATCGCCCACCACAGAAACGCGCTGGGCATTGGGCGCCCAGACTGCAAAATGTGTTCCATCGATACCCTGATGTGTGAGCACATGGGCCCCCAGTGCGCGCCACAGATGGTGGTGTGTGCCTGCGGAAATCAGGTGTTGATCAAATGCGCCAAGCACAGGGTCAAAGCGATAGGGATCTTCAAAAATCCAAATGTCGCCGCCTTCAAATGTGGCCCGCAGCTGATAAGGCGTATCGATACTGGGAAGCCGGGTGACAAAGACCCCCGCGTCGATCTGTTGTAGCGGCAACTCAGCATTTGGGGTCAGTGCGTCCAGGGCTGTCGCTTGCGGCAGAAAGACGCGCAGCCAAATTAAATCCCCCTCTTGATGGACGCCGAGGATATCAAAGGGGGTTGCGTGGTGGCCGCGCTGCAATGCCTTTATTGTGTCTTCGCACAACTGGCTGGGCAGGTCGCTTGGCATGTTTAGTCCCCTATCGAACGTGGTGCAGAGGTTTTAGGGTCTGCGCGCTGTGTCTGGGAGGCATCCTCACACGTGAATGCCTCCGCTTTGCCATTAAACGCCGGAATGCGTGCCGATGACAAACCCATTGGCCCCTAAAGTGACAGAATTTCCTTTCAATGACAGGCTTTGTTGAAGCACTGGTGCAATGTTTGCAGGAAGTTCACATGTCACGGAAGCTGCAGAGAGATTGAACAGACAAAGCGTGTTGTCTCCGCGCATATAACCAAGCAAAGGTTCCGGGAGGTCCAAAAATACCTGTTTGCCAAGCTTCAGATCTGCGCTGTCTTTACGCAATGCGAGCATTTCGCGATAGAAAGATAAAACGCTGCCCTCCGTTTCCTGTGCCGAAACAGCCCGTATTAATTGTGGGTTTTTGAC
Source organism: Epibacterium ulvae (assembly GCF_900102795.1). GTDB lineage: Bacteria > Pseudomonadota > Alphaproteobacteria > Rhodobacterales > Rhodobacteraceae > Epibacterium > Epibacterium ulvae. The sequence goes on along the minus strand of NZ_FMWG01000015.1, from coordinate 11,058 downwards.
CGGTAACCAGGTTTTTTCTGCGATGGAAAACCCGCCATGTGGCTGACCTGCATCCCACACCATAGGGGTGCGGCAACCGTCGCGACCAGTCGCCTCTGGCCAGAAGTTTATGCCCTGCGGATCTGTGAGTTCTTCAAACTCCAGAAGAGTGTCAACCTGGCCAAGTTCTTCACCTTGATAAAGGCACACGGAGCCTTCAAAGCTTAAAAGCATTGCGGCCGCTTGACGAGCCAGATCATCTTGGTCTTTGGCATGTGGCATCCAACGGCCCACATGGCGGGGTACATCGTGGTTGGAAAAAGCCCAGCAGGGCCAGCCGTCGGGGGCTTTATCAAAGAAGTTCTTGATACGGCTGCGGAAATGTTCAGCGCTGAAATCGGGGCCAAGCATGTCAAAGGAATAGGCCATATTCAGACGCTTACCCGAGGTATACTCTCCCATCATTTCAATGGCGTGATGCGCGTCGCCGACTTCACCGACAGTGGCGCGTGCATCATATTGATCCAAGAGAGCGCGAATACGTTCCAGGAACGTCAGATTTTCAGGTTGGTTCTTAGAGTAGAGACAATATTGCATGTCATAGGGTTTCACCGCGTCCTGTGACCACTCCAAATAGTTCGCAGGGTTGTCGCGCAGCAAGCGATCGTGGAAGTAGAAGTTCACGGTGTCCAAACGGAACCCATCCACACCGCGATCCAGCCAGAACTTCATAGTGCCAAGCAGGTGATCTTGAACTTCTGGATTGTGGAAATTCCAGTCGGGTTGTTCACGCAGGAAGTTGTGGAAGTAATACTGCCGACGTCCCGCATCCCATTCCCATGCACCGCCGCCAAAGATTGCTTGCCAATTGTTGGGCGGTGTTCCGTCCAGATTTGGATCCGCCCAGACGTACCAATCAGCCTTTGAATTGTCGCGCGATTTGCGGCTTTCCTTAAAATACGGATGTTCATCCGAGGAATGCGAAATCACCTGATCGATGATCACTTTCAGACCTAGGGCATGCGCGCGTGCGACGAAGGCATCAAAATCGCCCAACGTACCAAAAGATGGGTCGATATCGGTGTAGTCCGACACATCATATCCCATGTCTTTCATCGGCGATTTGAAAACAGGTGAGATCCAGATCGCATCGACTCCGAGAGAGGCAATATGAGGAAGGCGTTGGGTGATGCCAGGTAAATCACCGACACCATCCCCATCAGAATCCATGAAAGAGCGAGGGTAGATCTGGTAGGTAACAGAACCACGCCACCATTCATTTTTTGCCATCGTCTCGTGCCTTTCTCTGCGTGTGTTCCAAAACCAGTGTGTGGCTGATTTGAAATATGTTAACCCTAACAGTGGGGACGTTGAATGGTCGGGTACTGGATCGAGGTGTCAAAATATACATAGATTTTGAGTGCTGCAGTACGGTGTCAACGGTGCGCAGGGGGTTTCCGTTTCAAATCAGTATCTTCGTATTGTAGTGTGATTGTTGGGTGTGATGGCATTGCAACATGTGTTGCATATTAGATCTGCATTGGGGCAGAAAGGCCACTGGATTCGATATCCCAAGAGGCTGTCCATGCCTCATTCTGACGTTCAAGGATAAGATAGTTGCGCTCTGCGACATAGCGGAAACGTTGCCCGGGAATGCGTCGAATACGAATAGGATGTTGTGCAAGCGGAGCTTCTCCAAACCACGCCAGATTGCCTAGAATGCGTGCCCAGACTTTTGGTGGTGCGCGATGCGCGATACCTGAGGCCACAAGCTGATGCATCTCATCTCCAGCTTTCAGTCGCATCGTTGCCCGTGTCGCCAGATGGATTTCTCCTGAAAGGGCGGTGACATTATGATTGGGCTGTTGGCACATATCTATCATCAGTCGCAACATACGCCGCCAGCTGTCGCGATGGGCGCGGCTTTGCCATTGGTCGCGCAAATCATCCTCATATTTTTGCATCTGCGGGATTAAGACCATGATGGCCTCAATCAAAGACAGGCGCGGTCCAAGCAGAGGTACGCTCGACATGAGGAATGTCCGTCCTTCAAAGGTCTGATCACGCGTTGCCTCAATCTGATTCCATCCGCCGGGCCCCATGATGTCGCGCCGGGTTCGTTCTGATCTCAAATCGGGCGCAACAATACGAAGATTTGGGAGCGCTATATCCCACCCTAAATGGTGCCCTTGGGAGTCCTTGAAACGCCCAGGAAGGCTGTCTGCAGTGCTGGCATGTTGGAAAACTAAAAAAGCCTCACGCGCCACGGTGAAAAGGGTCTGTCCGACTGGTGAATAGGTGCGGGATCGTCGAAGAGAACCCCACCCGTCGCAAATATCGTGATCATCCCATTGCATAAGGGATGGCACACGCGCAGCGATCCAAGCAAATTCTGGTGAACGATACAGAGAAGCGTAACGTTCAAAGAATTTTTCTCGCAAGTGTGTGTGCAGATCTTGTAATTCCGCACGAGATGGATCCCGTGGCAGCTTTTCTGGCCAATCCTCGCTTAGCGAGTGATCATGCGTGGCTTCATCCGCGTAGACTTGATCGCCGCCGTGCAATAATAACCCAAAGGGTTGGGTTTTGTGCTGCTCCTTCAGGCGCGCCCACATCGCATTGCGTTCGGACCCTTCACGTTCCAGATCGCCATGTTCTTCGCCATTGCAAGAAACATAAGCGATGCGGAGATCATTTGCGTAGTCTGTTGCAACAGAAAAGGTCTCTCCGTTCCATGTGTACCAGCTGTTTTGATCCGTCGGCAGTGTAAAACGAGCGGCCCATATCTCTGCTTTTGAATAGCTGGCAAGTCGCGTTGATTGTGCTTGTCCGCTTGCCGTGGTGACATCAGGAAGGGGCACGCCATGGGGCACAATGAACAGAGCTGCAAGATGCAGCTGCCGTTCCTCAGTATGATCTAAGATAAGAACGGGGCCAATGATGTCTGCGGTCGATGATATATGCTGCATGTCCAGCAGTAGCTAAGTAGATGGAGAAAAACTACAAGCGGCCTTGCAAGAAAATTCCGCCATCGTGGTGGTTAGGTGTCATGTCGTTACTTTAATTTAGCATGGTAGTTTCTGTTTCGACCGTGCGTGAAAAATTGCTGATAAAAGCGCGAAAAGGGGCGTTTTCGCTCTTCACATCGTGAAACAGCTGGTCTATACGCGCCCCACCAAGCCTAAGACAGTGCGGTCGTGGCGGAATTGGTAGACGCGCAGCGTTGAGGTCGCTGTTCCTTAACCGGAGTGGAAGTTCGAGTCTTCTCGACCGCACCATTATTGAGATTGAGATTTAGCTTTCTAAGTGCACCTAAGGCTTTGAATGGAAAGGCTCTTTCTGGAGTTCTAGCCCCCTCATTTCGGCAGTATTGCACGTGGTCTGTGAAGGCAAGTTTGAGGACGAGACGCCGTAGGGTGATGTCACCGCTTTCCCAGAGTTTCCAAGGGCTTGATAGGAATTTCAGCGAGAGTTCTAGTTTTTCGTCGAACGCTCTTTTGGGTTCCACCTGTTTTGCCAGCTGTTCAGTCAGAATTGCCTTTTGTTTCTGCAGTTCCGTCAGCTTTGCCTCGCACATGCTGATCATGGCCGCGTTGTCTGTTTCCAGACTGCGGGTCAGCAGTGTTTCCATTTTCTTATCGATGTCACGCAGTTGGGCTTGCCCCTCTTTGCGGATTGCGCTGGCCTGAGCGCGACGAGCGTCCCAAGCGCTGCGGAACATGGCGCGCACCAAAGCCACCAGACCTTTACTGGGCTGGAGTGACTTGATGATTGCGCCAACCTCACCCTCTGCCTTTTCACGCGGGATCGATTTGCCGTATGATGCGCAATCTTTGGTTTGGCATAGGTAATAGGCGTAGTGTTTATACTTGCCTTTCGACCAGCTTGAGCGCAGCGGCGTATTGCAGTCGGCGCAGCAAGCAATGCCGCGCAGGGCAAAGTCATTGCCGATGTTTTTGCGTTGAGGCGCATAGCGCGATCCTTGCTTGCGCTCCTGCACCTTTTCATAGGTTTCTAAGGAAATGAGCGGCGAATGCTGCGCTTTGAGCCAGTGGATGCCATAGGTGTCAGAGCAGATGTATCCCGCATAGATCGGTTGCGCGAGGATATCACTGACACGTTGCTGCTTGATTTCACCGTGCTTGTTGCGCGGGAAGTTTGGAAAGCTCTCAAAAAAGCGTTTCACCTCAGCTTGGGTGGCAAACCGCCCCGAGGCATAGCCCTCAAATGCTTCGCGAATGATGCAGTCAAACGGCGGGTTTGCGACGAGCATTTTCCCGCGCCCTCTGATGGTTTCATATCGATACCCGATGGGCGGGTTGTGAATCCAATAGCCCGACTGCATCCGCGCTTTCATTTTCTGAGCAACCTGGCGACCGTTCTGTTTGCGCTCCAGCGCACCTTGCGCGGCCATGATTGTTTCGATGAATTCGCCTTCGGGACTGTCATCGAATTTGAAGTTCAAGCATTCGATTGTGGCGTCCCGTCTGCGGAACGCGTCACGTAGGTCCAGATGGAAGCGGGTGTCGCGCGCAAAGCGTTTGAGATCATCAAAGATCACCACAAAACGCTCGTTTGGTTGGGCGTCTAAGAACGACAGTAATGCTAGCATCCCCGGGCGTTGCATAAAGTCGCCGCCGCCAGAAATCGTGTCGGGGAATACGGCAGCGACTTCATACCCCTTGGCTTCGGCGTGCTGGCGGCAACGGGTTTCCTGGCTTTCTAGGCCATGCCCCTCAGTCTCTTGGGATCGACTGCTAACTCTACAGTATATAACGGCTTTTTGTGTCATATCTCCTCCTTGTCAGTGTCTTCTGATTGTACCACAGCGGCGCGCAGGGCGGCGGTGAGATCTAAACTTTGTCCACGGGTTTCTGGATCGGTGTTGAGATCCCAGCCGAGGTCGACAAAGGCGAGGACGATGGACCAGAGGGTTTCGATGAGCTGCTGTTTTTCCGCTTCAGTGGCGGTGCTGTCCTCAAAATAGGGCAACCAATACTGCCAGTTCAGATGAATGCTGGGACGGGTTTTGGGTGGGGCTTGTGGTATATCTTTCATTTTATTCCTTTCGTCATATGCTCCTCTATTTTGAGATCAAAGGAGAGCATGAAATCACGTAAGTTGTTTTTTGAACAGGATTATTTTCCTAAGCCCATACTATCGTGTGCGCTGGCGCTCTGGTGGGCGGGTTTGGAGCTGTTCGGCTTTGCGGGCGGCGATTTCCGCTTCTTTGGCCGGGCGGTGGTAGGCATCTTCATAGTCTTTGCCGACTTCATACAGCGTGCGCCCCTGGCTTTCCGGGCTTTGCTCAAAAGCCTCTTTCATCAGTGTCTTTGCTCCGGCTTGGGTGATCGAGAGCTCTTTTGAAAGCGCCACGGCTGCAGTGTCATAGGCTTGATAGAAGGGCTGGGTCGCGCCGTCTTGAATGCGCGCACTGATGGATTGGGCCTGTGCCAAAGCGCGGGCCTGTGCGGTCTCTGGCAAGGCCTTCTCACGCTCCAAGAGGCTTTCTCGGGTTTGGTTGAGGCTTTGCTCATAGCGAGCGGTGTAGACATCGCGCAAAATGGCTTCCGCGCGCAGCGCATCAAAGCGTTCACCGCGTGCAAAGGCGTGGGCGTAATCTGTGAGCGGTTCACGGAACGAGCCCGTCTTTTGAATCTGACTGTGCAAAATGCTGGAGATCGCCCAGGCGGACTGCAACTGGCTGTTGGTCAGGCTCTTGCCCGAATAGCTGTCGCGGGCTGCTTGAATGCGATCACGTTGATCTGATTGAGTGCTCATGTGGTTGGTCTCCTGTTATGAACGGGTTGGGCCGGATCGGCTGGGTGTGTGCTGCGGGTCTTTGGTCTTCACTTGGGCGAAGGCCTCTTTGGCCTGGTCCTTGCGCTGATCGCGCGCCTGGCTGCGGATCTTTGCGCGGGCCGCGAGGTCTTTGGACAGGCCTTGATATTGATCCATCTCATCGGTGCGGATCATCAACAGACGCGCGTCGTGATCGGCCTGCACGCGGTTGCGCGCCATGAGATTGAGACGCTCATTGCTGAGTGTGGTGTCCTCGAGTGGGGTGTTCACGGCCCAGCTGGGCTTGGGGTGGTTCAACTTGCGCGCATTTTGCTCGCGCAAGATGACGTCATAGGCCTCTATCAGGCGGTGTTTGTAGTCTTGCTGGAACGAGGTGTTTTCCTGATCGGTGCGCGTGGCTGCCTCATGTGCGATCCCTAAATATTGCTCCCAATCTTTCTGGGTCACCAAGTCTCGTTGTAGGGATTGCTGGAACGCCAGCCGATAGGTCTCTCGTACCGCGTCATAGGGGGATAAACTCATGATAATACACTCCAAATTTGCAAGGCATGTGCAGGGCGTGGTATGATCAGAGCATGTTTGAAGATATCCAAGCCGTTGAAGACTGGTTGCAGCCCCTGAGCTACGCGCAGTTCTGGCAAGCGGTTGAGCCCTGGATGCTTTTTGACTCTGAGGATCGCGCCCATTGTGATGAGACCATTGCCCGAGGCATCGCCACATCTGCGACGGTGCTGGCTGGGTTGAAGATCTCGGCCCGGGTGGCGTTGCAATTGCGCTTTGGGCTCAAAGATCGGATCTACATGCCGCGTGACGCTGAATGTCTTGCCTCGATACATTAGCCTGGGCATTCGCTCGCGCGCTGTAGGCTCTCCACACCTGAAGGCGCGTGGAACCTGGCAGGCACCCCTGCCGCGCCCAATCATGCTACACCTCCAATAAAGCCAGCGGGCGCGACAAAGGTCACTTTGGGATCTGAGGGCAGGCGCGCGCCTTCCAGGGCGTTGTCGGCGTAGTGATCGCAGTAGGGCCAGATATTGGCCTGGGTCAGACGTTCGGTAAAGAAAAACCCCAACCCCTTAACGTGGTTCAGGATCCAGTTGCGCGGCAGTGCCATCAGTTCAGCCGGTGTCATATGGGGCTGTTTTGCAAGGCTGAGGTTGGTTTGGGTTTTGAGATCAGCGGCGCTGCCACTGATGCCGCGCATCACCGTATGACCTTCCCCCATCGCTTTTGAGACGCGGCTCGCCTCATCAAAGGAGAAGGACAGCCACTGCATGGTGATGCTGTTGTCCTCGATGGTCTGGGTCTCTTTTGCGCCAAATTTACGGACCACCTCTGAGCGGGACTGGCTGATCATATGGATCTCGCCCCCATAGGCTCTGAGCGTTGTTAGCGCTGCCACAAGTGATTTTAGAGGGGTATTGGTGAACTCATCGGCAATGACCCGCAAAGCGCCCGCCTGATCATAAAGCGCATCGCAAAAGGCCTGGATGTGGAGAGCGTAATAGGAGGCGCAGAGATTTAAGAACCGCTGCGGGCCAACAATGAAGATGACATAACCTTGATTGATCAGCTCAAAATGGGATTTTGGTTTGTGCGTTCCGACATCATGCAGGCGTGTGCCCGGTGCAAACAGCTGCAAGGCCCGGCGCGCCTCACTGATATGTTGCCCCCAATTGTCTATCGACGAGGCTTCAATCAGGGTCCGGGCTTCGGATTGCAGCAGCGGACTGCCTTCCGCAACTTCCACCTCGGTGATGTATTTGAGCATGTCCGGATCGCTCAACAGCCCGGCCACCGCCCCGGGTGTGGCCTGCTCAGGGTTGCGCGACAACGATGCATGGAGGGCAAAGCCGATGATATCGCGCGGCACATCGCGGAAGTATTTGTTCTTGGCATCGCCTTCTGCAGGCTCGGGCAACAGAGTTTCGGCGATGGCTTGCGTGGAAAAGCGCACATCGCGCGCATCGCGCTGATAGGTTGCGCAGGCCGCGCCAAAGGGGTTGAGATGCACCCTGAGATGCGCAAGCTCGGGGCGCGTGTTCATATCGTCAATAACAGCCACTTTACGGCCCATGCGTTCAAGCATCGGGGCCAGTTGGCTGGCGAGCTCACCGTCTTTGCTGTCCAGGACTGCAATCGCTTTATGCGGTTCGCTACAGGCAAAGCTCATCACGGCGGGGACCGCAACGGAGGTGGTCTTGCCGCTGCCATTGGCGGCATAGGTGGAACTGTGGCCTTTGGGTGCAAAGACGGGCTGTTTGGTCTCGATATCCAGACCAAGCAAGCGCTGGCCCTCGGGGTCAATTGCAGCGCGGACCGTGCCAGGTTTGCTCCGTTTGAAAGGCAGGCTCATTTGAACATGCCCCGGGCAGAGAGATCTTCGCTGCTTGCCAGCTTATCTGCTTTTGGGGCGGCCCCTTGGCGCTGGAACCGGGCCCAGCTGCGTTGGCGCAGGATAAGGCGCAGAAGGCCATAGAGGCCTTTGGCCAGCGGCTGGAGCGCGCCTACGGCAAAGATGGCGGCAAAGAGCCTGAGCAGTGCCCAGTCCCCCACGCCTGCGGTCCAAAAGAGCCAGGCCATACCGGTACAAAGACCCGCGCTCAGAAGATCGCCAATGATGTGTAGAACAGGTTTTAAAGCAGGTCGGTTACTCATGGGGAATACCTCATATGCAAGATCAAAATGGATGGGGGGAGAGGATGCTGCGCTGCCCGCGCAGCATGGATGATCAGCGCGTGGGGCCGATGCCAGGTGTCCAGCCATGTTTGCGCATCGCGCGGGAGAGCCACATGGGACCTGTGCCGCCGCCCGAATGCCAGCTTGCAGCTTTGGGGCGCATATCAGCGTGCAACATGTGTGGGATGTGTCGATATGTGCCAAAGCTCGTGAAGCCATGAGCCATCAAGAGCGAGGCCAAACGGGTGCACTCTGCCACGCTGTAGCTCTGCAGCGAGATATCAACCGCATCCGAGATCAGGTGGCGGCTGTGTGTTGCACCGCCAACTGCTTTGTTCCACGCCGGGTCGCGGTAGCCGGAGGTGATGACAATTGGTTGCCCCAGCTCGGCGCGAACCTGATCCAATTCTGCGACGAGCCTTGCGGAGATCTTCACGAGGCCATTGCCATTGGATGCAAATTCTTCTGGCTTGAAGTGGCGCGCGGTCCAGCCGGTGATCTGGTCTGGATAGCCAGTGTAAAACCCGATTGAAGCTCCGTTTGAAGCGTGGGCGCTTGTTGCTGCAAAGCTGGCAGCTCCGGCCAGAAGATGTCGTCGTGTGATCAGCGTCATATCGCGTCCTCCAGATGAACGAGGCGCAGCGCGCCTCAACTGAAGGAACCGTCGGATTTTTTGCGATATCACATGGGCTTGTGAAAGGCGCTGGGTGGGCGGATTATGCGGTGACGCCCCAAACGAAAGACGGGGCGCATAGCGCGCCCCGTGTTGAGCCAGCCTGTGTGTGAGCGATGGAAGCGTTTACGACGCTGGCCATTGGCAGACCGTTTTGCCCGCCTCAAAGGCCGCACTTGAGATGCCACTGGCCCGCAACGCAGATGTGGTGGCATTTCCATGCTCAACTGGCTTGCCATAGGCTTTGGTGCCAAGATCAAAACGCTGGGTGATCCCGGATTTGGTCACGTTGAAATAGCACCAGGCGCTTTCAAACCGGTCCGGGTAGTTGTCTTGCACATAGAGCGTGCCGGTGGTCACCTCGACCCCTTTAAGGCTGGGATGCGGCTTGGAGGCAAAGAGATTAAAACGCGCAACAGACGCGCCTGAGCCACAATGGTGAGGTCACCGTGTTCAAAGGGCAATTGTCGCGCAAAGACATCCGCAAGGCGGAGGCAAAGAGCAAAACGGAGAATGCCAAACCGGAACTGACCAAACCTGCGCAGACCTACATCGATCTGCACCGCCATGCGGCTGTGCGTGCTGATCTCTTGGGGCACCACAGTTTGGCCTTGCGCCTGATCGCAGCCCATATGTTGGCCTCGTCCGGTCATTGGACGGTCTATGCCGATCCCCAGAAAGCCGCGCGGGAGGACATCACAGACAGCCTGTCACAGAACACTGGCCAACAGGCTTTTGAAGCCGAACGCAGCGCCTTGGCCGACCTGCTTGGTTTTGGTGCTGGAACCTTGCTTGAAAACAAGGACTATCAGGCAGGGTTCACGCCACGTCCCACACTGTGTGAGGTCTTTGAACATCTGCAAACGCTCTCTGACAGCGACATCCTGCGGCTGCTCACCTTCCTCATGGCGGAAAGCCTCAGCGCCACCAGCCCAATCATCGACAGCCTTGGCGCAACGCTTGGCACAGAAATGGCCAAACACTGGTCACCAGACAGCACCCTCTTCGAGCTGATCCGCGACAAAACCACCTTAAACGCCATGGTGCGGGACTATGCCGGAACCCAAGCCGCAGAAGAACATCTGACCGCCACTGCTAAAACCCATCGGACCATCCTGTCCGCCTGTCTGGACGGCACACGTACCCCCGCCGACCCCAACTGGATGCCGCGCTACATGGCGTTTCCGCAGGGCAGTTATCGGGAAGATAAAACCACGGTTGAAACAGACGAAAGCGTGCGGGACGCGCCAGAAAATCAAGCAAAGGCCGCTTGAGCGTAAAGAAAAATCGCCGCCGGGATAAACCCGGCGGCGTTCTCTCGAATCTACAAAACTAGATGACCGTCAATTCGTCAATGATATTGATAATGAATATACTCCCCCTGCAGTGCAGGAAATATTCCATTTTCACGGCAATACGATAGCTCATCAAGCGAAGATAAAGTTACTCTCATCTAGATTGATAATATCATTTGCCGTTAGATTACTTAAGCGGATGCGTTCTTCATTGAAGCTCACGATAATTCCATGTGATATGCCCTGATCGTCAATCGCTTCAGAAATACTAAACCCAACTGCTTCAGGCGATGATACTCCCCATGCAGATAAGTCTATAGTATCGCTAGCAATTTCGAAATCTTCAATCACATCTTCCGCATTATCTGCTGAGACAAACCGGAAAGTATCACTTCCCGCGCCGCCATATAGATGTTGAACACCAGCACCATCCTGAATGACATCGTTTCCAGAGTTCCCATAAACTCGCAGCAGATCAGAATATATCATATCAGCTTCATCTGAGCCAATCACCTGCCAAGTTGCATCCTCTTGTGTGACCACCAATTCGAAACTGATCTGGCTTACCTCCGCACCAGAGGCATCTTGGCCAACAACGGTGACTTCGTAGATGTGATCACGGTCCATGTC
>NZ_FMWG01000011.1 GCF_900102795.1 Epibacterium ulvae | reverse complement strand
TGGCGTCAAAAAGGTTGTCGTCTCTGCGCCTGTCAAAGAAGACGAAGCTGCCAACATCGTTTACGGTGTGAACCACGATATCTATGATGCCAACCAGCACCGTATCGTAACGGCCGCCTCCTGCACCACTAACTGTCTTGCCCCCGTGGTAAAGGTGGTTTTGGAAAACTTTGGCATCAAACACGGCTCGATGACCACAATCCACGATGTGACCAACACACAAACCATCGTGGACCGCCCCGCCAAAGACCTGCGCCGCGCGCGCTCTGCCTTGAATTCACTGATCCCCACCACCACAGGGTCAGCCAAAGCAATCACACAGATTTTCCCCGAACTCACCGGTCGCCTGAACGGCCATGCCGTGCGCGTGCCCCTGTTGAACGCCTCCCTTACGGATATCGTTTTTGAACTGGAAACCGAAACCACCGCAGATGCCGTAAACGCGGCCTTCAAAGAAGCCGCCGAAGGCCCGCTCAAAGGTATCCTTGGCTATGAAACCCGCCCGTTGGTTTCAACCGATTACACCAATGACAACCGCAGCTCGATTGTGGATGCGCCGTCGACCATGGTGATCAACGGCACCCAGCTGAAAATCTACGCATGGTATGACAACGAATGGGGCTATGCGCAGCGTCTGGCCGATGTCGCCCTGATGGTTGGCACCTCGCTATGACGATGAGCCAGGCCAAATCAGGTAAAAACGGACCCTCAGAAAACGGCATGGCAGCCTATATCGCTGTCACCGCCGCCTATTGGGCCTTTATGCTCAGCGATGGCGCGCTGCGCATGCTGGTTCTGCTGCATTTCAACAGCCTTGGATTCTCACCCCTGCAATTGGCCTGGCTTTTTGTCTTTTATGAAGTCGCAGGCATTGTCACCAATCTCTCGGCAGGCTGGATTGCGGCCCGGTTTGGTCTGACGTCCACGCTTTATGCCGGGCTTGGCCTGCAGATTGTCGCACTGATTGCACTGGCGCAGCTGGATCCCACATGGGCCGTTGGCACATCCGTGGTGTTTGTCATGCTGGTGCAAGGGGCATCCGGTGTGGCCAAAGATCTGGCAAAAATGTCATCAAAATCTGCGGTCAAACTGCTTGCCCCATCCGGCGATGGCAGCCTGTTCAAATGGGTCGCCATCCTTACCGGGTCCAAAAACGCCGTCAAAGGCCTTGGCTTTTTACTGGGTGCCGCGCTTTTGGGCCTGTTCGGATTTAAGACCGCAATCTGGGGCATGGCTGCGGTTTTGGCTGTCATCCTGACAGCGATTGTCCTGCGCATGCCCGCCGGTCTACCACGCGGTAAAAAGAGCGCGAAATTCTCCGAAGTCTTTTCAAAAGACCGCAATATCAACTGGCTTAGCGCGGCGCGCGTGTTTTTGTTTGGCGCGCGCGATGTCTGGTTTGTGGTGGGCATCCCAATCTATTTCCACGCGGTGCTGTCAGATGGCAGCCCGGAAGGATCGCGCGCGGCCTTCTTCATGGTGGGCACCTTCATGGCCGTCTGGATCATTCTTTATGGTGCGGTGCAGGCCAGCGCCCCTAAATTGGTCGGCTCGGCTAACCTCTCTCTTGATCAGGCCTTTACCCGGGCGCGCAGCTGGGTCGGCTGGCTCACTTTTGTGCCCTTTGCCCTTGCCGCACTTGCCTTTGCCGCTGGCACGCCAACGCTGTGGCTCACGATTGCGCTGATCCTTGGGCTTTTGATCTTTGGCGCGCTTTTTGCAGTGAACTCTTCCCTCCATTCCTATCTGATCCTCGCGCTTACCAAATCCGAACGCGTCACCATGGATGTGGGCTTTTACTACATGGCCAATGCCGCCGGTCGCCTTTTGGGCACGGTGCTGTCTGGCCTTAGCTACCAAATCGGCGGCCTGCCCCTATGCCTTGCAACAGCTGGCACGCTTCTGGCACTCGGCTGGCGCACCACCGGAAAACTTACCGCTCCCGCACAGGACACCTAAATCATGGGACTTTTTGAACGTTTCCTCAGCCTCTGGATCGCACTGGCGATGATGGCAGGCCTGATCCTTGGCAGCTTTGCACCTACCTTAGTGCAGCTGATCGCCGCTGCGGAATTTGCCAGCGTCAATCTGGTTGTGGCCGTTCTGATCTGGGCCATGGTCTATCCGATGATGATCGGCGTCGATCTTACATCCCTGGGTCAGGTTGCACGCCAGCCCAAAGGCCTGCTGATCACCGTGATCGTGAACTGGCTGATCAAACCCTTTACCATGGCCGCCCTTGCTGTTTTGTTCTTTGAAACCGTCTTTGCCCCCTGGATCGCGCCAGAAGACGCCAAACAGTATATCGCAGGCCTGATCCTGCTGGGCGCTGCCCCCTGCACGGCCATGGTTTTTGTCTGGTCCCAACTCACCAAAGGCGATGAAAACTACACCCTGCTTCAGGTCACGGTGAACGACGTGATCATGGTCTTTGCCTTTGCACCACTGGTCGCCTTTTTGCTCGGCGTTACCAATGTCACCGTACCGTGGGAAACGCTTGTGCTGTCGGCTGTTCTCTTTGTTCTTCTGCCCCTGCTGGCTGGGGTCGCCACCCGGCGCGCACTGGGCACGCAGCAGGCAATCACCACTTTCAGCGCCCGCGTCAAACCCGCGTCGATCATGGGATTGATCGTCACCGTGATGATCCTCTTTGCCCTTCAGGGCCATCAGATCATCGAGCGCCCCACCCTGATTGCGCTGATTGCCGTGCCAATCCTGATCCAAAGCTACGCAATCTTTGCGGTTGCCTATGGGGCGGCTTATATGATGGGCGTATCCCACCGCGTGGCCGCACCCTGCGCTCTGATTGGCACGTCAAACTTTTTCGAACTTGCCGTTGCGGTTGCCATCAGCCTGTTTGGCCTTGGCTCAGGCGCTGCTCTGGCAACCGTTGTTGGCGTTCTGGTCGAAGTCCCGGTGATGCTGTCACTGGTCTGGTTTGCCAACCGCACCCGCAGCGGGTTTGATCCACAACACGCCTAAAGCGACGCGGCCGCCCGGCTCGCCTGATCATATTGCCCCGATAGGGACCGCAGACTGGACGCCATCTCGCGCATATCTTCGCCGGTCATATCCAGACGGGACAGACCATCGATAAAGCAGCGCGCGCGCACATCCCGGTAGGCCTGACACAGGGCCTGCCCCTGCTCGGACGCGCGGTAAAACACCTCTTTGCCGCGCTTTTCCGACGTCAGCATCTCCATTTTCAACAGCTTTTTCAGCGCATAATTCACCGTATGCGTGTCTTCGATATTCAACAGAAAACAAATATCGGTCAGCCGCTTATCCTTGCTGCGATGGTTGACATTGTGCAGCACCAGAATTTCCAAAGGCGTCAGATCCGTATTGCCCGCCGCCGACATACAGCGCGTCATCCAGCGTGAAAACGCATTATAGGCGATGATCAAACCATATTCGATTTCCGAGGCTTCCCAGCCCTCTCCCTCTGCCAGATGACGAGAGGAGACAATGGGTCTTTTTTCCATATCTTACCCCAACCTTTGCCGATAATTCACTGATATTTTTCCAGTGTATTGCGTTCTACAGCGCGAGGCGACCCCTGAAACTCCCGAAAATAGCATCACTGATGCGATATCTGCATTAGACAATTCACCCTCACTCAGGCTTCCGTCGCCGTCAGGCCCACCGCCAAGATGACCCAGAACGGAGCACCCAATGAGCACCCAGAACTTCCTGCAAAGCGTTGAGCGGTTTATTGACACCGCCACCCACAGCGTCAACCTTCCCGAAGGTCTGGCCGAACGCATTGCCCAGTGCAACTCCACCTATACTGTCCGCTTTGGTGTAAAACTGCGCGGCCGCATCCACAGCTTTGTCGGCTGGCGCTCTGTCCACAGTGAACACATCGAACCGGTCAAGGGCGGCATTCGTTACGCCAGCGACGCCAATCAGGACGAGGTCGAAGCCCTCGCCACCCTGATGAGCTTGAAATGCGCACTGGTCAATGTGCCCTTTGGCGGCTCCAAAGGCGCGCTGCAAATCAACCCCGCCGACTGGAGCGAAGACGAGCTGGAACGCATCACCCGCCGCTTCACTCAGGAACTGGCACGGCGCAACCTGATCCATCCGGGCCGCAACGTCCCCGCCCCCGACATGGGCACAGGGGAACGCGAAATGGCATGGATGGCCGATGAATACCGCAAGCTGGGCAATTCAGATGCGATCAATCAGGCCGCCTGTGTCACCGGCAAACCTGTCGTGCGCGGCGGTATCGAAGGCCGGGTCGAAGCAACCGGGCGCGGCGTGCAATACGCGCTGAACGCCTATCTGTCCCACCCCGACACCGCGCCACTGTCTGGGCAAAAATCAATCAAAGATCTTTCGGTTGTGGTCCAGGGTTTTGGCAATGTGGGCTATCACGCCGCCAAATTCCTATCAGAAGACGGCGCACGTATCACCGGTATCGTAGAACATGACGCCGCCATCTTTGATGAACGTGGTCTGGATATCGACGCCGTTGCAGGGTTTCGCCGCGAAACCGGATCAATTGCTGATTTCCCCGGTGCAGAAACCGTGCCAAGCGCGCGGGGCCTGACCCATCGCGCCGCAGATATCTTGATCCCCGCCGCCAAAGAAAACGCCATCACTTTGGAAAACTGCCACGAAATCGATTACAAACTGATCGTCGAAGCCGCAAACGGCCCTGTCACCGCAGACGCCGAAGAGGTGCTCACCCAACGCGGCATTCTTGTGCTGCCCGATCTCTACGTGAACGCAGGCGGCGTGGTGGTCAGCTATTTTGAATGGGTGAAAAACATCACGCACCTGCCCTTTGGCCTGATGGACAAACGCCAGAACGCCAGCACTGGTCAGGCCGTGGTCGCCGCCCTCGAAGAAATCAGCGGCCGCCCCCTGCAAGACGGGCAACGCAAGCAAATCGCCCGCGAAACCAGCGAGATCGATCTGGTGCGCTCTGGCCTGGAAGAGATCATGACACGCGCCTTTGATGACATCATGCACTGCCAGCGCACGCAAAAGGTCGACACCCTGCGCATGGCCGCTTATGTGGTCACAATCACCCGGATTGCGGATTACTACCGCGCGATCGGACTATAAGGATCGAAACCATGGACATTCGGTGGCTTGAGGATTTCCTCGCTCTGGTCGAACTCAGAAATTTCACCCGTGCCGCCGAATTCCGCAATGTCTCGCAAACCTCATTCTCGCGTCATATGCAGGCGCTGGAACAATGGGTTGGCGCGCCTTTGGTCGTCAAAGGCGCCTCACCCGTGCGCCTGACAGAAGCCGGGGAGCAATTTCGCGAAAGCGCCCAAATCGCAGTCGAGCGCCTGCTGGAAAGCCGATCTTCCATCCGCGCAAGCCAATTTGATGCCATGTCACAGGTGCGCATCGCCATGCCCAGCGTGCTGGCGCGGTCGGAATTCAAACATATTCTGGATGCCTTTGGTCAGCGCAATCGCAGTTCATTTTCCGTCATCGTGGGCACCACAAGCGATGTCGTGGCGCGCTATCTGGCGGGGGATGCGGATATTCTCTTTGCCCATGACTGCACCGCCATCCCGGTTCATGCGGCCCTTGCCGATCATCAGCGCCTTGTCCTGCAAAAGGACGTATTTCAACCCTATGCCGCCAGTGATCCCGTCCGGCGCAAAGCAATCTCCTTTCCCGGCACCACGCAAAAACCCTCGCCTCTGGTCGCTTATTCGCAACGAGTCTATTTCGCACGCCTGTTTGAATATGTGCAGGAGCGCGTTCAAACACCGCTCCCCCACAAGGTGCGGGTGCAATGCGATATGTCAGATGTTCTGAAAGAGGTGATCGCCGATGGCTACGGCGTCGGCTGGCTGCCGGCCAGCGCCGTAGACCGCAGCACCCATCCCGGCATCTGTCCAATTGGTGGACCAGAATGGCGTTTGGATCTGGACATCTGCGCCTTTCGCCCGCGCCAGACCCTCAGTCCCAGACTGGAGTCTATCTGGGAGAAAATCACCGCCCGCGCGGCCCGCAATTGCGCCTGCTAAACCGTCATCTCAGCGCATTGCGGTTGCGCCAGATAGGCGCGCCGCGCTTCAATGTCGTCAAACCGGCTCAGCGCCATCATCATCTTGGCATAAGCTGCCTCTAAGGTCAGATCCCGCCCATCGATGGCTTTTGCATCCACCAACAACGCCCCCGCCGCATAGGTGCCAATCACCATGCCGCCCTGCGGGCACTGGCTGATGGCCAAAATCGGCACATCCCGCGCTGTGGCCGCCATCAAAGCGGCGCGAAACCCTTCGCGATCTGGCACCGTGCCCGATCCAAAGCAGCGCAAAATCACACCATCCGCCCCAGAAAGCGCCGCCCCCACAAGATGCCCCCGCAATCCCGGCGCAACCGTGACAATCGCCACCTCATGATCCGCAAACGGATGGCGCACCACAACATCTCCCCCCTGATGGGACGGAGCAAAATCTCCCAGCGCCGCAAAAGCCTCAAACCCGGTTGAATGTAATTTCTGCACCCGTGCCCCCGGCAGCAGATGACCTGCAAACTGCACCCAGACCCCCGGCCCCGCTGTGTGCACCGCGGCCATGGCATCGCCAAGATTACGCAGCCCGTCATTGCCCGCAACGCTTAGCGGCACCATCGATCCCGTGAGAATGACAGGTTTTGCCAGCCCCCCCAATGCCAGCGCCAGCGCCGCCGCCGTAAAGCTCAGACTGTCCGTGCCATGGGTCACAACAAACCCATCATAGTCTGCATGATGGCTGGCAATATCCGCAGCGATCCAGTTCCAATCCGCAGGCTGAGCCTCTGCGCTGTCGATCAACGGCTCAGCCGCAATCAGATCATAGGCAACCGAAAGCTGCCCTTTGGCCTGCATCTCATCCAAAGCGCCCTCCAACAGACCAGCCTTGGGCGCAAATCCCGCCTCAGTCTGCACCATGCCAATGGTTCCGCCCGTATGGATCACCCGAATTCGCATTTTATCCCTCCTGCTCTTGCACATGTCATGCCGCGAACCACCCGAAATGACCAGCCTGCCCCGCTTATTTCGGTTTCCTTATTTCGGCATCTGATTTTTAAATTACAGGGCTTTCACTCGGTCAATCACTTGGCTAATCTGCTCAAAAGCGCCACTCAGTAGAATCAAAGCGACAATTTTGCGTTTTCCGTGTTTCCCCAGATAGAATTTATGTTGCCATAGGATATAATGTTTCCTATAGGAAACTCATCATTTCTGTGTTTTACTCCAAAAACACCACCATCCAGCAAGGATTCCCGCCATGACGACACAGGCCCCCCGTCGCACGCCGCTTTATGATCTCCATATCGAGCTTGGCGGTAAAATGGTTGATTTCGCAGGTTGGGACATGCCGGTGCAATATCCCTTGGGCATCATGGGCGAACACAAACACTGCCGTGCAAAGGCCGCGCTGTTTGATGTCTCGCACATGGGGCAGGTTCTATTGCACGGCGAAACCGCGGCCGCACAAATGGAAACCCTCTGCCCACAGGCTTTCACCGCGCTACCCGAAGGCAAGGCGCGCTATGCCCTGTTCACCAATGAAGACGGCGGCATTCTGGATGATCTCATCGTGTCAAACGCAGGCGATCACCTCTTTGTGGTGGTCAATGCAGCCCTTCGCGATCAGGATATCCCCTTGATGCAGAATGCGCTGAAAGATGTGACCGTAACCGAGGTCACAGATCACGCGCTGATTGCCCTGCAAGGCCCGGCCGCTGAAAGCGTTCTTGCCCCCATCTGCCCGGCCGCTGCGGATCTCACCTTTATGCAGACCACAACCGCCGAAATCCTTGACACGCGCTGCCGCATCTCACGTCTGGGATACACCGGCGAAGATGGCTATGAAATCTCGATCCCTGAAGACAAAGCCATTGAAATTGCCCGCGCGCTGCTCGCCCATGAAGACTGCGAAGCTGCAGGCCTTGGTGCGCGGGATTCTTTGCGGATGGAAGCAGGCCTCTGCCTTTACGGCAATGACATCAGCCAAGCCGTCACCCCAGTTGAAGCAGGCTTAACATGGGCGATCCAGAAACGCCGCCGGACAGAAGGTGGCTTTCCCGGTGCAGACAAAATTCAGGACCAGCTGCAAAACGGCGCCGCGCGGAAACTGGTCGGCATCCGCCCCGCGGGCCGCGCCCCGGCCCGTGCAGGTGTTGAAATCCAGACCGCAGATGGCACAGCCATTGGCGAAATCACCTCTGGCGGGTTTGGCCCCACGGTAAACGGCCCCATCGCAATGGGCTATGTTGCCAGCGATCACGCTGAGCCGGGCACCGAAATCACCCTTATCATTCGCGGCAAACCCCAGCCCGCAACCATCCATCCCCTGCCTTTCGTGCAGCAAAACTACAAACGCTAACGCGCTTTCAGGAGACTAAAGATATGGCGACCTATTATTCCGAAGAACACGAGTGGATCACAGTTGAAGGTGACACTGCCACCCTTGGCATCACCCAGCACGCGGCAGATCAGCTCGGCGATATCGTCTTTGTTGAACTCAAAGAAGAAGGCGACGAGTTCTCACAAGGCGACGACATCGGCGTCATCGAAAGTGTGAAAGCCGCCTCAGAGGTTTACGCGCCTTTGGATGGTGAAGTGGTTGCGGCAAACGAAACCCTCGCCGACAATCCTGCCAGCCTGAACGAACACCCCGAAGGTGACGCCTGGATCTACAAGATCAAACTCTCCAACCCCGATCAGTTGGATGAACTGATGGATCTGGCCGCCTACAAAGACTTTATCGGCTAACGCCAAGTCACCCAAGACGCGCACGCGTCTTGTACATTGCCCTTATATCGCTGCCGAAGGCCCCCGCCTTCGGCCCTGCCTGCACGTGTCGCAAAGGAACGCAGCCCATGGCCTTCAAACTCACCGATTACGAAGCCTATGATTTCGCCAACCGCCGCCACATCGGCCCGACGCCAAAAGAAATGGCCGATATGCTCAAGGTGATCGGCTTCAAAACCCTGGATGAGCTGATCGATGCCACCGTCCCCCCCGCGATCCGCCAGAAAGAGCCGCTGGACTGGGGCGACGCCCTCACCGAACGTGATGCGCTGTATCATATGCGTGAGGTCGCAGGCCAAAACAAGGTTCTGACCTCGCTGATTGGTCAAGGCTATTATGGCACAACCACGCCTGCCCCAATCCTGCGCAATATCCTTGAAAACCCCGCATGGTACACAGCCTATACACCCTATCAGCCCGAGATTTCCCAAGGCCGTCTGGAAGCCCTCCTGAACTTCCAAACCATGGTTTCAGATCTCACCGGCATGGACATCGCCAATGCCTCCCTCTTGGATGAGGCCACCGCAGCCGCCGAAGCCATGGCCATGGCAAAACGGGCCGGTAAATCAAAATCCAACGCCTCTGCCTTCTTTGTGGACCAAAACTGCCACCCCCAAACGATCGAAGTCATTCGCACCCGTGCCGCCCCCTTGGGCGTCGATGTCACCGTGGCAGACCCTGCCGAACTAGAGCCCGGCGCCTATTTTGGCGCGATTTTCCAATACCCCGGCACCTATGGCCATGTGCGCGATTTCTCTGCAGAAATAGCAGCCCTTCACGAACACAAGGGCCTTGCGATTGTGGCGGCGGATATTCTGTCACTTGCCCTGTTGAAGTCCCCCGGTGAAATGGGCGCGGATATCGCCATCGGCTCCACCCAACGCTTTGGCGTGCCCATGGGGTACGGTGGTCCGCACGCTGCCTATATGGCCACAACAGACAAGCTGAAACGCGCGATGCCCGGCCGCATTATCGGCGTCTCCATCGATGATCGCGGCAACAAAGCCTACCGTCTGGCGCTGCAAACCCGCGAACAGCACATTCGCCGCGAAAAGGCCAACTCCAACGTCTGTACCGCGCAGGCATTGCTGGCGGTTATGGCGTCAATGTATGGGGTATATCACGGCCCCGACGGGATTAAGGCCATCGCCCAATCCGTCCACCGCAAGGCCGCGCGTCTGGCCATCGGCCTGGAAGAGGCCGGTTTCTCTGTCGAACCCGAAGTCTTTTTCGACACCATCACCGTTGAAGTAGGCCCCTTGCAGGAAACCGTCATGCAGGCTGCGGTGCAACAGGGCATCAACCTGCGCCGCGTGGGCACCACCAAGGTTGGGATTTCCTTGGATGAACAAACCCGTTCTGAAACACTCGAAGCCGTCTGGGCAGCCTTTGGCATCAGTCGCAAAGACATCCGCCCCGAGGTGCCACCTTACCGCCTGCCCGATGCGATGCTGCGCGAAAGCGCATATATGACGCATCCCATTTTCCACAAAAACCGGGCCGAGGCGGAAATGACCCGCTACATGCGCCGCCTTGCCGACCGCGATCTGGCGCTGGATCGTGCGATGATCCCGCTGGGCTCTTGCACGATGAAGCTGAACGCAACCGTGGAAATGATCCCTGTGACATGGCCCGAATTTGCCAATCTGCACCCCTTTGTGCCAGAAGATCAGGCGCTTGGGTACAAGTACATGATCGATGATCTCAGCGATAAACTGTGCCAGATCACCGGCTATGATGCGATCTCCATGCAGCCCAATTCAGGCGCACAAGGCGAATATGCCGGTCTTTTGACCATCCGCAATTACCACGCCAGCAAGGGGCAAGGACACCGCAACATCTGCCTGATCCCCACCTCTGCCCATGGTACCAACCCCGCCACTGCGCAGATGGTCGGCTACAAGGTTGTGCCGGTGAAATCGGATGACGACGGCAATATCGATGTGGCAGATTTCCGCGCCAAAGCCGAAAAACACAGCAAAGATCTTGCCGGATGTATGATCACCTATCCGTCAACCCACGGCGTGTTTGAAGAAACCGTGCAAGAGGTCTGCCAGATCACCCATGACCACGGCGGACAAGTCTATATTGACGGTGCAAATATGAACGCCATGGTCGGTGTCAGCCGTCCCGGCGACATTGGCGGCGACGTCAGCCACCTGAACCTGCACAAAACCTTCTGCATCCCCCACGGTGGCGGCGGCCCCGGCATGGGGCCAATCGGGGTCAAATCACACCTCACCGATTATCTGCCCGGCCATCCCGAACTCAATCAGGCGATTGGTCCGGTTTCTGCCGCGCCTTATGGCTCTCCCTCGATCCTGCCGGTCTCATGGGCCTATGTTCTGTTGATGGGGGGCGCAGGTCTGACACAGGCCACAAAGGTTGCGATCTTGAACGCAAACTACATCGCAGCCCGCCTGAAAGACGCCTACCCGATCCTCTATACCTCCAGCAGCGGGCGCATCGCGCATGAATGTATTTTGGACACCCGCCCCCTAAGCGAACAAGGCAACATCACCGTGGATGATGTCGCCAAACGCCTGATCGACAGTGGATTTCACGCGCCCACCATGTCTTGGCCGGTCGCGGGCACCCTGATGGTGGAACCCACAGAATCTGAACCCAAAGACGAACTGGATCGCTTTTGTGACGCGATGCTGTCGATTCGCGCCGAGGCGCAGGCTGTGATTGATGGCAAAATAGATGCCGACAACAACCCGCTCAAGAACGCGCCCCACACAGTGCGTGATCTGGTCGGTGACTGGGACCGGCCCTACACCCGAGAACAGGCCTGCTTCCCCCCCGGCGCTTTAGGCGTTGATAAATACTGGTCACCGGTGAATCGCGTCGACAATGTCTACGGCGACCGCAATCTGGTCTGCACCTGTCCGCCAATGTCAGACTACGAAGACGAGGCATAAACGCCAAAAGATTAAGACGGGCGGCCTGTTTTTAACGAGCCGCCCGTGTGATCACAACAAAAACAACCAATACGTGTTCAATTGCCGTTTTATTTCCTGATTAACTCGGCCTATGCTAGAAGCAATCGATAATACACGATATTGAGCATGCACATGAAGGCCAAACTAAGTTTCAAACAATTGCACGCTCTAGAAGCCGTTGCACGCCATGGCAGTTTTACGCAGGCCGCCCGTGAAATTGGTGTTTCACAACCCACCGTCTCCAATCTGATTTATGCGCTGGAAAAGCAGTATAAATGTCGGCTGCTCGATCGCACCGGTAGCAGTATCACGCCAACCCCGCAATTGGCCGAAATTCGCGGCCATATCAAAGCGCTGATTTCACTGAACGATGTCATAGATCTGCATCTCAGCGCTGAGCAGGATTTGCTGTCCGGACAATTTCATGTCGCCTATACCTCTTCAGCTCTGGCAATGCCGGTGCTCGCTGAATTTGTGCAGGCCTATCCCGCACTTGATGTTTCAGCCACAGCCATGCACAGCCTTGATCTGCAACCTAAATTGCTCAGCGGTGGGTTCGATGTGGGGTTCATGACAACGGCGCGCCTGCCCCGCGACCTTGCAGGTTTTGCCATTGCAGACGCCCAAATCGGTCTGTGGTTGCCAAAGGAACACCCCCAAGCGCGTCACGCAAGCCTGTCTTGGAATGTGGTTGCAACCCTGCCGCTGATCCAAAGGCAACCGCAATCAGGCGCGCGCAATCTGTTTGAAACAGCCGCGCAACTGGCGCAGGTCCCGCTGCAGACACGCCTCAGTCTGGACACAGTAGACGCGGTGATGACCCTTGTGCGGCAAGGCGTCGGCGCGGGTGTCGGTTTTGCTGCCGAATGCCCAAATGCACGTGATCTCGTCTTTGTCCCAATCCATGATCCTGTCTTGGCTGCAAAGCACTATCTCGTCTGTCCAAAACCGATGCGAGAGACAGCCATGGTCGCACGTTTCTTTGATACGGCAGAGGCCAATAAGGCAGAAACACACATCGCATCAGAGCGCCCCCGCGCCACAACCGGCTAAGGGGTCAACGCGCCGGGATCACCCCCCCCACTGCAAGAAGATACGTCAGCTGACCCGGCGCATTGCATCCGATCTGCATGGCGCAAGGTCACAGCGTCATGAGGTAATTGCGCGCCCCAATCAAACCAAAGTCTTCATTGCTATAAAGATAGACAGGCATCGCCTCTCTCCAGCTTTGATGACGCCCCCCCGCGTTAAACGCTTCCAGAAATCCTGTGTCAAACATCCAAGGATTCTTCAGCGCCAGACCGCCTGTTACAAACACACCGCCCGTGGCTCCCAATACAAGGCCAAGATCTCCAGCCACCGCGCCCAGATATTCTGCAAATAAGGCAACTGCCTCTACCGCAACAGCATCGCTCTGGGTCTGTGCAGCCGCGAAAATCTCTGCGTTTTCAACACATACGGCCGCCGCGCCACGCACCTCTGCCAAGGCGCGATAAAAACGGGGCAGACCCGTGCCAGACAACAGCGCCTCAGCCTCAACCGCAAGCGGAGCCCCCATGGCAACCTCCGGCCAATCGCGGGTCAGACAGTCAAACACGGCCACCAGATCCGCACGGCGCGGCGCAATCGCAACATGGCCACCTTCTCCCGGCACCACCGCAGGCTGCCCGTGAGCATAGATCAAGGATCCAACTCCCAGCCCCGTCCCCGGCCCGATAATCAGACGCGGCGCCCGCTGAAACTGCGTTGTACCCTGTAGCACTGTGACATCCTCCGCGCCCACCGTGGCCAACGACCAGGCCGCCGCTTCAAAATCGTTCAAGATCTTTGCATGCCCCGTGCCACAGGCCGCCGCGATCCCGCTTTCGCTTGCGGTTTGCCGCGCATTGGTCAAGGTCACCTGACCATCCTTCACCACGCCAGCTGCGGCGATCACAACATGGCCAGGCGCGCCATCGCGCGGGGAAACAAAACTGCGGCAAACCTCCTCCAAAGGAACATCGCCTTTGCTGGGGAAGCTGCGCTGCTCTAGGATCTCCCCGTCTGAGGACACCGCCGCCAAACGCATATTGGTGCCGCCCACATCGCCAATCAAATTCCACATCTCAGCACGCCTCCCACTCATGTTACCGCTACCAGTCGATACAGCGCAAAGCCGCATCTGGCAAACCCTGATACAAGATCAAAGGGTCAAATCATCAAATGATCCCGGCAACATCTCTTCCCAGAATTCTACCATTTCATGCTCTAACAAGGCCGCAGACCAGGCTGCCCGGCGAAACTCGCCGCGTTCCAGCTCATCTTCAAGACGGCTGAGAAACAGACGTTTGTCCGCATCCCGCTGCGTGGGGGACCGATCAGCTGCAAGATCCCGAATGCGTTCAAGACGCGCCGCCCGCAAACCACGCTGCCGCTCTTTCGCCGCTTCACGCAGCGCCGCCATCCGGGCCGCCTCTTCCCGTGCAGCTTCGGCCTGCGCCAGAACCTCGGGATCCACTTTCGGCGCTGCCGGCTTGCTGGCTTCTTCTTTATAATCATCGCGCAATGCGGCAGACAGATAGCGCACCGGGCTTTCAATCCCCTTACGCGCACCCAGATAATCCAGTTTTTCAGCCACATGGGTTTCCCCATGTTCCGTGATCCACTGACGCGCCAGCCGATCTGACACGCCAACCGCCAGCAGGCGCTGATAGACCATGCCCTGGCGCAGGCCTTCGCCATCATCAATATCAAGCATCGCAAGCTGCGGATTTTCCTTGATCAGAAACCGCACTTCTGCCACCTGCCGCCCCATCTTTTTAAATTCAGGCTCCAGCACAATATTGGAGGTCTTATTGACCTCCGCCACCGCGGGTTTGATCACCTTTGCATTCAGATGTTTGAAGCTTTCATAATAGGCGCTGCCCTCCACCCCCATCAGGCGGCGAAACAGATCCAGCGGCCACCACCCCGTCGACCCCGTTCGCACGAAGCGATAGCAGTTTTCGTAAAGCGCCAACGCATGCCCACTGGTAAAACGGCGCTGAATGTTCAGATTGATCAGCGCAAACACTTTGGGATCATGCAGTTTTTCTGCAAGCGCCGGCGAATAAGCATATTCACACACCCCGCCGGACAGCTTTGCATAAGACAAAAGCGAAGACACGCCCCACTCCTGTTTGCCATCCGCATCCAGCATGTCCCATTCAGCCACCGTTTCCGCAAGCGAGCGCAGCGATTGTTTCAGGGTCTCCATATCATTGGAATTATACCCCACCATCATACACAGCGTGCGCGCATCGATCTGATGTTTCTGCTTGTTGATCAGCGCATCATAGGCATTCAGCAACAGCACATTGGACAATTTACGCTGCAACAATGTCAGCTTGCCTGAAATATGGATCGCCGCCACATTCTTTTTGACCGATTGCCGCCGCAGCGCACCGGTTAACTGGGTGTGAGGAATATCTGTCTGCTCCATCGCGCTGCTCTGATCATTGCCCTCAAATTGTTTAAGGTGCGATTCTTCTATTTCGCTACAGTCTGCACTGATTTCCGGCTTAAAGGAACCCATGGTCCGCACGCGGATAGGAACCCTTTAAGGGACCCGTTTACAGGATCATGCCTTCCCGTAGATGGGTCCCTTTGGGTCAATCCCTTCTTAAGGCGGTCCTAAAACATTCCTCATTGGCCCAGAAATCACGTATATTTGGGCAAAAATACCGTGTTTCACCCCTCTCCCGAGTCTTGGTCCATACCATACCGAGAATCGGATCCCCTGTTCCCGAATACGGGCACCCTTATACCTGTATACAGGTTCCTTTAATCCCGTAAGCGGGTTCCCAAGTTACGTTAATATATTGATTTATATAATGAATCTCATCGTAAAGATTCTAAAGTAGATTCAAGTCTTACAAGCTTTAAGTCCGTTTGTGTCTTTCATAAATATAGATTTTAAGAGGTTTCGCAGCGAAACCTCCGCTTTGATCCGTGAAATAAAGAATTTACATGCCACGGAATTCTAGGTTTCCCCTCAGAACAAAGATGTGCGATGATTTGGCGAATAACGCCCGAAACAGGCGATCTAATCGAGGCACATGAACATAGAGCTCTTATGTTCGCAACAAGACGAGTAGCATGGCAAAGAAACCTGACACCCCCCTGCCCCCCTATTTTAATCTGGATCCCGAGACGGCTGCCAGCAAATTAGGACCTCTTGTAGACACCGCCCGATTTGCCAAAGCGGCAGCACTCGCGGGACGTGGACGTGATGATCTGGCCAAACGGGGCTACTCCCCGGATGGGCAAAAACGATTGCGCAAATTCTCAACCTGGGAAATCTGTCGCTATTTGATTCCTGTTCAGGCCGCACATCTGCGCCGGGTTTTGAACAAAAACCCCGACCTTCCACAGGGGGAAGGCAACGCAGGGTCCCGTTGGTTTACCCTCGAAGAAGTGCTGAAACTGCGGGATCATTTCGCCGAAGAAGGTGTTAGCACAAAAGAGTACCGCCCCTATCGTCCACAAAACCTTAAGGCCAAGACCGTAGCGGTAGCAAACTTTAAAGGCGGGGTTGGTAAAACCTCAACAGCCGCACATCTGGCGATGTCGGCAGCCTTGGATGGTTATAAGGTTCTGGTGGTGGATCTGGATAGCCAGGGATCCATGACGTCGATCATGGGCGGAGATGTCCCGGATGAATGGAGCACGGTCTTTCCGCTGCTCGCACGCGATTACGCCGAACATTTGCAGGCGGAAAATCAGGTGCGCGAGGCGGCAGGTGATCCCCCCCTGCCCCTTGATGAAACCCTGACCGAAGCCTTGGAGGTTTCGCTGCGAAACGTGGTGCAGAAAACCCATTGGCCCAATATTGATCTGATTGGGGCGCAGCTCAATCTCTATTGGGCGGAATTTCAGATCCCGGTCTGGCGCATGGGGCTGCGCAATTGGCCTCTGTGGGATGCGCTGACAGATGCGTTAGACAAAGGTGGTGCCTTAGGTGACTATGATATCATCCTGCTCGATACCCCGCCTGCGCTTGGGTATCTCACCATCAATGCGCTGGCGGCGGCTGACATCTTGCTGGTGCCTCTGGGGGCGTCTTTTCTGGAATTTGACTCCACGGGCCGTTTTTTCGATATGCTTTATTCTACCTTTGCCTCGATCGAAGATGGCGAAAACGCAGGCCGTCGCAATGCGGGCCTGCCTGAGATGAAATTTGAATGGGACGCGGTGCGCGCGCTGATCACCCGGTTTGATGCCAGCCAGCAGGCGGATCTGGCCAATGTCATTCAGGCCTATTTTGGTGATTTCATGAATGCCCACCGTCAGGATTACACCGCATTGGTCGGGCAAGCCGGTGAGAGCGTTTCGGGTATCTATGAAGCCGATTACCGTAACTTCAACCGCGAGACCTACACCCGTGGCCGTGAGGTGTTTGATCGCACCTACGCAGAATTCAAAGAGCTGTTGCTGGGCGCCTGGTGGCGCGATGCACAGATGATGGAAGAGGAGGCAGAATAACATGGCACGGCGCAGAACCCTTCAGGCCCCGTCCGCGGATGCCTTAAAAGAAATCGAGGCGGGCATCGATCAGGAGCTGACCCGCACAGCGGTGCGACCGCCAATTGCCGATGTGGTGGCAGATGCCGCGATGCGTGCAACCCCCCTGCCCCAAGCAGACCGCGAACAGATCGCACGCGACAAAGCTGACGCGGAAAAGCTACGCGCGGCGCAGGAAAAAGGTCTGGTTGCCGTGGAAATCCCGATCCATGACATCACCGCTGATGCGCTGTCACGGGATCGGATGGATCTGAACGAAGACGAGATGCAGGAATTGATGACCTCGATTTCCACCAACGGCCTGCGCCTCCCGATCGAAGTTTACGTGCCGCAGCATGTTGAGGATGGCGCAGAGTATGGGCTTATCTCGGGCTATCGGCGTCTCGCGGCGCTGCGCCGTCTGAATGCGCTGAGCGGGGGCAGTCGTTTCCCAACCATCGCAGCCTTTGTGCGCGAACCGCAAGGCGTCAAAGAAGCCATGGTTGCGATGATCGAAGAAAACGAAGTGCGCGCTGGCCTCAGCCAATATGAACGCGGACGCGCTGCCGCGATGGCGGTTTATGATGGGATTTTCACCAGCGTTGACGAGGCGGTGACAGTTCTGTTCCAAACCGCCTCCAAAGCAAAGCGGTCTAAAATCCGCTCCTTTGCTTTGATCCACGAAGACCTAGGCGATCTCTTGAAATTTGCCGTCGCCCTGAACGAACGCCAATGCCTGCGGATTGCGGGGGCTTTGCGTGCTGGCCTCACCGAAGGATTGCGCGGGGCATTGGAAAAGACAGAGCCAAAAACGGCAGAAGAAGAATGGGACATTTTGCTGCCCCTTGTCGAAAAAGCTGAAAGCGGCGTGCAGGATCCTGCGCGCGGGGGGCGTCCGAAGACTGCGCCAAAGGTGCAGCTGTCAGAGCGCTATCAGTTGGCCAATGGCATTTCCGTGGCGCAAGAGCATGGGCCAGATGGCTATGCGATCCGCTTTTACGGGGACCGTGTCTCTCCTGATTTACTGGACGCGGTGATGGAAAATATTCGCCACCTGCTTGAACCAAAGTAGCAAGTCATTTTAGATTGTGACAAAAGGCCCGCCTGAATTGGTGGGCCTTTTGCTTTTCAGACCAAAGGGGAGGTTTCGCTGCGAAACCTCAATCCTGCCCGATGAGGGGAAAGCGATGCAGGATCTGCCAGTCTTGGATTGGGGTTTCAGAACTGGACTGCACCAGCGATATGGCTGAAACCTCAATAGAAGTGCCGACCCAACGGCGTGCAGCCTGCATCGCTTCTTGTCGCGCCTCTTTCGGCATATTGCCATAGGCAAGGCTGATATGGGGATCAAAAGAGGCCTGATCAATTGCCTCTCCAAACGCCGTGCAGTGCGCCCGCAGTTGGGTGATCTGTGGGCTGCGGTCAAGACGTAGGAACAGCGATTTAAAGAACTGATCACCCTGTGCGACCTCAGCCACTGTAAGCCTGATGGGGCGCGCTTGTGCTGCGATCCTTTGAACGATTGCGGCGATATCATCCGATGTGTCAGGTAAATCCCCAGCTAGGGTAACATGGGGCACAAAGGGGGCCGTGCCGCTGGCGCAGGTCAGTGATAGAATGTCAGCGGCCAGTGTTTCACGGGTTGGAGCGTCTGGAACCAACCACAGAGAAAAAAGCGCGGACGCCGAAACGGATGAAGACGAGGGCATAGATGCGGGCCTTGGTCGTTGCGTGAATACCGGCGCCTTGTCATATCTGCGTAACGTCACGATGACATAAGGGCGTGATTTGAAAGAACAGGATGTATCATGCAGGATCGATTGACCTTTATTCAGAATCTCTCGGCCGAAGCTGGCGCGCTGGCGCAGGACTTGCGGAGTGCGCAGGGAGACGGGTTTGTTGAAACAAAAGGGCATCAGGATTTTGTCACGGTGGCAGATCGGGCGGTTGAGGAATTGATCCGGTCGCGCATTGCTGAGGCTTATCCGAATGAACATGTCTTGGGGGAAGAGGCGGGCCAAAGCGGAGAGGGGCCTGCGTTGTGGGTTGTTGATCCGATTGATGGCACAGCAAACTATATGCGGGGCGCGCCCGATTGGGCGGTGTCTATTGCCTTTGTGCAAGACGGGATTATCACCCATGGGGGGATTTGCGCCCCGGATCTGAATATCATGATCTGGGCCGAAAAGGGCAAAGGCGCAGGATCTAACGTGGGTGAAGTCGCGCTATCGCAGTGCCAAGATCCTAAAATGGCGCTTTTGATGCTGGGCTGGTCGGCGCGTCAGACCGTGCCGGGACATCTTGAAATCATCGGCAAGGCGCTAGAGGCGGGGATGGAGTATCGTCGCAACGGCTGTGCCGTCGTCAGCCTGCTGGCCCTCGCGTTGGGCCGGGCCGAGGCCTATTGGGAGCGGCAGGTCAATGCATGGGATGTGTTTGCGATGCGTCTGATCCTTGAGGAGGCCGGGGCCAGGATCATCAGCCCGGATGTGCTTTCCTTTATTCCAAATGGCGGCCCGTTTCTGGCGGTTGTTCCGGGGGTGGAAGAGGAAATGCGCGCAGTGATTGGGGCGATTTGATCGGCGCTTTTAAGGTATCGGAGGTTTCGCAGCGAAACCTCCGATCTATGGCGGGTGCGGGATGTATCAGCGGTGAAATCGCATCCTTGCACACCAGCCTTAACACCAGAACAAGCCAGCGCGCGTGTAGATCGCAACAGCGAGACACAGGTGTGGAATTTACGACGATAATGTGCGCCGTTTGCTGGCGCGGCGTTCGCGGCGTTGTTGTTCCTGACCTTTGCGAAAGCTTTGTTCGACAAAATCCATATGCATGCGGGCTGCATGGTCAGCGCGGGCAGGATCACCATCAAGGATGGCATCGACGATGTTTTTATGCTGCTGCAACAGCGCTTCGCCGCTGCCGTCCATGGTGCGCAGATAGGCGCGATTGTAGAAAACACCCTGCCGGGTCAGATCATAGACCGAGGCCATCATATGCATCAATGTGGTGTTCTGGCTGGCGTCCACGATTGCAGTGTGCAGGTGGATGTCAGCTTCTTGTGAGGCCTCGCTGTCTTCGTTTTCCCAGGCGGCCTGCATTTCGATGATAATTTGCTTGAGCCGCTCTTTGTCTGAGGCGGTTGCACGTTCTGCAGCAAGGCGGGCGGCAAAGGCCTCTTGTTCGCGACGGTATTCCAGATAGTCGTAAAAGGCTTCGCCGTGGCGTGTATAAAGCGAGAGCAGGGCAGGGGACATGGCCCGCCCCGTCAGATTGGCGATAAAGGTGCCTTCCCCATGGCGGACATGCACGAGGCCGCGCGCTTCGAGTGTTTGCAAAGCTTCGCGCAACTTGGGGCGCGAGACGCCAAGGGCTTCGGCCAGATCCCGTTCAGAAGGCAATTTGCGCCCTTCTTTCAGGATGCTTTCAACGATCATGGTTTCGATTTGCTCCACCACAGCTTCGGCAATTGATTCGTGTCCAATGGGGTCAAACGGATGTGTGTCGCTCATAAATCGGGTGCTTTGCGGTGAAGATCAAAGGAAAGGGTTATTAATTTACTTTACCAGCTTAAGGAATAAGAGCAAGGGTCGCTCTCTTTGCTGGCTGTCGCGATCCCTCAATGTCATCCAATTGATAAATATAAATAATTTATGGACAAAGAATGATATTTTTCCGAGGTTTTGGTGAAGTTTTCGAGCATTCTAAGTGCTATTTTCCAGTTCAGTGGTAAATTAAATTGTTGACCAAATGTAATGGTAAATAATATTTACCTTCCGGAGCGCTGCGTTTTATGCACAGCGAAGTTTGGAGGAGACATCATGAAAAAGACCCTGACTGGTATGGCGATTGCCGCTGTCGTTGCTGCAACTGTGGCTGCGGCCCCCGCAGCCCAGGCGGCTGATAAGCTGCTGCTGAAGACGCCAATTGCCTTTTCGTCCTCATTGCCCGGTTTGGGTTCACCAATCCCGCGCGTGGCGGAGCAGCTGGAGCTGATGTCCGGTAAAACCTTGAAGATGAAAATCTATGAGCCCGGCAAATTGGTCCCTGCGTTTGAAATTTTGGATGCGGTCTCTTCGGGTAAGATCAATTCCGGCTACACCACGGCGGGCTATTGGGCTGGCAAAATCCCAGCTGCGCCGCTGTTTTCTGCGGTTCCTTTTGGACCGGAAGCAGGCGAATACATGGCGTGGATGTACTATGGCAACGGCATGACCCTGTATCAGGAAATGTATGATCAGGCAGGCTATAACGTAAAAGTTCTGCCCTGTGCGGTGATCGCGCCTGAGACCTCTGGCTGGTTCGCAAATGAGATCAACAGCCCAGAAGATCTGGACGGGCTGAAAATGCGCTTTTTTGGTCTTGGCGGTAAAGTGATGCAGAAATTGGGCGTGGCGACGTCGCTTTTGCCCGGCGGTGAGATTTTCCCGGCGTTGGAAAAAGGGGCGATTGACGCGACCGAATTTTCCATGCCCGCGATTGACGCGCGTCTTGGGTTCCACAAGCTGGTGAAATACAACTATTTCCCCGGCTGGCACCAGCAAGCGACTGTGTTTGAATTGCTGATTAACAAAGACGTCTGGAATGACGCTTCTGATCAGCACAAGGCGATCATCGAAAACGCCTGTAAAGCGTCGATGGCGGATAGTTTTGCGGAAGGCGAAGCCATTCAGCACGCGGCATTGATTGATAACGTTGAAAACAACGGCGTCCACATCAAACAATGGAGTGATGAGATGCTGGAGATCTTTGAGACAACCTGGAATGAGGTTGCCGAAGAAGAAGCTGCCAACAACGAATTCTTTGCCACGGTTCTGGCTGATCTGAACGACTTCCGGGATGGGTATAAGGTTTGGAAAGAGAACGCGTTTTTACCACGTAAGTAAAACCGGGTTTACCTCCCTGTTTGACTGGT
This sequence comes from Epibacterium ulvae, assembly GCF_900102795.1. GTDB lineage: Bacteria > Pseudomonadota > Alphaproteobacteria > Rhodobacterales > Rhodobacteraceae > Epibacterium > Epibacterium ulvae. The sequence continues at coordinate 119,318 of NZ_FMWG01000011.1, read as the reverse complement.
GGGGGAGCTTATTTCGCTCCCCCCTTTTTGCCTGATTTTCTCATATTTCAAACCGTTTGCGGGATTTGTCCCGCCTGTGTCGTCGCGCATTGGGGCGGCATGCCCAAAAGGAGGAAAAGCCTATGGCGGATACGCGACCTGTGCCGGATGATCCGGTGGATGTATACGAGCAAATTCAGGAGCACGAGGATCGCGATCGCCAGCCGATTGCTGTTGCGCTGGACACCACTGTAAAACGCATCGGTTCGGTGGTGATGTGGGCGAATATCCTGCTGATTGCTGCTATTGTCGCACAGGTTGCGTTTCGCTATCTGCTGAACCAGAACTTCCCCAAGCTGGATGAGATTCAATGGCATTTCTATGGTCTTGTCACCATGGTGGGGATCTCTTTTGCGCTGGTGACTGACAGCCATGTGCGGGTCGACCTGCTTTATATGCAGCTGAGCCGTCGCGCGCAGCGGATTATCGAAGTGATTGGTATCCTGACACTTTTGGTGCCGTTTATCTATCTGATGATCGATCAGGGGTATGATTATTTCTATGAAAGCTGGCGGGTGAATGAACGTTCCGACAGCCCAACCGGTTTGCCTGGCCGCTGGGCACTGAAAGCGGTTATCCCGGTCAGCTTTGTCTTGCTTGCCGTTGCGGCGCTGGCGCGCTTGATCCATGATGCGCACGCCCTGTTTGTGAATGCGCCGGACGAACGCAAAGGCAAAGATCTGCGCCTGATCCTTTGGGCGTTGGTGGGCTTTGCCGTAGTGGCGACGGGCTTGACCTTTGTGGTGGAAACCACCGAGGAAAAGCTAGTCATCGCGATGTTCCTGACCTTTATTGCGTTGTTGTTTACTGGCTTTCCCGTCGCTTGGACGCTGGCGGGTGTGGGTGTGGCCTATTGTGGTCTGGCCTATCTTTTTGACAATGATCTGATGCTGTGGACGGGGCTGGAAAGCACCTTTACCGGGCTTGATTATCTGACGCTTGGCGCGGTGGTGAACCGAGTCTATGCGACCATGTCCAATGCGGTTCTGGTGGCCCTGCCGATGTTTATTTTCATGGGGCTGATGCTGGATGAAAGCGGCGTGGCTGAGCGCCTGATGGGGGCAATGCAGCGCCTGTTTGGCACGGTGCGTGGCGGTTTGGCGATCACGGTAACACTGATCGGTATCATTCTAGCGGCTTCGACCGGGATTATCGGGGCGTCTGTTGTTTTGCTGGGCGTGTTGTCGCTGCCATCTATGATGCAGCAAAAATACAATCCTTCGCTGGCGGCGGGTGTGGTTTCGGCCTCAGGCACGTTGGGGATTTTGATCCCGCCGTCGATCATGCTGGTGATTATGGCGGATCAGATGGCGCTATCAGTGGGGGATCTGTTTATGGCGGCGGTCTTTCCGGGCGTGATCATTGGCGTGCTGTATCTGACCTATATCTTTGTGATTGCATTGATCAAACGCGATGTCGCCCCGGTGCCAGAGGGCGCAAAACGCCCGGATTGGGCGGCGCTGAAGGATGTACTGGTGGCGGTTTTACCGACATTGGCTCTGATTTTGGCTGTGTTAGGATCTATTTTTGCTGGGTTGACCACGCCAACCGAAGCATCTGGTGTTGGGGCGCTTGGGGCGACGTTGCTGGCGCTTTTGTATCGCAAACTGACCTTGCAGAAGCTGGTGAACGTGTTGAAATCGACCTTTAACACCACGGCTTATATCTTTGCGATCTTCCTTGGGGCGACAGTGTTTTCATATGTGCTGCGCGAGTTGGGTGGCGATGAGCTGATTGAACACACCATCCAAAGCACAGGATTTGGACCGACCGGCACAGTGCTGTTCATTCTGTTCATCGTGTTTTTGCTGGGTTTTGTTCTGGACTGGATTGAGATCACGCTGATTGTGCTGCCTTTGATGCGCCCGATTGTGAATGGATTGGGGCTGGATGTGCCCGGATTTGACGCGATTGATGAACCTGCGCTGGTGTGGTTTGTGATCCTGGTTGCGGTGACGCTGCAGACTTCATTCCTGACGCCGCCGGTTGGGTTTGCCTTGTTCTATCTTAAGGGGGTCTGCCCCCCTGAGATCAAGCTGATGGATATTTACAAAGGCATTATTCCCTTTGTTTTGTTGCAGCTTACCGGGTTAGCGTTGGTCTTTTTATGGCCTGCCCTTGCGACCTGGCTGCCGTCTGTTGCGTATTAAATATCTCATCCTTCGGCCTGTTGGGGCCGGAGGAACGACTGGATAAGGAGTGCAAGCCTGATGACCGATCACGATCTGATTGTCCGCCTGCAGGCGATTGTGGGCAAAGCCTATGTGTTGACGGCTGACAGCGCGACCCAGCGATTTCGGCGTGGGTTTCGATCTGGCGAAGGGGATGCGCTGGCGGTTGTGCGGCCGGGGACGTTGCTGGAGCAATGGCAGGTTTTGCAGGCCTGTGTTGCGGCAGATAAAATCATTGTCATGCAATCAGCCAATACAGGGCTGACCGAAGGATCAACACCAAAAGGCGCTTATGATCGTCGTGCAGTGGTGATCAATACGTTGCGCATGGATCAGCTGCAGCTGGTCAAAGAGGGCGCGCAAGTGGTGAGCTTTCCGGGCGCGACTCTATTTGCGCTGGAGCGCTTGCTGGCGCCTTTGGGGCGACAGCCGCATTCGGTGATTGGATCATCTAGCATTGGCGCAACCATTGTTGGTGGGGTGTGCAACAATTCTGGTGGTGCCTTGGTTGAGCGGGGGCCGGCCTATACCGAACTGGCGCTGTTTGCACAGATCACCGCAGAGGGCAGGTTGGAGCTGGTCAACCATCTGGGGATTGAACTGGGGGAGACGCCGGAAGAGATCTTAGGCCGGTTGCAGATGGCGGATTATACGGCAGCGGATGTGGTGGACGACAACCGTGTTGCGTCGGATAAGGATTACATCCGCCGGGTGCGTGATATCGAGGCGGATACGCCATCGCGTTATAACGCAGATCCTTCGTGTTTACATGAGGTGTCTGGTTGTGCTGGGAAGCTGGCTGTTTTCGCAGTGCGTTTGGACACTTTTGCGAAAAACGCGGAAGAGCGCACATTTTACATCGGAACGAGTGATACAACTGCGCTTACGGAGTTACGTCGCCGGGTTTTGGGCAGTTTTCAGACGCTGCCGGTCAGTGCCGAATATATGCATGAAGAGACGTTTGATGTCTCAGACCGCTATGGCAAAGACACTATGGTGATGATCGACAAACTGGGGACAGATCGTTTGCCCCTGTTTTTTGCCTTGAAAGGCCGGATTGACGGGCTTTTGAAAAATGTGCCGGGGATGCGCTTTTTCACCGATCGTTTCATGCAGTTTGCCATGAAATTCTGGCCCGATATCGTGCCAGAGCGGATGCGAGCGTACCGGGCCCAGTTCCCGCATCATCTGATCCTGAAAATGCATGATGGCGGGATTGCTGAGGCGCGCGAGATGTTGGCGCAGATGCAGGCTGAGGGACAGCTTGCATATTTTGAATGCACCCCGCGTGAGGCCAAGATGGCAGGCTTGCACCGGTTTGCCGCTGCAGGGGCAGCAGTGCGGTATATGGCGGTTCATGCAGGCGATGTGGAAGATATTCTGGCGCTGGATATCGGCCTGCGGCGCAATGATCGTAATTGGTTTGAACAACTGCCCGAGGAGATCACGCAGCATTTGGTGCACAAGCTATATTATGGCCATTTGATGTGCCATGTGATGCATCAGGATTATGTGGTGAAAAAGGGATCAGATCCAAAGGTGGTCAAGCAGATGATGCTGGATATTCTGGATCAACGCGGGGCTGAATACCCGTCTGAGCACAATGTCGGGCATGTTTACCCAGCCAAGCCAGAATTGGCCGCCTTTTACAAATCGGTGGATCCCACAAACAGTCTGAATCCGGGAATTGGGAAGATGTCACGTAAGAAAAACTACACCTGACGATCAGAGGTCACAGCCCGCTTACCTGCTTGGTTTCAAGATTTCCGTTGGCGGTCGGTTTTGACCAATAGCGCAAGCGGTCTAGCAAAAGATTTTTACGCACCGGTTTGGTCAGGAAATCGTCCATGCCCGCATCGCGGCAGGCCTGTTCGTCCGTGTCCATCACATTGGCGGTCAGCGCGATGATTGGACAGGGGGAGAGCCCCATTTCATCTTCGAGGGCGCGGATATGCCGGGTGGCTTGAACGCCATCCATCACCGGCATCGACATGTCCATCAGGACCATATCGAAAATGCCGGAACGCGCGGCATCGACAGCGGCCTGACCATCGTTGCAAAAGGTCATCTGGACGCCCGTTGGCTGCAGCATTTTACGTAAAACCAGCTGATTGGTGCGATTGTCCTCAGCCACCAGGACGTGGAGTTGAGAAAAATCAGTGTCGGCGGGTTTTTGAGTTTCGACTGGCGGTTCTATCGTTTTGGTGACGATTTCGCCCGATGTCATTTCCAGCAGGCTACGCAGCAGGTATTTGTTGCGCACGGGTTTCATCAGCGCATTGGCTGGACCAAGCGATTTCAGATGTTGCAGCTCGTTGACGTATTTGCTTTCACTGCAGAAAATGATTGGCAATTTGGTTGGTATGTCCAGGTCCCAAATTGATTGACAAAGCGCGCGGGCATCAACAGCGCTGAGCTGGCTTTCAACGACGACAATGTCAGTGGAATGGTGTTGAAGATAGGGAATGATTTCAGCGCTGGAGTTTAAAATGGTGAGTTGCATGTTCCAGGAGGCAAACAATCGTTTGCGAATATCCTGAGCGTAAGACATTGGGCAGACTAGCACGAGATGCTTGTTTTCCAGGTTTGGCAGCTGGGCTTGCAGCTCTTGCCGTTCGGGATCTGTCATGTCTGAAACGGGCAGATCAAGGTGGATTGTGAAACAGGAGCCTTCCCCCAATGTGGATCGGGCTGAAAGATCCCCTTCCATCGCTTCAATCAACCGATTTGTGATGGCGAGCCCAAGGCCGGTGCCTTCAAAGCGGCGTGCTGTTGTGCTTTCGACCTGTTCAAATGCTTTAAAGATATGATCAATTTGATCTTCGGGAATGCCGACGCCTGAATCCTGGATTGCAATTGTAAGAGGATATTTTGCGTCTGGGGTATGACGCAATGTGATGTCCACATGCCCTTTGAGGGTAAATTTCACCGCATTCCCGATGATATTGAGCAGGACCTGACGGATGCGTCCGCTGTCACCGATATAATGACTGGGTATGTCTTCTGGCATGTCCAGGCTGATATCTAGCTCTTTGCTATCGGCAAGCGGTGTTACGAGCGTTGCCACATCAAAGACGACGTCACGCAGTGAAAAAGGCTGTTCGAGAAGTTGGGATTTTCCGGCTTCAAGTTTTGAAAAATCAAGGATGTCATTCACAATCCGCAAAAGCGCTTCGGAGGAGGCCTGAATGGTTTCTGAATATGATCGCTGTTCCGGGGTGAGGCCAGATTCATTCAGGATCTCTGCCATCCCAAGCACGCCATTGATCGGAGTGCGGATTTCATGGCTCATCGTGGCAAGGAAGCGTGACTTTGTCGCGGTTGCCGCTTCTGCCCGGAGTTTTTCTGTACGCAGGTTCATCGCGATGCGACGTTTTTCCAGTAGGGCATCGTGCAGTTTGTCGATGGCACGGTTCACTGCGCCCAGTTCATCCCCATTGTGGTTGTCGAGCATGTCTTCTTTGCTGGTGAGGCTGACCACGCGAGAGGATATTTTTAGAATATCGTTAGAGATATCGCTGGCTTTGCGATACGCGTAGGCAATCGCCATGCTCATCAGTGCAAATGTTACGCAGGCCCCGATCAGCAGGCCGGTAATAATAGTCTGACTGGCGCGCTCTGCTTCCGCGCTTGCATGAGTGGTTGCGAGATCTGCAACTTGTTCCGCGTTGTCAGTAATTTCTATGATGCGGTGATTGATGATTTCTGTGCTCACCGGGGTTTGTATTGGGGTAAGGCCAAGCAGGCTTTTGACCATCTTGAACCAGCTGCTGTAACTGAAGAGAAGATCATAGACCGCCGTATTCAATTCATCCGGAAGAGGGCGGTTGAGCAGCGTGTGCATATTGTCGTTTACGTTGGAAACCAAAGCATTCAACTCTGCTCCGAGGCGATTGGGATGGGGTCTGTCGTTGGAGGAGAGTACATCCTGCACGTAAAATTGAGCTTCGTGGATACCGTGGTAAATCTCTTCTGCCTCAGAACTGATCGCCAGAGCGGTTTGAGTTGCCGCGTTTTGCCGTATCGTGGCTAAGATGACAGAGGTGCTCGCAACAAGCCCAGCCAGAAAGCTGGCGATGGCAAATATAAGTATGGGTTGAATGATGGATCTTTTGATACTCATAACTGATACAATCACGTATTAAAGCCGGGCTAAAACGATAGCTTAGGGCATTTTTCTGGGTTTCGTGCAACCACGGCTGAACGCGGGGTAAAAAGGGGTATATCGATCCGCATTTGTGCTTTGAGCTGTCGGTTAATCCGGGATATTGCGTGGCCTGGAGCGCCTTCAAGCGCCTTTTTTACGGATGGCATGCCAAAGGAGAGCCGCTGACGGGCGTGCAGGAAGCAATCTGAAATCATCTGCCACATTGTTCTGCGTCCCCTATTGCAGAAATACTGTCTGCAACAACTCTAGGCTGAAAGCCTTTATTAAGCGTGAATCGGTGTCTCTGCTGGCTTGTGCAACTCAAAGAACATCACAGATTTGAGAGAATTGTTAAGATTGCGCGGGGCGGCTTTCACAAGTGTTGGATCCTTGCGTATTCGAGCAGTTTTGCCTTTTTGTGGCAGGGTTTATGTCAATGCGTATGTGGCGCGTGCGTTTTTAAAAAGGTGATTTTTTCAGCAGTCGCCCTGTTGTCTGATTAAGAATTCGGCGTCTGTCATCGCATGCTCGTGAGGAAGCGGGCAATGGCTGGGTCATTGGCGGCGACTCGGGCAGGGATGCCCTCATGCAAACGCCTTTGTCCATTGTTGTGGTAGAGCCTGATCCAGCTCGTGCTGTTGCCATTACCGAGGCCCTGCGCAATGAGGGGCCGCATGAGGTGCTGGTGGTCAGCGATGACGCGCATTTGGCGCGGCGCATTCAGGAACGCAATCCCGATATCGTACTAATTGATGTTGCAAGCCCGTCGCGTGATGTTTTGGAAGAAATGGCGCTGATGAGTGGCCCGCTTGAGCGTCCAGTTGCTATGTTTGTGGATCACAGCAATGCAGGTCTGGCCAAGGCTGCGATTTCTGTCGGCGTTTCAGCCTACGTGGTGGATGGGCTGCGCCCGGAACGGCTGACGCCGATTATAGATGCGGCGATTGCGCGGTTTCACATGTTCCATCAGATGCGTGCAGAGCTGGCGGCGACGAAACAGGCGCTGGAAGAGCGCAAGGTGATTGACCGTGCAAAAGGTATTTTAATGAAGGCGCGCGGTCTTGAAGAGGCGGAAGCCTATGGAATGATGCGCAAGACTGCGATGAGCCAGGGACGCAGGTTGGCAGATGTGGCAGAGGCGATTGTGACAACGGCGGGCCTGTTGTCATGAGTGTTGAAACCCTGCGTTTAGGCTATGTGCCTTTGGTGGATGCCGCGCCCTATATTATTGCCCATGAAATAGGATTTGCCGAAGAAGAGCATCTGGCGCTGGATCTGTGTGCGGCGCCCAGCTGGTCTGCTTTGCGGGATTGGCTGGCGGTGGGGCAGGTGGATGCTGCGCATATGCTGTCTGTTCTACCGGTGGCGCTGGCGCTTGGATTGGGGCGCGCGCCTGCGGCTTTGTCTGCTTTGATGGTGACATCGCGCAATGGCACTGTTGTGGGTGTCAGCCGTGCGCTTGCGGCGCGGATGCAGACGATGGGAGACCCATTGGGTTTTAGTGATGCCTTTGCCGCGGGGCAGGGGCTGCAGCGCGCTGCGAACAGTCGTTTGCGTGTGGGCGTGCCCTTCCCATATTCCATGCATGCGGAGCTGTTATATTACTGGCTGAATAAATTGGGCATGCCTGCTCCCGGCGGTGTGGATGTGCGCACCATTCCACCTCCGCAGATGAGCGAGGCCCTGGCGCAGGGTGAGATTGATGCCTTTTGTGTCGGAGAGCCTTGGGGCTCGATTGCGGTAGAACGCAGCGTTGGTCAACTGGTGCTGCCGGGGCGGGCGATCTGGTCGGCCGCGCCTGAAAAGGTGCTGGCTGTGCAAAGCCAGTGGGCTGAGGCCAATAGTGGCAGTGCCAAACGTCTTGTCCGCGCGCTGAGCCGGGCGGGGCGCTGGCTGGCAGATCCAAGCAATCGCAATTCAGCGACAGAGGTGCTGTCACGCCCGGAGTATCTGGGATTGGAGCCTGAGGTTCTGGATCGGGCGCTGAGCGGTGCATTTGTGATTTCACCTGAGGGTGTGCAGCGCGACGCTGGCGGGTTTGTTCAGTTTGATCAAAGCCAGCATCACAGCTGGCAAGGTGACGTAAAATGGATTGGGCGCCAATTGGCGCAGCGCGTGGGGCTGGATACCGCCGAAGCAGAAACGCGCGCGCTATCGGTGTTTCGCGAAGACCTGTATTGCGCGGCTATGGGATTTGCCCCGCCTCGTTTAACGAGTGACGCGCAGCCAAATGGGACTTTTTTTGACATGCGCGCCCTAGAGACGGTGCGTTAAACCACCGCGACGCGGATATCTGTGATGCCTGTGATCTGCCCTTCCATGAGATCACCACGTTCAATTGCGCCGACACCAGCGGGTGTGCCTGTCATGATCAGATCACCGGGGAACAGTGTGAACAGCTGCGACAGATGGGTGATGATCTCCTGTGGTTTCCAAAGCATCTGCGCCAGATCTCCGTTTTGGCGGGCCTCACCATTTACCTTCAGGGTAACAGCGCCTGATGTCGGATGGCCGATTTCGGCAACGGGGCATAAGGCAGACATGGGGGCTGCGTGATCAAAGCCTTTGCCGGTGCTCCAGGGGCGACCTTTTGCTTTGGCAGCGGCTTGCAGGTCGCGCCGGGTCATATCAAGGCCAACACCATAGGCAAAGATGTGATCCAGTGCGGTTTCAATCGGGATATTCTGCCCGCCTGTGCCAAGGGCGATGACCTGCTCCAGTTCGAAATTCACATCGTTTGACTGGCTGGGGTAGGGGAAGTCTTGGTGTGGCTGCAAAATCGTGTCGGCAGGTTTTTGAAAGAAGAAGGGGGGCTCTTGTTCGGGGTCATGGCCCATTTCGATGGCATGGGCGGCGTAATTACGTCCGACGCAATAGATACGGCGCACGGGAAAGCGGGCATCTGTGTTTGCAATGTGCAGAGAAACGGGCGGGGCAGGGGGGAAGATGTAATTTTGGGTGCTCATGTCACCGGCTTTCTGTTGAGATCTGCATTGTATGCAAAAGTATACTAAACTTGGAGGGGTGTGAAGAGGCGGATCTAAAATGTGGATTCGGGTTTGATTCAGATTTTTATATTCTGATGCTGCTTATTTCGTGAGCAAAATTGCCAAATTTGCGGTCGTTTTTGCAGCTGCAGCATTTTCTAGGCCTCTGTTTTCATGCCTCAGCTTGTTGGACGCCCGAATTTACGAAAAAGTTGATGCAGACGGTTGGGGCAACGGTGTCCTGACATTGCCTGATGAGACATCGGGCCCCCAAGCAAAGCCGCTTGTTCCACCTGGGCGTTCCTCCTCCCTGCCCGGTCGGACCAAGCGGTTTTTTTATTTTCTGAATGTTTTCCGGAACATGCCCGGTGCAACACTGCCAAAGGACGCGATATGAAGAATATTCTAGCCACCCTATGTGCCACAACTGCCATTGCCAGCCCTGCTTTTGCAGAGCTTTTGGATGTGGAAAAAGACGAGCTGAAGTTTGGTTTTATCAAGCTGACCGACATGGCACCTTTGGCGGTGGCCTATGAAAACGGGTATTTTGAGGACGAAGGTCTGTTTGTGACGCTGGAAGCGCAGGCAAACTGGAAGGTTCTATTGGACGGTGTCATCGGCGGTGAGCTGGATGGCGCACATATGCTGGCGGGTCAGCCTTTGGCGGCCACGATCGGTTATGGCACCGAAGCCCATATCGTAACACCGTTTTCTATGGATCTGAACGGCAACGGCATCACCGTTTCCAACGAAATTTGGGAAGCGATGCTGCCACATGTTCCAAAAATGGAAGATGGCCGTCCGCAGCATCCAATCTCAGCTGAAACGCTGCTGCCTGTGGTGGAACAGTATAAAGACGAGGGTAAGCCGTTTAACATGGGCATGGTTTTCCCTGTGTCCACCCATAACTACGAGCTGCGGTATTGGCTGGCGGCAGGTGGCTTGCAGCCGGGATATTACAGCCCGGAAGATATCTCTGGCCAGATCGGCGCGGATGTTCTGCTGAGCGTAACGCCTCCGCCACAGATGCCAGCAACAATGGAAGCGGGCACGATTTATGGGTATGCGGTGGGTGAGCCGTGGAACCAGCAGGCGGTGTTTAAAGGCATTGGTGTGCCGGTGATCACGGATTACCAACTGTGGAAGAACAACCCTGAAAAAGTTTTTGGTCTGAGCGCGGAGTTCCAGGAAGAGAACCCAAACACGACAATCGCAATCACCAAAGCGTTGATCCGTGCGGCGATGTGGCTGGACGAAAACGACAACGCCAACCGGGAAGCCGCGGTTGAGATGTTGAGCCGGTCTGAATATGTGGGCGCGGACTATGACGTGATTGCAAATTCAATGACAGGGTTCTTTGAGTTTGAAAAAGGCGACCGCCGTCCAGCGCCGGATTTTAACGTGTTTTTCCGCTATAATGCGACCTATCCGTTTTATTCAGATGCGATCTGGTATCTGACGCAGATGCGCCGCTGGGGGCAGATTGCGGAAGCCAAGCCTGACAGCTGGTATGATGAGGTAGCAAAATCGGTGTATAAGCCAGAGATCTATCTGGAAGCGGCGCGCCACCTTGTCGACGAAGGTCTGGCCAATGAGGCGGATTTCCCTTGGGAAAGCGATGGCTATAAGGCCGCAACCCCGGCGGAAGATATCATCGACGGCGTTGCTTATGATGGTCGCACACCCAACGCTTATCTGGACAGCCTGCCCATTGGCCTGAAAGGCGAACAGAAAGTCGTTGGCAGTGACGTTCAGGGCTAATCTGAGCGGGATGGTATGACGACGCTCGCGCGGGGGAGACCCCGCGCATCGCCCCGCCCACCATCCCGATTACTGCTCTTTTTCTCCCGTTTTGACATGCGAAGGATACGCATATGACCACCGTCGACCCCGATTTTGCGGATCGCGAAGCCCGTAAAGAGCGCGTGTTTGCGCGCATCAACAAGCTGGATGCCTGGTTTAAGGTTCTGGGACTGGCCTGGATCACACCGATTTTAAAAGCGGCTGCGGGCGACAATCCCAAGGCGCAGATGAAAGACATCTGGCTTTTGCTGGGGGTGCCTTTGTGCGCCATCATCGGCTTTTTGCTGCTTTGGGGAACATTGGCGCCGAAGGTTCAGACCTCGCTTGGGGCCATTCCGGGGCCTGCACAGGTTTGGGAGCAGGTGGGCAACCTGCACCAAGATGCACAGCGTGAGTGGGATAAGGAAGTTGCCTTTTACGAGCGCCAAGAGGCGCGCAATGCAAAGCTGATTGCAGATGGCAAAGCCGATCGTGTGAAAGAGCGCGTTTATACCGGCAAGCCGACCTATTATTCGCAGATCTGGACTTCGATCAAAACGGTGTTCTTTGGGTTTTTGATTGCAACAGCGGTTGCGGTTCCGATGGGGATTGCGGCGGGTCTGTCCAAGACCGCAAATGCGGCGCTGAACCCGATTATCCAGATCTTTAAGCCTGTTTCACCTTTGGCCTGGCTGCCGATTGTGACGATGGTTGTCTCTGCGGTTTACACCACCAATGACGGTCTGTTCACCAAGAGCTTTTTGGTCTCGGCGATCACTGTGACCCTGTGTTCGCTCTGGCCGACGCTGATCAACACGGCATTGGGGGTTTCGACCATCGACAAAGATCTGGTGAACGTCTCCAAGGTATTGAAAATGGGCACCTATTCCAAGATCACCAAGCTGGTTCTGCCCTCTGCGCTGCCCCTGATCTTTACCGGATTGCGCTTGTCGTTGGGTGTGGGCTGGATGGTTTTGATTGCGGCAGAAATGCTGGCGCAGAACCCGGGGCTGGGCAAATTTGTCTGGGATGAATTCCAGAACGGATCAAGCCAGTCGCTTGCAAAGATCATGGTTGCGGTTTTGACCATTGGCCTGATCGGTTTCGCGCTGGACCGCCTGATGTATGCGATCCAATCTTTGTTCACCTTCTCAAATAACCGGTGATTGATATGGCTGTGCTTGAATTTAAATCGGTCAGCAAATCCTTTGGCGACGAGAAAGTTCTGAAAGACATTGATCTGAGTGTTGAAGAAGGTGAGTTTCTGGTTTTTCTGGGATTTTCTGGAACCGGGAAAACGACACTGATCAATCTGATGGCGGGGCTGGAGAGCCCCACCAAAGGCAGCGTCACCTATCGCGGCAAGGAGATCACTGGCCCTGGTCCGGAACGGGGGGTGATTTTCCAGAGCTACTCGTTGATGCCCTGGCTGACGGTTGCGGGTAATGTGGGGCTGGCGGTGGACACGATGTTCCCGAGCCTGTCCAAGACGGAGCGCGCCGACAAAGTTGCGCATTATGTCAAGATGGTCGGACTAAGCCATGCGATCACGCGACGCCCGGCTGAGCTGTCTGGCGGGATGCGCCAGCGGGTGAATGTGGCGCGTGCGCTGGCGATGGATCCTGAGATGCTTTTGCTGGATGAACCTTTGTCGGCGCTGGATGCGCTGACGCGGGCGAACCTTGCAGATGAGATCGAAGGGATTTGGGATGCAGACAAAAAGACCTGCGTTTTGATCACCAATGATGTAGATGAAGCTATTTTGCTGGCAGATCGTATCATTGCGCTGAACCCAGATGGCACGCTTGGTACTGAGTTCAAAGTGGGGTTGGAGCGTCCCCGAGATCGCGGCGCGATGAACACCAATGAGGCATTCAAGGCTTTGCGCGCGGAAGTGACCCAATATCTGATGGGTGTGGGGATTGCGGCCAAGGTGGAAGGCACAAAAGAACTGCCGAATGTGATGCCGATCCATGGGCTTCCTGCAGCCGTTACGGAAGCGGCAAAATCGCACACCGACGAGCGGTTCCTTGATTTCTCGCAGTTGCACAAAGTTTACCCGACGCCCAAAGGGCCGCTGACAGTGGTTGAGGACTTTGATCTGAAGATCAATAAGGGAGAATTTATCTCGCTCATTGGGCATTCGGGCTGCGGGAAATCAACGGTTCTGACCATGGCGGCGGGACTGAATCCGATTTCTAAAGGGGCGATTAAGCTGGATCGTACCCACGTTGAAGGCGCGGACCCTGAACGGGCCGTGGTGTTTCAATCGCCGAACCTGTTTCCCTGGCTGAGCGCGCGGGAAAACTGCGCGATTGGCGTGGATAAGGTCTATCCAAAGGCCTCACAGGCAGAGCGTCAGGACGTGGTGGAATACTACCTTGAACGTGTGGGGCTGGCTGATGCGATGGATCGCCCGGCGGCTGAGATGTCCAATGGGATGCAGCAGCGCGTGGGGATTGCGCGCGCCTTTGCCTTGTCGCCCAAGCTATTGTTGCTGGATGAACCCTTTGGGATGCTGGACAGCCTAACCCGTTGGGAGCTGCAAGAGGTTCTGATGGAAGTCTGGCAGCGCACCAAAGTGACCGCAATTTGTGTGACCCATGATGTGGACGAGGCGATTTTGCTGGCAGACCGCGTGGTGATGATGACGAACGGGCCACAAGCGACGATTGGCAAGATTGTTGACGTTGATCTGCCGCGCCCACGCACCCGCAAGGCGTTGCTGCAGCATCCGGATTATTACCAATACCGCCAAGATGTTCTTGATTTCCTTGAGGAATATGAACACGGGGCGAAACCAAAGCCAAAGGCTGAGAAAAAAGCCATAGCGGCGGAGTAAGATAATGACACAGAAGATTATTGTGATTGGGGCGGGTATGGCCTCGGGACGGATGCTGGAGCATCTGTTTGACGCAAACGCCGATGTGGCTGTGACCCTGTTTAATGCAGAGCCGCGTGGCAATTATAACCGCATTATGCTGTCGCCTGTTTTGGCCGGGGATCAGACCTATCAGGATATCGTGACCCATGACGATGACTGGTATGCTGACAATAAGGTCATCACTCGCTTTGGTGAAAAGATTGTCGCCATTGACCGCGAAGCCAAGACGGTGACCGCAGACAATGGTGATGTGCTGGCTTATGATAAGCTGGTGTTCGGGACGGGCTCTAACCCCTTTATGATCCCGCTGCCCGGTCATGATCTGGAAGGTGTGATTGCGTATCGCGATCTGGAAGACACTGAGCGGATGATGGGCCTTGAAGCCGGGCAAAAGGCGGTTGTCATTGGTGGCGGTCTTTTGGGTCTGGAAGCGGCGGCGGGTATGGCGGCGCGCGGCGTTGATGTGACGGTTGTGCACATCATGGGCCATCTGATGGAGCGTCAGCTGGATGAAGCCGCTGGGTATTTGTTGCGTAAAGCACTGATTGATAAGGGTATTACTGTAAAATGCGCCGCCAACTCCAAGGAAATCCTTGGTGAAGATGGCAAGGTGAAGGCGTTGTTGCTGGATGATGGCACCGAATTGCCCTGTGATCTGCTGGTGATGGCGGTGGGTATTCGCCCGAATGTGGCACTGGCACAAGAGGCAGGTCTGATGGTTGGCAAGGGCATCCATGTGGATGACCAGATGCTGACCTCTGACGCAGATGTGCTGGCGGTTGGCGAATGTGTTGAACACGATGGCGCGCTGTTTGGACTGGTTGCGCCTTTGTATGATCAAGCCAAAGTTGCGGCGCAGACCTTGATGGGCGAAGAGGCGGCTTTTGTACAAAAAGAGCTGTCGACCAAGCTGAAAGTCACGGGCTGTGATCTGTTTTCGGCTGGTGATTTTGCCGAAGCGGACGGGCGCGAAGATATCGTGTTCCGCGATCCTGCGCGCGGCGTTTATAAACGCCTCGTCATTGAGGAAAACCGCGTGGTGGGCGCGGTGTTTTATGGGGATACTGCTGACAGCAACTGGTTCTTTGGCCTAATCAAGGACAAGACCGATATTTCCGACATGCGCGACACGTTGATCTTTGGTCCGGCCTATCAGGGAGGAGACGCGCTGGACCCTATGGCGGCCGTTGCAGCCTTACCGCTTGATGCGGAGATCTGTGGCTGTAACGGCATCTGTAAGGGACAGATCGTCGAAGCAATTGAAGCGGGCGCAACCGATCTAGGGGCTGTGCGCGCAACCACCAAGGCAAGTGCGTCTTGTGGGACATGTACCGGGTTGGTGGAACAGGTTCTGGCGGTCACACTGGGGGATGATTTCCAGATGCCAGCGGCAGAGCCGATGTGTGGCTGCACGGATCTGACCCATGAAGATGTGCGCCGTCTGATCAAGAGCCAAGAGCTGAAAAGCATGGCTGCGGTGATGCAGGAGTTGGGCTGGAAAACATCCTGTGGTTGCGCCAAATGCCGCCCGGCGTTGAACTATTACCTGCTGGCAGATTGGCCGGTGGAATATCAGGATGACCCGCAAAGCCGGTTTATCAACGAACGTAAACACGCAAACATTCAGAAAGACGGCACGTTCTCGGTTGTGCCGCGCATGTGGGGCGGGATCACCACTCCGGATGAATTGCGCGCAATTGCGGATGCGGCTGATAAATACGAGGTGCCCACTGTTAAGGTGACGGGCGGCCAGCGGATCGATCTGTTGGGTGTCAAAGGCGAAGATCTGCCAGATATCTGGGCGGATCTGAATGCGGCGGGCATGGTTTCAGGCCACGCCTATTCCAAAGGTCTGCGCACGGTGAAAACCTGTGTGGGTACCGATCATTGCCGGTTTGGCACACAGGATTCAACCGGGCTTGGCATTAAGCTGGAGAAAGACCTGTGGGGATCCTGGACCCCGCATAAGTTGAAGCTGGGCGTGTCAGGTTGTCCGCGCAACTGTGCAGAGGCGACCTGCAAGGACATTGGTATCGTCTGCGTAGACAGCGGCTATCAGGTGTCGATCGGCGGCGCGGCCGGCATGGAGGTCAAAG
Organism: Epibacterium ulvae; assembly: GCF_900102795.1. GTDB lineage: Bacteria > Pseudomonadota > Alphaproteobacteria > Rhodobacterales > Rhodobacteraceae > Epibacterium > Epibacterium ulvae. Next base: position 103,212 of record NZ_FMWG01000011.1, on the reverse strand, counting down.
AGACCAAATTGCTGATCCAGGTCGCCAACGAAGAAGAGGTGATGGAGGTGGTGCGTGCGGTGACGCAGCTGTACCGCGAGGGTGCTAAGTATCTGGATCGTATCTGGAAATGGATGGACAAGGTAGGGCTAGACTGGATCAAGGAGCAAATCGAAGATCTGGAGATCCGCAAAGCTGCTGCTGCGCGATTTGATCTGTCGCAATCCATCTACCGTCGTGATCCATGGGCAGATCATGTGAAGGAAAAAGCCGACACCTATAAGCCTATGAAAGAGATCAGACTGGAGGCGGCAGAATGAGCGAGTGGATTGATGTTGGGGCGCTCGATGATATCGCGCCCCGCGGTGCGCGCCTTGTAAAGACGCCGTTGGGATGTGTTGCGGTGTTTCGCACCTATGAGGATGAGGTCTTTGCGCTGGACAATGCCTGCCCCCACAAAAAGGGGCCTTTGGCAGAGGGGATTGTGCATGGGAAATCCGTGACCTGCCCGCTACACAATTGGGTGATCTCGCTTGAGACGGGGCAAGCACAGGGTGCCGATGAAGGCAGCGTGGCCACCTATCCAGCCCGTGTTGAGGATGGTCGGATCTGGTTGGAGCGTTCCTTCCTGCAGATGCGGACCGCAGCGGAATGAGCACCTGTACCACATGCCCGTATTGTGGTGTCGGATGCGGCGTGCTGGCAGGGGCGGATGGATCGATCAAAGGTGATCCAAACCACCCCGCCAACGCGGGGCGGTTGTGCTCCAAGGGAACAGCCCTTGGCGCCACCATCGGGCTAGAGGGGCGACTGCTTGCGCCCAGCCTGAAAGGCGCAGATGTCAGCTGGGATCACGCGCTGGATTTGGTGGCCCAGAAATTTTCAGAGGCAATTCGCGATCATGGTCCTGAATCGGTGGCATTTTACCTGTCAGGGCAATTGCTGACCGAAGATTATTATGTGGCCAATAAGCTGATCAAAGGCTTTATGGGATCGGCCAATATCGATACCAATTCGCGCCTGTGTATGGCCTCGGCTGTGGCGGGGCATAAACGCGCTTTTGGCACGGATACGGTTCCGGGCCAGTATGAAGATTTTGAACTGGCAGATACAATTGTGCTGGTTGGCTCCAATACAGCCTGGTGTCACCCGGTGTTGTTTCGCCGGATCGAAGCGGCCAAAGCCGCGCGCCCGGATTTGAAAATTGTAGTGATTGATCCGCGCCGCACAGCCACCTGCCAGATTGCGGATTTGCATCTGCCCATCCAAAGCGATGGCGACGCTGCACTGTTTAATCATCTGTTGTGCGAGATCAAAGCGCGGGACCTGATCAACCACGACTATGTAAATGCTCATGTGAACGGGCTGGAGGCGGCGTTGGGGGCTGCAGCGCAATCCACCGCATCGGTTGTGACGTGTGGTTTGAACCCAGACCAGATCAACGCGTTTGTGGATCTGTGGTGTAAAAGCGAAAAGGTTGTGACCCTGTTTTCGATGGGGGTGAACCAATCCGCGTATGGAACCGATAAGGTCAATGCGATCCTGAACTGCCATCTGGCGACGGGTCGGATTGGTCGTCCGGGTATGGGGCCATTTTCCATGACGGGCCAACCCAATGCGATGGGTGGGCGTGAGGTTGGGGGGCTGTCCAATATGCTGGCCAGTCATCTGGATTTGGAAAACGCCGATCACCGCGCGGCTGTTCAAGAGTTTTGGGCGGCGCCTGTAATGCCTGAAAAACCGGGTTTAAAAGCGGTTGATCTGTTTCGGGCCTGTCGTGATGGCAAGATCAAGGCGCTTTGGGTGATGTCGACAAATCCGGTGGTGTCTATGCCAGAGGCGGATTTTGTTGCTGAAGCGATCCGGTCTGTGCCCTTTACTGTGGGCTCTGACATCATTGCCAGAACCGACACGATGGACTGTGTGGATCTGCGCTTACCGGCTGCGGGCTGGGGCGAAAAATCCGGGACTGTCACCAATTCTGAACGGTGCATTTCGCGTCAACGTCCGTTTTTGCCGATGCCGGGAGAGGCGCGCGCGGATTGGGCGGTTTTGGCAGCTGTCGGTTGCCGTATGGGGTGGAAAGAAGCGTTTGATTATGCGTCACCCGCAGAAGTGTTTCGCGAACATGCGAGCCTGTCTGGTGTCTCTGGCGCATTGGGACGGGATTTTGATATCTCGGGCCTAGAGACGTTATCTGATGTGGATTACGATCATCTGACGCCTCAGGTTTGGCCAATTCCAGCGGGCTATGAGGTTGAGAACAAGCGCTTCTTTGCAGAGGGTAAGTTTTATCATCCTGATGGAAAGGCCAAGATGCTGCCAATCACGCCGCCGGAATTGGCGCAGCCTGAAGGTGAGACACTGCGGTTCAATACAGCACGGGTGCGGGATCATTGGCATACCATGACCCGGACTGGCCGTGCGCCGCAGTTGGGTGCGCATATGGGAGAGCCTTATCTGGAGGTTCATCCCGAAGATGCGCTGCGTTTGGGATTGCAGGCGGCGGGTCTGGTTGAGATCGAAAACAGCCATGGCCGCGCGGTGTTGCGGGTATTGATCACGGATCGTGTACAAAAAGGGGCGTGTTGTGCGCCGATGCATTGGACCGCACAAACCGCTGCGGCGGGGCGGGTGAATGCGCTGGTCACCGGGCGGGTTGATGCGGTGTCTGGGCAACCTGCGTTGAAAATGGCCAAGGTCAAAGCGCGGGCTTATCCGGCGGCGTGGTTTGGTTTTGCGGTGAGTGTCGCTGAAATGCAGCCAAACCGGCCTTATGCGGCGCTTGCGCGCAGCAAACAGGGCTGGCGGGTTGAGGTTGCCGGGCACAAATTGCCCCGTGATTGGGACAAAGAAGCCCGCAGCGTGCTGGGGGTGCAAAATGGCATCATCAGCCGGTTTGATGACAGTGCCAGTGGCATGGTGCGGATTGCAATTCATGACGGGGCACAGCTGTTGGGGGCCTTTTTTGCTGCACCAGAACCGGTGCAGGTGGCGCGGGCTGCAATTGCAGATCTGATTGGCAAGGATATCCCGGCGGCGCGGGTTCTGGCAGGGGTTCCGGGCCAAGATCAACCCGCCAAAGGGGCGATTGTCTGCGCCTGTATGGATGTAGGCCGGTTGGATCTGCAGCGGGCGATTGCGGCGGGGGCGGACAGTGTGCCTGCGCTTATGGAATGCACAAGCGCGGGCACAAATTGCGGATCCTGTAAGCCAGAGCTGGCGGATCTGATTGCACAACTTGACACACAAAGGATGGCAGCAGAATGAAAATGATCCCCGATTTAGAGACGCTGTTGCCTGCTGTTGCCTCTGGTAAGGTTGGCAAAATCAGCCTTGTTGGTGCTGGTCCGGGTGCGGCAGATCTGTTGACGCTGCGTGCCTTGCGGGTGCTGCAGGCGGCGGATGTGATCTATTTTGACCGCTTAATCGATCCTGATGTTCTGGAGCTGGCCAATCCAAAAGCGGCGCAGGTGTTTGTGGGCAAGGACGTGGGCGCCTGCGCCTGGCCGCAAGAGGTGATCAACCAGATGATTGTAGAGGCCGCCAAAGCGGGCCAGCATGTGGTGCGGTTGAAAAGTGGCGATCCATCTGTGTTTGGCCGCGCTGATGAAGAGCGTGCTGCCGCTGCCGAGGCGGGCGTGCCGTGTGAGGTTATCCCCGGAATTACAGCCGCCAGCGCGGCAGCTGCGGTTTTAGGTCAGTCTTTGACCAGCCGGGGGGAAAGTGACCGGGTGATCTTTGCCACGGGCACTTGCCGGGACGGCGATGAAGCGCCTGATGTGGCAGCACTGCTGCGCCCAGGCACGACAGTTGCGCTTTATATGGCGACACGGATGAGCGGCGCGTTGCAGGCACAGCTGATGGGGGCAGGTTTTCGCCAGGATATGCCGGTGGAGGTTGTGGCCTCTGCGAGTAAACCCAATGAGGCCGTGTTGCGCAGTACATTGGCAAAACTGTCTGAAGATATGCAGGAGCGTGGGATTTCGCATCCGGCGATCATCTTTTTGCGTTCTCCCAAACATGCGGATGCAGATCAGCGGTGTATAGATGCAAACAGCCTGATCACAGGCCAGACTGAGCACTAGCGCAAAAGTTCGTTGAGCATTTGGAAAGCTGCGCCTTGAGTTGAGGCGCAGCTTTTTTCGTTAGTTGCCCATGAGGCTGGGTAAGTATGTGACGATGCCGGGGAAAATTGAAATCAGCGCAACGCCCAGCAACAGAAGCAGGAAGAAGGGGAACGCGGCCTTGGCCACGCGCATGATGTTGATGCCGGTCATGCCTTGGATCACGAAGAGGTTGAAGCCGACGGGCGGGGTGATCTGGCTCATCTCGACCACAACCACCAGATAAATGCCGAACCACAAAGGATCGATCCCCACGGCCTGGATCATTGGCATGATGATTGATGTCGTAAGGACCACCACGGAAATTCCATCCAGAAAACAGCCAAGCACGATGAAAAACAGGGTGAGTGCCAACAGAAGCGCAGTGACAGAAAGGTCCATCGCGCCGATCCAGCTTGCCAGATTGCGGGGCAGTCCGGTGAAGCCCATCGCAACCGAAAGATAGGCCGCCCCCAGCAGGATAAAGGCAATCATGCAAGAGGTGCGGGTGGCGGACATCAGGGCTTCAAACAGCAGTTTCCAGCTGAATGCGCCGGAGGCCCAAGCCAGGATCGTTGCAAGCACAACGCCAAGTGCGGCCGCATCCGTGGGGGAGGCAAGGCCTGCGTAAATAGATCCGATCACGCCAAGGATCAAAAGTGCGACGGGTATCAGATTGCGCGAGGCATTGAGCCGTTCGCGCAGGTTGAAATGGCGCGCTTCATTGGGGATCAGGCTGGGGTTCATCCAGGCGCGCACCGCGACATAGCCTGCAAAAAGCGCAATGAGCATCACGCCGGGGCCAACGCCTGCGATGAACAGGCGGGCAATAGATTGTTCCGTGGCGACGCCATAGACGATGAGGATGATGGAAGGCGGGATCAACAGGCCTAAGGTGGCGGAACCTGCCAGCGTGCCAAGGATCAGGCTTTCGGGATAGCCGCGTTTCGTCAGTTCTGGCACCGACATGCGGCCAATGGTGGCCGCAGTTGCGGCAGATGATCCTGAAACGGCGGCAAAGATTGCGCAACCAAAGACGTTTACATGCAGCAACCGGCCCGGCGCGCGGCTGAGCCATGGCGCCAACCCGTCAAACATATCCTGACTGAGGCGCGATCTGAGCAGGATTTCACCCATTAAGATAAAGAGGGGCAGGGCGGTGAGGGCCCAGCTGTGGGAATGGCCCCAAAGCGTGGTGGCCATGACAAGGCCAGCCGGTGCATTCGAGAACAGAGACAAAGCAATAAAGGCCACGGTGCCAAGCGCGATGGCAACCCAAAGACCTGCACTAAGCAGCAGGATCAAGCCACCCAGCAAGACAAGAGCGATGAGAGGATCTGACATGGCTTAGACCTCATCCGCAGTAGTTAAGACAGAGCTGCGCGTTTGCACAAGATCGAACAGCGTATGTACCAGCGCGATCATCAAAAGGCCTAAACCAACCACCATTGGGGTTTGCGGTATCCACAAAGGCACTGGAATGATCCCGGTTGAAACATCACCGTAATGCAGGCTTTCTTGGACCAAGGCCGCGGAAAACCAAAGCGCTATGCCCGTGAACAGAAGGGCGAGCGTAAGGCTGAGCGCTTCTGCGGCGAGCATCAGTGGCGCGGGCAGGCGCTGCACGATCAGGTTTACACGGATATGACCGCCTGAGCGCAGCGTATAGGCCATCGCCAAGAATGTTGATCCTGCCAGCATAAAGCCTGAGAAATCCGCATATGATGGAATGGTGGTGGGAAAGGTGCCGGGAAACAAGCGCCCAAGCCCGTTCAAAACGATCTGAGCGCTGACCAGCAGGCAGATTGCTGCGATCAAACCGGCGCTTAGGATGCCCGCAGCCTGATAGAGGCGGGTTAGGAAAACACGCATAACGTAGCCTTTTTCACTGAAAGCTAAGAAAAGGCCCTGGCACTGCGTGCCAAGGCCTGAGATGGGGAACGATTGGATTACTTGTTGTAACCAGACAGGATCGCACGGGCTTCGTCTGAGGCTTTACTGTCCCAGCCTTCCAGCATCTTGCCACCGATGGCTTGCAAACCGTCTACCAGTTCAGCGCTGGGTTCGTAGACGGTGATGCCGTTTTCAGCGAGCTCTTTGGTTTTTTGTGCAGCTTCTGCGGCGGACATTTCCCAACCACGCGCCTCTGCGGCTTCGGCAGCGGCCAGAACGGCGGCTTGCTGGGTCTTATCCAGACGATCAAAGACACGCTGGTTTACCACAACGATGTTTTTTGGAACCCATGCGTTGATCGGGCTGTAGTGGGTTACAAAATCCCATGCGGTTGAGTTCACACCGGTTGAAGGAGAGGTGATCATCGCTGCGACCTGACCGGTTGAAAAGGCCTGTGGGATGTCAGCCGCTTCAACCTGAACCGGAGCGGCCCCTGCGAGGGCGGCGAACTCTTCCAGAGCCGCGTTATAGGCGCGGAACCGCAGACCGTTCAGGTCTTCAACTTTGGAGATTTCACCATTGGTGTACAGGCCTTGCGCGGGCCATGGTACGGAAAACAGTGGCTTTAGCCCTTGTTTGGCCAAAAGTTCGGTGATGACCGGCTTTTGCTCTGCCCAAAGTTTTTCGGCATCATCATAGCTGGTGGCCACAAAAGGCTGGCTGTCGACACCAAAGGCGAGATCTTCGTTGGCGAGGCGAGACAGAAAGAATTCCCCAATTGGAACCTGACGGGAGCGCACTGCGTTTTTGATTTCGGCGTGGGGAATCAGTGAATTTGCAGAATGTACGGTGATGTCCAATGCGCCATCAGTGGCGGTGCGCACCTCATCTGCGAACTGGATGATGTTCTGTGTGTGGAAGGTGCTATCACCATAAGGTGTTGGCATATCCCAGTTTTCTGCAAAAGCAGGTGCGGCGAAGGTGACGGCTGCGACCAAGGCAAACGAATGTTTCATTCTATGTCTCCCTGTAAGGATTGTTTGAGTGTGTTTTTTTACATTACATTGACAAATTGTCAGCGTTTTAAGCATAAAGCAATAACAAAGTTGATTCGCGGGAGAAAACGATGTCTGAACATGCAAATACGCAGTGGCAGTTCTGGGTAGACCGGGGCGGGACCTTTACGGACATCGTGGCAAAGACCCCCGAGGGAGATCTGCGCAGCCATAAACTGCTGTCAGAAAACCCTGAAGCTTATACTGATGCGGCTGTGCATGGGATTCGGACCCTGTTAGAGCTGAAAGCCGAAGATCCGATCCCACGCGGACGCATCCAAGCTGTGAAAATGGGCACAACGGTTGCGACCAATGCCTTGTTGGAGCGCAAAGGCGCGCCAACCGTGTTGTTGATCACCAAGGGCCTGCGGGATCTGTTGCGGATTGGTTATCAAAACCGGCCGCGTCTGTTTGATCTGAACATCGAGCTGCCCGAGCTTTTGTATGAGGATGTGATCGAAGTCGAAGAGCGTTTGTCTGCAGAAGGGGAGGTGATTACACCGCTGGACGCAGAGGCTGCACGCGCGGCCCTGGAGGCCGTTTACGCTCGCGGCCTGCGTTCGGTTGCGATTGCCTTGATGCACAGTTATCGCTTTTCAGATCATGAAAAAACGTTGGGTAAAATTGCGCGTGAGATCGGTTTTGAACAGGTTTCGCTGAGCCATGAAGCCAGCCCGTTGATCAAACTGGTGGGGCGCGGCGATACGGCGGTGGTGGATGCCTATCTTTCCCCGATTTTGCGCCGTTATGTGGATCAGGTGTCGTCTGCCTTGGATGCGGCGCAGGGGGGCTGTGATCATCTGATGTTCATGCAGTCCAATGGTGGATTGACTGATGCAAGCCTGTTTCAGGGGCGTGATGCGATCCTATCAGGCCCGGCGGGCGGTGTTGTGGGCATGGTGCGCAGCGCAGCTGAGCTGGGTTTTGAAAAGCTTATTGGCTTTGATATGGGCGGTACCTCAACCGATGTGTGCCACTATGCGGGCAGTTATGAGCGTTCGTTCGAAACCGAGGTGGCAGGCGTGCGGATGCGGGCGCCGATGATGTCGATCCATACGGTCGCGGCGGGCGGCGGGTCGATCCTGTCGTATCGCGATGGGCGGATGCAGGTTGGGCCAGAAAGCGCAGGCGCAAATCCGGGTCCGGCCTCTTATCGTCGCGGTGGCCCGCTGACGGTGACGGATTGTAACGTCCTTTTGGGCAAGTTGCAGCCAGATCATTTCCCCCATGTCTTTGGCCCCAACGGGGATGAACCGTTGGATGTGGCAGCGGTGCGCGAAAAATTCTCAGCACTTGCCGCTGAGATCGGCGGAGATCGCACGCTGGAAGAACTGGCCGAAGGGTATCTGCGGATTGCTGTTGAAAACATGGCGAATGCGATCAAGAAAATCTCGGTCCAGCGCGGCTATGATGTGACGAAATACACGATGAATTGCTTTGGCGGTGCGGGGGGGCAGCATGCCTGTCTGGTGGCGGACGCTTTGGGGATGGAAAGCATTTTTATCCACCCCTTTGCAGGTGTTCTGTCGGCCTTTGGCATGGGGCTTGCTGACATTCGCGCGATGCGTGAGCAACAGCTGGGCTGTGCGCTGGAGGATGTCGGTATTCAGGCGGCGCTTGCGGATCTGCGCAGCGGTGCGCGCGATGAGGTTGCTGCACAAGGTGTTGCGGATGCTGATATTGAGGTGCAGGAAACCGCATTGATCCGGCCACACGGCGCGCAGCAAAGCCTGTCTGTGCCGATTGGCACTCCGGCTGAAATGACAGCCGCTTTTGTTGAGGCGCATCAGCAGCGGTTTGGGTTTGCGCCGGATACGGATGATCTGATCCTGGATGTTCTGGTGGCGGAAGCCATTGGCAAAACGGGCGAAGCCGTGACCTTGCCTGCGCCCGAAGGGCAAAATACGGCTGAGACTTCGGTGCGGATGTTTGCGGGTGGTGAATGGCGTGATGTTCCGCTGGTCCAGCGCGAGACGCTGGCGGTCGGGCAATGTGTTCAGGGCCCGGCGATTTTGAGCGAACCCACTGGCACCAATGTGATTGAGGCTGGCTGGAGTGCGACCTGCGCAGAAGGGGGCAATCTGGTGTTGCGGCGCGAGGTTCCGCTGGAGCGCAGCGAGGCGATTGGCACGCAGGTGGATCCGGTGATGCTGGAGGTGTTCAACAATCTGTTCATGTCGATCGCAGAACAGATGGGCGCAACGTTGGCCAACACGGCCTATTCGGTCAACATCAAGGAACGTTATGATTTTTCATGTGCGATCTTTGATCAAAATGGCGACCTGGTGGCGAATGCACCGCATGTGCCAGTGCATCTTGGTTCAATGTCGGAAAGCGTGCGGACTATATTGCACCTGAATGCAGGCAAGATCCGTCCCGGTGATGTCTTTATGATGAACAACCCCTACAACGGCGGCACGCATCTGCCGGATGTGACGGTGATCACTCCGGTGTTTGATGTAGCGGGCGAAAATATCATCTATACGGTTGCCTCGCGTGGGCACCATGCGGATATCGGGGGCAAGACACCCGGATCAGCGCCACCAGACAGCCGCCATATCGAAGAAGAAGGTGTGGTGATTGATAATTTTGTGCTGGTTGAACAAGGCAACCTGCGGGAACAGGCGGCGCGCGATTTATTGCTTTCTGGGAAATACCCGTGCCGCAATGTGGATCAGAACATGGCGGATCTGGCAGCACAGATTGCCGCCAATGAGACCGGCGCTTCTGAGCTGCGCAAGATCACCGCGCAATTTGGGCAGGGTACAGTACAGGCCTATATGGGCCATGTGCAGGACAATGCCGAAGAAAGCGTGCGCCGGGTGCTGGATGTGCTGCATGATTGCAGCTTTTCTTACCCGCTGGATGATGGGGCACAGATTAACGTGGCGATCCGGGTCAACCGCGCCGCACGCACCGCTGAGATTGATTTCACCGGTACCTCTGATCAAAGCCCGTTCAACTATAACGCACCTTTGGCGATTTGCCGGGCTGTGGTGCTTTATGTGTTCCGCACGCTTGTTGGGGCTGACATTCCGATGAATGAGGGCTGTTTGAAGCCGCTGAATCTGGTGGTGCCAGAGGGCTGCATGATCAATCCAAAATACCCGGCTGCGGTGATTTCGGGCAATACCGAGGTGAGCCAGGCGATTGCGGATACGCTTTATGGTGCGTTAGGTGTGATCGCGGGCAGTCAGGGCACGATGAACAACTTTGTTTATGGCAATGACGTGCATCAGAACTACGAAACCATCTGTGGCGGCACGGGTGCAGGCGATGGGTTTGCGGGCACCAGCGCGGTTCATAGCCATATGACCAATACACGCATGACCGATCCTGAAGTTCTGGAAACGCGTTTTCCTGTGCGGGTCGAAGAGTTTTCGATCCGTCATGGATCAGGTGGGGCGGGTCAGACTGCAGGTGGAGATGGCATCGTGCGGCGTTTGCGCTTTAACGAGGCGATGACGGTGACGGTTTTATCCTCGCATCGCAAGATCCCGCCGCATGGTGCTGCCGGTGGTGCACCGGGACAGGTTGGAGAAAACAGTGTTGTGCGCAAGAATGGGCGTGAAGTGTCTTTGCAGGGCAATGATGCTGCGGAATTGGCACCCGGCGATATCTTTGTGATGAAAACGCCCGGCGGCGGAGGGTATGGCCGCCAATAACGTGTTTTCCTCTGCGGTTTGAATTGAGAAAGAGGGCAGCATTTGCCCTCTTTGAAAAGTGGAGTGCTGTGGTTTCTTGTGCATTTCACCTGCACGGCAAAGAGGGTGTTACCCAGCCCGATATGAAAATTAAGATAATTCATTTGGGCATTTAGGCAGCATATGTGACTTTTCTTAAAATAACTCCATTTGGAGAGCATATAGATGCCTTTACCCGAAATTTCCGGAAATTCGCCTAAGCGTCCTTTATCGCCGGTTGAAGAGAGTGCACCACCGCAGAAACGTGCGCGTGTTCATATTGAGACACCCGCGAACACTGGCCTGCATCGTGAAAAGCCAGAGGGCCTTTCACAAGGAGATATTTATTCTGAAGGCTTGAAGAAGAACGCCGCTGCTGCGCCTTCTCATGCGGTAGAGGTAAACACACCGGCTGAGAAAACATCACCCTCCCCAAAATACGAAACTTCGGACAAAAACCCTGTAAAGGGTCCTTTCAGTTTAGAAGAGGGGGCAAAAATGGCTCAAAAAATGCTGGATAATATACAGCATTTGCAAGATCCACCGAAGGATGATGTATCCAATTTAGGCTCCATTCAGGCAGTTATGAGCGCGAAGACGATACTTGAGGGAATAGCCGACCCAAATCTGGTTGAAGATGAATCAGAAGCAGATGATGATTATGTATCTGAGGTGTATGCGTATTTGGTGAATGATGAACCGGTTGGGTTGATGGTCGGCGAACAAAGAGAAACTTCTTACTATATCGCCGATATCGTTTCAGATCCTTATGCACGGGGTGCTGGCACCGCCCTGATTGAGAGGGCTGTAGATGTATCTGTGAAAGAGACGGACGGCGTACTAGAACTATGGGCATTGGATGAAAATGTTGTTCCGCAATATCAATCTCTTGGTTTTGAGTTGGAAGATGATACCCGGAATGAAAAGGGTAAGCTGAAGGATTTGAACATGACCCTGCAGCCAGAAGCCTCAGATAAATGGATTCGGTCAGATGATGGCGACCAAATCCAATATAAATATGCGAAGAATGCGGATGATCGGTATTTGACCGGCTTCGGCAAAGACTGACATTCTTCCAGAGTTATGAGGTTTGTCCATCCTCTGTCAGGCGTTTGCGCTTTAACGAGGCGATGACGGTATTGCCGCGTCATCGTAAGACCCCACCCTATGGTGTAGCTGGTGGCGCGCCTGTCACGGAATAAGGCCTCATACCTATTGGCATGAGGCCTTTTGATTTTTTTAGTTCAAGCGCATCCCGCTGTTGGGTTCAAAATACGAGACCTTGGCCAAATCGAATGCCAACGACAGAGGTTTGCCAGCCAGTGCAGAGGTTTCAGCATGGAGACGCGCTGTAACCTGCGCGCCGCCCAGATGAGAGGTGACATAGGTATCGGCCCCGGCAGGTTCGACCATCTCAACAAGGCATTCAGCCTCCTGTACGCTTGCCCCGGCCCGAAAGCCCGCCTCTGCGATGTCTTCGGGGCGCAGACCCAAGAGCACGTCGTTTGGCAGATCTTGATTGCGTGTATCTGTTAACTGCAAAGGCGCCCCATCGGCGCGGGTGATTTCAAGAATGGTCCCTGCACCGTTTTTACGCGTTTTTGCCGGGATCAGGTTCATCGCTGGCGACCCCATGAAATCTGCAACAAACAGATTGGCGGGCGTGTTGTAGATTTCTGATGGTGTTCCGATTTGTTGAATCACCCCGCCTTTCATCACCACAATTTTAGTCGCGAGCGTCATTGCCTCGATCTGGTCATGCGTCACATAGACCATTGATGCGCCAAGGTTTTGATGTAGCTTTTTGATCTCACTTCGCATTTCGACACGCAGTTTTGCATCGAGATTTGACAGCGGTTCATCAAACAAAAAGAGCTTTGGATCGCGCACCAGGGCACGCCCCATAGCAACGCGTTGCCGTTGGCCGCCGGAAAGCTGGCCGGGCCGACGGTTGAGTAGAGGCTCGATCTGCAGCTGCTGTGCGACCTCCTGCAATTTACGATCCTGCGTCGCAGCATCCACGCCACGCACCTTCATGCCAAAGGTGATGTTTTTCGCAACGGTCATGGTGGGGTACAGCGCGTAGGATTGAAACACCATCGCGATGTCTCGGTCTTTTGGGGTGACATCTGCCATGTCCCGGCCACCAATAGACAATGTGCCGCCAGTGATTGGTTCAAGCCCGGCGATACAGTTCAGAAGCGTAGATTTGCCACAGCCCGAGGGGCCAACCAGAACGAGGAAATCACCGGGATCAATAGAGACATTGATATCTTTGAGGATTTCAACCGAGCCATAGCTCTTGTGCAGATTTTTGATATCGAGAATAGGGGCCATTGGTTCAGCCTTTCACAGAGCCCGCAGTCAACCCGCGGATGAAGTATTTTCCGGCGACGACATAAACCAGCAAGGTTGGCAGGGCGGCGATGATCGCGGCGGCCATGTCGACGTTGTATTCTTTGACGCCGGTTGTTGAATTTACGATGTTGTTCAAAGCGACCGTCACAGGTTGTGTGCCAGCCTGGCTGAATGACACGCCAAACAGGAAATCATTCCAGATCTGGGTAAACTGCCAGATCACAGTGACCACGATAATGGGCAGTGAGAGGGGCAGGAAAATGGACCAGAAAATCCGAACGAACCCGGCTCCATCTACTTTCGCGGCCTTTACCAGTTCATTCGGGATTGTGACGTAGTAGTTTCTGAAAAACAGCGTGGTGAAACCCAGTCCGTAGATGACATGGACAAAGATCAGTCCCGAAATACTGCCCGCTAGGCCCATTTCTCCAAGGACGCGTGCCATTGGCAACAAGACGACCTGAAACGGGATGAAGCACCCAAACAGCATCAGAGAAAAGATCAGGTTTGATCCGCGAAAACGCCATTGTGCAATGACATAGCCATTGAGGGCCCCCAAAAGCGTTGAAATTGCGACCCCTGGAACTGCGATTAGGATTGAATTCCAGAAATAGGGTTTTAACCCTTCGCATTGGATGCCCGTACAAGCGCCAGACCACGCGGTGCGCCAGGCCTCGAATGTGACCTCACGCGGCAATGATATCAAAGAGCCCGTGCGAATTTCTTCTAAGCTTTTCAATGACGTGGTGACCATCACAAAAAGCGGCATCAGATAGTAAAGGGCAAAGAGCCCCAAGAATAGGTAGAGACTAAACCGAAGCGCCAACCGGCCCCAGGCGATGCCTCGGGGGTGGGTTTCTGCGGGGCGAGACATGGAAAGATCAATCATGTTTGGCTCGCAATTCTGAATAGAGATAGGGAACAACAATGGCAAAGACGACCATCATCATGATCATTGCGGAACTTGCCGCTTGTCCGATGTCACCGCGCGAAAAGGCCATAGCGTACATGTAGGTTGCTGGCAGATCGGTCGAGTAGCCGGGTCCACCACCTGTGAGGGCAATCACCAGATCAAAGCTTTTGATCGCCAGATGTGCGAGCACAATAAAGGCAGACAGGAAAATCGGCGCCATGGAAGGGATGATAATCGCGCTATAGATGCGCCAGGTGGGGATTCCGTCGACTTGGGCGGCTTTGATGATTTCTTCATCTACCGACCGAAGACCAGCCAGAAACAGGGCCATGACAAATCCAGAGCTTTGCCAAACCCCGGCAAGCACCACAGTATAGATCGCGAAATCCGGGTTCACGAGCCAATCAAAGGTAAAGGTTTCAAAGCCCCAACCCCGTACCATGTTTTCCAGACCCAATCCGGGATTTAGAATCCATTTCCATGCGGTTCCTGTGACAATCATCGACAGCGCCATGGGATATAGGTAGATTGTGCGGATTACGCCTTCGCTGCGCACTTTTTGATCCAGAAAGATTGCAAGCAACAGGCCCAGCAGCATCGCAATCACGATGAACAAGGTGCCAAAGACAAAAAGATTGTCCATCGCCGTATCCCAGCGCGGGCTGGCAAAGAGTTTTTCGTATTGTACAGTGCCCTTTAATTCATAGCGCGGCAGCAGTTTTGAACGGGTAAAGGAGACCCAGGCGGTCCAACCGATAAACCCGTAAACAAATAGCATGATGGCGATGAATGAGGGGGCAAGCACGGCTTTGGGCAGGTGAGTTTCCAGCCAGTCAGACATGATGTCCTCCATAGGTCCGTCCCCACGTTCACTCTGTGGGGACGGTATATTTTAATGAGATTAATAGCTGTTGGCTACGGCGTCAGACAGCATTTGAACCGCATCTGCAGAGGACATGTCTGAATTGAAATGCGCGGTCACCACATCCGTGATTGCGCCGGCTTGCGCGCCCCGCAGGGCCATGCCGTGGGCATATGAGGGCAGCAGGGACCCACCTTCTGAGGATGCATTCATATCTTGTGCTGACAGATGCGCGCAGCTGTCAAACTTGTCCAAGCCTACATCAGTACGGGCCGGAATGGATCCTTTGTTGAGATTAAAGGTCTCTTGAAATCCGGGGCCAACCACAAGTTTTGCCAAGAGATCCTGACCGGCGCGTTTGTCATCGCCGTCGACTTCGAACATGGCGAAGCTATCGACGTTGTAAAGGAAACCTTCACCGGGTGTTGACGCACACAGGAAATCTTTGCCGGGTTCTTTGCCTGCAGCAAGGAATTCTCCTTTGGCCCAATCGCCCATGATCTGAAAGGCGGCTTCGCCGTTCATCACCATCGCGGTTGCGAGGTTCCAGTCCCGGCCTGAGAAATTGCTATCTACGTATCCTCGCAGGGTGCGCATCTGGTCAAAGGCAGCTTTCATTGTGTCCGAGGTCAGCGTGTCGGGATCTAAATCGACCAGTGCTTTTTGAAAAAACTCAGGACCACCTATGCCAAGAACAACCGCCTCAAAAACGGTGGCATCTTGCCAGGCTTGACCACCATGTGCCAGCGGCGTGATACCAGCTGCCGCCAGTTTTTCAGACGCCGCGTTGAATTCATCCCATGTGGTGGGCATTTCAATGCCATTGGCCGCGAGGATTTCTGCATTTGCCCAAATCCAGTCAACGCGATGGACATTCACTGGAGCAGCGCACCATGTGCCCTCACATTTCATGTGGTTTGCGATGGAGGCGGGCAGAACCTTATCCCAACCTTCGGTATTGGCGACGTTTGAAATATCAGCCAAGACACCTTCTTCGTACCATTCTTGAATGGCAGGGCCTTTCAATTGAACGGCGGTGGGCGCATTGCCTGACAGCACCCGCGCGCGCAGGGCTGTCATTGCGGCATCGCCGCCCCCGCCTGCCACAGGCATATCTGTCCAGGTTCCGCCATTTGCTGCAAATTCCTGTTGCAGCACGGCGACGGATTTTGCCTCTCCGCCCGATGTCCAATAGTGCAGAACTTCTGCTTCGGGGCCTGCCAG
The DNA here is from genome assembly GCF_900102795.1 of Epibacterium ulvae. GTDB lineage: Bacteria > Pseudomonadota > Alphaproteobacteria > Rhodobacterales > Rhodobacteraceae > Epibacterium > Epibacterium ulvae. The sequence goes on along the minus strand of NZ_FMWG01000011.1, from coordinate 87,139 downwards.
CGCGGCATTTCCAGTGATCAACGCAAGCGCAGAGACTGCAGCATATGCAGTAAATTTCATGATGTTCCTCCCTAAATTGCCGCTCTATGTGAGTGGCGATGAAGCTATCATTGTGAAGCTAGGGGGCCTGTGACAACGCTGAAATGACCCATTGCACTGGGGTTGGCGTGATTTATTGTTGGTTTTGTTACATGCTGTTACCTAGGTCTTGATTTTGTTGCCTTGCGTTACAAAGACGACTTGTATGCTCAGCTTGGGAGAGGTTGAGACGCTGGTAAACAGGGAGGTGTTTATGGCGATTCCACGCATATTGGTGGTCGATGACGACGTTGAAATGCGCATGATGATGGTGCAATTTCTGCGCCAGAACAGTTTTATCGCACTGCCAGCGGGCAGTGAACAGGAGATCCGCACTCAGCTGGCGGACAGTCGCGTTGATCTTGTCCTTTTGGATGTGATGCTGGGGGATGAAAACGGCGTCGAGATTTGTTCACGGTTGCGACAGGATCAACAGGTGCCGATTATCCTTGTGTCAGCCCTGTCAGCGGATCATCAACGTATGGCCGGATATGAAGTGGGGGCTGATGACTACATCGCAAAACCCTTTAATCCAGATCTGCTTCTTGCACGGGTGCGTGCTGTTTTATTACGCGCGCGGCGTTCGTCTTCGCTGATCTACCGGCGCAATGTGTCGACCTTTCAGTTCCAGGGATGGTGCTATGATGGCAAGCGCGATGAGGTGCGCGCGCCTGATGGTGTTCAGGTCGCCCTCTCAAAACGCGAAACAGCGCTGTTAAAAGTGTTCCTTGCCAATCCCCATATTCCATTGACGCGTGATGAGATCGCGTCATCCCTTGATGTGACGGGGGATGCTTCAGGCGCAGAGGCCACAGGGCGTGCGATTGATGTGCTGGTGGGCCGCTTGAGATCAAAAATTGAGGCGCAGCCAAAAGATCCAAAGCTTTTGCGAACGGAACGCGGCGTGGGATATGTGTTTGCAACCGATGTCACGATTGAGGACAGCTGAATATGACGCTGCGCCGGTTGGGTCAGGTTTGGGTTCTTGTTGCACTGATATCTGGTGTGTTGTTTGCCTGGATCTGGCTGCAGTCCTCCCGTGCCTGGGAGCAACATCTGACCCGCAGCTATGTGACAGGCTTTGCTCTTTTTGAGGCGTTGAGAGCTGGCGCGCCGTTCCCGCCCGGTGTCACGTCAGATATTTTATCGCCAGACGCCCAGATATTGGCGGCAGACAATCTTTTTGAACGTCTACCTGAGGCGCCGCATCCGGCGTATGTCACCAACCTGTCGATCCACACTGCAACAGATGATCCAATCCGGGGCGAGACCTTGAGCCTTGCGATCTTATCAGATCGGTTGAGGTATCAAGTGGCCTCGATCAGTTCGCGCCCCGAGGCAGGGTCGGCGGAGAAACTTGGAAATGTCACCCGCGCCCTTGCGATGTTTTGCTCTGATCCTGTGCTTTATGCGCGATACGGAACAGGCGCTTGGCAGCAGATTAACGGGCGGGCAATCTGGGGCTGTGGGGCGCGGCCAGCTGATTTGCGCCTGCCTGCCGGATTGGGATTGTTTTTGGTTGCTGCTGTTTTGTTGGGTCATGTGGGCGTGGTTGCTTTCAGTTTTGAACAGTTTGCACGTCGTCTGCGGGCGCATCGCCATTTAAGTGGCGCAGGCAGTTATGACAGCAGCGGCCCGACCGAGTTGCAGGATCTGGCCAAGGCGTTGAACAGGTATCTTGAGATTGAGCAGGAGCAGTTGTCAAAACGTGCGGATGTCTTGTCAGGTATCAGCCATGATTTGGGCACCCCAGCCACGCGTCTGCGCCTGCGTGCGCGTTTGATTGAGGATACAGAGCTGCGTCACAAGCTGGAGTCTGACATTGATCAGATGACAAATATGATTGAAAGCGTGCTGACATACACCCGCGCGGAACTGAATCTGGAAGAGCCTCGCAAACTTTCTTTACTATCGCTGGTCGAGGCTTTGGTGGCGGACTATCAGGATATGGAGCGACCCGTAAAATTGAGGCCGACACCGCCTTTGATGGTGGCTGGGCAGGGATCTTTGTTCATGTCGCGCCGTGTTGAAGCGCGTTTGCCAGAAGATCGACGGGTGATCATCACTGCGCGCCCTGTTGGGCTGCAACGCGCGCTGTCTAATCTAATCGACAACGCGCTTAAATACGGGCGCATGGCTTGTGTGTCTTTAGAAGCAGATGCGCGCAGCGTGACCATTTTGATTGAAGACGCAGGCAGCGAAATGGGACCAGACGATATGCAACAGGTTATGGAGCCCTTCACGCGTGGCAGCAATGTATCAGACAAGCAGGGCTCAGGTTTGGGACTGTCCATTGTGTCGACCATTCTGGCCATCCATGGGGGCAGTCTGCAGTTTGAGACAGGTAAAGAAGGTCTGCGCGCCCGTGTAACATTGCCCCGCTAACCTCTCTGGCATCAAAGAGTGGCAGCCTGCCCGCCGATGGCTTTTGTCAGCTGTGCAGCCTTGTCGACCACTTGTTTTGCAATGGCGGGCACATGGTCACGCGTCAGTCGCGCGGCAAGACCCGAGACGGAGACCGCGGCAATGGCTTCCGACATTTCTGACCAGACGGGGGCTGCAACACAGCGCATGCCAATCACATATTCTTCGTCATCCAGTGCAAACCCCTGAACGCGAATACGGTGAATTTCGGCAAAAACATCGTCTTTGCTGCGCAGGCTGTGTGACGTTAATGGACGTAGGCCCTGTCGTTCAATCAATGTGTCAATCGCGGCATCTGGCCAGGTGGCCACAATTGCTTTGCCCATGCCTGAATTCAGGACGGGTACGCGCCCACCGGGCGGGGCAATTGCGCGCATAATTTCACGGCTTTCTGATTGGGCGACTGTGACCGCTTCTTCGGCTTCGATAACACCAAGATTGGCGGTTTCTCGTGTCAGATCCCGCAGGTCTCGCAGGATTGGCCGTGCGGGCACCACAAGGCTTCCATGCAGGGAAAAACTGTCGCCCACCAGGTTGGCGCGTTGTCCGACGGTCCAACTGCCGCTTTGGGGATCGTGCAATGCAAATCCGCGGCGCTCTAACGTGGTGAGCAGGCGATGCGTGGTCGAGACTGCAAGTCCGGACCGGCGCGCCAGATCGGACAATCTGCGTGCATCATCTGGACTGGCCATCAGTTCTAGCAGCGTGAGTGCCCTGTCTACGGATTGTACAATCCCTTCATCCTGCGCCATTTGTCGCCCTTTCCACATTATGGAAAACATTTCTCATAGAATAGAAGGTTCTGCACAGTCTCGCTAGGGATAAAGCAAAGAGGAGATTGTCTGATGAGCTATGTGGAAAGATCCGGTCTTCAAGTCGCATCCGTTTTGGCTGATTTTGCTGAGACCCAACTGCTGCCGGGCACCGGTATCACAGTTGAGACGTTTTGGTCAGGTTATGCCAGACTTCTACAAGATTTAGCCCCTGAAAATGCGAAGCTGCTGCGCAGGCGAGAAGAGCTGCAAAGCCAGATTGACGATTGGTCCAAATCCCGCAAAGGAAGCACCTTTGAGGCTGCGGAACATCGCGCGTTTCTGGAAGAGATTGGATATCTTGTCCCCAAAGGTGCGCCGTTTCAGATCGGTACAGAAAATATCGATCCTGAAATTGCGGAAATCGCAGGGCCGCAGCTGGTTGTGCCAGTCATGAATGCACGTTACGCATTAAATGCTGCCAATGCGCGCTGGCGTTCGCTTTATGATGCGCTTTATGGCACCGATGTTTTACCCGGTGACGCAAAGGGACATGCGTATGATCCTAAACGCGGCGCACAGGCACAAGCATGGGCGGCTCATTTTCTGGACCGTGCTGTGCCGCTTGTCCAAGGTTCGCACCACGCCGTAACGGCTTATCACCGCAACGGTGAGGCGCTGGTTGCTGTGATTGACGAAACGGAAGTTGGCTTTGTTCAAGCCGATGCGTTTGTCGCCTTTTCTGAAACGGATAAAACTGCAAATTATGTGTTGAAACACAATGGCCTGCACATTGAACTGGTGATTGATCCAACACATCCAGTGGGCGCAGCCTCCAAATCTGGACTGTGTGATATCGTGCTGGAGAGCGCATTGACCGCCATCCATGATTGTGAAGACTCGGTTGCGGCAGTGGATGCACAAGACAAGGTTCTGGCGTATCGCAACTGGTTGGGCCTGATGGATGGCACCTTGGTTGAACGTTTTGAGAAAGGCGGCCGACAGGTCGAACGCCGTTTAGAAGACGATCGTGAGATGACCCGCCCAGACGGCAGCGCCATCACGCTAAAGGGCCGGACTGTCGCCTTGGTGCGCAATGTTGGCCATTTGATGACGACCGATGCTGTGCTTATGGACGGGCAGGACACCCCGGAGGGGATGCTGGATGCGGTGTTTACCGTCACGGCTGCACTGCATGATCGCGCCCGGAGCGCAAACACCAATTCGGCCACTGGATCGGTCTATGTCGTAAAACCCAAAATGCATGGCCCGGATGAGGTTGCGCTGGCGGAAAAGCTATATGCTGGTGTCGAAGACATCCTTGGCCTGCCACGCAATACCGTGAAATTGGGTGTCATGGACGAAGAACGGCGCACATCAGCCAATCTGGTGGAGTGTATGCGCCAGGTCAAAGACCGACTGGTCTTTATCAATACGGGTTTTCTGGATCGCACCGGTGATGAAATTCACACAGCCATGCAGCTTGGCCCTGTGATCCCGAAAGAGGAAATGAAATCGGCACCGTGGCTTTTGGCCTATGAAGACGGCAATGTGGATGCAGGCCTTTTAACAGGGTTGAACGGACGTGGTCAGATCGGCAAGGGCATGTGGGCAAAACCCGATGACATGGCTGAAATGCTGGAGGTTAAACTGGGGCACCCGATGTCTGGTGCAAACACAGCATGGGTGCCATCGCCTACGGCTGCAACGTTGCATGCAACCCATTATCACGCGGTGAATGTGTTTGACCGCATGGACGAGATCAAAACGCGTGCCGCAGCCTCTCTTGAAACATTGCTGACACCTCCGATCCTGCAGGGGCGCAATCTTTCAGAAGCAGAAATCCGCCATGGGCTTGATAACAATTGTCAATCGATCCTTGGGTATGTGGTGCGCTGGGTTGATCAGGGCATTGGCTGTTCCAAAGTGCCAGATCTGAATGATGTTGCATTGATGGAAGATCGCGCGACCTTGCGGATCAGTTCGCAGATCCTGACGAACTGGCTTTTGCATGGCATCATCCAGGAAGACGAGATTATCGATAGTCTCAAACGGATGGCGGTCAAAGTGGATGCCCAAAATGCCGACGACACCGCGTATCGCGCAATGGCACCGGCCTTTGATGGGCCAGCCTTTGCAGCCGCCCGCGATTTGATCCTAAAAGGTGTGGAGCAACCCTCGGGCTATACCGAGCCTCTTCTTCACGCCTATCGCCGCAAAGCCAAAGCAATGTACGGAGCCTAACCCATGCTGACCATAAACCGCCTTGATATCGCAGATGCCCATGTCCTGATCGAAGGGGCGCGCGCCCGTGCCACAGAGATTGGTGTGCCCATGTGCATTGCAATCACCGATGACAGCGGCAATCTTATCGCCTTTGAACGCATGGATGGTGGCAAAGTGACGTCAACGATCATTGCGATGGACAAGGCCTACACAGCGGCTGGTGCCAAAAAGGCAACTCATGAATATGGTGAAATCAGCCAGCCCGGCAAACCCGCCTATGGGATATCATCGGCGATTGGGGGGCGTTTGATGGTGGTCGGAGGCGGCTTACCTATCTTGGTAGATGGAGCTGTTGTTGGGGGTATCGGCATCAGCTCAGGCACCCCTGCGCAGGATCAGGATGTTGCCCAGGCCGGGATTGATCATTTCATGGCGGCGCGACAGTGACCGCTGCGGGCTCGGGCCGAAACGCTCGCCTGATGTCGGTGTAACGTGCGCTTTCTTTGATGATAGCTCCGCCGGTAATCGTGGATGACTGACACCTCGTAGCCCCCCGTTTCCAAGGGGGCGGGGACTGCGAGGTGTCACATTCACAGCAGATCAAGTCGCGCTTGGCGTATAGACCTTGAACGAACACCTTAGTGTGGATTTTAGTTCTCTCGCAAAGCGCAGGCTTCTTGATCGCCTAAGCCACAGCCTTTTTCGAAATAGGTGGCAACAACCTCTTGATCGACAGAGCCAAATGAGTTCGCGTGACCTTCGCCTGTCAATATTCCGGCACGTGTGCAGCCATGGGCAAGTCCAAGGCTACAGGCCTGATCATATAGGCGGATTGCTTTTCTGGGATAGGCTTCGATGAATTCACCGCGTTCCAGATTTTGACCCGCTTTGAAACATGCCTCTGCGCTTGAACTTATTGCTGAGGCGATGCTTCGGTTGTCACAGCTTTGCAGATAGAATTTATGCGCCAGTTCTACGTCTTGAATCCATGCTTTGCCGCTTGCAACCAGATCCCCCAACTGTGCGCAGCTCTGGATATTACCTTTGTCGCAGGCGTAAGAATACAAAAGATAGCTTTTATCGAAGTCCTGAGGCACGCCAAGACCCTGTTCTGTCAGCGCCCCTAAGGCGGCGCAGCCCCGTGTTTCGCGAAGGTCACACGCCAATTGATAGTTGTTGGCAGCAATGCTGTAGTCTTGCGTAATTCCGTCTCCAGATTCATTCAACGTTGCAAAGTAAAAGCAGCTTGTCGCATTTTCTCCTTCGCAGCCTTGGGCAAAATAACGTGCGGCCTTGGCGCTGTCTTTTTCGACGACCTTACCAACCATGAGCCAATATCCGGCATTTACACAGGACCAGGTCGCTCCGGCATCGCAGCCTAGACCTTGGTATTTGGCTGCAGCGACGAAATCTTGCGCTGTGCCATACCCCTTTTCATACATATGGCCCGCATCGGCGCAGGCCAAAGGATACCCTGTCTCACAAGCGTGCAAGAAATGTTGTAGCGCCTTTTCATCGTTCTCTTGCACTCCGTTGCCATTGTAATAGGCAAATCCAAGTTCAAGGCAACTTTCCAAGCTGCCAGCCTCGCAGCTCTGTTCCAGCGCCGAGATGTCTGGCGTCGGCTGACTGTCTTGAGCGCGGGATAGGTGCGGTGTCATCATTGCAGCCGCTGATAGCGCAATGGCACCAAATGGGATTTGGACGAAATCTAACATGATTAGAATACCTTTTGAACAATGCGCCGCTCTTGTAGGGCGCGATATTGGTAAGGGCGTTTTACATGACTGCATGGCTAGTCTGTCAGCGTGGAGCATGTGTTTGAATATGTAAGTGAATAAGATGCCAACCCTTGTCTTGACGTCTAACAATACATCGTCTTTGACACGGGCAGCTGCACATGCGTCAGCCTATATCTTCTTTGATTTTAATGCACAATTTGAAATATGACTGAGAAAGGCGTTGCGATATAGGCCACCGGTGATCAGGCGGTGTCAGCCATTGATATGTCTGTATGCCGCGATGATCCCACGCAGCTCTGCAAGGCCTTTCATACGGCCGATCAGCGGATAACCGGGCATCATAGGACGATCTAGATCCGCAAGTATGGCCTGTCCATGATCCGGGCGCATGGGGATTTCCGCGTCGGTGCGCCCTGCGCTGCGGCGGCGTTTTTCCTCGCCCATCAGCGCAAAGACTGCGGCGGGCATGTCTGTGTCTCCACCCAGATGCGCGGCTTCAAAGAAAGAGGTTCTGTTCCCATCATGTGGTGTATGTGATCGGGTGTTGCGCAGGTGGACAAAGTGAATTTTCGGACCAAGCGTTTTGACGAAATCGGCGGGATCAAAGGCCGGATCAATCCCAAGTGATCCGGTGCAAAAGGTGATACCATTCGCTGGGCTGTCGATGGCGCTGGTGATCTTGGCGTAATCCTCTTGTGTGGACATCACGCGGGGTAGACCCAACAGCGGAAAAGGTGGATCATCTGGGTGGCAACACAGTCGCAGGCCGTGTTCTTCTGCTGTGGGGAGGATTTCGGCCAGAAAATCGATCAGGTTTTGTTGCAGATCTGCGCGGCTGATGTCGTCATAGGTTTTCAGACAGTCCAGAATATCGCTGGTGGTCCAATGCTCTTCGGATCCGGGAAGGCCTGCAAGGATATTGTGGATCAACTCTTTTTTGCGCGTATTTCCCATCGAGGAAAAACGTGTGAGCGCCTGTGCCTGCAAAGCGTCGCTGTAGTCGGCTTGGGCTCTTTCACGCTTTAACAGATGAATATCAAATGTGGCAAAATCGATCAGGTCAAACTGCATGGCCGTGCCGCCATGGGGCAAGGCGCTGGCCAGATTGGTGCGGGTCCAGTCGATGACGGGCATGAAATTGTAGCAAATCACCTGTATGCCGCAGGCGGCCAGATTGCGCAGGCTTTCTTTATAGGCCTCAATATGTGTGGCACGGTCTGCGCCTTTGGTTTTGATCGCTTCTGAGACCGGCAAGCTTTCGACAACATCCCAGGTGAGACCGGTCGGGTTTTCGCGCGTGCCTTCAATGTCGCGTTTGCGCAACTCAATAGCAGAGACAGGCCAGACTGCCCCATTGGGGATATGGTGTAGCGCGCTGACCACGCCTGCACTGCCAGTTTGACGGATTTCGTTGATCGAGATCTCGTCTGTGGGGCCAAACCATCGCCATGTCTCTTTCATTGGAGCCTCCGGTTATTCAGTGCGCGTCAGAAGCGAACGCGTGGTTTCGCTGTCAAACAGGTGTATGTTGTCCAGTGGAGCGCGCACAAAAAGTGTGTCACCGCGGGCAATAGCCGTTTGACCGGGGCTGTGCAGCGTGATTTTCTGGCCGTTTTTCAGGGTTCCAAAAACGTAAGCCTCACCACCAAGCTGTTCAACGCCCTGAACCGACACAGCGATGCCCTGATCTGCGAGAACCAGATGCGCGGGGCGAATGCCGAGGGTGACAGCGGCGCTTGCCTGTTGGCTGAATTTGCCTTCGGGCAGGGTGATGGCTTCACCCGTATCAAGGTTCAGCTGATTGCGGTTTTGATCATCAATACGCCCTTCCAGAAAATTCATTTTGGGAGAGCCAATGAAACCGGCAACAAATTTATTGCAAGGGTAATTATAAAGATCCAGCGGTGCGCCAAACTGTTCGACTTCACCGGCGCGCAGGACGGCGATTTTATCGGCCATGGTCATGGCCTCTACTTGATCATGGGTCACATAGATCATGGTGTTACCTAGGCGCTGATGCAGGTCTGCAATCTCGCCGCGCATGTCGACGCGCAATTCTGCATCCAGATTTGACAGGGGTTCATCAAACAGGAACACACGCGGTTCGCGCACCACGGCGCGACCGATGGCAACACGTTGGCGCTGGCCACCAGACAGATCTTTTGGGCGGCGGTTCAAGAGCTGATCAATTTGCAGCATCTTTGCGACCTCAGCCACCTTTTTATCGATCTCGGCTTTGGGCGTGTTGATGTTTTCCAGCCCAAAGGTGAGATTCTGGCGCACGGTCATATGCGGATAAAGCGCATATGACTGGAACACCATTGCAAGTTCGCGTTCCGCAGCGGGCACATCATTGACCACGTCATCTCCGATGATGATATCGCCGTCCGTGATGCCTTCAAGGCCTGAAATCATCCGCAAAAGTGTAGATTTTCCGCAACCTGAGGGGCCAACGAAGACACAAAATTCGCCGTGCTGGATATCAAGATCAATGCCCTTGATCACATCCACGGGCCCGTAAGATTTTTTGACGTTTTTCAGTTGAATACGCGCCATTTGATTAGTCTCCTTATCGCAGGCTTCGGCTTATTTGCCGCCGGTAGAGGCGATGCCGGTTGCGATGTATTTCTGCAAGAACATGAACACGGTTGCGATGGGCAGCAGGGTTAGGACGGTCATGGCCAGAAGGCTGGACCAATCCGTTTGCAATTCACCCTGGAATGAGTTCAGCGCCAGCTGCAGTGTGAAATTCTCTGACCGGGTCAGTACAATCAACGGCCACAGGAAATCATTCCAGCGCCACATAATCGCAAGGATCGCAAGCACAGCGATGGCTGGGGCTGACAGGGGCACGATGATGCGCCAGAAGATCTTCCATTCTGAGGCGCGGTCCATTCGTGCAGCGTCTAAGATCTCATCCGGGATGGTGATCATATACTGACGCAACAAGAACACGCCGGTGGGCGTGGCGGCCCCTGGAATGATCACACCCCAGAGTGAATTGAACATGCCAAGTTCAGTCACAACCAAGAACAAGGGTACCAGAACCACGGTTTGCGGGATCATGAGCGTGCCGATGACGATTAGTAACACCGCCGTGCGGCCCCGGAACTCGTATTTTGACAGGGCAAAGGCTGCCATAGAATTCACCAATAGCATCAACGCTGTCGCGGTGACGGTGATAAAGGTGGAGTTCCAGAAGAAGCGTAGAAAGTTGAACCGTTCAAACAGCGAGGTATAGTTTTCGGTGGCCAGATAAATCTCTTCTAGCGGTTCGCGATCATTGATGCTGACGCGCAGGCGTTCGTCTGGTTTGGCGGGATCAATCATCTGAGCCTGAAGGCCGACGCGGCGCAGTTGCGCCAGTGTGCGTCCTTCGTATTCGCCGGCTGTCATTTTGAACAAGGGCAAGGGATCATCATAGCCTTCGACCGCAACCGTTTGTTGGGTATAGGGCAGCAGGGTTGGCGGGAAACGTTCCAGCGCGGCTTCGGTTTTGAAGCTGGACAGAACCAGCCACAAAACCGGGCCGAACATCAAAAAGATGCCCATGATCAGATAGCCGTATGAGACCCAGTCGGTCCAGTGCAGGCGGGTTTTGCCGCGGGTCGCGGTGAGCATGGTCCAGAGATTACGCATCGACGTTTTTCCGATTTGCCCAGAGTTGTACAAGGGTCAGCAGAACCAGAACACCTGCAACGACCAGGGATGCAGCAGCGGCCAGGCCAAATAGGCGTGGTGCGCCGGCAAAGCCTTCCTCGTAGATATATTGGATGATGAATGTGGTTGCTGTACCGGGGCCACCGCCGGTGAAGGCGTAGACTTCGTCAAAGGTTTGCACGCCTTTGATCAGAGAGAGGACCAGCACCACCAAAAGGGTGGGGGACAACAGGGGCAGGGTGATGCGGCGGAAGGTTCGCCAGGGGCTGGCGCGATCCATCAGCGCGGCCTCATATACATCACGTGGTATCGCCTGAAGGCCTGCCAGCAGGATGAGCGTATAAAACCCCATATGTGCCCAGACCGAAATGAACACAGACCATGCAAAGGCCCATTGTGCATCCACCAACCAGTTATAGCCGCCAATGCCGGTCCAATCGAGAAAGGCGTTTAACACACCGTGGCGCTGCAGGATCCATTTCCAGATCAAAGCCACAACGACAGGGGATAATAGCACGGGAAAAAAGAAGACCGAGCGGAAAAACCCACGCGCGCGGATGTCGCGGTTTAGGATGATGGCGGTCAGAAGGGAAAAGCCAACCATGATCCCAACCTGCAGGGTGACAAACCAGGAGGTATTCCAGATCGCGCGCCAGAACTTGTCTTCGCGGCAGGAATTGGGATCAAGAAAATTATCACATTCCGCCAAAAGGCCAAAATTGCGCCCGCCCACATAAGGGCGATCTCCCAGCAGAACATTGTCGCCGCCAGTCATCGAATAGGCCACGTTTAACAACACAGGAAGAAAGGCAAATAAACCAAACAAAACAAGGTTGGGCATGAGAAAGACCCAAGCCAGCTTGTTCACCCCCAGCCTGCGCTGCAGGGCAAGCATAGGGATTTCAATAATCCGCATCAGCGGTGTGAGTATCTGAAGCATCAGGCCGTCCCGTCGCAAAATACCCCGCACGCAAAAATCACGTGCGGGGTCAGATCATAAGACCGCTGTCTTACTTGGTTTCTTCAAGCGCCGCTTTCAGGTCTGAAGAAGCGCGTTCCATCGCTTCAGCAACACTGAGTTCGCCGACAATTGCCTGGCTCAAGCGTTCAACGGTGATGCCATACATTGCGCGGTTGCCTGCATAGCCCTGATAGGCAAAGGCAATTGGAGAGACGTCAGACAGATCAGCGGCAAAGGCAGAAAGCGCATCCGCAGCGGCAGGAGAGGCATCTTGGAATTCAACCCCTTTGGTGGCCACAGCAGAGTGTGCAGGCAGGTTGCGCGTGCGTGCCGTGACTTCGGCGTAGACGTCTTCTTGTGCAAGATAATCGATCACAGCTGCAACGGCTTTTGGATGTTTGGTTTGTTCAAACCCAACGATACCTGCACCACCGGGCATGCCGGAACATGCGCCGGATGGACCACAGGGAGAGCCGACAACTTTCCAATCAAAGAAATCGCCAACGTTTTTGTCCATACGACCGACTTGCCATGAGCCGGAGTAGTAGAAGACCAGTTCGCCGTTGATGAATTCCTGTGCTGCGTCCTGATAGGTCGCGCCCCCCTGACCGGCCCAGACATCGCGGGCGATGGTGCCATCATTATGCCAGTCTACAAACTGCTGGGTGAAGGCCGTGAAGCCATCATCAACCAGAATTGCATCGCCCGCATCGTCAAACAGTTTCGCACCATATGAGATCGCTGGGCCGGCGACGCGATGGCCAGAGCGGTCGATCGCCATCGGGAAGTCTGTGCCGGTTGCTTTGGCAACTTTGGTTGCAGCCGCGGCCCAGTCTGACCAGCTTGCATCCGACGCGGGAAGGGCAACACCGGCCTGTTCAAACAGGGTGGCATTTACAAAGCCACCGGTGATGGTCAGTTGGCTGTGCATACCGTAGATGCCATCACCTCCCGCGGCACCACGATACCAGTTCAAAGTGTCGCCAAAGGCGCTTTCCCAATACCCACGATCCACATGGGGGGCGAGGTCCAGATAATACTGGTTCAGTCCACCCAGATCCGTGACTTTGGCAATATCAGGGCCCGTGCCTGCAGCCAGCTGAACTGGTAGGTTTTCCAAAATCGCCTGATAGGGAACGACATCGACGATCACGTCTATTTCGGGGTTGTCTGCCTCAAAACGGCTCAGCACGTCTTCATAGACTTCGCATTCATTGCCATCTGAGTAGCACATAAAGCGTACTTCATCCGCGGCAAAGGCTGCTGTCGCGCCAAGGCCAAATACTGTCGCCAGTGCGGATGTTTTCAACAGAGATGATTTCATGGTGTTCCTCCCGTTATTATTCGCGATCTCCCCCCTCCCCGGGGAAGCGCTGCTTACTTATCATGACGTCTCTTTGCGGTGTTGCAAAGGTGTATCAATTTTTCTGGGCCGCGCGCAGAAGCAGGCAATTCTATCCAATATTTTATACCGCGCCGGGCCTATATGTCCTTTTGTTCAGATCGGTTCGGGGGGCTTCATTCCAAAAGTCATCTTCCTTTTGCCCCAAAGAATCTGCGACCGGTATACCGGTTGACAGTTTGCGTAGCATGGCGCATATCGGCTGACAAGAACCAGTATACCGGTATGCTGATTTTCTTGAACGGAGCCCCCATGCCTGAGAGTTGTCTGGACAAGCTCACCTTTCCTGAGCTTGATTTTGCCCGCCCTGCGGCGGATCAGATTTTTGATGCGGTCAAAGTTGCCATCTTGCGAATGGATCTGGAGCCGGGTTGCTTGATCTCTGAGGCAGAATTGGGTGCGCGTTGTGGGGCCAGCAGAACGCCGGTTCGGGAAGCCTTCACCCGGTTGCGTGAAGAGGGGTTGGTTGTCACACGCCCCAGTCGTGGGAATTTTGTTTCGAAACTTTCTCCAGACCGCATGAAAGCGGCGCAGTTTATTCGCGAAGCGCTTGAACTGGCCAATGTCAGATGGTTGTGCACTGTAGGCCTCTCGGACGAGATCCGCATGCAGTTGCGTCAGAACCTGTCGGCGCAGGCGCGTGTTGTGCAGGTGCGCGAAGAAATTGGCGGACGGCGTGCGTTTCAGGCTTTGGATGATCGATTTCATGCGCTTTTGGCGCAAGGCACCGGATTTGAGCGCGCGGAAACCTTGCTGGTGCGTGAGAAAGCTGCTTTGGATCGTCTGCGGGTTTTGGCGCTGAACGAAGAGATGCATATGACGCATCTGTTTTCTGCGCATCAGGCTATTTTTGATGCAATTTCGGCGCGCGACAGCGCGGCTGCAGAAGAGCTGATGGCGGCGCATCTGCGTGAGGTTCTGACCATGTTGTCTAATCTGGTCACAGCCCATCGCGATTATTTTGAATAATCTCATACCCTGTAAATAGGCTTATTTTTGCGCAGCACCTCCCTTTTTGCATTGGAGGTGCTTTTTCATGTGTACAGGTTTGTTGTGTCAGTGTAGAAATTATTCAATCGTATAACAGCTGTGAGTGTTCGCGTGCAGGATTTGCGCAAATCGTTTCATCGTGATGGGCCAGATGTGCGGCGGCGTGCTTTGATTGAGGCAACGCTTGCGCTGATCTCAGAACGTGGCATAGAGGCGGCCTCGGTGCGGGCGATAGCCGCGCGTGCGGACGTTACGCAGGGTTTGATCCGGCATTATTTCTCTTCAAAGGAAGAGCTGATTGCGGCTGCTTATGCACATCATATGGCTGGGTTGACGGAGCACAGTTTTACCAAAGACGCGTTGGATGAAACTGGATCTGCAGGGGCTCGTTTGCGGGCTTTGGTGATCGCGTCTTTGACAGCACCGGTGGTGGATCCGGGGGCGCTTGCGTTGTGGGCAGGCTTTATGAGCCGGGTGCAACGTGATCCTGAAATGCGGCGCATTCATGCTGAGGCTTATACAGAGTTTCAAAAGCGCTGTGCGCTATTGATCGAGGCCGCTTTGCGGGATGTTGGACGAGATCCCACGCCGGATCAAATTAAACGCCTGACCTTTGCCGTAAATGCACTTTTGGATGGGCTGTGGCTGGAAGCGGGCGCGTTGCCAGAGGTGTTTGAGAATGAAGATTTGCCCCAATTGGGGCTTGAGGCGGTGGGCGCGGTGCTGCGTCTGGATTTGATAACAGCAGAATAAAGGTCAGCAGGATGAGAACGGCATCTATCACCACGCGGTTGGCGGGTTTGGGCGGCGCAAAATGGGAGGTCCATGCAAGTGCCCGTGCGATGGTGCGGTCGGGGCGGGACGTGATCCAGATGACGATTGGTGAACCAGATGCCCCGGTTCCTGATGCTTTGATCGAAGCCGCAGATCGCGCCATGCGCGCGGGTCGAACTGCGTATTCGAATGGTCGGGGTGAGGCAAGTTTATGTCGCGCCTTGGCTGACCGTTACAGTGCCCGTCGGGGGCGTGCTTTTACGCCCAATAATTTTATTTGTTTTCCGGGAACGCAGACCGCGCTGTTTGTTGTGATGGCTGGTGTGGCCGAGGCCGGAGATGAGGTGTTGGTCGGGGATCCGATGTATGCAACATATGAAGGGGTGATCCGCAGTTGCGGAGCTGAAATGGTGCCGGTTCCATTGCGGGTTGAGGCTGGCTTTCGAATGCAGGCTTCTGACATTGCAGCGCGCCTTACATCACGCAGTCGGGCGATCTTGCTAACCTCGCCGCACAATCCGACCGGAGCGGTGCTGACACGGGATGACATTGCCGAAATCGGCGCACTGGCGCGTCAGCATGATTTATGGATCATTGTCGATGAGGTTTATGAGGATCTTGTGTTTGAAGGGTGTGAATTTGCATCCCCTCTTGAGAATGTAGATCTGGCTGATCGTGTGATTGGCGTATCCTCAATCTCAAAATCCCATGCGGCGCCGGGGTTTCGCAGTGGCTGGTGCGTGGCCTCAGAGGCATTTTGTCAGGCGCTGTTGCCGGTTGCGGAAACCATGTTGTTTGGCAACCAACCCTTTATTGCCGATATGACAGAGCTGGCTGTTCGGGACGGTTCCTCTGTTGCGCCAGGGATGCGACGCCGTTTTGCGGCACGTGCAACCCGTTTGGCCGACCGATTAGAAGCGGAAACGGCTTTACGGGTCCATCGCCCCGATGCGGGCATGTTCGCATTGATTGATGTGTCTGCGACGGGTTTAGATGGCACCGCCTATGCCTTTGATCTGTTGGAGCGTGGTGGTGTTGCGGTCATGCCCGGGGCCTCTTTTGGGGCGGCCTTGCAAAACTGGGTGCGGGTGGCCCTGACTATTTCTGATGAAGAAATGGAGCAAGCGATTGTGCGCCTTGTCAATCATGCTGGGCTTTGTGGCGCAGTTTAAAGCTGGCGGAGGCGGTGTTTCTCCAGCAGGCTGATGATCACGTCCTTAGCTTGCTGCCGGTGTTGATGGTGGCGACTGCGGGCCAGATCGGCATCGCCATCGCGGATGGCTTGCAGCACCACGCGATGATCTTCGTTTGATTTCAGGGGTTTTGGGCGCATAAACAGCGTCGAGCTGCGGGCGCGCCGGACCTGATCGATCATCATCGAGACGATATCTTGCAGGCGTTTGTTGCCGCCCAAGCGTACCAGTTCAGAATGAAACATCTCGTCTCCCTCGGCCCAGGCTTCAAGATCGTCCTTCTCCAAAGCCTGTTCCATGCGGTGCAAGGACTCTGTCAGCAGGGTTAAGTCCTTGGGGCCATATCCAGCTTCTGCGGCACGCTGTGCAGCAAGGCTTTCGAGTTCGGTCAACACATCGTAGATTTCACGCATATCATCCGGTGAGACCGGCAGAATGCGGACGCCCTTACGTGGGCGCATTTCCAACAGGCCTTTGCTTTCCAACAGCAAAGCCGCTTCGCGCACGGGGGTGCGTGACATGCCAAGGTGGGCGGCAAGTTCGGATTCCAGATGGTCTGTTCCTGCCGCCAACTGACCGGTCAGGATCATTTGACGCAGTTCATGTACCGCACGTTGCGAGCTGGAAAGCGGCTTGTCGTTTGAGTCGGTCACGGGTTCCCCAACTGGATTTTCCGCCCTTCCTGAGCGGATTGGTAGATTTTATCTTTAATGCGAATCACGTTCAGATAGTCCGCCGCCCTGTTTTCTATAGGCGTGCCCTTTAAAAAGCCTGAAACAACGTGGTTTTGCAAGTGATGGGCGCAGTCTCCGCCGAATGTGGGGGCGGTATTTGCCCCTAAAAGTTCTATCGTGTCCATACTGCCAAAAGGTCGCAGATGGACTGCGCCGCTACCTGCAACCGTCAAACTGCCCTGTGTGCCTTCGATCACTGCTTCCCCCATCGTGCGCCGCAGATTGTCGGCGGCGTGGTCCAGGGTGCGGTTGCCATCAAACAAAGCGCGCAACCCGCTTTGATGTTCAAACAGCACATGGGCCGCGTCTTCGCCCGCAATCACGGGATTGACCCGGCGCAGATCTGCATACAGCGCAACCGGTTCCCCAAAGAGAAACCGGAAGGTGTCCACCCAATGGACGGCCGTTTCATGCACCAAAAACCGCTGCATGGTTTGGAAATAAGGCTGGCGATCCAGATAGGCGCGAGGGCCTTGGCCATCGCCGGGGCGCAGACGAAAGGTGGCCTGTACGGGAGTTCCGATCTTACCTGCATCCAGTGCAGCTTTGATACAGCGATACCAGGGTTGAAAGCGAAAATTTTCATGAATGATGATGGTTGCGCCGTGGGCGTCAGCCTCGGCTGTAATCTGTGCGGCCTCTGTATAAGAGGTGCAAAAGGGTTTTTGGCAAACAATGCGGCGTAGGCCTGCGGCCAGGGCTGTGCCAACTGCTGCGGCATGGCCTTCGGGGGGCAAGATAATATCCAGCAAATCTGGCTGCACCTCGTGCAGCATCCGCTCCAAATTGTCGAATGCTGGCACATCGAAGGCTTTGGCACGGCTGATGTCACGATCACAGATGGCCATCAGGTCAACATTCTGCAGGCGCTGCCAGCTGCCGATATGGAACTGGCTGAAATACCCGGCTCCAAGGCAGGCGACGCGCAGGGATGATCGGTCTGCCATCAGGTCAGCACCGCGTTCAGAACAGCTTTTGCGGCTGCTTCTGTTCCTGCAGTACCGCCAAGATCCCGTGTGAGCGTGCTTTCGTCAGCAACGACGTGTTCAACGGCCGTGCGAAGACGCGCGGCATCTCGTGACAGGGCTGCAATTTTGTGGCTGGTGCCCAGCCACTCCAGCATCATCGCCGCCGATAAGATCATCGCAAAAGGATTGGCCACGCCCTGACCCGCGATGTCAGGGGCTGAACCATGACAGGGCTGAAACACCGCGTTGTTCAGGCCAATGTCAGCGGATGGCGCCAGCCCCAGACCGCCCATTAGCCCAGCACCGAGATCGGAGAGAATATCGCCAAACATGTTTTCCGTGACCAGAACATCAAATTCCCAGGGTTTTTGTACCATCCAAAGGGCCGTTGCATCTACATATGCATGATCTGCGGTTAAATCGGGATGATTTTTGGCTTCGGCGTCAAACATCTCCCGGAAAAAGGCGAAGGCGCGAAACACATTGGCCTTGTCGACGCAGGTGACACGCCCTGAACCACGGCCAGCGGCCTTGCGGCCATGCGCAAGCTGGAAGGCAAAGCGGAACAGTTTTTCTGAAACCTCACGTGTGATCAAGAGGGTTTCGCGGGCCTCATCAGCGCTGACTTCACCGCATCCCTGTGTGTGAAACAGGCCTTCGGTGCTTTCGCGGATCAGAACAAAATCGATCTCTTTGTTGGCCGGCAGGTTTAAGGGGGTGGTTTGACCTGTCCGCACGGTGACCGGGCGCACGCCTGCAAACAGGCCGAGGCGCTTGCGCAGATCAATCTGCGGCGAAATTTCGGTGCCATCAGGATAGCGGACGTCAGGTAGGCCCATTGCTGACAAAAGGATGGCATCGGCGTTGGTTGCGATTGCCATGGAGGCATCTGGAAAAGAGGTGCCGGTATCACGGTAATGCGCGGCTCCGGCTGGCGCGTCGATGAAATTCAAACCGTAGTCATCAGAAGCCGCCGCCAGAGTTTTCAAAATGGAGACGGTTGGTGCGGTGATCTCTGGTCCGATCCCGTCGCCCTGAAAGACTGCGATGTCAAAAGTTTTGGTCATATTCCGGTCCCTGCCTTTTGGTTTGCGCGAGGGCGGCTGCTGTTGTTGACAGCTGCCCGTTGACAATGCATTCCTTAATGTATACGCAAATGAATGCAAGAGTAAACGCACTTTGCAAATAGGGAGGAAAAGAAGATGACATTTGGACTGAGGAAGCTCGGGGTGGGGCGCGTTGCTGCCGCGGCTGCTGTCGTATTGGGGCTTGGCACGGTGGCGCAGGCGCAAGAGTATCCATATCGCGATATCACCACAGCTGTGGTTTGGGGCGCAGGCGGCGGCACTGATACTATCAATCGTATGATCATGGCCGAGATGGAAAAACATCTGCCGGTGTCGATCAATGTGATCAACCAAACTGGTGGCGTTGCGGGGTCAAACGGTATGGTTTACGTCAAAAACCAGCCAGATGATGGCTACACACTTGTTGGTCTGTCAGAATCCAACGTGACCGCTGCGGTGCAGGGCGGTTGGGACAAGAAATTTGACTATTGGTATCCATTTATCGTTGGCGGCTCGCCGGATCTGATTTCGGTGCCTGCAAACAGTCCCTATGACACATTAGAGCAGTTGGTGGATGCAGCCCAAGCGGCACCGGGAAGCATTCCTGCAGCGGCCAGCGGTGCTGGATCCATTCATCACTTGAACCTGCTTGCGATCGAACAGGGTGCGGATGCGTCGTTTAAATTTGTGCCTTACAAAGGCTCAGCACCGGGGCAAGAGGCTGCATTGGCTGGTGAAGTTGCGCTTGTCGTCACGTCATTGGCTGAACAGGCTGCACTGATCGAAGGGGGCAAGTTGAAGCCTTTGGCGATGCTGACCCCTGAAAGTGCCGAGATCGCAGGCCTGACCGTGCCGTCTGCTTTTGATATCTATGACGGGCTTGATAAATATCTGCCGCTGAAACAGGCGATTGGTTTTGCGGTTCATAACTCTGCGTCAGAGGATGTAAAAGCTGCGCTTGGCAGTGCGTTTGAAAAAGCGATTGCGTCTTCAACTGTTGCCGATTGGGCAAGTGCCAACAAATATGATGTGGGTGGCCAGTATGGCGCGGACGCACAAAAGCTGTTTTCGACCTTAGAGAGCACCTTTGCCTACACGCTGAAAGACCTTGGTGCCGCGACTGTAGATCCGGAATCTTTGGGTATTCGCAAACCATAAAAGAGCGTTTCAAACATGGGGGCATTTCGGTGCCCTCATTTTGCGCATGGCAGGGAGGGGAGCCTGTGGGCGAGATACAGTTCGACACCGAAGCAGAGATCGACATAACGCGTGCACGTGATTTCTGGGGCGCGCTGGTTTTGATCGCGCTGTCGGTATTCTTTTTGATCAAGACGTTTGAAATCCCGCTGTGGGGTGAAAATCGCGCGGGTGTCAGCGGAGGCGACTGGTACAATTCTGCTGCGATTGTGCCCTTGTTTATCTTTGGCAGCATGTTGGCGCTGTCGATTGTCTTGCTGATCACAGCGATCCGGGCTGGCGGTGGTGCGCGTGCGTTTTCCCAGATTGGTCTGGGTTGGGACAGGGCCGAGGCCCTGCGGTTTGCGACCATCGGCGCGATGCTTTTGGCTTATATCGGCGGGCTGGTGCCACGGGTGGATTTCATTCTGTGTTCGGGGCTTTTGATCACCGCGTTGATCTACGGATTTTACGGAGGTCACATGCTGCGGGCTGTGGCAGCTGCAACTGTGATGGTTGTGGCGGGACTGTTTGCGTTTCTGGTCTTCCCAGCGCAGGAAAACTGGGCGGCCAAGGGCGATGACTGGGTTACGCTTGCGCTGTTTGCTGGGCTGACAATTCTGGTGCTGCGTGCCTCACAAGAGACCCGTGCGCTGCGCTTTGTGCCGTTGATCGCGGTGACCGCTCCGGTGGTTTTGGTTTGCGCGATGGCCTTTGGATTTCGCCAGAATGTGCCAGCACGGGGCGGCTTGTTGTTTGCTCAGATTGAATACCATTACTACGTGACCTTGCGTCCGCTTTGGAAGGACTGAATGGATGGACTTTGTCCTTATGCAATTGGCTGGATTTGGAGGCGCATTCTGGGCTTTGGCTGTGGATCCGCTGACCTATCTGTATTTAATCAGTTCGGTTTTTCTGGGCATAGCTTTCGGCGCGTTGCCGGGGCTGACCGCGACCTTGGCTGTCACCATCCTGACAGGGTTTTTTGGAAATAAAATTCCCTTAGATTACGCGCTGATCGCGCTTTTAGGGGCTTATGTTGGTGCGATCTATGGCGGCTCTTACCCGTCGATTTTGTTGAATATTCCGGGGACTGCAGCCAGCGCAGCAACGGCCATGGACGGCTATCCTTTGGCCAAAGCAGGGCGCGGGGGTGAAGCACTGGGGTTAACCACAACGGCGAGCTTTATTGGCACAGTGATTGGCACCTTTGCCCTGTTGGTTTTTGTCTGGGTCTTGTTGCTGATTTCACAAAACATCGCCAGTCCGGAAAAGGCGCTGTTGGCGCTGTTTGGGATCTTACTGTCAGGCACATTGATGAGCGAAGATCTGGTGATTAAAGGCTGGATTTCAGGCCTGATTGGTCTTGCCATGGCCATGGTTGGACTTGATCCGTTGCTGTCTGAACCCCGTTACACGTTTGGTTGGTCTTACCTGTTGAGCGGTTTTCAAGTGGTGCCTGTTTTGATGGGAGCCTTTGCCGTGCCGCAGATCATTGAGGGCATGCGCCATGTGGAGGCCGGGAAAGTGCTGGCGCTGAAAGGGCGGATCTTGCCAAATCTGGCCGCCATGAAGCGCTATTTGCCCACCATTGGCCGATCTGGTGTGATTGGCACTGGCGTGGGCGCGCTGCCCGGTGTGGGGGAAGATGTGGCAGGTTGGGTGAGCTACGGTGTTGGAAAATCTGTTTCCAAAGAGGGCCATAAGTTTGGCAAAGGTTCATTAGAAGGGTTGCTGAGTTCGGAAACGGCAAACAATGCCTGCATTGGAGGCGCGTTGATCCCGCTGTTGGTATTGGGCATTCCGGGCTCCCCTCCGGCTGCGGCATTGATGGGCGCGTTTAAGATCAACAACGTGATCCCCGGCCCAACCATTGATCCAGAGATCATCCTGCGGGTGGTGGCGATTTTGGTCATGGCCTCTTTCACCATGTTTTTGATGGGCCTGTTCACAGCGCGGATTTTTATCAAAATCCTGCGCCTTCCGCAGACGATCTTTTTGCCAATTGTGATGGTGCTGACAACGCTTGGATCATTCAGCGTTGGGGGAGGGATCAACGATCTGTATTTAATGCTGGGCGTTGGGGCTGTGGCCTATCTCATGAACCTGATGAAATACCCGATTGCACCTTTGGTTATCGGCGTCATTCTGGGTGGGCTGTTTGATGAAACCTTCCGGCGGTCGTTGTTTTTGTCAGATGGTGATCTGAGCGTCTTTGTCTCACGCCCCGGAGCGGCGATTTTGCTGACGCTGAATATTGCGCTGATCGTGGCGCAGATCCCAGCGGCCAAACGACTGTTTGCACGTGTTAAAGGAGCTGCTGCCTGATGTATGCTGTAACTGTAACCTTTAAACTCCACCCCGGTGCGATGGCAGAGTTCTTGCCACTGATGAGAGCAAATGCGCGGGAGTCGTTGTTGGTTGAACCGGGGTGTGAGCAGTTTGATATTTGCCTTGGTGACATACCGGATACCGTGTTTTTGTATGAAATATACGCAGATCGCGCGGCTTTCGATCTGCATTTGATAAGTGCGCATTTCAAAAGCTTTGATGCCGCCGTGACCCATCTGGTGGCCGAAAAAGACGGGCGGTGTTTCAATGAGGTGATCCGATGAGCGATTGGCAGGTTTATGCTGTGAAATACGCAGAGCGTAACACCCGCACGCGGGCGGACAGTTTTATCTTTGATGACAACCATGATGCCCCCCATGCAATGGATTACTATATCTGGGTTCTGCGACGTGGAGATGAGGTGATCCTTGTTGACACGGGATACGACGGTGCGGAGGCCGCGGCACGCGGGCGCCCTATTGCCTTGGACCCGCGCGAGGCGTTGAAACCATTGGGTTTGCGCCCTGAGGACATCACACAGGTGATTGTCACCCATCTGCATTACGATCACGCAGGCGGGCTACATCTGTTTCCGAATGCAACGCTCCATCTGCAAGAGGCTGAAATGGGTTTTGCGACTGGACCCTGCATGTGCCATGACACGTTGCGTGCGCCGTTTACGGCGGATCATATCTGCGAAGCTGTGAAACGCCTGTATGCCGGGAAACTGGTTTTCTATTCTGGCTCGGCCGAGATTGCCGAAGGTCTGCGGGTGCATTGCATTGGGGGCCATTCTCGGGGGCTTCAATGTGTGGAAGTGCGCACCCAGGCAGGGTGGATGGTGCTGGCCTCTGACGCGGCGCACTACTATGAAAATTTTCTTGCCAATAAACCCTTCCCGATTGTGGTTGATCTGCCGGAAATGTTGCAAGGGTTTTCAACCCTGCGCCGTCTCGCCTCCAAGCCCGAATTGATCATCCCGGGCCATGATCCGTTGGTGCGGCAGATGTTCCCGGTTGGGCCAGCGCCTCATATCTTTCGCCTTGACCAAGGCCCGGTGCGGACAGATCTATTGAAAGGCTTCAAACCATGAAAATTGGTGTCATCGCAGATGATTTCACTGGGGCTTCAGATATTGCCCTAACACTGGCCGAAGCGGGGATGACGGTGCATCAGTTCATCGATGTTCCCAAAGGGGAGGCTGACCCTGATCTGGGCGCGGCTGTGATTGCATTGAAATCACGAACTGCCTCGGTGCAGGAAGCGGTTGATGACAGTTTAGCAGCCTGTGCCTGGTTGCGTGCGCAGGGCGCTGCGCAGATTGTTTTCAAAGTATGTTCCACCTTTGACAGTACCGCCGAGGGCAATATTGGTCCGGTTTTGGATGCGCTGAGTGCGCAGCTGAATGCAGGGCCAGTGATGGTCTGTCCTGCATTTCCCGAAAACGGGCGTAGCGTTTATCAGGGACATTTGTTTGTAAATGATATGCTGCTGAGCGAAAGCGGTATGAAAGACCATCCGTTGACGCCGATGCGGGATGCAGATTTGCGTCGTGTTCTGGCGGCGCAATCACAATGTCAGGTGTCACATGTTTCGGCACAAGTTGTTCAGCAGGGTGCGGATGCCCTGCGTGCGGCCCTTCCTCCAACAGGTCATGTGATTGTGGATGCGACCCAAGACGAAGATTTGAAGATATTGGGGCGGGCTGCAGCGGGCGCGCCGCTGATTTGTGGCGGATCGGGCATCGCTTTGGGCTTGCCTGCCAATTTCGGCGCCTCTGCGCGCACCCCACATTGGGCCGCGGTCACCGGCCCCGGGGTTATTTTATCGGGTTCGTGCAGTCAGGCGACTCGTGCGCAAGTTGAGCGATACAAGATGATCGCACCTTCTGTTGAAATTACCGCCGCGCAGGCAATGTCGGGAGAGATCCGGATTGGGAACCTTGTGAATTGGATTTTAGATCAAGAGGTTGCTCCGCTGGTCTATTCTTCGGCGGATCCAGAAATTGTGCGCGCGGCCCAGCTTCAGTATGGCCAAGGGCAGGCGGCTGAGGCTATCGAAGGTGTATTTCGTGAGTTGGCTGGACAATTGGCGGAAGCAGGCGTTCAAAGGATTGTGGTTGCGGGGGGAGAGACCTCAGGGGCGGCCGTGCAGGGATTGAAAGCGTATCAATTGGAAATCGGGCCGCGTCTTGCGGCGGGGGTTCCTGTGCTGCGTTTGTTGAAAGAGCGCCCAGTCGCGCTTGCCCTCAAATCTGGAAATTTTGGCGGGCCTGATTTCTTTGCGCAGGCGTTGCAGCGCATGGAGATCGCACAATGAGCGAGATCGTCAAAGTGCGAAAGGAGATTTGCCTGCTGGCGAAATCTTTGTTTGATCGCGGATTAACCTGTGGCTCTTCTGGGAATATATCGGCGCGGCTTAGCGATGGGACTTTGTTGATGACTCCGACTGGCAGTTGCATGGGGTTTTTAGAACCAGAGCGTATCAGCCATTTAGATTGCGATCTAACACTGTTGTCAGGGGATCGGCCCACCAAAGAACTGCCGCTTCATACGGCATTTTATGACACACGCGCAGGCACGGGCGCGGTGGTTCACCTGCATTCTAGCTATTCGGTTGCGCTGTCGATGCTGCCTGATGTTGATCCGGACGACGTGCTACCACCGTTGACGCCTTATTCGATTATGCGATTGGGGCAGGTAAAGCTGCTACCATTCTTTTTACCGGGGGATTCTGGTATGGGAGAGGCGGTGCGTGCCCTGGGCGGAAGCCGCTCGGCCGTGTTGTTGGCCAATCACGGACCTGTGGTTGCAGACAAGGATTTATGGTCTGCCGTCTATGCGATGGAAGAGCTGGAAGAGACTGCAAAACTTGCAATTCTGACGCACAGATTTCACCCAACGAAGCTGACATCTGGTGAGGTTGCAAAGATACAAGCCGCGTTTCCAAAGTAAGAAACGAAGGTATCAGTTCAGTTTTTGAAGCTGCCGAGCCGCTGTTTTCAACATTGGCAGGAATTGGATCACATCTTGTAATGTGTGGCGCTGAACTGGGGTATGGACCGAAAGCGTCGCCATCAGCCGTCCTTGCGTATCCAGAACCGGAACGGCAACGGCGCACATTCCGTCGATAAATTCCTGATCATCGGTGGCATAGCCACGGATGCGTGTTGTTTCGATTTCTTGCATCAAAGCTGCTGGATTGGTTTCTGAACGATCGGTATGAGCTTTAAGCGTGCGTACATTCAAAATCGCTTCAAGCGTATTTGGACGTAGGGTCGAGAGATACATTTTCCCACTGGCGGTGCAGTGAAAGGGAACTTGGGTACCGATGGGCATTTGAATGCGCAGGGGCCAATGTGTTTCGACCCGGTCCAGATAGATCATGCCTTCACGATCTGGAGTCGCGAGGTTGCAGGTCTCACCCAGCTCTTCTGCGACGGCTTTCAGAACTGTGAGACGTGCAGTGCGCAGATGTTCTGATGACATTGTATCGGCGGCCAGCTTGCGCAGTCGGGGGCCGGGGCCGTAAGCGCGACCGTCAAGGTCGCGCTGAAGAAACCCTTCGGTTTCGCAGGTATGAAGAAGGCGGTGGATGGTCGCCTTGGGCAGGCCAAGGCTTTCCACCATGTCTGACGGTTTTACGGCGACGCCTCTTTTGGCGACCTCCTCAATGACCAGCAACAGACGCAGGTTTGTAGGTATCTGTCCCTGTCTTTTGGTCAGTCCGTCATCCGCCATTCAAACCCTCATTGTGCGTTTGGCAACAAGATAAGTGCAAATTCTGGCACCATCGAGACCAAGAGCCAAACTCCGATCAACGCTGCCAAGTAAGGCACGGTATAGCGAAGCAAACGGAAATAGGGAACACCTGTTACACCGGAGGCCACATAGAGGTTTAGACCGTAGGGTGGCGTGATGAAACCAATGGACGCGCCCACAAGGAAGATCACCGAGAAGTGGATCGGATCCACACCCACAGAGGCTGCAATTGGCGCCAAGATGGGGGCAAGGATGATCGTTACTGGAAGGCTTTCCAACACCATGCCTGAGAAGAACACGATAACCATCGAGGTCAACAGAACCGCGTAATAGCCACCCATGCCGGTCACGAAATCTCCGATAACCTGCTGTGCGCCCAGAAGCGACAGGATCTGCTGCATCACAACCGAGATTGCGATCAGCGGTGCCAGAATACCAGAGATCTGTGCAGAGCGAACAACAATGGATGGGATCTGTGGGATGGTGAAACCTTCAACAACCAGCATTTCAGCATAGGATTTTTCTTCCCATGTTTTGTCTGAACGGTTGCCCACGATTTTGGTGACAAGCCAAGACAGAACACCTGCAATCACACAAAAGCCCACAGTTACGCCAGCCGCTTCGGTTGGTGAGAACTTACCAGTGTAAATACCCCAAAGAACCAGACCGATGGCAAAGAAACCAAGCCATGCACCAAATGCGGTTTTCAGAACGCGGTTCAGCTGCAGTGGGATCAGGAAGCCCCAGCCGTTGCGGCGACAGATGATCCAGCAGGCGAGCTGCATGCCAACAACCATCATTGTGCCGGGCAGAATACCCGCAACAAAGAGGTCAGAGATTGGCAGGTTCATCAAGAAACCATAGACGATGAAGATGATCGACGGAGGGATAATGATCCCAACGGTACCGCCGGCAGCAGCAGTTGCCGCTGAGAAACGCTCATCATAGCCACCTTTGACCATTTCAGGGTGCAGCATTGAACCGATGGTTGCGGTTGTTGCTGAGTTAGAGCCTGAAATCGCAGCGAAAAGACCACATGCGCCCAAAGATGCCATGGCGAGACCGCCGCGCATCCAGCCCAGACAGGCATAGGCGAAATCCGATAATCGTCGGGCAATGCCGGATTGGTTAATCAGGTCCCCCGTCAGAATAAAGAGTGGCATCGCAAGAAGGGCAAAGCCCTTGTTAAATACGTTCAAAAGTTCTGCGCCCATATTGTCGAGGGTCAGACCCAGAACAGAAGAACATCCGATCACCCAATATGCGATGACCAAAAGCACAGGCACGCCGAGCATGAACAGGAACGTCACCCCAAGCGAGATGATCGTGATCCAGTTTGCATCTGTCATTTAAACGTCCCCCCCGATTACAGCCTGTTTGATCAACTGGCGGCCGGCACGGTAGTTGCCGATATCTTCGAAAAGGTTCTCTAGAATCCGCGCAGACATCAGGACAAAAGCCAGCGGCGCGGTAATCAGGAACCACCATTGTAGAATATTGTCAGTGCCCAAAACGATCTGGAAGTTAGAGGCTGACAATGCGGTGACACGGCTTGTGGTCACCAGAACAATCACCGCAAACGTGAACCACAAAATGGCATCAAGGATCAGGCAAAGAAGCTGACCCGTGGCTGGCATCATGGTGCGGAATTCTGAAAAGCTAAGGTGCGTGCGCAGACGCACGTTAAAGGCTGCACCAAACCATGCCATAATCATGAACAGAAGCGGAGGAATGGTGGTGGACCAAGGTTGCTGATTCTTGAATACAAACCGGTCAATCACGCCCCAGAAAATAATGAAGGCGATGGCCAGATAGCTTGACACCATAATGGTGCGTTCTAGATGACGATCCAATAGTGGAATCGCGCGATAGATTGCCAATACTGCAAGACCTGCGACAGCTGTAAAAACAGCCCCCACATACCAAGCCGCATCTGCTTCCAGCGCGTTGCGGATTTCCCAGGCATCATTTGACGCAAAGGCCGCAAAGATCGCACCGGCGTCCGACACAATCGACATATGTAGTTCTCCTCCCGTATTCTGTTGCTTGCAACAGACAACTAGGGCCGATGCCAAATAGCATCGGCCCAATTTTTTTTAGTTTATCAGATGATTAGCCTTTCCACCAGCGGCGTGGCTCAACATTTTCAGGCTTCATGTCTTTGTCAACTTCGCGCGCGATGTTGTAGATTTCCTGATAGGTGTCGATGCCACCGGCCCAGCCGTTCAGGCGATCACGCCACTGTTCCCACAGCTGTGGTTGGAACTCAGGTGAGCACATTTCTTCAGCCATTTTGATTTCGCTGTCTGGCAGGAATGCAGGGCGAACGTCGTTTTCAACGAACATTGTGCCCGGCAGCTGTGGATCAGAGAAACCAACAGTTTTGATCAAAGCCGCTTCGTTTGCAGCCTGAACGTGCGTCTGTGCCCAGTAGGATGATTCGAGAACCGCATCCTGCAGGTAGCCTTCCAGCTTGTCGAAAGACTTAGTGGACATCGACGTGTGCTCGGTGCCGCAGAAGAACTTCAGGTCAACTGACTGTGACACAACAGGTGACATGTTTGCGTAGGCCACAGCAGATGCCCATGTTTCCGCACCGTCGATCAGACCTTGTTTCAGGCCATCAAGCGTTTCTTCCCATGCAACCGGAACGGGGTTCAGGTTCAGAGCCTTCATTGCGATACGGCCCAGCTGGGTGCCCGTTACGCGGTTCTTGGTGCCAAACAGCTGTTCCAGTTTGGTGATGGTAGGCGCATCTTTGTATTTCAGACCAAGCTGGATGCCGCGCAGTTCACAGTGGCTGAACAGGAATTTCAGACCGTGACGTTTTTCCAGCGGGTCGCGCAGGATTTCCTGGCTCTTTGGGTGGTACAGGAAGTGGTACTGTGACGCACGACCTGGGAACATGAACGCATAGTCCAGAACGTTCAGATAAGGTGCACCACCTGCAGAGTTCTGTGTTGACGCCGCATAGATGTCGACGATGCCCTGCTGTGTCTTTTCGACGCAGGACAGCTGACCACAAATCTGGTTGTCGCCGATGAATTCGATGCGAATTTCACCATCGGTACGTGCTTCCAAGTCACGTGCAAATTCGAGTGCACCGGCACGCTCAATCAACAAGTTACGAGCGTTAAAACCAGACGCGCCGAACTTGAGCGTGTGCTTTGCTGGCTTGGAGAAGCGGCGTTCGTAGGTTGATTCTGCCGCTGCTGCCAAGTTGCCGAGGCTCATAGCCCCGCCGAAGGTTCCCGCGGCCATGAGCGTTGAGCTCATCCCGTAAGTCCCTGCAACGCGGAACAAATCCCGGCGTGAAATTTGGCTTAGTTTATTAGTGAGTCCCATTATGCATCCTCCCTATAGCAATTATTGAGACGTTTCGTTCCAAAAAATGCTAGTATGTTTTAACCGAGCTGTATAGGTATTTTTCAATGAAACTACGGGAGGAAGCGGTTTGGAAGCAGATTTTATTGTTGTAGGAGCGGGTTCTGCGGGTTGTGTGCTTGCGAATCGTCTGAGTGAGAACCCAAAAAACAAGGTTATCCTGCTCGAAGCAGGTGGACGTGATTTAAATCCATGGATTCATATTCCGGTCGGATATTTTAAGACTATACACAATCCTTCGGTGGATTGGTGCTATAAAACGGAGCCGGATCCGGGTTTGAATGGGCGGTCAATTGAATGGCCACGCGGCAAGGTATTGGGAGGTTCCTCGTCGCTGAATGGTTTGTTGTATGTACGCGGGCAATCACAAGATTATGATCGCTGGCGGCAGATGGGCAACGAAGGATGGGGCTGGGATGATGTCCTGCCACTCTTTAAACGGGCAGAAAACAATGAACGCGGTGCCGATGATTTCCATTCCACCGGCGGCCCGCTGTCCGTATCCAACATGCGCATCCAGCGGCCTATCACGGATGCTTGGGTCGCAGCTGCGCAAGCTGCAGGCTATCCGTTTAACCCTGATTACAATGGTGCAAGTCAGGAAGGCGTGGGCTTTTTCCAGCTGACAGCCAAGAATGGGCGCCGGTGTAGTTCAGCTGTTGCTTACCTGAATCCCATCAAAAAACGCGAAAATCTTCAGATCATCACCCATGCGATGGTACAACGGGTTGAGATCGAAGAGGGGCGCTGCACCGGTGTCACCTATAAAGATCGCAGCGGCAATGAGCATACCGTCAAGGCGAACCGCGAAGTTGTCTTGTCTGGTGGAGCGATCAATTCTCCGCAGATTCTGATGATGTCGGGCATTGGTGAAGCAGAGCAGCTGGCGGAAAACGGTATTGAGGTCAAAAAAGATCTCTACGGTGTTGGCAAAAATATGCAGGACCACCTGCAGGCGCGTCTGGTTTACAAATGTAACGAGCCAACGTTGAATGATGAGGTTTCCTCGTTGTTTGGACAGGCGAAGATTGGGCTGAAATATGCGCTGTTCCGGGCTGGGCCCATGACGATGGCGGCAAGTCTTGCCACCGGGTTCATGAAAACCCGTGAGGACCTGGAAACACCGGATATTCAGTTCCACGTCCAGCCTCTCTCTGCGGAAAATCCTGGTAAGGGTGCTGATCCGTTTTCAGCTTTCACAATGTCGGTGTGCCAGCTGCGCCCGGAAAGTAAGGGCGAGATCCGAATCGTTTCCAAAGATCCGGGTACCTATCCCAAGATCATTCCGAATTATCTGTCGACCGAAACGGACTGTCAGACCATCGTTGCCGGTGTGAACATTGCACGTAATATTGCGCGCCATGCGCCGCTGACGTCCAAAATTTCAGAAGAGTATCGTCCACACGCAGATTTGCCGATGGATGATTATGACGCGACGCTGGACTGGGCGCGCAACAATACCGCGTCGATATATCACCCCACCGGGACCTGTAAGATGGGTCAGGGGGAGGATGCAGTGGTTGATGCACAGCTGCGCGTGCATGGGATTAAAGGTCTGCGGGTGGCAGATTGTTCGATCATGCCCGAAATTGTTTCGGGTAATACCAATGCTCCAGCCATCATGATTGGTGAAAAGGCCAGCGATCTGATGTTGGCTGCTGGCTAATATCAGGTCTGTTATGTGCTTAAAGCCGGCTCCTTTTAAAGGGGCCGGCTTTGCTATTTTTTCGTATTTCATTGTTATTAAATAATTTTTTAACAGGCTTGACCGAAAGGCATCTCCTGTTTACCACTTTGGGCACGCAGGGGTGTCCAGCCAAATGGACTGAGAGGCGACTGGGGAGAGATCCCGGTGTTGCGACCCTTTGAACCTGACCCAGTTGATACTGGCGTAGGAAGCTAGGTGCGCAACAGCCGCGGGATTTGTACATGCCCGAGCCATTGCGATATCCGAACAGAGGGCCGTACACCCTCTCGTTTCCCAGCCCAATTTCATCTGGTGTCTTTTTGACTGACGTGTTGAGGAGCACCAATATGAATATGCCCACCCCCGAGGTGACATCTGAAATCACCACCGGCAGCTTGCCTGCATCGCGCAAGATCTATGTAAATGGCAGCCAATTTCCAGAAATTCGTGTGCCCATGCGCGAAATCTCGGTCCACCCAACTGCGGGGGAAGAGCCATTGCCGGTTTATGACACGTCTGGCCCTTATACGGACCCCACGGTTAAAACTGATATCAAACAGGGTCTTGCACAGCTGCGCCGGGACTGGATTTTGGCCCGGGGTGATGTTGAAGAATATGAGGGGCGTGAAATTACCGATGCGGACAATGGGTTTGTATCTGGTGATCGTTTAACCCCTGAATTTCCTGTAGCGCACAAGCCCTTGCGGGCAAAGGATGGCAAGGCCGTCACGCAATACGCCTACGCAAAGGCTGGGATTGTCACACCGGAAATGGAATATATTGCCATTCGCGAAAATCAATTGCGTGAGGCAGTTGCAGTGGAACGCGATGGCGATGATTTTGGCGCAAACATCCCAGATTATGTGACGCCTGAATTTGTACGTGACGAAGTTGCCGCCGGGCGAGCCATCATTCCTGCCAATATCAACCACCCAGAGATCGAGCCAATGATTATTGGTCGCAACTTTCTGGTTAAGATCAACGCGAATATGGGAACCTCTGCGGTAACCTCTTCGATGGAAGAAGAGGTAGATAAACTGGTCTGGGCGATCCGTTGGGGGGCTGATACCGTGATGGATCTGTCCACGGGGCGCAACATTCACAACACCCGCGAATGGATCGTGCGCAACTCTCCTGTTCCGATTGGCACTGTTCCAATTTATCAGGCGCTTGAAAAGGTCAATGGCATTGCCGAAGATCTGACGTGGGACGTCTTCCGGGACACATTGATTGAACAGGCCGAGCAGGGTGTAGACTATTTCACCATCCATGCCGGCGTGCGTTTGCATATGGTTCCGATGACAGCGAAACGCGTCACGGGCATCGTCTCGCGTGGTGGCTCCATCATGGCGAAGTGGTGTTTGCACCACCATAAAGAGTCCTTCCTGTACGAACATTTTGAAGAAATCTGCGAGATCTGCCGCAAATATGATGTGTCCTTCTCTTTGGGGGATGGTTTGCGTCCGGGATCGATCGCTGATGCAAATGACGAGGCACAGTTTGCCGAGTTGGAAACGCTGGGTGAGCTGACCAAGATCGCGTGGAAATATGACTGTCAGGTGATGATCGAAGGTCCTGGCCATGTTGCGATGCACAAGATCAAAGAGAACATGGACAAGCAGCTGGAGTGCTGCCACGAAGCGCCATTTTATACGCTTGGGCCACTCACAACTGACATTGCACCCGGGTATGACCATATCACATCTGGTATCGGCGCGGCGATGATAGGGTGGTTTGGCTGTGCGATGCTGTGCTATGTGACGCCAAAGGAACACCTTGGTCTTCCAGACCGGGACGATGTGAAAACCGGGGTGATCACCTATAAGATTGCGGCCCACGCTGCTGATCTGGCCAAAGGGCTGCCCGGTGCGCAACGTCGTGATGATGCGCTGTCGCGTGCCCGGTTTGAATTCCGCTGGGAAGATCAGTTCAATCTCGCGTTGGATCCTGAAACCGCGCGGGATTTCCATGATCAGACCCTGCCCAAAGAAGCGCATAAGGTTGCGCATTTCTGCTCTATGTGTGGGCCAAAATTCTGCTCTATGCGGATTTCACACGATATCCGGGCGGAAGCGCAAAAAGAAGGGATGGAGGCGATGGCCGCCAAGTTCCGTGAGGGCGGCGAATTATATGTCCCTGCGCCTGAGGCCAAAGAAAAAGCCTAATCTAACATTGAGAGGCTCCCATATGGGGGCCTCTTTTAATTTTCTGAAAGGCGAATAAGTGTTGTTTCGGCAGCTTCAAGAGCACCTTCAATGTAGCCACCAAACCCTTGCGCAGTTTCAGTCCCGCTAAAGACCAACGCGCCGTCCCAAAGATTATCTAACGCAGGGGGCATGCCATAATGCGGATGCGCATAAAGAGGCTGCAGGTCAAGCGCGGTGGAAGTATTGGGATCGAACGCCCAATCTTGCAGAAAAAGCGCTTTGGGCGTGGCGGCTTTTGGACCAAAAATACGGGTAAGTTGCTGGATTAATGCATCTTTTAGCGCGCTTTGATCAGTACGATGCTGCGGTGCAACACCGATAAATCCAAACAATGCATGATCCTCTTTGGCAGCAGAACCTGAGGCATCGTGAATTTCAACCATGGGCCCACGACGGCTCATCGCATCACCAGAAAGGCCTTCTTCACGCCAGAATGCTGTATCATATACGGCCACAGCCTTTGCCTGCCCAGCCATCCAGGTGGCAATCTTGTCCATGGCTTTATGAGCAGTTGACGGAAGGGCAGGGGTGAAAGTGAACTGACTGGCGAGCCGTGGAGGAAGGGCGAGAACGACATGATTTGCAGTGATGCTCTCTCCCGTCGCCGTCTGGGCCGTTATTCCCGTCTCCGTTTTGATGAGTTTGCTCAGCGAAGTTAAAAGATGCAGCCTGTCTGCAGCGAGCGCGTCAACAAGAGCCGAGACCAGAGCACTCAGCCCGCCTTGCAACCGATATGATCCCGCCATAGACGAAAAGCCGCGCCCGCGTTCGACATATCCATTTTCGTCTTCATAAGTTAAGGCGCCTTTTGCATATTGCTCGAAATGCGACAGGCCAAGTTTCGCAATTAGGGCAGCGATACGAGGTTGTCCCTCCCAAAACCAAGCAGGGCCAAGGTCATAAGCTTCGTTGTCCAAGTTCTTACTTAGAATGCGCCCCCCAAATCGGTCACGCGCTTCGATCAATTGGAAGTCGCGCTGCTGTTCTGTGAGGCCCTGCGCGAGCGCTAAGCCAGACAGGCCGCCGCCGACGATCAAAATATCAGTTTTCATGAGCAGCTCCTATTTGCATATTTTCATCTATCTACTGATAGGTAAAATTGCAATTCAAATTTTGACTCAAACCAAAACCTTTCTCCTTTTCTCGGAAAACCCCTAAGTTTGCTGTGATGGTCGTACAGTGCAAGTCTGTTACAGATCTTCATCAATGGACGTAAAAACGCTTCAGGCAAAACTTTGTCGGCTGACGGATTGACGATTTGGGTGCAAATCCGCAGAAAGTTGCGCAACTTTTCTTTTTAGCTGTGGATGCAGGCACACTGTTGGCTCGTACCCGACAGGTAGGTCATTTACATCGCACATAGCAAAACGGCCCGTTTGCACGGGCCGATCTAGCATCTCATTTAAGGAGATGTCTTTTTAGAATTCCTGCCAGATGTCGCCATTTGCGGCCTGCGCCATTGGTGGCGTGTTGCTCTGTTCAAAAGGATCTGGTTCTTCTTCCTGTTGCGCCTGGGGTGCTGGAAGGGTTGGAGCTGCCGTTTGTCCGCCGGTATCAAATCGTTTGATTGTGTCTGCAAGTTTTACTGCGTCTTGTTCCAACAGGTGACTTGCTGCGGTGGATTGCTCAACCATTGCTGCGTTTTGTTGCGTGACTTGGTCCAGCTGTGTCATGCCGATATTGATTTCACCAAGGCCAGTAGACTGTTGCTCTGCACCGGTAGCAATATCATTGATGAGTGTCGAAATATGGCCAACACGATCTACAATGGATTGCAGAGCTTCAC
Organism: Epibacterium ulvae; assembly: GCF_900102795.1. Lineage (GTDB taxonomy): Bacteria > Pseudomonadota > Alphaproteobacteria > Rhodobacterales > Rhodobacteraceae > Epibacterium > Epibacterium ulvae. Next base: position 51,836 of record NZ_FMWG01000011.1, on the reverse strand, counting down.
CCGCTTTACCCACAAGCTGAACGCCTTGCTCCACCTGTTCACCACTGGTGCTGATCAGCGTTTTAATTTCCATCGCCGCGTCGGAGGAACGTTGTGCAAGGGCGCGAACCTCAGATGCAACAACCGCAAAGCCACGCCCCGCCTCGCCCGCACGCGCAGCTTCGACACCTGCATTGAGCGCGAGTAGGTTTGTTTGGAAGGCAATATCATCAATGACTGAAATAATTTGCGTGATGCTGGTTGAACTTTGCTCGATCTCAGTCATTGCGGCGACCGCATTTTGAACAACTTGGCCGCTGCTGGTTGCCTCATCCTGCGCTTCGGCCACGATTTTTGCAACATTTGTCGCATTTTCTGCGGCAGATGACACGCTTGTAGTGAGCTCATCTAAAGCTGCAGCGGTCTCTTCCAGAGTTGCCGCTTGGCTCTCAGTGCGATTGCTTAGGTCGTTAGAGGATTGCGCAATTTCAGAGGATCCATTGTGGATCGAGAATGTTGCATCACCAATGGTCGTGATTATGCTTAGAAGGCTACCAGACAGGTCATTGAAATCACGTCGTAATTTTTCATATTCAGGTGGGAATTCACGATCAATTTTGGCATTTAGGTCGCCGCTTGAAAGCTGTTCCAACGCACCACTTAACGTTGAAACAACAGATTTCACCTCTTGCGCGCTCTTTTCCTGCTCTGCTCGTGCGGTGTTGTTTCGCGCTTCAATGGCATCGCAAAGCTCTGTTGTGGCTTGTGCGAGCATACCAATTTGATCTTTTCGGTTACTTAGCTTTTCGTCAATTTTACTGTCCCCACTGGCGAGGCCGCGGATCGTGTTGCTGAGGGACAAGAGGGGGGCAGTGATCGACCGGGTGACCATGAAGGCCGCAAAAATCGCGATAGTCAGAGACGCAACAAGTAAGATGAGCGCCAAACGTGAATAGCTGGAAATATTTTCTGTCAGCTGCTGTTCCACAGCTTGATTGCGGGTGGCTTGCAGGTCAATGAATTCGTTAATTGTTGTCAGCCAATTCGCAAATTGTTCGCTTGCGCCAAAAGTGAGAATCATTTTTGCGCGATCCTGCTGGCCTTCGTTCATCAGGTTGATGATGTCTTGTGTCATTGGAACGGCTTGAGCCTGCAACCCTTCGATCCGCCCATGTATTTCAAGCTCTTCAGCTGATGACGTCGTAGGATCGTTTAACATTTCAAGGAGCAGAACTTCATTTTCTGCGTAAGCTGCATTGAGTTTCTGTATCAACTCGACGACAAGCTCCCGATCACGTACGTCATCAAGAAGAACAAGATCACGTATCGCGATAGCGCGGTCATGTACGCTGCCGCGATAATTGATCGCATAGCGTTGTTTGAGACCGTTTACTTGATTGATCTGGGTCAGGTTTTCCTGCGCACTGCTGACAACCAGAATGGATTCGGTGGTAAGGCCAATCATCATTGCGAGTAAGAGTGTAAAGCTAATCGCAAGACGCGCGCCGATTTTGAGATGTCTCATCCCACTGATGACTCCGTGTAAATCATTATACTAAGTTACGGCAAAACAACGCCTTGCCCATGATGGCAGAACCGAACTAATGAAGAATTAAAACGAAGCGGAATAAGGACGAATAACATCGGACTCCTGATATTATTTGTCCTAGTTTTTTGTCCGATACCAATTGGTGTTTGAACAAACTGCATGTTTTTCTGCGGTTCTTAAGTGAAGCCCTGATGCAGATGTTGTTCGCTTTTGTCGCGCCCATCAATGTAACTGCCAACCGGGAGATGATGCCCTGGGCCCGCCAGCCAATCGTTGTGCGTTTTCATCCATTGAAAGAGTGCAGCTTTCAGGCGCTTTTGTTCTTGCGCAACGTCTGCAGTACCAGCGAGATTAAGACATTCGCCGGGGTCCGCTTCGAGGTCGTAAAATTCCTCGATGTCATGTGGGCTCCATGCGTATTTGTAGCGCTCATCACGGATACCTCTGAACCGGAATTGGCGTCCTTGGTAGGCGTCATAGACATAAAAGACGTGTTTTTCGTCACTGGTCCAGAAACTGTTAGCCTGTTCTTCTGCGCCGAGGGTCTGAGCCACGGGCGTGCCTGAAAGAATGGTCGGGAACAGGTGGTGAAAGCTCACAAAATTGTTGCGTGTGCCAGCAGGTTGTTCAGGATCACGGATCAACATGGGGATGCGCATGATCTCTTCATAAAAGAATGGGCCTTTGTCAAACCAACCATGTGCCCCTAGCATCTCGCCATGGTCTGCGGTGAAGGCCAGAATGGTATCTTTGTCGCGCCCCTGCTCTGAAACAGCTTGGCGTAATTTTCCGAACATATCGTCAATATATGAGCAAAACCCCCAATAATGTTGGGCGGTGCGCCGCCAGTCTTGTTGAGACATGTGGGAGGTGTCTTGGCAGGGCCAATAGAACGCGTTTTGGGCTTCGGGCTTGCCGCTTTCGCTGAATTGTTCACACCAGTTTTCCGGCATGTAGTCCTCGGGGAGGTCTTTGTAGAGGTCAACAAAGCGTTTTGGCACGTGATGGGGGAAATGCGGACCATGCAGACAGACGACCAGACAAAACGGGCGTGTGCCCTTTCCCAGAACCGCTAGTTTTTCAATTGCAAGATTGACCCGTTGTTCATCCAATGGGACACCATCCGCAACAGTTGCATAATAAGGTGATTTCTCCGGCCCCTCAAATTGAACGCTTGCTGTGTTCATCAACTCTGTATTGCCGCCATCGCTGAGCGAAGTGTCTTCGATACCGCGATCAAGCAATGTGCCATCCCCCAAATGCCACTTTCCGATGAAGGACACATCATAGCCTTCTTGGGCAAGCCGTTCCAAATAGGTGGTCTGACTGGGGTGAAGTTTTCCATGTGGGTAGAAGGACCGGCCCTGAACATTGTCCATGGTTCCATGCTGATGTGGCAGCTTACCTGTAAAAAGACTACCGCGTGCGGGGGTGCACAGGGGGACTGTCGTAAACGCATTTGTGAAATTGGTGGCCTCTTCTGCAAAAGCTCGTAAATGCGGAAGCTGGGCAGGGTGTCCGGGTTTGTTCAATGTGTCCCAACGCCACTGGTCAGTCACAAACAAGATCATATTACGCGCTTGGGCCATGGATTCTGTCCTCGGATTGGGTGGGTTATCTTGGGATTATGGCCTTCCAAGTTCAAAATCAAACGTTATTACAAAAATATAATGTACGATATTTGAATTTCCTGATATCAAATAGACGCAAGATTCGAAGCCGGAGGTCTAAATGTGTCCAGCCTGATGTCAGAAATTAAGGTGCAAAGCCTAGAGGTGCCGACACGGGTTCAGGTGACTCGACCTGAACAGATCGTAAGAATAGAGGCTTTGCCGACGCGGGTTGGTCTTCGTAATCAGTTGCTGGTGCGTGTAGAGACGCAGGACGGTCTGGTGGGCTGGGGCGAAAGTGGTCTTTCCTCTCGCGAAGATGCCGTGATTGCTGTGGTCAATTACTTTGCACAGTTCCTTGTGGGGCAGGATTCCCGTCAGATTGGGCGCATTTGGCAAGAGGCCTATCGCAGCCAGTATTTTGAAGGCGGGCGTGTACTAACAGCAGCAATGTCTGCGATTGATATTGCGCTTTACGATCTCTTGGGAAAACGCCTGCAGGTGCCGGTGTATCAATTGTTTGGTGGCAAACAGCGCGACAGTGTGCCCACTTTTGCAAGTTTCATGGCTGAAACGATTGAGCAATCCTTGGCCGATACCCGTATTTTGGTGGATGCCGGGTGGGATTGTGTGCGGATCTATCCCAGCGGTTTTGACGACAAGGTTTTTGATCCACGTGCTTCCTTGCGGTTTACAGCAGATACCTTAAAGGCAATTCGAAGCGAATTTGGTGGAGACTTATGTCTGGGGATTGATTTGCATCACCGCTACACCCCTGCTGAGATTGCCAGTTTTGCCAATATGATGCCTGCGGGCACCTTGGATTTTCTGGAAGAGCCGATCCGATCAGAAAATCCCAATGCGTATAAAATGCTGCGTGAGATGACCTCTATCCCCTTCGCGGTGGGTGAGGAATTTGCCTCAAAATGGCAGGCAGCACCATTCCTAGAGCAAGGGCTGACCCAATATATGCGGTTTGATATCAGCAATATTGGCGGGTTTACCGAAGCGATGAAGATCGCGGGCTGGTGCGAACAACATTACGTGGACCTGATGCCGCACAATCCTTTGGGGCCTGTGTGCACCGCAGCAAGTGTCCATATGAGCGCTGCAGTGCCCAATTTGTCATGGTTAGAGACACGTCAGGCCCCCACGGAAAGCCTGGGCTTCCATGATGATAGTATCTTCCCAAAACAAATAGAGATGCAGGGACCCGCATATGTTGTGCCTGATGCGCCGGGGCTGGGCATCGAAATCAATGAAGACGCTGTGCGCGCCTCAGAAGCGGTGCATGTGGAATGCCCACACCTCACCCGGCCTGATGGGTCGGTGACCAATTGGTAACGACGGCGAAGACAGGAAATGTGCTGATGAAAGATCTTGATGTGACCCGCTTCACCAAAAAGATGTATATCGCTGGAGAGCTGACAGAAGGCGAGACCGAGGTTGAGGTGATCAACCCGGCCACCGATTTACCTGTGGCCACAGTACCAGCCGCAGGGATTGGGGATGCAGATCGCGCCTTGCAGGCGGCCAAGGATGCATTCCCTGCCTGGTCTAAGACGTCAATTGCCGAACGTCAGGGCTGGATGCACAAATTGCGCGATGCGGTGATCGCAAATGAAGAGCATTTACGCGACTGTATCCATTATGAACTGGGCAAGCCCTGGGGGGCGACCGAAGAAGACTTTAACAGCCTGAAGGATTCTTTGGCCTTTTACGCAGAGGAAATTGCACGGGTTTCGGATACCGCGTTGCCGGACCGCGCTGGCACACATGATCACCGGCTGGTGCACGAACCTGTCGGCGTCGCGCTGGCCTATCTGGCGTGGAACTTCCCACTTTTGAACCTGGCGTTTAAAATCGGTCCTGCCATGGCGGCGGGGTGCCCTATTATCATTCGCCCTTCTGAAAAGACGCCGATTTCTGCTTATGCGGTGGGGGAGTTGTGCCATCAGATCGGCTTGCCTGCAGGTGTCGTACAGATTTTGACCTCAGCCACGACGGATGTCGCAGATCATATGACGGCCTCTGATATTCCTGCTCTGGTGACGTTGATCGGCTCTACTGCGACGGGTCGCCATATCATGAAGACCGGTGCGACGACGATCAAATCCTATTCGATGGAGCTTGGCGGCAATGCGCCAGCGCTGGTTTTTCCAGACGCGGATCTGGATCTGGCGATCAGCACCCTATGTGGCGTGAAATTTGCCCATGCAGGACAGATCTGTGTCTCGCCCAATCGGGTCTTTGTGCATCGCGATATCTATGAGGATTTCAAAGCGCGTGCTGTCGCTTTTGCAAATGACACTGCAATCGGCTGGGACAAAAATGCCGCCATCCATACCGGTCCTGTTGTCGATGAAGGGGCGCGGGGGCGGATGCTGGGCCTGATCGCAGATGCGACAGAAAAAGGGGCCGAGCTGCTTGCAGGTGGCAACCGCCCAGAACATCTGCCAACGGGGTCTTTCCTTGCACCAACTGTGTTGACGGGGATCACGCCGCAAATGGGTCTTTATCAACAGGAAAACTTTGGTCCGATCATCAGTATTATTCCCTTTGATAAGGATACAGATCTGGCCGCAATGGCCAATGATTGTGACGATGGGGGGCTGACGGCCTATGTCTTTACCAGCGATCTTGCGCGGGCAGAGCATTGGGCCCAGATCCTGCGCTATGGTGAGATCCAGATTAACGGTGTGAAATACGATATCGACCTGCCTCATGGGGGGATTGGGCAATCTGGGATTGGGCATGATTGCTCAACACTGGCATTAGATGACTATTTGATCGTGAAACGTGTGACCCGTGCATTGGGTGTATCATGAAAATTATCTCGATCACATCACATGTCTTGCAATGTGACATGCCAACCGAGCTTGGCTATTCACAGCAGTATTACGACAAACGCACGGCACATCTGGTTCGGGTGGAAACGGACGAAGGCATCACAGGCTGGGGAGAGTGTTTTGGTCCTGGCAATGTCGCTCTGGCCAACAAAACAATCGTCGAACGCGTGATCGCCCCTATGGTGGTTGGCATGGATGCGCTGGATCGGGATGTGATCTGGCACAAGGTTTATAATCTGCTGCGGGACCACGGCCAGAAAGGGATGCCCATTCAATCGCTTTCGGGCGTTGATATTGCCCTTTGGGATATCGCGGGGAAGGCGGCAAATCTGCCCATTCACAAGCTGATCGGCGGTGCCCATCGCAAAGATGTTGCCGTATATGGCTATGGTATGATGCTGAAACGGGAAAGCGTCGCAGATCATGTGGCCCGTTTTAAAGATGAGGCGGCTTCAATCATTGGGATGGGGTTTGGTGCCACCAAAATGAAGACCGGGCTAGGTCCACGTGATGATGTAAAGCTGTGCGCGGCTGTTGCTGAGTCGGTGGGAGACGCAAAATTTATGGTAGATGCAAACCATTGCTACACCACATCGGACGCCTTTTATGTGGGGCGGGCACTGGATGAAATGGGGGCTTACTGGTTTGAAGAGCCTGTGGCGCCCGAAGACCATGATGGCTACCGCGAGCTCAGAGCAGGGCTCAGCACTAATATTTCAGGCGGAGAGGCTGAATTTGCCCGCTGGGGCTGGCGTCAGATCCTTGAAAATCGCGGTCTTGATATTGCGCAGCCCGAGGTCTGTGCCTTGGGTGGGATCACCGAATATCTGCGCGTTTTGGCGCTGTGTCATGCGCATTTCACCCCCGTGATCAATCATGTTTGGGGCAGCGCAATTGCAGTTGCGACCAATCTACAGCTTTTGGCGGCGATGCCTCCGATGCCGGGGGGATTGTATCCGTGGGAGCCGATGCTGGAATTTGACACAACTGAAAATCGGTTTCGTGACCATTTGCTGACGGACCCATTGGATATTCAGGGGCAGGTTAAACGCAACGGGGGTCGGGTGAAAATTCCTGAAGGTCCGGGCCTTGGCGTGACGCCTGATCCAGACTTCATCAAGACCTATGAGATCCAGTAAACGCAGGAGTGTGTGATGACGCAGCCAGACTTTGTCGCGATTGATTGGGGAACAAGTAGCTTTCGGCTATGGGTGATTGGTTCAGGTGGTAAAGTTTTGGCACAGGAAAGCGGTCCTTTTGGGATGCAAACGCTATCGCCTGTGGAATACCCGGCGATGCTCGAACGTTTGCTGTCGAGCTTGGCCATCAACACAAACATTCCCGTCATAATTTGCGGCATGGCTGGGGCCAGGGGAGGATGGATCGAAGCACCTTATGTGACCAACACCCAGCCGTTGCACGAGGTCTACGAAAGTGCGGTTTCTTTAACCTCGGGACGTCGGCGCGTATGGATTTTACCCGGTGTTGCTCAGGCGCAGCCTGCAAATGTAATGCGTGGTGAAGAGACCCAAATATTGGGGTTTTTAAAACAGACCAATTCCACAGATTGCGTCGTCTGTTTGCCCGGCACACATAGCAAATGGGTGCGTGTCGCCAATGGGCGGATCAAGCATTTCGACACTGCATTAACGGGTGAGCAGTTTGCACTTTTGAGCCAAAACTCCGTTCTGGGGGCAGTTTGCACCGGGTCAGATTGGGATGATGCAGGATTTCTAGCTGGACTGGATCGAATGCGCACACAGCCTGCGCAATTCAGTACTTCATTGTTCGAAGTACGGGCAGGTGCATTGCTTGAAGATCACAATCCGGGCTGGTCTCGCGCTTATCTGTCTGGACTTTTGATTGGAGCAGAGCTGATGGCGACTCAATCTTATTGGAGTGATGAGATCACATTTCTAATTGGGGCGTCAGAGCTTGCGCAATGTTATGATCAGGCGCTGACCTACCTTGGCGGGCGCGTGCGTCGCCTGAATGCCGAAACGCTTACACTCGCGGGACTGCGCGCAGGGTTTACGGCTTTGGTACAACCTGCGAATTAATGCGCAGGTTCAAAAGTACTTTAGGTTTTTTGCTCTGCGCGCGCTTCTTCAATCCGCAATTGATCAACCAGATGTTTCCCCGCGTCTCCGATATGTTGTGCCAAAACCTCTTGGGCTGCTTTCACGTCTTGCTTGCGGATCGCGTCAATCAGTGCCCGATGTTCTTTCAAAATAGCTTCCTGACGACCAAGTGCGATGGGAATGCGTTTGCTGATCGCATTCATAATTTCGCGGTGCTGTTTCCAAACACCGACAGCCACACGATTATAATGACGTTCATACATCGTCTGATGGAACGTATTATTCAGATCGGTGTGGCGGTCTTTGTCTTCAAAATTCAGCGCCTCGATTTCATCTTGCAAACGTTCCAGTTCCGCAATGTCTTCGGCGCTGGCGGTTTCGACAAACAGCTGCAGCAGATAAGGTTCCAACAGGTTGCCCACCTCGGCAACGTCGCGCACGAATTCCATATTGATGGGCCGGACCCGTGCGCCCTGGTTTGGTGTGAACAAGACCAGACCTTCTCCCCGCAACTGCTGCAAGGCCTCGCGAACCGGATTGGTCGAGGTATTATGCTGCCGTGCAAGTTGGGAGATTTTCAACCGGGTGTTTGCTTTCAAGGTACCAGACAAAATATCATCGCGGATACATTCATAGATCAGGTTCGAAGTGTTTTCGGCGGTTTCTTTCCCAGCGGAAATAGCGATCGGTCCCGGCGTACTCATAAGTGTGTCTCCCTGTGTTGGGGCTTTTCCATAGGTGATGGATTTCGCACTTAAAAACAAGAACATTGTACATTTTAGTAGGATAACAGCAAAAATGAGAGACGTAAAATGTGTGGACCGTGCCGCTGCGAGCTGTGGTGAAGGGCTTTTGTGGGATCACGCCGCAGGGGTACTATGGTGGGTGGACATTGCACATCGATTTTTACACAGCTACGCGCCTGCAACAGGGCGTTGCACAAAGTTGCCGATGCCGGATCTGATCAGCGCAGTGGCATTGCATGACAGCGGCAAATTGCTGATCGCCACAAAATCGGGCCTTGGCTGGGTTAATCCTGAGACGGGCACCATCACACTACTCGATTGTCCAGAACCAGATCTGCCCGGCAATCGCCCAAATGATATGGCTGTTGCACCTGATGGAGCGCTCTGGCTAGGCACGATGTCAGAAGGTGCCAAGGGCACAACGGGCGCACTGTATCGTTATGATGCCACTGGGCGCACGTTGATGATGAAAGATACAACCATTTCAAATGGGCTGGATTGGAGCCCGGATGGTGAACGCTTTTATTTCATCGACAGTGTTCCGGGTCGGATATGGCTGCGCAAAGCGGATGACTGGCAGGTGCTACGTACCTGTGACGAGGATTTTGGCCGCCCCGATGGATTATGCGTGGACAGCGCGGGTACGATTTGGGTGGCGATTTGCAATCAGGGGCGTGTCTTAGGCTTGTCGCCGGATGGTCAGATCATTGAAACGATTGAAATTCCCTGCCGAACCGTCACCAATTGCGCTTTTGGCGGGGAAGATCTGCAAACGTTATATGTCACAACGGGAACATTCGACCTGAGCGCAGAAGATATAGCCCAAAACCCCGAGTCAGGGGGACTTTTTGCAATTCAAATGGATGTGCCTGGTCGTCAGCCCTTTGTGGCGTCAACTCCGATGATCGATTGAGGCAATAAATCAAAAAGGCGCGAGGGATCTTCCTTGCGCCTTTTGCTGACCTCTCTGTCGCGGAGGGAGGAAACTCCTGCGAGAGGTAAACCTATGCTTTATCGGATACGCTCTTCTGACTGTGGATCAAAGAGCAGCGCAAATTCAGGATTGAGGCCAATTTCAAGATCGCTGCCGACCGGGGGCCGTTGTCCACGCAATTCTACGATAATGGGCAGGTCTGCTTCATCGCTGTTAGAATACACGTAAGAAACGCCGCCTAGATTTTCGTGAACGTCGATTGGCAAGGTTACTTTGACATCCCCTTTAGGATCAAAGTGCTCCGGGCGCAGACCAAGCGTGACAGGCTGTCCAAGGCGGAGTTCACTTTGCACCGCAACAGGCACAACCACATTGCCCAGACGAGGCACAGTCACCATTACCTGATGAAAACCCAATTCTATGACTTCCCCATCAAAGAAATTCATCCGAGGTGAGCCAATAAATCCTGCAACAAAGAGATTGTCCGGGTTTTCATAGAGTTCAACCGGTGCGCCGACCTGTTCAATACGACCTGCGCGCAATACCACGATCTTGTCGGCCATGGTCATGGCTTCCACCTGATCATGGGTCACATAGATCATTGTTGCACCCAGCTGTTTGTGCAATCGCGCAATCTCGACCCGCATCTCGACCCGCAATTCAGCGTCCAGATTTGACAGAGGTTCATCAAACAGAAAGACATCTGGTTGGCGTACAATCGCCCGACCAATAGCAACACGTTGGCGTTGCCCGCCTGAAAGCGCTTTTGGTTTGCGATCCATATAGTCAGCGAGTTTTAGAATTTGCCCGGCTTTATCAACCTTTTCCTTGATGACAGTCTTGTCTTCGCCGCTGATTTTCAGGCCAAAGCTCATATTTTCGCGCACGGTCATATGCGGGTAAAGGGCGTAGGTCTGAAACACCATCGCCACGCCACGCTCAGCAGGATCGAAATGTGTTACATCTTTCGGGCCAATGGTCATCCGCCCTTCAGAGGTTTCTTCAAGCCCAGCGATCATCCGCAACAACGTGGATTTCCCACAGCCAGACGGGCCAACAAAGACACAAAATTCGCCATCTTTGATATCCAGATCGACCCCATGGACAACCTGCGTCGCTCCATAGCGTTTGACCACCTTATTCATGCTGAGTTCAGCCATCTGTTCTTATCCTGCTTTTTCCAGTTGTGGCCACAACAGTGCCGTCATCGCACGATCCGCAACAAGATCGGTGCCATTCAGTGCGCTTGCCGCATTCGACAAAAGAAACACGGCCGCAGCTCCAATTTCATCGACAGTGCTGACTTCATGGTCGGCGCCCCAGGACCGAAAGGTTTCTGCGTTTTCAGGGTCTTTCATCGCGTCGATAACGATTTCCGTCTGCGTCATTGCCGGGCTCAACGTGTTGACGCGAACACCACGCGGCCCCAAAGACCAAGCCATCGACCGGGTCATTGCCTTGATCGCACCTTTGGTGCCGGCATAGGCTTCATGACCTGGGTTTGAAGTTGTCGCGTGAACAGAAGCCAGATTGACGATAGACCCCCCTTTGCCAACCATAAGACGGGCAGCCGCTTGGGTGCCGACCAGAACGGATCGTTGGTTGACTTCCCAAAGCATATCCATGTCTTCAACAGACATTTCAAGGAAGTCGCGTTTGATGGTGGTGCCTGCATTGTTCACCATCCCATCCAGACGGCCGACCCGGTCATGCGCAGTCACCACAGCCTCTTGAAATTGCTCAGGCTTCATGACATCGACCTGCATAAAATGTGCACCAAGACGGGTGAGCTGATCCTTGCCATCGGTTTTCCAGTCCATGCCCGTGACAGTGGCGCCCGCTGCCACGCATTGGCGTGCCACCCCCAGCCCGATGCCTGCGCCTGCACCGGTGACGATAATATGGCGACTTTCGAGGTTCATTTTACGGCTCCTGCGGTTGCACCCGCCATGATTTTACGTTGGAACGCCACAAACATGATCAACAAAGGCAAGGATCCAAGAACTGCCGCTGGGAAGAGTTTTGTGGGGTCAATGCCAGTGTTGCCGACAAATTTGTAGACGGCGATCATTACGGTCAGTTTGGATTTATCTGTCAGCAATAGCAGCGGATAGATGAAATCATTCCAGACCATGATCATGATAAACAAGGACAATGTTGCCGTTACTGGTGCGAGCAATGGACGGATCACATGCCAGAAAATCTGCCAGCTGTTGCAATTGTCTAATTTTGCGGCCTCTTCCAGATCCATTGGGATTGCGGCTATGAAGCCGGTATAAAAGAAGACTGCCAAAGGCAGCTTCAACGCTGCAAAGGCCAGAACAATGCCAAGATAGCTATCCAAAAGGCCAAGGTCACGAAAGATCACGTAGATTGGTGTGATCGTCACAAAATTAGGTGTCGCCAATCCCAATGCCATCACCATGACAATGGTTTTGGAAATACGATTGTTCATGCGCGCCAGCGGATAGGCAGCCATGGCGCCGGTCAGAACCACAACAACAATCACAGATATTGTGATCCCGATGGAATTTAGAACCGAGCGCACATAGCCCATCGAGCTAAGCGCCGCCATGTAATTCCCCCAATAGAGGCTCTCTGGCAGACCAAGCGGATCTTGTGCGATTTCTGTTGAGGTCTTGAAAGACATCATCACCATGTAAAACAATGGCAACAACATGATTGCGACAAGTGTCAGTACAAATGCATGGGCGATGAAAGACCGCGTGCGTTTGCGGATCAGCACCCAGTCTGGGCCGCTTTTGACCTGTGGAAGGGTTTGGGTCAGATCGCTCATGACACATCCTCTCGATCCCGCAGGATCTTGTTTTGAACAAAGGCCACGGTCAGCACGATGATCAGCATTATAATTGAAAGTGCCGAGGCGAAGCCGAATTTGTATTGTCCAAAGAGATTATCGATGATCTCAATCGACAAAAGCCGCGTTGCGCCATCCGGACCCCCTTTGGTGAGGATAAAAGGCAATTCAAAAGTACGCAGCGTACCAATGGTCGTTAGCGTTACAGAAACTGTGATCGCTGGCCCCAACAAGGGCAGCTCTAGATAGCGGAACCGCTGCCAACTGTTGGCACCTTCAAGCCGGCCAGCTTCGTTGATTTCTTCGGGAATACCTGCAAAGCCGGCCAAAAAGATGGCGCAGGTAAATCCTGTGAACATCCAGATCTGAGTGAACGCGACAGAATATATTGCCAAAGCAGGGTCGCCAAGCCAGTTTTGCTCTAAGGCGCCAAGACCAAGGTCACGTAAGGCAACATTAATGCCACCGTTGAGCGGTGAATATAAAAACTGCCAGACATAGCCGACCACAACAAACGACATCATTGCTGGCGTATAAAGAGCGGCGCGGGCAAAATTGCGGATCAGCGGCAACCGATGCAGCATTGCCGCGAAAAACAGCCCTAAAATTGTCAGGGCCGTGACCACGATTACAGTATACCAGAGTGTCAGCCAAATTTCAGAGTAGTAGCGTTCCCGGCTGAAAATCCGATCATAGTTCCGCCAGCCCACATCTTTGGCTTCGCCGATGCCCTTGTAGCTGGTGAAGCTCATATCAAGGGTCAGCAAAACCGGGTGGATAAAGAAAAGCGCCAGCACGAGGAGCGCTGGGATTGTGAAGATGTATAAGCTGTTACGCCTGCGCATGTCCGTCTCACCTTGCTAGAGCGGACCCGGCGTTTCACACGCCGGATCACGTTGAGCTTACAGGTTGTCTTCGATGACATCGTCCCAACGCTGCAACGTTTTTTCGTTGGCAGCATCGATGTTCAGCAAAAAGCCTGTGATGCTATCTTCCCATTCAGATTGTAATGCGCTGGGGAATTCCTGCGTGGAAAAAGGCCACAGGATCAAGCTGCCTTTGGCGCGGGCATCTGTATAGGGGGTGGCCAGATCAGGCATTGTTGCCTTGCCTCCCTGATACGGGCTGTAGGCACCCTCTGCCTTCAGGAAGACATTCAGGTTCTCTTCTCTTGAGAAGAATTCAATCCATTTTGCGGCAGCCTCTTTGTGGGCGGCGTCTTTTGGAATGGCCCAGCCAGGTCCCACCAGATCCAGCGCAAGGCCATAATCGGTGTGGACAGAAGGCATCGGCGCGAACTGATAGTTCAGGCCTTCTACGTCATTAAACTGTCCAATGTTCCATGCGCCCTGTGGAAGGATTGCAACATTACCAGCTTTGAATTCTTGTGGAGCTGTGGCCCATGGATCCAATCCCGCTTGCAGCTTAGGATCAAAACATTCTGCGCCAACAAGCTCTCGCACCAGATCAAAGGTCCGATTAAAATTGTCATCACCAACAAACTGACGATCGCCTGAACTGTATTCCGTTGGAGAAATGCCCTTAGGATCAATACCATTTGCACCAACAAACAGCATGGCGGGGAAGCCACCTGCAAAAATCATCGGGCTGATGCCGGCCGCGGCCAGCGCACTGCAGCTCGCTTTTAATGCGTCAATTGTCACAGGGGCTTTATCAATCCCAACTTTAGCAAGAAGGTCCATATTGACGAAATTGCCCATGCCGATCACTTCAAGCGGGTAAGACAGGGCTTTGTCATCCAAGGTTACGATATCACGCACCGAGGGGATCAGGTTATTGTACCACTCTGTTGAAGTGCCTAGATCGTCAAGTAAGCCAGCGCCGCCCCAAAGCGCGACAAGCTTCCCATCGACCATTGTGACATCTGGCGGCGTGCCCGCTTGCAGACGGGGTGGAATAACCTTGTCGACGTCCTTTCGGGCGACAAAGGTCAGTTCAACATCAATGTCAGGGTTTTCGGATTCGAACTTTTCAATCAGCTCGGGCATCCCAGCAGGCTCTGCTTCGTTTCCTTTCCAGGCGACAACGTCCAGCACAGTTGCGGCGCTTGCGGTTGAGGCCATCATAACAGCAAGGGCTGTTTGTCCGATTATAGTCCGTTTCATTGAATGAGCTCCTCCTTGATCAAGAAAGATCGTACATTATTTTCTTTTATTGTACACTAAAACATGCATAACCATGAGTAATTTTATCGAAAGTACGCGCATCATTCAGTAAATTGAGGGGTCCTCCATGCAAAAACGGCCAAATATTCTGCTCATCACCACCGATCAGCACCGTGGCGATTGCATCGGAGCTGAGGGGCGCGGCGTAAACACACCTAATCTGGATAGAATCGCTCAGAACGGTGTGCGATTTTCAACCTGCACCACGCCGCATCCCATGTGCCAGGCAGCCCGTGCCTCTATTTTAACGGGTTTGCTACCTTATTCACATGGGGTGCGTGACAATGGCCGTGATTTGGATGAAACGCTAGGTGCTGCCGGATTTGCCGGCACGTTTGGCAAAGCCGGATATGATACGCAGTTCATTGGCAAGGCACATCTGTCATCGCAGCAGACATTTGAACCCACAGGCCGTCCAGAATGCTACAAGAGCGCGCAATCCTTTGGACCCGACTGGACAGGCGGATATATGGGGTTTGACAAGGTGCAGCTGATGTTGCGGCCCCATCACCACACACAGTGGTATGATGCGCCTGAAACACTGCATTATGAAAATTGGCTGGATCAAGGCGGGCAGGGGCGTGCGCGCTGGGATTTGGCGAAAGATCGTAAAGGGCGCGAGACGGCACATTTTCAATGCTGGCGTTCCGCCCTGCCAGACCCATGGCACTCCTCGCCATGGATCGGGGACCGAGCGATCGAGATGATCGAAAATCAGGATGAGACACCTTTTATGGCCTGGGTTTCTTTTCCAGACCCTCATCCCCCCTTTCTTGCGGCAGCCCCTTGGGGGGATATGTATCAGGGGCGCGATGTTGAGATCGCAAAAAACCCCAAGCTGGATCTGGAAAACCGTCCCTGGTGGCACAAACGATTTGTAGATGACCGGGCCAAACCAATTAAACTGGGCGAAGAGCACAATGCAGGTGGAATTGATTGGGGCCAAAAGGGAGAGCTGACCAAAACAGCGCTGCGCGATTTGACGTCGATCTATTTTGGAATGATCACAAGTGTGGATCATCAGGTCGGTCGGATCATGGCCGCGCTTGAACAAGCCGGCAAACTGGACGAGACCATCGTAATTTTCCTTGCAGACCACGGAGAATGGCTGGGGGATCATGGCCTCTTATTGAAAGGCCCGATGCTCTATGATGGGTTGCTGCGCGTTCCTTGCCTGATCCAAGGTCCGGGGATTCCCAAAGCGCAAGTGGTTTCAGATCCGATCAGCACAATTGATGCCTTTGCAACCGCTGCAGATCTTGCAAAAATCTCTGCACCAGACACCCACGGCCAGAGCTGGCGCAACCTCTGGACCGGGGGCAGCCGCGATTTTGCACTGTCGGAATACGAGGTGGATGCCAAACGATCTGCTGTCGATATGGATCTGCAAACCGTCCGCAGCACACGCTACCGCATGTCTATCGATATGTATACAGAGACGGGTGAGCTGTATGACATGCAGGAAGATCCTGAAGAGATGATCAACCTGTTTGATGATCCCTCTCGCGCGACGGTGAAGACTGAACTGCTTGATATGATTAGATCACGACCACAAGACCAAATTCCTGTCGCACCTCGGGTTGGGTGGCATTAAACACATCTGATTTTTGAACGGTGCCGTGTTCGCACCTTTCATACCGCAAAAAGTTGTGATGCTCTGTCAGTGCTCTACACAAGAATGTGTAGGCTGGTGGTTTGTTGCAGACTGGTGTCATATGCGCCTCAAGCGTAGCTAAACACAGCTACGTTCCCCTAAATCAGGGGCACGAGGACACGCGCAGGAGACCAGGGTGACACAGGTCCAGTTAAAGCAAATTGCCAAGAGTTATTCTGGGACGATTGCTCTTTCGGAATGTGATCTCTCTATCCAGTCAGGAGAGCTGGTCGCCCTGTTGGGGCCATCTGGCTGTGGGAAAACCACCACGTTGCGGATGATCGCGGGACTTGAAACGCCAACCTCGGGCCAGATCTTGTTTGACGGGAAAGAGGTCTCGGATGTTGCAGTACAGTCGCGCAACGTCGGATTGGTGTTTCAGCGCTATGCCCTATTTCCGCATATGACAGTCGAAAAGAATATTGCTTTTGGTCTGAAAGTACGCGGACAAACGGCTGCACAGATCACTGAAGCCGTGGATGAAATGCTGGATGTGGTACAATTGCGTGCCTTTCGAGATCGTTTTCCCGCACAGCTGTCAGGTGGACAGATGCAGCGGGTGGCCATTGCCCGCACGCTGATCACCGAACCCGATGTCCTGATGATGGACGAACCCCTTGCCAACCTTGATACAAAACTGCGCGGTGAAATGCGCCGATTTATTCGCCAGCTGCAGCGTCGATTGGGGATTACCACAATTTTTGTGACCCATGATCAGGTCGAAGCGATGGAACTTGCCGACCGCGTCGCGGTCATGGCAGAGGGGAGAATCCTACAGTTTGACCCGCCAGATACCCTCTATCAACGGCCCAAGACCCCAGCTGTGGCCAAATTCATGGGCGCAACCAATCTCTTTCCTGCAACGCTCAAACGCGACGGCCTGGCAGAGTGTGCGCTTGGCACATTGCACTATGATCCCGCAGTGGGTGCGGTCGAAGGACAAGGCCATATTCTGTTGCGGGCAGAAGCGTTTGATCTGCATCTGACACCGCCAGCGGACAGTGAAAACACATTCACTGCAAAGATCCTGACACGAGAATATTTTGGTGCAGCGACACGCTACACATTGCTCTGCAACGACGTTCAGCTCACCGTGCAGGAGCATTCCCGCCGCCGTATTGAGGAAGGCACCTTGGCCTACCTTACGATCAAGCCCGAACATATCTGGGTTTTACAGCCATCTTAAACCTCTTCTTCACCACACTCACGGGAGACCTTTCATGACTATAACCCTCTTGCGCATGACGTTGGCTGCAAGCCTGCTTGCAACCTCCGCGCTTGCTGAAGACGCCGCAGGCTTTCGCGAAAATTTTCTAAGCGGAGCGGCACCATGGGAGACCGTGACGAAACGCGCAGCAGACGAAGGCACCGTCAACCTCTACTACTGGGGTGGCAGTGATCCGTTGAACATTTGGATGGATCAGGTCGTGACCCCCGATCTGGCGAAACTAGGCGTCACATTGAACCCGGTGCGTATTACGGGCACCAAAGATGCAATTGATCTTGTCCTGGCAGAAAAAGGCGCAGGTAAGGCGTTGGGTGCGGGCAGTGTGGATGCGATCTGGGTCAATGGTGAAAACTTTGCCACGCTCAAACGCCAAGATGCGCTATTTGGCAGTTTTGCCGATAAATTGCCAAACAGCGCGCATTTTGAATGGGATGAAACAGACCCGCGTGCCTTGTTGAATTTGCGCGATTTTGGCCTTGCGACCGAAGCAGCTGAGGTGCCATGGTCTGGTGAGCAATATGTTTGTGCGGTCAACACAGGCCGTGTTGAACATGCCGCAGCCCCCACGACATTCGCCGAGCTGCGCACATATTTAGAAGCCCATCCGGGCAAGTTTTCTTATGTGAAGCCCCCCCATTGGCTGGGCAATACTTTTGTTCAGGCCGCGCTTTATGCACATAACCCGGATGGCAGCGGTGCCACTCCTTTTCAGGAAACACTCGAAAGCCTTGGCGCCGCAGAGCTGGCACGTTTGATCCAACCCGGCTTTGAATATTTGAAATCAATTGAACCACTGTTACTAGGGGCCCAGTCTGGAAATATCCGCTATCCCGAAGATGGGGCTGCCTTGAATGGCTTGTTTTTAAACGGTGAGATCGATTTTGCCTGCCAGTTTGGCCTTTATGCTGTGGCAACCAATCTGGCCAATGGAACCTTCCCTGAAGGGGCACAGTCTTTCATCTTTCCAGAAGGGAACATGATCAAAAACAAGAATTATCTGGCGATCCCGTCAAATGCGCCTCATCCAGCGGCGGCTCTTGTCTTGGCTGATTATATGTCATCGGTTGCAGCACAGGCGTCAAAGCTGCAATTCACGGGCATGCCTGCCGGTATTGATCCATGGACTTTGACAACAGATGAAGCCGAAACGCTTTCAGCGGCGGCACCGGGGTATATTGGGGTGACGCAGGCGGAACTGGACGCAAACACCGCCCCTGACACCAACGCAACCCTTGTGGATGTGATCGAAGCAGTCTGGCTTGATTATATTGAACGCGGCAGCGCAGATCCGTTTGATGTGATCGTCGCCCGCGCCGTGAGCAACCTGTCAAACTAAGGCACAATCCGATGCCGCCAAAGAGACAGATCTGGCTGTTGATGCAGCTTTTGCCAGTGATGCTGGTTTTAACAGTGCTCTTTGGCGGTGCGCTTCTTTTAGGCGTGGCACAGGCCTTGGGGTTCGCGCCGTGGTTTGGCGTGAACACCTTTCCAGACACCAGCCATTTTGCTGCGCTCTGGTCAGATCCTGTATTCTGGCGCTCTTTGGGGTTCACCCTGTATTATGCCTTCGTCGCTACAGGACTGGCGGTTGTCTTTGGCGTATTGCTGGCTTTGGCCTTGCGAGAGAGCTTTGCCGGAAAAACCCTGTTCAAATATATCTATAAATTGCCGCTGATGATCCCCTATGCGGTCGGCATTGCGCTTGCAGTGCTCTTGCTCGGCAATGGGGGAATGGCGTCACGGATGATGGCGTTTGTCGGCGTGATTGATGACCCGTCTCAATTTCCGCAGATTTTGAAAACGCATGCGGGATGGGGCATCATTGCAGTTTATGTCTGGAAACAGCTGCCGTTTGTTGCGCTTACCGTCTATGCGGTGCTGTTGGGGCTCGGGCGCGAAACAGAAGAAGCCGCAAAAGTGTTGGGCGCACATCGCTGGCAGGTGTTTTGGCATGTCACGTTACCACAGATCCTGCCGGCCATTGTGTCCTCATCACTCATCATCACCGCATTTAATATCGGTGCGTTTGAAGCACCATTTATTCTGGGAGGCGGGTTTCCGGATACACTCCCTGTTGTGGCATGGCGCTATTTCAACGACGCCGACTATACCCTGCAATTGCGCGGAATGGCCGTGGTGGTAACGCTTGCAATCGTTTCTGGTGTTGTGCTTTTTGCCTATCTCGGCACCTATCGCCGATTTGAACGCAAACGGGGGCGCAGCTGATGTTTCTCCGCCTCCATCGCAGTGCATTGATATTGGTTGCGGTCTTTGTGCTGGGCCCTTTCGTGCCACTGATGATCCAAAGCTTTGCGTTTCGCTGGGGCTGGCCAGACTTGTTGCCATCCACATGGTGGCTGGAACAGCGCGAAAAGTCGCTGTTACCGCTTGCCTGGGATTATGTGCTCTCTCCTTACAGCCGGATTTTGGAAGCAACATTAAATACAATTTTGATCGGAATCGTTGTCACGGCACTGGCCTTAGTGATTTGCCTGCCAGCCGCCCGTGTTCTGGCGCGAGAGACATTTCCCGGTAAACACGCCTTTGAATTTTTCCTAGCCCTGCCTTTGATCGTACCCGAAGCCGCAATAGGCATTTCACTTTTAATGGTCTTTATCAAACTGGGCCTTGCCGGAAGCTATCTGGGGATCATCATTGTACATCTGATCCCCACCATTCCCTATATGATCCGTATGCTAACCGCCGTCTATCAAGGGCTTGGCGCTGAATTTGAAGAACAGGCCATGGTGCTTGGCGCCTCCCGCTGGCAAGTGTTGCGTCTGGTGACGCTGCCGATGCTGATGCCCGGAGTGATTGCTGGCGCTTTATTTACCTTTTTGGTGTCCAGCAATATCTTTTTGCTGACGTTCTTTATGGGGCAGGGAAAAATCATCACTTTGCCCACCTTGTTATTTTCCAAAATTTCCGGAGGCACGCTAGATGCATCCGCAGCGGGTATTGCACTGGTGGTCACAATTCCCGGCGTTTTACTCTTACTTCTAAGCGAACGGTTCATCCGCGAGGAGGCCTTTGGCAAAGGATTTGGCAGCTAGGATGCGGCGGACGATCCAAAGTAATCCTTGATTTTTTCAAATCTCCTCCTCTAGCATCAAGAACGCACATAGTTGGCCAAGGCCTGTGATGCACCCTTTTCTGGAGATTATTGATGGCGCGAACGTATCTGAAAAAAGCAACGCTCACATCGACTTCGCACGCGTCAGACGTGCATGACACTGTTGTGAAAATCTTAGAAGATATTGAAGCTGGTGGTGATCAGGCTGCATTGGACTATGCGGCTAAGTTTGATAAATACACAGGTCCAGTTCTGCTGAGTGAAGCAGACATCAAAACTGCCTGCGCGAAAGTTCCTGAAAAGTTAAAAGCTGATATTCGATTTGCCCATGACAATGTGAAACGCTTTGCCCAAGCTCAGAAAGCGACTTTGCAAGATGTCGAATACGAAGTGGTTCCGGGTTTTATCGCAGGACAGAAAGCCATTCCCGTAGACGCGGCGGGCTGTTACGTGCCGGGTGGGCGCTACAGCCATATCGCCAGTGCGATCATGACGGTCACAACGGCCAAAGTTGCAGGCTGCAAACACATTACGGCCTGTTCACCGCCCCGCGCAGATGCTGGCGTCGCCTCGGCGATCATATACGCTGCGCATATTTGCGGCGCGGACAGGATCATGGCCATGGGCGGCGTGCAAGGGGTGGCAGCAATGACCTACGGGTTGTTTGGTTTACCAGCTGCAAACATTCTGGTGGGGCCGGGCAATCAGTTTGTGGCTGAAGCAAAACGCATCCTGTTTGGTCGTGTTGGCATTGATATGATTGCAGGCCCGACAGACAGTCTGATCCTTGCCGATGGTCGCGCCGATCCTCATATCGTTGCCACCGATTTGGTGAGTCAGGCTGAACATGGCTACAATTCTCCCGTCTGGCTGGTCACAGATGACGAGGGGCTCGCAAAAGATGTTATGGAGTGGGTTCCGGCGCTGATCGCTGCTCTGCCAGAGCTGAACCGTGACAATGCTGCGGCTGCATGGCGCGACTATGCAGAAGTCATCCTCTGTGCGGATCGCGAAGAAATGGCCAGCGTGTCAGATGAATATGCCCCCGAGCATCTGACAGTTCAAGCTGAAGACCTGTCGTGGTGGCTGAACCGTTTAACGTGTTATGGTTCACTGTTTCTGGGCGAAGAGACGACAGTTTCTTATGGCGATAAGGCGACAGGAACCAACCACGTCCTGCCAACATCAGGCGCAGCGCGGTATACGGGTGGCTTGTCCGTCCATAAATACATGAAAATTGTCACTTGGCAGCGTGCAACACGTGAAGGATCAAAACCTGTGGCCGAAGCCACCGCCCGTATTTCGCGTCTGGAAGGGATGGAAGGTCATGCACGATCGGCAGATGTAAGACTCGCCAAATATTTCCCGGACGAACATTTCGATCTGACCTCAAAAGGATAATTCAACGCATTCAAGGGTGGCGCACCAGCTGATGAGACAACTAGATCAACCATCCCCGCAGTCAGAAAGGGCGCGCGTTGTTTTGAAGTGATTGGTTTCAATTTCAGCGCCACTCCTAAATCTTCAGCAATCAACGTTGCAACATCATAACTGACATGGGTAAAATCTAGCCCGACAGAACCGGACGACGGAAAGTTTTGAATTCTCGTGCAATAGCTGAGATTACTAGTCCGCTTTTGGGACACAGGCAGCCAAAGGGTCGACTAAATATAGCGCTGGCTGCGCAATAACGTCAAAGCGCGCCCAGCGTGGTGACCAGTTATAAACCACTGGCCCCTCATCTGTCTCAACGATCAACAGACCGTGAAAATCCCATTGCAGTGCATTTTTTCCCCGTAAAGGCGCATAAAAAGACAAGCCGCGCAGTTGTGCAAAGTTTGTGATCTCTCCGTTGGTTTTGTGAGCAGCAAGACAAAATGGATCGCCGCCTGAAATCTTGTTCGCTTGAAAAGCTATGACAGCAATAGTGCTTATCGACCAAACCGCCACAACTACAGGAATGATAATGAGTTTGGACCACAGCCCACTGATCGAGCCAGTGTTCAGTACCGAAAGAAAAGCAACAATGGCGATAGTCAGTGAAAGTGTGTGCATAAAAGCAAGAGACGAACCAAAAATGATGTGCAACACACTCATAAGTAGTCCAAAAATAGCGGTGAGACTGGCCATGCCAAAGACAAACAGCGGTGGCCACGGCCTCGCGGTCAGTGATTTGATCAAAACGACCGCAAGTGGAATAAGTGGTGCAAACATAAACAACCACTTCAGGATCCTATTCAAAGCCGGATCAAACTCCAACGTATCAGGCGCGACTGGTATTTGAAAAAACCCAAGCACAATGAGTATGGCTATTGAAGTAAGACGCAGTCTCGAAAGTGGCATCAAATGAACCCTTTTGTCGAAAATTGCGTTCGCAGAGAGAAGATCCAAATTTTTATCAATACTTTCGCCGATAAAGACGCCGATATTTTATTCGTTGTGGATTCAAGCTCTTTGAACCTTCGCAACATTGGCCATGACGCGTCAACTCTGCGAGATCAAACCTCTTGCGCAACAGTTTCTGCAATCGCGCCAAGATCCTGACGGTCTTCATCCCCGATCACGATAAAATTCCTATTTGTATCACCCCAGGTCACCATCTCAAACTCATGTAATGACCGGGTTTCCACTTGGGCAGCAGGGGTGTCGGTTTGCAACAGACACAGCGCCACCACTCTTTGCGTGGCATCTGTATACATCAGCTGAGCCACAGGTTTTCCAGCTGCAACCAAAAGCCGACCACCTTCAAACGTGAGCCCATGATGGCTAAGATCTGGTGCAATCACTTCCGCTCCAACAACTTTGGTCAGCCAGGTTTCCAGATGCTCCTGCTCATCCGCACCCACTTCAACCAAGTGCCGACCTTCTTTGGCATAAACACGATGATAATCCGCCACGTCTGACACCCATTCCGGGAGTAGTTCACCACCTGCCACGTTTGCGACCTGCGTGTTTGGTTGTGACGCGCCAAGAAAATAACCGCTAGAAACTCCCACAAACGCCGCAAGAACTGTCGCCGCAACCAATGCGAAACGCTGAGGCGGCAAAGGCGAATTTGCAACCTCTGGAACAGGCGCGGTCTCAATCGCGGCGATCAGACCTTCGGGAACCGGAGCTTCCAACGCCGCATTAAGATCTGCCAATCCAATCTCTTGCCCTTGTATCAACATCTCCAGTTCGCCCTGGAGCGCCTGATCCTGTTGCAATGCGGTTTCAATTTCAGCGGTTTCAACTGCACTCAGCTCACCATCAAGATAAGCACTCAGCTTTACGGGATCAAAACTCATTCGACACCCTCCGCCTGAGCCGCAATCTGATGCGCCAGCATCTTGCGCGCACGATGGACTCTGCTCATGACCGTTCCAATCGGAATATCAAGCAACTCCGCGGTTTCACTATAGCTGTAGCCCTCGACTGAAACCGCAACCAACACCACTGCAAGCTCTGACGGCAACGCACCAACCCGGCCTAACAGTTGAACAGCAGCCAACCGATCTTCACCAGTGTCATGTTGAACAAGTTCTGCACTTTCTTCTGCGGGGATCTGCCCTTTTCCAAAACGAACCTTCTGCTTGCGAATTTCTGAAATCCATAGGTTCCGTGTCAGGCGAAACATCCAGAAATCAAAGGGTTGGTCAGGCTTCCACTGATCAGATCGGCTCAGCGCGCGCAGACAGGCTTCTTGCACAAGATCATCAGCATCAGATACGGACAGGGTCAAAGAACAGGCGAAACGACGCAAGCGCGGAAGAAGCGCTATCAAGTCCTTTTTCATCAATGCAGACACAAGTGTTTCCAGCCGTTTCCAGAGCGTAGGGCGCAAATAGATGATCATGTTTGACGCAAAAGTCATCAACCTTCAACCTCTTGATCGGCAACGCTCTCTCACATCACAAGGAGCATTTCACCTCATGTCGCTAATGTTTCGGCGTTAGATAGGGGTGGACTTGTCGCAACAAGGCAGCGTCGCCCGCCAAAAACGACCCCGATTTCAATATTGGCTCCCCGCTCCAAAGCGGCTCGACGCAGCCGCCTGCTTCCTGAACCAGCAACCACCCAGCCGCGATATCCCACGGCCCGAGATTGCGTTCCCAATAGGCATCCAGACGCCCCGCGGCAACATATGCAAGATCCAGCGCAGCTGCGCCCCAGCGCCGTATACCCGCGCTTTTGGGCATGAGCTGTTCCAAATCCATAAGACAATCAGACAGGTAGGTCACACGTCCCCCCGCAGGCACCCCCGTCGCCAATATGGCCGTGCTGAGGCTGATATCTGAATTGACCCATATCCGGGCGCCATTCAAAAACGCACCACATCCGCGTTCTGCCGAGAAAAGTTCTTCCTTTACAGGATCATAAACGATCGCCGCTATGGGGGCGTCCCCTTTGCACAAGGCGATGGACACAGCCCAATGCGGTAATCCTTTCAGAAAATTACTGGTACCATCCAAAGGGTCAACAACCCAATAGGGTTCATCGAAACCGGTAATCTGCGCGCCTGTCTCTTCGCCCACCCAGCCAAAATCTGGATAGCGTGTTTTCAGCCAATCGGCGATGATTGCTTCTGATTTCAGATCCGCAGAGCTGACGAAATCACCCGCTGTTTTTTCTTGCAACGTCAAAGCACTGCGATCTTTCGCAAAGCCAACAAGTGCTTCACCCGCCAGATAGGCCACATGCGCCATATCCCGCAACAAAGGCGAGGCTGAAGCCGGTAGAGAGGCGTTAGAAGAAGCGAAAGCATCAGTCATACCGCACCCGATGGCATAATGTGTGTGGATTGCTCAGAATTCCTGCATATTCCGTTGCAAGGTTATCAAAAGATGTCTCACCCGAAATAAGATCATCCAATACAGGATCTGCAAGAAGCGAGAGCGCCTGCGAAAGCCGCCGCTGATACGTCCACCGCGCAGCCCGGACTGCCGGGATACGGCCAACCTGCGAACTCACCAGTTTTAGGCGACGTTGATGAAACCGCCCTCCCAGTGGCGCAGGCACAGATTGATTGCCATACCAGCTGGCTTCGATCACAACCGCTTCGACCCCAGCCGCCTGAATGGCGGTCGCAAGACCAGCCGCAGTTGCGGATGTATGTATAACAACATCAGCATCATTTGGCGCATCCTGTGGCAGGGAAAAGGCACACCCAAATGCCGTGGCAAGCTTCTGTCGCGCTGGATTAATATCAACCAAAGTGACCGATGTGCCCGCGACCCGTGTCGCCAGATAAGCCACCAGCGCGCCAACCACACCGCCACCAACAACAACCACACGATCGCCAATGCCAATTGCAGCATCCCAGGTGATATTCAGCGCGGTTTCCATATTCGCCGCCAAAACCGCCCGCGCGGCGGTGACATCAGCGGGCACCGGAATAAGTGCCGTGCTCTCTAGCGCAAAGCGGCGTTGATGGGGGAACAGGGCAAATACTGTTTCACCTTGGCGCGCTCCAGTTTCGATGCGTCCAACTGCGCTATAGCCATATTTGACAGGAAAAGAAAAAACGCCTTCCTGAAAGGGGGCCCGCATAGTGTCGTGTTCACCCTGTGGCACGTTTCCTTTGAACACCAGCTGCTCAGTCCCACGACTGATGCCAGAATAAAGCGTTTGAACGCTTAGGGTATTGGGGCCAGTCATCACGGCACCCGGTGCAAAATCGGCCATCTCTGGCGCCGTGATCCAAAGCGCCTCTGACGTGTTTAAAGCCGTCATAGCTGGTGCCCCGATTTCAATGCTTTCACCGATAGATAATGTTGATTATGTAAACTTTTTCCAACGCGCAGCGGCAGGCGCTCAACAATGTTGATGCCAGAATTCTGAAAGCTTTCAACTTTGGCAGGATTGTTGGTCAACAGGCGCACCGCATCAAAACCAAGTTCTCGCAGCATCCAGGCTGCTGTGCGAAAATCACGTTCATCATCTTCATATCCAAGCCGATGATTGGCCTCTACAGTATCCAACCCTTTGGATTGCAGCGCATATACCCGCATTTTATTGGCCAGCCCAATGCCGCGCCCTTCTTGGTTTAGATACAAAAGAACCCCAGCCCCTTCGGCACCCATCTGTTCCAGCGCCGCGCGCAATTGAGGTCCGCAATCGCATTTCAGTGATCCAAGAACATCCCCGGTAAAACAGGCAGAATGCAACCGGGATAAAACGGGCTTGTTCCGATCCGGCGCGCCAATTTCAATCGCATAGTGCTCTTGCCCGCCTTCAGGGTCGCGAAAAACATGCAGCTTGCTGTTTTCGTGGCTTTCCAATGGTAAGAATGCAGCAGACACAGGCATCATGGCAGCCCCTGCAGCAAGCGTCGCCGCCATTTCGTCTACATCCAGCGCCGACAACACCGCTTTTACACGCTGCAAATCACCCTCTTGAAGCACCGGAAAAACCGCAGCAGCAGGCAACAGCTCTGCTGATTTCACCAAATCAATTGCAACCGAATGTAACGATGGCACCGCATCCCGAAGAATATGCAAAGGGCCAATTGGCGTATTGAGATCATCCAAATCAGGATCCGAAAGAGATCTGAACCAGTCCAGATCAGCCTGTTCTGGTGGACGAACCCGCAGAATCTGCCCCTGCACACCCGCCGCAACCGCGTCGGTAGAGATCGCACGCACCCGATGCGCTGTCAGAACCAGCTCTGGTTCTCCCAACATATCACGCAAAGCATTGAAACGTTGGGGCGAAACCGTCTCAAGCGCGACCATTACACCAGATTGCGCCCGATCTAACAGCAGGCAGGGCAACCCCATACGTAAATCGGTCCGTGCGCGTTCCAATTGTTCGGTAACGGAAAGCCCAAGAGAGGCAAAAGGGTCAAACATTGAAAACTCTCTCTTTCTCACCAGCGATATGTGGATTTAAGGCACAATCAAACAGCACATCACTGCCAAGATTGTAGAATCGCGTTTCAGGTCGTAACGCCTCGGCCAATGTGGGCACAGGGTTGGTTGTCAGGGATTGTGGACCGGACCCGATCAACAAGGGCGCAACAGCTACATGCAAACGATGCAACAGACCCGCCTCTAGGAATTGGGCAATCGTGACCCCACCGCCTTCGATCAGGATCCTGCGAAAGCCAAGTTCCCGCAGCGCCATGATCATCTCATGCGCGCAGATCCAGTCCGTGCGCGGCAATATCAGGGTTTCAACACCAGCCGGGCGATCAGTTTCGCAACTTTGCACCACGATACGGCGTGTCGAAGTATCCTGCAGCAATCGCGCGGAATTACACAACCGCCCTTTGGGATCGATCACAACACGCGCCGGGCTCTCCCCATAAGCCAAACGCACTGTCAGCTGCGGATCATCATGCAGCGCGGTTTTCACCCCCACCACCACCGCATCCGCCAGCGCCCGCAAACGATGTAAATGCGCCAGACCTTCTGGCCCTGAAATATCCTGCGCATCTCCGCTTTCGGTGGCGATCCGCCCATCCAAAGACTGTCCAATCTGCGCAACAATCATCACATCATCAACCGGGGCCGCCAGCGGGCCATACAGCGCCAAGGCCTGCGCTTCACCTTCGGTCCACGTCACATCTGGCGTGCCATTCGCACCCTCTTTGAGCGCAAGAAGATGCGACCAGACCCGCGCGCTGACATCGACATTTTGCATTCTGTTGCTCCTTCAGGATCTCGGGCAAAGTTCGGGTCGTGATCTTGGCATTCAGTTCAAACTCTGAACGCAGGGAAGCGCCAAGACATCCGTATGGCCGATCACTGTTTGACCGGTTGCAAGGCTCGCCTGACGCTCTTCAAACCAGTGTGACGCAGCCGCGGCACCCATCTCATCCGCCGCTTGCGCAATTCCGCCCAATAAGTCGCGCTGCAACGCTTGTTCCTTAGGGTCAAGCACCCAGGGGCTCTCTGCGAGATGCACCTGAAATCCATGTTCCTCAAAACGTGATTGTGTCACCTGCGCTGACGCGGCACCGGTCGCGGCACCGATGCCTTTGTCCGTGTTTTGGTGCCTGTTAAAGGCATCCCGGATCGCCTTGTCTTGTGTCAGACCCGGCGACCAGCGCATGTCACCGTTATAATTCAGCGCCGCATAAAAGGGGATCTGCGCCGCGGCCAATCGCTGGGCCAATGCCGCAATCCAACGGTCCGGCATCAGGTCCAGCAGCGCCGAAGCAGTCACCAAAGAGACCCCATTCAGCGGAAGATCCTCAAGATCCTGCAAATTCATCATATGGGCTTCAGCCCTTGTATGACGGGATGTTGCCTCTGCAAGAAGCACAGGATCACTGTCCACAAACCGCCAGCGCCACTGGCCAATATCAACCCCCTGAAACGCCCGCACCGTGGACCCGGTCCCGCTGCCCAGATCCAAAACCGTTGCTTGCGGCCCCACAAAATCTGCAACCCGCTGCAACAAGGATGCATCCCGCGCAGCATGATCTGCAGGTTCCCGCAAAGCGAGCCATTCAGAGGAAAACCCCATCAGATATCTGCCTCATACCAACCACGGGCTGTGTGGCTTTCATGTAATGAAACCTTGATCCGGCGCACCCGGTCCCCTGCCCCAAGGCCCGTGGTCTTTACCGCGTCACGCAGTTGTTGCCAGATGTGGTGACACAAAAATTCTGTTGTGGTTATTTTCCCTTTGAATTCAGGTACCTCATCCAGATTGGCATATTTCAACGGGGCCAGAGCCTCAGCCAAAGCATCAAGCGCAAGCCCCATATCAACCACCAGCCCGTTGTCATCCAGACTGTCAGTGAAAAAGGCCGCATCGACCACAAAGGTCGCACCATGCATGCCCTGAGCCGGGCCAAAAACGGGGGAGGGCAGAGAGTGAGCAATCATAATGTGATCCCGAACTTCTACAGCAAACATATTCTTCTCCAGATGAAGTGAGGCACATGGCCTATCGTTTATTTTATGAGGGTTACTTGCCGATCGGGGGCCACATGCGTGACATCACACCGTCGCGTTTGATCAGCCCATGATAGGCAGCCGCCGCAATATGCAACAGGACAAGCCCCGCCAGCGCATAAGATCCGTAATAGTGAACTGCTTTTGCCGCAGCCGCTAACTCTTTGGAACGTGGCACCAGCGTCGGTAGGTCCAATTGATCCAGAAACTCGATCGGGAACCCTCCTGCGCGCACACGAATATACCCCGCCAGCGGCATGATAAGCAGCAGCAGATAAAGCCCCAGATGGCTGAGATGCGCCGCCATGCGTTGCACAGGTGGCAGCGCAACTGGTGCCAGCTCAGGTGGGCGCAGCCAGCGATAGGCCATTCGCACCACAATCAAAACCAGCATCAACACGCCCAGATTTTTATGGGTGATAAACAGGAAATTCTGCACTGGACGTGGCAAGCCCTTTTGGATCATCACAAAACCAATCGCGATCATTCCAACAACCAAAATCGCCATGCCCCAATGCATAAACCGTGCAAACGGACGGTGTTTCTTACTCTCTGGCATCGCGTGGCTCCCCCAATCAACAAAGGCGTTCAGATAGGAAACGTTTCAGGCGCGCAGATTATTCCCGCGGTTCTGCATTTTTTTCACCCGGGCGCAGGCGGGCAAAAACATCACCCGAATTTGCCACCTCAGGCAAAGCCAGCAATTCGCTCTGCAGGCTCTCCAGATCCTGCCAGCACGCGTGCTCTAACCGGTGCTCTTCGCCCAGACTGTAGTTGAATTCATACGCCCCCAGCGCGGACAGAATTTGAAGGCACTGGATTGTAATCTTTGGCTGAATTGTAGTGAACTCAAAGGACAACAGCGGCACAGGATGGCTCAACCCGCGCAGCACATCGGCTTCATATCCTTCTACATCAATCTTAATAAAATCTGGGATGCCATATTTGGCGATCAAATCATCCAGCCGAATCACAGACACATCAATCTGGTGATCCCAGTCTTGCCCCTGCCAGCCCCGTGCAGCCTGGGCTGCATCGATTAATTCAGTTGAAGCCGTACTAATGGTCGGATTGGCTGAATTCACAAAAAAAGGCACCGTGCCGACGCTTGCACCAACAGCTTTGCGCTCAAGCGTGATCTTTGGCTGGCGGCCATAAATCAGACGCAACGCACGAAAGACCCGCGGTTGCGGCTCAAGCGCGACCACCCGCGCTCCAAGCCGCAAGAAACTGCCAGTTCGATCCCCGACATGCGCACCAATATCAAAGGCAAGACCACCTTTAGGCACACATAACGCGTTCAGCTGATCCATCCGCGCACGGCGCACAGGATCACGGTAATAAACATCAAAGGAGCGCTTTAACAATGTCGCCCGCGTCATATCACAGCCCTCTTTTGGGATTGGGCCACCGCAAAAACGGGCTGCAACGCTGCTTCTACACTTTGCGCTGTCTCGGCCCAAAGTTGACGCCGCAGACCGTGATCTTGGGCCGCCTTATGCAGTTCTTCCCGCAATTCGGGCTTGGTCAGAAGACGGCGCAAGGCCTCTGCAAAGGCCTCTGGCCGATCCGGCGGGACCAGAAATCCTGCATCTTGTGGCACGGTATCAGGAACGGCCCCGGTATCGCAGCTCACAATTGGCAAACCATTGATCAGGGCTTCGTCAAAGACCATCCCATAGCCTTCGTAACGCGTCGCAAGCGCAAAAAGGCTGGCCTGTCGATAATACCGTTCCAGATCCGAACGTTCGATCAGCCCTGCAAAATTAACACGCTCTTCAAGCCCCAGCGCGCCCCGCAGCGCCTGCAGATCTTGGGCATAAGCCGTATCAAGGGGCGCGCCCACAATAACGGCCTGCCAATTCAGATCCGTGATCTGCGCAAGGGCCCGCAGCAACGTATCATGCCCTTTTCGTGGCAATTGAATGCCAACAGACAGGATCAAAGGCGGGTCTTGCGATTGCGGGGGATCACATGGGTGATCCAATCCGGGTGCTGCGATTGCGATCTTATCTGACGCAATCGCATATTCGTTCATCAGGATCTCTGCCGTATGTCGGCTTGGCACAAGAACATGCTGCACCTGCCCCAAATTGCGGCGCTCCGTGTCATGAAATGCGCGCGCCAGATCAGAAGCAAGGCCGCTTTCCTTTGCAAGCGGATGATGAACCAGTGCTACGATTGGCGCTTTGATCTGCGCAACACGCTCTGGATCCAATGCGCCAAAGGCAAGCCCGTCGATGATGACCGGGCAATCTGGAGCAATAGCGCAAAGCTGCGAAAACGCCTCTGCCATCTGCTCAGACGTCGGATTGGGAAACCCATCAGGCAATGCAATATGATCAACCTCCCAACCCAATACGCGCAATTCATCAATCAGGCGACGGTCATAGATGTATCCCCCGGTTTTTGTGGTCAGATCACCGGGAACGGCAAAGGCAACACGCTGAAATTTCATGATTTTCCTATTGTGAATAAACCTGGGATTGCAGCGATAAGGATCGCCACCCCAAACAGGATGCTTGCGGCGATTGCCTCAATCACGCTGATCCCTGCGATCGGCAACACCGCGGCTGCGGCACCTTCACGCAGACCCCATCCGCTGATGGTCAGCGGCACAAGCATGGCAAATAGAACCAAAGGCACCAAAATAAGCACGGCCAACATCGGCAAAACACCACCAACAGCAGCAACGCAGGCAGCAAACGCACCAATGTTACACAAGGTGATCATCCCCCCCAAGGCAACCTGCGCCCGGATCACCTGTTGTGTCCCAAAGGCCTGTCTGACGCTTTGCACAACGCTTGCAAAACGTCCCTGCCCTGCACCATACCTATAGGTCAACGCAACCCAGACCATCAGCCCCGCAAAAATGGCGCAAATAATCAACCCCACAAGAGCGCGTGTTCCGCTCGGCCAGATCAACGGCGTGTCGATCAGTAAAGACAGTCCAAACCCAATCGCCAACGTGAAAAACATTGCGATCTGCCCAGCCAAACGTTCAAGCGCCACAGCCACGCCAGACAAACCTAAACCTGTCTGATGTCCAGCACGCACCGCACGAGTGGCATCGCCGACAACAGCTCCGGGTACAGCCTGATTGATAACCTGCGACAGAAAATATTCTCGCACGGCGTAAGGATAAGGAAACACTTGCCCCAAAGCTGCCGCAGTGACCTGCCAACGCACCGCAGAAAGCAGCGTTTGTGCAATCAATAAAACCACCGCAAAGGTGAGCCAACCCAGATCCGCCTGCGCCACAGCCCGGCTGATGGCCACCCCATCTGTATTGCGCCACAACAGCGCCAAGATCGCGACAGCAACAGCAATTTTCATCCAGGGCGCTGCAAAGACCCCTTTGACAGAAGCCATCACATTCATCGTACAAGCGCCCCTGTTCCAACAAAAGAAAGCGCCTGCACAAGATGTGCGCGCATTTCATCCATCAAACGTGGTTCAGCTGCTGCAGGAGGCGTAAGGCCTTGATAAAATTGTACATCCGCAATTGCATCAACCAAATGTTTTGGACCAACCACATGCATCGGAACATCTGCGCGCTCTTCCAGCGCGACAAAGCCAGCAGCCTGATGATCCCCGACAATAATCATCAAAGGCGGATCTTTGGCATGAAGTTCGGCATAGGCCATAACCGTTTGTAACGCATAATCAACCGCCCGCTTATACTGCGCGCGCACCCGATCGTGATCTTTCCAAACCTCACGCGGCGTCGCACCCGCTTCGACCACCGGATCATAGATCCGACCATCGCCAATCGTCTCCCACGCCACCAGTTCAGGCACCGGCACCCACGGCGCATGGGACGAACCTAGCGCCATCTGGATCATCATCGGTCCGTCCCGATTGGGCGCGCGCAACAGGCGATCCATCGCTGCGAAAGTAAACTGATCCGGCATCGTAACCCAGTTAAAGGGTTTCCCGGCATACCCCAGATCCTTGGCTGCAAGCACAGTATCAAACCCCATAAACTGCGCTTCGGGCCAGTCCAATGTAATCTGCGGCATCACGGCTCCGGTTTGTAATCCCGCCCGTTGCGCCAAATGAAACAAGGTCTGCCGCCCGCTGGTCAAGGCCGCCCGGTAACGAATTTGATCATCAATCCAAAGCCCATTCGAAAACGTCGAATGCGCCAGCCAACTTTGCCCACCCCGCGTCGGAGATGTCAGGATTGTTGACGCCATCGACAGACCCAAGGCACCCAGCCGGTCTTCGGCCTCTTCCAATGTGCGGCGATGCAGTTCAGCGTAATAAGGCGTGTCCAGACTGGTACGACCATAGCTTTCCACAAAGATGACCAAAACATCGCGATCGATCCCGGCCAATAAATCTGGCTGATCCAACAGGGGATCATTTGCAACAGCCGCTTTAAACACCTGCCATTCGGTCAAAGTGCGATGAACCGTCTGTACTCGATTGACCGTAAAGCGCGTTGTGCTGCTGGTGCCAAAGATCGCAAAAGGTGCTTCCCAAAGCTTCTTCTGCGCGCCCACGTCCATAACAATCAGGCCAAACAGCCCGGTTGCAATCACACCAAAAACATATGCACTCCAGCGGGGACGCGACAGGCGCATCCAATATCCGGTGCTACACCACAAACTCCAGATCAGAGCAATCAATGCGCAGATGCAAAGCGCAACCGCAGCCCAGGCAGCGCCCCGCCCAAACGCTCCAGCCCCCAGATCAACCAAAGAGCCAAGCAAGGGATAATCAGCAACAGGATTAAAGGGCCGGTTTAACGCCGTGAACATTCCCAGATCGGCCAGTTTCATGACCACAATCAACGACAGCAGCGCCACCAGAAACACGCGCAAAACCTGCCAGCGTGGCATCGCAAGCAACACGCACAAAACCAACGGCAGCTCAAGCGGAGCCAAAACCAAACGCCCCCAAGTCAGAGCAGGTGGATAGTTTGGTAAGACAAGCACAAGATGCAGCAGCAAAGCTGACAAGAGCACAGACACAACTCTCGCACGCGTCACCGGTTTTACCTGCGTGCTCATGGCTGTGCTCGCTTCAGCCACAAAATATCACGTCCAAACGACCAGATCAAAGCACAGACGACGAGCATCACCAGAACATCCAAAGTCCCATTGGCAAAGACTGGCATTTGCAGAAATATCAGCACCGCGATCTGGGCTACACAAACCGCCTTGCGGCTGAACCTGTCCGGCAGGGGGGCATTCAGCCAGGGCAGAAACACACCTGCCAGCACAAACAGATAATAGGGCAGCCCCAAAAAGATCACCGCCACACCCGCTCCCGCGTTTAAGGCCGCCGAAAGCGCAAGCACCAGCCCAAGCAATGCGTCCACCTGCATATCAAAGGCTGCTCCAAACGTTGAGGACAGGCCCTGTTTTCGGGCAAGCCAGCCATCAATTCCATCGAGTGAAAGCGCAACAAACGCAAGGCAGAACCCTGCCCAGCTCACCGGCTCCGCAGCGATCAGCCCCACAAACAGAACCGCAACCAAAACAAGGCGCGCTAACGTCACCAGATTGCACAAGCCCAACACAGTATGCGGATAAAACTGCTGCATGCGCATCGCCATCCACGCGGCGACTGCCATATAAAAGAGCAAACCCAATATCAAAGACAGCAGTTGCGCTTGAATAAACACCCAGCTCAGGCCTACCAGACACATCCCCCCCAAAAGAGCCGCCCAAAGAAAAGACCGGACTGGCGACGGTGGAACAGCCTTGACGCTTTCTTGTGTGACAATCCCCATACCGGCTCCTTTCCATTTAACCAGGCAAAATACAAAATCGCGGCTGGCCTATTGAAAACGTCTGAGCCTCCGTAATTATTCTGAAAGCAACGCAGAAAATTGGACTAACATCTCTAACCTCTTAATATTGTTATATATATTCGAAATTCCGGATTGAATAGGAACGGCATTTCCGCACAAATCGCAGATATTTAGCTGCCAGTTATAAACATGTCTCCCGTCCTCTAGAACCTGACAACAAAAAAGACAGGTTCGTTTGATCCCGCAGCGCAAATCAATACAGGTATTGATCAGCCCAGGTCCAAACGAGACAAATATCTATCGTAGCGATCCCTTGCATAGGGTCATTTCAAAAACCAACGCAAACATACATTGGCGCAAGAGAGGAAAAATGTAACTATCTTCCAAAGCAACCGAAAGCGCGAAAGGTCCGATGAATGGCACAGCTGTTTAGCGACAATGATATTCTAGAATATATGTCGCAGATCGAGGCTTCGGGCGTGCTAGGACGGAGCAAGCGGCGCAAACGCCTGCTGGAACATTTGCTGCGCTCTGAACAAGAAGGCGCAGGCGAGCGGCTCAAAGCCTATTCCATTGGTCTTGATATTTTCGGCAAACCAGAACAATTTGACCCTTCCACTGACAGCGTTGTGCGCGTTGAAATGGGGCGTTTACGGGCAGCAATCGCCTTATTTGAGGCCAGCAACTTTTCCGAGACACGTATAGAAGTAAACATTCCTCTTGGGACTTACCGGCCTGTAGTATCCCTGCGCACGACCCCCACTGCATCCCCAGAACAAAGCACCCCCACCCCTGTTTTGCAGTCTCCGCCTAAGACAAATAATCGGTGGTGGCTCGCTTTGGGTGCCCTGCTCGCGGTTCTGACGATTGTTTTGTCCGTTTGGTACCAGCTCGTCGAACAAACCCGGCCATCAGAAGCAACATTAACAGTAGCCCTGCCCCAATCGGATCATGAAACCGCGCATGGGCAAGCGGTGCGCAGCCTGCTTGCACAATCGTTATCACGTTCCGATACCATCCGTGTGGTGGATAATATGGAAGAGGCAATCGCCACGAGGTCCGCAACAACTTTTTTATTGTCTTTACAGATGTTTGAAGACACCCACGGATTCCGCACATTGGTTGAGTTGAGAGACGCCGATACAACACGCGTCATCTGGGGCAAAAGCTTTTTCTCATCAGACATGCAAGAGCAGTTAGACCTCGCCGAGACACGTATCGCTCGCGAATTGCGTGTCCGATTATTTGGCGCTTCAAAAAGCGTTCTTGAAACCATGGCGCTAGAGGATATGTCACCCGAAGCCTTGTTTGTCCTTTCAACCTGGGTGCCTGGACCTGCGCAATCTAGCATCGATTGGGAAGAAGAGCGTATTCATCTGGCACGATTGGCGCTCGAAAAAGATCCCAATTTCGGCGCGGCGCACTCTGTATTGGCGGACAAGCTTGCATATCTGTCAAACGTGTATGGCCCCGCTGACACAGCCGAGAATCGACAGGCGGCAGAGTATCACGCCCGGCGTGCAATGGAGCTCTCCCCCCTTGATCCAGATGTGGTTTTCAATGTTGCGCAATCTCATTGGCACAGCGGTCGTATCGCCGAAAGTCACGCCACAATGCGCCGCGTTATTGAACTGGATAGTTCTCATGATTTAGCGCGCTTCTTACATTTGGTGGTGCCTTACACATGCGAAACGGCACCCGATTCTGTTGTGGAGGCTGCAATCGCTTTTGATGCTGCACTGTCGCCTGATAATCCTATCCGATGGTTGACACTCACGTGGACGGGCTGGCTCCACAGTTATCGCCAAGAATGGGAAAAAGCCCTCGCAGTCGAAGAACAGGCCGCCCTGATTTTTCAAATTCCCTACACCTTTATGCGCCGCGCAATGGTCCTGAATAAATTAGGACGTCCTGAAGACGCCGCACAGGTGATTGAACAGCATGACATCAGTTGGTCAAAGTTTTCTTCCAGCTACTACGTTGACAACACGATCCCAAGGCTCTGTTCAGAAAACCCGAAACCTGAGCTTTTTATCGAACCCTACGTCGCACTTAAGGAAGCTTTAGGAAAAGATTAAGGTTCTGATTCAAAACAGAAAAACTATTTTGTAACATGTTACAAACCCCAGTTACTCTAGTTTCTCCCAAAAAAGTCATAGATCACAGGCCTTCATTCATTTGAAGGCAGGTATCACATGACAGATAATTCCCCCACCCCCTCAGAGGCACTGTCTCCCCTCACAAATCCTCCCTTCAACGAATCCGAGTTGTTGATGATTAAGGACCTGTTTGGACAATTGACTGATCGTGCTACCCCCCAACTGCGCTCTTATCTTTTGCTTGTCGTGGCAAGTGAACTGATAGATGCCACTGCTGAAAACCTGATGCAAACCAACCCCGGTATGAAAGTTGTAGAGTTTAGCCTGCTGGCTGAACGTGTCCTACAACTCGCAAATGACCTGTACCCAGCCGCAAACGATATAGATCAATTAAGGGGACGATCATGGCCAACATGACAGATTTAACCCCGCCTGCCTTGCAGCAGATTTTGATTGTAAACCACATTCCAATTGATGCTGACGTACAGATTGACATGCCAGTGCTTGAACCTGGTATGTCCTTGGCGCTCAACAGCGAGCCCTATGAAGCGCAATTAAAAAGTAGCAACTGGTCCTTTGTATTGGTCTTGTTTGATCCCTGCAGCCGCGCCAGTGTGCAAGGTCTGCAAGAACTGCACGACCTTGCCCAACGTTTCGGATTGGGCTTTGGCGCAGTCGCAAACATCAATCCAAGCTGGATCGAAAACTTGATGCACCAAATGGGTATCAAAAACCACTTTACCCGCTTTCCAAGGTATACGGACTTGCTGGAAACCATGGCGTAGGCCTGAAAAGCCTACACCCAGTTCTGGCAACAAACCCGGAAACCAAGGTTCAAATCAGACACAGCCTTTCATGAAATAAAAAACCTCCGCCAAAGGTTTATTTGGCGGAGGTCAGGTTTTCGAATGCTCAACTGAACCGTATCAGCTGCGGCCTTTCCATGGCACCAGCCAGTCTTCTGCTTTGCGCATCAAGATATCGATGCCGTAGCCAATGATACCAATCAGCACGATACCTAGGATAACGATATCCGTCAGCTGGAATTTGGACGCAGCGATGATCATCATGCCAGCCCCTTTTTGTGCTGCAACCAGTTCGGCCGCAACAACAGTTCCCCAGCAAACACCCATCGCAACACGTGCACCGGTGAAGATCTCAGGCAAAGAGTTCGGCACAATCACATGACGCATGATCTGGAACTTGGACGCACCCAGCGAGTAGGCGGCATGGATTTTGGTGATGTTGACACCTGATACGCCAGCCCGTGCTGCAATTGTCATGATCCAAAGTGCGGCAAGGAACAGCAGAACGATTTTACCGGTCTCCCAGATGCCAAACCAGATGATCACCAGCGGGATCAACGCAAGCGGTGGAACCGGACGCATGAATTCAACAATCGGATCAAACCAACCACGGAACCATCCAGACAGACCCATCGCATATCCCAGTGGAATACCCACAAGCGCACCAAAGAAGAAGCCCAGCACAACACGGATCAGTGACCAGCCCAAGTGCTCCCAAAGAGAGAAGTTCTGATAGCCTTGGCTTGCAATCTCAAAGAAACGCGCAACAACTGTTTCAGGTGCAGGCAGCCAGATTGGGTTCATCTGCATGCCTTGCTCAGGCGTAAAGACGATTGCGCCCTTGCTGCTGAGCGTCACAACACCTGTGTCGGTGGTAACTTCGCCATCAGCATCAATTGCATTGCCATTGATCGCGACAACTTTTGCACCATCCGCACGCTTCAGGTCATCGTTCTTGTCAAACAGGATCGTCGCTGAACGTGAAGCCGCAACAGCAACAGCATCGTTTTGCGCGGCACCTTCGCCACCTTCGATCTCAAACTTTTCAGCTTTCTCACCAAAACCAGCAACACGCACAGTGACAGTTGCGTCATCCTGCTGACCATCAGATCCCTGTACAGTGTATGTGAACTCAGTTTCACCACTAAATGGGCCAGGCACATGCAAAGGCATGATTTTTGAACCCGTGAACGCACCCCAGATCACAAAGATCATCACAACCGAAATGATCGATGCAGCCCGGTCCGGTGTAACCGCGCTTTCGTCGCCAAACGTCACTGTTTTCAAGCTGTTAAAATTCTGCGCCTTGGCCATACCGCCACGCACAACCTTAACCATTACATAGGCACCAACAAAGAGCGCCACATAGAACAGAAGTACGATCATCCTGCATCCTCCGTGCGACCCATGATTTCTTCTTCCATTTCCCAGATCATCGAGAGAATCTCATCGCGGGTCTCAGCAAAGCCTTCCGACTTTTTCACATCGCGCAGATCCGCATTTACGCCGCGTTCTGCGAACGGAAGGCGATATTCTTTGTGGATACGGCCAGGGCGCGGTGCCATCACCAGCAAACGCTCGCCCAGCAACAAGGCTTCTTCCACCGAGTGGGTGATCAGAATGATTGTCTTACCGGTCTCTTTCCAAAGCTTCAGAACAAGGCCTTGCATTTTTTCACGCGTCAGCGCGTCCAAAGCACCCAAAGGTTCATCCATCAGGATCACATCGGGTTCATTCGCCAGACAGCGCGCCAGCGCAACACGTTGCTGCATACCACCAGACAGTTCGTAAACGGCCTTTTCTTTAAAGTCCTGCAGACCGACGATCTCCAACAGGTGATCAGACATTTTCTCACGTTCGGCCTTTGAAACGTTTTTCATACGCGGGCCAAATTCCACATTTTCGCGGACATTCATCCACTCAAACAGCGCCCCTTTCTGAAACACCATGCCGCGTTCAGCATCAGGACCCTGTACCATATGTCCATTCAGCTCGATCCCACCTTCTGTGGGCGCCAGAAATCCTGCCAAAATATTCAGCAGCGTTGTTTTCCCGCACCCTGATGGGCCGAGAACAGACAAAAGTTCGCCCGCTTTAAGATTCAGCGAAACGTCCTTTAGGGCCTGCACCGAACTGCCATTTGGCAGATCAAAGCGCATAGACACCTTTTTGATGTCTAGATCAGACGACATCCAATTTCCTTCCAGCTAAGAGCATCTGTGTAAACGGCCCCTCATATATTTGGGGGCCGCTTACCAACGATGTAATTGTTTTAAAAGCCTTATTTAGCGGCTGCCAATGGTGCTGCTTCAACAGCACCCTCGTATGAGTCCAAAGACGCTTCGATGCTGCCCGCACCAACAAAGACGTTTGCAACGCCTTTCATGAAAGTAGCAGCGCCACCGCCCAGCCATTTGTCAGACAATTGCTCATCGACAGATGGGAATGAGAAGGTCGCGATTGTCGCCTTGGCATCTGCCAGATCCATGCCCGCGTCTTTTGCGATCACTGCAATCATTTCTTCCTGATTGTCACCAGCGTTCCACTGTGCGTTTGCTTCTGCGGTAATTTTCAGGAAGTTTGACAGCAATTCACTTTCTTCACTGACAAAGCTTGATGGCGCGCTAGTCACGTCAAAAACCAGAATACCCAGCTCTTCTTTTTCCGCACCGGTCAGCAGAACATTGCCGTGCTCTTTCATGCGACGCAGACCGCCACCGAAACCACATGCCATATCTACGTTACCTTGCGAAATCGCAACCGCACCATCCGCAGGCGCCATGTCAACAACTTCCATGCTGCTGATGTCCACGCCGAAATGGTTCATCTGCTCCAGGAAGCCGTAGTGCGCAGCAGTGCCGATTGGGATCGCAACCTTTTTACCATTCAGCTCAGCTGCATTGGTTTTGTCAATTTCCAGCGCTTCAGCAACAACGCAGTTGTCGTTTTCAGAATAGCTAACAGCCACATCAACAACTTGCAGATCTTGGCCCGCAGATGTTGCAACCACAAATGGAGGGACACCTTGGCTCAGCGCGATATGTACATCACCCGATGCCATCGCAGCGGACATCGCAGTACCGGTGTCAAAAGAGACCCAGTTTACCTTTACGCCCAGCTCTTCATCATAGGTGCCATTTGCTTTGGCATATTGAAATGGCATTGGCCATTCTAGGAAATACGCAACCGTCAGTTCTTCCAGTGCCGCAGCTTGGCTGGCAGATAGCAAAGCTACTGCAGCAGTTGCAGAGGCAAAAAGTGACTTCATTTTGGTTGGCTTCATAATCTCACCCTGTCGTTGTCATCATGTGGTTACTTGGCAGTTTACGCTACCATTATGGTTCAATGCAGTTTGGACAGTATCCGATGTAAAGGCTATCCCAGCTTTTCTGCGAAGCTTATGAAAACTAGTT
This sequence comes from Epibacterium ulvae, assembly GCF_900102795.1. Lineage (GTDB taxonomy): Bacteria > Pseudomonadota > Alphaproteobacteria > Rhodobacterales > Rhodobacteraceae > Epibacterium > Epibacterium ulvae. The sequence goes on along the minus strand of NZ_FMWG01000011.1, from coordinate 10,162 downwards.
TCGTCGAAAAAGGCGGAATATGATAGTGAAAAAACCGAAACTGTGTTTTTCAATCTGCTGACTAACTAGGACAAGTGCCCATGGAACGTTCAAAATTAAGTCTACGCTGGTTGGAAGTCTTTTTGATGACAGCACGCAGCGGATCGATTCAGGACACATCCGCAGAAAGCGGCCTGTCAGCAAGCACTGTCTCACAGCACCTGCTGAACTTGGAAAAACACCTTGGTGTCAACCTGTTAGACCACAGCAAAAGACCAATGGAACTCACACCAGCGGGGGCAATTTTTGCGCGGCACGTCAAAGAAGGTGTGCGCCTTATCAGGCGAGGTGAAACCGAACTGAAAACCGGTAACTGGTCCGATGCGCAGGATCTTAGAATCGGGATCGTCGATGATTTTGACGCCGAAGTGGCGCCAGAGCTCGCTCAATTGCTGGCCAGCGCGCTCCCCAAAAGCCGCTTTGTGCACTACTCGCGCCCCAGTCACGAGATTCTCAAACTGCTCGTTGATATGAAACTTGATGCTGCCGTGGCCACGCCACCGCTTGAACCCATGCCCGGTTTGATGGAATTTCGCTTGCTGCGCGATCCCTTTGTGATTGCGGTGCCCGCAGACTTTACCGCAGCGCCAGAGGATCTCTTATTAGGACAATCTGCCCTGCCCTTCATGCGGTATTCCCGACACCAGATTATTGGCAGTATGATCGAAATTCACCTGCGGCGATTAAAAATTCAGCTGCCCAGCCGAATCGAGCTTGAAAGCAATCACTCGCTCATGGGGTTGGTCGCAGATGGCAGTGGTTGGGCCATCACCACCCCAACAAGCTTTTATCGCGCCAAACGCTATCACGACCGGGTCAACCTGTTGCCGTTTCCCACCAAAGGCTTTGCGCGGCACATGTCCTTGTTCATCACAGATGTCTTTCCACCGGGCATGGCAGAAGTGGTGGCAAGCACGTTGCGCACTTTGATCGCGCGAAACTTTGTCGACAGCATGATTGAAAAAGCGCCCTGGCTGGATGGGGAGTTCACCGTCCTCGACACGCCAAACACCCCATCTGTCTGATCAAAGGTCAGCGGGTCACAGCAGTTTTGCAGCAACATCTTCCGCCGCTGCCAATGCCCCTTCCATGAACCCCCCACAGATTGGCGCGGTTTCGGTCACACAAAAATGCAGGCCTCCGTCCCAAAGATCCGTCAGGGCCTCTGGCAACCCATAGGTTGGGTGATGTGACGGTGGCACCCGATCTGCTTCACCCGCTGTCAGGGTTTCAAACGCCCAGTCTTTCAGGATGATCTCTCGGGGGGCTGCTGCCTCCGGCCCAAATAGCGCCACAAGCTGCGCAACAGCTGCGGATTTCAATCCCCCCTCATCGGTCTGGCGTACCGTCGCAGGCACGCCAACAAATCCCAATAGGGCTGCGGGCGTCCCATCCGCTGCAGACGCATCATGGATTTCCGCCAAAGGCCCTTTGCGACTGATCGCATCCCCAGATAAACCAGCCGCGCGCCAGAAAGGGCGATCATAAACCGCAAAGAATTTTGCATGCGCTGCCATCCATGTCGGGATGGTGTCCAGCGCCGTCTGTTGTCGCTCTGACAAAACAGGTGCAAACGAAAGCTGCGCCGCAACCCGTGGGGGCACGGCCAAAACAATCTTTTGCGCATAACACTGGCTGCCATCGGCAAAGGTAATGCCATGCGCCTGCGACATAGAACGCACCACCTGCCCTAAATGCAACCGCTCTTTCGGCAGACTTACAGCCAAAGCTTCCACCACGGCGGCGCTCCCGCCCTCGATGCGCCATGAGGCCTGCATCGTGGCCAATCCCATATCGCGCTTTACATCGCCGGTCTCTGTCTCCAGCAAAAAACTGCCCGCAGAATGCTGATCAAACCATGTGATCCCAAACCGCTTGCACAATGCTGCCATTCGGTGCTGTCCCGGCCAAAACCATGACGGGCCAAGATCAAAAGCAAAATCTTCCACATGATGTGACACAACACGCCCGCCAAGATGGTTACGTGCTTCAAACACCTGAAAATCCGCGCCCGCTCGTGCCAGATGATCCGCAAGGGCCAACCCCGCAAGGCCGCCCCCAACAATGGCAATATCGCACTGCATTTTAAAACCCTTCAGACTGCGGACGCAGATCCAATTCATGGGTCCACACGGATTTAGGCTGTTGCGAAACCTGCCAGTAGGCCTCTGCCAAATCATCAACTTTCATCATTTTAGAAGGGTCCAGACTGTGTAGCTCCCGACTGCGCGGCGTATCAATGATCCCGTCCAAAATCGTATGCACGACATGAACGCCGCTCGGCTGGAATTCACGCGCCAATGATTGCGTCATCCCCCGTAGGGCAAATTTGGCCGAGGCAAAGGCGGAAAACTTACCCCCACCACGCAGGCTGGCCGTTGCACCAGACACAATAAAGGTGCCGCCACCAGCACGCACCATTGGTTGCAGTGTACATTGCGCCAGTGTGGCACAGCTCAGCACCATATTGCGCCAGCACGCTTCGATATCTTCTAATGATGTATCCAGAAAACCCGCAATCACCAGATGCGCAGGATTGTGCACAACAATTTTCGGCGCACCAAATTCGGTGATCAGCGGTGCAACAGTTGCATTCACCGCATCCCGATCTGTCAGATCACAGGTACGGATATCCAACCCTTCCGCCTCAGACGGGGACCGGCTCAAACCAACCGCCTTCATCCCCTTATCTTGGAATTTCTGCACCAAAGCCTGACCAAGGCCAGTTCCTGCGCCAGCAACCAATGCAAGAGATTGATCTGTCATATTTTCACCTCTGGGATTGTTGAACCATAAAAGATGCCATGGCTTAAATACGGCACTCTTTTACGTCTCTCTTAAGTATCAATAGCAACGACCACCTGCCATCCCTTTATGGCAAGGTGGTCAAAAATAAGCGTCACTAAACGGCTTACAACACACCCAAAATAACAAGCGCCAGCACAATCTGTGCCGCCCAACCCGCCGCAAACGCCAATGTACGCGCCACAGGAATGCCCATCACATAAACGACAAAATGCGCCAAACGTGCAAAGAAGTAGAGCATGGCCATGCTCACCGTGAGCGCAGAGGACAATTCCAAAGCAACAACACCCAAGGCCAGCGCCGCAAAAATCACGAAATTCTCGATCGCATTGTTGTGCGCAGCGACTGCGCGTTGGGCCCAATCCGACAAGGGCGGAGCATCAGCGCTCGGATTGCCAAGCGTCGCCGGGATTCCAACCACAGCAAACCGATTTAACACATAGACCAACCAAAACAGCGCGGTCATCAGACCAGTTGCAGCCATCCAATGAATTTCAGACATCGTCTTTCCTCTTATGCAAGATAAGCGCCACCCTCTTGTGTGGCAGCTCTTGAAAACCAAAGTGCGAAAAGCAATCTGTGAACTGAAATTCTTTCTGTGAATGGCTCTATTCGTGAAAGAAACTAATACTTTGATACCCATCCTGCTACACAGTCAAAGCGCAAGTGGTCCGAGGCTTCGTTCATGAATTTTCAACAGCTCAAATTTGCAGTTGCGGTGGCAGACACCGGATCTTTTACAAAAGCCGCGGATCTGTGTTGTGTCACCCAACCTGCGCTTTCGAATGCGGTGGCCCAGCTTGAGGACGAACTAGGCGCACAGTTGTTCAAACGCACAACACGCTCTGTCACACTGACCACATTTGGTCAGAAGCTGATGGAGGAAATGCGTGACATCGGCAAAGCCCGCGACAGGCTGTACCGGCAGGCCTCAGACCTATTAGAACAAGACACACAATCCGTGCGCATCGGCATGTCACCACTGGTCAGCGATGAATTCGTCAGCAATCTGATGTCTCGCGTGCGCAGGTCCGACAACCAGCTGACACTTGTGCTCAGCGAGATGAACAAAGGCGACATCGGGCCAGGCCTTGAGGCCGGATTGATTGATTTTGGTCTTGTCCCATCTCCACCGCCCCACAGCGATGACATGATTTCCCATCAGATCTATTCCGAACCGCTTCTCTTTTTGTCCGGCAATATGCAAACAGCCCCCTCAAGCCCGATCACCCTTGATGCGCTTGAGGGCCAGATGATGCTCATGGTGGATGATGCCTGCGGTCTGGCAAATGCGGTCCGCAAACTGTTTATCGAACATCAGATTTCTCTCAAAGAATACGAGGGGCGCGCGCTCAGCTACCATGTTCTCGAAAAATGGACACAGCTTGGCATCGGCTCAACCCTTCTCCCGGCTTCAAAAGTCCAAAATCTGGATTACGCGCGCCATCTTAGCAATCGCAGTGGTCAGGTGGTCTCTCTCGATTTTCACGCCGTGTGGAAACCAACACAGCAAGAGCGCAGCAGTTTCCCTTCTATTTTCGCCGGACTGCAACCAGTGCAAACAGCAACGGAGCTTTAACCCATGCCCCCTTTTGTCAAAGCAATTGCCCTTGGCATATGCGCGCTTTTCACAAGCACGGCCGCTCAGGCTCAAACCTGCGGGGATGCTGAAACTCCCTGCACAATCGACAGCGGCACCTACCATATCCTGCATCCTGAAAGCCCGGCAAAAGGCGCGGTCCTCATGCTCCATGGTGGCGGCGGCAAAGGGCGCAGCCTGTTGAATTCCAACATCGCCCGGCTGTCACTGGAACGTGGCTTTGTATTTGTCGCTCCAAATGGCGAACACCCCGCGGCACGCTTTCCTAATAATTGGGCTGTGCGTGCAGACAATTTCGGCCATGAAAAAGACGATATCGCCTTTCTCGGCGACGTCATGGATCATGTCGCTGACACTTACGATGTCGCCCGCGAAAACATGCTGCTGGCCGGATTTTCACGGGGCGGCTCAATGGTCTGGGATGTGGCTTGTTTCAATCCAGATCTCGCCCGCGCCTATGCCCCTTCGGCCGGGGCTTTTTGGGACACCCTACCCGAAGCCTGCATAGGTCCTGTTGATCTGTTTCACACACACGGCTGGAATGATCGCACCGTCCCACTGGAAGGGCGCCCCTTATGGGACGGAGCAATCGCACAAGGCGATGTCTGGGAAAGCTTGCAAATTCTGCGCCGCGCCAATGGCTGCACAGCACGCCAGCCCACCCGCTCCACACTGGAAGACGACCGCTGGTTCCGCCATTGGGAAGACTGCGCCGCCGGGCGCATTGATCTCATGCTACATCCCGGTGGTCATGGCTCTCCCGCAGATTGGGCACCGCGCGTATTAGATTGGTTCGAAGCCCGCCTGGCGACCGGATAAACCAAAAGCCTTCCACGATGCATCCCAAACCGGGGAAGGCTTTCTTGGCAATGCCTCTTAGAAATGCGCCTTCAGATGGGCATCAAACCGCGCGAAATCAGACTCCACCTCTGGATTTTTCGCCACATCATGCGCAGCGAACGTCGGCAAAGCCGTCATGCCAAAAAACTTCATAGTATAATGAACCGGAGCCAGCAATTCATCCAGCGACAGCCCTTTGAAAAAGCCGTCCTGTGGATTGTCAAAGGCGTCTCGCGGTGCATTCAACGTGGCGGACAGCATGTATTTCGTATCCGCACGCGTTCCACCAAGACCATAATTTTCCTTAGGCTTTTCAGCTGTGCGCCCATCACCATTGCTCAACCGGCCATCATATCCGCCAACCGTGTACACTTCATCCATGTACTTTTTAAAAGACCAAGGCACCCCCATCCAATTCACCGGGAACTGCAGCACTACCACATCTGCCCAAACATAATTATCCGCCTCAGCATTCACATCATAGCCCGAGGCGATAGCCGTGTGGCGCACCTGATGACCCTCTGCGCTCAGCAGCCGCTCTGCACGTTCCACCAGTGATTTGTTTAATTCACCCTTGGTGAAATCAGAAGGCTGATGCCCATTTAGGATAAAAACATTGCTCACAGCACGAACTCCTCTTGTGACCGTCGTCCCAACGGCTTTGCGATAAATCTATGCGTCAGAGTTAGCTCAGAGCGATTGTGTAAATTAGAGACCACAGATCAATTGATCTGTCTGATTAAATCGGACAATTTGAAGATATGTCGTTTTCACTAGATCGCCTGCAGTATTTTGCCTCCGTTGTCGAATGCGGATCTTTCACCGAAGCCGCCCAAAGCCTCGGCGTGGCCAAGAATGTTGTCAGCCATCAGGTCGCAGCCCTTGAAAAAGAGCTCTCTGCCACGCTTCTGCTACGCACCACCCGCAATGTCACGCCAACCAAAGAAGGGGCACAGTTCTATCAAAAAATCTCAGACCTCTTGCGCGAAGCAGCACAGGCCGCAGCCGATCTAAACCAGAATTATCAGGCCCCGACCGGCGTTCTGCGGATCACCGCCCCTGTTCACTTTGGCACAAGGGTCGTCGTGCCTTCGATCAAAGATTACCTGCAACGCTACCCGCATATGAAAGTAGACCTGTCATTGGCGGATCACATCAGCGATCTGATCACCGACAATTTCGACCTTTCAATCAGGGTCGGATGGCCCAAAGACTCCAGCAATATCATGCGTAAAATCGCTGATGTCCGGCGCTTTCCTGTCGCAACGCCTGCGCTTTCACAACCGCTTGATCATCCGCGCGCGCTTACAAAACTACCCGCCATATCCTTTGCACTCTCAGAAAAACGGGTAGAACATACATTCTCACGCGCTGATGAAACCGCAACAGTTGCGCTCACCCCCGTGTTACGCACGGATACCACCGAGGCCATGCAAGCCGCCGTCCTGAACGGGATTGGGGTCGCGATCATGTCAGATTTTCAGGTGGCCGATGATCTGAAAGCCGGGCGTTTACAGCGCCTTCTGCCTGATTGGTCCTTAGCAAATTCAGGGATCTACGCCCAGTATCCACCGTCAAAATATCGTGTCGCAAAATCTGTCTGCTTTGTGGACACGATGCGCGATTATTACAAACGCACATTCAATACAGATCCGACTTTATCTTAGTAAAACAATCGGACATTGATTTCTGACTTTTTCACTCGTATATACCTCACAACAAGACGAGGTGATCATGATTATCTGCAGCTGCAACGCCATCAGCGACAAAGATATCCACGCGGCGATTGATTGGATACGCGCCGCAGATCAGCGCACAATCATCACCCCCGGCAAGATCTACCGCGCCTTGGGTAAAACCCCGGATTGCGGGGGATGTATGAAACTCTTTGTTGCATCTATGCGGGCAAATCCTAATTTAGAAGTACCCATGGAATTACGTGGATTACGCTCACAAAGGAGACTACCCCATGAAGGGCGACAAAAAGGTCATCGAATATCTAAACAAGGCGCTGCGGGTTGAACTGACCGCCGTCAGCCAATTCTGGCTGCATTACCGCCTGCAAAAAGACTGGGGTTACGGCAAGCTCGCGAAAAAGATGCGCGAGGAAAGCATCGAAGAGATGGAGCACGCGGACAAGCTGATTGACCGCATCATCTTCCTCGAAGGCCACCCCAACCTGCAAACACTGGATCCACTGCGCATCGGCGAAAACGTCCGCGAAACTCTAACATGTGATCTGGACGCCGAAATGGAAGCAGTTGCGCTTTACAATGAAGCCCGCAAATACTGCAACGATGCGGGTGATTACGCATCTATGAAACTGTTCGAAGAGCTCATTCTGGATGAGCAGGGCCATATCGACTTCCTTGAAACACAGATCGGTCTCTTTGATGAAATCGGCGCTGCAAATTACGGCGCGCTGAATGCAGACTCTGCAGATCAGGCAGACGACTGATCACCCCGGTCTTCGCCCAAAACGGCGCGAAGACCGCCCTGCCTTTTGCCCGCGCTCCGCGATAGGGGGTAATTTCTGGGTCGCAACCACAAGCCGCGGCCCCAATAGACGGCGCGCAACAGGCACAACCACAGTGACAATCGTCCCCCACGTCGATTTGATTTGGAAACCGCGCCACGGATCCCCAGATAAAAGACAGGCCACACAGGAGGTGAGAATGCCCGCAACCGTTGATCTTAGCACCATTCCCACAGTCACCGGGTTCTTTGACGAAAGCTCAAACACCATCAGCTATATCGTTCAGGACCCCGACAGCGCAGCCTGTGCCATCATAGACCCGGTGATGGAATTTGATCAGGCGTCCGGACGTCTCACCCATGATAGCGCAGATCAGATGATCGCCTTCATTCAAGAAAAGAACCTGCAACTTGAATGGGTTATTGAAACCCATGTGCACGCCGATCACCTTTCGGGCGCACCTTATATACAGGAACATTTAGGCGGCAAAATCGGCATCGGCAAACATGTGCAGACCGTCCAGGACACCTTTGGGAAAATCTTTAACGAAGGCACTGAATTCCAGCGCGATGGTTCGCAATTTGATGCATTGTTTGAAGATGGCGACACCTATCAGGTGGGCGCAATGTCCTGTTTCGCCCTGCACACGCCCGGCCATACCCCGGCCTGTATGGTCCATGTCATGGGCAATGCGGGTTTTGCAGGGGACACGCTCTTTATGCCGGATGGCGGCTCTGCGCGGGCTGATTTTCCCGGCGGCGATGCCGGCCAGCTTTACGATTCTATTCAGCGCGTACTCTCGCTGCCTGACGATCTGCGTCTGTTCATGTGCCATGACTATGGCCCCGGCGGGCGGGCAATTGCCTGGGAAACCACCGTTGCCGAGCAAAAAGAAAACAATATCCATGTCGGCGGTGGCAAAACCCGCGAAGATTTCATCAAATTTCGCACCGAACGGGACGCACAGCTGGCCGTGCCCAAACTGATCCTGCCTTCCCTGCAGGTCAATATGCGCGGCGGAGAAGTACCCGCCGACAAAGACGGCAACATGATGTTGAAAACGCCGGTCAACAAACTCTAACGCCACACACCCCTTGGAGCCCCCAAGGGGACATTTCCCTTGATCGACTCACCATATTTCGATAATTCCCGAAATATGGAAGAATTAATCCCCCAGCGCCTCAGCGCCCTTGGACACACAACACGCCTTGCGGTCTTTCGCCTGCTGATGCGGCGCTATCCCGATTGCGTGCCAGCCGGTGACATCAGCGCGGCGCTCAATCTGCGCCCCAGCACTTTGTCATCCCATCTATCGACGCTGGTACAAGCTGGATTGATCCTGCAATCGCGCGAAGGCACGTCGGTGCGCTACACAATCGACCTTGCAGCCGTGCGCGGCACCTTTGATGTGCTGTTGTTTGATTGCTGCCGCGGTCGCCCCGAACTGTGCACACCCGATCAAGCCCTTGCAAAGACATCTGAAAAATTGAACGTGCTCTTTGTGTGCACTGGTAATTCTGCGCGCTCAATCTTTGCCGAAACCCTGCTACGCGATGCAGGCGGCGATCACTTCCATGTCTATTCCGCCGGCACCAAACCGTTTTCTACGCTCAACCCCCATGCGCTTGCGCAGCTGCAAGCCAAAGGCCACGACGTCAGCACGCTGAAATCTCAGCACATTGATGATTTTCGCGGCACACAGGCGCCGGTGATGGATTTTGTCTTTACCGTTTGTGACAACGCCGCCAACCAAGACAGCCCCCCTTGGACTGGCCAACCGATCAGCGCCCATTGGGGTATAGAGGATCCCGTCGCAACCACAGGCAGCGACGCAGCGATCTCAAAAGCGTTTCAAACGGCCTATGACACCCTGCGCACCCGCATTCACGCCTTCGCCGCGCTCCCTTTAGGTGAACTGGATCGTATCTCTCTTCAAAAAGCCGTCGATGAACTGGCACACTGACCCGCAAAAGGATCTCTTATGACAACTTACGCATTAAACGGCCTGGGCCGTATGGGCAAACTGGCGCTGAAACCCCTGTTGGAAAAAGGCGCAAAAATCGCTTGGATCAACGACGCTGTGGGTGATCCTGAAATGCACGCGCATCTGCTGCAATTTGACACCGTGCACGGACGTTGGGACGCGGAATTTTCCCATGACGCCGACAGCATCACCATCGATGGCAATCGCCTGCCCGTACATCAATCCTCCACCATCGACGGGCTGCCGCTTGATGGTATTGATGTGATCATCGACTGCACCGGCGTCTTTAAAACCGCAGAAAAACTGCAACCTTACTTTGACGCTGGCGTCAAAAAGGTTGTCGTCTCTGCGCCTGTCAAAGAAGACGAAGCTGCCAACATCGTTTACGGTGTGAACCACGATATCTATGATGCCAACC
>NZ_FMWG01000006.1 GCF_900102795.1 Epibacterium ulvae | reverse complement strand
ATCCATCGAATGAACCAAACCGCCCACATATCTCTTCAGTTATCTATCAATGTCAAAGAGCAAACACCCAGAGGTCAAAAACAGGACCGTAACGCCAATCTCTCAGCGCACACAGCCACCAAATCTCTCCAAATGCCCCAGTCTTTCCTAAGCGTCAAATCGTCTCTCCGATCCGTCAATCCCCGTCTCTCCGGAGCGTCCCTAGCAGCGTCTCCGCCGCCCCGTTGTGCGCCTCAGCGCCGCCGGTGAGAGGCCTTCTAGACCTACTAACACCGACTCGCAACCCCTAATCATAAGAAAAATGACAGAATTACAAAAATAACCAAAATCAATACTTTAGCTTAGGCGTCGAACCAACGCACAACGCACCGCATCCAACACCAACCAAAACCAATCAATCAATACCCCCCCCACGCGAATAAGCATGAGACACAAAATCATCCCGAGATAAATCAAGGGGGCAACCTGAAAGCCTTTTGCCAACAAAACATAATGCAGCCCGCCCAAAACGGCAGCCAGATAGGTCAACCGGTGCAAACGCTGCCAGCGACGACCAAGCCCCCGGACTGATGCATTATTAGAAGTAACCGCCAAAGGAACCATCGCAATAAACGAAAGCATACCCAGCGTAATATAAGGCCGTTTCAGGATGTCGGTCAGGATTTGGTTGAGAATTTGCACATCCAGCACCAACCAGACCAGCAAGTGACAGCTCACATAGAAAAAGCACAACAGACCAATCGCCCGGCGAAACTTCATCAGGTTTAGTCCAAGATGGCGCCGCAAAGGGGTAATTGCCAGCCCTGCGATCACCAACTGCAGCGCCAGCTCTCCATAACGATGTTCAATCGCCTTCACTGGATCAGCGCCCAGATCACCAATCAGACCAAGATAAAACAGCCAGGGCGCAGGCAGCACCCCAAGCAGGTAAACAACCCAAACCGGGAGACGGCGGATCCAGCTATTCAGGGGGCTGATCAAAAGAACTCCCGCAGATCCATGCCCTCATAGAGGGAGGCGACCTCTTCTTCATAGCCATTAAACATGAGTGTCGGCTTACGCTTGGCAAAGATACCTCCGCCCAGAGGACGTTCAGACGCCTGGCTCCAACGGGGATGATTCACATTTGGATTAACGTTTGAATAGAACCCATACTCGCGCGGGTTCGCCATATTCCAGCTGGTCGGTGGCTCCTGATCGCTCAAGGTGATACGCACAATCGATTTGATCGATTTAAAGCCATATTTCCATGGCACCACCAAACGCAAAGGCGCGCCGTTTTGGTTGGGCAGTGGTTTCCCATAAAGCCCAGTTGCCATGAGTGTCAGCGGATGCATTGCCTCATCCAAGCGCAATCCCTCGCGATACGGCCACTCCAGAACAGGCACCGCAGTGCCTGGCATCTCCGCCGGGCGGTAGAGGGTTTCAAAGGAGACATATTTCGCCCCCTCTTGCACACCTGCCATTTGCAAAAGATCTGCCAGTTCAAATCCATTCCATGGCACCACCATCGACCAGGCCTCCACACAGCGGAACCGGTAGATGCGCTCTTCGATGGTCATCTCACTCAGGATGTCTTCAAGTGCATAGTCACCCGGCTTATCCACCATCCCATCAATTTTGACCGACCACGGTTCAGTCGTCATGAGATGCGCATACTGAGAAGGATCCCCTTTGCCAGTGCCGAACTCATAAAAATTGCAATAGGATGCGATATCTTCGAACGAGTTTGGCTCCAGAGCCTCTTGCGCCTGTGCCGTATTCCCGACCAAGCCTGCAAGACCTGCGCCCGCAAGACCCGCCATGATTTGACGCCGGTTCACAAAAAGGTTCTCCGGGGTGATATCAGCCCGTGTCAGGTCATTGGTCCAACGGCGCGCCATAATGCTCTCCTTTTGTAATCTCAGACCTTTGGTGTACTCGCCCGTGCGTTACCACTCAAAGAATATCGGCTCACGTTTTCGCGAGAGTTTTGTAGCTTGGCTGAATGTCACTCATCAGTCGAGAGCGCCCACCCTCTTCAACGATGCGAACATGGCGGCGGCGCATTTCACGAGGCTCTGACACACCAACCGAATGCGCAATCGTTTCAACTTCCTGCACGATTGATGTCGCATAAGCACTAACGCGCTTATACTTCTCTGAGATCACCAAGCCCTTTTGAAATCTTGGGTCATGGGTTGTGATCCCCGTCGGGCAGGTATTTTTGTTGCATTTCAACGCCTGAATGCAGCCAAGCGAGAACATGAAGCCACGTGCCGACGTGACAAAATCCGCACCTGCAGCAAGGGCCCAAGCCACATCACCCGGATTCACAAGCTTCCCGCTTGCGATCAGGCGAATGCGATCTTTGAATCCGTATTCATCCCGCAAATCACACACCAAAGGCAGGCCTTCGCGTACAGACATACCCACCAGGTCCATTAACGGCATGGGGGACGCACCGGTCCCGCCCTCACCACCATCAATTGTAACAAAGTCAGGCACATCGTCACGACGCATCGCAAAACACATAAACATTTCACGCAAAGCAATCTCAGATCCTGCGACGGTTTTGATGCCAACTGGTTTACCTGTCACCTCTCGGACATGAGCGACCATATCCAACAGCGTATCATAAGAATCAATCTCACGATGACGATTGGGGGAAATACTGGACTGTCCTTCAGGAATGCCACGAATCTCTGCCACCTCTGCGCTGATCTTCTCGGCAGGCAAAATACCGCCTTTGCCGGGCTTTGCCCCCTGCGCCAGTTTGATTTCAAACATGCGAACCGTCGGGTAGGCTGCGACCTCTGCCAAACGCTCATCGCTCAGATTGCCTTCAGCATCACGCACCCCATATTTCGCAGTCCCAATCTGGAAAACGATGTCACAGCCCCCCTTCAGATGGTAAGGGCTCAACCCACCTTCCCCAGTGTTCATCCAAACACCTGCGTCTTTGGCACCCTTACTCAGCGCGATCACAGCAGGCCGTGACAAAGCGCCATAGCTCATACCGGAAATATTGAAAAAAGATGGTGCCTGATAGGGTGTCCGTGCAGTCGGACCAATCTCAAGCGTTTCTGTACATGCATATTGATCGTTCAATGGTGGAAATGGTGCATTCACAAAAATAGGCGTGCCTGGAACCGAGGTATTGCGGGTTGAACCAAAGGCAACCGTGTTAGATTCGCCAGCGCCAGCGCGTGATATCCAGTCACGTTGCGCCCGGTTAAACGGCATCTCCTCACGATCCATCGCAAAGAAATACTGGCGAAAGAACTCGCCTAACTCAGAGAACAAATGCCGAAAACGGCCGATCACCGGGTAATTACGCCGGATTGCATCACCATGCTGGCTACGGTCAGCCACATACATGTAAAGTGCAACCAGCACCAACACGCCCACCAACATGACAAAACTGATCGCCAAAAATGACATGGTATTCATTGCAAAGCTCATTTGGTGCCCTCTTGGTGCCTAAATATTCCTCCCAATAATGGGTCTTTTTTACACGCCGAACCAGAGCAGTTCACGCATATGTGCTGCGTTCCATATGAAACAGACAGGTCGCCCGCCATTTTACCAGCGGGCAGAACCGAAATCAGTGTACAACCACATCCTCTGGACGTGGCTTTCCATGCGCTGACAGACGATCTCCCAGCATCAACCCTTCAGAGCTTGCGGTCACAGGCACAGTATCACCCTCCGTGATCTCACCGGCCAAAAGAAGTTCCGCCAAAGGATTTTGCAAAGCACGCTGAATCACCCGCTTGAGAGGGCGCGCACCAAACACAGGATCATAACCTTCATCCGCCAGCCAGGTCCGCGCCGCTTCGTTCAGATCCAAGGCGATTTTACGCCCAGCCAGTCGTTTTAGCAGTCGGTTCATCTGGATATCAACAATGCCGTCCATATCCTCGCGTGCCAGACGATCAAAGATGATGGTTTCATCCAATCGGTTCAAAAATTCAGGTCGGAAATGTCCGCGCACCGCATTCATCACATCCGCCCGCGCCTGCGTGCTGTCCGCACCATCTGGCAGTTGGCTCAACGCTTGCGCCCCAAGGTTGGATGTCAGGATAATAAGCGTTTGCTTGAAATCCACTGTACGCCCCTGACCGTCAGTCAACATCCCATCATCCAGAACCTGCAGCAGCACGTTGAACACATCCGGATGGGCTTTCTCCACCTCGTCAAACAGCACCACCTGATAGGGGCGGCGACGCACCGCTTCGGTCAAAACGCCCCCCTCATCATATCCGACATAGCCCGGAGGGGCCCCAATCAAACGCGCAACACTGTGCTTTTCCATAAATTCCGACATATCAACGCGCACCATCGCATGATCATCGTCAAACAGAAACTCAGCAACTGCTTTTGTCAGTTCGGTTTTGCCAACACCGGTCGGCCCCAAAAACAGAAATGATCCCAATGGCCTGTTTTCATCGTTCAGCCCAGCGCGTGCACGACGTACCGCATTTGCCACGGCTGTCACCGCATCTTTCTGACCAATGACACGCTGGTGCAATTCATCTTCCATCCGCAACAGCTTTTCCCGTTCGCCTTCCAGCATGCGCGAGGTCGGTATCCCCGTCCACCGCTCAACCACCGCGGCGATCTGCTCCGAGCGCACAGCCTCTTCGACCATCAAACCCTTTTCTTCTTGGGCTTCTGCCAGAGAAAGCTGCTTTTCCAGATCCGGGATAACCCCATAAGACAGCTCACCCGCACGGGCCAGATTGCCTTCACGCTTGGCAATATCCAGATCTGCGCGCGCCTTATCCAGTAGCTCTTTCAGATCCCGCGCCGAGGCAAGTTTGTCTCGCTCTGCCTGCCATTGTGCCGTCATCTCGGCAGATTGCTCCTGCAGATCCGACAGCTCTTTTTGCAACCGATCCAAACGATCCGCTGAGGCTGTATCATCTTCCAGCTTCAGCGCCTCTTCTTCGATCTGCAACTGCAAAATTTGGCGGTCCAGCGCATCCAGCTCTTCGGGTTTACTATCCACCTGCATCCGCAAACGGCTCGCGGCCTCATCCACAAGATCAATCGCCTTATCAGGTAAGAAACGATCGGTAATATACCGATTTGAAAGCGTGGCAGCCGTTACAAGCGCTGCATCTGCGATACGCACCCCGTGGTGCAGTTCATACTTTTCTTTAATACCCCGCAAGATCGAAACCGTATCTTCAACTGTTGGCTCTTGCACCACAACCGGCTGAAACCGCCGCGCAAGCGCTGCATCTTTTTCGACATACTTGCGATACTCATCCAGCGTGGTCGCACCAATGCAGTGCAACTCCCCTCTTGCAAGAGCTGGCTTAATCAGATTCGCCGCATCCATCGCGCCATCTGATTTTCCCGCACCAACCAGCGTATGCATTTCATCGATAAACAGAATGGTCTCACCAGCGGCCTCGCCTACTTCAGTCAATACCGCTTTGAGCCGTTCTTCAAACTCACCCCGGTATTTGGCCCCCGCAATCAACGCCCCCATATCCAAAGACAAGAGCTGTTTGTCCCGCAAGGATTCTGGCACATCCCCATTGACGATCCGCAAAGCCATACCTTCGGCAATTGCCGTTTTGCCCACACCCGGTTCACCAATCAACACCGGATTGTTCTTGGTGCGGCGGCTTAGTACCTGCATGGCACGGCGGATTTCCTCATCCCGCCCGATAATGGGATCAATCTTACCAGCCCGTGCACGTTCGGTCAGATCCTGCGCGTATTTCTTGAGCGCCTCATATCCATCTTCAGCTGTCGCGCTATCCGCAGTGCGGCCTTTGCGAATGTCATTGATCGCCTCATTCAAAGATTGCGCTGAAACCCCCCCTGCGACCAAAGCATCCTTGGCCTTTGATTTTACAAGGCACAACGCCATCAAAAGACGTTCAACGGGTACAAAACTGTCGCCAGCCTTTTCCGCAATTTTTACCGCCTCATCCATGACTTTGGCGGTTTGACCATCCATATAAATTTGCCCAGCATCCCCTGAAACCTTAGGCTGTTTTGCGACTGCGGCTTCCACAGCCTCAACAACCTGCGCTGACGTACCGCCCGCACGGGCAATGAGGTTGCTGGCCAACCCTTGGTCATCATCCATCAGCGCTTTGAGGATATGCTCCGGCACCATACGCTGGTGCCCTTCGCGCAAAGCGATCGTCTGCGCCGCCTGCACAAAACCGCGCGCGCGTTCAGTGAACTTGTTCAAGTCCATCTTATCTCTCCTTCTGTAAGCGTTCGGATCGGTTTGACGCCCACATTGGCAGCACGTCCCGGTTCGAACCTTACTCTCAGATTTGGGCAGTTTTTATCCCGCTTCAAGAGGAGAATACCGCAAAAGAATGAGGAATTCCCTGACACTGCGATCATCTCCGACCACATCGCGCCGCGGCGCGATGCCTGGCCCAAAATCTGTAATCTGTCCGATAGGACAGCTTCAGATGCGGGAGCCTCTCTCCTGTCTCTACAAATTCTTGCCGTTGCCAGCCTGCAGGCGTATGAAACGCCAATTTCGTGCCAAACCGCCCTTTGAAAGGAAACCTCATGACGCAGTCGCCCACAGATGATCGCTTGATTGTTGCAATGGATGTGCCAAACGCAATCGCAGGCCTCAAACTGGCTGAACAATTGGGTGATGCCGTCTCTTTTTACAAAATCGGTCTTGGAATGCTCACTGGTGGCGGCCTGGCCCTTGCCAATGAACTGAAGCAAGAACACGGAAAACGCATTTTTCTTGACATGAAGCTCTTTGACATCGGCGCAACTGTCGAAAATGCGGTGCGCGGCCTGGCGCAATTCGATCTCGATTTTCTGACCGTCCACGGCGACCCTTATGTTGTGAAGGCCGCCAAAGAAGGCGCTGCAGGCAAAGATTTGAAAATTCTGGCCGTCACAATTCTCACCTCTTTGGATCGTGCTGATCTGGATGGCGCATTGATCAAACCCGGCGACATCAAAGATCTCGTCCAAGAGCGCGCAGGCCGTGCATTGTCCGCAGGCGCAGACGGGGTTATCGCAAGCCCTCAAGAAGCCGCTCTCATCCGCGCCTTGCCAGAAGCTCAAGACAAACTCATCGTCACCCCGGGCGTACGCCCTGCTGGTGCAGCGCTTGGCGATCAAAAACGCGTCGCAACTCCAGCTCAAGCGATCAAAGACGGGGTGGACCACATCGTGGTAGGGCGACCAATCTGGCAAGCAGAAAACCCCAAAACCGCTGCCCTGAGCATTCAACAGGAACTGCGAAACCCATAAATAGTACTCCGCTGACTCCCTCACCCTTCTCACTGCAGACGTAAAGCAAAGTAGGGCTACAACTTAAACAGCGTTGCAATATCTTGTATTACCACTCAGAAACGAGTGAAAAATAGGCAGAACGAAAAGAATATTTTCTTTCAAACACCACTTCGGCGGGCAGCAGGAAAAACCCCTGCTGCTTTCACCTAATGCCTTTCAGTACCTCATTTTTACAGGCGCGCCGCTTGCAATACCGCACTCAAACCTGTGTCTTAAAACACACAGCTTTCTTTCGGCATTTGTATCAATACACATCAAAATTTGATCCGGCGGCCTCTCTTACGGATTCTAAGGTTGAGACACTCCCCTGACAGGCTCTTTCTTCCTGTAGCTTGTCAACCTACCCCCGCGTTCAGCGGGGGGCTTTGTCTGTCACTCCCAAAGATCAACAGATTTTTCACCCAAATAATCCAACAGACGCGACTTAAAATTCGGGACGGCTTTGGGATGCGCACAGAATGTCTCCGCGTCCATCAAGGCCCAACGCTGGCCCTCATCGCCAAACCGGATGTCTCGTTCCATATCTGCAGGAAGTCGGGTGACAAAAAACCAAGATCGCTTTCCCTCCGCCTCATAAGACCGCGACCATAAAAGATCGATCTCTTCCAGCTTCAAACCAACCTCTTCCTCGGTCTCGCGCAGCGCGCATTGGGCAGGCGTTTCGTCGTTTTCGCGCCCTCCACCGGGCAAGTCCCAATATCCGGGAAAGGGAATATCCGGCTTATCATCCCGCAAAACCACTAACACCTTATCGCCAAGAAACACCGCAAGTTTCGCACCGATAAAATCCATTGTCCCTCTCAATGTGCCGATCCCATAAAGACTCTGCTTTCTGCACGCGTTAGGTTACATTCCATCATCAATAGACTCAGGCCATTGGTCTGGCGCAAGCCCCACCTCCACGTTCTATGCAAACTTTATGTCGCGAATGTCTCACAACCTTTGACACGCCCCCCACAGGACGGCGTTGCCCAAACTGTGGCGCGCCACGTCTAAAATCGCATGATGAACTTTTTGCCCTTTCCATCGCGCATATGGATTGCGACGCCTTTTATGCCAGTGTCGAAAAGCGCGACAATCCAGAGCTGGCAGACAAACCCGTGATCATCGGGGGAGGCAAGCGCGGCGTTGTCTCAACCGCATGCTATGTCGCCCGCATTCGTGGCGTCCGCTCTGCCATGCCGATGTTTCAAGCACTAAAGTTGTGCCCAGATGCCGTGGTGATCAAACCCCGTATGTCTCTATATGCTGAGATCAGTCGGGACATCCGCGCGATGATGCATGAACTGACCCCGGAGATCGAACCTCTCTCCCTTGATGAGGCCTTTCTGGACTTGTCAGGCACCGAAAAACTCCATGGCGCCCCCCCCGCCGTCATGCTTTCGCGTCTCGTGAAACGGATGAAGGATGAACTGGGGATTACCGGATCCATTGGCCTCAGCCACAACAAGTTCCTCGCAAAGGTTGCCTCTGATCTGGATAAACCGCGCGGGTTTTCTGTGATTGGTCGCGCTGAAACCGGTGATTTTCTACGTGATAAATCTGTCAGATTAATCTGGGGAATCGGTCCCGCGGGCCAAGAATCCCTTAATAAAGCTGGCATTCACACATTCTCAGACCTGTTGCGATGGGAAAGACGTGACCTCAGCGCTCGATTTGGAAGCATGGGGGAGCGGCTGTGGCATCTTGCACGCGGTCAAGACAAACGGCGCGTCTCAGCACGCAGCCCAATTAAATCAATCTCAAATGAGACAACCTTTTTCGAAGACACCTCACACCTGACCATACTGGATGGGCATTTATGGCGATTGGCAGAAAAGGTTTCTTCGCGTGCCAAAGCAAGATCCCTGGCCGGGCAGGTTGTCACACTGAAACTGAAACGGGCAAATCATTCAACCCTCACGCGCCGCGTCACACTGCGTGATGCAACACAAATCGCGGATCAAATCTATCGTCACGCACGCGAACTGTTGGATGGGGCCGTCTCAGAAGGTCCATTTCGCCTACTCGGCTGTGGGCTGTCTGACCTTGTTCCAGCTTCACAGGCCGAAATGACAGGCGATCTGTTAGACCCTGACGCTGGGAAGCGCGCCCAAGCAGAGCGCGCGACAGATACACTTCGTGAGCGTTTCGGCGCTGACATCATCGTGAAAGGCCGGGCCCTGCGTTAAAGGCATCGTTTCACATGGAACAACACGCTACTCAGCCGCCAGATCACTGCAATCTCGTCCCAATTCGATAAGATCAGAAGCCACAGTTCGCAAGACGGCTTGCAGCGGAGCAAACCCTTCATGTGGCTCAACCTTCGCCTCGTTCATATAGAGGGCACGATCGATCTCAATCTGAATCGCATGCTGGTTGCGCGATGGGCGCCCATAGGTCTGCGTAATATACGCACCTGCAAACGGCGCATTACGCACAACAGTTAACCCGGCTCTTACAAAAGCTGCTTCGATCTGATCGACCAAATGACCCGATGCAGAGGCCCCGAAACGATCCCCAAGCACGATATCCGGCTTCTTTCCATTCGCAAGCCGTGTCTCAGACACCGCTTCATGAGGCATGGAATGACAATCAATAAGAATCGCAACGCCATACTCGCGTGAAGCTGCTTCCATCAACCGACGCAATTGCGCATGATACGGATGCCAGTAGCGATGAATGCGCCTGCGTGCCTCTTCCATCGACAGTTTACCACGGTAAATCGCACGCCCCCCCGCAACAACACGCGGTATCACGCCCAGCCCCGAAGCAATTCGTGGGTTTTGCCCCCGCTTTGGTAGCCCTGCAATCAGTGCCGGGTCCAATTCATCAGTGGCCCGATTAAGATCCAGATAAGCCCTTGGTGCAATCGCGCGCAGAAACGGCGCGCCAAGCTCAGGCACACAATCAAACAACTGGTGAACAAACGCATCTTCTGAACTGCGAATCTGTGGGGTTTCGAGAATCGTTTTGGGGAACAGCAGGTCATCATACCTGTCACCGCTATGTGGTGAGGCAAAAACAACGCCTGACCGACGGATTCGCGGCATTTCCAATACAAAGGTCGCCTCTGACATACATCCTCCACGAATATGCGCTGACAATTAGCATAGAGGGAAAATTCTCTTCTCAAAAGCTCTTGCACCTATGCGCGACTCTTATTATAGACCCCTTCACCGGCGCGGAACACCGCGCCCCATTTATTTGGGGCAGATGTGAAACGTAGGTAATCATGGGCGATTAGCTCAGTGGTAGAGCACTTCGTTGACATCGAAGGGGTCACAAGTTCGAACCTTGTATCGCCCACCATGATTTCATTGTTGCGATCTTATAGTGAGATCCCGACATCCGTAACCCAGGCGCTGGTTCGCGCGCCGCAGAACAGGAGAATGGCTATGAAAGTCAAGAACTCGCTCCGCTCGCTCAAGAACCGGCACCGTGATTGCCGCATTGTGCGTCGCAAGGGCCGCGTATATGTGATCAACAAGACCCAGCGCAAATTCAAAGCGCGTCAGGGTTAAAATCACTAAATAGTTTATAAAAAACCGCATCATTCGATGCGGTTTTTTTGTTTTCAATCAGTAGCAATTTCGCACGCTGCCACAGGGTCAGCCCGCTTCATCCCAACACAATCAAATTGTCCAAATCAAACTATCCGAGTAAATCACTCAGAAAAGAGTTGCATCCCACCCAGAATAGGTTAATTGACAGTTTCAGTCAGGTTAACTGCACCTGTTATTATGAAATCTGGGAAACATGACGATGAAATCGACACATCTGCTGGCTGGCGCTTTGACCGCCATCGTTGCAACTTCTGCCGCCGCCGAAGGTGAGCTGAACCTCTACTCCTCACGTCACTATGACACGGATGAACGTCTCTACACCGATTTTGAAGACGCCACTGGCATCACCATCAACCGCATCGAAGGCAAAGCAGACGAGCTGATTGCGCGGATGGAGTCCGAAGGTGCAAATTCACCAGCTGATATCCTGCTGACAGTTGATACCTCCCGTCTGGCACGTGCGAAAAACGCAGGCATCCTGCAGGCTATCGACAGCGCCCTGCTGGAAGAAAAAATTCCGACCAATCTGCAAGATAGCGACAATCAGTGGTTCGGCTTCTCGCAACGTGCCCGCATTGTTTTCTTTGACAAAGAAGACGTGACCAACCCACCTGCCACATATCTGGATCTTGCAAAGCCCGACTATAAAGGCCAAGTTTGCATTCGCTCTTCAACCAATACCTACAACCAGACCCTGCTGGCTTCAATCGTGACCCATCACGGCGAAGACATCGCAAAAGACTGGGCGGCTGGAGTTGTTGCAAACATGGCGCGCGCGCCCCAAGGTGGTGACACAGACCAGCTGCGCGGTGTGATCTCAGGTGAATGTGAAATCGCAGTTTCAAACTCTTACTACTTTGCACGTTCAATCCGCAAAGATGTCAAAGGTGTTTCTGACAAACGCGACATGTTGGGCTGGGTCTTTCCCTCACAGGACGCGGAAGGTGCGCACATGAACCTGTCCGGTGGTGGTGTTGCCGCTCACGCTCCAAACAAAGATAACGCGATCAAATTCCTAGAATACCTCGCATCAGACCAAGCACAGCAATACTTCTCAAACGGCAATGATGAATTCCCGGTTGTCTCCGACGTAGAGCTGGCACCAAGTGTCTCAGCGCTTGGCTCATTCAAAGCGGATACTGTTGTTTTGTCAGACGTGGCAAAAAACATCCCAACCGCTCAGAAAATCTTCAACGAAGTAAATTGGAAATAAATTTCTTTTTAAGCAAAACTCATAAGGGCGTGGATTTTCCGCGCCCTTTTTTATTGGCGCAACGCCCTGACTGAGGGTAGAAGCACGACAAACTTGTACCCGGCGCTATCGCCGTATCAAGAAAATGGACTTTACAAGAACACGAACTTTGCCCCGTTTCTGACCCATGTACAAACCTTGATTCCATTCAAGAGTGCTGCGTAAAGATCGCTTGGGAAGCATTAGGATAGGTAATATGAGTATTATTGGGCGCAACGGTGACATGCCGCGCGCGGGTACGGGACGCATTCCAGTCACAATCATAAGTGGCTATCTAGGGGCCGGCAAAACAACACTGATCAATCGTTTGCTTGCTGAACCTCACGGGTTAAACTTGACAGTCATCGTCAATGATTTTGGCGCGATCAATATCGATGATCATTTAATTCAAGCCAATAATGCCGACAGCATTGCACTGAACAACGGCTGCATCTGCTGCACGATGGGCGATGACCTGACAGAGGCGCTTTTTCAGGTTTTGGCTCGGGCCGATAAACCGGATCATCTTGTGATCGAAGCAAGCGGAATTGCGGATCCACTTGCGATTGCCAACTCTGTCATTGCGCAGGGCAGTTTACGGTACAATGGGATTGTAACGCTGGTTGACGCGATCAATGGCCCTGAACTTTTGTCGGACCCCTTACTTGAAGCACAGGTTGCACAGCAAATTCGCTGTGCAGATCTAGTGCTTATCAATAAGGCTCAAGACACAACACCTGATTTTAGTAAACAGCTGCAAAAACTTGGGGCCAGAAGCCCAACACTTCTGAATGCCGCCCCGGTGGCCGATCTCTTGTTTGATGTCATTCCCTTGCCGCGCGGGAAAAAGCCGGTGGTTCATCCCTCCTACACCACCTGGTACCATCAAAGCGACACGCCTCTAGATCGCCGCCGGCTTGGCGAAAAACTAGCAGAGCGCCCAGCAGGTCTGTATCGTATGAAGGGCTTTGTCCTAACCAGTGGTGGTGCCTACAGTTTACATATTGTAGGGCGTCACGTGGAGGCAAAGCGCTGCGATGCAACCGAGACTATGTTGGTTGCTCTGGGGCCAGCTGATCGCATTTCAAAAGAGCAAATCGAAAACTGGTGGACCAGTTGATCCGGGTTAGCCCCGCCTAGCGCCGTCCAACCTGACGACAAATCAGGATTACAGGCAGCAACCCCACTGCGACTATGACAAGCGATGGCACAGCTGCGCCTTCCAGCCGTTCGTCTGACGCAAGGCGATAGGCCTGAATGGCCAAAGTATCATAATTAAAGGGCCGCATGATCAACGTCGCGGGCAGCTCTTTCATCACGTCAACAAAGACAATCAACAACGCCGTGAGAAGACTCGGCGTCAGCAAAGGTAAATGCACACGCCGCAACATCGCTAATGGACCGTGCCCCAAAGACCGCGCCGCCGCATCCATATTCATATGAACCGTCGATTGCCCGCCCTCATAAGCACCAAGAGCAGCAGACAGAAACCGGACCATATACGCCATTACCAAAAGCCAAATTGATCCCGTGATCAACAAGCCGGTTCGAATGTCAAACGTCGCCCGCATCCATGCATCCAGCGCATTATCGAACACTGCAAAAGGCACCATCAGACCAACTGCAATCACTCCTCCCGGCACCGCATAGCCCAATCGCGCCACATAAGCCGCGCCTGCCGAAATCTTGCCACGCCGCAACCGTTGATAAAGACCCAGACACACCGCTGCGACCACTGTCACAAACGCCGCTGTTGTGGCCAATGTGATTGAATTTCGAATAAACGCAATATAGCGGCGGCTCAGTAAGTTCTGTTCAGATTCCAGCCCCATATTGACCAAAATCACAACCGGCAGCACAAATCCCAGCACCACTGGCAAGCTACATAAGCCCCAAGCCACAAAACAACGCAGGCCTGTCAGCTCGGCAGGCGGCATCCGACTGTGTTGTTTGCCCGCCTGATGGTAACGTGCTTTACCTCGGCTTACACGCTCTCCCATTGAAAGGAACAGCGCAAAAATTAGCAGACATAACGCCAGTTGCGCGGCCCCAGCCCGGTCTGCAAGTGAAAACCAACTGGTATAAATCCCTGTGGCAAAGGTCTGAACTCCAAAATAAGCGACCGTACCAAAGTCCGCGATGGTTTCCATGACTGCAAGCAAGACACCGGATGCAATGGCAGGACGCGCCATCGGTAGGCTCACCCGCCAAAAGGCGGAAAAAGAACTATGCCCCAAAGCGCGCGCAGCAAGAAACGCGCCAGATGTCTGCTGTAAAAACGCCGCCCGCGCCAGCAGATACACATAAGGGTACAGCACAAGAACCAACATCAATGCAGCACCGGGAAGCGAGCGGATCTCTGGAAACCAATAATCCCGCGGTCCCCAACCCATCACCTCCCGCAATGTGGATTGCACAATACCAGGGTGGTCCAGAATATAGGTATAAGCATAGGCCAGAACATAGGCTGGAAAAGCAAGCGGCAAGACCAGCAGCATTTCAAAAAGCCGCACGCCCGGAAAACGGGTCATCGTCACAAGCCAAGCTGCCCCAACCCCAATCGACAGTGTGCCTGCCCCGACCATCAAAACCAAAAGCAATGTCGTTCCCGCATAGCGCGGCATCACCGTCTGGGCGAGATGTGTAACTGTATCAAATCCACCTGTGAGAGCAGCTAGCAAAACCGCCAACATCGGCAAAAGGCTTGCGCCAGCCACGCCCAATCCTATGCCCGCAAAAAGACCGCTCCCGCTTTTGCTGCCACGTCGACTGCCATGGGGCGCATAGTCTTTTTGAGAAGGGGCGAGCGTCATCAAGTAGCCTCATCATCAGGATACTTCTATTTCGATTATTTTAATCGGAATTACCAGCTGGAAAAACGCCGCAATGCCGGGCTTTCTGGGCAACCAAAAAATTAACCAAAGGCGACGCTCCACAACGGCGCATTCAGAACAGACCATTGTCAATGCAACAAAACAAGCCCCGCTCGCCCCCAAAGCGCTTCCACGGAAATCTTGTAAGAAATCATGAAAATAAAGGCCACATACTGGAAATTCCACAGCCAGTGCCACGAAAAACCATATAAAAACAATGGATAAACCATCTAAAACCAAACAAATAGGGTTAACCGAAACCTCAGAAAATTACCGATTTCCCTAAGGTCTGACCCGTTTTTTTGCTATTCTGGATCTGGGTAAAATGGGTGGGTGCCATGACGGCAATCAAAGATGAATTGCGCCAGCTTGATGCGGCGCGAGCAAGAGGCGAGATCACAGAGACCGAGCTTCAGATCGCTAAATCTAAACTTCACGATTCTGTTGAGGAGGCAAACCTTCTCTCGGAAACGCGGCGACCTCATAGAAGAGTACAACCAAAGCGGCCTTCGAATGCCGGATTTTGGCCTTTGCTCGCGATGGGCCTTTGCGGCGTCGCCATGATGACATTACTACTAGGGGCATTGCTCGGCAGCTTCACCTTAGCCCTTACATTGGTGCTCTCGCTGGCAGCAGGTGTTCTTGTTTTGGCCACACGGCAGGTCCAGAGCAACCAATAGTCAATCCTTAGGGGCGCGAAAGCCAGTCAACACAAGGTATAGAAGATCCTTGATCCCATACCCTGCTGTGGATAAGCTGGGCGTATGGCGATATGTTTACTGTATGCACAGTCTGAAACGACCCCAGCGCGCTATTACCGGATCGAGCTGGCCATGAACCTGTTCAGCGAAGTCTCCCTGCTCAGAGAATGGGGCCATCCGGGAGATGATGGCCATCAGGTCATCAATCTCTTTGACAACCTTAAAGAGGCCTCATTGGCAGCAGATGAACATCGTGATCGCATGATGGAACGCGGCTACCAACGCTGGCATGCTCATCCGAATGAGCATTGAAAGCCACGTTGCACAGGAAGCTGGGGCGACGAATGCGATACTTCTTTTCTCCTCGCTCCTCCTCCCTTAACACTGACCTTCTGTGACAGGCAGGCAGGACCATACTCATGAGCCACATTACCCTAGTACGCCACGGGCAGGCGAACACCGGCGCACGCGACGAAGTCTCATATGATCGGCTCAGCCCGCTTGGTCATCAACAGGCGCAATGGCTGGGCGATCATCTTCGCACAACCCAAGCCACGTATAGCCGCGTCTATTGTGGCACCCTGCGCCGCCATTGGGAAACAGCAGATGGTATGGGCTTCTCTGCATCCTGTACCGAAGACAAACGCCTCAACGAAATGGAATATTTTTCCCTCTCCGAAGCGATGGAAGCACAGCATGGCCTCGCCATTCCAACAGAGCGGGAAGGCTTTGCAACCCATATTCCACAAGTGTTTTCTGCCTGGGCAGAAGGTCGCATCGAGGCCCCGTATGAAAGCTGGACCGATTTTTCATCACGCGTGCACGCTGCACTGCGCGAAATTGCAGCCGGGCACGGACCTGCGCTCATTATCACTTCGGGCGGTGTGATTGGCATGATGATGCGTCATTGTCTGGATCTGGACGCCAAAGCCACGGCTCATATCGTACTTGGCATCATGAACAGTTCGCTCCACCGCTTTTACCAAATGGATGGGCGTCTCTACCCCGATCTTTATAACGCGGTGCCTCACCTTGATGCACCCGAACGTCACTACGCAAGAACGCACCTGTAACTCTGTCGTTCCGGAGATTTAACATGCAGCTCTATTTCGCTCCCAATACCATTTCAGTGGCCATCGCAATTGCACTGGAAGAAGCAGGTCTCGACTATGAGGCAGTCCGAATTGATTTCGCCAACAAAGAACAGGCAAGCGCCGCCTTTGGCCAGATAAACCCCAAAGGTCGCGTACCTGCTTTGGTCGTCGATGGCGGTATTCTCACAGAGACAGGCGCGCTGTTGGAATATATCGCAGACCTTGCCCCCGCTGCTCAGCTGCGCCCAAGCGACCCTCTGCTTTTGGCAAGAATGCGCGAAGTTATGTTCTATCTTGCCTCTACAATGCACGTGAACCACGCGCATAAAATGCGCGGATCACGCTGGGCCTCAGCCGCATCTTCTTTTGAGGATATGACCGCCAAAGTGCCTCAAACGATGGCTGAATCCTGTGCTTACATCTCCAAATATGGCCTGAAAGAGCCCTATGTGTTGGGAGAAACAGCCTCTCTTGCTGATATCTACCTCTATGTGATCTGCACTTGGCTAAAGGGCGATGGCGTTAATCCAGAGGATTTCCCCAAGATCCACACGTTCATGAAAACTATGGAACAACGCGCCTCTGTGAAACGGGTTTGGGAACAGGGTATGTTGAGCAATGCCAAGCTCAGTTAGAGCTAACATCGATTTTCTGGCACGGTAGAGAGCCCGTACAATCGGATCTCTCCAACCCTGCCCCGCAACTTTTCAGAACGCAAGAAATGCCACCCCTCTTGCACTGCAGCAGAGTCCAAAACCGTTTCCGAAGTAATAAAATCAACTTCGGCCTGTTTACACTGCTCTTGCAAACGAGACGCGATATTCACAGTATCTCCCAAAACCGTATATTCTAGGCGCTCTTCTGTGCCGACAACACCTGCAAGGACTTCTCCCTGATGCAAGCCAATACCAATCCGTACCGGCGTATACCCCTGCTCGCATCGAAGCTCCGACCAAAGTGTGATTTCTCTCAGTAGAGCGTTGCCACAGGCCAGTCCTCGTTCTGCTACGGAACCATCCATAAACAACACCATTGCCGCATCACCTATATATTTGTCTATAACGCCGCCATGTGCTTTCGTAACATGCTCAACACGTTCGCGGAATTCAGTGATAAAAGCTCCGATTTCCTCTGGTGCACGCCCTTCAGCCCATCGCGTAAATCCGCGAATATCAGCAAATAGAATAGCGGCTTCACACAATTGTCCGTTACGTAATTCTTCTGGATCTGCAGCGGTCAGGTCCTCGACAAGTTTACGGGGTAAATACCGGGTCAGATAGGCTTTTTCCTTGGTCGCCGCTATAGATACCCGCAACAGGGCATTGGTGCGAAATGCCGCAAAGACCAGCACCATGCCTGCAAGGAAAACCATAAACAAACGAATTAAATTCGGTGGAGCCGCAAGCGCAGTTTCGATCCGCGGCAACATGTCAACGTCACCCGGAATTTTAACCACGAAACACAGAGATGCCAATCCCGCGACAATCAAAGCAACACTATATGCCTGAATACGAGGGTTAAAGCGTAGGACACTGAAAGCCAGCACCAAAGGTGCCAACCAAACGGCCGGCATTAAAAACAACATATCCCCTGGAACGGATGTATTCTTAAGACTAAGCCAAGTATTGAGGATAAGAAAACCACAATCCGCCGTTGCAACAAACCAGATCATCCAACGGCGAAACACTCCTGCGCGAACCGCAAGAAAACTGACGGCTCCCAGCAGAAAATAAGATCCCATCATTACGTTTGCGATTATGATCTGTGTTTTCAGATAAGGCTGCGCCTCCAAAGTAAATTCATCAATAGCTAGGATTACACCGCCCCACAGCGCAAGCGCAACTAACATACGCAACAAAGCAACCACACGCTCAGCATCAATTTGCGCGCGCCGTAACAATTCTTCTTGCGGCGAAAGCCCCGCCGTCATTCTAATTATCTGATCCAAGCAAAGTCATCTGACGAGGCTCTAACTCTACAGCGTCAGGGCTGTCCAGCTCACCACCCTGCGCAACAACTCCCATCGCTTCGAACCGTCTGGCGGACGGCATGACGCGCGCCTCTAAGGATCCAACAGCCTTATTGTAATGATTAACCGAAGACGACAGCGACTTGCCAACCGAAGCCAGATTCTTGGAAAACGTGTTTAAACGGTCGTATAGATCGCGCGCTGTCTTTTGCACCTCGATCGCGTTCTCAGCCATTTTTTCCTGCTGCCAGCCATAAGCAATGGATTTAACCAAGGCCATCAATGTGGTCGGGGTTGCAATCAAAACCTTATTTTCAAAGGCATATTCAATCAGCCCTGCATCCGCTTCAACCGCGGCAGAAACAAAGGTTTCACCGGGAATGAACATCACCACGAAATCAGGCGTTTCCCCCAATGCGGCCTGATAGGCTTTGGACGATAACTGTTTCACATGGGTGCGCACATGGGCTGAATGGCGCTGCAAATGGGTTGATTGCTCTTCCGGGGTTTCCGCTTCCAACGCATCTAGGTAACCTTCAAGCGGAGTTTTGGCATCAACAATGATCGACCGCCCACCGGGAATGCGGACAACCGCATCCGGGCGACGTTGCCCCGCATCGGTGTTAACAGATTTCTCCAACTCGTAATCTACATGTTCAGACATGCCTGCCATTTCAAAGACCTGACGCATCTGCATTTCGCCCCACCGGCCCCGTGTTTTGGGCGCACGCAGGGCTTGCACCAATTTACGGGTTTCTCCACCAAGCGCCGCCTGCCCTTCGGATAGGGTTTTGACCTGTTCGCGAATAGCGCCATAGGCTTCATTACGGGATTGTTCGATGTCTTTGATCTGCTTACCAAACTGGCCAAGTTTTTCATCCAAAGGCTTGACCAAGCCTTCGATGGCGGCATGGCGCTGCGCAAGGTCTGCATCAGCTGTTTTCTTATGGGCCTGAAATCGTTCACTCACCAGATTGAGAAAACTTTCTGAATTCTGCTTAAGCACACCAGACGCCATTGCCGAGAATTTGCTTTCGAGCTGTGCGTTCATCTGGCGCAATTCTTCCAGTCGCGCCTCATGCTGCACTGTCAGTGCTTTGACTTCAGCCTCAGCCTTATGGCGAGCAACCAATTCGTTCTCATGGATGCGTCGTAAGGTTGTGACTTCGTCCAAAACCTCAGGCAACCGCGTTGCTGCCGCATGTAAGGTAGCATTATCCGCCTGCAAATCAGCGTTGTGACGCATCAGTTCAGCAACTTCGCTCTGTAGGCGTTCAACCCGTGAAACCGCCCGGCGCAACAATACTGCGCCGATTACAAGCCCCCCCAACAGCAGGCCGATCAGAACAACGGGAAAAAGATCTTCGGTCATAAAAACTCCGAACAGGTCACGTGCGACCAAACAGCCGCTCAATGTCAGCCAATTTCAATTCGACATAGGTCGGGCGGCCATGATTGCATTGACCAGAATGAGGCGTGGCCTCCATTTCGCGCAACAGCGCATTCATCTCTTCGCCCCGCATCCGCCGCCCAGAGCGGATCGAGCCATGACAGGCAACCCGGCTCAGGATGGCTTCGATCCGGGCCTGCACCAGCTGGCTTTCGCCCTGATCGTCCAGCTCATCCAGGATATCACGCAGCATCGCTTCTGCATTCACTTCCCCAAGCAGCGCTGGCGTTTCACGAACAGCAATCGCATTGCCGCCAAAGGGTTCAATACCAAGGCCAAATTTATACAGCTCATCTGAAACATCCAGCAGACGCGCGCAATCGCCTTCGCTGAGCTGCACAATTTCAGGAATAAGCAAAGCCTGCGCCGTCACACCGTTTTCCGCCATCTGTGCTTTCAGCTGTTCATAGACAAGGCGTTCATGGGCCGCGTGCTGATCCACAATCACCATACCGTCACGCGTCTGCGCAATGATATAGTTTTCATGCACCTGCCCACGCGCGGCTCCCAATGGCAGATCCTCGATTGGATGGTCTGGTTGCGGATCAGGCGTTTCAATGGTTTGCCCGCTATAAGCGTCAGACAGTTCGGCAAAACCCGGTGTCTCTGTCGATGGCGGCGCAGGATAAGACAACGTTGGCGGCTGCACTGGGGATTGCGCCGCATAGGACTGCTGACGTGCGCCATAGGAAGGGCGCTCCATCTGATAGATCCGGGGTCCGCCGCTAGCAGTTGGTTCCTCAGGGCGCATTGCCCCTAATGTTGCGCCCGCAACCGTTGTTGATGCCCGATGGCCTGCCTCGGCCAATGCATGGCGCAACGAGGAAACAATCAACCCGCGCGCCACACCCGGATCCCGAAAGCGCACCTCAGACTTCGCGGGATGCACATTCACATCCACCTGCTCGGGATCACAATCAATAAACAGCGCAGCCGCCGGATGGCGATCCCGACTGAGAAAATCCATATAAGCGGCCCGTAAGGCCCCTGTCAGCATTTTATCTTTCACGGGTCGCGTGTTCACAAACAGGAACTGCGTCACCGCAGCCCCGCGCGAATAGGTTGGCAAAGCAGCATAGCCATAAAGGCGCAACCCATCCCGATTGGCATCAATCCGCAGCGCATTTTCAGCAAATTCACGACCAATCACATGCGCCAGACGTCCATGCAAAGCATCAAACAAATCACCGGGCAAAGGATCTGCGCGAAAGGTCACGCGTCCCTCACCGCCTCCCGACACATCGCGCAGGGTAAACCCGATCGACGGCTCTGCCATGGCCAGACGTTTGACCACATCCGAAATCGCCTGATTTTCGGCGCGATCAGAGCGCATGAATTTCAAACGCGCAGGCGTTGCAAAGAACAGATCCCGCAGCTCTACGATTGTTCCAGCCCGCAAGCCTGCAGGCTTTACCGGCGCAGCCTGTCCGCCTGAAACCTCAATTTGTGCGGCCTCATGCCCTTGTGCACGACTGGTAATCGTAAGACGCCCCACCGCACCAAGTGACGGCAACGCTTCCCCCCGAAATCCAAAGGTGTGGATATTCAGCAAATCACTGCCATCGATCTTTGACGTGGCATGACGTGACAACGCAAGAGGCAGATCCTCGGGTGTCATACCCACGCCATCATCCGTCACGCGGATCAGTGTTTTGCCGCCATCCGCAACCTCAACCAAAATCCGGCGCGCACCTGCGTCCACGGCGTTTTCCACCAGCTCTTTCACCGCTGAGGCCGGACGTTCCACCACTTCCCCCGCAGCAATACGGTTGATCGCACTGTCATCCAGTTGTCGGATCACTGGACGCGCAATCGTTGTCTCATGGCTGATCTGGGGGTCTTGGCTTCTCATACCGCTAAATTTAGCACATCTAAGACGAGATGCGCCAGCGCCAAATTAGAACAAAACAGGCACTTAAGACAAAGAGCTATACGCCTAGGGGCGCGCCAGCCCGGCGGCGACAGGGGCCAAAACGCGCACAGAGTGCGAGAATCACGCCAGATAGTGTTGCAATCATTCCTGCGGCAGATACTGCATCCTGCAGACCCAGCCACAAAGGCCCATATCCCGCCAATACATATCCCAAAATGGCCGAGACAGCGGCAAAGACAACACTCCAGGCCACTTGATGCCCCAACTGATTGGTCATCATACGCGCCGCTGCAGGTGGGCAGATGAACATCGCAATCACAATAATCGACCCGACAGCATCAAAGGCAGCAACCGCGGCAATGGCCGCCGTAATCACAAGTGCAATACCAAGAGGCGCCGTGGCGATGCCCACTGCGCGCGCAAACCCTTCATCAAAGGTTGAGATCTTTAAGGCCCGCCAAAACACAGCGATAAACAGACTCACACCGCAAAGCGCCGCACCTATTCGGAACACTTCAGGAGGCAGGCCAGCCAATGCCTCAAAATCCCATAAAGACGTCCAGCCAACAGCATCTAACCAAATCAGGCTCTCTAAATTGCCATAAAGCGCATGTTCCACGTCCAGATGCACGGTCGACGTGTCTGTCTGTTCAAGCAATAGCACACCAGCGGCAAACATCGTCGTAAAGACGACCCCCATTGCCGCGCCCGGCTCAATACGCCCAAGGCGGCGAATGGCTTCGATCAAGATAACCGCAACCACCGAAGCTGCTGAGGCTCCCAACATCATCGGCCATGTCGAGATCGCTCCAGTCAGCAAAAAGGCAACCACAATGCCCGGTAGCACCACATGGCTGATCGCATCACCGATCAACGCCTGACGGCGCAACACCAAGAAATTTCCTGGCAAAGCACAGGCAATCGCCGCACAGGTTCCGATCACCAAAGGCGGCAGTGACAGCGGGACAAATTCTGCGCCACTCATAATAGCACCTCTTGTGGACCACCAATCTGGCGGTCAATCTCTGCAATCTGGTCTGCCGTCAGCACCGTTTCAATCGCCCGCAACCCATCATACAAAGCAGCCGCCGTTTCATTCGCAGGATCCCGGCGCACGAATTCCCAGCGTTTTTCGTCTCTCAACGCCTTGGCGGCGCGGGCCTTCCCCGCATCGGTTGCCACACCATCTGCGCGGGCCAAGCCCGCTTGCCGCAACAATCGCAGCGTTAGTGCTTCATAGATCGGTTGGTTCTGTGCCAGCGCCAGAAGGCCCTGCCTCAAATGCACACGTCGCTGAAAGCGCCGTCGCTGCACGACAGCCGCCAAAACACCGCGTTGTGGGGCACAGACCAACGATAGGGCAAAAAATGCAAAACTCACCAAAACAATCAAAGGACCAGTGGGCAGGTTTGGAGCCGAGGCCGATAGCGCCGCCCCGACATAGGCCGCCCCCGCCCCAAAGAGCCCCGCCAACGCCACAACCTGTTCTGATCGTTCACTCCAGAACCGTGCCGTAACAGCAGGAATAATCAAAAGTGCAACAATCAGAATTAAACCAACGATCTTGAGACCGACAACCGTAACCGCCATCACCAAACCCATCATCAGCATATCAATCCGCCCGACCGGCAGACCCTGCGTCTGCGCAAAGTCGGGATCAAAGGCCACCAAGGTCAGCGCGCGGCGGGCAAGCAAGATCACAAAAAGCGTTGCCGTTCCTCCCGCCGCTATGACCAGTGCATCTGAAAACAACATCCCCGCAGTCGAGCCAAGCAAAAACCCCTCCAGCCCAGCCTGACGCCCAACCCCAAGCGTTTGAATAACGGTCAACAATACGACGCCAAAGCCAAAGAAAACCGAAAGCACAGCACCAATGGCGGCATCTTCCGCCAATCGGGTGCGTTGCGTCAGCCAATTCAGGCACCAAAGGCCTGCAGCGGCAGAAACGGCAGATCCCAGCAGCAATCCCGTCAGATTGCGCCCATCCCCACCAAAGCTCACCATCAGTAGAAATGCCAGACATACGCCTGGAAGGGTCGCATGGCTCACAGCATCTGACACCAATGCGCGCTTGCGCAAAAATAGAAAAGTCCCGGTGATCCCCGCGGCCCCACCTAGCAGCGCCGCCCCGATAGAAACCAACGTTGCATTATAGCCAAGCTGCAGCAAAAGCGCGTCAAACAGCACGGTCTTTACCCTGCAAGAGGTTGGATCTGGTCCATTTGCGCCGTCGCCAGACGACCGCCATAGGCCTCTTGCAGAAGCTCTGGTGTAAACGCGTGTTCAACTGGGCCTTCAGCAATTTTACGCGTGTTGATTAGAAATACACTGTCAAAATAATCACGCACAGTGGCCAGATCGTGATGCACAACAACCACCGTCCTTCCTGCATCGCGCAGGGATTTCAGCACAGAAATAATCGCTTTCTCAGTGGCCGCATCCACTCCGGCAAAGGGTTCATCCAGCAGATAAAGATCTGCATTCTGCGCTAAAGCCCGCGCCAGGAAAACCCGCTGCTGCTGACCGCCTGACAATTGTCCAATCTGACGATCCGCAAAATCAGCCATGCCAACACGTTCAAGGCAGGCTTTGGCCTGTGCGCGGTGCGCGCCACGAATGCGCGCCAAAAGGCCCAGCTCTCGATAAAGCCCCATCAACACCACATCCAGCACACGGGTTGGGAAATCCCAATCCACACTGGCGCGCTGCGGCACATAGGCAATACGCTCCCGCTGTTTGATAAGATCGGCACCAAAAACCCGCACCTGACCAGACACTTTGGGGACAAGCCCCAATGCAGCCTTCAGCAAGGTCGATTTTCCGGCGCCATTTGGCCCGATAATCGCGGTCATCTGACCTGGCACAACTGTCATGTCCACAGAAAACACCGCTGGTTTCTGACCATAGCTTACGGTCAGCCCCCGAATAGCAAGCGGGCTGGCTCCCTCCTCAAGGTTAGAACATTGCGCAACGCCATTTTCAGAGACTAAATCAAACATGCATCAAAATCCTGCGCTCAGTTTTCCGTTCATCCCACGCGCCGGTACATCTGCCCCAAAAGCGCTGGAAATCGTGGTGATGTTGTGATCCAGCATCCCAACATAAGTGCCCTCGTAGGTGCCATCAGCCCCCATCGCGTCCGAGAACAACTCGCCCCCGATCTGCACCTCATGTCCCTGGGCTGCTGCCCCCTCGATCAGCGCCCGAACAGAGCGGTCTGAAACCGAACTTTCCACAAAAACGGCGGTAATCTGACGGTCCACCAGCATATCAACAAGCGCACTGATCCGGTTCAAACCCGCCTCAGACTGCGTGGAAATGCCCTGAACTCCCATGACCTCAAAACCATATTCGCGTCCAAAATATCCAAAAGCATCATGCGCAGACAGTAACACACGGCGATTGTCTGGAACCTTGCTCAGAGTGTTCTGACCATATGCCACAAGCGCATCCAGTTCACTTTGGTGCGCCTGCGCGTTGGCCGCAAAAATCTCCGCCTTTTCAGGCAACACGGTTGAAAGCGCGGTTTCAACCTCATCGATCATCAGCTTCCAAAGGGCAGGCGCCATCCAGACATGGGGATCAAACTTATCGTCATAATCATCGTGACCACGCAGAATGGACGTCGGCAACTGATCCGCCAGCGCAACAACAGTCCGCTTTTCAGACAGATCCTGCATGAAACTTTCCATCTGCGCTTCCAGATACAACCCATGCCACAGCACCAGATCAGCGCGCGTCAATGCAACTATATCTGTACGGGTCTGACGGTAGGCATGTGGATCAACCCCCGGCCCCATCAGCGCCTTAACCTCAACAGCGTCGCCGCCAACCTGACGGACCGCATCTGCAATCATTCCAGTTGTGGCAACCACTTTCAACGGCGCAACCTCTGCAGACAGAGGCACAGCCAGAAACACACCTAAAGCCGCAACAGCCAGACGACGAGTCCACATGATTCCGACAATCCTTCCAGTCTCAAGTATTGGTTAACCTGATATTGCGAGTGATTTGCAACTAAGTCAACGCAAATGAGAATAATTCGCAAAAAGAATTATTTTTGTCCATCTGGTTAAAAAGCATGCGCCATATAAGCCCTGTTGCTTGCTAAAAAGCTCCAGTTCTGCAAAATCCCATTCAACTTTTTGAGGATTTCCATGGAACGCAACATCGAGACTGCGACGGCGCAGCCCCCCTCTGTGCCGCGCCTGCCCGTTATGCCACTGGATCTGGACTGGGTGGCCAGTGTCCAGGCCAACACATCAGCCATTGAACGCCGCTGTGCCACATTGCCCGGTCGCCGCAGCGTAAAGAAAGAGTATCAGGCCGCATGGCTCTTGAAAGCTATCAGCCTTATGGATCTGACCACGCTGTCAGGAGATGACACGCAAAACCGTGTGCGGCGACTATGTGCAAAAGCGCGCCAGCCCGTGCGCGCAGATCTGCTGGCGGCTCTCGATATGAAAGGACTGACCACAGGCGCGATCTGTGTCTATCACGATATGATCGAAACAGCCGTAGACGCACTGAAGGGCACAGATATCCCGGTCGCGGCAGTTTCCACCGGGTTTCCGGCAGGCCTGTCCCCTCTGCATCTGCGTATTGCCGAAATTCGTGAAAGCGTCGCGGCAGGCGCGCACGAAATCGACATTGTGATCTCGCGTCGCCATGTTCTGTCTGGCAACTGGCAAGCGCTTTATTACGAAATGAAAGCCTTCCGCGAGGCCTGTGGAGATGCCCATGTTAAGGCCATTCTGGCCACCGGTGAGCTGGGCTCTTTACGCAATGTCGCGCGCGCCTCGCTTGTGTGCATGATGGCAGGCGCCGATTTCATCAAAACCTCCACTGGTAAGGAAAGCGTCAACGCCACCCTGCCGGTGTCTTTGGTGATGATCCGCGCCATCCGCGAATTCCACGAGCGCACCGGCTATATGGTCGGCTACAAACCCGCCGGTGGTATTTCAAAAGCCAAAGACGCACTGGTCTATCTTGCACTAATCAAAGATGAACTGGGCACACGCTGGCTGCAGCCGGACTTGTTTCGCTTTGGGGCCTCGTCCCTACTCGGCGACATCGAACGCCAGCTAGAACATCACATCACCGGTGCCTATTCCGCCAGCTACCGCCACGCGATGGGTTAAAAGATGCTGGGTCATTGGACATTTGATGCCTGTTTTGTTGCCCTTTGGGTGATCCTGTACCAGCGCCGTCGCTGGCACTTGAAACAGACCGTATCAGAGATGCCGGATGTCTTGCAGGCACAGCTTGGGCCTGCGCCCAACTTTGCTCCGCCTCCTGCAGCAGCCTGCCCCAAAGCATTGCAAGCCTATGCGCAATACCACCGCCGCAGCCGCATTCCCGGAACTGTCCTGTTTGTCTTCTTCGTAGCAATCGTTTTGATCCGCTATGCAATCGAAAGCTAAACGTCATGAACGTAAAAGAGATTTTTGAAACCATGGACTATGGCCCCGCTCCCGAAAGCGCCGCCGAGGCTTTGACCTGGCTGGTTGATCAGGGCAGCCGATTTGGCCATTTCATCAATGGTGAAT
This sequence comes from Epibacterium ulvae, assembly GCF_900102795.1. Taxonomy (GTDB): domain Bacteria; phylum Pseudomonadota; class Alphaproteobacteria; order Rhodobacterales; family Rhodobacteraceae; genus Epibacterium; species Epibacterium ulvae. The sequence continues at coordinate 230,229 of NZ_FMWG01000006.1, read as the reverse complement.
TTACCGCGCCCGCCGATGGGTTTGACAGTAAAAACCCAGCCACCGGTGAGGTTTTGGCAACGCTCAGTCAGGCGACGCAAGACGATGTAGACACCGCCGTTGCCGCAGCCCGCACGGCCCAGCCCAAATGGGAAAAGCTGGGCGGCCCTGGCCGGGCAAAATATCTATATGCGCTCGCACGTCTTTTGCAAAAACACAGCCGTCTTTTTGCTGTTCTAGAGACACTCGACAACGGCAAGCCAATCCGCGAGAGCCGCGACATCGATATCCCGCTTGCACAGCGCCATTTCTCCTATCACGCCGGTATGGCTCAACTGATGGAAAGCGAACTGCCCGATGCGCAAGCCTTGGGGGTTTGCGGCCAGATCATCCCTTGGAACTTCCCCTTGTTGATGCTCGCATGGAAAGTCGCGCCCGCCATTGCCATGGGCAACACTGTGGTTCTGAAACCCGCAGAATACACCTCGCTCACCGCGCTGCTCTTTGCCGACATCTGCCGTCAGGCGGGCCTGCCCAAGGGCGTGGTCAACATCCTCACCGGCGACGGTGCAGTGGGTGAAATGATCACCACCGCTGAGGTCGACAAAATTGCCTTCACCGGCTCAACATCAGTGGGCAAACGCATCCGCCAGGCCACCGCGGGATCAGGCAAAGCGCTGACGCTAGAGCTGGGCGGCAAGTCTCCTTATATCGTCTTTGATGATGCTGATCTCGACTCGGCAGTTGAAGGTCTCGTGGATGCGATCTGGTTTAATCAGGGCCAGGTCTGCTGTGCGGGCTCACGCCTTTTGGTGCAAGAAAGTATAGCGGAACGCTTCCACGCTAAACTACGCGCCCGAATGGACAAGCTGCGCATCGGCAATCCGCTGGATAAGTGCATCGATGTGGGGGCCGTGGTGGATCCTATTCAGCTGAACACCATTCAGGGCCTTGTTGCCGCCAACACCGCAGGCACCACACATCACGCACAAATCCCTATGCCCAAAGGCGGCTGTTTCTACCCGCCCACCCTGATCGAAGGCCTCGCGCCCTCAGATACCTTGATGCAGGAAGAGATCTTTGGCCCTGTGCTGGTGTCCTGCACATTCCGCACCCCGGCCGAGGCGGTCGAACTGGCCAACAACACGCGCTATGGATTAGCCGCGACCGTCTGGAGCGAGAACATTAACCTTGCCCTTGATATTGCACCAAAACTGGTGGCAGGGGTGGTCTGGATCAATGGCACCAATATGTTTGATGCAGCTGCTGGATTTGGTGGCAAACGTGAAAGCGGGTTTGGCCGCGAAGGCGGCTGGGAAGGTTTGGCGGCCTATACAAAAACAAAGGTCAAATCCAAGCAGCTCAACCAGATTGCTCCGTTTAGTGGCGCAGGCGCGCCAACAGATCCGCTGGATCGCACTGCCAAACTGTATATCGGCGGTAAACAGGCCCGGCCCGACAGCGGTTATTCCCGCAACGTTTATGGTCCTAAAGGCGCGCTTTTAGGGCAGGTTGGACTGGCCAACCGCAAAGATGTGCGCAACGCCGTTGAAGCTGCAGTCGGCGCAAGAGCCTGGTCCAAAACCACCGGTCACCTGCGCGCGCAGATCCTGTATTATATCGCAGAAAACCTGTCAGCCCGCGCGGATGAATTCGCAAACCGCATCAACGCGATGACCGGAAAGGCCCAAGGCGCTGACGAGGTTGAAACCTCAATCCAGCGCCTGTTTACGGCTGCTGCATGGGCCGATAAATACGATGGTCAGGTTCATGGCGTGCCTCTGCGTGGTGTCGCTCTGGCCATGAAAGAGCCCACAGGTACGATCGGCATCCTAAGCGCTGATGAAGCCCCGCTTCTGGGCTTCATGTCAGCCATGGCGCCTGCCTTGGCGATGGGCAACCGCGTGGTAATCGCAGCAAGCGACCCCTATCCACTGGCCGCAACCGATTTCTATCAGGTGCTGGAAACCTCCGATGTGCCCGCGGGGGTCGTGAATATCCTCACCGGCAGCCATGCAGAGATGGCCACTCCTTTAGCGTCCCACCTGAACCTTGATGCGATCTGGAGCTTTTCCTCCACAGATCTGTCCGCCGATATTGAAGCCGCAAGTGCAGGCAATCTCAAACGCAGCTGGGTCAACAATAATCAGGCAATGGACTGGATGAGTGATCACAGCAAGCGCTTCCTGCAAGAAGCTGTTGAGATCAAAAACATCTGGGTGCCTTACGGCGAGTAAGCACAGCCAGAAACTCAAAAGGCGCGAGATACCCTCTCGCGCCTTTCTATTTTACAAAAACCACCTGCATTATTGCGTGGAAGAAATCCCCTCTGGGCGTCCCACAATCACAAACTGCAGACGGGATGGATCATATAATTCAGCTGCAACGGCATTGGCTTCGTCCAGCGTGACCGCATTTACCTTGTCGTTGCGTGTTTCCACATAGGTCAGCGGCAGACCATCAATCTGCATCCCCGCCAAAATCGATGCGATACGCCCGTTGCCATCAAACCGGAGCGGATAAGCCCCTGTCAGATAGGTTTTAGCATCCTGCAATTCCTCAGCTGTGACGCCCTCACTTGCGATCCGGTTCCACTCGCTGCGCACAACATCCACGGCCTCAGCCATCTTTTCATTCGCAGAGGCAAAAGAGCCCATATAAACCGCTGCCAAATCACGCGGCACCAGATAGGAATAAACCCCATAGGTCAGGCCGCGTTTTTCGCGCACCTCGGTCATAAGACGGCTGTCAAATGATCCGCCTCCCAAAATCTGGTTCAGGATAAAGGCCGCAAAGAAACGTGGATCTTCTCGGTCCAGCCCCGGCTGACCAAACAACGCGACAGACTGTGGCGTATCGTAATCAATGATCTGAATGCCTTCATTCAGCGTCACCGAGGCCTCACCCGGAATCACGCCACCTTCGGCTGGCAGATCCAGCAAAAGCGTATCCAGCATCTCCCCCAATGCCTCTGGGGTGATGTCGCCGACGACACCCACATAAAGACGGTCACGGGCAAACACCGCCTCATAGGCATCAAAGATATCTTGTCGGGTCAGCTCAGCGACGCTGTCCAGATTGCCCCGCCCAGAGGTTCCATAGGGGTGATCCCCAAACACAGTCTCTGAAAAAGCCCGGTTGGCGATATCATTTGGATCTTTCTCCTCAGACCGCAGCCCCGCAATCACCTGCGCGCGCACCCGATCCAGCGCATCCTGATCAAACCGTGGCTCCTGCAGTGTCATCCGCATCAGTTCCACGGCCTCTGCCCGGTTTTCGCTCAGGAATTGCGCCGAGATCGAAACCGTATCGCGATCAGCATCATATCCCATGCTCGCAGCCAGATTCTCCAGCGCGCGGGCATAATCCTGCGCCTGCAATTCGCCAGCGCCTTCTTCCAAAAGGCCGGTCATCAGGTTCACAGCCCCCCGCTTGCCGGGCATATCCAGCGAAGTGCCGCCACGAAAGCGTAGCTCAACAGCGGTAAATGGAATCGAATGATCCTCAACCAGCCAGGCTGTGATCCCGCCTTCAGATGTCACCTCTTGGATCTTGATATCTGCCAGCGCAGGCAACGCCAAAATACATATCAGACATGACAGAACAAAGCGTTTTACGCGTCTCATTGTGGGACCTCCTCGGCGCGGGTCATCCATCCGGTTACAGAGGTTTCCTTGTTCAAAACCTCTTGGGCAACAGCAATAATTTCATCCGCAGTCACGGATTGCAGGATCTGTGGCCAGGCTTGGATGTCTTCAACTGTCAGGCCTGATGTCAGCGCCCGCCCATACCGATTTGCGATACGATCCACATTATCACGTTCATAAACCTCAGAGGCACGCAGTTGCAGCTTGATCCGCTCTAATTGCGCTTCATCGATACCCGCTTCCAGAAACGCAGCGATAGTTTCATCCAGCGCGGTTTCCGCCTCCTCCAGCGTCACATCCTGTGCAGGCACAACAAGGAATGTAAATGTCGTGTCATCCAGCGAAGTCCCTGAATAAAAAGCGGCAGAATAGACAGCAACTTGGCGGTCAAATTGCAACGCATTGGCCAGATATGAGGTGCTGCCACCGCCCAGGAGCTCAGACAATAGATAGAGCGCGGCTGCTTTCTCTTGGGCACCACTGTCGCGTTCCGGGGCCAGATAGGACCGCTGCACATAGGGCTGCGCCACGCGTGCATCCTCAAATGCCACACGCCGCGCGGCTGTCTGTGGTGGCTCAGCGCTACGCTCTCGCACCTTTGGCAGATCAGGGTTGGCCGGGATGACGCCATAGTAGGTCTCGGCCAGTGTTTTCACCTCATCTGGGTTAACATCCCCCGAGATCACCAGAATCGCATTATTAGGCGCATAATATTTCGAGTAAAACGACAGCGCATCCTCCAGATCCAATGTCTCCATCTCGTGACGCCAACCAATCACCGGCTGTCCATATCGATGGTTCAGATATTGCACCGCGTTCATCTGTTCTCGAAACAAGGCGCGCGGATCACTGTCCGTGCGCTGGTTGCGTTCTTCCAGAATCACTTCCCGTTCTGTCAGAATATCACCTTCAGTGAGTCGGATATTGACCATCCGGTCACTCTCCATCCGCATCACCAATTCTAAGCGATCTGACGCAATACGCTGGAAATACGCAGTGTAATCATAGCTGGTAAACGCATTGTCACGCCCACCGTTTGCCGCCACAGTGGCTGACAGCTCGCCCGCCTCCAACGTCTCGGTCGCCTTAAACAACAAATGCTCTAGAAAATGCGCAACACCGGACTGCCCGACAGGCTCATCCGCGGAGCCCGCGCGATACCACACCATTTGCTGCACCACTGGCGCGCGATGATCTTCGACCACCACAACGTCCATTCCATTGCTAAGCGTGAATGTGGTGACCGGTGTGTCATTGGCATAAGCCGGATGAGCAAGCCCCCAGACTGTCGCCATCATGCATGCGATCCGTCGGATCATCCTGAAACCTCCGTTTGCAGCCATCGATGCCCTCATGATATTATTCTAAACCTGTTCTGCCTCAAATAGATAGGCACGCTAAACCTGCCCCATCCTTTGACAAGACCGTCTCTTACAAAAACAAGCTATGCGACACCACCGGAAGTACAAGCCCGGTGGCGCGGATGTGATTAGACTTCAAAGTAATTTTAATTCGCGGGCGGAGCCGCAGGGGTCTCGATACCAGCCCGTCTGAAAATACGGTTCTGACGATTCGGATTGAGCGCCTGACGTCGATACGCTTCGCTATAGCGATCCACCCGGAACAGTTTGAACCGGGCCGTGCGATTTTCCCGGCGACGGAAATCTGCATCCGCCTGGGCAAGATCTGCGCGTACGTTCTCTTCGACACCAAACCGCCCTGCCGCCAACACCAGCGCGCCATCACGGGCAGGCACATTTGCAGCATCCAAAGCTGCAGCATTGCCACCCAACGCAGCAATCGCCTCTGCTTTTGGTGTCGCATCGCTTAGGTTGGCAGCCCCCGGTGTGGGCTTTGGCAGTTCAGTCAGATTAGCAGGCTGTTCCAAAGGCTTTGTCGGCAAGATCAGGAACTCATCTGGCCCCTCACCATCAGAGGTCAGCTCGCGCAGCCCAGATTGTCCGCAGGCCGCAAGGATCGCCATCGTCATCATAAGTGCAATCGAAAACCGCATATCGCTCAAACTCCTGCCCAGTTACCGCGTTTTAACCCAACGCGGCCCTGCCGTCACCCGGCCTTTTTCACACGACCTTCAAACAGGATCAAACCCGCCGCCCCTGCAAAAATAAACACATCTGCGACATTGAATACAAACGGATTGTGAAATCCACAGCAGGACATGTTCAAGAAATCCAGAACATAGCCATAGATCACGCGATCAAATACATTGCCAAGCGCCCCGCCGATCACCAAGCCCACCGACAATAGCAAGCCAAAATGCTTGGGCAGGCGCCGCGCCCAGATCGACAGGCCTGCACAGATCACCAATGACAGGCCAATCAGCACCCAGCGCCCAGTCTGCTCTCCCCCATCAAACAGACCAAAATTGATGCCTGTGTTTTCCCCGTAGCGAAAGTTCAACAGCGGGGGAAACACCTCGATGCTGTGAAGGTGCACCAGGTCCATGGCATGGATCACAATGTATTTGCTCAGCTGATCCAGACCAAAAGCCAAAACAGCCGCTGTTGCCACAACACGCATCACTCACATCTCTCCAGATCATAGAAACGGGCAGCCAAGGCCACCCGTTCGCAGTTTGTGTCTCACTTAGTGGCGGAAGTGACGCATCCCGGTAAAGACCATGGCAATCCCGTTTTCATTCGCGGCGTCGATCACCTCTTGGTCACGCATCGAACCACCCGGTTGAATCACACAGCTTGCACCTGCGGCGACTGCTTCCAGCAGACCATCCGCAAAAGGGAAGAATGCATCAGAGGCCACGGCCGATCCTTTTGCAAGACTGTCGTCGAGGCCCAGTTCTTTGGCCATCCGCTCAGCCTTTGAGGCCGCGACATTGGCACTATCGACCCGTGACATCTGGCCAGCACCCACACCCACGGTGGCATTGCCTTTGACGTAAACAATAGCGTTGGACTTCACATGCTTGGCGACTTTCCACGCGAACAGAAGATCCTGCAGCTGTTCATCGCTTGGTTTGGCTTCTGTGACCACTTTCAGATCGTCCAGCCCCACATAACCAACGTCTTTGTCTTGTACCAAAACACCGCCTGCAACCTGTTTATATGCGGTAATTGCGGCCCGTGACACAGGCAGCGCATCTGTCAGTAACAAACGCAGGTTCTTTTTCTTGGCAAAGATTTCTTTCGCCTCATCAGACGCGCCCGGTGCAATCACCACCTCGGTAAAGATTTCAGTAATCTTTTCCGCAGTTGCAGCATCCAGTGGCTGGTTCAAAGCAACGATGCCACCAAAGGCGGAGGTGCGATCACAATCAAACGCTTTTTGATAAGCCTCCAGCAGCGTTGCACCTGTTGCAACACCACAAGGATTGGCATGTTTGATGATGGCCACAGCTGCAGCTTCCGCAGGGTCGAACTCAGCCACCAATTCATAGGCCGCATCAGTGTCGTTGATGTTGTTGTAAGACAGCTCTTTACCCTGCAACTGAACCGCTGTTGCCACGCCGGGGCGCGCAGATCCATCGGTATAAAAGGCCGCTTTTTGGTGGCTGTTTTCACCATAGCGCAGCGTTTGCTTGATCTCACCAGCAAAGACACGACGACGCGGCGTTTCTTCGCCAATGGCCTGTGCCATCCAGGTTGAAACCGCCGCATCATAGGCGCCCGTGCGCGCATAAGCGATCTGCGCCAGTTTCTGGCGGAACGCATAAGAGGTCTGGCCGTCGTTGGCATCCAGTTCCGCCAGCAGCGCGTCATAATCTTCAACGTCGACAACAGTGGTGACAAAACCGTGGTTCTTGGCCGAAGCGCGAATCATAGCCGGACCGCCGATATCGATGTTTTCGATCATTTCGGCATAATCCGCCCCCCGCTCCAGCGCGGCTTCAAATGGGTAAAGATTCACAACCAGTAGGTCGATTTCACCAATGCCGTGCGCGTTCAATGCCGCGACGTGATCTTCATTGTCGCGCAGCGCCAGCAGGCCGCCATGCACTTTAGGGTGCAGGGTTTTCACCCGACCATCCATCATTTCCGGGAAACCTGTGACATCCGCGACGTCTTTGACGGTAAGACCTGCATCGCGTAACGCCTTGGCAGAGCCACCGGTTGAGAGCAGCTCAACACCACGCGCAGCCAGCGCCTTACCCAGCTCAATCAGGCCGGTTTTATCAGATACAGAAAGCAATGCACGGCGGACGGGGTGCAAATCGGTCATGGGGCAGTCCTTTTGGGGCTCAGTCAAACGTCTCGGGCTCTTCCCGGTTCAGGTCGCGCACAGCCACAGCAGTCTCCTGTGCCTTGCTCAGCGCCCACCGGATGGGCGTCGCATACTCCATTGTGACGCCAGATAGAATGATTTGTTTCGCTGAACGCGGCTTCAGGCGATTTTTTTCGAGATAAACACTGGGTTCAAGCCGCAAGGTGGCAACCCCATCATGACGAAACACCCAGATCTCCCCACTTTTCAACCCCAAGGATACCGCAGCCCCGCCCATATCAATGGTGGCGTCAACATCCGGGTGTAAGTGAAAGCGGATGTCAAAAGCGATTCCCTCAGAATGGGCTTTGAGCGCCCGATCAAATCGCGCCTTCTCTTTTGGCTCCAGCGCCAAAAGCATATCTTCGCCCACCACAGCGCGCCCATTTGACACCAGATCCAAAGTCCGCGCGTGAGTTAGCCCAAATTCAGGCGTATACCCATCGTGCGCCGCTTCAAACCGGGCGCCTTCTTCCAATTCGTGACGGGCAAACAGCACCTCATCCGGTGGATCCAGTAACAGCTCATGCCCGGTGTCTCGCTGCGGCGCACTCAGACGTGCCAACGAACGGCTGTTCAGACACAGTGTCGAATGAGAGGGCGTTGCGCGTCCGGCCCGACGCCATTCGGTTCCAAAAGTCGCACCAGACCCGCAGTTCACAATCACCGGTCTGCGGCCTGAGGTCAGCTCAAAAGCAAGCGTAGACGCATGTCCATTGTACGAGGCTTCGCCCTTGGGTGGCAGACTTGCATCCACCACAACCGAAGTGCGACCTGCATAAAGGCGGGCATACCCCATCGCCAGCCCATCAGCGTGTTTTTCTGTCACATGACTGGCTGCCAATGCGTGATCCAGCCGCCCCTCTAAACCACGTCCGCCCCCGTGGAACCGAGCCAGCCCACCATCGGCATGGCGCAATGTCCGCAAGGCTGGCGCGATACGTTCAATGGCGGCTGCATGTTCCGGCGACACCCCCCGCCCTGCCTCATTCAGAGCTGCAGCCGCCCAGGTCAAAAGCGTGAAGACTTCCAACAACTCTTCTGGATTTCGGGTTTGTAGGCCACCTTGTGCGTCGATCTGCTCCCGGCATTCCTCTGCCAAAGCACGAATTGCGGGATCTGCCAGCTCTTCTCGCCCAACCAGCGCCAGACCCGCGTAAATCAGCCCGGTCAATGCTTCAAACCGGGGTAAGCCCGGCGCGGCACCTTTCCAACGTTGTGACAAAAACCAAGTCTGCTGCGACAATGACAGGTAGAACCGGTCTGTCTGCTCTTTGTCCTGCCCCGCCAACAGGAATAAGGCATGATTGATCCAGCGGATCACCCGCCGTCCAGCCAAATTTGGCGACCATCCAGGCCCTCGGCCACGCCCGTGCACATCTATCCAGCCCCAAACCCATTTCTGCGCCTTGGCGCGCGCGTTCAGATCTCCCGCAGCCGCCAAATCGTCCAACCAGGAAAACCCATGGCGTTCGGCGTCAAAGGCCGCATCCGGCGCAAGCACTTCCCACAAACCCGTGGATGAAGATTCAACAAGGTAGCCTGCAAACAGCAAATTACCCGCCACCAACTGCCGCCCCCGGGCAAAGCTGCCAATGGTTCGGGGCTCAGGCTGCGAGACAAAGCCCGTGGCTGCCGGTTGCTTGCGCGCCCGGTGGGCATACCAGCGGTTCAACACCCGCGTGCCGCGATGAGAAAGACGATCAGACCTGAACATGCTCTTGTGCCTTATCAACCCCATGCCTGAATGACAGGGCGCTTTGCGCCGACCATAGACCGTGGTTTACGGCAAGTCACCGACCAACTGCAGCCACAGCCATGGTGCCACAACCGCTTAGCCAGATTTGCGCAGGACAGCCATGTAAAACCCATCCATGCCGCCTTTTTCAGCCCAATAATCCGGTCGCAACCGCAAACCGCCCTCTTCCGTGATCCAGTCCGTCTCTACGCCTTTATCTGCAAAGACGCTGCGATCAGCTGCCATATCTGAAAACATGTCCAAGGCGTCTTCCACCTGGCATTCGCCCTCATCTGGTAGCAATGAGCACGTGCAATAAACCAATCGCCCGCCCGGTTTTACAAGCGCCCATGCATGGGCCAGCATCCGCGCCTGCAGATCGATCAGCTCGCCAAACCCGCTGCCATCTTTTGCATGAGGCAAATCAGGGTGGCGGCGAATGGTGCCCGTGGCCGAACAGGGGGCATCCAGCAGCACCGCATCATAAGATCCGCTTTGTGCCAGCGCATCCCCCACCACAACCTTGGCCTTTAACCCTGTGCGATCCAGATTTTCCTGCAGCCGTTTGAGCCGTGTTTCAGAGGTATCAACAGCCGTTACATCTGCCCCCGCAGCTGCAAGCTGCATGGTTTTCCCACCGGGTGCCGCACACAAATCAAGGATCTGCTCTCCCGTTTGCGCCTGCAACACCTGCGCGGGCAGTGCTGCGGCGGCATCCTGCACCCACCAATCACCCGCTTCAAATCCGGGCAGACCAGACACCTGTGTGCCTGCCGCAATCCGGATTGATCCGGTCGGCAAAACTTCACCGCCCAGCGCAGACGGGTCGACACCCGGTTTCAATGTAATATCCAAAGGGGCTCCGGCCTGCTGTACCTGTTCGATCATCAACATCGCTTCCGGGCCCCAGGCCTGCGACAGGGGCGCACGCAGCCATTTGGGCAGGCGCGGCGCACGCAGTTTATCCCAGGCCGCCGGCCCGTCAGCGGCAACCTTGCGCAACACTGCATTGACCAGCCCTTTCAACGCACCATGGCGTTTGTGTTTGGCGATGATATTCACCATCGTATTCACCACCCCATGAGCTGCGCCACCTGCACACAGTTCCACCGTGCCCAGACGCAAAACATTTTTCACATGCAGCGGCGTGGTTTTTTTTAGGTATTTGGCCAGCACCCGATCCGCGCGTTCCAATTCGCGCAGGGTCTGCGTGGTCAACCGTTGGGCCCGCGCTTTGTCTTCTGGGACCAGCTTGTCCAAAGCACCCGCCGCGTAGCATTCCGCCAGCAACCGCTCCTCTCCCAGAACCTGATCCAGCAGATAAACCGCAGTGCGGCGCGCCTGTACGGCATCGGACATATGAACTACTCCATCTCGCGCCCATTAAACGGGCTGCACCTTGTTCCCGAGGGACAGGGGCGTATATCATAGGAAAAGCATAAAGGAACCCGAGAATGAGCGACGACACCCCCCCAAAATCAAACTTGCCGGCAGCCGCACAGCGCGCTCTGGCCGAAGCCGAAGCCCGCCGCAAAGCCGCCAAAGATGAGACCCTGCCCGTAGAGCTGGGCGGACGCGACGGGCCAGAGCCGGTGCGCTATGGAGATTGGGAGAAAAAAGGCATTGCCGTCGATTTCTAGATGATCTTAGAAATCAGAACCTACCGTTTACAACCGAGTCTCAGAGACGAATTTCTAAACTTTTTCACGGAAGTCAACGCACCAGCACTTCGCGCGGGCGGCATGCGAGTGTCTGAGCCTATGACCGACCTCGACGAACCTGATATCGTACATTGGATTCGCGGCTTTAGCAGCCTCGCAGATCGTGACCGTATCAAAGACGCCTTCTATGACACTGATATTTGGCATAACGAAATTGAGCCAATCGTAATGCCAATGATTGTTGAAATGACCGTGAAATTGGTCGAAGGAGAAATGCCTCAACTCTTTTTAGCCTCTTCCTAAAAACCTTCAGAAAGAGGCTTTTCTATGAGTGGGTAATTTAAAGACCCAAAACATCCAGCATGTCATATTCACCAGGTGTTTTGCCCTGCCCCCAAAGCGCAGCCTTTAGCGCACCGCGTGCAAAGATCGCACGATCAGTGGCCATATGGCGCAGCACGATGCGTTCGCCTGCAGCTGCAAACAGTACATCGTGTTCCCCAACAATGTCGCCGCCGCGAATCGCTGTAAATCCAATATCGCCTTTTTTGCGCGCCCCGGTGATCCCATCACGCCCAGAATCACGTACATCTTTCAAGGAAACGCCCCGCCCCTCGGCAGCGGCTTCCCCCAGCATTAAGGCTGTGCCAGACGGTGCGTCTACCTTGTGATGGTGGTGGGCTTCGATCACCTCGATATCAAAATCATCATCCAGCGCCGCAGCCACCTTTTTCGTTAGCTGTACCAAAAGGTTCACGCCAAGGCTCATATTGCCTGCACGCACAATCACCGCGTGACGCGCTGAAGGTTCAAGCTGGGCAATTTCTTCCTCTGTCATGCCAGTGGTGCCGATCACATGGACAGCGCGGGCCTGCGCCGCAAGTTTGGAAAATTCAATTGTGGCTGCGGGTGCGGTAAAATCAATCACCGCCTGCGCTTTTGCGAACGCTTCAAGCGCATCAGAGGTCACAGTGACACCAACATCAGCCCCCCCCATGGCAGCGCCGATATCCTGCCCCACCCAATCGTGGCCTTCGCGTTCCACAGCCCCCACCAGTCGGGCCTTATCGCTGTCCAGAACGGTCTTGATCAACATCTGTCCCATACGCCCCGAGGCGCCTGTGATCACGATACCTGGAAGATTGCTCATGGCTGCGGTCCTCTACATTTCAAGCTGAAATTCTCCTACCCTCTTTCGCAGGTGCTTGGCAATTTCTGCTTTACCCCTTAGATCCTAGACTATGGCAAAGAACAATTCTTACACGGGCCGTGGCCCCTCACAGCGACAGTTGCGCGTTGGCGAACTGATCAGACGCACTTTATCCGAAGTGCTGGCACGGGGTGATATCCATGATCCCGATCTCAACCGTATGTCGATCACAGTTGGCGAAGTACGCACCTCTTCTGACCTTAAGATCGCAACCGCTTATGTTCTACCGCTTGGCGGCAAAGGACAGGATGAGGTGGTGCAGCTTTTGGCCCGCAACAAATCTGAACTGCGGCGCATTATCGGCAAAAAGGCCGGGTTAAAATTCGCGCCTGACCTGCGCTTTCAGATCGATACAACCTTTGATCAGATGGACAACACCCGCCGCATGCTGGAACAGGACGCGGTGCGCCGCGACATCGAGCAATGATCTTGCGGGCCTTCGCGTTGGGGATCGCCCTCATCGCAGGGCCTGCCGCTGCAGTAGAATGCGAAAACATCACCTATGAGGGCAATCGCTATGCCCTATGCGAAGTGGACGCCGCCACCGAACAGATTGATCTGTTCCTCAAACAGGACAACGGCACAGTCTATGGCCATTTCGCCACCCTCGAAGAAGACTTGGCGGCAGAGGGCAAAGCCCTCGTTTTTGCCACTAATGCAGGCATGTATCACAGTGACCGCAGCCCGGTTGGACTATATCTGGAAGATGGAATCGAAAGCCAGCGTCTGATTACGCAATCTGGCCCCGGCAATTTCGGCCTGCTGCCCAACGGTGTTTTGTGCCTGCGCGCGGGGCGGGCTGATGTATTTGAAACGCGCGCCTTTGAACAGACCAAACCAGATTGCCGTGATGCGACCCAATCCGGGCCAATGCTGGTGATTGATGGATCGTTACATCCACGGTTTTTACCCGATTCGACCTCGCGGTTTATTCGAAATGGGGTTGGTACCTCACCAGATGGCACGCGTGCGGTGTTTGCGATTTCGCGCAATGCCGTCACATTTCATGAATTTGGCCGCCTGTTTCGCGATCACCTGAACCTGCCCAGCGCGCTCTATTTTGATGGCAACATTTCACGCTTGCATGCGCCTGCCCTGGGGCGCAGCGATTTTGGCTTTGCGATGGGGCCTATTTTGGGCGTTGTCGCCCCAATTGATCCGAGCAATGATTGACAGGTTGAAAAACCTGCGTTAGGCCGCGCGCCTCACTGCATGATTGGGGATTTTGATGGGACGCAAACGCAAAGGGCGTGATATTTCTGGCTGGCTGGTTCTGGATAAACCTGCGGGCATGACCTCCACCGCTGTCGTCAACAAGGTCCGCTGGGCGCTAGAGGCTAAAAAAGCCGGTCACGCAGGCACGTTGGACCCAGAAGCCACAGGCATTCTTGCGGTCGCATTAGGGGAAGCCACCAAAACAGTCCCCTATATTACAGATGCGCTGAAGGCCTATACCTTTACCGTGCGCTTGGGTCAGGCAACCAATACCGACGACGCCGAAGGTGAGATCATCGCTGCAAGCGATCTGCGCCCCTCAGATGATGACATCAAAGCCGCGCTTTCGCCCTTTCTTGGCGATATCATGCAAGTGCCCCCCAAATTTTCTGCCGTGAAAATCGATGGCCAACGCGCGTACAAACTGGCCCGTGACGGGGAAGAGGTTGAACTGAACGCCCGCCCGCTTTGGGTGGAGGAACTGGTCATGGTAGATCGCCCTGATGCAGATCACGTGGTGCTGGAAATGACCTGCGGCAAGGGCGGCTATGTCCGCTCTATCGCACGGGATCTCGGCGCGGCACTGGGCTGTCACGCCCACGTCAAAGAGCTGCGCCGCATCTGGTCTGGCCCGTTTGATCTGGAAAATGCGTTAAAATGGGACGATGTCATGCGCATGGAGCGCACCCCGGAGCTGGACAGCCATATTCAACCGCTGGAACATGGGCTGGATGGCTTGGCAGAGGTTCGCTGCACCCCAGAAGGCGCGGCCCGTCTGCGCAACGGCAATGCAGGCATGGTGATGCCGGTTGCAGATATCGAATACGGAGATGAAGTCTGGGCGTCATTCCAGGGCAAGGCACTGGCGGTTGGAATATATAAATCCGGCGAATTGCACCCCAACCGGGTTTTTGTACAGTCTTCTTAACTGCAAACATCATTGCCAAAAAGTCAGCAAAGCTGTCTAAATGTTTCGCACACGAAACATTTAGACGCGATCTGAAGATTAATAACTCAGGTTAAAATTGCGCACCTTTGGCCCTAAAATCAGGTTGGCGTGCCGTTATAATTTACCCCAACAACACCGGTATCGACGGTTCCAATCACTTGGATACTTGCAGCCAAACCTTCCTGCTCCGACAACAAACTTCCATCTGTATCGTACCAAGGCAAACCAGATTCAGAATACGCGTCATGAAAAGCCACACGAATATCAGATTGATTGCCGGGTAAGGTCGCGACGGTAAAGTTATTCAAAATCACCAACGTTTTATCCTGATCTGCGTCATAACTCAGCTCAAAGCGCTCCAGCGCGTCATCCAGATCAAACTCCGGCAAACTCTGCACAAACCCGCCTGAAAGGGGAAAGGTTACAATCAGCTGATCTTCTGTTGGATCAAAATCCGTGATGGCAGCTGCGTCGGCATCCACATCATACACATTGGCAAAGGCTTCAAATACATCCGCTCCACTCCCACCAGTGGCTTCGGTGCCGGGGCCAATCCAAAGGATATCATCTCCGGCTCCTCCGTCTAGTACATCACCATCATCACCAACACGGGTGACCGAGCCCGGTAAATGATTGAACCCATATGGGTAATATGTGATGCCACTACCGCTCAGCAGGATATCATCCCCTGCCCCGCCTAAAATCGTGTCCGCACCATCTTCTCCAAACAGCACATCATCTGCATCGCTCCCCGTCAGAAGATCTGCCTCCTGTGTTCCGCGTTGGGCATCAATTGAAATAGGCCCGCTGTCAGTTGGCGCATCGTAAGTTCGGATAAAAGACCCACCCTCTGCGCGCTCACTAAAAAATTCCATCTCCAATGTTTGCCCATCTTCCAACACAAGATCCGGCAAGGTGAGGAAGGTTGTCGAAGATTCAAGCGCAACAAAGCGCACCCCTGCTCCATCTGGTGTCAGGTACAATTCCACATCAAGATACCAATCATCCATCGCAAGAGAATCGTGCTCAGGATCAAACCCTTCAATAACGGTACCCCGGCCCCCCTCTTCAGAGCTAAAACCCCCTTCAGAGATAAAGAATCGCTCGGCGGTATCGTCTTCGCTGGTGAAAACGTCCCCTTCGGTCAGAACAATCTCAACCGCATCGGAATTGTCATCTGGTGGATCCTGATCCGGCATTTCGCCCTCTCCTCCCACGAGATCTCCCAAATTGATCAGGTCTTCGGTATCTGTATCCTCACCCGTTGCAATTTCATCTTCAGAGAGTTGATCAGACCCTTCACTCCCCCAAAATACAGCCGATCCTACGAGCGCAAAAAGAAAGAAAAGCTCCATAATAAACCTCTAAAAAATACAAACACACCAAATACGTGTTTATAATTTTAAGCAATACATCAATAGATGCACAAGTCCTGCTTGGAAGCTCAGCCTCACATCAGTAGATAGGCTGCATGATCACCCGCCATCACACCAAGGGCGATGCGCCCTCTACTGCGGTCTATTCGGATTGCGAAACCTATCGCTACAGCCTTACGCGCACGTGGGATTCACAAGGCGCGCGCGTGATGTTTGTGATGCTTAATCCCTCAAAAGCAACCGAAGTGCAAAACGACCCAACAATCGAGCGCTGCGAACGCCGCGCGCGGGCGCTGGGATTGGGCTCTTTTCGCGCGACCAATATCTTTGCCTATCGCGCAACAGACCCCCGTGACATGCGCAAAGCGCAAGCACCTGAAGGACCAGACAATCAGACCACTCTGATCGAGGGCGCTTTATGGGCCGATCAGATCATCTGCGCCTGGGGCACGCACGGAGCCCACCTGGATCAGGGGCCGCGCATGGCAAGCCTGTTGCGCAAACAGAATAAACCCCTGCATCATCTGGGCCTTAGCAAGGCGGGGCACCCCAAACACCCACTGTATATTGCCTATGCGCGCCAGCCCGAACTCTGGGTGCACACCAACGCGGACCCTCTGAACGGATAGCATCCGTTAACCTATGTTCTCGTTTTGTTTTGATTTCAGGAGGGGAATACAGCACATTACACACGCATTGCGTGTTATTGCAGTGATGGAGTGTGTGTTATGTTTATGTTTGCCAGCCTGATCGGGTTGATCGCTGCCGGGGGTCTTCTGATGACAGATCAGGACGACGGGCAGCAGGATGCATCAAATGACGAAGATGCCTCAGGCACAACGCCTGACTCATCACCCGAACCTGAAATCGCGCCACTTGATGAATTTTTATCCTCAGTCGAAAGTGAAATCCTGCTTGGCACGCCTGCTGACGAAGATCTGCTTGGCGGGGACGGCAACGATCAAATCAACGGCGCCGAGGGCAATGATAACATCGACGGCGGCACAGGCGATGATGGCCTTTACGGCAGTGAAGGCGCAGACACGCTGAGCGGTGGCGCGGGGCAGGATCTGCTGCACGGAGAGGATGAAGCAGATCTCTTAGACGGAGGGGAGGGCGATGACACGCTTTTTGGTCATTTTGGAAATGATCTTCTGATCGGCGGCGCAGGCAATGATATGGCCCATGGCGGACAAGGAGACGACAGCCTGTTTGGCAGCGCCGGACAGGACGCGCTACATGGGAATGATGGGAATGACGCCCTTTCAGGTGGCGTGGGAGAGGACGCTCTGTTTGGTGGGCGCGGGGATGATCTGGTCTCAGGCGATGATGATTCTGAAAGTGATTTCCTGAATGGCGGCGATGGCGCGGATACATTGCTGGCCGGCACAGGGGATATTCTGCATGGCGGGGCGGGCGCAGATCAAATGGTTCTGCCAACAGAAACTATAGATCCTGTTGAAATCTCAGACTTTGACCCAGCCGAAGACATGTTAGTGCTGCCTTGGGATGTGACCGAAGACGAAGATCCGGACATCGGAATTTCGACAGCTCCAGATGGCAGCGGAGACACGCTTGTTTCGGTTGAGGGCACTTTGGCGGCGCGCCTGACCAATGGGGCAGCAATCACAGCCGAAAATATCCTACTGATGTCCGATACACAAATCGCGGCTTTTGCTCCGTCCCCTTAAACAAAGGCATTATTCCTTTTGCCAAATCGCGCAAAACGGACTATACGCGCGCATCTGCTGGGGAATCGGCAGACACTCCATGGGCCTGTGCTGGACGACATCCCGGCCCGCGCCATTCACACTTACACGATCAAAGGAGACCCCGATGTCGATTACAGCTGAAGAAAAAGCACGCCTGATGAAAGAATTCGCAACCAAAGAAGGCGACACCGGTTCTCCGGAAGTCCAGGTTGCAATCCTGACCTCACGCATCAACACTCTGACCGAACACTTCAAGACCCACAAAAAAGACAACCACGGTCGTCGCGGTCTGCTGAAAATGGTTGCTCTGCGTCGTAAGCTGCTGGATTACACCAAAGGCAAAGATGTAGCTCGCTACCAAGACCTGATCAAACGCCTGGGCATCCGCCGCTAAGATTTCCGATCCAACTGGATCTCAAAACGCCCGCATATTCTGCGGGCGTTTTTGTTTTGAAACGCATATAACGCCTGCGGAAACACAGCGGTTCAGACTCGCTTGGCGACCAGCAACATTGCTGAAAACATCAACAGCAAAGATTTTAGTCAGATCCCAGATACACCCGCGACCGATCGGTGCTGCCCTCGGTGTGATCCTGTAACCATCGCTCACAGCGGACGCCATGCCTTACCAGCGCGCGAAACACCCGGTGCGGATTGATACCTGCCACCTCTTGATCAATGACCAAGATACGCCCGTCCCTCAGATAAAGCTCAAACTGCTCGCCGATTTCAGTATAAGCGCCATCACTGTCCCGGCTTGTACGGCGGGTTTCTAAAATCAATGCCTTTGTAAGATCAGCCAGCGCAATATCCAGTGGAAGATTTTCACTGCGAATAGCCACGTCCCAGACCAATCGACCCGCGCCAATTTTAACTTGCCACGCACCCGGCGTCTTAAAAATGCGCCAAATTTTTCGAGCATCCCAACCTGCCAAAGCACAACTCGCCAAAGCAAAAAGCGCAAAAAGTACCTTGAATGGTGTCTCGATGTGATCTGCTGGATAGATTGCAAGGCAGTACCCGACCGAGATGACAACGCCCAGACACACGCCAACGATAGAAAAACTGGCGACGCGCAACTTTGTCGATTTTAGAACAATCAATTCTGCCACAATTTAAGGCTAGCGCAGAACTATAGCTAAATTGTGACGACACACGATACCTGAGCCCCTTTTGATCAACGTTCTGGAATGGGCTTTCTGCCATATCACTCAGAACCTCTATGTGGGCAGACATATTCAAATTGCAGACTAAGCAGGTGGTCTTAGTAAGTAGAATCCGGCTTGCGCATCTGGGTCAAACATGATTGTTACTTTATAACATATCATCCAGAGGATCCCATGCTAGATATCGATCAGCCAGATAACCGCCTCCCCGTTACTGTTCTCTCAGGCTTTCTGGGGGCAGGAAAAACCACGCTGTTGAACCGCGTCCTGAACAATCGCGAAGGCCTGCGGGTGGCGGTGATTGTGAATGACATGTCTGAGGTCAATATCGATGCGGATCTGGTGCGCGAAGGTGGCGCAGAGCTGAGCCAGACGGATGAAACCCTTGTTGAGATGTCAAACGGTTGCATCTGCTGCACCCTGCGGGATGATCTGCTGCTTGAAGTGCGCCGTCTGGCGGCTGAAGGACGGTTTGACTATCTGTTGATCGAATCCACGGGTATCTCAGAACCTCTGCCCGTCGCGGCCACCTTTGATTTTCGCGATGAAGAGGGCGAAAGCCTGTCTGATGTGTCGCGCCTGGACACGATGGTGACTGTGGTGGATGCGGTGAATCTGCTGGAGGATTTCTCGAGCCATGATTTCCTGGCGGATCGGGGTGAGACAATGGGCGAAGAAGACGAACGCACGCTGGTTCATCTGCTGACAGATCAGCTGGAATTTGCCGATGTGGTGATTTTGAACAAGGTCGCGGATGCCGGGCCTGAACGCGCAGATGCCGCGCGTAAAATCATCCGCAGTCTGAACGCGGATGCCAAAATCATTGAAACTGATTTTTCTGATGTCCCCGCCCAAGACATTCTGAACACTGGCCTGTTTGATTTTGAAAAAGCCCACGAGCACCCAATGTGGGCAAAAGAGCTGTATGGCTTTGCCGATCACGTCCCTGAGACCGAAGAATACGGGATCGCCTCCTTTGTCTATCGGGCCCGTGCGCCCTTTGATCCACAAAAAATCCATGACGTTCTGAACGGCGCCCTACCCGGTGTGATCCGCGCCAAAGGCCATTTCTGGATTGCAACCCGCCCCGAGTGGGTGGCCGAGTTCTCGCTTGCTGGCGCGCTGTCCTCGGTTGCGCCACTTGGCACCTGGTGGGCAAGCGTGCCTGTCGAACGCTGGCCCACGCATGAACAGGCCAAAGAATACATGCAGCAGCACTGGGTCGAACCCTTTGGCGACCGCCGCCAAGAGCTGGTGTTTATCGGTGCCGGAATTGATTGGCCCGCATTGAAGGCAAAACTGGATAGCTGTCTGATGGGCGGAGCAACACCAGAAGATCTGCCAGCTTTGGCAGACATGGTGGATCCTTTCCCGAACTGGCGGCGCGCACCTGCCGCAGAATAGACTGCTGAGACAACTCTGGCAGGGTTCAAACTATATTTTGCATCCTGTCATTGCCTCTCTATCACGCAGAGGAGCTGCACTTGATTTGCAAAACCAATCAAACTGCAAGATCGCGCAGCGCAAAATCTGATAGGTCTATTGTTGCTGTGTGTCCTGTTCGATCGCCTTTTCCCCCCAAGTAGTCAGAACTTCGATAACCTCAGAGATTGATTGCCCCTGTGTTGTCAGTCTGTACTCCACATGTGGTGGCATAATATTTTTGACCTCACGTGTAACAATCCCATCTTCTTCGAGCGCCCGTAGCTGCGCAGTTAAAAGACGTTGTGAAATTTTCCCCACACGACGTTTCAACTCATTGAAACGCAACGGGCTAACAAGCAGCTCGTTGATAATAAGAAGTTTCCACTTCCCCCCAACAACGCTCAAGGTACGCCGAACCGGACAAGTAAAATATCCCTCTGGCTTATCAATCACGTTTTGCTCAGTCATTTACAGTACCCTTTTACACTCTGCATGACAAAATAGTGCCTAATTGTCGTTGGTTCAACGGTCCCATACCTCTCAGCTATCTGAATCCAAACTTTCGAGAGAGAACCATGAAACCACTGAAACATATCGCATTAACCGTTGCAGCAACGGCAACCTTTGCATCTGCCGTTTTCGCGAATGACGCCGTCGAAACCATGGCTGCATTCTACGAAATCGCTGATGCGCGACCCTTTGACGGCGAAAAACTCTCAACGTTCATTTCCCCTGATTTTTTCGACCACACGAACAACGTCAAACCACAACAAGGCCCCGCGGGTGGCATTTTCCAAATGCTGGCAAATGGAGCACCAGATTCGCATCATGAAATCGAAATGATCGAGCCTGTCGGCGACGATAAGGCGCTGATCATCTGGCGCTATGTCGGCACCAACACCGACGGCCTGTTTGGTGTTCCTGCAAAAACCCCAGCCAATGCCTTCTCGATCCCCGGCATGGAGCTATGGGAGGTCAAAGAGGGCAAAATCACCGGCCTGTGGCATGTCGAAGACATCTTGGGTTTGATGAATCAGCTGAACGCCGAATAAACACCCAAAAACTCATGCGTCAGCCTCCTTGGGGTTGGCGCTTTGCTTCTTTCTTTTAATGCCAATCTATAGTATGCCCCGGCTATCTGAAACCGCGTGCCCGGACCCTGGCACGCGCACGCAAAGATAGATGGGGTCGGCGGCAATGGGGCCGCTATGAAATCGGGAGCCCTGGGATACGCTTGGGCGCGCTCCCAATTAGGATACGCACGTATGTTTGACGTTACGAAAAAATCAATTCAGTGGGGCGAAGACACGCTGACACTGGAAACAGGTAAGATCGCCCGCCAGGCCGATGGCACCGTAATCGCCACTTTGGGCGAAACCTCGGTTATGGCGAACGTGACCTTTGCAAAGGCACAAAAGCCCGGTCAGGATTTCTTTCCACTGACCGTTCACTACCAAGAAAAATACTACGCAGCTGGTAAAGTTCCCGGTGGTTTCTTCAAGCGCGAAGCGCGCCCCACTGAAAAAGAGACCTTGACCGCGCGTTTGATCGACCGTCCGATCCGCCCGCTGTTTGTCGATGGCTTCAAAAACGAAGTTCTGGTGATGTGCACCGTGCTGAGCCACGATCTGGTCAACGACCCTGACGTTGTTGCAATGATCGCAGCCTCTGCAGCGCTGACCATCTCTGGCGCGCCATTCCGTGGCCCAATCGCTGGTGCGCGCGTTGGCTTTGTGGATGGTGAATACGTTCTGAACCCAACCATCGACGACATGCAGGATCTGCGCCTGAATCCAGAACAGCGTCTGGACCTGGTTGTTGCCGGCACCAAAGATGCGGTGATGATGGTGGAATCTGAAGCATACGAACTGTCCGAAGCAGAGATGCTGGGTGCGGTGAACTTTGCGCATCAGCAGATCCAGCCTGTGATCGATCTGATCATCGATCTGGCCGAAGACTGCGCCAAAGAGCCGTTTGAATTTGCAGCACCAGATTACGCTGACCTTTACGCAGCCGTCAAAGCAGCCGGTGAAGAGCAGATGCGTGCAGCATTCGCAATCACCGACAAGCAAGAGCGCACCGCCGCTGTTGCCGCAGCGCGTGACGCGATCAAAGCAGCCCTGAGCGAAGAGCAACTGGAAGATGCGAACCTTGGTTCCGCACTGAAAAAGCTGGAAGCTGGCATTCTGCGCGGTGACGTTGTCAAAACCGGCAAGCGCATCGACGGTCGTGACACCGCCACCATCCGCGCCATCGAAAGCGAAACTGGCCTGCTGCCACGGACCCACGGTTCTGCCCTGTTCACACGCGGCGAAACCCAAGGTCTGGTTGTCACCACTCTGGGCACCGGCGACGATGAGCAATTCATCGATAGCCTGCATGGCAACTTCAAATCAAACTTCCTGCTGCACTATAACTTCCCTCCCTATTCCGTGGGTGAAGTGGGGCGCGTTGGGTCTCCCGGTCGTCGTGAAATCGGTCACGGCAAACTGGCATGGCGCGCGCTGCAGGCGGTTCTTCCTGCACCAACTGATTTCCCCTACACCGTGCGCGTTGTATCTGAAATCACCGAATCCAACGGCTCTTCCTCGATGGCATCTGTCTGCGGTGGCTCCTTGTCCATGATGGACGCAGGTGTTCCGCTGAAAGCACCCGTTGCAGGCGTTGCGATGGGTCTGATCATGGAAGACAGCGGCGAATACGCGATCCTGTCTGACATCTTGGGCGACGAAGATCACTTGGGCGACATGGACTTCAAAGTAGCGGGTACCGAAAACGGCATCACCTCGCTGCAGATGGACATCAAGATTGCAGGCATTACGCCTGAGATCATGGAAAAAGCGCTGGCACAGGCCAAAGACGGCCGCATGCACATTCTGGGCGAAATGGCCAAAGCCATCACCGGCGCTCAGGAATTCTCAGTTCATGCACCACGCATTGAAACCATGCAGATCCCAACCGACAAGATCCGTGAAGTGATCGGTTCTGGCGGTAAAGTCATCCGCGAGATCGTGGAAACCTCAGGCGCGAAAGTCGACATCAACGATGATGGTGTGATCAAAATCGCATCCGCCAACGGTGAAGCGATCCAAAAAGCCTACGACATGATCCACTCGATTGTGGCAGAGCCCGAAGAAGGCCAAGTTTACACTGGTAAAGTTGTCAAGATCGTCGACTTTGGTGCCTTTGTGAACTTCTTTGGCAAGCGTGACGGTCTGGTGCACGTGTCCCAGATCCTGAACAAACGCCTGAACCATCCTTCTGATGTTCTCAAAGAAGGCCAGGAAGTTAAGGTTAAGCTTTTGGGCTTTGACGATCGCGGCAAGGTACGCCTGTCAATGAAAGTTGTTGATCAGGAAACCGGCGAAGAAATCGCGCCTGAGAAAAAAGAAGAAAACGCAGACTAATTCTCTGCACTTTCTCATCTGGGGTCTCCGCATAAGCGGGGGCCCTTTTTGTTGCGCTTATATTTTGCAGTCTGACGGCTTCTTGATAAAGAGTGCTAAAGGCCGTGCCCCAAAAAGCGTCGCGCCCGCCCCCGTTACTCATCACCCGGAGCTTACCCGTGGAACCGCTTTTGATTCTGACCATGAAATGGGGGACGCTTTATGGCCCGCATTACGTCAACAATCTGGCGCGTGGTGTCAGAAAACACCTGAATCGCCCCCATCGCTTCATCTGTTTCACCGATGACGCCGAGGGATTGGAACCGGGAATTGAAACATTCCCACTGCCCGAACTTGGGCTGCCTGCGGGCCATAGCGATACGCGCTGGCGCAAACTGGCGCTGTTTCGTAAGGATCTGTTTGGCCTTCAGGGAACTGCACTATTTCTGGATCTGGATCAGATCATTGTTGGCGATCTCACGCCGTTTTTTGATCACCCCGGCCCATTTCACATCATCCGTGATGATGACCTGTTTCGCAGCAATCCCTTGCGCAAACGCAACCCAAAACGTGATGCTTTTCTCCACTCGGTCGGCAACAGCTCGGTCTTTCGCTACGAGATCGGCGCGCATAGCTACATTCTAGAGGCCTTTGTGGCCGACCCGGATGCCGCCACCCG
This sequence comes from Epibacterium ulvae, assembly GCF_900102795.1. GTDB lineage: Bacteria > Pseudomonadota > Alphaproteobacteria > Rhodobacterales > Rhodobacteraceae > Epibacterium > Epibacterium ulvae. The sequence continues at coordinate 205,847 of NZ_FMWG01000006.1, read as the reverse complement.
CGATTTTGAAATCAGCCAACAATTCCAAAGCGCGCAGCTCGCAAAACACGGCCACCTGAACTACTGGCCTTCAGAATGGTGCGTCAGCTTTAAAAAGCACTGTGTGCCGCCGCACCTCGCCAGCTATTTTTCTGATCCAACATTGCCCAAGGGCGCGAAGATTGTCCTGTTTGCGGGCAACCCCAAAATGGACGATGCATTAGAGCGCAAAAGTGGCGTCTGGTATCGCCGCATCGGCAACGTGGATTGGCTCAAATCGGCATGGGCGGCACAAGAATGAACCCCACGCGCTGGTTTCGCACGTTTAAATGGAAACGCCGCGTTCAAAGCTGTCTTAACGACATTCAACAACGCATAGACGCCCCTGCTGATCCACATGGGCTGAATGCTCCACTGATTGTCTCTCTCACCAGCTTTGCCCCTCGCTTTCCGTCACTATTACCCACATTGCAGTGTCTTTTGCGGCAAAGTGTAAAACCAAATCAGGTCATTTTGTGGCTCAGCCCAGAGGATGCAGCACAGCTTCCGACCGAAATCAAAGCGCTCAAGAACGAGGGGTTGTCGATCGCGTTATGCGAGGATTGGCGTTCGTTCAAAAAAATCATTCCTGCCCTGCAGCAAGATCCCAACCGCTATATCGTGACGGCAGATGATGACGTCTTTTACCCGTTTGATTGGCTTGCAAAGCTGGTTGAAGGTGCGAAACAGCATCCAGGGAACGTGATCTCTCATCGTGCGCATCGTGTACAATATGAGCCATCCGGCTCCATCGCGCCGTATGAAAATTGGCAAAAGAATCTTAACACCCAGCAAAGCGGCGCAGACATCTTTGCAACTGGTGTCAGTGGCGTGCTTTATCCACCAAATAGTCTGGACCAGCACGCCATTGAAACAGACGCGTTTTTATCACTTTGCCCCAGCGCGGATGATATCTGGTTATATTGGATGACCCGCCTGAACGGCTGTGAGGTGCATAATCTAGGTGGTAAGGCGCGGATTATAGAATGGCCCGGATCGCAAACTGTCAGCCTATTAAGCGAAAACGCCGGCGGTGATGGGCTGGGCGGCAATGATCGCGCCATTCGTGCGCTTACGCGGGCTTATGGCCTACCCGGCAAAAGGATGCAGACCACCCCTTAAAGGGCGCTCTGCATCTGATCTCAAACGCTTTTGATCTCTTACTCTGGCGCTTTTGTTTTGCGCAGGTAGGGGAAGATGGTTTCAAATTCACCAAACTTTGCTTTGGCGTCATCATCAGACACCGCTGGCGGGATGATCACATCTTCGCCGGGCACCCAGTTCGCCGGGGTTGCAACACCTTTGGATGAGATTTGCAGACCATCCAGCGCGCGCAGGATTTCTGCGAAGTTGCGGCCAACCGTCATCGGGTAGGTCATAGACAGCTTCAGCTTTTTGTCTGGCCCGATGATGAAGACCGAGCGCACAGTCGCACTGTCTGCCGCAGTACGACCGTCTGGCAGATAGGCTTCAGACGGCAACATGTCGAAGGCTTTGGACACCTCAAGCCCCTGATCCGCAATGATCGGGAAACCTGCAGAGGCTTTGCCATAGGATTCAATATCTGTTTTCCATTTGCGGTGATCTTCTGGACCGTCAACGGACACGCCAATCACTTTGGTGCCGCGCTTTTCCCATTCGTCATTCAACTGGGCCACTGCCGAAAATTCGGTGGTGCACACAGGTGTAAAATCTTTGGGATGCGAAAACAGAATGGCCCAGCTGTCTCCAATCCAATCGTGGAAAGTGATAGTGCCCTGATCCGTTTCTGCGGTGAAATTTGGGACGGTATCGTTGATGCGCAAGCTCATGCTGGCTCTCCCTTATGCTGCGATGATCAATGATCATTCTACACCCTAGTTAGGTGCTCGGCGCACAAGTTACAGGGTCCAGCCTGCAGTGCCACCGAAAATTTGATAAATTCCTTGAAAGTTAGACCAAGGCGCCCCCTACGTATAACTTGATCAAATCTTTTCTTCCCGCTTGTCCCTGCGCTAACGCGCTGCCAGAGTGGCCTCAATGGCACCAGACTCCGGCCTGAACACGGCCCGCATCAGGAGAGACTACGATGTTGGAAAAACGCGATTTTTATATCAACGGCACATGGATCACGCCTGCAGCAGCTGAAACCTGTGAGGTCATCAACCCCTCAACCGAAAGCCCCTGCGCTGTTATTTCACTCGGCACGCAGGCCGACACCGATGCGGCTGTTGCGGCCGCCAAGGCAGCCCTGCCTGGATGGATGGCAACCCCAGTAGCAGAGCGCATCGCACTGGTGGAAAACCTGCTAGCAGCTTACCGCCGCCGCAAAGATGAAATAGCCAAAGCCATGAGCCTTGAAATGGGCGCGCCCATGGATCTTGCCCACAAAAGTCAGGCTGGCAGTGGCAGCTATCATCTGACAAACTTTATCAAAGCAGCAAAAGAATTTGAATTTGAACGCCCTCTGAACGCACAAAGCCCCAAGGACCGCATCGTGTACGAGGCCGTTGGTGTCGCCGCCTTGATCACGCCCTGGAACTGGCCGATGAATCAGGTCTCTCTCAAGGTGGGGGCAGCAGCCATTGCAGGATGTACAATGGTGCTGAAACCCTCTGAGGAAAGCCCGCTCAGCGCGATGATCTTTGCCGAATTGATGGATGAAACAGGTTTTCCGCCCGGCGTATTTAACCTTGTGAATGGCACGGGCACGGGCGTCGGCACACAACTGTCAGGACATCCGGATGTTGATATGGTGTCGTTCACCGGTTCCACCCGCGCGGGCACCGCAATCTCGCAGAATGCAGCACTCACCCTCAAAAAGGTTCATCTGGAACTGGGCGGGAAAGGCGCAAATCTGATCTTTGACGATGCTGATGATGCAGCTGTGCGCCGGGGTGTTGAAACCATGATGCAAAACACCGGCCAAAGCTGCAATGCCCCCAGCCGTATGCTGGTGCAGCGCTCGATCTATGATCGTGTGGTGGCTGAGGCCTCAGAGGTGGCTTCAACAATCGCGGTTGGTCCGGCTGATCAACCCGGGGATCACATCGGCCCTGTTGTTAACGCGACCCAATGGGATAAGATTCAGGATCTGATCCAAAAAGGGATTGATGAAGGGGCACGCCTTGTCACTGGCGGCACGGGTCGTCCTCCCGGTCTCAACACTGGGTATTATGTGCGTCCCACAGTTTTTGCCGATGTAAACAATCAGATGACCATTGCGCGTGAAGAGATCTTTGGCCCGGTTCTGTCAATCCTACCGTTTGACACCGAAGAAGAGGCTTTGGAAATCGCCAATGATACGGTTTACGGCCTCACCAACTATGTTCAGACCCAAGATCCCGCGCGTGCCAATCGGCTGGCACGTCAGCTCAGATCGGGCATGGTGGAAATCAACGGGATTTCCCGATCTGCAGGCTCTCCGTTTGGAGGGATGAAACAATCCGGCAATGGCCGCGAAGGCGGGATATTTGGGATTGAAGACTTCCTTGAGGTGAAATCTGTCGGTGGCTGGCAGGCGGAATAGCCTGCCGCATCACCGGTCAGAACGCAGCTTTGGAGCGAAATTTCAGGCTCTCGCTGCTATCTGGGTGTTTGATCCGCAATTCTTCGGAATGTAGCATCATACGGGGGTGGTCTAAGGCCTCCCCCGTCGCATAAAGCGGATCGCCAAGAATGGCGTGCCCAAGCGACAGCATATGCACCCGCAACTGATGTGACCGTCCGGTGTGCGGTGTTAGGCGCACGCGTGTCTCGCCCTCACCATATTTCACAACTTTCCAATCTGTCACCGCAGGTTTGCCCGTTTCATGGCATACTTTTTGCAGGGGACGATTGGGCCAATCTACAATAAGTGGCAGATCAACAGTCCCGGACCGCGGCTCTAACTGCCCTTCAATCCGGGCAACATAGGCTTTTTGGGTCGTGCGTTTTTCAAATTGCATCGACAGATGGCGCTGCGCATGAGCGCTAAGCGCAAAAATCATCACCCCCGAGGTATCCCGGTCCAGACGGTGCACCAAAAGCGCCTCAGGAAAGGCGGCCTGCACGCGCGAGATCAGGCAATCTGACAAATGTTCTCCCCGGCCCGGCACACTAAGCAGCCCTGCAGGTTTATTGACCACCAAAATTTCGGCGTCGTGGTGCAGGATATCAAGCGGGTCTTGTGGTGGAGAATAGGTATCAGAAAGCATCATGCCGCCTGCCTAGCTGCTGGGCTCGCAGGGGGCAAGCGTGTTCACCCCTTCGCAACAGGACGGCGCATTTGCGAGATCATCGAGACCGTATAGATCACCAGCCCCAGCCAGATCAAAGGAAAGGCCACCCAGCGCGCACCGCTGAACTCTTCTTTGAACACCAACACCGCAGTCAGGAATATCATTGTCGGCGCGATATATTGCAAAACACCAATCGTCGACAGGCGCACCAGTTTCGCGCCATTGGCATAAACGATCAAAGGCACCGCAGTCACCAGACCGCATCCCATCAGTAAAATGGTGTTAGACAGGCTTTCGGTAAAATGCCCCGCGCCTGTTGCGGACAAATAGACAAGATAACCCAAAGCCGGAGGCGTCAGGATCAACACTTCCAACAAGAACCCCTGATTGGGGCCAACCGGCAAAGACTTTTTCGCCAAGGCATAAAAGCCCCAACTAATGGTCAAAACAATCGACACCCAGGGCAAGGTGCCAGCATCGATGGTCAAAATGACCACTGCCAGCGCCGCAAACCCAATTGCAACCTTTTGCGCCTTGGTCAGTTTCTCCCCCAGAACCAAAGCTGCAAGCGCAATACTGAACAAGGGGTTGATATAATACCCTAAGGCCGCATCTAAGGCACGCCCAGCGCTAATGGCCCAGACATAGGTGCCCCAGTTTAAGGAAATCAGCGCTGCCGTCACACAGCCCATCAACAAAGTACGCGGCGTGCGCAACGCAGCCCGCAGATCATTGGTGCGACGCAACACAATCAATACAGCCGCCGCAACTGGCACGGACCATAGGATGCGGTGCACCACAACTTCAGCGGCGGGAACATGTGCCAGAGCCTTCATATAAAGCGGTAAAAATCCCCATAATACATAGGCTGTTATTGCCAGAACCAAGCCTTTCGGCGTGTCCTGATCTTCGCGCTTTACTTGATCCATGTGTGGTCTCCTCATCTGTTCATAGAGGAGGCCCACGCAGAGAAAAATGTATTTTCTGTGCAAAGGGATATCACAATTTCTGATATCCCTTTGACGGTATTACCGATCAGACTTTGACCCGTTCAGATTTCGGATCATACATCGGTTTCAAAGACACCTCAGCGGCGACCCGCGTCCCCATGACGTCCAGTTCATAGGTTGAGGCCAGAACATCCGCCGCTTTCTCTCCCGCACATGGCACGTAGCCAAGACCGATCGCCGCACCAAGCGTATGACCATAGTTGCCCGAAGTAAGGTACCCCACAACCTCACCATCTCGCAGAATAGGTTCGTTGTGATACAAAAGCGGCTCAGGATCGGTCAGCTTGAACTGGAGAAGCCGGTTCTGTGGCCCGCTTTCCTTGCGTGCAGCCACAGCGGCGCGGCCAATAAAATCGCTGCCCTTGTCCACTTTCACCGCAAAGCCAAGGCCTGCATCCACCACATGGTCTTCACAGGTGATATCGTGCCCGAAATGGCGATAACCCTTCTCGATCCGCGCAGAATCCATCATATGCAGACCACAAAGTTTCAGGTCCAGATCTTGGCCCGCTTCCATCAGGGTTTCGAACACATGGCCCGCCATATCGGTGGACGCATAAATCTCCCACCCTAATTCCCCGACGTAAGTCACACGATGCGCCCGGGCAAGCCCCATGCCAATCTCGATCTCTTGCGCGGTTCCAAATGGATTACCCGCATTCGTGAAATTATTTGGCGAGACTTTTTCCAGCAGTTTTCGTGAATTCGGCCCCATGATGGCCATGACGGCTTCACCGGCGGTCACATCCGTAATGACGACGTTGAAAGCCCCCTTGTTGCGCATCATCCAGGTTTGATCCGCAAGGCGCGTAGCTGCAGGTGTCACCACCAGATAGGCGGTTTCAGACAGGCGTGTCACGGTTACATCTGCCTCGATACCTCCGGTGTGGTTCAGGAACTGCGTGTAAACGATTTTGCCCACGGGAACGGAATAATCCCCGCCCCCGATGTAATTCATAAACGCCTCGGCCTCAGGGCCTTCTACGCGGATTTTGCCAAAGGATGACATGTCATAAAGGCCGACATTTTCCCGGATCGCGCGATGCTCGGCAGCTGAATTTTCAAACCAATTCTGACGTTTCCACGTATAGTGATATTCACGTTCCTGTTCTGGGTTGGCAAACCAGTTGGCACGTTCCCAGCCTGCGAATTCTCCCATGACAGCACCCTGTTCAAGCAGGTGATGATGCAAGGGAGATCTGCGTACGCCGCGCGCGGTCTCTTTTTGTTTGTAGGGAAAGTGGTCTTTAAACAGCAATCCAAGCGTCTCTTTGGAGCGTTCATATAGGTATTTCTTGTTGCCCTGAAACGGCTGCATCCGCGAGATATCAACATCGCCCAAGTCAAAAGGTTTCGCGCCGCTGTCCATCCATTCAGCCAAGGCCATCCCTGCACCACCGGCAGATTGAATACCGATCGAGTTAAAGCCAGCCGCAACCCAGAAATTATCCAACTCAGGTGCCAGACCCAGATGATACGCATCATCCGGCGTGAACGATTCAGGTCCGTTGAAAAACGTATGAATCCCTGCTTCTGCCAACAAAGGCAAACGCTCTACCGCTTTTTCAAGAATCGGTTCAAAGTGGTCGAAATCTTCTGGCAATTGATCAAATTCAAAATCATTTGGGATACCATCCATCGCCCAGGGCTTGGCCTCAGGCTCAAAGGCCCCCAAAAGGATCTTGCCTGCATCCTCTTTATAATAGGCGTATTCATCAGGCACACGCAGCACCGGTAGCTGTGTCAGACCATCGATATTTTCGGTCACAATATAAAAATGCTCACAGGCCTGCAGCGGCACATTGGCCCCCGCCATTTTGCCGACCGCTTGCCCCCACATGCCGGCACAGTTGACGACCATATCACACGCGATCTGGCCGCTTTGGCTGCCATCATCCGATTGCCAATCAACGCCAACAACCTTGCGACCCTCTTTAGCAACGCCTGTCACTTTGATGCGCTCTTTGATCAATGCACCGCGCTGACGCGCACCTTTGGCAAGGGCCAGCGCAATATTGGCAGGATCCCCCTGCCCGTCTTTGGGCAAGTATACTGCGCCTTTCACACCCTCAAGATTGATATGTGGATACAGCTCTTGTACGCGCGTGTTCGAGATTTCTTCAACCTCAACCCCAAAGGCACGGGCCATCGCTGCCTGACGGTAAATCTCTTCTTTGCGCTCCTCGGTCAGCGCAACGGTGATCGAGCCACAGCGCTTAAAGCCGGTTGCAACACCGGTTTCTTCTTCAAGTGTGCCGTATAATTCTTGGCTGTACTTGGCAAGTTTGGTCATGTTCTTCGTCGCACGCAATTGCGCAATCAGACCGGCTGCATGCCATGTTGTGCCTGAAGTCAGCTGTTTGCGTTCCAGCAAAACAACATCTTCCCAGCCCAGTTTTGTAAGGTGATAGGCCACCGAACAACCGATTACGCCACCGCCGATAATTACAACGCGCGCTTTGTTTGGCAGATCAGACATAGAAAGAAGCTCCCCGATTCATTTGCCATAAGATGTCAGAAAGTGAGCCGCTAAAATGTACGAAATCCGTCAACTTTGGCGGCTAACCAGTATTTTTACCTGCACGACGGGTTTTACGCAGGCTGCTGGGCGTGACCCCGAAAAAGCTTTTGTAAAGGCCCGAAAACCCGTTGGCGAACCCACAAGCCATGCCCACTTCTCCCACGCTCAGCGTGGTGTTGAGTAGTAGATTATTCGCGCGATGCAGTCGGATTTCACGGTAAAACGTGTTTGGGGATTTCCCCAGATAGGCTTTGAATTTGCGCTCTAAGGATCGGGGCGAAATACCAAGTCTTGCCACAAGATCCCCAATCGGCAATGGATCTTCGATGTTTTCCTGCATCATTCGGATGCAGCGGTCCAGATCCTGATCACACGTCAAAGAGGATTGCTGCGCCATACTGGGCTGTAGCGTGCTCAGATCGCGCACCGTTTCATGGAGCAGCACGTTTGAGACTGTCATCTGCACTGGGGCGGAAAGAAGTTGCCCAATCAAAGACAGCACAAGATCAACCGTGGACTCCATTCCCGCAGAGGTCACTACAGAGCCATTGTCAGAAGCCAAGGCCCCCGCAGTATCAAAGCGGCCATACTGCTCTTGCAGAATTGTGGAGTTTTCCCAATGGGTCGAAAGCCCCTCTTCGGCATCACTTTCGCTAATATATCGCGTCGCAGCTTCGGCCAGCAAATACACTTTGCTGCCTGCAAACCGATAACGCCGCAACACCTCAGCCACGGACAACGCTGGATTGGCTGGATCGGAATTTCCAAGCACAAACAGAAAATCTGCGCTTGGAGTTACAGGAATAGTCTGCGTGTCGACCATCACCCCGCAATCGTTGCGCCGAACTCCCCCACCCTCGGCCAGAAACGACCAGCTAAAAAGGTGATTTGCAACCGTCCGGTTGCAAATTCTCAGGGTATCGGTAATGGCAGCCAGCTCCGAAAGGACAAATCCATCACATAAAATGATATCAATGTGCCATCTGGTGTTCGAAGCTTGCTCTACCACAGTCGTCGTCCAGTTCAGGCCCGCAAACGGGCATTTTCTGCATCCCACAAGGGTGCATCATCTTGCACCACTGCAGGATAGGTCGCACCGTAGATCTCCACCTCTAACTTGGTGCCCGGAACCGCAAGATCTGCTCTCACAACGCCCAGCGCAATGGATTTGTTCACCCGATAGCCAAAGTTGCCAGATGTGGTTTCCCCGACGATTTCTCCGTCTTTGAGGATAGACGCCATATAGGGAGCATCCGCCTCACCTGCATCCACGACCAAGGTCACAAACCCTTTCTTGGAGCCCGTGTCCGCCTCGGCCTGCAGCGCGGATTTGCCAGGAAAATCTTGCTCTTTGGCCAGTTTGACAAATCGACCCAACCCGCCTTCAAACAAGGTGTAATCAGTCGAAAGATCCCCTTTCCAAGTGCGATACCCTTTTTCGATCCGCATGGAATCCAGTGCAAACATGCCAAAGGGCGTCGCCCCTGCTGCACGCAGCGCAGTGTAAACCTCAGCTGCATCAGAAGTTGCAACATGCACCTCCCAGCCCAACTCCCCAACAAAGGACACCCGCGCCAGCAAAGCAGATTTGCCTGCGACCTTACCATTTTGCAGGCTCAGCCATCCCATAGACAGATCCGCCTCTGAAATCTGATCAAGCAATTCGCGGGATTTTGGTCCTGTGACCAGCATAGACGTCCACTCTTTGGAAACATCTTTCAGCTCTAGGCTATCAGGCAATTTGCGCCACAACAGTTCAAAATCGTGCCACTGCGCGACCGCTGCGGTCATCAGTGTAAAGTCGTCCTCACCGTGACGGATACAAGACATCTCAGTCACGATCCGGCCGCGCTTATCTGCAAAGTAGATCAGGTTCATACGGCCCGCTTTGGGCAACGCGCCCGCAACCTGCGTGCGTAGCCATTCCGCGGCCCCTGCGCCTTTCAGAGTGTAGCGAGAAAAGCCGCACATATCGATGACCCCGACGCCATCGCGCACTGCTTCCACTTCTTCTTTGACACGGGCCGTCCAAGGACCATTGCGGTTCCAGGTTTCAGTGGCCGCCTCTGACGTATCGTCGCCCTCTTTCGCGAACCAATTCGCACGCTCCCAACCGTTATAGGCACCCATCTGGCCGCCATCCGCAACAAGACGGTCGTGATTGGGTGACAGTTTCTTATCCCGTGCCGCAGGCCATTCGTGATGCGGGAAATGCATCGCATACTCATGACCATAGGTTTCCAGCGCTTTGTTCAGGCAGAAATCGAAATCCGCATGTTCCGTGTAGCGACGGCTGTCCACCGCCCACATGTCCCATTCGGTCTCGCCTTCAGTGATCCATTCCGCCATGACTTTACCAGCGCCGCCCGCTTGCACGATGCCAAAGGTAAAGCTGTGTGCTTCAAACGCATTTTTGACGCCGGGCATTGGACCCATTAGGGGCAAACCATCTGGTGCATAAGGAATCGGACCATTGATCACGCGACCAACACCTTGGGTGCCAAGCAACGGCACCCGTGCCATGGCGTCTTCAATGTACCACTCCAAACGATCAAGATCATCCGGGTACAATTGGAATGAAAAATCTTCAGGCATCGGGTCCTGCGGTGTCACCCAATGCGCTTTGCAGTTGCGCTCATAAGGGCCAAGATTCAAACCATGTTTGTCCTGACGCAGATAATATGAACTGTCTACATCCCGCACCATCGGCAGTTTGCGACCATTTTCTTTGGTCCAAGCTTCGATTTCGGGGATTTCGTCGGTGAGGAAATACTGGTGCGACATGACCGTCAAAGGCACATCGCGTCCGCCATAAGGCTTGAACCATTCACCAACACGCTTGGCATAATAGCCCGCACAGTTGACGACGAATTCACATTTGATATCGCCTTTGTCTGTGTGCACAACCCATTCATCGCCGTCACGCGACACACCCGTTGCAGGACAGAACCGTTGGATATTTGCGCCAAGGTCCCGCGCACCTTTTGCCATCGCCTGCGTCAACTGCGCCGGATCAATATCGCCATCCAGCGGATCCCAAAGCACACCCTCCAGATCATGGGTTTCCATGAAAGGGTAATAATCCAGCGCCTCTTTGGGCGTCATCATTTCCATTTCAAGACCTTGATAGCGCGCCATTGACGCCACGCGCTCAAACTCTTGCATACGCTCTTTGGTATGGCCCAGACGCAGCGCACCGGTGACGTGATAGTTCATTGGATAATCAACATCGTCGGCCAAGGTACGGTACATCTCAAGAGAGTAGCGCTGCATATTCATCACGGCCCAAGAGGCCGAGAAGTTCGGGCAATTCCCTGCAGCATGCCAGGTCGATCCCGCTGTCAGTTCATTTTTCTCAAGCAGGACACAATCGCTCCATCCGGCCTTGGCCAAATGATACAGCGTAGACACACCAATGGCGCCACCGCCAATAATCACCACCCGTGCAGTGCTGGGAAATTCCGACATATTTCTACCCTTGCTTTATATCAGTCAGGACACCGGTTCATTAAAACCAGTAGATCAATAGACGGGTGGAGCGATCACCCAGATCACCACAGCCCGTTCCTCGTGAGGGTTGGCCCAGCGATAGGCTTCTCCCCGAATGCGAAAACTGTCCCCAACCCCCACCGAAAACGCACGATCGCCGATTTCAAGATCAAGCTGCCCTGACAGAACATAGCCAACCTCTTGGGTTGGACGCTTGATCCATTCAGTGATCCGCGCATGGGGGCGAAAGGTTGAATGCACCATCTCAAAATCATCGGTCAAATCTGGAGAAAGCAGCTCTTCGATCAGCCCTTCATCCCCCGAACCAAGCGGGCGGCGCGCCCCGGCGCGCACAATATAGCCAACCTCTTCGGCAGGGGCAGCAGAATGCGCAAACAGCATTGAAACCGGCACATCCAAACAGGCCGCAAGCTGACGCAAATCCGAGATGGAAGGTTCAGACAAATCTCGTTCAACCTGACTCAACCAACCAACCGAACGTTGCAGCCGCTCTGCGAGCTCTGCGAGCGTAAGCCCCCGTGCTTTGCGCAGCGATCGAATATCGGCGCCCAAAGTGTCTCGTTGATGGTTTTGTTGATTCACCGAAGACTTCCTCGTGAAATTTTTACTGTTATTTTCATGCATGATCTAGATTCGTGAAAATTTCAACGATAATTTCACATCCGCCATCAAATCACTGACCCAAGCGCAGTATTTTTCTGAAAAATGCCTCCTGAATATACTTGATGCTGACATTTACCTGACTAAAGTCAGGCAAATGTCAGCAGATCAAATTACCCGCATCCGAGATTTTAGCCGTGCCGTCGCAGTCGAAGTCGGCGCGTTAGAGGACTCGTTTTTGGATCGCGGACGCTCACTTGGTGCAGCCCGCGTCCTAAACGCAATTGGTATTGGCTATAAAAACCTGTCTGCTTTACGCAGCTTTCTACAGCTGGATTCGGGATTACTTAGCCGTTTGTTACGCGGCCTCGAAGACGAAGGCCTGATCGAAACCACAACACACCCAATGGACCGTCGCAGTCGTGTCTCCTCCCTCACAGAAAAGGGGAAACAAGAATTTGATCTATATGAAGCCCTTTCAAATGAACGCGCGGCAGGCATCTTAGCCCGACACAAAGACGCTCCCCGCCTTCTGCAGGCCATGGATGTGGTAACAATCACGCTGTCGCGCAAAGACATCGTTTTTGAAGAAGTGGATTACGCCTCAGCACCGGCCCAACACTGCCTGACCGCTTTTGCAGATGAGTTGAGCACACGCTTAAATCTGACGTTCGATCTCAAACAATCCGGCGACCCCGAGCTTGCCCAAATGAAGCCCCCTTTTGGAACCTTTCTTGTTGCGCGCCTGCAAGGCCGACCTCTTGGATGTGTCGGCGTAAAAGGAAGCGGTGGACCATGCGCAGAAATCAAACGCATGTGGATTGCTCCCTCTGCCCGCGGTCTGGGTCTTGCACGATCCATGATGACCGCAGCAGAAGAGGCTGCGCGCAGGCTCGGCATTCAAACGCTCCGACTAGATACCAATAGCACCCTGTTTGAAGCGGTCAGTCTTTATCAAAATATGGGTTGGCACCAAATTGAACGTTTCAATGCAGATCCCTACCCAGATCTGTTTTTTGAAAAACACCTCTGATCTGTCGACCTGTCGCTGCCACAGTGTTTTGAAGGATTTTACAAGCGTGCAAAAATCCGGGTGAGCAAACGCTCCATCTGATCTGCATCTTCTTGGGTAAAAGCCTCTGGCTGATTGCTATCGATATCAAAGACACCAATAACAGCGCCTGCCCCATTGCACACCGGCACAACAAGCTCAGACCGTGTACTGGTCGAGCACGCAATATGCCCGGGAAACGCCTCAACATCCGCCACCAACTGGGTCTCACCTATACGCGCGGCTGCGCCGCACACACCACGGGAAAACGGGATTTTCAAACAGCCATGACCACCCTGATACGGGCCGATTTTCAGAATTTCGGGCTCTGTTACACGGTAAAACCCGGTCCAATCAAACCGTGCATCACTGTGATGAATTTCACAGGCAAGCGTCGCCATCAGCGCGATCTCATCGGTTTCGCCTTCGGTCAGCGCATCAAGCGTTTTGTTCAGATCCTCGTAATCAACACGCATCTGGTTGCCTTTCTTTATTCTATCTCAGCAAGCGCTTATCCGACCCAGCCAAGCTGGACCGGTGATGCAGTGCTTTGCCACGAATCACAAGGGTCTAACCCGCGTCAACGCGCTCTATCGCAAGGGCTGTGCCTTCTCCCCCGCCAATACAGATCGCAGCGACCCCTCGTTTGAGCCCACGTGCTTCAAGCGCGTTCAGCAAGGTCACGATGATTCGTGCGCCAGAGGCCCCAATCGGATGGCCAAGCGCACAGGCACCACCATTTACATTCACAATATCACGAGAAATTTGCATCTCTCGCATAAAGGCCATGGGAACAACGGCAAAGGCCTCGTTGATCTCCCACAGATCCACATCCGCAACGGTCCACCCCACGCGATCCAGTAACTTTTGCGCCGCAGGCACAGGGGCTGTGGTGAACAATCCCGGAGCCTGCGCATGGCTGGCATAGCCCAGAATACGCGCACGCTTTTTCAAATTCTGCGCCTCCGCCACGTCATCGGACGCCAGAACCAATGCTGCGGCCCCATCTGAAATGGACGACGCATTGGCCGCTGTCACAGTCCCATCTTTTCGAAACGCGGGACGCAATTGTGGAATTTTTTCTGGCCGTGCTGCGCCCGGTTGCTCATCTTCTGAGATCTCAATCGAACCTGTGCGGTTTTTTACAACAACGGATGCGATCTCAGCGTGAAAGGCACCGCTCTCCTGTGCTGCGCACGCATTTGCCAAGGACCGTAGCGCATAAGCATCCTGCGCCGCACGGGAAAATTGATAGGTTTCGGCACAGTCTTCGGCGAATGTGCCCATCAGGCGGCCCTTGTCATAGGCGTCCTCCAAACCGTCCAAAAACATATGGTCGACCACCTCACCATGGCCAAGCCGGGCGCCACTCCGCATCTTGGGCAATACGTATGGTGCATTTGTCATGCTTTCCATGCCGCCAGCGACAATGACATCAGCTTGCCCCAACGCGATCTGATCAAAAGCCATCATCGCGGCTTTCATACCAGATCCACACATTTTATTGAGCGTTGTTGCCGGAACTTCCTCACCCAGCCCAGCGGCGAAACCAGCCTGTCGCGCCGGGGCCTGCCCTTGCCCAGCAGGTAAAACACAGCCCATCAAAACTTCATCGACCTTGTCAGCCTGCGCATTTTTCACCGCAGCCTTGATCGCGACACCGCCCAGTTCAGCGGCAGTTACGCCTGAGAAATCGCCCTGAAACCCTCCCATGGGTGTCCGAGCGGCCCCACATATTAAAACTTTCTTCATCTTTCCCTCCCCACAATTGATCAGGATTCACACGGAATAGTAAGCTTTTGGTCTTAGGTATGAAGCCTGACCTAGACCAACGGATAAGAATATGACCTTGACCAGTACTGACATTGAGGGCGCTCAAATCGTCACTGTAAACGCCGAGCGGATCGACGCTGCTATGGCTATTCAATTTAAAGATGACATGCGCGCCCAAACCGAAGATGGCCCATCACGTGTGATCCTAGACCTTTCACAAGTCAAATTCATCGATTCAAGCGGTCTTGGTGCCATCGTCGCCGCTATGAAACAACTGGGCAGCGGGCGCCAACTTGATCTGGCCGGCCTAACACCTGTGGTTGATAAAGTATTTCGACTCACACGCATGGATACAGTCTTCAAACTTTATGCTACCCTAGATGATGCGACCTCTGTTGCGCCTGCCCAGACTTGATTTAACCGCGCTTATTCTACGAGATACTCCATGGTTGAAACATTCGCCTGCTCGTTCACGGCTACAGAATTAGAGGCCCGATCCGGGATCTCTGCTGTTGTGGACCAACTGCGGGGCCTTGGCATGCCGCAAGCACGGGTCGACGAGGTTCAGATCGTTCTTGCGGAAGCTGTAAACAATGTGGTCGAACATGCTTACGCAGGCCATGCCCCCGGCGACGTCAATATCCATTGCAATCTGGCTGCGGACCATCTCACGATATATGTGCGTGATGCCGGTGTCCCATTGCCAGATCATCAGCTACCTTCAGGCACACCGCAGGATCTGTCCGGACCAATAGATACCCTTCCCGAGGGAGGCTTTGGATGGTTGCTCATCCGGGAACTGACCAGTGACATCCAATACGAACGCAGCGAAGGTCACAACAACCTGCAGCTCAGCTTTGAAATCCAGGTCACTCAGAAATAGTCCCTCCGCTTTGTTTCTGATGGCAACAGGTTAGCGCATCTCTCGTTCAGATGTGGGTTTGACCTTGCGTCAATATCGACAATCCGTACCCTGTCTGTCTTGCTACGCCCGATAAAGCAAAGGAACACAGGTATGCGCGATTTTCACCTCCCCGGCCGATCTGCCACTTGGGCTCAGAACGGTATATGCGCAACCTCTCACCCTCTCGCGGCCCAAACTGCCATCGACATTTTAAAACGCGGTGGCAATGCGATGGATGCAGCGATCGCCGGTGCCGTTTTATTGGGAATTTGCGAACCTCAAATGACCGGGATCGGCGGCGATTGCTTTGTTCTCTATACAAAAGCAGGCCATCCTGAAATTCATGCCTACAACGGCTCGGGCCTTGCAGCGGCTGCTGCCTCAGCCGACACATTGCGCGCAAAAGGTCTAACCAGCGTGCCTGTGAACAGTGCCCACGCTGTGACTGTTCCCGGCGCTGTGGACGCGTTTTGCCACCTTGCAACACAAGAAGGCCGCTTAGGTCTAGATGCGATTCTGGCACCAGCCATTCATTACGCGGAAACTGGTGTGCCAGTCGCGCCGCGTGTTGCCTTTGATTGGCACAACGACGCGAATATTCTGCAAGGTTCAGCACGCGATACCTATCTGATCAAAGGGCGCGCCCCCAAAACAGGTGAGATCTTTCGCGCACCCAAACAGGCCGATGTGCTGCGCCGCATCGCACGCGAGGGTCGGGATGCGTTTTATACCGGTGAAGTCGCCGAAGACATGCTGGCCGCCCTAAACGCCGCAGGTGGCGTCCACAGTGCAGCCGACTTTGCAGCCACCAAAGGCATGGCCACCACTCCGATTTCCGGCACGTACAACGATATTGATCTGGTCGAACATCCGCCAAATGGTCAGGGCGCGACTGCGATTCTCTTGATGAACATCCTGAAACATTTTGACATCGCAAGCCTCGATCCGCTTGGAGCACAGCGTATTCATATCGAGGCCGAAGCAACCAAACTGGCCTATGATGCACGCAATCGGTTGCTGGCAGACCCGGATCACACCCATCGCCTTGCCCATATGCTGGCCCCGGAAACAGCGGCACGCCTTGCGGCGTTGATTGACCCGACACGCGCAATGGAGGCCGCAGCGCCGCTTACAGAATCCGTTCACAAAGACACCGTTTATATTACGGTTGTTGACCGCGACGGGATGGCGGTCTCTTTGATCTATTCGATCTTCCATGGGTTTGGATCGGGCATTGCATCAGAAAAGTTTGGCATCTTGCTGCAAAATCGTGGGGCCGGCTTCACCCTAGAAGACGGTCATCCCAATGAATTGGGCGGGGGAAAACGCCCAATGCACACGATCATTCCCGGAATGCTGCGTCAGGATAAAAAGGTCATCCTACCCTTCGGTGTCATGGGCGGAGCGTATCAATCAACAGGCCATGCCCGATTGGTTTCAAATCTCTATGATTTTGGCATGGACCTGCAAACCGCTATCGATGCCCCTCGCGCCTTTAACGATGCGGGTGACATGCGGGTTGAGCGTGGATATAGCGATCAGGTGCGTCAAGAACTGCAGGATCTGGGGCATCAGGTTTCGATCCCTGAAACTGCCATCGGCGGTGCGCAAGCGATTCGCATCCATGACAGCGGCGTGCTTGAAGGAGCCAGTGATCCACGCAAAGATGGCTGCGCCTTGGGCTACTGATGCGCCCAACAAACAAAGCGCGGCCTTCATAAAGCCGCGCTATTATCATCAGTTCATTTGATATTGCAGGGCATAAGCTGCGCCATCAAAATTTCCGAATATGTCTTTTACATCAGGGTGTTCAATCGGTTCGCCAGAGTTGTCAGCAACCAAATTCTGTTCCGAAACATAAGCGACATAAAAGCTTTGCTCGTTTTCGGCCAGAAGATGATAAAACGGCTGTTCCTTGGTGGGGCGACTGTTTTCTGGAATGGCCTGATACCATTCTTCAGTATTGGAAAATTCAGGATCGACATCGAACACAACGCCCCGAAACGGGTGTTTGCGATGACGGACAACCTGTCCTAATTTATATTTTGCATGTGTTCTGAGCATGTGATCTCTTACTTTCGTATGTAAATAATACGTCAACTCACTCTGAAAAGTCCAATTCTAGTCACATTTTAGTAAGGAAACAGTTTGTGCCCATGGGCGGGACAGTGCCGATGCCCAGACATACGGCAAGCAATCGCTCAAAAGTGGTTCCTATCTTTGCCTGATCAGGTAAACTGCCAAAAACCCAAAAAGGGCAGGCAAATGAGCAGAGTTTTTTGTACCATGATTTTGGTGCTGTTGGTTGCATCCTGCGGTGGAAGCAGCACGCCACCACGTAATCTTGACAATGCATGCAGCATTGTCACGCAACGCCCCGAATACCTGAAAGCCTTTCGCGCAACAGAGCGCAAGTGGGGACTTCCGATCCATGTGCAGATGGCGACGATTCATCAGGAAAGCAGCTTTAGATCCAACGCGCGCACCCCTCATAAATACCTCTTGGGCGTCATCCCCAACGGCCGTGTTTCCAGCGCGTTTGGCTACAGTCAGGCTCTGGACGGCACCTGGGATGACTACCGCGCTGCAACCGGACGGCGCGGCGCGCGACGTGATCGCATTCGTGATGCCACCGATTTTATGGGCTGGTATATGACCCAAACACAAGAGCGCAATGGCGTCTCTTTGTATGACGCGCGCAATCAGTATTTGGCCTATCACGAAGGGCACAGTGGCTATGCCCGCGGCAGTTACCGCTCTAAAGCCTGGTTGCTGAATGTGGCAAGCCGCGTCGAAAGCCGCGCCCAGACCTATCAAACCCAATTGGCAACCTGCCGCCGCGCCCGATGATCAAAAAAGCCCGCAACAACAGTGCGGGCTTTTAATTTTCTTATCGATCTTCAAAACGACTTGGCGCGGTGAAGAGATCGCGGTCCAGCTTCATGCCTGTTTGCAAAGGCCCCAGCTGAATACGCGTTTGCCCGCCAACATCATCATAAATCACCCATTCGCGTAGGGCGACCGGGTCAGATGTGAACATAAATTCAATACTGCCGTACTCTGGGTTTTTAGGATCCTGCGCCCGTACACGGGTCGCAGTGCCGTCAAAACTATGTCCGACAACCATATTGGCTGCGCTCAGATTCACCTTGCGGGCCAACAAGACAGACAGCGGCGTGCGACGCAGGGGATAGGTTTCCGGCGCTTGGTTCGATTTCGGATCGATGATCAAAACCGCACCATTTGTGGCCATGACAATGCCAGAATGGGGCGCATCATATTCAAACCGCATCTTACCAGGGCGCGAGACATACAAGATCCCAGTCGCCTGACTGCCATCATCGTTTGTTTGCACAAAGCGCGCCGCAGCCGTTTTGATCCCATTCAAATGGTCCGACAACACGGGCAGGCTCAATTGTTCAGCCGCGTGGGCAATCGGAGCACAGACCGCCAGCGCGGCCGCAAAAAAGAACTGTTTCATAGCACTCTACATATGCGCCCCATCAGGAAATGAAAGCCCATCGGCTTATTCCTGCTCAGGCACCAAAATCTCACGTTTGCCAACATGGTTGGCTGGCGAAACCAGCCCATTGTCTTCCATCTGCTCCACCAGGCGCGCTGCCTTGTTATAGCCAATCGCCAACTTGCGCTGAATGTAAGAGGTCGAACATTTGCGATCTTTGATCACAATGGCCACCGCAGAATCATAAAGCGCATCTTCGCCATTTGTGTTGCCGCCGGTGCTAAGCCCCAAAACCGCATCAATATTATCAGCCTTGTCTTCGCCGGGGCCATCCACCACACCGCCCACATATTCGGGCGGGCCAAATTGCTTAAGATGGTTCACCACCTCTTCAACTTCTTCATCCGAAACAAATGGACCATGGCAGCGGGTGACTTTGCCGCCACCAGCCATATAAAGCATGTCCCCCATGCCCAAAAGCTGTTCAGCCCCCATCTCGCCAAGGATCGTGCGGCTGTCGATCTTTGAGGTCACCTGGAAGGAAATCCGAGTTGGGAAGTTGGCCTTGATCGTGCCGGTAATCACATCAACCGAAGGACGCTGTGTCGCCATGATCAGGTGGATACCCGACGCCCGCGCCATCTGTGCAAGGCGCTGAATACAGGCTTCAATCTCTTTCCCCGCGACCATCATCAGATCCGCCATTTCGTCAACGACAACCACGATATAGGGCAGCACTTCTGGTGCGAATTCTTCCGTTTCAAACACCGGTTCGCCAGTGTCATCGTCAAATCCGGTCTGCACCGTACGGCTAAACATTTCGCCCTTGGCCAGCGCTTCTTTTACACGACCATTGTAACCGCCGATATTACGCACGCCCATTTTGGACATTTTGCGATAGCGATCTTCCATTTCGCCGACGACCCATTTCAAAGCCACCACAGCCTTTTTCGGATCTGTCACAACAGGGGACAACAGATGTGGAATACCGTCATAAACCGAAAGTTCCAGCATCTTAGGATCAATCATAATCAGGCGACATTCATCCGGCGTCAGCTTGTACAACAGTGACAGGATCATCGTGTTGATCGCAACTGACTTACCAGAACCAGTGGTCCCCGCGATCAAGAGGTGAGGCATCTTAGCGAGGTTCGCGACCACAGAATCACCGCCAATGTCTTTGCCCAGCGCCAAAGGCAGCGCGTGGTTGCCATCGCCAAAGTCACGCCCACCCAGAATTTCGCGCAAAACAACCGTCTCGCGTTTTTCATTGGGCAATTCGATCCCAATCACCGAACGCCCCGGCACGGTGGAAACCCGCGCCGATAAAGCCGACATGGACCGCGCGATATCATCCGCCAGACCAATCACACGGCTCGCCTTCAAACCTGGTGCTGGCTCCAGCTCATACAGCGTCACAACAGGGCCCGGACGTACCGAGACGATCTCCCCTTTGACGCCATAATCATCCAGCACGCTTTCCAGCATGCGCGCGTTCTCTTCCAATGCATCATCGCTCAGATGGAACCTTTCCACATTGTCGGGACTGGTCAGCAAATTCAAAGGTGGCAGTTCAAAACTGTCGTCACCCGGCGCAAAAGCCAGATTTGGCTGCGCTTCGGCTTTTGCCCTCTCAGAAGGTTCAGGCAGTTTGCGCACGGTATTTTGTACGACCACTTTTTTACGAGGTTCAGCAGTGGGCAAAGGTACCACATTGGCTGCAGGTGCAGCTTGCGCGACCAGTGGAGACGGGGCTGGTGCCTCCACTGGCATATCAGGTGTTTCTGTATAAACTTCGGGTTCTGCATAAACCTCATCTGGCACAACCTCTGCTGTCTCTTCAAAGGCCGCAGGTTCTGCGTAATCTGCTGTTAATGGTGGCTCTGCCCGCATCTCTCCCTCAGCAGGGTTAAAAATCAACGGCGCAGGGCGGCGACCTCTGCCCTTTGTCAGCGGTAGGTTCGGATCTTCTTCTGGTGGAATATCAGCGGCACGGCGCACTCGCACTGCATTAGCGATCTTGGCAGAGATGCGTTCATCCCCTTCCAGATCATCATAAAACTCTTCTTGTGACTCAGGCACATCCACTGAAGGTTCAACAACTGGATCAGCACGACGCATCAAACCCGGCATGCGTGACAGCAACCCACCTTTTGAAGGTGCCGGCGCATCAGCCTCTTCATCATAGTAAGGTTCATCATCAATCAGTTCAGCCTCAGCAGCCAGCGTCTGTGCCTCAGCAAAAGCGCGCTCTTCGGCAATCCGTTCCTGACGCTGCATATGATAACTGCGCGCTGCCTGAACACTGCTAGAAGCTCCGCGCCCCAGCAGCGTTGCAATCGCACCATAGGTCATGATCACGCCAACCAGCAGGAACCGCGCATATCTTTTGACGTCAGCCGCGGTAAAGCCCAACACAAACAGACCCAACACCAGCATTCCAACTGCCATCGCAACAGAAAGCATCTTAAGCGCAAGATGAGAGCTGATCGGAAGAATATTCAGCAACACACCTAAAACAGTGTCTCCAAACAGCCCCCCTAGGCCAAAACTATGGGTCGCACGCCATTCTGCGCCTGGAACCAAAGTAGAGGCATAAACCGAACACAAGGCAACCGCTATGGGCGCAATAGCAAGACGCGGGAACGCGCGGTCCGCTTCCCAATGCAATAAAAACCGTACGCCCCACACCAGCAACACCACGGCAATAGCCCAGCCTCCCCAGCCTGCAACCATAAACAAGGGTGCAGCAATAGACGCGCCTGAACGACCCAGCCAATTTTGAACAGGGGCATCCGTTGACACCATCCAATTGGGGTCTTCAGGCGTGTAAGAGGCAATCATTGCCGTCGCCAAAATACTCAACCCAATCAGCACAAGGCCCAAAAGCTCTCGCCCTCGTTTTTCAAGGGCGGCCTGTGTGCTGCTGTCCAACAACGGATTGCGGCTTCTCGACTGAAATGCCATGTCTACCTCGGTTTGTTCCAAAGCAACCCTGCCTCTTTTGTCGGGCAAGTGTCACCTTTTATGCTCTTTTGTTTTTGGCCTTGGCCCAGATGAGGCCACAGGCAAATCTTAAATTTAGTCCGCGTACAGGCATTCGCGCAGCGCCATCAAAGCACGGCGCGTGTCTGCTGCAGGGGCAACCAGTGCAACGCGAATGTACCCGTGGCCGGGGTTCTCATCCCCCTCTCCCTGCGCCAGATAAGCGCCGGGCAACACCCGGACCCCAGTTTCAAGCCAAAGCTTAAGCGTCGCCTCTTCACCATTTTCCACAGGCAACCAAAGGAAGAATCCCGCTTCGGGTGACATATAGCCGTCCAACCCGGCAAAGACTTCATCCGCGATGGTAAATTTCTCTTGGTAAAGCGCGCGGTTTTCCACCACATGCACCTCATCCTGCCAGACCTTTACCGCCGCAGCCTGCAACGGCGCTGGCAGCGGAGAACCGGAGTAAGAGCGCAGCTGTTTCATCCGCCGAATCGTATCCGGGCCGCCTGCAACAAATCCAGATCTCAGGCCCGCAAGGTTTGATCGTTTTGACAGTGAATTGAACAAGGTCACGCGCTCAGGGTTCACACCCATTTCCTGTGCCACGGTCAAAGCGCCAAGTGGAGGCGTCTCGCGGTAGATCTCAGAATAACATTCATCAGCAAAAATGCGGAAATCATGTTTTTCCGCCAAAGCAATCAGGGTCTGCCAGTATTCACGGCTGGCAACGGCTCCCTGTGGATTGGCCGGAGAGCAGATATAAGCAATCGCAGTACGGTCCAGCACCTCTGCGGGCAGGCCAGCATAATCCGGCAAATGCCCCGTTTCAGACGTCGCGGCCACAAAATAGGGCTCTGCAGCAACAGAGAGCGCCGCCACCATATAGACCTGATAAAATGGATTGGGGATCAAAACGATGGGTTTGGCACCATTTTTCTGCTCAGGGCAAAGCGCCATCGCCGCATTATACAGACCTTCGCGCGTGCCATTCAGTGCCAAAAGCTGCGTCGCGGGATCAATAGATACACCATAGCGTTGCTGAACCCACTGGGAAATGGCCGCCCGCAAAGCATCTGTGCCTTCGTTGACGGGATAACCTTTAAACCCCTGTGCATTCGCCACAATTTCATCCACCACCCATGTTGGGAAGTCATGTTTGGGCGCGCCAATCGTCAAATCAATCACTTCACCACCGGGGGTGTGATGGTCCAACAGCTCACGCAGGCGCGGGAACGCGTATGACGGCAGGTTCGCAAACCGCTCAGGAGTATTCATTGCAAAGGCCTCTGCTTCGGAGTCGTTTTCGCTCCGTTTGGAACTAGGCTACAGAGGCCTCGCACAGAAATCCAGCACCCCGTGGGATTGCAGGCAGGAAATGTGTTTTTCACGCCAAAGCAGTTTCAACCGCAGCGCCCACACGCAACAAAGCTTCTTCCCCAGCCCCCGAACCAAAGATCTGTAAACCGCAACTTGCAGTCCCCGTTGGCAGACTCAGCGCAGACAGCCCCATCAGATTGGCAATTCGGGTATTGCGCAACGCCAGAAGGTTGGCTTTTACGTAGTAAGCGTGATCCGACTGCAAGCGGTCCAAATTTGGTGGCAAAATGGGCGCCGTGGGCGACAGAACCCCATCAAAACCTGCCACAGCTTCAGCCCAGATGCGGCGCAAGTCCATCAAACGATCCCATCCCGCGACGTAATCCGCGCCAGAATGCGTCTTGCCAATGCGAAACCGTTCAAGGATCTCAGGGAACATGCGATCTGGCGCGGCTTCGATCTGGTCTTTCCACAAGCCATAAGCCTCAGTTGTGAACAAAAGCGCGCTCAACCCCATCGCCTCGGTCAGATCCGGCACCTCAAGCGGGACAATCTCTGCCCCGCTCTGGCGCAAGCGCTGCATCATCTCGGCATGAACCGCCGCAACAGTGGGGTCCAGATCCTCCTGTGCGACCGTCTGTAAATCTGCAAACCGCAGGCCCACCAGATCACACCCGCGCAAATCAATCGGCTTTCGTCCTTCTAAAACAGCAAGGTAGAGGGCTGCATCTTCTACACTGCGGGTCAAAGGGCCAACCGTGTCGAACTGTTTGCACAGGGGGACGACCCCATCGATGCTGATCCGACCCGCAGTGGTTTTCAGCCCCACCAGATCATTCCAGGCGGCCGGAATGCGCACAGATCCTCCGGTATCCGATCCAATCCCACAGGCGGCCAAATCAAACGCAACCGAGGCTCCAGCCCCCGAAGATGACCCCCCCGGAACCGCGCCGGCATCATTCACACAAGGCGGCGTTGCTTTGACGGGGTTTAGTCCTAAGCCAGAAAAGGCCAGCTCGCTCATCTGGGTTTTGCCCAGACAGACTGTCCCCATCATGGTTGCGATGCGCAACACGCGGGCATCCTGATCCGGGATACGTCCTTTTAACAGGTTTGTTCCCGCCTCAGTCACAGTTCCCGCGCTGTCAAACAGATCTTTCCAGCTGATCGGCACCCCATCGACCAAAGACAATCGCTGACCAGATTTAGCCCGACGTTCTGCAGCCTCAGCTTCCGCCAGCGCACGTTCATGGGTGACAACTGTGTAAATCTGATCCCGCAGCACATGTGCATCGATGGCTTCCAGATAGGTTTGTGTCAAAGCCACAGGAGATATCTCACCAGAGGCAATTCCACGCCCCAAGTTAGCCGCACGCATATTCAGCCAGTGTTCCATAAGATCTCCTGTGATGACGCAAATTTGCCCGTGGCGTCACCATGGCGCATGGACAAACCCGGCGACAACCGCATATTGCATCTCATGACCCAAACTTCTGACATTCTGATCGTAGGTGGTGGCCTGAATGGTCCGGTTCTGGCGCTGGCCCTGGCACAAACAGGACACAGTGTCACGGTGGTGGATGCCTTGCCCCAAGACACCCGTGCCGCTGCCAATTTTGACGGACGCGGCTATGCACTGGCCTTGGCATCACAACGGATGCTTGCGCAAATTGGCCTTTGGAATGCGCTGGCTGAACATGCGCAGCCGATGAATGAAATCAAAGTGACAGATGGTCAGGTCGGCCAAGGCCCCTCGCCGTTCTTTCTGCATTTCGATCACAGTGAAATCGAAACCGGCCCGATGGGCTACATGGTCGAAGATCGTTATCTGCGGCGCGCCCTTTTGTCCGCACTTGAGAAGAATGAAAACATCACTGTTTTGAACGAACGCCGCGTTGTGGCCCAGACAACCAGTCTGGATCATGTTGAGGTCACACTCGACACCGGCGACACATTGCAGGCACGCCTTTTGATTGGTGCAGATGGCCGTCGCAGCGGCACCGCCCAGCGTGCGGGCATCAAACGCACGGGCTGGGACTACAATCAAACCGCTCTGGTCTGCGCCATTGAACACGAGCTGCCTCATCAGGGCATCGCGCATCAGTTTTTTATGCCAGCAGGGCCCTTGGCAATTTTGCCGCTCACCGGCAATCGCGCCTCAATCGTGTGGAGCGAGCACAGCCAAACCGCACAAGACATCCAAGCGCTGGATGATGCCGGATACCTCAACGCCTTGCGGCCACGATTTGGGGATTTTCTGGGCGACATCAAGCTGGCAGGAGACCGCTTTACCTACCCATTGGGACTAACCGTCGCCAATAGCTTTGTGGCGCAACGCATTGCGCTGGTGGGAGACGCGGCCCATGGAATGCATCCCATCGCCGGGCAAGGATTAAATGCGGGGCTACGCGATGTCGCAGCCCTTGCTGAAGTCGTGACCGAAGCCACGCGGCGCGGCGAAGACCTTGGATCTCCCCTCGTGTTGGATCGCTATCAACAGTGGCGCCGCTTTGACACCGCGACATTGGTGGCGGCAACCGATGTGTTTAATAAGCTGTTTTCAAACAACAACCCATTGCTGCGCTTGGGGCGTGATCTTGGCATGGGGCTGGTCAATGCCATGCCCGGCGTGCGCCGCAACTTTATGCGGGAAGCGGCCGGGCTGACAGGGGATTTACCAAAACTCCTGCGCGGGCAGGAAATTTAGGCGCAGGATTACTCCAGCACGCGGGCCTCATCCACCAGCATCACAGGAATTCCATTGCGGATGGGAAATGCCAGATTGGCCGCCTTGGATACCAGCTCCTGCGCCGCTACATCATATTCCAGCAAACCTTGCGATTTCGGGCACACCAGCACCTCTAGCATGCGGCGATCAAAGGATGGGGCAGCGGTGTTTTCGCTCATTGCAGCGTTTCCTCTTCTGATCCGCCACGCAGGGCGAATTCAATCAATGTCGTCAGCGTTTCCCGCCTTGTCGTCAAACAGGGCGCTTCAAGCAAGGCCTGTTTGTCTTCAACCGGGAAATCCAGCAGCATGGAGAGCGAGTTAACCAACAGCTCATCCTCCGCATCCTGCAAAGATTCCCAATCTGTCGACAGGCTTTGTGCTGCTAAAAATCGCTGCAGCAATTGCAAAAACACATCGCGATTGAAACGGCTGTCAGTCTCCACACGGCCAAGGTCCCGTTCAAAGCCAGACCATCTGACTTCGCAGCGACGATAAGGAGTAAACCCGCTCACCTCTTGCACAATCCGAAAACGCGAAATACCCGAAAGCGTCACCATATAGCGCCCATCTTCGGTCTCCGAAAACTGCGTCACCCGGCCTGCACACCCAATCGTATACAGCCCATGTTCCGAAGCACGTTCGCAGGGTTGCACCATCCCAATGAGACGCCCTGGCGTTTTGAGCGCATCTTCAAGCATCTGCAGATAGCGCGGCTCAAAAATATGCAACGGCAAACGAGCCCGGGGCAACAACAGTGCTCCGGGCAAAGGAAAGACGGCAAGAGCGTCTGGGAGATCAGCGGCCTTAATCATGATAGTACCAAGTGTAGGGCACGCGACTGATTAGGCAAATATCAACGAGCTCAATTTACGGCGGCCATTCAATACCACCGGATCATTTGGCTTCAGCGCGTCAAAAATCGTGAACAACTGCGCTTTCGCCGCGCCATCATTCCACTCGCGATCTCGGCGGAACAGCTCCAGCAGTTCCTCCACAGCCGCTTCAGCCTCATCCGCTGCATGCAGTGCCTGCGCCAGATCAAAACGGGTTTGTAAATTGGCCGGATCCGCCTCAACCTGCGCGCGTAGCTCCGCCACAGGGCCTGCATTTTCAGCCTGACGTGCCAGCTCAATCTGGGCGCGCACCGCTTCAAGTTCTGCAGCATCAGAAATGGCTGCAGGGGCACCATTTAACACAGCCTCTGCCTGCTCTACATCCCCAAGTGCGATATGTGCCCGCGCAAGCCCAGCATAGGCGGCAGCACATGTGTCGTCTTCACCGATAATTGCGGCAAAGGTTTGCGCCGCATCGTCTGCCGCTCCCTCGGCCAGCATCTGCTCTGCCGCTTCCAGCGCATCAGACAGGCCGCCATCCGCAGAACCGCCCGCCGTTTCGATCAGCCGTGCAATAAAGGCATCCACTTCCGACGCAGGTTGTGCACCCTGGAACAGATCCACCGGACGCCCCTCATAAAACCCGACAACAGTTGGGATCGATTGCAACGGCAGCCCCTGCTGCGCCAGCGCGGCCGCCAATTGCTGATTTTCATCTACGTTGATCTTGGCAAGCGTTACAGCGCCTTTGGCTTTGGTCACCGCCGCTTCCAACATCGGTACCAGAGTTTTGCACGGACCACACCAGGGTGCCCAGAAATCCACGATCACCGGGGCCTTCATCGACGCATCCACAAC
The DNA here is from genome assembly GCF_900102795.1 of Epibacterium ulvae. Taxonomy (GTDB): domain Bacteria; phylum Pseudomonadota; class Alphaproteobacteria; order Rhodobacterales; family Rhodobacteraceae; genus Epibacterium; species Epibacterium ulvae. Next base: position 178,069 of record NZ_FMWG01000006.1, on the reverse strand, counting down.
ATCCTGCATGAATGTTGCTTCTGTAACGTCTTTAATCAAATCACCAGCGGGCGCAGCGCTTTCACCACCACCTAGAATATCCATCATCTCACATCTCTCCCTTCAGAGCTTGCCCCCTATATGAAAGGACACGCTCCAGAAACCAAGAGGGTCTTGCACAAAAGGACAGGACATCGACGCCAGAACGCAACGCGCCGCGCGTCAGCGCGGCGCTTGGCCCAACCGGGCAAGCCCACAGGGCTGAGCGGATGGGAGTACCCCCCTCTTTTTGTCAAAGATCAAAGGTTGCAAAGACCGGCGCATGATCACTGGGCTTTTCCCACCCGCGCGCCGCGCGCAGAACCCGACTGGAATGGGCTGAACCTGCAATATCCTGCGTTGCCCAGACATGGTCCAACCGACGCCCCTTATCCGCCGCATCCCAATCCTTGGCGCGATAGCTCCACCAACTGTAAAGCTTGCCCTCTGTGATATCCTTGCGCGTCACATCCACCCAATTTCCGGCCTCTTGCACTGCCGCCAGATGCTCCACTTCTATCGGTGTGTGGCTAACAATCTTCAAAAGCTTTTTGTGATCCCAAACATCATCTTCACGCGGTGCAATGTTCAAATCCCCAACAAGAATCGACTTTTCAGGTGGGGTTGCGGCAAAATAATCCCGCATTTCAGTCAGATAATCCAACTTCTGACCAAACTTCTCATTGACTTCACGATCTGGCTTATCGCCCCCGGCTGGCACGTAAAAATTATGGATGGTCACACCATTCTCTAACCGCCCCGCGATATGGCGTGCATGGCCAAGGCTTGCGAAATCCTCACTGGCCACCTCCTCAATTGGCAAACGCGACAGGATCGCAACGCCGTTATACCCTTTCTGCCCCCGCGCTACGATGTGACGATATCCAAGCTCTGCAAACCCGTCCAATGGGATCTTGTCGACAGGAGATTTGGTTTCCTGCAAGCACAAGACATCCGGCGCCTCCGCTTGCATCAATTGCTGCACAATCGGCTCGCGCAAGCGCACCGAATTGATGTTCCAGGTGGCAAGAGTAAAGGTCATCAGCGCTCTCTCAAATATAGACATTTTGCGCGATATTGCCCGCAGGTGCCCTGCGACACCAGCCCGGACAAGAGATTTTGAACAGCACCCTTGTGAAAATATTGGATTTTACCCCTCCAAACGGTCTAAACTCTGCGACGTTATACTTGCTGAAAGACAGGCAAAGATGGGCACAGTTGTCGGGCGTCGTCCCGGACATCCCTATAAAAAGGCCTATGATTGGTGGCCGCCTCCACAGGGTTAACCCTGCGGGGTCTTTCCCCGTGCTCTCATCTATAGATATTCTCAGCAAGACCAGAGGCTTCATATTATGACCACTGCTGACCTGCGCGCCGATCAGGCTGCGCTGCACATCACCTTTGACAGCAACACCAGCGCCACGTTCCCCTATATATGGCTGCGAGACAACGACCCGGCTGGATTTCACCCCGACACACATGAACGCGTCACCGATCTCACCAGCATTTCTCTGGATGTGATGGCAAAGCGCGTGGAAACAGACTCTGATACGCTTTCGGTGTTCTGGGGTGATACCGACACCCCCACCGTGTTTGATATCAATTGGCTCAAAGCACATATTCCCGGACAGCCAAGCACAGATCCGGCGCGCACAGGCTTTGTCCATTGGCGCGCAGATATGGGCGCTGCAGCAATCCCACGGGCAAATGCAGATGAAATTCTCTCGAATGACGCAGCCCTGAAAGAATGGTTGGTGCGGACACAGCGATATGGCTATTCCATCGTCGAAGGCCTAGCAGACAGCACAGAGGCCGGTATGGACGTCGCGCGGCGCATCGGTTTTTTGCGGGAAACCAACTTTGGCGTCACCTTTGAAGTTCAATCCAAACCCAACCCCAACAATCTGGCCTATACCCCGATTGCACTCCCCCTGCACACGGACCTGACGAATCAGGAGCTGCCCCCCGGCTTTCAATTCCTGCATTGTCTCGCCAATGACGCTGTCGGAGGGGGGTCTTTGTTCTGTGACGGTTACGCCATCGCCGAGGATCTGCGCGCACAGGATCCAGACGCTTTTGAACTGCTCTCAACCGTCTCAATCCCATTTCGCTTTCACGACGAAGACTATGACATTCGGAGCCGTAAAAAAGTCATCAATCTGGATGAAAACGGTGACATTATCGAAATCTGTTTCAACGCGCATATTGCAGATGTTTTCGACCTCTCACCTGACATTATGGCGCGCTACTATCCCGCTTATCGCCAATTTATGATCATGACCCGGTCACAAGACTATCTGGTCACGCTCAAACTGAAAGGCGGGGAAATGGTCGTGTTTGACAATCGCCGCGTCTTGCATGGCCGCGAAGCCTTTGATCCACAAACAGGTTTCCGTCACCTGCACGGCTGCTATGTTGATCGTGGTGAATTTGAAAGCCGCCTGAGAAAGCTCAGCCGCGCGTAAATCAAATAAAAAGGGCCGGGCAGCTTGCCCGGCCAAGTCCAACAGGGAGGTACATATCATAACCCGGATATGTGCGGGAACTCAGTCTTGCTACCAATAGTATAGCACACAATGGCGGCTACTACCGAAAAAAGATCGCATATTTATGACACAAGCCGATATCCGCCCGATTCTGTGACCAAAAGGCGCGCATTTGAGGGATCCGGCTCGATTTTTTGACGCAAGCGATAGATATGCGTCTCAAGCGTATGGGTGGTCACACCAGCATTGTAGCCCCAGACCTCATGCAGCAGCACATCACGTGGCACAACACCATCAGTGGACCGGTACAGGAATTTCAAGATATTGGTCTCTTTTTCCGTTAGGCGGATCTTGCGATCATCTTCTGTGGTCAGCAGCTTCATCGCAGGCTTGAAGGTATATGGCCCCAAGGCAAAAACTGCGTCTTCTGATTGCTCATGCTGACGCAACTGCGCCCGAATACGCGCCAGAAGCACCGGAAATTTAAAAGGCTTGGTGACGTAATCATTTGCGCCTGCATCAAGGCCCAAAATCGTATCCGCATCACTGTCATGACCCGTCAGCATCAAAACTGGGGATTTCACACCCTGTTTGCGCATCAGGCGGCACAGCTCGCGCCCATCCGTATCAGGCAGGCCCACGTCTAGGATGATCAGATCATACAACGCCTCTTTCACCCGCTCCATCGCGGTGGCGCCGGAATCAGCTTCAAAGACATCAAAGTCTTCGGTCATAATCATTTGTTCGCTCAACGCTTCACGCAGATCTTCATCATCGTCAACCAGCAGAATCTTCTTCAATTGTGCCATAGGCCTACCCTCCTGTTTCTGCTCCAACACATGTGCCCCACGCGCGTTTTCAACAAGGTTTCTGTTGTGACTTTCACGCCGATGTGTCGCGTAGAGGGGAAATGTTTCACTTTACTTGCAAATCATCCTAATCCCTGCCAGCTAATGTTTCATAAAGTAAGGAGCACCGCATGGCCTTAATGCCCACAGTGATCGAATTGCTTGCCCGTGCACGGGTGGATCTGCGCATGGGGTTGCCTGTAGTCCTGCGCGGTAAGACCTCCGCAGCCCTTGCAATTGCAACCGAAACCACAACGGCAACGCGGCTAGAAGACATGCGCGCGCTTGGCCCTCTGACAATCACGCTGACGGCACGCCGGGCCCAAACGCTCAAAGCGCGTATCTATGATGAAGGTCTGGCCCGTATTCCTGTCCCAGATCATGCGGACCTCAGATGGGTAGAAGCCCTGGCAAATCCGGCCAATGATCTAGAGCGTCCCATGAAAGGCCCCCTCAACAGCCTGCGTGGTGGTAACATTGAACTGAACACGCTCGCGATTGAACTGGTCAAATCTGCTCGCCTGCTGCCATCAGCCCTGATGGTTGATCTGGATGCGGCGGCAGAATTTGCAGCAACATATGGGCTGACAACCATCTCCCATGTTGCTGCCGAACCGCTTTTACAACAAAGTTCCCCTTTGCACCGTGTGGCCGCGGCCCGGTTGCCGATTGAAGCGGCTGAGGCAGGCAGGCTTCATATTTTTCGCCCCGAAGATGGCAACGAAGAACACTATGCCATCGAAATTGGCCGTCCTGACCGCAGCAAACCCGTGCTCGCCCGCCTGCATTCGGCCTGTTTTACCGGCGATGTTCTGGGCTCGTTGAAATGTGATTGCGGCCCCCAACTGCGCGGCGCTCTTGCACAAATGGGAGAAATCGGCGCAGGCGTCCTTCTGTACCTCAACCAAGAAGGGCGCGGCATTGGCCTTGCCAATAAAATGCGTGCCTACTCCCTGCAGGATCAGGGATTTGACACGGTTGAGGCCAATCACCGGCTTGGCTTTGAAGATGACGAACGGGATTTCCGGCTTGGCGCATCGATTCTGCGGGATATGGGGTTTAGCACTGTGCGCTTGCTGACCAACAATCCAAACAAGATCGCAATGATGGAAAACACCGGCATCAAAGTGGCCGAACGCGTGGCGTTGAAAGTCGGTGAAAACCCGTTCAATCAACATTATCTGGCCACCAAGGCTGCAAAATCAGGCCATATGTTATGACTCCACAGGATCTTATCCTGACTCCGCTGGGCCTGCGATTTCTCGGACGTCGTTTCCCCTGCAGCATCGGCAGTGGCGGCCTAACTTCTGATAAAAGAGAAGGGGATGGCGCAACCCCCATTGGCATTCACCATATTACAGGCGTGCTCTACCGGCCAGACCGTCTTACCCTGCCCTGCCCCTGGGCACAGCCAATTGGCCCTAAGGATTTGTGGTCAGATGACCCGGCCGATGCTGCCTATAACAGTCCGGTGCCAGCCCCTTATGCCCATAGCCATGAACGCCTGCGCCGCGCCGATCCGCTCTACGATGTGATTCTGCTCACCGACTGGAACTGCCCAAATGCGATTCCCGGCAAAGGGTCCGCCATTTTTCTGCATCAATGGCGCAGACCCGGTTATGCGACCGAAGGCTGCATCGCCTTTCGCCGTGATCATCTACACTGGATCACCCAGCGTTTGCAGCCTAACAATCGGGTGATTGTGCGCGCCTGATCAGCCTTCAGGCTTAACCCGCGCACCAAAAATCGCCGACCCAACCCGCACATGGGTTGCCCCCAATGCAATTGCTTTTTCAAAATCGCTGCTCATTCCCATGGACAGTCCAGCCAGATCATTCCGCTTGGCCAATTTCGCCAAAAGCGCAAAATGCAGGCTCGCTTCCTCCTCCACAGGCGGGATGCACATCAACCCTTTTACAGGCAGATCCAGACCGCGACATTCCGCAACAAACGCATCAGTGTCTTCCGGCAGAATACCCGCCTTTTGCACCTCTTTACCAGTGTTGACCTGAAGAAACAGATCCGGGCACTGCCCCAGCTCTTGCGCCAGACGCGCGATAGCCTTTGCCAGTTTTGGACGGTCCACCGATTGGATGGTATCAAACAGCTCCATCGCCTGACGCGCCTTATTGCTTTGCAATGGACCAATCAGATGCAGGTCTACATCAGAGAATGCCTCTTTAAAATCAGGCCATTTCCCCGCTGCTTCCTGAACGCGGTTTTCTCCAAAACAGCGTTGGCCCGCTTGCAACACAGATTCCACACGCTCATTTGGCTGCACTTTGGATACCGCCACCAATTGCACCGATCCAACCGGACGATCTGCCGCACGTTCAGCAGCAGCAACACGGGATGTAATATCGGATAAAGACACGCGCGCCCCTCTTCTTTGTTCCAAGTGACAAAAACACTGTTTTATCGCAAAAGAAAAGGGCGAGCTCTGAAAGAGCCCGCCCGAAGAACCAATGTGGTTCGCTTTAAGCTTAGAAGCTCAGAGCAACACCCAGGTCTGCAACAGTGTTTTCGTCTGCGTCTTGGCCAACACCGCCGCGCAGAGATACGCCGCCGCCCAGGCTGTGGCGGAAGCCAACACCGAAGGAAGTTTCGTTTGCGTCTGCACCACCGTCAGAGATCGCGAAACGCAGATCGGTTGCGGAAGACAGAGCGTAGTTCAGTGATGCACCGAAGGTTACGTCGTCCTGACCGTCAGAGTCGGTTGCCAGAACAGAGAATGCAACTGCGCCGATTTCACCGTTGAAAGATGCTGCCCAGAAGTCTTCGTCAGTTGCACCAGAGTCGGTGTTACCGAATGCGGCACCTACAGTGTAGTTGCCGAAGTTGTAGCTTGCACCCAACTGGTACTGCTGAACGTCGCCAACGCGCTCGTCGCTGTAAGAACCAGAAACGGTGAAGTCACCTGCGGTGTAACGCGCTTTAACGGTGGTTTGGTCTTGGTCGCCTGCGCCGAAGCCAACCAGATCTAGGTCGCCGTTGTTAGACTGTTCGATGAAAGATGTCAGACCAACGCCGTAACCGAAGTAGTCAACTACGTCACCAGAGTCGATAACGTCAGAGGTGTTACCCAGGTCCAAACGGAAGCCGCCGGTTGAAACAGAGAAACGAGCTGCGCCAGGGCCACGGCCTGCGATCGCGCTGTTTTCGTCTTCGTTTGATTCCAGACGGAAGCGAACTTCGAATTTAACGCCAGCGTCAGACTCGGTGATGCCGTCGATGTTTACGCGGAAACGCTGCTCAACGCGTGTTTCTTCTGCGTTGCCTTCGTTGTATGCCAGACCAAAGCGTGCGGAACCGCCCAGTTTGATTTCAGCTGCGGCCATGCCGGTGGTGGCGATCAGCGCGGTAGTAGCGAAGAGAATCTTTTTCATGATTGTCCCTCGGGTTTTCAGATTTCATTTTCAAACTGCGCTGACTGCGCTGTCTGAGTACGGTCCTCGTTTCGCTCGTTTTGGGGGAGTCGCGCAAGCTTGGCTGCCAATGAGCAATTCTTTCGCAATCGATTTGATGCATCGATGTCACACATCCTTAACACCCAGCTGCGCACAAACCCGCAAGATCACGAGTCTTATAAAGAATACCCTTGTTGCCTGTCAGAGCCTTGGGTAGGACTGGTTTTCGACCATAATAGGAACGGATCAGGCTAAAATGCGTGTGTTGGTGAATATCGCTTTGATTGCTGCAATAACAGTAACCACAGGCTGTGGTGCCTTTGGTGGGCGGAACAATGCCGCGCAAACAGATGAACGTGCCGCACAACGCGTGGCAAAACGTGATGCCGTCGAAAAAGCCCGGAACGAGCGTATCGATAGACGTGGCCGATTCGATGATGATCGCGCGCTGGAAGGGCGCGAAACCATCTTTGACCTCTTCAATCGTGAAGCCACCGAAAGCTCTGTGCAGGTCAATCGCTATATCTGGGCCGCGGCACTCGACGTTTTGGAATTCTTGCCAGTGCAATCGGTGGATCCCTTCACTGGCGTCATTACCACTGGGTTTGGCACGCCTCCCGGTGGTACGCAGGCTTATCGCGCCACAGTTCATGTACGCGACCCCGCGCTGGATGCCCGCTCTTTGAATATCGCACTGCAAAATCGCAATGGCCGCCCTGTCAGCGCAGCCACAGCCCGCGCCGTTGAAGACGCTATTCTCTCCCGGGCACGCCAGCTGCGGATTGCAGATGGCAAACTGTAAACTGCACCCACTGGCCTAGACCCACAAAACTACGTATTACAAGCGCCGGGTCATGACCCGGCGTTTTCATGTAAAGGATCGCTCTGATGTCGCGCTACGAAGCCTCAGAAATTGAACAAAAATGGCAAAAGGCTTGGGATCAGGCCGAAATCTTTCACGCAAAACGTGAAGACGACAAGCCCAAGTATTACGTGCTTGAAATGTTCCCCTACCCGTCAGGAAAACTGCACATGGGGCACGTGCGCAATTACACCATGGGGGATGTGATCGCGCGCTACAAACTGTCCACCGGTCATAACGTTTTGCACCCCATGGGATTTGATGCCTTTGGCATGCCTGCCGAAAATGCGGCGATGGCCATCGGCGGACATCCTAAACAATGGACCTACGACAATATCGACACGATGGTCGAACAGATGAAACCGCTGGGCCTGTCGCTTGATTGGTCCCGTATGTTTGCCACCTGTGATGTCGATTACTACGGCCAGCAGCAGGCCTTGTTCCTTGATTTTCTTAAAAAAGGTCTGGTTTACCGCAAAAATGCCGTGGTGAACTGGGACCCGGTTGATATGACCGTTCTGGCCAACGAACAGGTCGAAGGTGGCCGCGGTTGGCGCTCTGGCGCTCTGGTCGAACGGCGCGAGCTGACGCAGTGGTTCTTTAAGATCTCGGACTATTCCGACGAATTGCTTTCAGCGCTGGATAATCTGGAAAACTGGCCCGCCAAAGTTCGCCTGATGCAGGAAAACTGGATCGGCAAATCACGCGGGTTGCAGTTTGGCTTTGAACGCACCGATGGCGCCGAACCGATCACCGTCTATACGACTCGCCCCGACACATTGATGGGCGCGTCTTTTGTTGGCATCTCGCCCGATCACCCAATCGCCAAAGAACTGGAAGCCGCAGATCCAAAGGTTGCGGAATTTGTCGCGGAATGCCGCAAAGGCGGCACCACAGAAGAGGCGATTGAAACCGCCGAAAAGCTGGGGCTGGACACCGGCATCCGCGTGAAACATCCGCTGGATCCAAATTGGGAGCTGCCAGTCTGGATCGCGAACTTCATCCTGATGGATTATGGCACCGGCGCGATCTTTGCTTGCCCGGCACATGATCAACGCGACTTTGAATTCGCCAGCAAATACGACCTGCCCATTATCCCGGTGTTCCAAGACCCGGAATCAGATGCGGCCCTGACCGAGGCCTATGTGCCCACCAAGGCGGAAAAAGTCCGCTATGTAAAAGGCTTCTGCGGCGCCGAACAACAAACCGGCGAACAGGCAGTCAACGCAGCCGTGGACGCGGCCGAATCTGCAGGCTGGGGCGAAGGTGTTACCAAATTCCGCCTGCGTGACTGGGGCCTGTCGCGCCAGCGCTACTGGGGTTGCCCTATCCCTGTTGTTCATTGTGACGACTGCGGCGTTGTCCCCGAAAAGAAAGAGAACCTGCCGATCGAACTGCCCGATGATGTCAGCTTTGATCAGCCCGGCAATCCGCTGGACCGTCACCCCACATGGCGCGATTGTGCTTGCCCCAACTGCGGCAAGCCTGCGAAACGCGAAACCGACACGATGGACACCTTTGTCGATTCCAGCTGGTATTTCGCACGTTTCACCGCACCAAAGGCCGAAACACCCACCGATCTGGCAGAAGCCGAATATTGGATGAACGTCGATCAATACATCGGCGGTATTGAACACGCGATTCTGCACCTGCTGTATTCGCGCTTCTTTGCACGCGCGATGCAGATCACCGGGCACCTGCCCGAATCGGCAAAAGAACCCTTTGACGCGCTCTTCACCCAAGGCATGGTCACCCACGCGATCTATGAAAACGCCGAACGCAAAGATGATAACGGCCGCACGCTTTATCATTATCCATCTGAGGTCGAAGAACGTGATGGCGCAACCTTCGTCAAAGAAACCGGCGAAAAGGTCAAAGTCATTCCTTCGGCCAAAATGTCGAAGTCGAAAAACAACGTGGTCGACCCATTGGCAATTATCTCGGCCTATGGCGCTGACACCGCGCGCTGGTTTGTTCTGTCTGATTCCCCCCCCGAACGAGACGTAGAATGGACCGCCTCCGGTGCCGAAGCTTCGTTTAAGCACCTCAACCGTGTACACCGCATCGCCATGGATGCCGCAGCGGCCACCGGTGAAGGCAAAGGCGACGAAGACCTTTTGCGCGAAATGCATAAAGCCATCCGTGATGTGACGCTTGGCGTTGATTCCTTCGGCTTTAACGCTTCGATCGCAAAACTTTATGGTTTCACCAACACATTGGCGAAATCCAAAGCCGGTGCAGCCGCCAAAAAAGAAGCGGCCAAGGTGCTGGCACAACTGATGTCGCCCATGACCCCGCACCTCTCGGAAGAGATCTGGCAGCTCTTGGGCGGTGAAGGGCTCATTGCAAAAGCCCCCTGGCCCGTCGCGGATGAAGCCATGCTGGTGGAAAACACCGTCACCCTGCCCATCCAGATCAACGGCAAACGCAAGGGAGAGATCGAGGTCGCCAAAGATCTCGATAAATCTGAGGTTGAAAAACTTGCGCTAGCCCACGAAGCTGTACAGCGTGCGTTGGATGGCAACGCGCCTAAGAAAGTCATCGTGGTGCCAGGACGGATCGTCAATGTTGTTGCTTAACCGCAGAAAAACACTTTTTGCTGCGACTGCCCTGATGTTTGGGGCAGTCGGTTGCGGCTTCACACCGGTATACGCCCCCGGCGGTACCGGTGAAGCACTGTTTAATCAGATTGAAGTCGTCGCACCTGAAAAGATCAAGACTCGCAACACAGTTGCGGCTTTCGCATTAGTGCGCGCGCTAGAAGAGCGGCTGGGCCGCGGCGGCAGCACCTATGCGCTTGATCTGACCCTGTCGCAACGCAGCGAAGGTCAGGCGATTACAGCTGAAAACGAAATCACCCGCTTTTCCATCGAAGGGCGTTCTGATTACACGCTGACCCGGCGCAGCGACGGGGTGATTGTCGCCAGTGGAACCGTGAACAATTTCACCGGCTACTCTGCGACCGGATCGACGGTGGAAACCCTTGCAGGGGAACGCGATGCCGAACAACGCTTGATGGTGATTCTGGCGGATCAGATTGTGACGCGCCTCTTATCAACAGATCTGACAGCGGCCCCCACCGAATGAAACTTGGCGGGCGCGAGGCGGATGGCTATTTTGCCAAACCAGATCCGCAAAAGGTCGGCCTGTTGATCTATGGCGCTGATGCCATGCGCGTCGCGCTCAAACGTCAACAGGTACTACGCGCACTGCTTGGCTCCACCGCCGAAGAAGAAATGCGCCTGACCCGTCTTTCTGGTGGCGACCTGCGCAAAGACCCTGCCCAGCTGTTAGATGCGGTTAAGGCCGTGGGCTTTTTTCCCGGCCCCCGCGCCGTTTTTGTAGAAGAAGCCAACGACAGTGCGACCCCGGCTATTGTCAGCGCATTGTCCGAATGGGCACCGGGGGACGCGCAGATCATCATCACCGCCGGGCAACTCAAAGCCAGCTCCAAACTCCGTAAGGCATTCGAAACACACAATAATGCTTATGCGGTTGGGATCTATGACGATCCCCCCTCCCGTTCCGAGATCGAACGGATTTTGGGCAGCGAAGGCATTCAAAATATCCCGACTGACAGCATGTCAGCCTTGTCAGATATTGCTGCTGAAATCGGTCCCGGTGATTTCTCACGCATGATCGAAAAACTGGCCCTTTATAAATATCAGGATCAAGGCCCGCTGACGCTTGATGACATCGACGCGGTGGCCCCGCAATCCACTGAAGCCGCGCTTGATGATCTGTTAAATGTGGTGGCCGAGGGCCGCAGTCAGGAAATTGGCCCTGTGCTTAGCCGTCTGCAAGCACAGGGAACACAGGCTGTTACGCTGTGTATCGGTGCAACCCGTCATTTTCGCACCCTGTACTCTATCGCCTCTGACCCCGGCGGCCCTGCGCAGGGGATCGGTCGGCTAAGGCCCCCGCTTTATGGCAAACGCCGGGACCGGATGTTGCGCCAGGCTCAAAACTGGGGCGCAGCGCGTCTGGAAAATGCGCTTACATTGCTGACGGACACGGATCTTCAACTGCGTTCAGCCGGGCAAACGGCCCCTGCCCTTGCTGTGATGGAACGCGCAATGATCCGCCTTGCGATGCTCAGCCGCAAACGCTAAATGCGCCCCACACCCCTCGACGGACAGGATTGATCTCTCCGAACGAATGTAAAAAACCCGGCACAAAGGCCGGGTTCTTAAACATCTCAGATGTTGGCGCTGCGTTTAGTGGAGCTTTGCGTCCACGTCTGCAATCGCCGCATCGATCAGCTTGTTTGCTTCTGCTGCAGACAGTTGCTTTGAGATAACCTCATCCGCTGCCGCAATCGCAATTTCAATCGCCTGATCACGGACTTCTTTCACTGCCGAAGCTTCTGCAGATGCAATCTGCTCAGCTGCGGTCGCCAAACGGCGCGCGATAGATGTCTCAAGATCCGCTTTGGCTTGCTCTGCCGCGGCAGTTGCGTCTTCACGCGCGCTTGCAACAATGCGATCCGCCTGTTCCTGAACTTCACGCTGCTTGCGCTCATAAGACGCCAGAATAGTCTGGGCCTCTTCACGCAGCGCACGCGCTTCATCCAATTCTTTGCGAATACCTTCGGCACGGTCGTCCAGCTGCTTGTTCAGCAATCCAGGAACCTTAACCGCCAGCAGAATGCCAATGAACAGCAGGAAAGCCAGCAGAACAACAAAATCGGTGTTGTCCAGTGCAAGGAACTTGCCACCACCTGCAGCCAATGCAGGACCAGCAACCAGTGTCGCCAGCGGCGTCAGGGTAAGAGCAATAACGTTGCGCATGTTCTTATCCCTTCATCCGGTCAGCAACTGAGGTCGCGATTGCATCCGCATCCGCCTGACCACCAAGTGCAGTCACCAGCTCAGCTGCGGTGTCGTTTGCAACAACCTTAACAGCGTCCAAAGCACCAGCTTTGATATCTGCAATGGCTTTTTCCGATTCCGCCGCTTTGGCTGCGATTTCCGCGTCTGCCTTAGCAATGGCCTCGTCCAGCTCTGCCTGAATTTCCGCGCGGGCATCTGCAGCAATACGCTGCGCCTCAGCACGGGCATCTGCCAGAGCTTTATTATAAGCGTTTTCGGCCTCTGTCGCTTTGGCTTTCAGATCTTCCGCAGCAGAGAGGTCGTTTGTGATAGTGCCCTGACGCTCAGCCAGAACTGCCGCGATACGAGGCAGCGCAATGCGCGACAGGATAAAGTAGATCGCGACAAGCGTGACCACGAGCCAGAAGATCTGGTTCCCGTAAGTCGAGAAGTCCAGCTGCGGCATGCCGCCTGAACCATGCGCAGCGTCAGCCGCGTGGTGTGCAGCGTCAGCAGCACCGTGGGCTGCATCGTGACCTGCGTCATGCGTATTTGATGCCATGTCGTCCTCCTAAGGAACTTGCCGTTACACCGGGCAATCTGGTTAGCCAGACTGCCCGGCCGTAAGGAAAAAGGTTCCGTTAGGTCTTAGACGGCGAACATCAGCAGCAGAGCAACCAGGAACGAGAAGATGCCCAGAGCTTCTGCAAATGCGATACCGATGAAGAGGGTTGCAGTCTGCGATGCAGCTGCAGAAGGATTGCGCAGTGCGCCTGCCAGGAAGTTAGCAGCAACGTTACCAACGCCAAGTGCCGCGATGCCTGTGCCCATGCCTGCCAGACCAGCGCCGATGTGTGCGAGTTCGCCTTCCATTGTGAATTCTCCTTACGATTGGAAGTTGAGTTTAGTGTTCAAACCAGTGTGTTTCTGTGCCGCTTAGTGCGACGGATGCAGCGCATCTTTCAGGTAAACACAGGTCAGAATGGTAAATACGTAGGCTTGGATAAAGGCCACCAGAACTTCCAGCGCATAAAAGGCGCTGATTGCAAAGATCGGAAGGAAGCCAAAGATGCTGAGACCAGCAGCAAAGCCTGCGAAAACTTTCAGAACAGCGTGGCCCGCCATGATGTTGCCTGCAAGACGAATGCACAGGCTCACGGGGCGCACGAAATATGAGATCACCTCGATTAGGGCCAGAACCGGACGCAATGGCAGAGGCGCAGAAGACACCCAGAACAGCGACAGGAACTTAACACCGTGCAGCGCAAAGCCGATCGCAGTTACAGTAACAAAGACCGCAATCGCCAGTACGCCAGTTACCGCAAAGTGAGAGGTGGTGGTAAAGCTCATTGGGATCAGACCAAGGAAGTTGGCTGTCACAATAAACATGAACAGTGTCATGATATATGGGAAGAAACGTACAGCGTCTTTGCCTGCAACATCTTCAACCATCTTGTAGATAAAGCCATATGCCAGCTCAGCCACAGACTGTGCGCGTGATGGAACGATCGAACGGGCAGACGATCCCAGAACCAGCAGCGCAAAAATCGCAGCAACAGCAAGTGCCAGCCACAGGGTGACATTTGTCGGCGTGTACCATGCAACGTGGTCGCCACCAAACAAGGGCTTCACCAGAAACTGGTCGGTTGGGTGGATGGCCAGACCGGCGTGCTCAGGCGCAAAAATCAGCCCTGAAAGTAGAACTGCGGCGAGTGCCACATATAGAAAAATCTTGCCCATCGTCCCGTTTCTCCTGTCGCCGGGGGATCAATCCCGGTCTTGCGCGTCTTTTTCGTCGGCCGCTTGGGCCATCTCGTTGGTCTGGATCTCGTTGGCGCTGCGGATCATTGTTTTGACCCCGGCCACCAGACCCAGCAATGTAAACACCACCAGAAAGATCGGGATCGTCCCGAACAGGCTGTCCAGCCCCATTCCAATGGCAAGCCCGATCACCAGACCGGACACCAATTCAATCACCATCCGCCAAGCCTGATTGGCCATCGTATAGTGTTCTTCCGTGCGCGGCTTGGGCTCTTGGACCTTACGCGCCTCTGCCAGACGGGCCTCAAGCTGCGCCATGCGCTGCTTTTGTTCGTCGTCTGTCACGGGTGCCATCCTCACACGAAGTCTGCGCTTGTGCTAAGGGCTAGGCGGCACAGAGTCAACGACACAAACCAGCAGAAGGTCACATAAATTTATTGAACAATTTCAAATATATACATCAAAACTACTGTGACAGACGATAGACCATTGCCAATCTCACCGGGAAAATGGCGCGAAATCCTTATTTAACCTTTCGGTTGACTCTGCTTTGCCTCACCCAATGCGCTTGCGCTTGAACAAACGCCCATCAATCAGCAACAAACCAAAGAGGATCAGCGCCAGACCATAAAGATGTGAGGCAAACAGCGGTTCTCCCAGCACCGAGATCCCCAAAAACAGCGCCGAGGTTGGGGCAATCAGCGTGGGCAGCGTGATATTCGTTGGCCCCACACGTGGCATCACCCAATAAAACACGATGAAAGCGGCAGAGGTCAGCACAAAACCAAGCACAAGAAAGGCGCCTAAGCTTGCCAATCCAATGTGTCCGGGCACCCCATCTTGCCAAAGCGCAACAGGCAAAAGCCCCAGCGTTGCTCCGGTCAGGGCCCATGCAACCAGAACCACCGGCTCCATGCCTTTGAACTGCCGCGCGACGTTCACAGATATCGCGTAGCAAACCGGAGCCCCTAGCACGATCAAGACAGCCCAGATTTCAGAGCTGGCCCCGCCCTGTAAAATCGGCACCGACAAAACGATCATGCCAAGAACACCCGCCATGACGCCCAGGCTTTTAAGCAGCGTTGCCCGCTCTCCGCCTGGCCATAGATGTGCAGCCACCACTGCCAGCGCGGGGGTTGTGGCATTCACAATCCCTGCAATTCCGCTCGCGATATGCTGCTGACCCAGTGCGTAAAATGTAAACGGCAGCGCATAGCTCAACATGCCAAACCCAAACAAAGCCGCAATTTGCCCGATTGGTAGACGCCAGTCGCTCCCCCGCAGGCACAGGTACACCCAGCAGCCCAAGGCCCCAAATCCAACGCGACCAAGGGAAATGGTCACGGGGCCCAGTTCACGCAGCAAGATCGCATTGAACATAAAAGACATGCCCCAGCCGATCCCCAGCACAAAGATAATGCCCCAATATCGCAATGCCATCTGATCGCCTCCTCAGCTTTCCTCCCTAAAACGACACACACGCCCCATTGTCGATCCGTTTTTTGCGCATTAGGTGTGAAACCTATGAGCAATCCTCTCGACACTGTCTTTTCAGCCCTGGCCGACCCGACCCGCCGCAGGATCCTTGCAATGCTGCTTGAGGACGATATGGCGGTGACAGATGTGGCGGACCCTTTTGACATGTCGCTGGCTGCGATTTCAAAGCACCTCACCATTCTGACGCGCGCGGGTCTCATCGCGCAGGAAAAGCGCGGGCGCGTCAAATGGTGCAAACTGCAACCGGACGCCCTGCGCGAAGCCAGCGTCTGGATGCATGGGTTTGGTCAGTTTGATCCTGTGAATCTTGAAGATTTTGAAAAATTCCTGGAGGCCGAACTCGGCCTTGATGCGGGTTAGACCGCCCTTTCCGATTTGGTTTCAAGCAGCATCAGCAGCGCAATACCCGTCAACACAATCCCAACAAACACCAACCCACCGGGCAGCGCCCCACCAAAGGCCAGCTCCCACAAGATCACCCAGCTTGGCACCAGATAGGTATAGGCCATCACCTTGGCAGACGGCAGGCGCAGGGCCGCGTATTGCAACAAAACAAATGTCATTCCACTGGTGAACAAAGCCAGATACAGGATGACAATCCACACCATCACAGGCAGATCCATCCATGGGGTTGCCTGAATATCACCCCAGCCGACAACCGTCAGAATAACCGTTCCAGCAACAAGAACGCCAAAAGTTGACACAATCGCAGGCTCTCCCCGGTTCAGCAGCCGGACAAAGGGCGTATAGATCGCATGGGCCACACAGCCGATGAAATAAAGCGCCTCACCGCGCCCAATGTCAAAGGCGCGTATCAACTGCCAATCCGCCCGAAAAATGACAATCACCGCCCCGATGCCCCCGACCGTCAGCGCCAAAGCCATCCAGCGGGTGGTGACCTGACGCAGGAACAGCCAGCCGATCACGCCACTGATCACAGGTGTCAGGGTAAACACCGCAGCTGCGCTGACCGGGGGTGCCGTCTGCAACCCGTAAAACATCAGCACAAAATAGGCTGATAAAAGCCCCCCCAGAACACCATACCGCCACAGCCCCTGAAGATGCGCGGGCTTAAACCGACCCATCACATGGGCCATAACCCCGATGACAACACCCGCAATCAAAAACCGCACGGCGGTCAGGGCCAGCGGTGCAATCTCATTGGCCACGCGCGTGCCCAGCGTAAAAGATCCTGCCACCAAGGCAGAAAACACCAACATCGCCAGATGGCCACGTTGACCATCCGTCAGTCGCTCCAAGATTTTGCCTCTTCTTTCAGAAACGTCAAAAAGCTCTGAACCTTTGCAGTCCTGTGCAGATCAACATGGGTCACCAGCCACAACCGCCCTTGCCATTCCGGCAGAGGCGCCATCATCTGCACCAGCCCTTCCACACGTTCTGCCTGCCAGCACGGCATAAAGCCGATACCAGTGCCTGCCAGAACCGCCTCATGCATCGCGTTTGTGTGACTGACCCGGAACATCAGGTTTTCTTCAGGCGCATTTTCACGCAGCCATTTGAAATAAGGCACACGGCTGTTTTTCTCATCCCCAGCAATAAGACGGTGATTGCCAAGATCCTGAACATCTTTCAGGCGGCCATGGCGCGCAACATAATCTTCGGTCGCATAA
Organism: Epibacterium ulvae; assembly: GCF_900102795.1. Taxonomy (GTDB): domain Bacteria; phylum Pseudomonadota; class Alphaproteobacteria; order Rhodobacterales; family Rhodobacteraceae; genus Epibacterium; species Epibacterium ulvae. The sequence goes on along the minus strand of NZ_FMWG01000006.1, from coordinate 160,748 downwards.
AGCGCATATTTCTGTGTCCGAAAGGCTTGCACCACATTATCCGGCTGATCCGGCGCATTGCCCGCCCGAATCGCAACATGCGCTTCGCCGTATTCCAGACGGAACAACCGGTCCCCGGTCAGATAACGAATGGTCAGATCGGGATGCAGTTTTTGGTAATCCGTCAAAACAGGCACCAACATCGAGGCCATGCCCTGCAGCGATGTCACCACCAGCTCACCAGACATATCTTCACCCTGCCCTTTCAGACGCCCCACCAATTGATTGAATTGATCATCGGTCGTCTGGGCGACCCGCAGCAAATCCTGCCCGGCCTCCGTTGGCGTATACCCCCGCGCATGACGCTGAAACAGTTTGACCCCAAGCCGTGCTTCAATCGCGTCAATGTGGCGAATAACTGTGGCATGGTGCACCCCCATGACCTCAGCCGCGCCGCTGACAGTCCCCATACGTGCAACCTGATAAGCGGTGCGCACTTCATCCCAATTTTCCACAGTGGTCCCTCACAGATTTCTGCGCACTATCGCACAACTTCTGTTTAATATCAGCAATTGTGTCCGAAAATGCAAAGAAACATCTTGTGCCAATACAAGCTTCCCATTGAGATGGACACAAAATGACCCACACAATCCTGCATATTGATAGCTCTGCCCGCTTTGAGGGTTCCGTCAGCCGCGAACTCACAGCGACAGCCGTCGCAAAACTTGGCGGCACCGAAGTGATCCGCCGTGATCTCGCTCAATCCCCCTTGCCTGTTCTGGACGAAACCTGGGTTGGCGCAAATTTCACGGCTCCTGACGCACGCAGCAATGAACAGAAAGAGGCACTCTCCCTCTCTGATGCCCTTATCGCCGAACTGAAACGCGCAGACACCATCGTCATCGGCGCACCCGTTTATAATTTCTCGGTTCCCTCAACGCTGAAAGCCTGGATTGATCTGATCTTCCGTGTGGGCGAGACATTCAGCTACACCGAAACAGGCCCCAAAGGCCTGATCGAAGGCAAACGGGTCATTCTGGTTTCCACCGCAGGCGGCACGCCCGCAGGCAGCGAAATGGATCACGCCACCACTTACCTGCGTCACGCACTTGGGTTTATTGGCATCACGAACATTGAACTGATCGCAGCAGATCAACAAATGATTGATCCTGAAACCTCAGTCAGCGGCGCAAAAGCCGCTGTTGACGCACTGGCGGCTTAAGCCAGCGCGCATCTGGGCCAAGCTGGTCCAACTATATACATACCCCAACCGCCCAGCCTTTGGTGTGCGACACTGATATCGCTGGGCGGTTGACTCTTTGATCCAAACCCCCTAACACGCCCTCAATCCCGGAAGCCTTATTGCGTCTTCCGGTCCCCGGCATTTGCTAGGGATCGCCCTCCACCAGCGCGTTGCGCCCGTGGGGGCAAAACTGCTTGGCTTGCTGCGACATTCAGCAGGTGATTGCGCACAACCGTCATGCTCCCTATCTATCGGGAGCCCATCTAAACCGGCACAGGAGGCCGCAGGCATGTTTGAAAATTTATCCGAACGCCTTTCCGGCGTCTTTGACCGCCTGACAAAACAAGGCGCCCTGTCTGAAGAAGACGTCAAAACCGCACTGCGCGAAGTGCGTGTTGCGCTGCTGGAAGCCGACGTCTCGCTGCCGGTTGCGCGCGAATTTGTCAAAAAAGTTCAGGATCAGGCCACCGGTCAGGCCGTCACCAAATCCGTCACCCCCGGCCAGCAGGTTGTGAAAATCGTCCATGACGCATTGGTCGACACCCTGCGCGGCGAAGGCGATCCCGGTGCGCTGAAAATCGACAACCCGCCTGCGCCGGTTCTGATGGTGGGTCTGCAAGGCTCTGGTAAAACCACCACCACCGGCAAACTGGCCAAACGTCTGAAAGAAAAAGAGGGCAAAAAAGTCTTAATGGCCTCGCTTGACGTCTATCGCCCGGCGGCGATGGATCAGTTGGCTATCCTTGGCACCCAGATCGGTGTTGATACCCTGCCCATCGTCAAAGGCCAAAGCCCGGTTGATATCGCCAAACGCGCCAAACAGCAGGCGATGCTGGGTGGCTATGACGTCTATATGCTGGATACCGCAGGCCGTCTGCACATCGACGAAGTCCTGATGGATGAAGTCGAACAGGTCCGCAACGTGGTTGAGCCACGTGAAACATTGCTCGTTGTTGACGGTCTCACCGGTCAGGTTGCCGTTGAAGTTGCAGAAGAATTTGACGCCAAAATCGGCATCTCCGGCGTTGTGCTGACCCGGATGGACGGGGACGGGCGAGGTGGTGCAGCGCTTTCCATGCGCGCCGTGACTGGCAAGCCAATCCGCTATGTCGGTCTTGGCGAAAAGATGGACGCGATCGAAACCTTTGAACCCGATCGGATTGCCGGCCGCATCCTGGGCATGGGTGACATCGTCGCCCTTGTTGAAAAAGCACAGGAAACCATCGAGGCCGAACAGGCCGAACGCATGATGAAGCGCATGATGAAAGGTCATTTCAATATGAATGACCTGAAAATGCAGCTGGAACAAATGCAGCAGATGGGCGGCATGCAGGGCATGATGCAGATGATGCCGGGCATGGGCAAAATGGCCAAACAGGTCGAAGAAAGCGGCATGGATGATAAAATCATCGCGCGTCAGGTCGCTCTGATCAATTCGATGACCAAGAAAGAGCGCGCCAATCCTGCGCTTTTGCAAGCCTCGCGCAAGAAACGCATCGCAGCGGGTGCCGGTCTTCAGGTTTCTGAACTGAACAAACTGCTTAAAATGCACCGCCAGATGTCAGACGTCATGAAAAAGATGTCCAAGATGGGCAAAGGCAAGATGCTGAAACAGGCCATGAAAGGCATGTTCGGCGGCAAAGGCGGCATGCCTGATATGGCCGGGATGGATCCCTCACAAATGGATCCAAAAGCGCTGGAAGCGGCTGCCAAAGCCATGGGCCAATCCAAAGGCCTCCCCGGCGGGCTTCCCGGTCTTGGTGGGATGGGCGGCATGGGCCTGCCCGGTGGTCTCTCCGGTTTTGGAAAGAAGAAATAAGTGACTGCAGCGCCCGTCATAACCACGGATCGGCTTGTGCTGCGCCGTCCCGCTGCGCGGGATCTTGAGGCGGCCATTGCTTTTTACATGTCCGAACGGTCGCAATATGCGGGCGGGAATGTGCCACGTTTTGTGGCCTGGAAAAACTTCTCAGCCGTTCTTGGCCACTGGGAGATGCAGAGCTTTGGCCTCTGGGCAGTGACCGCAAAGGGCGATGACAGTATTCTTGGCCTTGTTGGTCCCTACTACCCTGACGGCTGGCCCGAACATGAATTAGGCTGGGTGATGTTTGAAGGCTCCGAAGGACGCGGCATTGCCCAAGAAGCTGTGCGCGCAGCGCGCAGCCATGCCTTTGAAACCTTGGGCTGGTCTACAGCTGTCAGCTACATCGCACCAGAAAATCACCGCTCGATCAAACTAGCGGAACGGCTGGGCGCAGAACTTGACCCAAATGCAGCTTATCCCAAACCAGACCAGCCTTGCTTGGTCTACCGTCACCCCAGCCCACAGGAGATCCGCGTATGAGCGACCCCGTGACCCGCGCCGCCGAAGTCCTGAAAGGCCACCGCGAAAGCATTGACCGGCTGGATGCCATCCTTGTTTACACTCTGGGCGAGCGGTTCAAACATACTCAGGCCGTTGGTGCGCTGAAAGCGCAGCACGATCTGCCCCCGTCCGACCCAACGCGCGAAGCCACACAGATCGCGCGTCTTGAAGAACTGGCGAATCGCGCCGACCTGGATCCCGATTTTGCCAAGGCGTTCTTGAACTTCATCATCGACGAAGTCATCCGCCACCATAAAAAACATCAGGAATAATCCTGAAAAAAAGACACAACTAGAGATTTCAGGGGTTCCCTGAACACGCCATTTAAAGGAGAATGTATCCATGGCAATGAAAATCCGCCTGGCCCGTGGTGGCTCGAAAAAACGCCCTTTCTACCGTGTTGTTGCGGCTGACAGCCGTATGCCACGCGATGGTCGTTTCATCGAAAAGCTCGGCACCTACAATCCGCTCTTGCCAAAAGACAGCGAAGAGCGTGTAAAATTGAACATGGAGCGCGTTCAGCACTGGCTGGATCAGGGCGCACAGCCCACCGATCGCGTTGCTCGCTTCCTTGAAGCAGCAGGCGTTCTGGCCAAGAAAGAACGTAACAACCCGAACAAAGCCGTCCCTGGCAAAAAAGCGCAGGAACGTGCTGAAGAAAAAGCGGCAAAAGCAGCTGAAGCAGCTGAGGAAGCCGCAGCGGAGTAAAGGCATAATGCTGGGGAAGAACGACGAATTTTCAGAAGACTTCCGCAACCAGTTTGAAATGCTGATGCGTTTGCGGCGCGATGTGCGCCGCTTTCGCACGGATCCGATTGACGAGGCAGTGTTTATGCGCTGCCTCGATTCATTTCAGCTTGCCCCCTCCGTCGGGCTAAGCGAACCTTGGCGTGTGGTCCGCGTTCAAAGTAACGACGCCCGCACCGCAGCGCTTGAAAATTTCGAAGCCGCAAATTCCAAAGCGTTGTCAGGCTACACAAATTCCAAAGCCGAAACCTACGCCAAACTGAAACTTTCAGGCATGCGCGAAGCGCCGGAACAGATCGCAGTCTTTAGCGATGATTCAACCACCAAAGGGCACGGATTGGGCTCCAGCACGATGCCGGAAATGCGCCGCTATTCTGTGGTTGCTGCCATCACGCTGTTTTGGCTGGCCCTGCGCGCCGAAGGGCTGGGCCTTGGCTGGGTCTCTATTCTTGATCCCGATCGCTTGCGCCAAGACTTGGATGTCTCCCCTGATTGGCATTTGATGGGGTATTTCTGCATTGGCTACCCGGAACGCCGCAACGACACCCCCGAACTGGAGCTGGTCGGCTGGGAAAAACGCCGCGGCAATGTCCCGCTTGTCACGCGCTGATGGCGACCGCGCAGCTTAGCTTGCAGCCTTGCGTTCACAGCGCTATCACCATGCCTGATATTTGTTGCCCTTAAGATCCAGACTGACGGGGCCTCTTCTGCGCTGGAAAGTGAACCCATGACTGATCTCATCTGTGTTGGTGCCCTCTCAGGCTCATATGGCGTGCGCGGCGAAGTGCGCCTGAAAAGCTTTTGCGCCATCCCCGAAGAGATCGAAGACTACTCTCCGCTGACCAGCGAAGACGGCAAAACCACGTATACGATCACAATCACCCGTGCGGTGAAAGGTGGGTTTGCGGCACGTCTCAGCAATATTGAAACCAAAGAAGATGCGGATGCGCTGAAAGGCCTACGGCTTTTTACGCAACGCGATCGTATGCCCAATCTGCCTGATGATGAATTTTATCATGCCGATCTGATCGGGCTAAAGGTCTTTGATACCGGCGGAGCGCCCCTTGGCACGATCAAAACCGTTCAAAACCATGGCGCAGGGGATCTGTTGGAAATTCAACCGCTGCACGGCAGCGCAACCGTTTTGATGCCATTCACACTGGCAGCGGTTCCGACTGTCGACCTAGACCAAGGTCGCATTATCGCTGATCCACCAGAGGGCCTATTCTAAGGTCCGCTCAGCATCCTGCAGACTGTCCAGCACCGCAACCAGCGCCGCGCGCTTTTTCTTAACCCGTGGACCGCGCGCTTTCTCCATTCTGGCAATTGTGCCCCAGACCCGAAACAGCCGATAGGCATGAAAAAAGCGGAAAATCGGGTCCTCGATCAGGGCTTCTCCATATCCTGCCTCAAAGGCGCGCATTTCTGACGGGGCAATCATGCCATAGCCCGTCCCCTGCCGCAGGCCCTGCTCTTCGTTCACGACAGCCGTGACCCAAAGATTGGCCAGATCCCGCTGCGGATGGTCATTTTTAAAGTTGGAAAAATCAATAAAAGACACTTTTTCTTCGGCGATCAGGATATTGCACAAATGCATATCCCCATGCTCTAAAGCTCCCAGATAGGGCAGGCCCCGCGCCCGCTTGCCAAAACGATGCAGCAGGGCACACAGACCCAAAAACCGCTGTGGATGCGGATAGTTCCCCGCGTCGCGCCGCACGGCTTCTGCCTGTTCCGAGACTTGCTGCAAAAAAGGCTTGGGCCAAAAGCGTTTCTCACGGGTTCGCGAAACAGCATGCAGTGCGCCGATTGCAGCCCCAATGCGTTCCCAAACCAGGTCGCGCTGCACCGCTCCCAGATCTGCAAACTGCAGCTCCTGCACCGCGGTTTCCCCCGGTACAAACTCCAACAAAGCACAAGGTGTATCTGAGGCCTCCCACAAGACCTGCGGCACATGTGCCTTTGACGATTCGCGCAAAGCTTCGGCTGCAATCCGATGCCGCTGCAGCTGTTTCATTAAGGGGACGCGCCTACGCTCTTCATAGTCGGCACGCAAAACAAAACGCCGTTTGTCCTCCAAGCGCGCCTCCAGCACACAGCGCCGGTCCCTGACGTTGGCATTGACGTGCAAGGGGCGGAACCGCACCCCTTCAGCGGGCAGTCCGGTGGCTTTCGAAATATCCGGCCAATAGGCACGCGTACGCGCCTCTACCTGCTCGGCGCTCTCGGAAAGAGCCGCTTGTGCCTCTGGTTTCACTGCTGCCTCACGCTTTTTATTGCATAGGTTCCAATTTGGACTAAACAGCCTGTCATGACCAGCTCAGACACACCGCCTCAGAAATCCCATGGCCGCAAAGCCATCCGCCCCACGTTCAAACCCCGCGCGCTGATCACAGATACGCCGGATCTGGTGGGCGTGTGGAAGGCAAAGATTCTGACGCTGTTCCCCGGCGCCTTTCCCGGTCTCTTAGGCGAAAGCCTGACCGGTAAAGCCTTGCAGCAGGGCCTGTGGCAGCTTGAAACCTTTGATCTGCGTGAACACGGGATTGGCAAGCACCGCAACGTTGATGACACCCCCGCCGGAGGCGGAGCCGGCATGGTGTTGCGCGCGGATGTTCTGGGGCCTGCGATTGAACAGGCGATGCAAGGCACCTCTGGCAATTGGCCCCTGATCTACCTGTCGCCGCGTGGACGGCGCATGGATCAGCAGATGATGCAAAATCTGGCCCGCTGTGATGGCGCAACCTTCCTCTGCGGACGCTTCGAAGGTGTCGATGAACGGGTGCTGGAGCACTATAATATTCTTGAAGTCTCGCTGGGGGACTTTGTGATGACCGGTGGCGAATTGGCCGCACAGGCGATGATTGATGCCACGGTCCGTCTGATCCCCGGTGTGTTGGGCAATCAGGCGTCCACCGAAGAGGAAAGCCATTCCTCAGGCTTGTTGGAACATCCGCAATACACCCGGCCCGCCGAATGGCAGGGGCGCAAAATCCCCGATATTTTGATGTCGGGCCATCACGGAAAAATTGCCGAATGGCGCGAAGACCAAAGCCAAGAAATCACCCGCACCCGCCGCCCTGATATGTGGGAAAAATGGCAGGCGGATAAATCCAGTTAAGCGGCCCGAATACGGGCAATCTGCGCGTAATTGCGAAACAGATAGTCATGCCGCATATCCAAAGGCCGCCCCGCCGTCAGGTCTTGCAGAACGGCATCCAGATCGTCGCGCGGGCTGACATGGAATTTGCGCAACCATGCCCGTAACACAGATTTAAAACCAATCGGCAGCCGGGCCTGATCGCCGAAATCCACCAGATGCAGCATTCCGCCCGGCGCAAGATGGCGCAGGGCTTCCGCAATTGCGACTTGCCAATTTGGGATCATCGACAGGCTGTAAGACATAATGATGTGATCAAACTCGGCCGTGCCAAACAGGGTGCGCGCCTCAAAAGCGCAAGCATCCCCTTGCGCCAGATAGGCGCGATTGCCCAGTTTTGCGCGCGCGGTTTCAAGCATCTGAGATGAAATATCAAACCCATACAGCCGCCGCCCCGGATAACGTTGATCAATCAGATCCAGATTGCGCCCGGTGCCGCAAGCAATTTCCAGAATGCGCGCATTTGGGCTTGGGTCCATCTCATCAATCAAGCGATCCCGTCCAAGCAGATAATATTTGCGCGTCGCATCATAGATCTTGCGCTGATGGCGATAGACTTCATCCATCAAAGAGGCATGGGGGGTGTGGTTCATCTCAGGCTCCCTCATAGCGATACATGTGCACCGCACCATAGATCGCAGAGCGGTCTTCAGCCGTGGCACGGGTTGAAGCCTCAGCATCATAGCGCCAATGGTTCAAAATCGCACCCTCGACCCGTCCGGGCAAGATATCCGTTAGGCCACCAGTGCGAAACAACACCCGCGCGCCGGGTCGGGCTGTGCGGGTGATCTGATGCCAAAGATCATTCAGCTGATCATCATTCATCCAGTCCTGCGCGTCCAACAGAACATAAACGCTTTTGCTGCCTTCCGGCTGCGCCGCGAGCATTTCGGTCACGGATTGGTTCAGCACCTCAACCCGGTCAACACAGGCGCGCAGGGTTTCAAAATTCTGCGCCTCCAGATAAGGCGGCACCGGGCCTGTGCCATCGGATTTGTACCCCCGATTGGCCGCTTGCCAGGCAAAGTAATTGTCGTGAATGGGAAAATCGCAAAATAGTTTGCGCGTGCGTTCGCGCAAAACGGCAATGATATCACCTCCGGTATCAGCCGCCAGTTTATCGTATTGGGCAGGCGGGATACCAAGGCCAAATAACGACGCGCGGCGATTGGCCAAAAAGCGCACAAAGCGAGAATCGTATAGCGGTGCGATTTCCTGATCAAAAAAAGCATTTTGATCGTCAAGCGACTGGGCAGTTAGCAGTTTGTCAAACTTGACGCCCCCCGCCCAGCACAGGGCATGGGCAAATTTCAGAAACTGCCCCAACAACCCATGGCGATACAGCCCACGTGCAAACATCTGTTTGCGCTGCCCGCGCCACGTCGCCTTGTTCCAATAGGCGCGCGTTATCTGATCAAGGTGCGGCAAGACATGCTGATCCAGCGCTCTGATATTGCTGTCTTTATTGGCGTGGCCAAACAGATCATAAAAAGCGTTTTGATCCAGATAGCGTGGCGCAGCGACCTTTAATTTGTTCAGTGCAACATGCGCTGGAGACAGATCAACAGCTGTGATCGATGCTGGCTGGGCCATCAGGTAAGACATGACATTACATCCCCCTGAAGCAATACAAACCAGATCATCTTGTTCCGTGATCTGCAGCGCATTCATATCCGCCACCGGATCTTCCCAGATCTGGGCATAGACAAGACCTTTGAAAAACCAACCAAACAGGCGTTCCAAAAGACCTTCGCGCGTGTGCGCTGCGTTCTGGTTTACGGCGGTCCCGATACGATGTTCGATGCTTTGATCGCTGGTATGGTCGAGAGTCTGGGCTTGGGTCATGTCAGCTCTTTGGTTTTACGAGATTTGGAACGGGAGACTTTGCGGGCCAGTTTATGCCTGCGCGCAATGGCGGCTTCCCAGTCAATCAGGCGCAGGGTGCCATCTGCGTCTTCAACGATGGCGGTGCAGCTTTCGACCCAATCACCCGTGTTAAGGTAATGAATATCATCAATCATACGAATATTGGCATGGTGGATATGGCCGCAAATCACACCATCATAGCCCCCCTGGCGCGCATCTTCGGCCAGTGTCTCTTCAAATTTTCCAATGAAATTTACCGCCTGTTTGACTTGCGCCTTGGCCCATTTTGACAGGGACCAATAGCGTTTGCTCCACAGACGGCGGATCTTGTTCAGGCGGGGATTGCACCAGATCAACAGCTCGTAGGCGCGATCCCCCAATAGGGCAAGCCATCGGGCATTTTTGACAATCACATCAAATTGGTCGCCATGCGTCACCAGATAGCGGCGGCCATCTTGCGCAATGAAATCTGCGGTTTCCGCGACCTCAATACCGCCAAAATGCGTCCCCAGATAGCTGCGCATCACCTCGTCATGATTGCCCGGCACAAAGACAATCCGCGTGCCTTCTTGCGCTTTTTTCAGGAAGGCCTGCACCACATCATTGTGCCGCTGCGGCCAGTGCCAGCCACGCTGTAGTTTCCAGCCATCAAAGATATCACCCACCAAATAGATGGTTTCCGCGTCATAGCGTCCTAAAAAGTCCATGAGCAGATCCGCCTGACACCCGCGTGTGCCAAGATGCAAATCTGACAGAAACAAGGTTCGATAGGACACATCTGGCTCCACTACATGTTTGCTTTGGTGTATGGGGCTGGTGTGACAGGCGGATGACAAGGAAATTAGCCGCACAGACAGGAATGAGCGAGGCTTTGCCATCGTGTGCCACATAAAGGAGCAGGCCGCGTAAACATTTCATAAAAGACGCCTCTCAAACGTGAAAAATGGTTACGCGCGTCTAGACGGAGCGTACGCCCCAGTCGCAACCGTTTCGCTGCGAAACCCCTTGCCAGACAGGGCGTTTTGCCCTAAACCGCGCCCATCCGGGACCCAGAAAACTGAGTCGCCGGGGTTTTGATGTTTGCCCCGTTTTTCTTCGAACTGGGATCGCAGCGAAACCGAATACCTAAAGGAAGCACAGGCAATCTCTGGCGGGCGCTTTATGCGGACCCGATGAAGGCACAGAGCTCTTGAATGTGAGCAATCAACGTCGTGGGCCAAACCACGGGCAACATAGGAGACGATCATGGATCTGATCGCACAGCTTGAGGCGGAACAAGTTGCCGCCCTGGGGAAAGATATCCCTGATTTCAAGGCGGGTGACACCATCCGCGTTGGTTACAAAGTAACCGAAGGTTCGCGTTCGCGCGTTCAGAACTACGAAGGCGTTTGCATCAGCCGTAAAAACGGTTCTGGCATCGCGGGTTCCTTCACTGTTCGCAAAATCTCTTTCGGCGAAGGTGTTGAGCGCGTATTCCCTCTGCACTCCACCAACATCGACAGCATCACCGTGGTTCGCCGTGGTCGCGTGCGTCGCGCCAAACTGTACTACCTGCGTGCACGTCGTGGTAAATCCGCACGTATCGCAGAAGTCACCAACTATAAGCCCAAAAAAGCGTAAGGAGTGGATCAATGAAATCCGATACACATCCCGATTACCACGTCATCGACGTCAAAATGACCGATGGTACCATCGTCAAAATGAAGTCAACCTGGGGCAAAGAAGGCGACACACTGGCGCTGGACATCGACCCATCTGTGCACCCTGCATGGACTGGCGGTAACTCTCGCCTGCTGGACGCTGGTGGCCGTGTTTCCAAGTTCAAAAAGAAATACGAAGGTCTGGGATTCTAAGCACAGCTTTTGGAATTCTGATCGAAACGCCGTTCCTTTTGGAGCGGCGTTTTCTTTTGTGCCAAGGGTCATTCACCCGCAAGCAACAGTGCGCGCACTTTGGCGGCTTTTTCGAAATGGTCCAGTTCATGTGTTTTAATCCACCATTCTGCCGCTTCCATTAAAAGCCCAGGATTGTCATTCTTATTTGAGAAAAACGCATAAAAGGACACCCCAACAGTGTCGCCCTTTTTCGCGATTTTCTGATCGCATATCGCGATGGCTTTACTACGCAAGCTTGATCTCATGGACATTTTTACTCTGGTAAATATAGGAACATAAAGTGAACAAAATACACCTAGCAAAAGATTACAAGCCTGGAAAGCCAGATTATCCAGACCGTGTCACGCTTCGATAAGGTTAAAACACGTCTGCTAGAGAAGGATGAGGACGCCGCGCGATCAGGTCGCAACATGGGCAAAACGAATCACCTGGGAATTGTGATTGAAGGCAGCAAAATGTGAAGCGTGACCCCCAATCCCTCATCTTAGGCGGCCATGGTTAATGAATTCCTAAGCAAACGGCGCAGATGCGGAAAAACTACGTAATTAGCTCCTTTTCCCGAAGCATTTGCACTGCTATCTGACAGCGAACACACTGTTTGTGGCCCAAAAAACAATGCAACGCCCTGTGGAAAACTTTAGCTTTACGGGCGGATAATAATTGATTCACAATAAGCAGTAGATCACTCAACATCTGGGGTAAGAGGCGATCCATGGCACATATTATCGTAGTAGGAAACGAAAAGGGCGGCGCGGGTAAATCGACGGTCTCTATGCATGTGGCAACAACCTTGGCGCGCATGGGGCGCACCGTTGCAGCGCTGGACCTGGACTTGCGACAGCGATCGCTGGGTCGCTACATTGAGAACCGCGACAAGTTCACATCTGATGCTGGCATAAAACTGCCAAACATCGACATTGCAGAGCTTCCTGATATTGATCCCGACACGCTCGGTCCGGGGGAAAACATCTATGATCAGCGGCTGTCTGCGGCGATCACTGAGCTGGAACCGGAATATGAATTCATCGTCATTGACTGCCCCGGCTCTCATACGCGGCTCAGTCAGGTGGCACATTCGCTTGCGGATACGCTCATCACGCCACTGAACGACAGTTTTGTGGATTTTGATTTGCTCGCACGCACGGATCAGAAGGGCGAAAAAATCCTTGGCCCGTCGGTCTATTCAGAAATGGTTTGGAATGCGCGGCAATTGCGATCACAAGCCGGGCTGAAGCCTATCGATTGGGTTGTGATCCGAAACCGGGTTGGCAGTCAGCGCATGGTGAACAAAGAAAAGATGGAGCGCGCGGTCTCTCAACTGGCCAAGCGGATCGGTTTTCGCGTGTCGCCCGGTTTTTCTGAACGGGTGATCTTTCGCGAACTGTTTCCCCGGGGCCTGACACTGCTGGACTTGAAAGACATCGGCGTAAAGCAGATGAACATTTCCAATATTGCTGCCCGTCAGGAACTGCGGGACATGCTGAAAGCGGTGAACTTGCCAGGCATCGAAGTTGATATCTGATGTCTAGGCCGGGTGTAAAACCCCGGCCAGATCAGGCTGTGTCTTCATCCGGCACATAGACCGTAAACAGTTCAATCGGGTCCGCGACTCCGCGCAGCATATAGCGCCCCAGCGAGACCAGATCATGATCCGTGGTGCCTGCTGCCTTCTGCACTTTCTCAGACAGGATAATGTTCTGACCCACAGCTTCGTGCATGTTGGACAGCCGTGCCGTTAGGTTTACCGCGGGACCAATCACGGTGAAATCAAGCCTGTTCTCAGCGCCGATGTTTCCATAGAGGATTTCACCCGCGTGCAACGCAAGTGTGAAATCTGCGACCGGGAGGCCTTCTGCCAGACGTTCACTGTTGCGCTGGCTGATCTGAGCGCGCAGATCTTTTGCCGCCTCAAGTGCCGCGCGCGCGTCGAGCTGGCTGCTGCCAAGATCAAACATCGTCAGAATACCATCGCCGATGAATTTCAAAATATTGCCGCCATGGCTTTGGATGGCTGCAACCGCAATCCCGAAATAATCATTGAGCATATCAATCAGATCGGGGCCTGGGATTTGCTCAGCAAGGCTGGTGAACCCTTTCAGATCAAACAAGCAGATCACCGCATCGATCTGGCGAGACGAGCCGCGCTGGATTTCTCCTGACAGCACCCGGCGCCCGGATTCACGGCCAAGATACACCTTGAGCAAATCAGCAGCCATGCGCCGGTTCGCGGTCGATTTGAGCGCAAGGCCAAGATAGGGCATCGCCGTTTTCATCAGCTCAACCTCATAGGCGCTAAAGCCACCATCGCGATCTGTACACCAGCTGATCAACACACCTTCAGGTGCCTGGTTCGGGTCTTGATAGTTTTCGGTGTCAACCTTTGCAAAATGCAGCCCCGAGATAAAATAATCGGTCGCGCCCTGCGCTTTGAGATCTTCCAACAAAGGATACTGCTGATAATCGGTCCCGGTTTGCAGATCATAGCGTTGATCTGACATGCCGTTTTGCACAAAGGAAAACAGCGGGCTGCGCAACCAGTCATTCCGCGGGGTTTCTTCATAGGCAAAGGCGCGGGAGGAGATGCCTTCAGCAGCTGTCCATTGAAAGCCAATCCCGCCAAACCGAGGATGAAAGGCACGCTGCCCCAGAAAGAACCGCCAGAGCGGCACACCCAGATCGACCAAACGGTCGCAATAGCCCTGCAACAGCGCTTCCTGGCTTGTGCCTTCCAGCCCCTGTTCCACCAACCAGGTGATCAAGGGCTGTGCCGCCATTGCGGCCCGCGGTGTCTTATCGCATTGAGCGACCATGGTGATCCTTTCGTCTGTCGTCCCTGTCAGCGCGCGCGATGACAGAGCTGGATACGACATCCCAAGCTGGTGAATATTACACGATATTTGGGAACGACCTAACGAAAGAATCAACCCATAGGGCTCGTGCGGCGGCCTTCCTACACCAGCTTTTTCCGAGGCGTAAGGGCGTGAACCAACACATAGCCGTCATCATAGGTGTCAATGCTTGGCGCAAAACCTGTGGTTCTGAAAATTTGCACACCAATGTTCTGTATGCTGTTAGCGTGCTGGATGTGTCGCAAACAAATGCCACACCGTCGCAAAATATTCACTTGAAAGAAAATGCACTAAACGCAACCGGATTCTTAATCGAACTTTCCCTACAGAGCTCAAAAACACACGTGAATCATTCCGAGCAAAACCGCCATAATCTCATTTGATTCGTGACTTGAGACACTTTTCCGCCTTTCAGCTGGCGAAATCGCTCAAAAACATTCTATTTCTCCTTGCCAATCGTAAAAGTTCCACTTTCTCTCTGTCGCAAAAATTTCACCTTTGCTCAAAATCCGGAGCGTTAAGATATTAACAATATGATAAATAACGATAATTCAAAAAAGTACACCCGACAGAAACTTGAATGTTGAAAGTTATGCTCATTTGAACTCAGAATGAATTCATATGAACGTCACAAAGCAAATTTAATCAGCACGGCGTGAGGAGCGCCTTGACGCTCATGTCTAAGTCACAGGGGAGCAGCGGCACGTGTGGCCGCTTGTTCGAAGGAGATTGAAATGAACCTGAAGTCCGTACTGATGGCGTCTGCCTTTGCTTTTGCAGGGACCGCTGCACTTGCTGAAAAAGTTGAAATTGAATTCTGGCACGCCATGGGCGGTCGTCTGGGTGAAGTGGTGAATGAAATCGCCGTTGATTTCAACGAAAGCCAAGATGATTACAAATTGGTTCCTGTCTTCAAAGGCACCTACGAAGAAACGCTGACCGCTGGTATCGCGGCATTCCGTGCAGGCGAACAGCCAAACATCATTCAGGTGTTTGACGCAGGCGCTGCAACCATTATTGGTGCAAAAGGCGCCGTTATCCCAGCACAAGACCTGCTGACCAACAACGGTATCGCGTTTGACGCAAACGATTACATCTCGGGCGTTCGCAACTTCTACGCGGACACCGAAGGCAAGATGATCGGCATGCCGTTCAACTCTTCCACGCCCATCATGTACTTCAACGAAGACGCGATGGAAAAAGCGGGTGTAACACCGCCAAAAACATGGGAAGAATTTGCATCCGTAACAGCGCCTGCGCTGAAAGAGGCAGGTTACACACCTATGTCTCAGTCGCACATGCCTTGGATCTTCACTGAGAACTTCTTTTCACGCCACAACCTGCCCTTCGCAACCAACAACAACGGCTACGCTGAAGGTGAAACCAAGATCCTGATCAACAATGACGCGATCAAAGCGCATTTCACTTCGATGAAAGAGTGGATCGACGCAGATCTGTTTGGCTATTACGGCACCGGCTGGGGCGACAATGCAAAGCCATTTGAGCAAGGTGATGTTGCCATGTGGCTGGGTTCGTCCGGGTCGTTCGGTGGCCTGTCCAAAACAGCTGAATTTCCCTTCTCTGCGACCTACCTGCCATACTGGGAAGGCGTGACATCTGAACCAACAAACACCTTTATCGGTGGCGCGGCGCTGTTTGCGATGGAAGGCCAGCCTGAGGATGAGAACAAAGCGACGGCTGAGTTCTTCCGCTTCCTGACCTCTGCACAGACACAGTATTTCTGGCACAAAGAAACTGGCTACGTGCCAATCACCAACGCTGCTTATGATCTGGCAAAAACCGACGGTTACTATGACCGTGCGCCTGCAGCCGAAGTTGGCATTCAGCAGTTGACCCTGCCCGAAGGTGAGTGGACCAAAGGCTATCGCATGGGCTTTTACGTTCAGATCCGTGACGTAATGAACCGTGAATACGCAAAGTTCCTGTCTGGTGACGTCTCCATCGACGATGCCTTTGCAACCATCGAAGAAGAAGCCAACAAACTGCTGGCGCGCTTCGCAAAAACACAAGGCTAACGCCTGAATAAAGACAGCGCGGCGGGCTCCAAAACCGGAGCCCGCCGCTTTTTTTCGATGGGTGTGCGCCCCGCGTGGCTGCGCGTCAAAAGGACTTCAACATGAAGAAAGTACAGTTTTCCCGTCCGCTGTTTCCGTACCTATTGCTGGTGCCGCAGCTGTCGATCATCATGATCTTCTTTTACTGGCCAGCGGCTGAGGCGATCCGCGCCTCGTTTTATCTGGAAGATCCCTTTGGCTTTGGGTCAACATTTGTCGGATTGGACAATTACCGCGACACGCTTTCAGGCAGTGAATACGGGCGTGTTGCCTGGTTCACACTGATTTTCACCACTTTGGTTGCGTTCTTCTCGTTGGCGATTGCCCTTCTGCTGGCTGTGAAGGCTGACACCGTTCTGCGCGGTGCCCGTAGCTATCGAGTTGCTTTGATGTGGGTCTATGCGATTGCCCCACCGGTTGCAGGCCTGATGGCGATTTTGCTGTTTGATCAGCGCCTTGGCCCCTTCACCCATATGGCACAGTTCTTTGGCTGGGATTTTACACTGGGTGTGAACTACTGGGATACGGCAACAGCTATGGTGATTGTTTCTGTGTGGAAGCAAATTCCCATCAATTTCATCTTTTTCCTTGCTGGACTGCAGTCGATCCCGCGCAGCGTGCGTGAAGCTGCGCTGATCGACAATCCAAACGGGTTGAGCCGTTTTTTCAGCGTGACCTTTCCGCTGCTCGCGCCAACTGGTTTCTTTTTGCTGATCATCAACATCACCTACGCGCTGTTTGACACCTTTGGTGTGGTCGATCTGATCCACAAAGGTGAGCCCGGCAACAATCCTGTGACTCTGGTTTACAAGGTCTTTTTGGATGGCTTCCGTGGCGGTGATCTGGGCGGATCCTCTGCACAGTCAGTCATCCTCATGGTGCTTGTTTTGATCCTGACAGTGGTTCAGTTCCGTTTCATGGAACGCCGCGTGCACTACAATTGATGGAGCGCCCAAATGGCTGATATTCAAACAAATAGCGCGGCATCAACAGTTCGGCGTCCACGGTCAAAACCTATTCGCTGGGGATTGATCGGCAACCATGCGATCCTGATCACGGGATCCCTGTTTATGTTGCTGCCTGTTCTGCTGGCCTTTTTCACCTCAACCCACACTGATGTGACGATTCACAAAGAGGGGGTTC
Organism: Epibacterium ulvae; assembly: GCF_900102795.1. Classification (GTDB taxonomy): domain Bacteria; phylum Pseudomonadota; class Alphaproteobacteria; order Rhodobacterales; family Rhodobacteraceae; genus Epibacterium; species Epibacterium ulvae. The sequence continues at coordinate 143,426 of NZ_FMWG01000006.1, read as the reverse complement.
AGTTCTTTTTCGGCAGCGAAGGCGGCAGCAACTACCACGATGCAATGTTCAAAAAAGGCGGGTTCTCGCAAAACGTGGACGGGGCGCGGATGATGGTAAACTCGCTCATTCTTGGGCTTGGGTTTGCTGTTGGCAAAATCATCATTTCGATGATGGCAGCTTATGCAATTGTCTACTTCCGCTTTCGCTTTGGCACATTTGCCTTCTGGATCATCTTCACCACGCTGCTACTGCCCCTAGAGGTGCGTATTCTGCCGTCATATGAAGTGGTTCAATCGCTGGGCATGCTGAACACCTACAGCGGGTTGATCATTCCTTTGATTGCCTCTGCAACGGGCACGTTCTTTTTCCGTCAGTTCTTCCGCTCTGTGCCTGAAGAGCTTTTGGAAGCTGCGCGGATTGATGGGGCCGGGCCGTTCAAATTCTTTGTGGATATCCTGTTTCCGCTGAGCCAGACGATGATTGCTGCGATCTTCATCATCATGTTTGTCTTTGGCTGGAACCAGTACCTATGGCCCACGCTGATGACGACGGATGAAAGCATGTTTACCCTCGTGCGTGGTGTCAAACAGATCATGCAAGCCTGGGTTGGCGGCGGCAATGACATCCCCGAATACAGTGGCGCAATGGCCTTGGCGATCCTCGCAATGGCCCCTCCCATCGCAATCGTAATTTTCTTCCAGAACTGGTTCGTCAAGGGCCTGACGGAATCGGACAAATAAGGAAACTCGGACATGGCACATGTCATTTTGGACAGCGTCCGCAAAACCTATCCCAACGGCTATAAGGCTGTGCACGGCGCGGATTTTAACATCTCTGACGGTGAGTTCATCGTACTTGTCGGCCCATCCGGTTGTGGCAAATCCACGCTCTTGCGGATGATCGCCGGTCTTGAAGACGTGACCGACGGCGAGATCATCATTGGAGACACCGTGGTCAATGACGTTGACCCTGCGCGACGGGATATCGCGATGGTGTTCCAGAACTATGCGCTCTACCCTCATATGACCGTGCGCCAGAATATGGCGTATGGCCTTAAAAACCAACGCATGAGCAAAGACGCCATCGCCGAGCGGATCACAGAAGCGGCCAAAACCCTGCGTCTGGAAGAGTTTCTGGAGCGCAAGCCGGGCCAGCTGTCTGGGGGACAACGTCAGCGTGTGGCCATGGGGCGCGCAATTGTCCGCAATCCAAAGGTCTTTTTGTTTGACGAACCTTTGTCAAATCTGGACGCAAAGCTGCGGACCCAGCTGCGGGCAGAGCTAAAAGCATTACACAAACGTCTGTCAGGCACCTTTGTCTATGTGACACACGATCAGGTTGAAGCGATGAGCCTTGCAGACCGGATCATCATCATGAGCGCCGGACAGGTCGAGCAGATCGGTACGCCGATGGATCTGTATCTGCAACCTGCGTCCCGTTTTGTGGCGGATTTCATCGGCAGTCCTTCAATGAATATGCTTCAAGGCACAATTGGAGCAGATGGTCATACGGTTGATATGGGCAATGAAAGCACGCTGCGTTTTGCCGCACCGATCGACGCCCAGCCCGGTACCAAAGTGGACGTCGGCATTCGCCCGGAACACCTGCAAGCCACCTCTTCTAGCGCGGCACAATTTGGGCTGACGGTTGATTTCATCGAACAGCTGGGCGCAGATACCGTAGTGCATGGTAAATTGACCGGCCAAACGGACCCGCTGACGCTGCGCCTAACAGGCGTGCACAGCATTGCCACAGGGGAAAGCTTTTCTCTGCACAGCGCGCTTGAAAACATCCATTTGTTTGATAGTGCAACAGGCAAACGTCTGAACTAGGGTCCCTCACATGACAGCTCCTCTCATCTTTGGCCATCGCGGTGCCCCTTCGGTTTTGCCGGAAAACACGCTTGCTGGGTTTCAACATGCCATTGATGCCGGGGCTGATGGGCTGGAGCTGGACGTGCTATTGACCGGTGATCACACGCCAGTGGTCACGCATAACCCCCGCCTTTTGGCGGACACGACCCGTGATGCAGGCGGGCGCTGGCTCCCCCAAGAAGGGCCTGCGCTTGCCAGTCTCACACTGGAAGAACTGCAGGCCTATGACGTCGGTGCCATCCAGCCCGGCAGTGCCTATGATCGCAAACATCCTGATCAACAAGCGCAGGGGTTCACCCCTATTCCCACGCTGGACGCTTTTCTGGCATTGGTTGCCGCGCAACCCCGCCGGATTGAGCTGCTGATCGAGCTGAAACATGACCCGGATGCACAGGATGCCCCGTCCTTTGAACGGTTTGTCAGTCTTGTGGAGGCCCGTGTGCGCAAACACGGTCTGATTGAGCAAAGCTATGTGCACGCTTTTCACTGGGGCATCTTATCAGCTGCGGCCAAAGTTGCGCCAAGCTGGCGCCGGTCGCATCTGTCGATTTCTAGAAAAACCGATCCTGACGGCACGCTGTATGAGGGATCCCCTTGGATGGATGGTGTCAGCGCGGATCCCGATCGCATGCTGCAGGATCTTGTAGCGCGTGGCGCAAAGGTCTGGAGCCCCTATTACAAAGACCTAACCCCCGAGATGTTGCACAAAGCACAAGATCTGGGGTTGAAGGTTATGACCTGGACCGTAAATGGTACAGAAAATTTGACCTCTGACATTGAAAAAGGGGTTGATGGTCTCATTTCTGACATGCCCGGTCCTGCAGTGTTGCTGCGAGACGGTCAACGCTAGGATCAATTTGATGCAAGATATGAGCCCACATGAAGCCTTTGACAGGTACGAAACCCTGCGCCCGCGCCTGCCCGATGCAGGGCCGCAGGGCGCAGGTGTTGCCCTTACTTCATTGGCCGATATGCAAGACCATGTGGATGCTTTTGTGTTTGATGCCTACGGCGTTTTGAACGTCGGGGACACACCAATTGAGGGGGCGTTTCAGCGCATTCACGCGCTGCGGGCGGCGGGAAAAGAAGTGCTGGTGCTCACCAACGCCGCCAGTTTCAACCGCGCCCAAACAGAAGCCAAATTCAAAGGCCTTGGATTTGATTTTGCACCCCATGAAATCATCTCAAGCCGTGAAGTCTGCGAAGCGCGCCTGCCTGCGGAAGGCCTGTGGGGCGTGATGGCACCAGACGGGTTTGACGCCAACGACCTGCCCGTGCGCGCCGTTGCGCTGGATGACAACCCAGAAATTTATGGCAGGGTCGAAGGGTTTCTGCTGCTTTCAAGCGCCACATGGACACCCGGCCGACAAGCCATGCTGATGGCCAGTCTGACCCAGGTGCCACGCCCCGTCATCGTGGCAAACCCCGATCTGGTCGCCCCGCGGGAGACCGGGCTGTCGCTGGAGCCCGGCTTTTTTGCACAGGAACTGCAGGATAAGCTAAACCTGCAAGCGCAGTTTCATGGCAAGCCCTTTCCCTCGGTCTATGAAGAAGTTGAGGCCCGTCTGCCCGGGATTGCGCCAGATCGGATCGCTATGGTTGGCGACACCCTGCACACGGATGTGCTGGGCGCGCAGTCACGCAGTTGGCATAGTGTTCTGGTCACGGATCACGGATTGTTCGCAGGCCTTGATGTTGATGGTTTTATCACCAAAAGCGGCATTAAACCTGACTGGATCGTGCCCTCGATTTAACATCCTTTGACAGTAGGCACGCGTTTGCGAAGGTAAAGCCATTGGGTGGGAACAACGGGTCAAATACGATGACTGAACTGAACGACAGGCAGCGCGAAATTGTCGAACGTCTGCGCAGCAAGGGTCAGCAATCTATCAATGAGCTTGCAGCCCACTATGGTGTCGCCACCCAAACCGTGCGCCGTGATATCAATGATCTTTGTGATCAAGGCCTTGCCCGTCGTGTCCACGGAGGCGTTGCGCGCCCGTCAAACCCGGTGAACCTGAATTTTCGCGCCCGTTCCATTTTAAACGAAAAGGCCAAACGCGCCATTGCGGCTGAAGCCGCTGCAATGATCCCCTCAGGTGCGACCGTTTTACTGGGCATTGGCACAACCGTTCAATTCACTGCCGAAGCGCTGCTACAAACCCCTGATATCACATTGGTTACCAACAATCTGGAAGTTGCGACACTGATGTGCAGTGCACCCCATTGCAAGGTCCATCTGGTGGGGGGCGAACTGCGTCCTGAAGACCGCGATCTGATTGGCCCTTCAACCCTAAAAGGGTATCGCCGCTTTGTCGCGGATTTTGGCATTATCAGCTGTGGTGGGCTGGATGAAGATCACGGTATCTTGGACTACAAGCAATTTGATGCCGATGTCAGCAATACCATTCAACAGACCTCGCGCCGGACGCTGTTGCTGGCCGATAGCAGCAAATGGAATCGCAATGCACATCACCACGTCGGCCCCTTTGCTGATGTGCATCAATTCATCACTGATACCCTGCCAGAAAGCTTTACACCGGATGGGTGCGATATCACGCTGTGTGATTGAACCCAAGAAATGTTAGCGCACACATTTTTGGCGCGACCGAGATTGACCAGACAGGTTCAAGCCTTAAGGTACGCCGCACATTCAGCCGCGCATTACTGCGGGCAATGACATGTGCCCATGGGAGGGGCGTATAAAATGGACATCACGGCAACTGCCAAGGACTTGTTTCAGGCCGCAGTCGACAGGGCAAACCCGGCGCAGGCGGTTGCAGGTTACTTTACGAACAGCCCTCTGCCCGCTCTCGAATCTGGCGGTCGCTATTTTATTGTCGCCCTTGGTAAAGCTGCAGTGCCCATGATGCGTGCGGCGCTGAACCATATCCCAGAACCAAGGCGCGCCTTGGTTGTGACCAATCCCGAAAACATAGCCAGCGTCGAAGGCGCAACAGTTATGGCGGGCAGTCATCCGGTGCCAGATGAGGCAAGTGCCAAAGCCGGGCGCGCCATACTGGATTTCGTCTCTGAGGCCGAAGCCAAAGACCACATTATTGCATTGGTCTCAGGGGGCGGCTCTGCGCTTGCCATTGCGCCCAGCGGCGATCTCTCGCTTGCGGATAAGGCTGCCGTGAACCAGCTTTTGCTCGCCTCAGGCCTTGAAATCAATCAGATGAACCTTGTGCGTCAGCAGCTTTCCGACCTCAAAGGAGGAGGGGTGTTACGCGCGGCGCGCCCTGCCCCGGTCCACGCTTTGATTCTTTCTGATGTGATTGGCGACGACCTGCGCGCTATTGCATCCGGACCAACAGTTGCCCCGCTGTCGGATCGCGCCGGTGCAAAAGCGTTACTGGAAAACGAAAGCTTGTGGGACGCGATTCCTGAAAAGGTGCAACACCACCTGTCCCAACCCGTGGAACCGCTGGATCTGCCCGCAAGTGAAAACACCCTGATCGGTTCAAACCGCCACAGTCTGGATGCAATGGCCAAAGCTGCCCGCAAAGGCGGCGATTGGGATGTACACATTGTGAGCGATCAGCTTGTTGGGGATGTGGCAGACGCCGCTCAAGAAGTAATTGCAGCCGCCAAAGCCGTGCCCACAGACCGCCCTGTTGCGCTACTGTTTGGCGGCGAAACCACTGTCCAGCTCAGCGGAACGGGACGCGGTGGCCGCAATCAAGAGCTTGCAGCACGTGTTGCAAAACTTGGCGCGACTGAACTGTCTGGAAACTGGGTTTTCCTTTCAGGCGGCACCGATGGGCGCGACGGCCCTACCGATGCAGCAGGCGGTCTGGTTGATGGCACGACATGGGCACGCATTGGGGCTGAGGCAGACGCCCTTTTGCAAAACAATGACAGCTACGCTGCGCTTGAAAAAGCCGAGGCCCTGTTGATGACCGGTGGCACGGGCACCAATGTCGCAGATGTGCAAATCCTGCTTATGATGCCCGCCTCCTAGACTGAAGCGCGAGAAACAGAAGCTGCGTGCCTAGCGCAGCTCCATCCCTTCGGGCCATTGCAAGCGGATTTTCAGGGAAATCTGCTGTTGCCCCTTGGGCGTGAGGTCAAACTCCCACGCCAAAATGCCTCGTCTGTTGTCCACATTCTCCTGATCGGGGCGAGGTTCTGCCGTCCATGAGATTTCCAGATCTTCCTGTTCAGTATAAGGCACACGATCCAGCAAACGCATAGGCCAGATCTCGGATGTGAGATTTTCAACTGTGATTTCAACATCCTGCTCTTCCAGATTGCTGCGAGAAATCACCCCCCTATCGCCTTCATTTTTGCGCAGAACATCCCGCGCAATGGTAAGACCATGAATGGGGCCAAAGCCAATCTCGGTGGTTTCCCCTGCAGCGAGCGCGGCAAATTCACGGATCGCAACAAGATCACCATCTACAAAATAAGGCACCTCACTTGCGCCCAATAGGCGCTCATCAAATGTATTTTCAAAGGCCACCACCCGATACGCCTTATCATCATAAAGCGGGACCGCTTCGGCACGTTGCGTCACCACGGTGCTGAGCACATCCATATCAAGAATAAACGCCTCTCCCGTGGCGATCGAAGCCTGATGACCCAATTCATATTGCAGCACGGCCCCTGAACGATCTGGCGTCCAATCCGGTGCAGATTCCGCAATCACAGAGGGTTCAAGAAGGGGTTCAGCCAAAACCTGCAGATCGGCACGCGCACTGTTTTTGTAGATCGGCGCCGGGCGTGGTTCTTCAATGCGGCGCAATTGTGGGGGTAAAATCGATGGTGCGCTTTGATCGGTGGGGCTGGCCGTTGACAGGGTTATGGCCACATCGTGCCAATCCTCGCCGGTATCCTGCAAAACTTGAACACCCCGTTTGATTTCGAGCTGCGCCGCCTCGCCCGTGCTGAGGTGTAGCTCGTAATAAGGGGCCCAAAAAACGACCTCATCCGTGTAATAATTGAGGGTAACATCCTGCACCCCCGGTTCTGTCACCTCGACTGCGACAGTCAGAAACATCCGTTCACGGTCTTCACGATTCACCAAATCACGGCGGGTTTTCGCCTGTTTCAGCGCCGCGCGCAATGGCGGTAGCTGTTGTTCAATTTCGCGCCCCGTTTCCTGTGCAGCCACCACAGTTCGCGTTGCTGTTTGAGCCTGAGTTGCAATCATCGCAGCGATATCTTGAAGCTGCGCTGCACTCGCACCTCCAAGACCATCATTTGCACCCAACTGCTGTAGAAACTGCAGTGTAGCCTCAGCGCCAACCGCCTCGGCCCGTGCGGTTGCAGCCTGTGCTTTGACCTGCGCAATTTGGTTTTCTATCGTTTGTATCTCTGCTTCCGCTGCAATCAATGCTGCGGATTTCTCTTGCAGCAAGGTCTGTTCGTCTGTGTTGATTGTCGCAGAAAGCAGTTTTGCACCAGGTAGATCCACTTGCAGGGTTTCAAGGCGCGTGCTGAGCGGCAACCCAGTGAGCCGCAGTTGATGGGTGCCTGCTGGCAAATCAATACTGGCTTTGCGCGTAACCCGCGCAAGATCTGAAAACACCGTTGCCGCAGTGGGCAGGCTTGGCACTTCAAATTGTGCGGCCAAAGCTGTTGAAGACAAAAACGTCCCCAGACACAGGCTGGAAAGAATAGACAATCGCATCATATGAACCACCTCATGCGCAGAAATTACCAGCAGTTTACAGCGCTCACTCAAAAGAAAAAGGTGCTGTAAACAGCACCTTTTCCCCGTAGATCGGACGTGAGGGTTTGGTTGAGAGTCAGCCGATCAACCAGTTGTTCCAGAGGTTTGACTGAACAGAGGCACCGAACTGGCGTTCCAGCGCGGCCAGAGGGAAGCCAAGAAAACCAGTGGAGCAGATCGCCACACGGCTGTGGCTGTCAACCAGACGCAGACGCCCTTGGTCCAGCTTCAGGCTAAAGCCCTTGCTGCGTAACACCCGGCGCAGCATGCTCCAGCAGTTGGCCTGTTCAAAATCGGCCCGTAGGAACATGCGCAACTGGCTCGCCAGTTCGGAGTCGAGACGCTTGGAAACACGGGCGCTGGCCCAAGCAGACTGGCGCAGCGGGTTGGTTTTGGTTTCAATGCGACGTTCCTGAGTGGTAAGCAAGTTGAACATTGGGTGTCTCCTGTGGGCCGATCAAATTTGTGTTGAACCCAAGGTGCCGCACTCTTCCAATGCATAACAGACTGGCAAAAGAAGAGGGGCTGCCTCTTCCGAAGCAGCCCCTATCCTTTTGGTTGTAGCCTTTGATCCGAAACGTCAGATCAGCCTTTCTTTAGGACCTCACGACCCAGAAGTTCGGCAATTTGAACCGCATTCAAAGCCGCGCCTTTGCGCAGGTTATCAGACACGCACCAGAGGTTCAGACCGTTTTCGATGGTCGAATCTTGACGGATGCGGCTGATGAAGGTCGCGAAATCACCAACACACTCTTTGGGCGTGACGTATCCGCCATCTTCACGCTTATCGATCACCATGATGCCTGGGGCTTCACGCAGGATGTCGCGTGCTTCATCTTCATCCAGGAAATCTTCGGTTTCGATGTTCACGGCTTCAGAGTGGCCTACAAACACAGGCACACGCACACAGGTTGCTGTGACTTTGACGCTGGGATCGATGATCTTTTTGGTTTCTGCAACCATCTTCCACTCTTCTTTGGTGGAGCCATCGTCCAAGAATACATCAATGTGCGGGATCACGTTAAAGGCGATCTCTTTGGTGAATTTCTTGGGCGGAACGTCAGAGGTGGGGTTATAGACCGCTTTGGTCTGATCCCACAGCTCTTCCATCGCTTCTTTGCCGCCACCTGATACAGACTGGTAGGTGGACACAACAACGCGTTTGATCTTGGCACGGTCATGCAAGGGTTTCAGAGCGACAACCATCTGCGCTGTTGAACAGTTGGGGTTGGCGATGATGTTCTTCTTGGCATAATCGTGAATCGCCTCGGGGTTCACCTCGGGCACGATCAGTGGGATTTCGGGATCATAGCGATACAGCGACGAGTTATCGATGACGACACAGCCTGCAGCTGCCGCTTTGGGCGCGTATTGTTTGGTGGCATCTGAGCCAACCGCAAACAATGCCATATCCCAGCCAGTGAAATCGAAGGTGTCGAGGTCCTGCGTCTTCAATGTTGTCTCACCGAACGTCACCTCGGTTCCAAGCGAGCGACGGCTGGCCAGAACGGCAACCTCATCCGCGGGGAACTGGCGCTCGGCCAGGATGTTCAGCATTTCGCGACCCACATTACCTGTGGCGCCGACGACAACGACGCGATAACCCATAATCGTTTCTCCAGATAGATCCGGCCCCATGGCCGGTGTCCGAGATCTAATGGCAAATGCCAAACAATAAAAGAGCCGCAATCCGGCTATCTCATCGCTTTAGTTGTTAAATTGTATCAACCAGAGCAGCATTGTATCAAAAAACTACATTTATCACAAAAAGGGGAAGCTAAAGCCCGAATCAACACATGTTTCGCCCCACATCACCGTGAGAATAGCCAACAACGCCAAATCAGCCCATTCATATGGGCCTCAGCACGACCCTCTAACATGATACAATATTGATACAATTCAGCCAAAGACTTGCCAATGCTGCGCAATCGGCCAAAGTAGGCGTGTTCCTCTTTGATACAGGCGCGCTTGCATGACGACCCATGACTTTTACGAAGCCCTGCCCCGGATCAGTGATTTCGCCGAGCTAAGCCGCGCGTCGGCCTATACCCCGTTGCCCAAAGATTGGCTGGTCTGCTGCACAGATATCGTCAACAGCACAGCATTGATTGAAGAGGGGCGTTATAAGACCGTCAATATGGTGGCTGCCTCTGTGATTGCCGCAATGATCAACGCCATGTCAGGGCGGGCGTTCCCATTTGTATTTGGAGGCGATGGCGTGTCATTCGCGGTGCCACCAGAGGATCATGACATTGCCCATCACACGCTTGCCAATCTACGCAGTTGGATTGATCGGGAATTTGGCATCTCTTTACGGGCTGCGCTCCTGCCCGTGGACTGGATCAGGCAAGAAGGTCTTGAAGTCTCGGTCGCGCGCTATGCAGTCTCAGCTGGCGCAGATTATGCCATGTTTGCTGGGGGTGGGCTGGCTTGGAGCGAACAACAGATGAAAGCCGGCGGTTTTGAAGTCTTGCCAGCCGAGCATGTCATGCCACCAGATCTAACAGGGCTGTCCTGCCGATGGCAGAATATGAAATCGCGAAATGGCGTTATCCTGTCCTTGCTGATCTTACCAACCCCAGAAGGAAGTGATCGCGCTTTTTCCGAACTTGCCGCCCGTATTCTACGCCTTGCAGCAACGTTAGACCGCAGCGGACACCCGATTCCCAAATCCGGCCCGACGATTGGCTTGCCACAGGGCAGATTTCGCGACGAATCGCGTCTGGTGCGCCAGAATCGATCAGCCTTGATCAATCGTCTGCGCCTAATGATTCAATTTATCCTATTCATGCTCGTCTTCTGGCGAGGAAAAAAGGTGCTGGGATTCGATCCCGAACACTATCGTACGACCTTAAGCGCCAATGCCGATTACAGAAAATTTGATGACGGTCTAAAGATGACACTGGATTCTACGCCAGAGGTGCAAAGCGCATTGCGCGGCCTGCTGGAAGAGGCGCGTGATAGTGGGCTCATTCAGTTTGGCTGGCACGAACAGGACGAAGCATTGATGACCTGCATCGTTCCATCCGCCTTGCGCGACGATCATGTGCATTTCATCGACGGGGCATCTGGCGGCTATACACAAGCCGCCAAATCACTTTCTTAGAACGATCTTAGACCTTGGTGAATTTGTCGGATGCGGGATCGTAGCATTCCAATCCCCCTTCACCGATGTCCGTCCACAGGCCATGCAGGCTCAACGCGCCCTTTTCGACGGCATCAGAGATGAACGGGAAGGTCATCAAGTTCTCTAGAGAGGCGACAACAGCATGGCGTTCAAACTGGCGAGCTTGCTCGTTATCATCCTGAATATCCTCAACCTTTTCAAATTTCGGTTTAAGAATTTCCATCCAGCGTCCGACAAAGCTGGTCTTTTCTTCCAGCTGCGGGGCATGGCCTTTGCACATATCGATACAGCCCTGCACACCACCGCATTGTGAATGGCCCAGAACAATTAGATGCGACACTTTCAAAGCGGTGACAGCATATTCAACCGCCGCACTGGTGCCGTGATGATCTCCATCTGGCGCAAAGGGCGGCACAAGGTTTGCAATATTGCGGTGGATAAAAAATTCACCCTGATCCGCGCCGAAAATAGAGGTCACATGCACGCGGCTGTCACAGCAGGAAATCACCATCGCACGAGGGCGCTGACCCTCGGTTGCGAGACGGCGATACCAGCCCTGGTTCTCGCTATAAGATGTTGCTTTCCAACCGTGGTAACGGGTCACCAGATAGCTAGGGAGAGGTTTGGCATGTTCCATATTCTTGCTCTCTTTGGGTCAACTGTCAGGTTTGTTAAACTGTATTGTTAGCAAATTCGAGAGATTTACACACCAGTTGGAAACCTTTTGAAAACCGTTAAGGGGCAGATTGGTTCTCGTGCCGTGGGGGCACAAGAAATTTTGGGGTAACTGTGGTGGCTAATATTCTCACTGTTGTGCACAAAGAAAACGTGCGTCTGGATCCGGGCAAATTGTCCGATTTATATAACGAACTGGGTGAAACCGGGGCAGAAGATGTGGTCTGCCGCGCGATTGAGGAACTGGCGGTACGCCTGACGCATTGCGAGCGGTTATGGCGCCAGAACGATATCGTGAACCTGCGCAAAAGCGCGCGATCGCTGATTGCAATATCAGATCAGGTCGGCATGTCTGCCATGAGCAGCATCGCAGGTGATGTAACGCAGGCAATTGATTCCGAAGACTATGCAGCGGTTGCAGCAACGCTGTTCCGTTTGATCCGTGTGGGTGAACGCTCTCTCACCGCGATTTGGGATCAACATGATCTAACAATCTAACGCCCTCAGGCGATTTTATAGAGTTTCTGTGGAGCGTGGGGCCTTGCAGCCCCACCACAGGCGACTAGTCTAGCACGGGAAGACAATCTATTTTCCGGAGCTTGCCCATGTCGCTTACCTTTGCACCTGCCTCGACAGACAGCATTCCCCTCCACGTTGTGGATGAGGGAAGTTTTTCTGTTTGGCTTGAAGATCAAAGTGCTGAGGTCAAAACCTGGGCAACAGTATCTGGTTTTACTGCAGCGGCGGGACAAGCGCTGGCTCTCCCCGCACCTGACGGAAGCATCCAGCAGGCGCTGGCAGGCTTTGGCACGAAAGAGAGCCGCGCGCGTCGACGTTTCATTTTAGCGGCTGCCGCACAAAAGCTTCCCAAAGGCACCTATCATATCGCATCGGGTCTGCCAGCAGATCAGGTTGAGGTGGAATGTCTGGGCTGGCTTTTGGGAGGATACGTCTATGACCGCTATCGCAGCAAATCTTCTGCTGCAGCGTCACTGGTCGCACCAGAAAACATTGATGCCGCCAAAGTAGAGAAAATGGCCAAGGCTGAGCAGCTCACACGGGATCTGATCAACACGCCCGCAGCGGACATGGGGCCGGAAGCACTGGAAACCGCGGCACGGGATCTTGCACAGACCTATGACGCGGCCTGTTCCGTGATCACAGGCGACGCACTGTTGGATGAAAACCTCCCGATGATCCACACCGTGGGCCGCGCGGCAGACCGCGCACCGCGTTTGATCGAGATTCGCAAAGGCACCTCGGGGCCGAAACTCACTCTGGTTGGCAAAGGGGTGTGTTTTGATACCGGTGGGCTGAACCTGAAACCGGGCGCGAGCATGGGAATCATGAAGAAAGACATGGGCGGGGCGGCAAATGTGCTGGGGCTGACGCAAATGATTCTTGCGGCAGATCTACCGGTGCAATTGCGGGTGCTGATTCCCGCCGTGGAAAACGCAGTTTCGGGCAATGCCTTCCGCCCCGGAGATGTTTTAACTTCGCGCAAAGGTCTTACAGTTGAGATCAATAACACTGACGCCGAAGGGCGATTGGTGCTGGCAGACGCGCTGGCTCTTGCAGATGAAGAGACACCAGATTTGCTAATCTCGATGGCGACCCTCACCGGGGCGGCGCGTGTGGCAGTTGGGCCGGATCTTGCGCCGTTTTATACCGACGACGACCGTGATGCAGGCGCGCTGACCAAAGCGGCAACAGATACAGCAGATCCGGTGTGGCGGATGCCCTTCCACACCCCTTATGAAACCATGATCGAACCCGATATTGCGGATCTGGACAATGCCCCTGCGGGCGGGTTCGCCGGTTCAATCACGGCCGCGTTGTTCCTGCGCCGTTTTGCAGGCAACAGCCGTTATATGCATTTTGACATCTATGCATGGTCCCCAAAACCCGCGCCGGGCCGCAGCAAAGGTGGCACAAGCCAAGGCATCCGAGCTTTGTTTACAGCCCTGCCTGATATGCTGGACCTGTAACCATGTCCGATTTTGACCGGCGCACAACGCCAATGAATGCGCATATCATCGCGGACCACCTGCCTTTCGCTGCAGAAGGGCGTCAGGTGGTGGCGGGCCAGCGGGCCTCTGTTTGCACACCTGTGGCCGATCTGTTGCGCGCTCCGGATGGCGCGCGCGACCGTCAACTGCTTTTGGGGGAAAGCGTCACGCTTTATGATCAACGCAACGGCTATGCTTTTGTGCAGGCCGAAAAAGACGGGTACGTCGGCTATCTGCGCAGCGATGATATCGGACCATATCACACCGTGACACATCAGATTCAGGCCCCAATGACCCACGTCTACAGCGCCCCGGATTTCAAATCCCCCGAACGTAAAGCGCTTTCGCAGGGCAGCCTTTTAACAGTTGTACCAAGCTCAGAGACAAACGCGCGTTTTGTTGAAACATCAGCAGGCTTTGTACCCCGTGCGCATATATCTGCGCTGGACGTGAAGGAACCTGATGGCGTTGCAGTGGCCGAAAGCTTTCTGGGCACGCCTTATTTATGGGGCGGCAACAGCAGCTTTGGCATTGATTGCTCTGGTCTGGTGCAGGCTGCTTTGGTGTCGACGGGGCAGCCTTGCCCCGGTGACAGTGATCAGCAAGAACAGACGCTTGGCACTGCGCTGAAACACGGAACCCCCTATTTGCGCGGGGATTTGTTATTTTGGAAAGGGCATGTTGCGCTTGTTGCGACGCCGGAAACCCTGATCCACGCCAATGTGCACCATATGGCTGTGGCATATGAAAACATTCATGCCGCCATCACCCGGATTGAAACCCAGGGCGACGGGCCCGTGACGGCCCATAAACGCATGTCATCACTCGACAGCCCGGATCAATTTCCGCTCTAGCACCCGCAACACGGTGCGCAGATCTTTGCCGCGTTTCAGGATCTGCCCATCCATGGTGACAACAGAATACTGCCCTTGACGATGGCGCAGTTTGGGGCGTTTTTCGATACGGTACAGCGGAAACTCTGCGGTCCGGCGAAACACGGAAAAGACGGCCATTTCTTTGAGAGAGGAAATGCCATAATCGCGCCATTCCCCAGCAGCAACCATCCGGCCGTACAGAGATAAGATAACCTGCAGCTCGCGTTTATCAAAAGCCACTTGCGTGTCGTAGGTGGGTGGAAAAGGCTCTATGTGTTGAAAGCTCATAAGAGCAGCCTGCGACCATTCAGAAAGAAAATCAAGCGCTTTTAGAGTGTTAAGACCTCTGCCACAGCAAGGCGGATGCTCTTAACGCTCATCTAACTCCTGTAAGGCATAGTGATCAGACCGCTGAACGATCTCATATTTCTACTGCTCTGGAACAGACCATGCTGAAACATCTTAGCGCCGCTCATGCGCCTTTCACTCGCTTTTTCGGCTATGGGATTGTGTTTGGCCTCTCGCTGGTTCTGGGAAGCGTGCTGATGGCCAAAGTTCCTTATGAAAATGAACAGATTGAAGCACGCGTTGCTTTGATGAACACACAGAAAACTGCGCTCTCTGTCCTCACAGACATGGCATCCGGGAGACGTGCCTTTAACAAACGCCATGCGCGAGACGCAAAAAACACTTTGATCGAGACAACCAAGGGCATCAAACCGCATTTCAAACACATTGAAATGGATGCGCACACTCTGGCGCGCCCGAACCTTTGGACAAATTGGGAAGATTTCGAGTTGCGCGCCAAAAACGCCCAGCGCGCAGCAAAACGCCTGAACCCCCGCAGCGCAGATACATTGCGCCAAAGCCTACCAGCGATGATCAAAGGCTGCCACAGCTGCCACGAACGCTATAAATTGCAAGATCGTGAATTCACGACGCATTAAACCCAACCGGTTTTAGCGCCCGTGTTTTGCCAGAAACAGATCAACAGCAGCGGCTGCAACCCGGTGCTGCTCATCCTCTGAAAACTCCGTTTCATTCAGAAATACAGCGCGCAGCAAAAGATCCGCTTTGCAGAGTTCGATAAACTGATCAGCAGCCATATCAAAATCTTCGACAGCCAGATCCCCACGCGCTGTGGCCTGTTGCAGATAACTGCGCATATCGGTGCGCCAGATCATCGGACCACTTTGGTAAAAAAGCTCGCCCAACTCTGGGAAACGCGTGGCTTCGGCGACACAAATGCGGAACATCTGTTGTGAAATCTCTGACAGGTAGCTCGCAATGATCATACGTGCCCCCGCATAAAGCGACTCTGCGGGTGGATGGTTTTCGTGAAAGTCCACCCCCGCGCCGGTGGCTTCGCACTGGCGCTGACATTCGGTGCGTACAACTTCGCTGAACAAAAGTCGCTTATCTGGAAAGTAGCTGTAAAGCGTTGCCTTAGAAACGCCAGCTTCTTTGGCGATATCATCGACACTCGCGCCTTCAAAGCCTTTGGCCATAAAGACCACGCGCGCGCCCTCAAGCACCTGCGCGAACTTGCGCCCGGTTCGTTGAATGGGCTGGTCTTTCATGTCCAAGGTCATAAAGGCTCCGGTCTCGTGAATGAACTCCGAACTTAGCGATTGTACCATAGGCAAACAAGCATCCACGTCGCTTGCAGAGGAGGGATCATGTTATTGTGATCACCTTCGAAGAACGTCCTATGATTGAGACACAGACTGTTTTGGCGTATAGCTTTTGCAAAGTGCTCCTTTATCGAAATTTTCAACTGCATGATTGATGTTCTCCTACGAACCCTGCCGTTTTTTGCGCTCATCGGGCTGGGCTATGGTGCTGCCCGGTCTCGTTTTTTTAGCGAAGACGCGACGGCTGCTCTGACCAAATTTGTGTTTTACTTTGCGCTTTCGGCAATGATTTTCCGATTTGCTGCAACCTTGTCCTTTGGAGAGCTGTTTGATGTCGATTTGCTATTTGGATACCTTGCAGGCTGTGGTGTGGCCTATGGTGTGGCAACCGCAGTTGCCGTTATGCGCGGACAAGACGGCCCAACCGCCGCAGTAGAGGCGCAATGCTTTGCCATCGGAAATGTTGGCTTTTTGGGCCTGCCCATGATGGCCCTTTTCTTTGGGGAAGCCTCCATTGCGCCCATGATGCTGATCCTAAGTGTGGATCTGGTGGTGTTTTCCTCACTTATTGTGATCCTGATCAATCTTGGCCGTGGCAACGGCATTACGCTGGCAACGCTATGGCGTGTGGTCCGCGGGCTATTGGCGAATCCCATGATCCTATCGATCACCGCCGGGCTGCTTTGGTCGGGGTTTGCCCTGCCGATCCCTGATCCTGCAGCTGAATTTCTATCACTTCTGGCCGGAGCTGCAGTGCCCGGTGCGCTCTTTGCAATTGGTGCATCGCTTGCCAGTAAATCTGCTGAACGAGTAGAAGTGGCCCTTTGGCTGAGCTTTGGAAAGCTGGTGGTTCATCCCCTATGCGTTGCGATTGGTGTCTTGTGGCTGATGCCTGTTGATCCCTATGCGGCAAAGATCGCGATTGCAGCCAGCGCCTTGCCCGTAGCGGGCAATATATACATCCTTGCCCAACACTATGGCATTGCACCGCAACGGGTGTCGGCAGCGATCCTGATTTCCACCGTTCTGGCTGTATTGTCCCTACCCGTCGTCATCACTTGGGTTTCTGCCCTTTAGGTGATGAAACTTTAGTGAATTGCAATCAATTGACTGCAAAACAGCAGCTGCGGCCTCTGACACGCTGGACGACTTGCGTTTGGACCGCTAGCGATAAGCCAAACTGATCAGGAGGCATGGCATGGAAACCCTATCCCAGAACAAGGCGTTTGGCGGCACGCAGGGCGTCTATCGCCACAAAAGCACAAGCACCCAATGCGACATGACCTTTGGCGTCTTTCTGCCCGAAGAAGCCAGTGATGGCCCGGTGCCGGTTTTGTGGTATCTGTCTGGCCTCACATGCACCCATGAAAACGCGATGACCAAGGCAGGCGCACAGGCTTGGTGTGCAGAGCAAGGTATTGCAATTGTCTTTCCAGACACCTCACCACGGGGGGAAGGTGTTGCAGATGATGAAGCTTACGATCTGGGTCAGGGTGCGGGGTTTTACGTAAACGCCACGGAAACACCATGGGCACCTCATTTCAATATGTGGGACTATATCGCCGACGAACTGCCGACATTGCTTGGCAAGGAGTTTTCGATTGATCTGGACCGGCAGGCAATCACAGGTCATTCAATGGGCGGGCATGGTGCATTGACACTGGCGATGGGATTGCCGGGACGATTTACTTCCGTCTCAGCCTTTGCGCCCATCTGCAATCCCACAGCATCAGACTGGGGCCGCAAACAGCTCACCGCCTATCTCGGCGCGGATGAAGCCACATGGGCAAAACATGACGCAACGCTCATGATGGAACAGTCTGGCTTTGATGGACCGGTTTTGATTGATACCGGCACCGAGGATCAATTCCTTGATCTCCTAAAACCTGAAGCCCTAGCCTCAGCCGCCAACAGCCGCCGTCAACAAGCTACACTGCGCCTGCAGCCCGGATATGATCACAGCTATTTCTTTGTTTCCACCTTCATGGAAGAGCACATCGCCTTCCATGCAGATGCGCTTTATGCGCGCTGACGTGAAAGGATCTCTCACATGAGCAAATTTGACTACGACCTGATCGTCATCGGCTCTGGACCTTCTGGGCGCACAGCCGCCATTCAGGCAGCCAAACTGAAACGTAGCGTCCTTGTGATTGACCGCCATGACAGGCTGGGCGGGGTTTCCGTTCACACGGGCACGATCCCGTCAAAGACGTTGCGCGAAACCGTGCTGAACCTCACCGGTTGGCGCGAGCGGAGCTTTTATGGCCGCTCTTATCGTGTGAAGGATTCGATCAAAGCAGACGACCTGAAGGCCCGGCTGCACATGACGCTGGACCATGAAGTCGACGTGTTGGAACACCAGTTCAATCGCAACCATGTGGACACTTTGGCAGGTATGGCCCATTTCGTGGATGCCAACACGGTTGAGGTAGAGACCGAAGCCGGTGACACCACACAGGTTACAGGCGAAAAGTTCCTGATTGCCACTGGCACACGCACCTACCGCCCGGATTATGTGCCCTTTAATGGTAAAACCATTGTAGATGGCGATGAATTCTTGGAGATGGAAGAAATTCCGCGCTCGCTGATCGTTGTTGGCGCTGGCGTCATTGGTGTGGAATACGCCACCATGTTTGCCGCCCTTGATGTGCGCGTCACCCTGATCGAGCCACGCGATACCTTCCTTGATTTTATTGACCGCACGCTCATTCAGGAATTCACCCATCAGATCCGCGAAAATGGTCTGGATCTGCGCCTTGGCTCAGCCATTGAAAAAATCGAAGACGAAGGCGATCACATCGAGGTCAGCCTCGCCAATGGGCGTCATGTGCGGGGTGAAATGCTGCTGTTCGCGGCAGGCCGCATGGGCAATACGGAACGCTTGAACCTCAAAGCCGTTGGCCTTGAAACCGATCACCGTGGGCGCGTGGCCATTGAACGCAAGACCTATCAAACCGCCGTGCCGCATATCTATGCAACCGGCGACGTCATCGGGCACCCGTCACTGGCATCAACCTCGCTGCAACAGGGCCGTGTCGCGGCCTGCCATGCAATGGATGTTGCCACCATCCCGGAAAGCCCCTGGTATCCTTACGGCATCTATTCTGTACCAGAAATGTCGACCTGTGGCATGTCAGAAGAAGAGCTGAAAGAGCGCGACGTGCCTTACGAAGTGGGGATTGCGCGCTTTCGCGAAACCTCACGCGGGCATATTATGGGCGTTGAACATGGCATGCTAAAAATGCTGTTTTCCCTTAAAACCCGTCGTGTCTTGGGTGTGCAGATTGTCGGTGAAGGCGCAACTGAACTGATCCATATCGCGCAAGCCGTGCTGAACCTGAAAGGCACTGTAGACTATTTCGTGCAAAACACGTTCAACTACCCCACCTTGGCCGAAGCCTATAAAATTGCGGGTCTTGATGCCTTTAACCGGATGCCGATCCCGGATGAATTCAAAGAGCCCAAGAAAGCCAAGGCAAAACCCGCAGAAAAACCTGCCCCCAAAGCCAAAAAGGCCGCCGAGTGAGCGCGCTTTATATTGATGCGGACGCCTGTCCGGTCAAAGCAGAGGCCGAGCGGGTCGCCACCCGCCACGGCCTCTCTATGTTTGTGGTGTCAAACGGCGGCCTGCGCCCGTCAGCAAATCCATTGGTGCAAACCATCATCGTGGATCAGGGCGCAGATGTGGCGGATATGTGGATCGCTGAGCGCTGCGGGCCGGGCGATGTTGTGGTCACCGGAGACATCCCGCTTGCGGCCAAATGCATCGAAGCTGGTGCCCGTGTGCTGCGCCACAACGGGGAACGGTTCACCGAGGCCAATATCGGCCAACAGCTGGCCATGCGTGATCTGATGGCCGATCTGCGCGCCGCCAACCCTTTGGGCATGCAAGGCGGCGGCAAATCCTTTTCCAAAGCGGACCGGTCCCGGTTTCTGGATGCGTTGGAGCGCGAATTGCGCGCCGCCAAAAGGTAGATCTATCCGCGTTTTTAGGGCGCTCTTTTGTGTTTATGATTGTAGAATAGACGTCGATACGCCACCGTTATTCACGGGCTTTGGAGCCCGCTTATTTGTTTCAAAAGGATTTTCACATGACCATCTCTGCCGTCGTTTTTGACATCGGGCGCGTTCTGATCGCTTGGGAACCTGAACAGTTTTACGACCGTGAAATTGGCAAAGACAAACGTATCACCCTTTTGGAAAGCGTGCCCCTGCACGACGCCAATCTAGAGGTAGACCGCGGTGCGCCCTTCAAAAAAACCATCACGGATCTGGCAGAACGCCACCCTGAATGGGCCCGTGAAATCATGATGTGGCACGACCACTGGATTGAAATGGTAACCCCGGATATTCCACATTCTGCGCGCCTTTTGCGGGCACTGCGTGCCAAAGGCATTCCTGTCCTTGCGTTGTCAAATTTCGGGATTGAAACATTTGAAATCGCCAAGGTGGAATATCCGGTGCTAACCGAATTTGATCAGGCATTTATCTCGGGCCATCTGAAATGCATCAAACCCGATGCGGAAATTTATGAAATTCTGGAACGGGAGACCGCCGTTTCGCCAACAGAATTATTGTTTGCGGATGATCGCCCGGAAAATATTGAAGCCGCCGCAAAGCGTGGCTGGCAAACGCATCTGTTCACCACACCAGAAGGCTGGGCAGAGCGTCTTGTTCAAGACGGGCTACTCACCAAAGAGGAAGCAGCATGAGTCTGCCGTTCGTAGATTTTCAAACGGGCGAAGCCCTGCTGGACTGGCCCGGCTTTGCCAAAGCTCTTGCAAAGGGGCACGAACACCCAAAAGCGTCAGTTGATGACACATTTCTATATCGCGGCGAGGACACGTTATTAAGCCGCGCGGCTTGGATTGATGGGCTGGGCATGGCGGTGAAAACGGCCACGATCTTTCCCGGCAACCCCAAAACAGGCAGCCCGATGGTGAACGGCGCGGTGACGCTTTATTCTGATCAAAATGGCATGCCCGAAGCCCTGATTGACTTCCATCTGGTTACCAAATGGAAAACAGCAGGCGACAGTCTGCTTGGTGCGTTGCGCCTCGCTAATCCCGACAGCCGCCGTATTCTCATTGTCGGCGCAGGCACAGTGGGTGCCTCCCTGATTGAAGCCTTCTCAGCCTGCTACCCCAAAGCCCAATTCCAAATCTGGAATCGCACAAATGCAAAGGCGGAAACCTTGGTAGCGCAATACCCCGAAACTGCAGCTGTGCCGGATCTACGCACCGCTGTGGAAGCTGCAGATATTATTTTGACCTGCACGATGTCATCTACGCCACTTGTCTTAGGCGATTGGCTGCGTCCGGGGCAGCATCTCAACCTGATCGGTGCCTACCGCCCAGACATGCGGGAAACCGATGACCAGGCTCTGTCACGTGCACAGATCTATACGGATAGCTTTGACACCACGCTTGACCACATCGGGGAATTTAAAATTCCCCTGTCGCAAGGCAAGATTACGCGCAGCGATGTGCGGGCCGATTTCTATGCGCTCGACCAGTTTCCAGAATATGATCCCAATCAAATCACACTGTTTAAAAACGGCGGCGGTGCGCATCTGGATCTGATCACCGGCCGCCATATTCTGGATCTATGGAAGGCCCAAGACACCCATTGAAATGCATGCGGATCAGGCAGCAGCAGCGACCAAAGGCTTCTCTCGTATCGGCAAATGCACAATCGCGCTAAAGGCCCCGACGGCGACGCCAATCCACCACACAAGGGTGTAGTCTCCATAGACGTCATACATACGTCCGCCCAGCCAAACACCCATAAAGCCGCCCAGCTGATGACTGAAGAAGACGATGCCATAAAGCGTTCCCATATAGCGCAGCCCGTAGATATGGGCCACCAAACCCGACGTCAGCGGCACAGTGGCCAGCCACAACGACCCCATGACGATAGAAAAAACAATCACTGATAGCGGTGTAATAGGCAGCAGGATAAACGCGCCAGCAACAACGGTGCGCGCCAGATAAATCCCTGCCAGAAGATATTTCTTGCTGTAGCGTTTTCCAGCCCAGCCCGCCAACAGGGTTCCGCAGATATTGGCTGCTCCAATCAACGCGATGGACACCGCGCCTAGCGCCGATGTCGTTGTGATGCCCAGACCGTGTAGCAGCCCACCGGGCATGATCGGCCCACACATTTCAGTCACAAAGGCGGGAAAATGCGCTGTGATAAAGGCCAACTGATATCCGCAACTGAAAAAGCCTAGAAAAATCAGTGTATAGCTGGGGTCTTTGAAGGCCTTAACGAGGATCGCTCCCAAGCTTTCTTCCAGCTCATCCTGGCTCGCCATCTGAGGCGCTTTCATCAAAGGTAAAGTCAAAATCAGGGCCAGAACGACACCCGCAAAGACCACAAAAACCATTTGCCACGACATCCAGCCCAACAGGGCTTCGGCGGTTGGGGCCCCAATGATCTGCCCGGCAGAGCCTGCCGCCGTGACAATCGCAAGCGACATCGAGCGATGCTGTGCCGCACTTGCGCGCCCCACCACAGCCAGCACAACACCAAAACCAGTACCCGCAATGCCAAACCCAACCAGCCATTCATAGGCCTGCATTTCAAACGGGGTTGTGGCACCTGCGCTCAGCACCAATCCAGCCGCGTATATAATCGCACCGATGATAATTGCTTTTCTGTCACCAATCTTTTCGGCGACCGCACCAAAAATCGGCTGGCCAATACCCCAGGCAAGGTTTTGAATCGCAATCGCCAGCGAAAACTCTGTACGGGGCCACTGAAACTCTTCTGCGATTGGAATTTGAAACACCCCAAAAGAGGCCCGCACTGCGAAACTGATCATGATAATAATACAGCCCACGATCAAAACAGGCGTAAACAAAGGCACGCGACTTGGCATTTCAAAGGTCTCCAGACAGCCTGCTTATGTCTGACCGCGCAGCGGCAGCAGGTCAAATCAAAGCTTCTGAACACAGACTTAAGAAAAACTGATACGTGATCCTGTGGCGGGCGCAGAAAGCTTTTCATCCCCGATCGACCGCGTTATCCCTACGCCATGACCGACCTTCAGACCTTATACAAAGCCAAAATAGACGCAAACACGCTGCGCACAGACCCCGCGCAAGAGGCTGTTTTGCCTGAATTTGACCGCATCGGCACCGCGCTCAAAGCGCCTCCGGTCAAACGTGGCCTGTTTCGACGCAACACCCCCTCCCCTGCGCCAAAAGGCCTGTATCTTTGGGGCGGTGTCGGTCGCGGCAAATCCATGTTGATGGATCTCTTTGTGGACAGTCTGGGTGGCATTCCTGCGCGACGCGTGCATTTTCACGCCTTCATGCAGGAAATCCATGCGAAGATGCATGAAGCGCGCCAGAACAATATCGAAGACGCGCTGGCTCCCGTTGCCAAAGAGGTGGCACAATCCGTGCGCCTCTTGGCTTTTGATGAAATGCAGATCACCGATATCACCGACGCAATGATCGTCGGTCGTTTGTTTGAAGCTCTGTTTGCGGCTGGCGTCACCGTGATCACAACCTCCAACCGGGTGCCAGACGACCTTTATAAAGACGGGTTGAACCGCCAGCTTTTCCTGCCCTTCATTGACCTGATCAAAGACAAGATGGAAGTCTGGGAGATGATCTCGCCCACGGACTACCGGCAAGATCGCCTCACAGGGTCGGATGTCTATTTCACCCCGATCAACGCCACCACACGCCAGCAACTGTCTGATATCTGGTCAGATCTATCCGGCGGCCCTGCTGAACCGTTGATCCTAGAGGTCAAAGGACGTGAGGTAACCCTGCCTGCCTTCCGCAATGGGGTGGCCCGTGCAAGTTTCTTTGATCTTTGCGGCAAGATGCTGGGTCCCGGAGATTATCTGGCCGTCGCAGATGCCGTCAAAGTGTTGATCCTCGAAGACATTCCCCAACTCAGCCGCAGCAATTTCAACGAAGCAAAACGCTTTGTGACCCTCATTGATGCCCTCTATGAGGCCAAGGTCCGGCTAATCTGCTCCGCCGCAGCTGCGCCAGAATTTCTTTATGTTGAGGGCGATGGCGCGTTTGAATTTGAACGTACAGCCAGCCGTCTGCGCGAAATGCAGGACCGGGATTGGGGCAGGCTCTAAGTAAGAAACCCCAACCGCGCCGCGCCAGCGGCGCTTGGCCCAACGGGATAAGATCTTCAGATCGCAGCCGGGCGGGAGCCCTCGCTTGCGGCCGGGGGCAACATCAGCTGTTTTGCCGCAGAATATGCCCCGCCAGATAGAGCGATCCACAGATGAGCACACGCGCTTCCGGCGTCTGGGCCACAATCGCCTCTAGCGCAGCATTAACATCCGCAGCAGTCTCTGCGTTTAAACCCACCGCGCGTGCCGCATCACAGGTGGCCTCAGCAGGCAGCGTATTCACTTCCTCCGGGATCGTAACCGCAATCAGGCGATCAGCCTGTGCCGCCAGAGGGCGCAAATACCCGCTCACATCTTTGGTGTTCAGCATCCCGCAGATCAAATGCGTTGGGCGTTTGGGCAGCCCCGCCAGAACCGCTGCCAAAGCCTGGCCCGCCGCTGCATTGTGACCGCCATCCAGCCAAAGCTCGGCCGCGCCAGCTGTCTCAACCAAAGGCCCCTTTTGCAACCGCTGCATGCGGGCAGGCCAACTCGCCTCTGTCATGGCCGCCTCACAGGCGGTTTCATCCGCCCCAAGATGGCGCAAGACCGCAAGCGCGGCCCCGGCATTCTGGATCTGATGTGCCCCTAGCAAGTTCGGCAGAGGCAGGTCCAACAGGCCGCGCTCATCCTGATACACCAGACGCCCCCGCTCTTCATAGACATGCCAGTGCTGGCCATAGGCAATCACGGGTGCGCCCAGTCTCTGCGCCGTGGCCTCAATCACCTCCAGCGCATCCTCTGGCTGCGGACCCACAATCACCGGCACTCCGCGTTTGATAATCCCCGCTTTTTCTGCCGCAATCTTGGCAATCGTATCGCCCAAGAACTGTTCGTGATCGATCGAGATCGGCGTGATCACCGAAACCTCTGGTGTAACCACATTGGTGGCATCCAAACGCCCCCCCAGACCAACCTCAAGCAATGTGAAATCCGCTGGCATTCTGGAAAACGCCAACAGACCTGCAACTGTGGTGATCTCGAAATAGGTGATATTTTCGCCGCCATTTTTCGCGTAACATTCGTCCAGAATGTCCGTCAGATGCGCTTCTGTGATCAGTTCACCCGCCAGTCGAATGCGTTCATGAAAACGGGCTAAGTGCGGGGAGGTATAGGCATGCACCGATTTTCCCCAGCCCTCCAGACCAGCCCGGATCATCGCCTGTGTCGATCCTTTGCCATTGGTGCCGGCAATATGGATGACCGGGGGCAATGTTTCCTGTGGGTTTTCCAACGCAGCCAGCAGACGCCAGACGCGGTCAAGCGTCAAATCAATGATCTTTGGATGCAGTGCCATCATACGGGCCAGGATCTGATCGGAGGAAGAAGATGCGGTCATATATGCCTCTGACAGCTGGTTACGCGCCTCACACGCGGACAATGTGAAAACAGCCCGCCCCTGAATAGGAAACGGGCTGTTTTATTAAATGATATTCAAAACGATCAGCTGCTCGTCTGTGCGGTCTCTTCAACCGCTTCAGATGCCGCCTCCACAGGCGCAGGATCTGGCGCAGCAGCCTCGTCCGGTGCAGGCAGATCCCCAACGATCTGCGGCGGCAGCCCCATCATCATACGTGTGATGGTGATCAGCTCATCCCGCAATTCAGTACGTGGCGTGACGCGGTCCAACATCCCGTGATCCAGCAGATATTCTGCGCGTTGGAAGCCTTCGGGCAATTTTTCCCGAATGGTCTGTTCAATCACGCGTGGTCCTGCAAAACAGATCAATGCATTGGGTTCTGAAATATGCACATCCCCAAGCATTGCATATGAGGCGGTCACACCACCCGTAGTGGGGTGGGTCAGAACCACGATATAGGGCAGTCCCGCCTCTTTCAGCATCTGCACAGCCACGGTGGTACGGGGCATCTGCATCAAAGACAGAATACCTTCCTGCATGCGCGCGCCACCTGCAGCAGAGAACAGCACCAAAGGACGATGCAATTTCACCGCCTCCTCAGCCGCCGCAATGATGGCATTGCCCACATACATCCCCATGGAGCCACCCATAAAGGAAAAATCCTGCGCAGCAGCGACAATAGGCGTGCGTCCAATTTCACCGGCAGCGACCAGCATGGCCTCTTCTTCACCGGTTTTCTTTTGGGCAGCCTTCATCCGGTCGGGATATTTCTTTTGGTCCTTGAACTTCAGCGGATCCGTGATCGGCTCAGGCACGTCCACTTCGGTGAAAACACCGCCATCAAACAGCGCCTCAAACCGGGCACGTGGCGTGATATGCATATGGTGCCCGCAATTGGTGCACACCATCTGATTGTCACTCAGCTCACGGTGAAACAGCATGGTGCCGCACTCACCGCATTTCTTCCACAAATTCTCAGGGACTTCGCGGCGCGAAAAGATTGAGTTGATCCGCGGCCGGACGTAGTTGTTGATCCAGTTCATTGCTTGCTTTCGCTCGGTGCTGTTTCGGCCATCAAATAAGCTGCCTTGTCTGCAATTGCAATCAACGCCTGCCCTCCAAATAGCCTCGACGCGGGGAATTTCGCCACTTGCACCGACCCTTCCGAAGACAATGGCGGTGCTTTGGAACCTGATGTCTCAGTTCCGCCAACTCCGTTCTTGTGTGACACACATCACTTACCATATGATTTTATTCAAAAAGCCCAAGGGACAGAGACGTGCGCCGCATTCTGAATTTTACCAAGCTGACCGGACAGATTGGCGCAATCATTGCGCTCAGCGGCTGCCTGCAGTCGACAGGGCTCTCCTTTGCAACGACAGAATCGCCTTCTCGATCTCATGCAACAGGGCTTACAACAATTCGGTTTGCCGAGGAAAATGTTGTCTTATCTGCCCCGGCAGGATTTTGTTTTGACCGTGAAACTCTGGCAGAGACCCGCGAGAATGGTTTTGCGCTCTTGGCGCGCTGCGACGTGCTTTCTGCAAATACACAGTCACGCAATGCACGCGATCTTGGGCTCATCACTGCTTCTGTTGCGCCTTTAGCGGAAAATCAAACGCCGCCTGACATCGCGGCTTTAAAAGCCGCTGTTCCGACAGGAGAGATTGTTGACATACGCGAAGATCTCGCACTGCCTTTGGTCCAGGTCAAAGCCGATACAACACATCCGGTACAGGCTGCGCAAACCCATTGGCGGGGCGTCTTCACCCAACACAGGCATATGATCGCGCTGACACTTTATGCCCCGGATCGCGGCCACCTTCTGACCAAACAAGGCGCGCTTTTGCTAAGCGAGATGGCCCAACGATCAAATGCGCGCGCGCCCCAAACAAAGAACGCTGATCACGTCGCACAGAAAAGCACTGCCGCAGCTGTACTGCGCCCCCGTTTGCGCCCTGTGCTTTGAAAGCGTTTGCCAAATCATCTTAGTCTCGCGCTTGGGAAAACTTGGGCAGAGCAGCAAATTGCTGGTTTGTTTCCAACACGTCCTTCGCTAATTTAAGTAAAATCACTTCCAACAGTCAGATCGGCTGCATCACTTTGAGGGCAACATGGGGCATAGGCTCAATTGGCTGTTATTCCGGCGCAGCTTGCATCATTGGCGTTCTGAAGCGGACATGGCAACCAAGCGCTCCCTTCCCGAACTCCGCCGCATCCGGGATAAGGCGCGCCTGCTCCGTCAACAGCTAGATCGATTCCTCTTTACTGCGGATACCCGCCTTGCGTTGCCGCAAACCGGCACAAACGCATTCGCGCGCCCGCATGGCACCGATTGGAGCTGGCGCCCTGCCCTCTGGCGCAGCCCTTTGGAAATACGCGGTATCTCTTCTGTCAGCACAAAAGCGCAGCTTGGCGACGGCGTTCAGATCTTTCATGACTGCAGCACATCCGAGCTGACCCTGCGGCAATTACGCAACCGGCGCGCTGCGGATATTGCCCCCTTTGGGCTGCGACTGGATGTTTTCAAATTTGATGGATCGTTCCTGAGCCTGGCCATTGATCTGCCTGAAACTGCGCTGACCGGCCTCACCAAAGAGCATATCCTGCGCGTCAACAGTATTGTGGAATTTGAAAAACCATTACAGATTTTTATCCGCCTCAACATCAAACACGGCCCAAACACGGAACAATTGGTGCGTGAGCTACCGTTAGATGACGAAGACATCAAAGTAGAATTTGATCTTGCCTATACCAGTCTGAATGAAAATCGATTGGAAAAAATCTGGGTAGACCTGATCTTTGAAGCGGCGGAAATGAATGAAATCATTCTGCGTGATTTGACCTTTTTGCGCCAGCCTCGCGCCGCTTTCTGAGGAGCCGAAGATGACTGATTTGACCCTTGCTCCAATCCGTTTTGAAAACGCCAGATGGGAAGGCCGTGTTTCAAGCCGCAAAAAGCGCAGCACACCACCTGCCGTACAGGTGATGTGGCAGGATGCTCCCCTAAAAGGTGTTGCAATCGAGATGGTAACGCCCGGGCTGGACTGGGATCTTGTGGTTCCAATCCCTTCCGAAGCCGTGTGCGAAAGTGCCGAGGTCTTCCTGATCATCAATCCAGAGACCAACCAAACTCTGGGTCATTTCACCCTGAATGGCGGACCACCCCCAGCGGATGATCTGCGCGCAGAGGTGGAGTTGCTGCGCGCAGAGCTTGACATGCTAAAACGTGCCTTCCGGCGGCATTGTCTCGAAACCAGCTAGAGCTAAGCTAGGTTTGTAAATCGCTCCGCAATCGCTTGCATCGCATCGGCATATGGCAAGGGGCCATAGCTGGCGCGGGCCACGCCCGCTTCGCGAACGATATCAAGTGTAAGACCGCGCATCATCACGTTCACGGGCAAGGCCAGCTTTTCACAAAGCTGCGCGATCAGATCAGGATCCCGCAGGCCCGGCGCAAAAAAACCGCTTGCCCCCGCTTCGCTATAAGCTGCGGCACGCTCCAGCGCTTCAGGCAAAAGATCCGCATGTTTCAACGGATCTTTTTCTTTCAAAAACAAATCTGTACGTGCATTCACAAACAGATCCTGATGGGCCGCACGCACCGCCGCGACCCGTTCCGCCTGTCGCGCGATACCATAAAGCCCGGTCTCTCCGATGATCTGATCTTCAAAATTCACCCCAACCGCTCCGATACCAACAACACGCAGCACATTGGCGGTGATCTGTTCGGGCTCCGTCGCGAAGCCTCCTTCAAAATCAACCGTAAAGGGGAGATCCTGCCTGATTGTGATCCGCTCACACACGGTGAGCAGCAGATCCAGCGGGATTTGCTCTCCGTCACCATACCCATGTGCTTCTGCAACAGACCAGCTGCCCGTGGCCAGCGCCTTTGCCCCCGCTGCCGCAACAGCCCCCGCCGTGCCCGCATCCCAGATATTATACAGAACCAGCGGTGTTCCGGGCACGTGTAAATCTGCAAAAGCACGCGCTTTGGCCTCATATGTCATGATAATTCCCTCTCACGGTATCTATTCTCAATTTCAATCAGCCGCTGCTTTCGCCACAGGCCGCCCCCATAGCCTGTCAAATCCCCAGAAGCCGACAAGACGCGATGACAGGGAACAACAACAGCAAGCTGATTGCACCCATTGGCACGGGCAACAGCGCGTGTTGCAGTGGCGCGTCCAAGATCTGAGGCAAGCTGACTGTAGCTGCGGGTCTCCCCAGCAGGTATGCGTTGTAACATCCGCCACACGTCTTGTTCAAACGTCGTCCCATGCAAGGCAAGAGGGGTCTGAAAATGCGCACCTTGCCCCGTAAAATACCGTGCAAGTTCTGCAGCAACCTGCCGCGTCGGAGGGGGTCGCCCAAAGCCCAGCCCCCCCGGTTGCGAGGCGATCAACCGCTTCACCTCACCCGGCAAGGCCCTACGATCCACAAACTCCAACAAGTGCAATTGGTGCGGACAAGAGATGGCTACCATTGCGCCAATGGGGGTTTCGATCCAATCCGCCTGCAATAGGGCATTTTGTGAAAAACTCCCAGGAGCAAGACCAATCAAACGGGTAAAAGCTGCGCGAAACGCGCTGGCGGATTCAAAACCAGCTTCGATCTGTGCCGCTATCACAGGCTCGCCCGCTTTTAGTGTGGTGAATCCCTCGCGCAGGCGCCGCTGTCGGGCCATTTCAAGAAAGGTCATGCCAAATTGCCGTTTAAACGCACGCCTGACAGTCGAGGGATCAAACCCAAAGGCAACAACATCCGCTTCGCGCCAGCGATGGCTCGGCTCAGCGTCAAGCGCTTCCAGCAAAGGCCGCACCACCGGATCATCCCCAGCCGCCTGATGCAGGGGCTTGCAACGCTTGCAGGCGCGAAACCCAGCATCGATACACTCTGAAATGGTACCAAAAAACTGACAGTTTTCATATTTGGGTTTGCGGGCCGGGCAAGTCAGGCGACAGAAAATACCTGTCGAAGACACGCCAACATAGGCGCGCCCCTCAAATTGCACATCACGTGTCAGCAGAGCCTGATACAATATCTGGGAATCGGGAAGGTCAAACATCATGGCTCACCTTAATCTCACTCCAGTCATCCGCACCGCCGGTTTTCGGGCATCAATCTGATTTTTGACGAGATGCCACAAAGATTTTGAAAAGGAGCATATAGGAACGCATATGATTGATCACATCACATTCGGCGTGTCCGACTTTAAACGCTCTGTTGCCTTTTATGATCAGGCCTTAAAGCCTCTTGGCGTTGCACGTCTGTTTACCCCTGATCCAAGCACAACAGAGGGGGTGCAGGTCACAGGCTACGGAGACGACCGCCCGTGGCTGTGGCTGGCTGAAGAAGACACCACGACAGGAAAGCTGCACATCGCCTTTTCCGCCAGCACACGCAGCGCGGTTGACGCCTTTTACCACGCTGCACTGCAGGCTGGCGCACGCGACAATGGCCCGCCCGGTCTAAGGCCCCATTATCATCCAAACTATTATGCGGCCTTTGTCTATGATCCTGACGGACACAACATCGAAGCAGTGTGCCATATCACCAGCAGCGCCCCATAGAAAAAGAGCCGCCCAAGAGGGCAGCTCTTTCAAAGCTTAAGCTTTGAAATCAAAAGTCTTAGTTTTTAGGACCAAGGGCCGAAAGGCCTTTTAGAATATCGATCGCATAGGCCAATTGATAATCTTCTTCGCGCAGTTCCGCTGCCGCTTCTGCCTTGGCACGGTCTTCTTCAATCTGGCGAACCTCATCTTCGGTCAGACTGTCATTGTTTAGACTGCCGCGCAGATCCGCTTCGGAACGCTGGAAACGATTTGTCGCTTCTTCCTCTTCCTCAGCTTCTGTCCGACGGGGCTGTTCCACAACGATATCCGGGCTGACACCCAGCGCCTGAATAGAGCGGCCCGATGGCGTATAGTAACGCGCCGTGGTCAGGCGCATCGCACCATTGCCACGCAGCGGCATCACCGTCTGGACTGATCCTTTACCAAAGGATTTGGTTCCAACCACAATCGCCCGGCGGTGATCTTGCAAAGCACCGGCAACGATCTCAGACGCGGACGCTGACCCACCATTGATCAGAACCACCATCGGCAGGCCCTGCGCCAGATCGCCGGGTTCTGCGTTAAACCGTTCGCCATCTTGTGGATCACGGCCCCGGGTTGAAACGATCTCACCGCTTTCAAGGAAAGCATCAGACACTTTGATCGCTTGGGTCAGCAAACCACCAGGGTTGTTGCGTAGGTCCAGAACAATACCGTTGAGATTGTCGATCCCGCCGACCTCTTCGATCTGTTTCGCAATACCAGATTCAAGGTTGGGATAGGTCTGATCGTTAAAGGTAGTGACGCGCACAACAGCGGTCTGCCCTTCCGTGCGCGAGCGTACGGCGGTCAGCTTGATCGTGTCGCGAATGATGGATACATCAAAGGGCTCTTCAGCACCTTCGCGCACAACGGTGATCACGATTTCAGAGCCCACAGGGCCACGCATCAGATCAACCGCTTCATCAAGACCAAGGCCCAGAACGCTATTCCCGTCGACATGCGTGATGAAATCACCAGATTCGATCCCCGCCTCTTCGGCTGGGGTGCCATCGATGGGAGAGACAACTTTCACAAAGCCCTCTTCCTGTGTGACCTCAATTCCGAGCCCCCCAAATTCACCACGGGTCTGCACACGCATGCTCGCCGCATCATCCGGTGACAGATATGAGGAATGCGGATCCAAAGACGACAGCATGCCGCCAATGGCCGCTTCGATCAGCTCTTTTTCGTCAACTTGTTCAACATACTGAACGCGGATACGTTCAAAAATGTCCCCAAACAGATCCAACTGCTCGTAAATGCTGGTCTCGCGTGCTGTTTCCTGAGCCAGAAGCGGCCCGGCCACATAGCCCGTTGCCAAAATACCAGCCAGCGTCCCGCCAAATGCGGCCATCGCCATTTTCTTCATGAAACTTATCCACCTCTCCCGGTTTGGAACCATGTTTCCGGATCCACCGGACTGTTGTCCATTCTCACTTCTATATAGAGCGTTTCTGTGCGATCAGTTCCAGCCCCTTCACCACTAAGTGACAAAATCGCATCAGCTTGCACCGTCGCTCCGCCCATTAAACCTACAGGTGTGCCCTCGGGAATTACCTGCCCAGGTTCACCGTAAACCTCAGCTAAGCCTGAAAACACAAACAATGTCCCGGATTGGGGTTCAAGTATGATCACATTTCCAAGATCAAGCAGCGGCCCGAGGTAGCGGATTGTCGCCGCTGTGGGGGCGGAAACCAGCGCACGCGGACGTGCGGCCACCAAAAGACCGGGGCGCGCAATGCCAGCGGCATCAGGTTCACCATAGCCACGGATCACCAAGCCCTGCAGCGGCAAGGCAAGAGCCCCGCGCCGATCATTGATATCGGTACGCAGCACCACTTCTTCACCGCCTGCAATTTCTGAAAGCCCATCCGCAAACCCAGTGAGTGTTTCCGTAGACGACAGCAAAATCGCAGTGCGCACAGGGTCTTGCACAAATCGCAGTGGCAGGTCTGTGCGATCTGCAATCGCCGCTGAAAGCTGCGACCGGGCTTCTTGAACCCCGATCAAACCCTCTTCGAGCGTTTTGGCAGCACTTTGCTGCAACAGGCGCAGCGTCTGTACCTCTTCCAGATCATATTTCAATGCATCAACACGGGCCTGCAGACCTGGTGTAATTTCTGCAAGCACCATACCAGAGCGCGCCGCGCCCAAAGGGCCTGACGGGTGCAACATCAAAACAGGAGGTTCTGACGTTTCAATCGTTTGCAACACCCCAAGCAAGTCTGACACATCTTTTTGTCGGGCACGTAACTGCGTGGTGAGCTGCGTTTCACGCTGTGCCACCCGGCGCAGGCCATCCCGCATGGCTCCGAGCCCATCTTCATATGCGCGCACTGTTTCTGTCAGCGCTTTTACCCGGTCGCGGGCACTGCTTGCATCCCGCAACTGTACAGAGGCGGTGTCCAAACGGTTGGCCGCAGCAAGTGCAGCCACGGCCGGATCAGCCGTTTGTGCAGTCGTGCTTAGAGCGCCTGCGATCCAAAACACACAAATCAGACCCAGACGGATCATTTCAGCAGGCTTTCCCCGGTCATTTCAGCAGGTTTTTCCAGGCCCATCAAATCCAAAAGCGTTGGTGCAAGGTCCGCCAGACGTCCATCTCGCAGGCTTGCCCCCTTTGGGCCACCAACCAGCGCAACCGGCACTAGGTTCAGCGTATGTGCCGTGTGGGCCCCGCCACTTTCAGGATCAACCATCACCTCGCAGTTGCCGTGATCGGCCGTCACGATCATCGCACCGCCCACCTCTTTCAGCGCCGCAGTGACCCGTGCCAGCCCATTGTCCACCGCTTCACAGGCTTTCATCGCGGCTTGCAGATCTCCGGTGTGGCCCACCATATCGGGATTCGCATAATTGGTGACGATCAGATCGTAACCTGCGTGGATCGCCTCAACAAATTTCTCTGTCACCTCAGGCGCTGACATTTCAGGCTGCAGGTCATAGGTCGCAACCTTTGGCGATTTGGGCATAAAACGATCTTCGCCATCTTCAGGCTGTTCTTTCCCGCCATTCAGGAAAAAAGTCACATGTGGGTACTTTTCTGTCTCCGCCAGACGGAATTGACGTTTCCCCTGCTTTGCCACCCATGCACCAAGCGTGTTCACAATCGCCTTCTTGGGATAGGCCGTGGTCATATAGGCCTTATGCCCATCCGAATATTCAACCATGCCCAGCAATCCAGCCAAAGCCGGACGCGGGCCGGTTTCAAATTCAGCAAAATCAGGTTCACCAATGGCGCGTAGAATTTCACGCGCGCGGTCTGCACGGAAATTCAGACAGAACAGCCCATCCCCAGCCTGAAGACCTGTGTAGCCATCCAGAACTGTTGCACGAATAAATTCATCTGTTTCACCCCGCGCATAGGCCGCAGCAACCGCAGCCGCCGCATCCGCAGCGTTTTCCTGCCCACGGCCGTGTACCATCGCATCATAGGCCTGACTAACCCGTTCCCAACGGTTGTCCCGGTCCATGGCAAAATAACGCCCGGTCACTGTCGCAACCTCAGCACCAGCAGGCAATTGGGCCAGCAATTGGGCCATAAATTCATCTGCGGAGGAAGGCGCCACATCACGACCATCGGTGATCGCATGTAAAACCGCTGGAACACCTGCATCTGTCACCGCTTTGAGGGCTGCCACAATATGGCTCAGATGCCCATGCACCCCCCCATCAGAGACCACCCCCATCAGATGTGCGGTACCGCCACTGTCTTTCAACTTGGTAATAAACGCCAGCAAGGCCTCGTTTTCAAAAAACGACCCGTCTTCAATCGCAAGATCGATCTGTCCCAGATCCATCGCCACCACGCGGCCTGCGCCAATATTGGTATGCCCCACCTCTGAATTGCCCATTTGCCCAGTTGGAAGCCCAACATCCGGCCCATGGGTGATCAATCGGGCCTGCGGCCCCTGCTCCATAATCGCATCAAAAGCAGGAGTATCTGCCAGATGTGGCGCATTTGCTGCACCGGGCGCAGCACTGCCCCAGCCATCAAGGATACACAGGACAACAGGTGTGGGGATGCTCATCGGGCTCTCCGGCGTTCAAATTACATGTCACTCGCCTTCTATCGCGTCAAATCGCAATGGGGAACCATCTTAGACGCACAGCACCTCTTTCCTCACAGCACTGGACGTTTCAAGGGGCGCATCCTATCTGCGCTAAAGAGCCTGTTCCGTCAGACGGATTGGGATGGCTGTTTAATAGATATCAAAGGAAAACAGATGAAAATTTTGATGGTGCTGACCTCACATGACACGCTAGGCGACACCGGCGAAAAGACCGGCTTCTGGCTTGAGGAACTGGCCGCGCCATATTACGTTTTCAAAGACGCAGGCGCTGAGATCACTTTGGCGTCACCAGCGGGCGGTCACCCCCCACTGGATCCCAAAAGCGCAGACGAGGGTTTTCAAACGGACGCCACCCGCCGCTTTGATGCAGATGCCGACGCCACCGCGCAACTGGCCTCAACTGTCAAACTTGCCTCTGTGTCACAGGCTGATTTTGATGCAGTCTTTTATCCCGGTGGCCATGGTCCATTGTGGGATCTGACCAATGACACCGATTCCGCGGCCCTAATCGAAGCCTTTTACGCTGCTGCAAAACCAGTCTCTTTTGTATGTCATGCCCCTGCCGTTTTGCGCGACGTGAAAGACACTGAAGGCGCACCGTTGGTCAAAGGTAAAACCGTCACCGGCTTTAGCAATTCAGAAGAGGCCGCGGTTCAACTGACCGACATCGTTCCCTTCCTTGTCGAAGATATGCTGAAAGAAAAAGGAGCCGAATACAGCCATGGCGATGACTGGGGGGCCCATGTGGTGCAAGACGGGCTGCTGATCACTGGACAAAACCCTGCCTCATCAGATGCAACGGCCCAGAAGGTTCTGGCTGCTTTGAAAAGCTAAATTTAATGGGGGTCGTAGATTACGGCCCCCATATATTGTCTCGGCCCGTCGTTTCAGGACGCACAGTTAAGAAGATGCGGTCAACGCAAGGAAGACATCTTCCAGATCCGCTTCCTCGGTCTTTACATCACGGATTGAAATGCCCGCAGTGCGCACGGCCTCTAGCACCGCTTCGGCACTGGTGGTCTGGCTGTGATAGCGCAGCACAACTGCGCCATCTGTACGCAGCTCAGCCTCAATGCCGGGCCCCGACGGCAAGGTTGTCACAGCTGCGGCCGGGTGCACCACCATTGCACGCGCATCCAGACGCCCCAAAAGATTGCTGGTCGAATCACGTGCCACCACTTCGCCTTGGTTGATGATCGCAATTTCGTCACACATTTCCTCTGCCTCTTCGAGGTAATGTGTCGTCAAAATGATCGTCATGCCCTGTGCATTCAGTTTGCGGATGTTTTCCCACAGCATCTGGCGCAGTTCGATATCAACGCCCGCGGTTGGTTCATCCAGAACCAGAATGGACGGGCGATGCACCAAGGCCTTGCCCAGCAACAAACGCCGCCGCATGCCCCCGGACAGGGTACGCGCATAGGCATCTGCCTTGTCAGCCAGCCCAATCATTTCAAGAATTTCATCGCTGTAACGTTCGGCTTTTGGCACGCCATAAAGCCCCGCCTGCACTTCCAACGCGCCATGCGGGCTAAAAAACGGGTCCAAATTCAGCTCTTGCGGCATGACCCCGATTGAGGCTCGCGACTGGCGGGGGTTTTCATCCTGATCAAAGCCCCAGATGGATACTTTGCCACTCGTTTTCAAAACCAGACCGGCCAGAATATTGATCAACGTAGACTTGCCCGCGCCGTTCGGCCCCAACAGGCCAAAAACGGATCCACGCGGCACTGTCAGGTCTATGCCTTTCAGCGCGTGTTTTTCAGGCTGCCCTTTGCGTCCCTTGTAGGTTTTACGCAATGCTTCAAGACGGATTGCATCTTCACTCATCGCAGCTCTTGCCCCCGGTTTTTCGATCGCTCATAACAGCGCTTAGACGAAAACCAAGAGGATCGCCAGCGATGACACAAGAAGCGCCAGAAACCACGATCGTTGACAGCTACCGCGTCGCTTGCGACGGGGGCGAAGGTGCCCTTGGCCACCCCCGCGTTTATTTGCAAATCCCAGAGGATCTTGGTTGGGTTGAATGCCCATACTGTGATTGCAAATATGTGCACAAAGATTTTGCTGACAAATTGGCATGATCCAGACACAGCGCAGCGCTGGGGGGCTTGCAGCTTTGGTTGCAGGAACACTTGCGCTACACATCTGGCTTGATCTTCAAGACGGGATGAGCGTTGCAGGCTCTATCTGGGACATGCTGCGCTATTTCACCTATTGGACAAACGCACTGGTTGGCGCGACCCTGCTTTGGGTCGCATCCGGGCGTTCTATTCCTGTCAGTGTTCTTTCGTGCCTGTTGATGAGCATGGCGCTGGTGTCCAGTGTCTATTATCTCGTGCTGTACAAACCGGATCGCTACGAAGGGTTAGACATTCTGGTGGATTGGATGTTGCACACGGTGATCCCATTCGGGCTGCTTGGGTTTTGGCTTCGGTTCGTAGACAAAAGCAAACTTGCCTTCAGGCAAACGCTCTTCTGGCAATTTTACCCGGTGTTCTACTGCCTTTACGTGCTGATACGCGGACACTTGGATGGCACCTACCCCTATGGATTTCTGCGCCCGCCTGAAATTGGCTGGGATCTTGTGATGCGCAATATCGCAGTTTTATCTGTCGTCTTTATTGTCACCGGCCTGGGCGTTGTGGCTTTGGGGGGCGCCCTTGCACGCAAACAGTCTTTCAGCGACTGATCACAGGTCTGCTTTTGCCAAGATAGAAGATTGCAGTGCCTGCCCAGATCAAGGATAAGATTGGCGAAACATCACGCGAACATCTGATCCAAGAGGACCCATCCATGAGCGACACGCAATTTGGCAAAGGCTGCCACCTGCACCTGATCGATGGCTCTGCTTTTATCTTTCGCGCCTATCATGCCCTGCCGCCCCTGACCCGCAAATCTGATGGCCTCCCCATCGGGGCCGTTTCCGGCTTTTGTAATATGCTGCATAAATATGTCGAGGCAAACTCCGGCCCAGATGCACCCACCCATGTGGCTGTGATCTTTGATCATTCCGGCAAAAGCTTTCGCAACGACCTTTATGACTTATATAAAGCCAACCGCCCGCCCGCGCCCGAAGATCTGCGCCCACAGTTCCCTCTGACCCGTGATGCAACCCGTGCCTTTAATATCGCCTGCAAAGAGATCGAAGGATTCGAAGCAGATGACATCATCGCCACCCTGGCCCATCAGGCCCGTGATGCGGGGGGGCGGTGCACCATTATCTCCTCAGACAAAGATCTGATGCAGCTGGTCGGCGGCGGCGTTGAGATGCTGGATGCGATGAAAAACAAACGCATCGACAGCGACGGCGTTGTTGAAAAATTCGGTGTTGGCCCTGACCGCGTGGTCGATGTGCAAGCCCTGGCCGGTGACAGCGTCGATAACGTCCCCGGCGCGCCCGGTATTGGTATCAAAACCGCAGCTTTGCTGATCAATGAATATGGCTCTCTCGAAGCGCTTCTGGACCGCGCCGAAGAGATCAAACAGCCCAAACGCCGCCAGACCCTGATTGAAAAACGCGACCAGATCGAGCTTTCAAAACAGCTGGTGCAACTGGACTGCAACATGGATCTGGATTTCACGCTGGATGATCTGGAGGTGCGCGACCCCGAGGCCGATGTGCTTTTGCCCTTCCTTGCCGACATGGAGCTGCGCACCCTTTCTAAACGCATGGCGGATCACATGGGTGCTGAGGCCCCCGTGATTGCCGAGGCTGCCCCATCTGCACCTTCGGCTGAAATCTCTGCGCCGGTGGCGGTGCCCTTTGATGCCGAAAAATACGAATGCGTCCGCGACGCAGAGGCGCTGCAAGGCTGGATTGCCCAGATCCGCGAACGGGGCTGGGTTGCGGTTGATACCGAGACAACAGGCCTTGATGAAATGGTTGTTGATCTTGTCGGCATTTCCCTCTGCGTTACTGCGGGCAAGGCCTGTTATATCCCGCTGACCCACAAGGTGGGCAACGATGATCTCTTCGGCGGCGATGGGCTTGCAGAAGGGCAAATGCCACTGGAAGAGGCGGTCGCCCTGCTGAAACCTGTTCTGGAAGATCCCGCGATCATAAAGATCGGCCAGAATATGAAATACGACGCCAAGATCCTCCATCGCTACGGGGTTCAGGTCGCGCCCATCGATGACAGTATGCTGATGTCTTATGCGCTGCACGGCGGTGAGCATGGGCACGGTATGGACGCGCTGTCAGAGCGCTATCTGGAACATAAACCGATCCCAATCAAACCGCTCCTTGGCACCGGAAAATCAGCGATCACCTTTGACAAGGTCGCAATTGAAGACGCTGTGCCTTACGCGGCAGAAGATGCAGACATCACCCTACGCCTCTGGCAGCAGTTCAAACCCAAACTGCACCAACGGCAAGTGACAACCGTCTATGAAACGCTGGAACGCCCTCTGGTTCCGGTTCTGGCGCAGATGGAGCGCAATGGCATCAAGGTAGACCGCGATACCCTGTCGCGCATGTCCAACGCCTTTGCCCAGAAAATGGCAGGGCTTGAGGCCGAAATCCACGAATTGGCAGGTCAGGATTTTAACGTCGGCTCCCCAAAACAACTGGGTGAGATCCTGTTTGACAAGCTGGAACTGCCCGGCGGCAAGAAAGGCAAAACCGGCGCCTATGCAACTGGGGCGGATATCCTTGAAGATCTGGCCACCGAACATGCCCTGCCTGCTCTTGTGCTGGACTGGCGTCAGCTGAGCAAGTTGAAGTCAACCTACACCGATGCCCTTCAGGATCATATCAACGCTGAAACCGGTCGGGTGCATACGTCTTATCTGCAGACCGGGGCCAATACAGGCCGGATGGCTTCAAGTGATCCCAACCTGCAAAACATCCCCATTCGCACCGAAGAAGGTCGCCGCATCCGCGAAGCCTTTGTGGCTGAAGAGGGCAATGTGCTTTTGGCGCTGGACTACAGCCAGATTGAACTGCGCATTCTCGCCCATATGGCCGGGATTGACGCGCTCAAAGAGGCCTTTGCCCAAGGCCAGGACATTCACGCTATGACCGCATCCGAAATGTTTGATGTGCCACTGGCTGAAATGACACCCGAGATCCGCCGTCAGGCCAAGGCGATCAACTTTGGTGTGATTTATGGCATCTCTGGCTTTGGTCTCGCCCGCAATCTGCGCATTCCCCGCAAAGATGCACAAGGGTTTATTGATCGCTACTTTGAACGGTTTCCGGGCATTCGCCGCTACATGGATGAAACCGTGACGTTTGCAAAAGAGCATGGTTATGTAGAAACGCTCTTTGGACGAAAGATCCATACGCCAGATATTGCCTCAAAAGGGCCGCGGGCAGGTTTTGCGAAACGGGCCGCGATCAATGCGCCCATTCAGGGAACGGCTGCAGATGTGATCCGCCGCGCCATGATCCGCATGCCGGATGCGATCGCACATCTGCCCGCGCGTATGCTGCTGCAGGTGCACGATGAATTGCTCTTTGAAGTGCCCGAGGCTGCCGTGGATGAGACCATCGCAACCGCGAAGAGGGTGATGGAAACAGCTGCAACCCCGGCCGTGCAGTTGGATGTCAAACTCGTGGTTGACGCCGGGAAGGGCGCAAACTGGGCAGAGGCGCATTAACAGAAAAAGGGGGCGCTCCCGCCCGTCTCGGGAACTGTCTTACGACAGGTTCCTCCCCCGTTGGGCCAAGCGCCGCTGCGCGGCGCTTCACCTCACGACATGCAAGCCTCTTGGGGCAGGCCACCAACCGCGCCGTGCCAAAGGCACGGCGCCACGCCCAACGGTAAGTATCATCTTAGATGATCACGAACAGGCGGGAGCCCCTCCTTTGCCTAACACCCCTAAACACACAGGCTGCTCTTCCTGAAGTTTATTCAATCGGGTCTCGCACCAACCTGGCGACCAAGCGACGCACAAAGGGTCCAACCACCAACACCACACAAAAGGCAATCGGCCAGCCAAAACTCCACGCCGCCAACCAAGCCGTAAAGACATCAACAGACATGCCCATGTTTTTGATCGTCGCAACAAATGTCACGATGCATGACATGATGCCCGACAATAAAAAACCAAACAGCACAGGGGCGAATCGCGCAGGTAACATGAGATCTCCAGACTTCGTGCCAAAGCATTTATACTGAAACACCCTAACAACCATTCAAGATTTTGGCATTGCGCTCACTCCGCCGCCGTCATCCATCCCAAACTGTCCTCTGTACGCACGGTGGATGGGGTATATTCTGCACTGACCCAACCTGTGTAACCACTCGCATCGATCACTTGAAACAGCGCGTCAAAATCGACAGGCCCGGTACCCGGTTCACAGCGCGCGGGCGCTGCGCCGATTTGCACATGCATCGCCAGATCCCCAAATTTCTCCCAGACCTGCACTGCATCTCCGTGAATAAGCTGTGCGTGATAGGCATCATATTGCAATCCGATATTGGGACGCGCAACGGCCTCCAACACCTCAGCCGCCAACTCGTAGCTATCAAGGAAATACCCCGGTTGATCCGCCGCGTTCAAAGGCTCAATCGTGAACCTCTGATCGGGCGCCAGATCCGCAGCATATTGCAAATTGCGCACAAAAACCTCATGCGCCTCCGCCCCTTTGGCATATCCGGCCATCACATGGATCATCCGCGGGCGCAGCACCTCAGCATAGCGCATCACACGGCGCATATCCCGCTGAAAGCGATCCGCCAGTTCAGGCATCGCGGCATATCCCGGCTGCCCGCCCGTATAATTGGGCGGCGGCGCATTCATCAGCAACAATTGCAATCCATTGCGCATCAACGCGCGCTGTGTGTCTTTTGCGGCCAATTCATAAGGATACAGAATTTCGACCGCTTCAAAACCAGCGGCCGCTGCAGCCTCAAACCGGTCCAGATACGGCAATTCGGCAAACAGCATGGATATATTGGCTGCAAAGCGTGGCATGAGATCCCCTTCCGTTTGCGTCAACGCGTTACCCATAGCCTAGGCCTGCGCCAAGCCCCGGAAAAGCGAAGATTTTCAACAATTGTGATCTGAGCAGGACCCTGCCACCCCAAGCAGACTTATATCAGCCAGTCTCTAATTCTTCAGAGGGTATTATTTTAAAGAACACGCCTGCAGACCACAGACCAAACCAACCATCCTGATGGCTGCCCAGCTCCACAAGTCGATAAAAACTCTTGCGATCAATAAGCGCCTCTAAATCTGAGCGGATCAGGATATAGGGCGCAGGCTCGCCTGTCTCGGGGTCGCGCACAACACGGATCGGATGGTCTGCCCCCGCAACCGCTTGATCTCCAACATGTGTGGTAAAGGTTAAAACCTGTGCATCCTCTTGTTCTGACACCTCAAAA
Organism: Epibacterium ulvae; assembly: GCF_900102795.1. Taxonomy (GTDB): domain Bacteria; phylum Pseudomonadota; class Alphaproteobacteria; order Rhodobacterales; family Rhodobacteraceae; genus Epibacterium; species Epibacterium ulvae. The sequence continues at coordinate 101,060 of NZ_FMWG01000006.1, read as the reverse complement.
TCCACCGCAACAAAAGGTGCATCCTCTACGGTGATACCAACCTTCTCAACCGGGGTTACAAGAAAATATTTTTCCCCTTCCCGCTTTAAAATCGACGAGAACAAGCGCACCAATTCAAACCGGCCAATCGGCGTACCAAGGTAAAACCACGTGCCATCACGTGCGATTCGCATATCCAAATCACCACAGAACGGTGGGTTCCACAGATGCACTGGCGGCAGTTTTCTACCGCTTTGCGCAGCCTTTGCTGCAGCGGCCAGACCATCAGCCGTAGGCGTCACAACTTTTTGTACACTCATAACTTTTGCCATTTCCTTTTCGCGCGGTAGAGTAACAGTGTAGCAGCGCGTGAAAGGAAAGATATGTCCGAACCCGACAATTTGTTGGCAGAGATTGAAACTTTGGACGCCAAACTCTCTTTGGCGCGCCAGTCGATCACTCAACGCTTTATTGGTCAAACCCGTGTGGTGGATCTGACGCTGGCCACTCTTTTGTGCGGCGGCCATGGGCTACTCATCGGTCTGCCCGGTCTTGGCAAAACGCGACTCGTCGAAACTGTGGCCACGGTTATGGGGCTCAATGGCAAACGCGTGCAATTCACACCGGACCTGATGCCAGCAGATATTCTGGGCTCAGAGGTGCTGGAAACAGCATCCGATGGCAGCCGTGCCTTTCGGTTTTTACCGGGACCTATTTTCTGTCAGCTTTTAATGGCAGATGAAATCAACCGCGCAAGCCCGCGTACCCAATCCGCGCTTTTACAAGCAATGCAAGAACACGAAGTCACCGTCGCCGGGGAAACCCGTGCGTTGTCCGCGCCATTTCATGTGCTGGCCACGCAGAACCCAATCGAACAGGAAGGCACCTACCCCCTGCCCGAGGCACAACTGGATCGGTTCCTCTTTCAAATCGAAGTGCCCTACCCCGACAGACAAACCGAACGTGAGATCCTGCTTGCCACAACCGGCACGCTAGAGGCGCAGGCCTCTGAAATCTTCAGCGCCGCAGATCTGATTGCTGCACAAACCCTTCTGCGCAGAATGCCTGTAGGCGACAGCGTGGTGGAGCTGATCCTATCGCTGGTCCGCGCCTTTCGCCCCAAAGAAGAAGGCGTTTCAGACCGCGTCGCAGATACTGTGTCTTGGGGGCCGGGACCGCGTGCAGCACAGGCGCTGATGCTCGCAGTGCGCGCACGGGCTCTTTTGCAGGGGCGTCTGGCGCCAAACGCCGAAGATGTGATCGACATGGCGCATCCCGTACTCAGCCACCGCATGCAGCTCAGCTTTGCGGCGCGCGCGCGCGGCGATAGCCTTGCAGAGCTCATCACAGAAACCACGGCAGCGGTTGCCTCACAAACTGCCAAAGAGGCCGCCGCGTGAACGACGCCCCCGCCTCTGCGCTCGCGCTGCGTCACGCCGCAGAAGAAGACGCCAGCGCCTTTCCGCCCTTATTGGTGGAAGCGCAAGAGCTTGCCGGTTCCGTAATGCTGGGCGAACATGGGCGCAGGCGATCTGGAACGGGCGATGATTTCTGGCAATACCGCCCGCTGCAACAGGGCGACAGCCGCCGCATGATCGATCACCGCATGTCTGCAAAAGGCGATCAGCAATTTGTGCGGGAACGCGAATGGCAAATCGCCCAAACCATTCATGTCTGGAGCGATCTTGGCGCCTCTATGCGCTACGCCTCTCAGGCTGCAGTGCCGCAGAAAATTGACCGCGCCCGCCTGCTGACGCTGGCTGCCTCAATCTTGATGATCCGCGCGGGTGAACGCGTTGGGCTCACAGGGGGGCTTTTGCCCCCGCGGCGCGGCAATATTCAAGTGCTGCGCCTTGCTGAAATGCTCAGCCAAACCGAACCTCAGGACTACACTCCACCAGAACACCGCGCCCTGATCCCACATGCACGGGCCTTGTTTGTATCAGATTTTCTGGGGCCTTTTGATGAACTGCAAATCGCCCTTGGAAAAGCCGCAGATCGCGGTGTGCGCGGTGTCTTGCTGCAGGTTCTTGATCCCAGCGAAGTGGATTTTGACTTTCAGGGCCGCACCCGCTTTCAAAGCATAAATGGCGGCATTGAACATGAAACGTTAAAAGCCTCAGCCCTGCGCACACGCTACATTCAACGCCTTGAAGAACGACGTAAATTCATGGACGAATTGTGCCAACTTGCTGGCTGGAGACTGCATGTACATCGCACAGATCACAGCGCACAATCTGCCCTGATGTGGCTGTTTGAAACCCTGCAAAGGAGCGCCGCATGACCGTTTTGGCAGGTATCGGTTTTTCCGCCCCCTGGCTGCTGCTTGGATTGCTGGCGCTGCCCGTACTGTGGTTTCTGCTGCGCGCTGTTCCGCCTGCACCACGGCTGCAACAGTTTCCAGCTGTCACCCTATTGGTTGGCCTGACAGATGAGGAAAGCCAATCGGATCGCACGCCATGGTGGTTGCTGCTTTTACGTCTGCTGCTGGTCGCCGCTGCAATCATTGGGCTTGCTGGTCCCGTTCTCAATCCAAACACCGCAGACACAGGCCGCGGACCTCTGGTCATCATACTGGATGCCAGTTGGGCAGGGGCAGGACATTGGCCACGCCTGCAAAATCAAATCGAAACCGATCTTCAGGCTGCACACCGTGCAGAACGGCCTGTTGCCGTTCTAAGCCTGACCAAACCTGACGCGCTGCAATTTCAAAGCGCTGACACTTGGCAACAACAAATCCCCGGCCTGCGCCCACAAGCCTGGCGCGCGAATACCACGCACTTATCCCAGGCACGCAGCGCGCTGGAAAACGTCGAAACCGATTTTGACACCCTCTGGTACAGCGATGGCCTCGCCTCTGAAGCTGAGGCAATTATATTGCCCCTGCTGGAAACCCGCGGAACAGTTGAGGTTATTGAGCCGCCCACCCCAATCATGGCGCTCAATCCGGTCACATTCCAAGATGGCACACTGCACATCACCGCCCAGCGCAATCATGCAGGTTTGGAACAAACGGTGGCGCTGCAGGCCATGGGTCTCGACCCAAGCGGTACTCTACGCGCGCTTTCGACCACGCCACTCACATTTGACGCCGAAGCCAAAACAGCAGAAATTGATCTTTCTCTTCCTGCAGAACTCAGCGCGCGGGTGCAATGGTATGGGCTACAGGGTGTTCGCTCTGCTGGGGCTGTCGCGCTCAGTGATGACAGTCTGCGCCGCCGTGAAGTTGCCTTGATCAGTGCACAAAGCGGCAATGAAGGGCTTGCGCTGTTGTCACCGCTTCATTACCTGCGCAACGCCTTGATCGAAAGCACAGATCTGTTGGAAGGCCCCCTTGCGGATCTGCTCCCGGCGCAACCGGATGCGATTGTCTTAGCGGATATAGCCCATCTCCCTGCAACGCAGGAAACCGCTCTCATCGCCTGGGTTGAAGAGGGGGGAACCCTGCTGCGCTTTGCTGGTCCGCGCCTTGCGGCCAGTGACACCGCCCGCACAGAAGAACATCCGCTGATGCCCGTTCGCCTGCGGGCAGGCGGGCGCAGCGTTGGGGGCGCCATGAGCTGGGGCGCACCCAAAACCCTTGCCCCCTTTCCGGACAGGTCTCCCTTTTACGGGCTAGACATCCCGGCAGAGGTCGAAGTCCGCTCGCAGGTGGTCGCACAGCCTGAACCCCGACTTGCCGAACGGGTCATTGCCGAATTGTCGGATGGCACCCCGCTTGTGACACGCAAATCCCTTGGCGCAGGTCAGGTCATTTTGTTCCACGTCACCGCCAACGCGGAATGGAGCTCTTTGCCCTTATCCGGCCTGTTCGTTGAAATGCTGGAGCGTCTGGCCATTTCATCTGGGGTTGGGCAACCTGATGCACGCGACCTTGAAGGCACAACCTGGGCCCCTGTGCAGGTTCTGGACGGGTTTGGAACACTGGGTGAAGCCGGGCGGCTTGCAGGTGTTGCGGGCACCGCGCTGCTCACAGATCCGCTCAGCGAGGCGTTGCAGCCCGGTCTGTATCAAAGCGAGGGCCGCGCCATTGCGCGCAACGTTCTGACCATCGACGAAACCCTGACGCCGCCAATCTGGCCTGCAAACGTCACCCTGCGCGGCTTTGCCTCCGCTGCAGAAACCGTCTTGAGCGGTTATTTTCTAGCGCTGGCACTGGTTCTTTTAGCCGCTGATATCATTGCCACGTTGGGGGTATCCGGTCTGTTGCGCCTGTCTCGCACGGCAGCAGCAGGGGTGATCTTCATTACAGCAATTGGTCTTCCCCATTCTGTAGACGCACAAGACGCAAATCCGCAAACCAGCGCCGCTGCCGAAGTCACTCTGGCTTATGTCGAAACCGGAGACGCGGAACTGGATCGCCTCTCAGAGGCGGGATTGCATGGGCTGTCCCTTACCCTGTCATTTCGAACCTCGGTGGAACCGGCCAATCCGCAAGGGGTAAATCTTGATCAGGATGAACTTGCCTTTTATCCGCTGCTCTATTGGCCGGTGTCGCCCAATCAAGCCACACCAAGTGCCGCCGCCTATGAAAAACTAAATGCCTATCTGCAGTCTGGGGGCATGATCCTGTTTGACACGCGCGACGCTGATATTTCCACGGCGGGCGCCAATAGTCCGGCGACACGGCGCCTCCAGCAGCTTGCACGGCCACTTGATATCCCGCCACTGGAACCTGTGCCACAGGATCACGTTTTAACCCGTACCTTTTATCTGCTGCAGGATTTTCCAGGCCGCCAGCGCGGTGCCCCTGTCTGGGTGGAAGCCGCCCCCAATGACGCGGAACAGATCGAAGGCCTGCCCTTTCGCAATCTCAACGACGGGGTCTCTCCGGTTGTAATTGGTGGCAATGACTGGGCCTCAGCCTGGGCAATGAGCGATTTTGGCACCCCGCTTTATCCCGTTGGACGTGGCTTTGCGGGGGAACGGCAGCGCGAGATGGCGTTTCGCTTTGGGGTCAATCTGGTGATGCATATTCTCACCGGCAACTACAAATCAGATCAGGTCCATGTACCTGCGCTTCTGGATCGTTTGGGGCAATAACGCATGACACAAACTTTGCTTTTTGATCCGCTTCTCCCTTGGCCTGTGCTCTGGATCTTAATGGCACTTTCCATCGCCGCACTGGCCCTTGCCCTGTGGAAACGCCTGCCCGGTTGGGCCCTCCGGGCATTGGCCGCTCTTGTCGTATTTGCAGCCCTCATGGGCCCGGTGCAACAAAGCGAGGAACGCGCGCCGCTGAATGACATTGTGCTACTGGTACAGGATCAAAGCGCCAGCCAGCAGCTGTCTGACCGACCGGAGCAAACAGCAACGACGCTTGCGGGCCTAAAAGAACGATTGCAGGCGCGTAGCAATACAGAGGTGCGTGAAATCACAGTCAACGACGGTGAGGGCGACAACGGCACACAGATGATGCAGGCCATTTCGCAAGCGCTCGCAAATGAGCCACGCGGGCGGATTGCCGGCATTGTTGCGCTGTCAGATGGTCAGGTTCACGACATTGAAAATACGCCAGATCTTCCAGCACCGCTGCATCTCCTCCAAAGCGGCCGCACAACAGACTGGGATCGACGGCTGGTTGTTCAAAAAGCCCCAAGTTTTGCGATCATTGGGGAACCCGTCACCTTGACCTTGCGCATCGAGGATCAGGGCGCAGTGCCTGTGCCACCGCCTGTTGCAGAACTCGATATTGCAATTGATGGGGGCGAGCCTCAGCGCTTTACCCTACCCGTCGGGCGCGATTTTGATCTGCCTCTTACCCTGCCGCATGGCGGGCGCAATGTCATTCAATTCAGCGTGCCCACGGCTGAAACTGAACTAACCGACCGCAACAATACCGCATTGATACAAATAAATGGCGTGCGAGATCGGCTGCGGGTTTTGCTGGTGTCAGGCGAACCCCATCCCGGCGGGCGCACATGGCGCAATCTTTTGAAATCAGACAGTGCCGTTGATCTGGTTCATTTCACAATTCTGCGCCCACCGGAAAAACAAGATGGGGTGCCGGTTGATGAACTGTCACTGATTGCATTTCCAACGCGGGAACTGTTTCTAGAAAAGGTCAATGATTTCGATCTGATCATCTTTGACCGTTACAAACGGCGCGGCATTTTACCGGCTATCTACCTCGACAATGTTGCAAACTATGTACGTCAAGGCGGCGCTGTTCTGGTCGCTGCCGGACCGGACTTTGCCAGTGCAGACAGCATTTATCGCTCCCCTCTCGCACGTATCCTCCCAGCAGCCCCAACCGCACGGGTGCTTGACGAGGCCTACCTGCCCAGTGTGAGCGATCTGGGGCAACGCCATCCCGTCACCAGCGATCTTGATCAGACTGCCCCATGGGGACGCTGGCTCCGTCAGATCGATGTCACCCATAACAGCGGCGATATCGTCATGACGGGCCAGGACGGGCGGCCGCTGCTTATTCTTGACCGCGTTGATGCAGGCCGTGTGGCGCTGCTGGCATCAGATCATGCATGGCTGTGGAGCCGCGGTTATGAAGGCGGAGGACCGCAACTGGAACTGTTGCGCCGCCTTGCCCATTGGATGATGAAAGAACCGGATCTGGAAGAAGACATGCTCTGGGCCGAAGCCACAGGACAAAGCATGCGCATTTTGCGACGCACCCTTCATAACGATGTCGGAGAGGTTCAGATCACTCTGCCAGACGGCAGCATCACCGCCGCCCCCCTCACCGAAACCTCCCCCGGCTTATGGGAAGGCCGATATGAGGCCCCGGACATCGGCCTCTATCGTCTTCGCGAAGGGGATAAAACAGCTGTTATTGGCCTTGGTCCCGCAGCCCCACGAGAGTTTGAGGAAACCATCGCCACCGGTGACGTACTTCGCCCTGCACTCGCAAGTAGCAACGGCGGCGTCCTGGCTATGGAAGAGGGCATCCCGCGCGTGCGAAACGTCAACGAAGGCCGCCCCGCTGCAGGCCGAGGATGGATCGGCCTGACACCACGCGACGCCTATGAAACACTCTCAATAAGCCAAACACAGCTTTTGCCTGCGTGGTTAACGCTCTTGTTGGTCGGGGCTTGCGTTCTTCTTGCCTGGATCCGAGAGGGGCGTTCATAGGCAGATTAAATTGATTGCCAAAATTCTGTCTCTCATACACAGATTGTTATCGCGAATTGCCGCTCACTTAACGCCATCGCAAGAGTTCTCGTCGTAGACCCAAAGACGATTATTAGTAAAAGTAGCGATTGCTCCTTTATCTTAGAGCGTTGGAGAGTTGCAGAGATGCACTTTGCGGACAAACTGGCTGAAGAACGCCGCGCCAGATTGGCGGCGGAACGCCTGCTTGAATTAAAGCAGGCGGAACTGACAGCTGCGAACCGCAAACTGGGTCGTCATGCTTTGGCCCTGACCAAACAAATTGGCGTCACCAAAGCAGAAGTCGCAACGGTTCGGGACGAAAACGAAAAGGTCAAATTAGACCTCACCCAAGCCAATGAAAAAATGGAGCAGGCAGAGCGCCGCCTGTGGCATTCCATTCAGGTGTTTCAAGACGGTTTTGCCTTTTTTGACAGCGACGGCATGCTTATTGGGGCCAATGCAGCTTATCTCAATATCTTCGATGGGTTGGAGGAAGTGTGCCCCGGCATATCCTATCAACGGATTCTGCAACTCTTAACCGACGAAGGGCTCGTCAACACCGGCGAAACCAGTGGTGACGATTGGCGCGCCATGATGGCAGAACGCTGGATTTCCGAAAATCCCGAACCGATCGTAGTGCGGATGTGGGATGATCGCTACCTTAAATTGATCGACCAGCGCGGTCATGGCGGTGATATGGTCTGTCTGACCCATGATATTACGGCAACCGTTCAACACGAAGAAGAACTCCATGCTGCACGAGAACGCGCGGAAGCAGCCAACCGTGCAAAATCAGCCTTCCTCGCAAATATGAGCCACGAAATCCGCACGCCAATGAATGGCGTTGTCGGCATGGCTGAATTGCTGAACGATACAGATCTGACCAACGAGCAGCGCCTTTACGCCAATACGATCAAAAACTCAGGCGATGCGCTTCTTGTCATAATCAATGATGTTTTGGACTACTCCAAAATCGAAGCTGATAAGCTGGTGCTAAACCCAGAACCCTTCAATCTGGAACAAAGCATCCACGAAGTAATCATGCTGTTGCAGGGCACGGCACGGGACAAATCGCTTTCAATGATGGTCGACTACGACATGTTCCTGCCAATCAATTTTGTTGGCGATCCCGGGCGCATTCGTCAGGTGCTGACAAATCTGCTGGGCAACGCGGTTAAATTCACCAACGAAGGCCATGTCACGCTTCGCGTGACCGGCGTCACCCAACCTGACACAAATCACTGCGCGCTGCACTTCACCATTCAGGACACCGGAATCGGTATCCCCGAAAATAAAATCCAGCATATTTTTGGGGAATTCAATCAGGTCGATGACGAGCGCAATCGCGAGTTTGAAGGCACCGGTCTGGGCCTTGCGATCAGTAAAAAACTGATCGAACTCATGGATGGTGAAATCTGGGTGGAAAGCGTGGTCGGAGAGGGATCTTGCTTTGGCATACGTCTGCAGCTTCCTCTCACCGATGATCACGGTCCAACGTTGCCTGACCTCCCGGATACTCTGCGTCGGGCATTGATCGTAGATGGTCAAACCCTCAACCGTGAGATTGTTGAAAAACAACTGCAAACACTGGGACTTGTTGTCGATACGGCGCAAACACCGCAGGAAGCACTCGAAAAACTTTCACCAGAGACCGATCTAGTGGTCTGCGATGTTGACCTTCCGGATGATCAAGGCCTCCAGCTTGTCCGCGACATGCGCTTGGGGCCGCAGGGCGATGTGCCCATCATGATGCTCAGCGCAAGCCCGGCGATGATTGCCAACCCTGAATTGCAATCCATGGTCCAATCCGTTCTCACCAAACCCGTTCCACGGCAAGAGTTGTGCACCCATCTCAATCAGATTGCAGCTGGCGAAAAACCTGTTACCCCCCTCGCGCCACGCGTACAGGCCGCGGCCCCCATCGAAAAACCACAGGAGATTACTGAACGCAAAATGCGGATCCTCGCAGCTGAGGACAACAAGACCAATCAGTTGGTCTTCCGCAAAATGGTCAAAACGCTCAATATCGACCTGCAATTTGCAAACAATGGCCTAGAAGCCGTCGAAGCCTATCAAAGCTTCGCGCCAGACCTCATCTTTATGGATATCTCCATGCCCAAAATGGATGGAAAAGAGGCGACCGGCGAAATCCGCAAAATCGAAGCGACAACGGGGCAGCACGTCCCCATTGTCGCCCTTACCGCTCATGCGATGGCGGGTGACAGCGAGGGCATCCTTGCTGCAGGGCTTGACGACTACCTTACCAAGCCCCTGCGCAAGGCGCTGATACATGAACGCATCGCCTCACATTTCCCAGCCCAAGCCCAGCCGCTCGAACTTTAATCAAGCGTCGCGCAGAAAGACGGGTTTATCTGCTTCAGACAACGCGGGCTGATAGGCATAGCCGCCGCTGTCAAATTCCAGCAAGCTGTCTGCCTCTTTCAAACGATTTTGCACAATATACCGCGCCATCGCACCGCGTGCCCGTTTTGCATAAAAGCTAACAACTTTGGGCGTGCCGTTTTTGTTTTCCATAAACACAGGGGTAATCACCCGTGGACGCAGATGCTCCAGATCCACAGCTCCAAAATACTCCTGGCTTGCACAATTGACCAAAATCTCTGACTGCGTCGCCGTGGCCTGCGCATTCAAAGCCTCCGAGATTTTACTCCCCCAGTACTGATACAGGTTCTTGCCACGCTCAGTCTGCAAACGGGATCCCATTTCCAACCGATAGGCCTGCAGCGCGTCCCGCGGACGCAAAACCCCGTATAAGCCCGACAAGATCCGCAAATGCTCTTGGGCAAATGCCATTTCATCCGCATCAAGCGAACTGGCCTCCAACCCCTGATAGGTATCTCCTGCAAACGCCAACACCGCCGGGCGAATGGCGTCTGCCTTTGGATCTTCTGCAAAAGATTGAAAGCGGTCATAGTTCAATTTGGCCAGATCTTCGCTGATGTGCATCAGCTTCATCAGGTCTGCAACCGTCAGGCCACGGGCCACCGCAGCCAGTTTCACAGCCTCTTCTTGCAGAGCAGGCCAGGTCATCTCAACCTCTTGCGCACTCCAATCCAACTTCTTGGCCGGCGATACAACAACCAACATCGGCAATCCCCTTTATCCTTGACGCAGGCCTATCCTACGCCGCGCAAAACATCCAGAAACGCCACAGCGAACCGTTCGGCGCGGCGCTCCCCCAGCAAGCGTTCCAATGCAACGGTATCGTTGGGCCGCATCTGCGCCACTTTCGCCAGTTGCGACGCAGAACAGCTCAGCGGCTTTTCCGTGCCGTTTTCGCCCCGTGCAAGCTGCGCCTGCGCTTCCAATAACATGTCATAGATAGGCCCCGCTTCGCGTCCTGCAAGCTTGCGCCGTTGTGGATGTAACTCTTCTGTCGCACCTGTGATCACACTCAAAAAATCATCGCCATAGCGTTCCAGCTTCTTGGCGCCCACCCCATTGATCCGTGCCATCTCATCCAGATTGGCGGGTCGCTGTTCTGCCATTTCGATCAAGGTTTTATCTGCAAAAATCACATAGGCTGGCACCCGCTGTGCTTCAGCCAGAGCCCGCCGCTTGGCCTTCAGTGCCGACAGCAGTGGTGCATCTTCCTCAGCAACCAGCGCTTTCACCGCAGGGCGGCGTGTCGCGGATTTGATCGTGTCTTTGCGCAGATCAATCATCGCTTCGCCTTTCAGAATGGGCATCGCTGCCTCTGTCATCCGCAGCGCGCCATGGCGTTCTGGATCAGGGCGCACCAGATCATGCCCCATCATCTGGCGAAACACCGCCTGCCATTGCCGTTTGCCATATTCCCGACCCACGCCGTACACAGATAGATCATCATGACGTTTCTGGCGAATGCGCTCATTGTCCTGACCCGTCAGGATATCAATCAGATGACCCGCGCCATAGGATTCCTGCGTGCGTAAAATCGCTGATAGCGCTTTACGCACAGCCGTGGTGCCATCAAAGACTTCAACCGGCGTATCGCACAGATCACAATGGCCGCACGGATCTGTCGTTTCCCCAAAATACGCCAACAGAGTCTGGCGGCGACATTTCAGCGCCTCCGCCAATCCCAAAAGCGCATTCAATCGGGCGTGATCCGCAGCGCGTCTTTCCGGGGGTGCAAGCCCTTCATCCACCTGCGAGCGGCGCAATCGGATGTCTTCCGGGCCGTAAAGTGTCAGCGTCTCAGCTGCAGCCCCATCCCGCCCTGCACGGCCAATCTCCTGATAATAAGCCTCGATCGATTTGGGCAAATCTGCATGAGCCACCCAGCGGATGTCGGGCTTGTCTATCCCCATGCCGAAGGCCACGGTTGCGACCACAATCAAACCATCTTCGCGCGCAAATCGCGTTTCCACGATACGACGGTCTTCAGCCTCCATTCCGCCATGGTAATGACAGGCCGTATGCCCTTCTGCGTTCAAAGCCTGCGCAATCGCTTCGGTTTTGGCACGGGTCCCACAATACACAATGCCAGATTGACCTTTGCGGGCGCTGGCAAACTCTAGAATTTGACGGCGTGGCCCATCTTTTGCGGCAAAGGCAAGATGAATATTGGGCCGGTCAAATCCATGTAAAAAGCTACGGGGCGGCTGCCCATCAAACAGTTTTTGGACAATTTCATCCTGTGTTTCAGGATCCGCCGTGGCCGTAAAGGCGGCAAGCGGCACATCCAGTGCCTCGCGCAGCTCTCCGATGCGCAGATAATCGGGGCGGAAATCATGCCCCCATTGACTGACACAATGGGCTTCATCCACAGCGATAAGACTGACATTGATCTGGCGTAACATGCCCAGTGCCGCACCAGAAGACAGCCGTTCCGGCGCCATGTAAAGCAGCTTCAACTCACCACTTTCAATCGCAGCCCAAACCGCATCTGTTTCTTCTGGCGTATTGCCAGAGGTCAGCGCGCCGGCAGAAACCCCCGCTTCCTGCAAGGCCCGCACTTGATCGCGCATCAGGGCAATCAAAGGGGAGATTACGATTGTAATCCCATCGCGGATCAGCGCAGGCAGCTGAAAACACAAAGATTTTCCACCCCCTGTTGGCATGATCGCCAACACGTTCTCCCCCGTCGAGACCGCATCTACGATCTCGGCCTGACCGGGGCGAAAGGCATCATATCCAAAAATGTCACGTAAAAGCGTCAGCGCCTCTGGGCGGGCACAAGTGGGGCCGGTCATGCGGCGGATCTCTGTTTCATGGACTGCTCTGGGTTTCAGATACATTCTCATGACAGAGCAAGCGCGGCAAGGGCCTGCCGCGCGCATTTCGCAAGAATTAGTAGAAAGCTGCGATGTTATTTTGCAGAATGATCCGGCACGCATAAACAGCGATCAGCACCGCAAGCGGCGCGATATCAATGCCTTGCATATTTGGCAGCAGACGCCGGATCGGACCATAGAGGGGTTCAAGCAATCGGTTCACCCCATACCAGATCTGCGCCACAAAAGGTTGGTTCAGATTCAGCACCTGAAAATTGATCAGCCAGCTCATGATCACATGGGCAATGATGAAGAACCAGACGATGTCCAGGATCAGCATCAGGATTTGAAACAAGGACAGCATGTCGTTTCCCTATATTGTAAACCGTATCTTAGGTAAGCGGCGGGGCGACAAAGCGCAAGACCGCGCGGGATCTGAGGTTTACGACACGTAAATCTATGCTGGCAAAGACACAGAGAGCATCCCGGAAACGGAATGCACAATCCATGCAGCCCCTGTACACCGGCTGTGCACCCCCTGATGCACCCGTTGCGCCTATCCCTGCCCCAGCATTCGGGCAGGTTGCATCTTGTCTCTATGACACGCGCACTGCATACCTTTGAGAAAGGTACAAAAGAGAGCAGCAATGACAAAGCGTACAAACCGCAAAAGGATCTGGGGCTGGTGGTTCTTTGACTGGGCCAATCAACCCTATCACACGCTGTTGGTGACCTTTGTTTTTAGCCCCTTCTTTGCAGCCGTCGCGACCGATTATTTCCTGTCACTCGGCAGCGCTCCTGAAAGCGCCCAGGCTGAGGCGCAGGCGCTTTGGGCCTTATGCATGACATTGACCGGGCTGACGATTGGTCTGTCTGCCCCTTTCATCGGCGCAATGGCAGATATCGCGGGGCGCAGGCGCCCTTGGATTGTGATCTTTAGCCTCATCGCCTTTTTCGGTGCCTGGGGCATTTGGTTCATGGATCCGGGCGGCAGCAATCTGTATCTGATCCTGCTGAGCTTTGGCATCGGATTTATCGGCGCAGAATTTGCGCTGATCTTTGTCAATGCGCAGCTGCCGTCACTCGGCAGCAAGGAAGAGGTTGGCGATATCTCGGGCTCGGGTTTTGCATTTGGCTATCTGGGCGGGGTGATTTCCCTGTTCATCATGCTGTTGCTGTTTGTGGAACAAGACAGCGGCAAAACCCTAATTGGACTTGACCCTATTCTGGGACTGGATGCCGTAGCACGGGAGGGAACGCGCGCGGTTGGCCCCTTTGTCGCACTGTGGCTGTTGGTATTTATGATCCCTTACATGCTGTGGTGCACTGAAACACCGCGCCCGCGCAAATCTGGCGGCGTGGCGCTGGCCTTTGCCACGGTCGTTCAATCCATCGCGCAATTGCGCCACCGGCGTTCATTGGCAGGATTTTTAGGGGCCTCGATGCTGTATCGCGACGCGCTGAACGGGCTTTATGCCTTTGGCGGGGTTTATGCGCGGCTGGTTTTGGACTGGAGCATCACGCAAATCGGCATCTTTGGCATTGTGGCCGCCATTTCAGCGGCCCTGTTCAGCTGGCTGGGCGGCAAAGCCGATCGCGCCTTTGGACCAAAACCAGTAATCATCACAGCAATTGTGGTTCTGATGGCGGTCTGCGCCACCATTGTGGGCATGTCACGCACACAGATCTTTGGCATTGCCCTAACCGAAGGCTCTACCCTGCCGGATACGCTGTTTTTCATCTGTGGAGTTTTGATCGGGGGCTTTGGTGGCATCCTGCAATCCACCAGCCGCAGCCTGATGGTGCGCCATACGCGCCCAGATCAGGCCACAGAAGCCTTTGGGCTTTATGGGTTGTCAGGTCGGGCCACAGCCTTTCTTGCCCCGGCTTTGATCGGGATCGCCACAACTATGAGCGGAAGTGCGCGCCTTGGGCTACTGCCCGTAATTGGGCTCTTTGTTTTGGGCCTTGTTCTGCTAGCTTGGGTGCGAGCAGAAGGAGATCAAGCGTGAAGTGGATGATGACCAGCCTGTTTGCAGGCATGTTACTAAGTGGCGCAACATTTCTAAATCCGGTTGAAGCAGCCCCTGCGGCGAAACAACTGTTTGGGGCAAAAACAGAAGGCTCTGATCAACGCCCAACCCCTTATGGATCTTATGCCAAAGGCTGTGTTGCCGGTGCGGTAGAGCTGCCCGAAACAGGCCCAACATGGCAAGCGATGCGCCTGTCGCGCAATCGCAACTGGGGGCACCCGGATGCAATTGATTTTGTCAAAGACCTAAGCCGTGTCGCCGCCCGTCAACGTGGCTGGGACGGGTTGTACATTGGCGATATCAGCCAACCTCGTGGCGGGCCGATGCTATCAGGGCACCGCAGCCATCAGATGGGCTTGGATATTGATATCTGGATGCGCCCGCCGGATCGGCTGAACCTGTCGCGCAATGAACGCGAAAATATTTCCTCGATTTCCCTGCGACGTTCAGCCGGCGCCTTTGTAAACAGCAAGTGGAGCAAAGAGCATCACGCCATCCTGAAAGCGGCCGCCAAAGACAAACGTGTGGCGCGCATTTTTGTGTTCCCCGGTGCCAAGGTGCAGATGTGCAAGGATGAAACAGGGGATCGGCGCTGGCTGCGCAAAATTCGCCCATGGTATGGGCACCATTACCACTTTCATGTGCGCTTGAATTGTCCACGTGGGGCGCGAGGCTGTGTAGAACAGGCCGCACCCCCGCGCGGGGATGGCTGCGCCGATGCGCAGGCCTGGGTCAACGAAATCCTGAACCCGTCGCCCCCTAAACCCAGGGACCCAAACGCGCCCAAACCCAAACCTCGACGTGAAATCACTCTTTCGGATCTGCCTCAACAATGCGCCGCCGTCCTTCGTTCAAACTGATTGCCACCCTGCTGCCGCTGATTGGAATTGCGGTGGCAGGCTGGGCCGCTGTGCGCCCTGCACCACACCATGAGGCGGTGTTTCTGACCAGCTACCGCTGGACCCACTCGGCCCCCTGGTTTGGGGGGTTTTCAGCGCTTGATCTGCAAGGTGACGGGAAAACCCTGACGATACTGGGGGATCGCGGCACGCTGGCCCATGCGCAGATCTCACGGGATCAAAGCGGCGATATTACGGATATCGCAATTGCCGATTTCACCCAATTGAGGCGACCTAATGGGCGAGGGGTTTCAGGAGATTTTGCCGATAGTGAAGGGCTGGCGATTGCCCCAGACGGATCGCTTTATGTTTCATTTGAACTGTTCACACGGGTTGCGCATTATGAACGCTCCGATGCTTCGGCAACGCATCTAAAACGCCCCGCAGCATTTAAAAACCTGCCCCGCAACAGTGGTCTGGAAGCGCTGGCGATTGATGCAGAGGGTACGCTTTATACGCTGCCGGAAGACAGTGAAACGCCAGACGGAGACATCCCGGTATGGTCTTGGGATGGCACACAGTGGCGTGATGCTTTTCACATCCCAAACCGTGGGCCATTTTTGCCCGTCAGCGCTGATTTTGGCCCGGATGGGCGGTTTTATGTGCTGGAGCGCGACTTTAGGTTTATTGGATTTCGCAGCCGCTTGCGCCGCTGGGACGTGGATGCAGACGGGCTGACACAGGAGACAACTGTGTTCCAAAGTCGGCTGGGACATCACCAAAATCTGGAAGGCGTCAGCATCTGGCGTGACCCTGCTGGACGCCTGCGCGCAACCATGGTGTCAGACGATAATTTCATGTCACTTTTACGCACTGAGTTAGTGGAATATTTACTTCCCGACAGCTGAGAGCCAAACCAATTTATCTGACGTCACAGACCTGTATCATCCAGATGACACTGGCTTTTAAGTCTTGCTTAAAATTTATCACTCTTTGCTTCATCCTGTGGAAAACGTGAACTGCACCACACTATTTTGTTTTGACTTTCAGACAATCTGTGTCACGCTCAAGGTATAGCGTAACAACTGAAAGGAGGTGCTCTAGTGTCTATTGAGAACTTGGAGATAGGTGTCGGAACAGTTTGGGAGAAGCAGATCTGAGGCAACCCTTAGGGACTGCTAAACACAAATTGGTGCCAGCCTAACCGGCGCACCTCCGAAAACTCAAGAAGGGTTGTCCGTTACGCAAACAGGCAACCCTTTTTCTGTTTGCGTAACGGCACAAATGATTGATAATTTCAGGCACATCGCGGATCGAGGACTGATTTTAAGTAAACCCAGACCCGTTTCTGAAACGCATGGGGGCAAAGCATCCTGCAACACAGCCCAGAACAGCCCATGCAGCAGGTCGAAAGTCCTTAACGGAACAGAGCAAGGTGTTCGCCTGTTTCGGTTAGCTGGCCGTAGTCTCCTCTTTGGAAACATTCATATCAACCACAGCCAAGATCAGAACCGAACCCACAGTTATGAATGTTGCACACGGTCTGAATGACTGCTGTTCACGTCATCTTTGATGATGCGGCGTAAATTATGCTTCGGATCCGATTTTCTTAAGAATGCTTACAAGTCGCTCGAACTCCTCATCTCCAAGCCGTTTCCTGATCTCGGCCTCCACCTTCCTTTTGGCTTTTTGACTGTCTCGCTGAGCGGCTAAGCCCTTTTTTGTAAAGTGTACTATTTTACTGCGGCCGTCATTGGGATCAGGCTCTCGCCGTAATATCCCAGACTCTTCCAGATCCAAAATGAGTTGTTGAACAGCTTGTTTGCTAAGGCCCATTCGGACGACAATGTCAGACTGTCTTGTGCCTTTAAGCCCCACATATGGCATAACGCTGGAACGGGCCTCAGCATACCACTCGTGGCCCATTGCGACCATCTCCGCCGCAAACTTCTTCTTCCACATCCCTGCAGCATCCCAAAGGCGCCAGCCCACATGATCAATTCGAAAATCGTCAACTTGCTTGACCAAGTGCAAACTCCATAGTAGTCAATCTAGTTGACGTTACTATTTTCAGCTGGTTCCGGCAAGCGGATGAGGCAAGATGCGATCATACAATATCTATGACGACATAGCAGACTCTTACGGCAGGGCTCATGCGCGCTGGCTCCGCTTTGCGGGAGGAGAAGCTCAATGCGCGTTCGAAGGTGCGGTAACAGCGCTTTTGCGCCCGGATGTGCGTCTCTTGGATGTCGCATGTGGCACAGGAACTGTGGCGCGGAGATTGCTCAAAGGTTTGGAAAGTCGTGCGAATTTAGTGTTGCTCGACGCATCCCAAAAGATGCTTGACTGTTGCCATGACATCCCCGCGCAACGCGTCATCGGTTGCATGAAAAATTTACCCTTTCGGGACGACAGCTTTGACTTACTCACGTGCGCCTGGGGTCTCGAAACGCTGGATGATCCCTATCCGGCGTTGTCAGAATTCGTGCGCGTTACCCGATGCGGTGGTCATGTTTGCATTGTCTTCTGTGCAGACCGCCAGCCCCGGTCTATCGCAGACCGCATGCTACGGCACCGAATTTCACAAACGGGCCGTGGATCCTTCTTGGTCGATGGCAAAATGCGCGAATTAGCAATGACAGCAGGTGCGCGTCGTGTTCAGTCTCTTCACTGCTCTGGCTCGGCAGCCGCAATGATCCTTCACATTTAGGCTAGGCCATGTTGACAAATGGCGCACCAAAAGTCGGATCGAAGCTATGTCGATAAATCCGAGGTAGCTTTCTGCGGTTTTGTCGTAGCTGGTTGTGATGCAACGGGCATTTTTGAACTTGTTGAGGCACCGCTCGACCAGGTTTTCAGTCGGTAATCTGGATAAATACCCGAGAAGCCAAGCCCACCTCATCGCCCAGATATGCGATCGCTGAGAGGGGTGCCACTCGTGCCAGAGCGGCGCGAGTGGCTTTGCCAAAAAAGGCTTAGCACCGATATTGCATTGCCCCCATAACAGGCCTGGGGCGGCCTGTCCTGCCGCTTTTTGTCTTTGCTGCATCAAAGTACCAACGCCAATGATATCGCTGGAAAGGCGATTAACACGAAAAGTCGAAGGATATCGGCAACCCAAAACGGGAAGATACCTGCAAACATCGTCTTGAGTGAAACATCCGGTAAGATGGTTCTTAGGACAAAAACGTTTAAGCCGATCGGCGGTGAGATCAGGCTGATTTCTGTAACCACGACAACCACAATACCAAACCAGATCGCAACGGCTTCGGGTGAGGCCAGCAAGCCGGTTCCGAAATCAAGCGCCAAGATCATTGGGAAAAAGATTGGCACGGTCAAAAGGATCATCGACAGGCTTTCCAGCACAGCGCCCAGAACGATGTAGATCAGCACAAGCGCGAATATTACGACAAAAGCGCTTACGTCAAGGGTCTGAACGAAAGCCAAGATTGCGTCTGGTAATCCGGCAAAGCTGATGAAATTTGAAAACACTTCTGCTCCGATGACAATCGCGAAAATCATCGCCGCAGGTCTTACCGTTTCAAGCCCGACCTGCATCAAACCCTTAAGTGTTAGCCCGCCCATAACACGGGCAATTACCAATGAAAGCAAAGCGCCGATCGCGGCCGCTTCGGAAGGTGTGAAGAATCCGCCATAGATTCCAATCATGATAATGGCAAACAGCCCGACGACGGTTGTAACACCCCAAATATCTTTTTTGGTGAGCGGGTGATCCTGCAGGCCGTCCGGTGCAAGGCTTGGCTTCACTTTCACCGCAACATAGACCGCACCGATATACATGATAACGCCCAAAAGACCCGGTAAAAGGCCAGCCAAAAACAGTTTGGCAATATCCGTCTCGGTGATGATTCCATAGATGATCAGAATAACAGAGGGAGGAATGAGAATGCCCAAAGTCCCACCTGCAGCAATTGCTCCAGTGGCGAGGCTATCCGCATAGCCGACCTTGCGCATGGATGGCATCGCAACCTTGGACATTGTCGCAGCGGTTGCCAAAGAAGATCCGCAGACCGCACTAAAGCCACCACATGCAACAACGGTCGCCATAGCCAGACCGCCGGGCAAGCGGCGCAATAATCGGTGGGACGCCGCAAAGAGGGAGTGGCTCACGCCTGAGACGGTCAGCAAGTTCCCCATCAGAATGAATAACGGGATCACCGACAGGGTAAACGAAAGCGCAGTGTCAAAGGTCGTATTGCCCAATAGTGTGAAGCTCGCCTTCCAACTCCGCAAGAGAGCAAAACCGACGGTGCCAACGCCGATCATTGCAAAAGCAACTGGGACGCGTAAAAACACCAGAACAAAGAGAATAAGAATACCTAGGAGCGAAACGGTCATTCTGTATCTCCTTTAAAAAGGCCAATGATTGCCGCAACGGCAGACATGGCACAGGCCAACGCGACGACACCCGCAACGAGATAGAGAGGGATCGACAGCGAGTTGGTTACGGTCCCGCGTTTCAAGAGTTTTTCGGTGTGTTCCCAGACCTCCCAAGCCATGAAACCAAAGATTCCTGCGACACAGACAACTGCCAAAAGCCGCAATAGAATGCGCCTTGTGCCACTTGACGGAATCGACAACAGATCGACCTCAACATGCTCTTTGGAATAGGTTGTCAAAGGCATTGCCAAAAAGACCACCAGCGCGAGACCAATTTCCGTTAGTTCAAACGCCCCACTGATGGGACGATTGAATATATATCGTGCGATGACATCCACGGATGTGAGCAGGGTCATGCCCAACATCACAATCACGGAACCATAGGCCATTGCGCGGAATAGTCCCTGCCACAGACCAAGGCCTTGGCGGGGATGATTTAAGTCGTTTTGTGGCTCCATCGCAGATTACGGATTTGCTTGTTTGCGCAGTTCTGTAAGGGCTGCGGCACCGTCAAAGCCGGTTGCACTGACAGCATCAGCCCAAGCCGCCTCGTGCTTGTCTGCAAAGCCCTTGATCGCATCAAGAACCTCCTGCGGTGCGTCATAAACTTCGACATTGGTCCCCGTAACAAATTCTGCGCCAGCTGAGTCTGCCGCGTCCCAAACTGTGCCTGCAAGAGTCGCGAAAGCCGCACCAGAAACGCTTTCGATTGCGGCTTTGTCTTCTTCGGAAATGTCCTCCCAGCGATCTTCGTTCATGACTAGGAACCAAGATGTGTTGTACATGCCGCCGGGGATATGCATCGCGTGAGTCACATGGTCTGTAAGTTTAAAGGCCTTTAAAGCCTCCATCGTGAAGGTCACTCCATCAATCACACCAGTCGACAGTTTTTCAAACACCTGACCTGGCCCCATGAATTGGGTGGTGATACCTAAATCTGTCGCAAGATCAGCAATATACCCCCCTGGTGTCCGAATTTTCAAACCTGCGAAATCATCGGCAGATTCGATCTTACGTTGATTGTTGTGGAACATACCGGGACCGTGAACAAACAATCCCAGCAGTTTGACGCCCTCATGCTCAGCCTGTGCATCCAACTGGTCGGAGTAAACATTCCAATATGCGACTGAAGTTGTCTCAGCGGAATCTCCAAGAAATGAGAACTGACCGATGCGCGAGCGCAGAAAACGATCGTCGCGGGTAAACGAATGCAGCCCATATGTAATGTCTGCGACACCGTCCGCTGCCAGATCAAAATGCGCAGGCGGTGGCCCAAGTGGTTTGGGCAGAATGCGAACTGTCACACGGCCCTCGGTAACTTGTTCAACTGAAGTCGCCCAAGGCTGAATTACACCCTGTGCGATCGGATGCTGTGGTGGCAGCCAAGACGATAGCACCAATTCTTCGGCTGACGCCATTGGTGCACAAAGACCTGTAGCCACAATCCCCGCAGTGATAATTTTTTGAAGTTTAGACAATCGAAAATCCTCCCCAAATTCGACAGCATGCGCACACAAGACTCATCTCACATGCAACTATCTTGGCAAATTAGTTGCATTTGAAACAATGTCAATAAGAAGGTTCACCTAGGCAGGGACAGCCCAAGATGTCGAAAAACGCAGGAAGCCGCTGGAGACAGGTCTGTTGTAGAATCCGAGTGCGTTAACTGCGCTAAAGGAACCTGTTATAATTCTCATTCAATTCTTCCCGTAGACCCCGAGGCGGACACATAATGTGGCCCCTCGACGAGCCCTTTAAGCTTATGAAAATAAAAAGCGGTTCACTTTGCCTGAGGATGGTGCCTGAATTACCCAATACAAAGAGTGACTTGATGAAATCAGTGGAAATGTACGGAACAGAATTGAGAACCACGATTGAAGACTTAAACGCCGAACCCGAATTTTCTGCTGCCCGCGGTGAAGCGCGCCACTCCTCGACCAAACGCACGTCGTAGGGGGTAGTCGCGAAAGAATGGGTTTTAAGGCTGCCGCCAAAATTCAGATCTGAGCGCTTTCGCGCTATAGCGTCAACGTTGACGTTGATCCGTGGGATTTCTGCCCTGTACAGATGAACGATATTGTACGCCGGTCGCGATCATTGCCTATCAACAGCACTGGTCATTCGTTGATCTCGTTACGAAGACGTAAGAGAGCCCATTTTACTCGACGCCGCACGTTGTCGAACGACAGCCCCGACGGGAGTTCGGAGCGTTTTGTCAAATCTATCAGGAATTGAGCGGTGTTGGGCTGCTACTGCAAGCGGTTTTGGGTCTTTGCCAGATCAATGAACGCGCGCAGGCGGCGGGTCATATGCCTTTTGCTTTGATAATTTATCGAGTAGCGCGGCATTGGCGCGAGGTGGTCTCTGAGCACTTCGACAAGCTCTTTGTTTGCAACATGTGGCACGGCAATCTCACGGTAGATGTAAGCAAGACCCAGGCCACGAGAAGCATAATGCAGGAGTGAGCGCATATCGTTCGCCACTAGTCTTGGTTTGGGCTGCATGACAAAAGACCCGTCCGGTCCTTTGAACCCCCAAGGCGCGAGCCGGTCACCTCGGCCAAACGCATAGCAGATCGCATCATGTTCGAGCACGTCACGCGGATGTGTAGGCGTGCCACGGTCTTCGAGATAACTGCGCGCCGCGACGATGGTCATGTTGAGCTCTGGGCCAACGGGAACAGCATGTGTGTCTGACGCCATCATGGTTTGTGATCGGATCGCAGCATCAATGCCGGATGTTAGAAGATCAACCTTCTTATCATCATAGATTATCTCAACCTGAACATTTGGATAGGCGGCGGCAAAGCTGGCCAAAAGATCATCGAGAAAGAAAGGACCGGCACTGTAAGGTGCGGACAGGCGTAATCTGCCGCTCACCTGATCTTTCTCTTCATCCAAAGCACTGAGCGCACCTTCGAGATCCGTGACGGCTGGAAGGCTCCGTGTGTAGAGCTGTTCACCGATAGGTGTCAGGGCAACAGACCGGGTCGAGCGTTCGAACAACCTTACACCCAGTCGGTCCTCAAAGCGCTGGATGGCCTCGCTGACTGATGCCGGTGCTTGATGCAAATGCTCCGCCGCTGCGCGAAAGCCACCGCGGCGTGCAACTTCCACAAAGACACGAATCTCTCCAAAGTTGTTCTGGCTCATTGTTCGCTTAACCGATCAGATTGTTAGGATAAAGATGGGTTATTCTTACGATAGCAGTTCACTATGTTCACTGCAAGCAACACAGTTACGGAGCTTGCCATGACCGCCATCACCGAGATTTTCGTCCTGAAGATGAAGGACGGCGCCCATGTGGATGCGGTTCGCGAAGCAGCGCGTAAGGACTTTGTGGCGCTGGATGGTGTCATGTCCTGGGAAACGCTGGTGTCTGTCGACCCCAGTAGACCGACGCTCTACACCGACATTTTCACCTTCCCAGATCATGCCACTGCAAAGCGTGTCACGCCGCAATTTGCCAAGCGCCCTGCCACCCAAGCCTTCCTGGCCGAGATCGAAGAAATCATCGTCGGCCAGTTTTTTACAGCCTATCAACCCAAAACTTCGGAGTAAGACCATGACGGTACGTGACGAAATCCAAGCGGCGATCAGCGAATGGAACAACGGCCTCGACAGCGGCGATATTGAGCGCATGGTGGCCTCTTGCCACCCGGATGTGATGACGGTCAATGAACGTCAGCCTGTAACGGTTGGCACGCAGGCGATCCGCGACAAATACAACCCTCGTATTGCGGCGGCAGAGATCACCTCAGGTTACGATATCGAGGATCTGCAAGAATACGGAGACACGGTCATTGTATCCGGACGGTTCTACGGAACCATGAAGATGCGTGACACCGGCGAAGTCAGAAAGCCTGAGGGCCGGTTGGTGCTTGGTTATAAACGCGACGAAACCGGCGCGTGGAAGATGTTCCTAGACTTGGACAATAACGGTCCCGAATAAACCGCACTGGCCGCTTCAACACTGGTGCGGCCTCCTCTCCATCCCTTCAGCACATTGCAGGAGACCAACATGTCGACGCTCGAAATCGTCACCAAGGAAATCGTCGATTTGCACGATTTCTTCACCCAGTGGTTCAACGGTACCGTAGAGCGCGACCAGCTTGCGCCACGGTTCCTGTCCCACCTGGACGATAACGTCATCTTCATCCCACCAGAAGGGCACATCCTGACAGGCGATATGCTGAAAGGCGGATTCGACAGCGGATATGGTTCGAACACTGACTTCCGCATAGAGATCCGGGACGTCGCAATCCGGCAGGAAATTGGGGATCTGGTGATGGCGACCTATACCGAGTGGCAGATAGGGGCCACGCAATCAGCACACAAAAATGCCCGTGTCACCAGCGTGCTCATGAAGATGACCACCCCCGTAACATGGCTGCACATCCAGGAAACCTGGTTGCCCGACAGCGTACGCGACGCCGGTTCCTTCGACTTTTAATCCATCTCAACCAGAGGTTTTTCATGTCCAAATACATCGCAAAACAGCCCCGCGAGATCGCGGATTGCGTCAACGCCTACCTTCAAGATGGCGATCTTGATGGAATAACCACGATGTTCCACCCGGATTGCCAGATCTTCTTTCCGCCCGATCAACCACCACTCATGGGGCTGACCGGTGCACGCAAGGCATTTGAAGGGTTCATGGAATTGAAACCCACCATCAAAAGCGATGTGTTCTGTGAGGTGATCAATGGTGATGTCGCCTTGCTGCGCGCCAATTGGAGCGTCGTTGCGCCTGACGGCGCAGTCCTGGCCGAAGGTCAGTCTACCGAAGTGGCCAAGAAGCTGGAAAACGGCGGCTGGGGTTACCTGATCGACTGTCCGAACGGCCCACCTGCTTTGTCCTGATCACCACCTTCCTGGAGGATTGCAATGACCATCAAACATTTTCACGAAGGTGAGCTGCGCCTGCAAAATCAGGTTGGCATGCGTGAGAAGATCGACATGCTGACCAAGCACCTGATGCGGGATCACATGCCAGATCAACACCGGGATTTTTTTGAGGGTCTGGAATATATTTTTCTGGGCACGGTAGACCGGCTAGGTCTCCCTCATACCACGATACTGACCGGACCAGCTGGGTTTGCTTCCTCCCCGGATCCTAAGACGTTGATTGTTCAAACAGGCAACCGTACCGGCCTGCCGGCCTTTGATCAGATTGCTATTGGCCAGCCGGTTGGCGTCTTGGGGATTGATTTGTCAAACCGGCGCCGCAACCGGATGCACGGGCGCGTGTCGGCCATGGACGATGGACAGATCAGCATCATCGTTGTCCAAAGCTATGGCAACTGTCCGAAATACATCAATCTGCGGGATATCTGCGATAACGGCATGACTTCACCGCCAAACGCAGCGGAGGTCTATGAATCGCTCGATCCGCAAGACATCGAGCTGATCACTCGCTCGGACACGTTCTTTATCGCATCCTATGTGCAGGACGGCTCTGACGCGCCCTACGAAGGGGTGGATGTGAATCACCGTGGGGGCCAGCCCGGCTTTGTGTCAGTAAACAGTGCGACCCAAATCACGATCCCCGACTACCGTGGCAACGATCTTTACAACACGTTTGGCAATCTGTTGCTGAACCCGGATGCGGCTCTGTTATTTATCGATTTTGAAACGGGTGACCAGCTTCACCTGCACGGCACAGCCAAACTGATCGAGGATCCGGCCGCCGCTGCCGCTCATCCCGGTGCCTTGCGTCTGTTGCAAGTCACGATCTCGGGCGTGACACGTCGCACGGCGGCCACGGAGCTGAGGTGGCAATTCATCGAAACATCCCCCGTCAATCCTGACCTGACCCAGCAATAGGAGCTGCATTATGCCCCTCAAAATTCTCTCTTACGGCGCGAATGGCGCACAGATGGCTGCAGGCACTCAGGCTCTGATTGATGCAGGTCACCAAGTCCGCGCCTTCACCCGTTCCTCCAACGGCGCGGAGCGTTGGAAAGCTGCCGGGGTCGATGTCGTCACAGGCGATATGGCTGATGTCGAAACCCTACGCCGCGCCAGCGAAGGGCAGGACGCGCTGTTTTTGCACGTCCCGTTGATCACTGACCCGAATGATGACCGCAACGCCTATGGTGTGAATGCGCTGAAGGCGGCAAAGGATGCCGGGATTACACGTGTCGTCTGGAACACGGGTGGGCCGATCATGGACCCGTCGTCGACCACTGACCCCGGTGCCGTGTTGTGGCGTAGATTGCAGGAGGACGGGTTTTCCTTCCTCGGGCTGGTGCCAATCACCTACATGGAAAATTTGCTTGGACCTTGGACCGCCGAAGGGCTTGCGCGCGGCAAGCTTGCCTATCCGACGCCTGCCAGCTTCAAGATGCAATGGGGTGCTGCTGCTGATTTTGGCCGTGTTGCAGACAAGGCCTTGCAAGGCGATCTGCCGAACAAGGTGCTGCGCCTTGGCGGACCTGCGGCATTAGATGGCGATGACCTTTCCCGCATCATGGGCGAGGTGCTGGGGAGAAATCTGACCTATGACGTGATGACCCCCGCCACGTTCGAGTCACAGCTTTCGGTGCTGGCTGGCGCACACGTCGCTGGCATGATCGCCGGTATGTATGGCGGCGTGCAGGCCAATCCGGATCAGTTCCAACCCGGCTTCCTGACCGACCCTTCGGAGATCGAAAACCGGTTCAATCTCAAACTGACATCCTTTGCCGACTGGGTGTCACGGCATCGCAATCACTTTACCCAACAAGGATAGCCTCATGAAACTCTATACACACCCCCTGTCCGGTCACGCTCACCGCGCCACAGCCATGCTGTCGTTGTTGAATGTAGACCACGAGGCCGTCCTCGTGGACCTGCAAACCGGGGCGCATAAGCAACCCGAGTATCTGAAGATCAGCCCGCTGGGTCAGGTGCCCGCACTGGTCGATGGTGATGTCACCTTGCGCGATTCCACATCAATCCTGACCTATCTGGCTATGCAATACGACGCGGATCGTACATGGCTGCCGACGGACCCGGTCGCTGCGGCACAGGTTCAGGAATGGTTGACAACCAGTGTCAAAGAAGTGTTCGAAGGACCCTGCGGCGCGCGTATCGCTAAATTCTTCGGTGTACCAATCGACTATGACGGCGCGGTCGAGAAAACCCATGCCCTGATGAACACCATGTTTGAGCCGCGTCTGGCAGAAAACGACTGGCTTGTGGGGAATAGACCGACCATCGCAGATGTGGCGAACTATGGCTATATTGCTGCCGTCGAAGAGGCAGGTGTCTCTCTGGCTGACTATCCCAATGTCAAAGCTTGGTTGGCCCGTCTGGAAGCCTTGGACGGTTTCCCGAAAATCCAGTCAGTTGCAGAGATTATGGGGTCAGCTGCCTGAGGCCGCCCCAATACGGAGGAATTTTCCATGACCAAGATCATCTATGGGCACGACACCCTCTGCGGCTGGTGTTTTGGCTTCACGCCCACACTTGATGCGTTTTGTTCATCTCACCCAGACGTCGACATCGAGGTTGTACCGGGGGGATTGGTCAAAGGCGAACGGGTGGGCAGCTACTCTGATATGGCGGGCTACATTGCCCAAGCCGAGGTCAAGATGACCCAGGTTACCGGGCGTGCGATCGGGCAACCGTTCCGCGACATGCTGCAGCGTGAAGATGCTCCGCTTAGCATTTCAGCCCCACCCAGCCACGCCATTCTTCAGATGAAAGCTCTGGCTCCGGAACGCGCATTGGAGTTTGCGCATGTCATTCAGGATGCACATTTTCTGAACGGCAAGGATCTCAACCTTGCCGCCACCTATGATGAAATTTGCGACGCGCATGGATATCCCAAGCTCGACACCCAGGCGATTGTAAGCGCGACTGAAGAATCGCCATTGGTCGCCGATAGCTATAACCGTTCCGCATCCCTAGGTATCCAGTCCTATCCGACAATTCTTGTCTACTCGGACGACAACACGCTGCTTGGCCAGATCGCTTCCGTGTATCAGCCAGAAGCATTCCGCGCGCGTTTCGATGAGATCGTGAGTTTCAAGAAGGTGAGCGCGACGCACACCGTTCCAAGTTAGGATCGAATTCCAGTAACGTAGTGAAGAAGATTATCGTGGCCTCAATGAAGCCACGATAGTTTTGTTTGAACACACCAGCACCGCTAAGGCGCTGCGGACCATGTCGGACCAGTTGACGATCACGAAACGGCGTGCATCCGAATGTGCTTGCCGTCCGTAAGACCCTGAATTTTCTCAGCGATGGAGCCCGCGTCAATGCCGTGATGCTTGTAGAGATCACCGATTGTGCCCGTTTGACCAAAATGCTCTACCCCCAGTGAAATCGTCTGGTGTCCCGCCACACCACCAAGCCACGCCAAAGTGGCTGGATGCCCATCGATTGCAGTGACGATTTTGCAATGTGAGGGCAATTCACCCATCAAGGTTTCGATGTGGGAGCGGGCAAGCACGTTCCCACGCGAGCGAGCGCGCTGTGCGGCGGTCCAGCCCGCATTAAGCCGGTCTGCGGAAGTGACGGCGAGAACACCAACGTCACGTCGACCCTCCCCGATGATCCCAGCCGCCTTGATTGCCTCTGAAGCCACGGCACCCTGATAGGCGATCACGACTTCACAGTTCGGACCGGGTTTGCGAAGCCAGTAAGCGCCGTCGATGGCACCCTGCCGGAACGCATCGTCATGCCGTTTTCCGGGTTGTTCGATGGGATTGGTCGTCAGGCGCAGATAGACGCTGCCGCCGGTCTCATCACGCAGCCAAGTGCGCTCATCTGGATCACCCTCGCCATCTCGCTGCATGTAATCAAACGCCCATTCCATGATCACCGCCAACTCGTCGGCAAAGGCGGGTTCAAAGGCGGCCAGCCCGTCCTGACTCATGCCGGTTAATGGCGTACCGATCGACTGATGCGCGCCACCTTCTGGAGCCAGTGTCACACCAGATGGCGTGCCGACGATCATGAAGCGCGCATCTTGGTAACAGGCATAATTCATCGCATCGAGGCCACGATGCACAAAGGGATCATAGACCGTGCCGATGGGAAGCAGGCGCTTCCCGAAAAGGGAATGTGAAAGTCCCGCCGCGCCAAGCAAAAGGAACAGGTTCATCTCCGCGATTCCAAGTTCGATGTGCTGACCTTCGGGCGTAAATGCCCATTTCGCGGTCGAAGGTATGCGATGCTCGATGAAGGCATCTGCCTGCTCAGAGCGAGCGAACAGCTTGCGACGGTTGACCCAAGACGCAAGGCCAGTGGTGCCTGTGACATCAGGCGATGTGGTCACAATGCGCGCGGCCAATTCGCTGTCGCCTTTGGAGAGGCCATCGAGGATTTTCCCAAAGGCGGATTGGGTCGAGATTTCGCGATCGCTGCTGAATTCCACAGAAGGAACCGACACCTTTCCATCGCTGAATCTGCGTGGTCCTTCCGCGAAGAACGGGACGGCCTTCAGGAAACTTTCCAGATGGGCGACATCTTCCACTCCGGCGAACCGTTCCCATTCCTGACCCTCAGCGACACCCATATGTTTTTGCCATTCAGCAAACTGGGTCTTGTTCATCAATCCGCCATGATTGTCCTTGTGCCCGGCTATTGGCGTTCCCCAACCTTTGACCGTGTAGGCCAGAAAACAGGTCGGGCGGTCGTGGTCGATGGCATCAAACGTGTCGGCCATGGTCTCCACACAGTTTCCACCGAGATTTTCCATCAGCGCGGCCAGTTCGTCATCACTTCGCCGATCGATGAGCGCGGTGACGTCACCTTGATCACCCAGATCATCCATGAGGCGCTTGCGCCAGACAGAGCCCCCCATGAAGGTCAGCGCTGAGTATTCTTGGTTCGGGCAGGCATCGATCCACTCGCGCAGCTTGTCTCCACCCGGCTCTTCAAATGCGGCCCGTTGCAGAGCCCCGTGTTTCACCCGCACCACGTCCCAGCCAAAAGCATCAAAGATCTTTTCAATGCGCTCGAACAGGCCCTCGCGCACAATTCCGTCAAGTGACTGTCGGTTATAATCGATAATCCACCAGGTATTACGCAGGTCGTTTTTCCAGCCTTCCTGCAGCGCCTCGTAAATATTGCCTTCGTCCAATTCGGCATCGCCCACAAGTGCTACCATGCGGCCCATAGGGGAACCTTTGCCCCAGTCTTTCGCGGCTATGTAATCCTGAATGATCGAGGCAAAAGAGGTGATTGCAACGCCCAGACCCACTGAGCCGGTGGAGAAATCGACATCGTCGATATCTTTCGTGCGTGAGGGGTAGCTTTGCACACCCCCCAAACCGCGGAAATTTTCCATTTTCTCGCGGGTCTGATTGCCCATCAAGTATTGGGCGGCATGAAATACCGGCGAAGCATGGGGTTTGACAGCCACACGGTCTTCGGGCCGCAGCGCTGAGAAATAGAGCGCTGTCATGATCGACACCATTGAGGCTGAGGAAGCCTGGTGACCACCGATCTTGATCCCGTCCACCTTCGGTCGGATATGGTTCGCGTGGTGGATCATCCAGTGCGAATGCCACAGTAGAAGCTGTTCAACAGTTTTTAGATGCGTGCGCGATGCGGTCATAGCAAGCCTCCCCAGGTCGCGTGTTAGTCTTCGATTTCTGTAATAATGATCTCACCAGACAGGGCGACTGGGTTGATGATCGTTTGTGCGTTGGGGCTGTGTTTGACGGCCTTTTCATGCAGCGCTTCGAACTGTTCCGGGGTACCATCGCCCGTCACATGCATGGTGTAGCGGATTTCAGGGAACCCAACGGGTGTATTGGTGGCCAACCCCATGAAACCACGCAGGTCCAGCTCGCCGTCAAAGTCAATTTTCACTGACTCCAGTTGAATACCTTCAGCCGTAGCACCGGCTACAAATGCGACCATCATGCAGGACCCTAGGCCTGACAGCAGCAATTCCTGAGGATTGGGTCCGTGATTGTTGCCCATCAGCTGACGCGGCTCATCCGCCTTCCAGGTGAAGGAACGGCTAACCTTATGCGGCCCGACCAGCATCGGTTTGGTCGACGAACGTGCGCGCGTGCCGCTTTCCCAATCGATCTCGATACCGTAGCTCATAATGCCTTCTTCGGGATCGCCTGCGACTTCGTTGACGAATTCGCTCAAGGCGGCGGTGGGGATAGAGTTACGCATTATGCAGCACCTTTCATGGTGGAGATGGCATTGAGAGCTTGGTCAAAATCGGCGATCAGGTCTTTTGCGTCTTCGATGCCGACGGAAAGGCGGACGCAACCGGGGTAAATGCCGATATCTGCGCGTTGGCGCGCGGTCATCGTAGCTTGTGAAGAATTGAAGGGAAGGCTGATGAGGCTTTCGATCCCGCCAAGGCTGGTGGCCTGCTTTGGCAGTTTCAGATGATCCATCAAAGCGAGAGCGGCCTGGTCTCCTCCTTTGACAAAGAAGGTCACGTTGCCCGTGCCCATCTTCATCAACTCTTTTGCGCGGGCATGATCCGGGTGGCTGGGCAGCATCGGGTACAAGACCTTTTCCACCGCAGGGTGGGTCTCAAGAAACTCAGCCAATGCTGTGGCCGAGGCTTCATGAGCCTTCATACGAATATCCAGCGTTTTAAGGCCGCGCTCCAGTAGAAAACAGGCGTGCGGATCGAGCGACCCGCCATAGTTCAGCAATCGCGGCCAGATCATGTCCACGAGCTTGCGTGGTCCACAAACGACGCCGGCGATCAGATCCGAATGGCCGTTGAGGTATTTCGACGCCGAATGCACCACTAGATCCACACCCAACTCCAAAGGTTTCATGACGGGGGGCGGGGCGAAAGTGCTGTCAACGATCAAACGCAGGTTATGGCGCTTTGCGATATCGACGAGTGCTGGAAGGTCCACAACCTTCAGCACCGGATTGGTGATCACTTCGAAATAGAGGATTTGCGTATTGGGCTGGATCGCAGCCTCAATGGCTTCAAGATCATAGCTGTCTACCAGCGTGGCCGACATGCCAAGCGACGGGAATTCCTGATTGAAGAGATTGTATGTACCGCCATAGAGATCGCTGGCCGCCACGACATGCGCACCTTTGTCGACAAGGGCCATGACCGCTGCCGTGATAGCTGCCATACCTGAGCTGAACACTATGGCACTTTCGGCTCCTTCGAGTGTTGCAAGCTTTTCCTGGACGGCCCATTGCGATGGGTTTCCGTAGCGCGTGTAGATGAAACGATCGCGACCAAACCCTTCCTCGATAGACCCATAGGTTTCTTCCTGAAGAATGAAGGTCGACGCCTGGTAGATCGGCGTTCCTACCGCGCCAGTGCGTGGGTCGTCATGCGTTCCGGCATGGACGGCCTTCGTGGACATGCCCATACTGTCCATCGGATGCGCATCAAGAAAGGGCCCGGATTTGCGTGCGCGGTCCAATTGGTTGATCCAGCCGCCATGGTTACGGCTTGCGGCTTGGCTGGTGGCATCGCCATATAGCGGTTTCTTGGTCATTTTATCCTCCTTATCCTCCAGTCAGTGCAGGCTATTCAGCCGCGATGGCATTGTGTTGAGACAGGGCCGCCATCAAATCGTCGATCAGGTCATCTGCAGTCTCCAATCCCACGGAGAGGCGCACGAGACCTTCTGCAATTCCGTGTTCGGCCCGTTCTTGCGGCGTATACGTTGAATGAGTCATGCTTGCGGGATGTTGGATCAGGCTTTCCGCATCACCCAGACTGACCGCCCGTTGAATGAGCTTCAGGCGGTTCATCATGGCAATACCGCCATCTTTTCCACCGACAACTTCGAACGGGATCATGCCACCAAAGTCCGACATCTGACGACGCGCCAAATCGGCTTGCGGAAAACTGTCGAGACCGGGGTAATGCACACTGGCCACCGACGGGTGGTCTTCAAGCATTTGGGCGATTTGCATTGCTGAGCGACAATGCCGTTCGACCCGCAGTTCCAGGGTTTTCAAGCCGCGTAGGAGCAACATGGCTGTGAAAGGGGACATAACCGAGCCAGTCATGTCCTTTAGTCCGACCAATCGGACCTGTGTCATGTCTTCGGCAGAGCCCGCGATGAGACCTGCCACCAGATCGCCATGGCCACCCAGATATTTAGTGGCAGAATGTAGGACGATATCTGCACCATGCTCCAATGGTCGGGTGAGGACAGGTGTTGCGTAGGTGTTATCGACCACCACTTTTGCGCCTTTTGCATGGGCAATCCGCGAGATCGCTGCAATATCCACAAGACGATTGTTAGGATTGGCGGGTGTTTCGAAATAGACAACCCTGGTGCGGTCCGTGATCGCGTCGGTCAAATTCTCGGGGTCA
The DNA here is from genome assembly GCF_900102795.1 of Epibacterium ulvae. Taxonomy (GTDB): domain Bacteria; phylum Pseudomonadota; class Alphaproteobacteria; order Rhodobacterales; family Rhodobacteraceae; genus Epibacterium; species Epibacterium ulvae. The sequence continues at coordinate 68,207 of NZ_FMWG01000006.1, read as the reverse complement.
GTGAGATCAACTGGAGTGACCTTGACGTCAAACTTTGTCAGCCCGTGGCTTAGAAAGGCAAAGGTGCAACCGTAGAGCGTTTTGTCGATGATGACCTCGTCACCCGCTTTGACGAGTGTCCAAAAAACAGAGGTAATTGCCCCCATGCCGGAGGCTGTGGCCAACCCGGCTTCCGCGCCCTCAAGATTGGCGATGCGTTCTTCAAGTTGATCAAGCGTCGGATTGGAAATACGGCTGTAGAAGTGTCCTTGCTGTTCTCCAGCAAACATCGCACCGCCCGCCTCAGCGGTTTCAAAAGTGAATGTGGAGGTCAGGTAGACGGGCGGGTTCAGTGACCCTTGGTGTTGTCCTGCATCATAGCCGTGGTGAATTGCCCGTGTTGAAAACCCGGCAACATCTTTCTTCATGAGAGCCCCTCCTGTACGTTTAAGCACTTTAGGATGGAGTCAGAGGCATTTGGTTGCTATCTTTGCCTCTAGAAGCGTCTGGATTGAAACTATATGCCAAAAACAACAACAATAGACGATACAGATCGCAAGGTGATCCGCGCGTTGCAAAGCAACGGATGACTTACGAATCTCGATCTTGCAGATGAAGTGAACCTATCGCCTCCCTCCTGCCTGAGACGCCTCCGAAATCTGGAACAGAAACAGGTGATACGAGGCTATAGCGTAAACGTTGATCCCGCAGCATATGGGCTGCCTGCCCATCACCGTGTTTGTTCGTGTCACGCTTCAAGGGCAAACGGCGGATGTTGCTGGCCTGTTTGAAAATGAAGTGCGCAATATACCGGAGGTTCTAGAATGCTACGTCATGACCGGCGCAGCTGACTATTTGCTGCGTGTCGTCGCGTCTGACCTTAAAGACTATGAACGGTTTGTCCGCCAACGCATTCACAAGATTGGATGCATTAATTCCATCGACACCAGTTTTGTCTATGGCGTCGTGAAGCAGGCGCATGTATTTCCCAAACTTGGCGCTTAATCTACTGATGTTAAGGGGCGACGCGCCATGCGGTCCGCCAAGTTCTCGCGTCGAGGAAAGTCAGCTAACGTGCGCCGAATTTCGTCCGGTGTTTTCAGGTCCTTCAACCATGTATCCCCTGCGATGATTTCGGCATAATAAGGGATTTGCAGAAGCCGTTTATCCGAATCTTCCTCTATTCGCATCGTGTAGTAACCAATCTGATGGTAGTACATCGTGCGCGCGCGTACCAAAGCCGACATGGGGTCGTGGCCAAACCCTTCGAGCACCCACTGATACAATGAAATCCGTTTGCGATCGATAAAGCGTAGGGTTCGTGCTGCCAATTCAGACGTTTTGCTCCATTCTCTAACCGCAACATCCAATGGGGCATCGAACTGGGGGCTCAACACCCAGACATACGCGAGAGCGAGATACTGGGCGCGGGGTTCGTCGGCTGCGTCCTCAAGGGCCTCAATAAACGGATGAACATTGGTGGCCAGCCAATCTTTCAGTAGCGCGCGGTAAAGCGCATCGCGGTTCTTGAAGTGCCAATAGAAGCTTCCTGGGGTCACTTGCAATTTACGAGCCAGTGGCTCAACCTTTACGGCTGATATGCCACGCTTGATCAACACGCCACGCGACGCTGAAATCCAGTCTTCCGCTGAAATCGAACCTGCCTTTGGTGCTCTTTTCTTAGCGCTCAATTTGGTTTCCGATCCATAGATTCGTTCGTCAGCTTACTTTCATCCGATTTTGTCCGGTGTGGCCGTACGTATTAGTGACGCTCACGTATATGCTGTGTCCAGCTCGGAAAGACCAGTCAAAGTGACGATCTGCCGGTCAAGCATCTCCCAAACCGCTTCTAAGAGCCCAGCCCTGACATGCATACGGTATGTCTGGGGTTGATTATGACGATATAGAAGAACACCAAAACCGTGCCACAATCGCGAAACAGAGGGCGAAGGCGCATTTGCAACAAATTCCGTACCTGTGGCGATCAGTCGTTCGGCATTCGGACCGGAAATGGACAAAACTGCATAAGCGGAACTCATGTCCGAAACAGCAACGCTTTCGCTGACATGCCACCCATCGGACAAGACTGGTCCATTCACAACCAGAATACGATCTCGTCTCTGACTCACAGCATAGAAATCATCCGATGCTATCTCTGTGCCGCCCTTAATCGCGATATCTGCACCGCAAATCGAAAGGCAATTGTTCAGCGCACCGCTGATCACGGTTTGTCGTCCCACATCAAGCATGTGTACTTCGATGCCTACACCTGACAGTGCAGGGCGTTTTCGGCCCAAGATTGCTGGCCATTTACTGCGATCATCACGCATCAATTCGTGCTCCCTCGGTATCAAATGCACAGGACGGTGTAATAGTTGCCCGCCGGGTTTTTCCCATGTGGTAGATTTCTACCGGCTGGCCCATGGCCCCCAGACCACCGCTTACCAATGCCAACGCGATCGGTCGTTCGAGGGTTGGACTGTCGTGGCTAGAGGTTACGTACCCCAGAGACCGCCGCTCCCCATTTTGAACCGTTACGATATGCGCTCCAATCGGAAGCTTAGGTTCGCCATCTTCGACGGAGAGACCTACAAACTGTTTGCGATCCTCTCGGTTGGCGTTTTCTGTATGTAGACTTCGGTCTCCGACAAACGCTGCGGATTTGCGAAGGCGAGGGGCACCAAACCCAAGGTCGTGGGGCATGGTCTCCCCTTCGGTGTCTTTACCAACGATGATGTAACCCTTTTCGGCCCGCAAGACGACCAGCGCCTCGGCCCCAACGGGGCCAGCGCCATGTGGCTTGCCAGCAGCGATCGCCCGTTGCCACAACCTCACCGCAGCGCTGTTGGGCACCGAAACTTCAAAGCTGCTATCCCCGGTGAAGCTGACACGTGCAACACGGGCCGGAACGTCTTCGAATGCGCCAAACCTCAGCGTCATGTGCGCAAAATCGTCCAACGTGTCCAGAACACCCAACGCGTCGACGATGGCACGGGCCTTGGGGCCGGCGATCGTGACCGTGGACCAGTTCTGGGTCGTGTCATGGATATGAACGCGATCCGGGTCGAAACTGTCCTGTCGCCAGTTTTCAAGATGCGCCATGACTGCATCTGCATGAGAAGAAGAACAAGAGATGATGAAACGCGTTTCATCCACACAAGCAATGACCCCATCGTCAAAAACCAAACCGGATTCGGTCAGCATAAAGCCATACCTGATGCGGCCGGGCTTCAGATTGGACATGGTGTTGTAATAGACAAAATTTACAAAGGCGCGCGCGTCAGGGCCGATCACTTCAATCGTGCCGAGCGCTGAACCGTCCATAATAGCGGCAGCATCTCGCGCAATCTTGCACTCGCTGGCGACAGCACTTTGTTCATCGTCACCACCATACCAGGCTGGACGCAGCCAGCCGCCATATTCCCCAAGTGCCGCGCCAAGCGCGCGGTGCTCAGGTTCAAGCGTAAGGCGTTTGAGTGGCGCGACCTGTGTGTCGCGAGAAGCACCGCGATAGGCTTCTAGTGGAACAGGTACAAAAGGCGGGCGGAATGTGGTCGTGCCAACTTCCGGGATTCTTTGACCCTTTAGATCGGCCATGGCCGCCAGACCGGCTATATTCGATGTTTTACCCTGATCGCCAGCCATGCCAAGCGTAGTGTACCGCTTCAGGTGCTCAACCGAAACCATGTTCTCGCGATGGGCTAGCGCCACGTCTTTGAGTGTGACATCGTGTTGGAAATCTATCCATTGACGTCCTTCGGTATTTTTCGTGTTCGGCAGAAGCGGAGAAATGCTATAGACATGACGTTCAGGCCGTGAGGTGTTGAGCGCGGCACTTCTAGCCTCTTCCTCAACTGCGCTTCTTTCATAGGTGCCATTCGCGCCACCGATCACGCGCATCCAATCTGGTCCTGTGGACGGTACAAATGTTTGTCGCCCCTCGTCCCAATCAAGCTTCCCGCCAGCATGACGCCAGAGATGTACCAGCGGTGTCAGCCCTGCCGATGCAAGGATCGTATCGCAAGGATAGGTATGTCCGGCGACGCGCACCCCTTTAAGGTTTCGGTAGCCAATCGCTTTCGCTGGGTCCGATTTCGGATCAAGTAAATCGACTTTCGCGCCTGCATTTTCCAGCTGTGCAGCCACATCGTGTGCGTCCGGACGATTTGAAAGGATAGCGATCTGCTGACCAACCAGAACGCCAAAGCGCGCCAGAAACTCTGCGCCTGCATCCAGCGACATAACTCCCGGGCGATCATTATTGGAAAAGGTGACGGGGCGATCTACAGCACCGGTTGCGACAATGACGTTATCGGGGCGCAGTTTCCGGACGACGGGAGCAGTTCCAAGCCCTCGATCTGTAACAATCGAAACCGCCTGATGATCATAGACGCCAATCGCAGTTGTGCTGCTCAACACCCGTCCACCGGCATCTTCAATTGCGGATAGCTGCTCAGCAACCCAATATGACGGCCCTTCCGCGGCATCATTGGGGTAACGATAAGAACTGCCGCCAAAGTCGGGATGATCATCGATCAAAAGAACCGACTTTCCGGCTTTGGCTGCAGCGCGAGCTGCCGTCAATCCAGCGGGCCCGCCTCCGATGACGAGTGTTTCACAGTGCTCATGCAAGATCGCGGCTTCGAAATCGTCTTGGACATCTGCGCTGAGAGTGCCAATCCCTGCCATTTTCCGGATCATTGGCTCGAAAAGGTGCCAATCTGGCCACATAAACATCTTATAGTAGAACCCGGCAGGCATGAATCTTTGGGCAAGATCCAAAATACCTTTCAGATCTTTTTGAGCTGTCGGCCAGGCATTGACGGAACGAACTTCCATTCCGTCGACCAACTGAGTCATGGTTGCCTGACAGTTAGGGTAGTGCACGCCGCCGTGTTTGATATCAACTATTGCGTTCGGGTCGTCGAACCAAGCGCCCCAAACACCACGTGGCCTATGGTACTTGAAACTGCGGCCGAAAATGCGGACGCCAGAAGCCAGCAGGGCTGATGCGACGGTGTCGCCCTGAAATCCCTGATAAGTCTTTCCATCAAAACGGAAGCTGAGTGTTTTCGAGCGGTCAAGCAGACCGCGCGTTCCAATGCGGTGCCCGGTCATGCCGTATCCTTTCTCATCGCGGTGGTGCCCAATACTTCCATGGTGACGCTGTCGCGTTCCATGATGAAATATTCCTGGCAGGTTGTATGAACCCAGATCTCGCGGGTTGGTCCCTTGGTGTTTTTGCAAAAAAACAGGTAGTTGGCCCACTCTTTGTCGCTGACATCTTGTGTGGTGTCAGGACGTGTTTTTCCGGCCTCGCCAGCGAAATGAAACTCTCGTTCGTCGCGAAGACCGCAAAATGGACAGGAGAAACGTTGCATTCAACTTACTTTCTTCAATGCGCAATGCCAGAGCCGGCAGCCTCATCTAGGAGGCGGCCAGTACGAAAACGGTCAGGGTCAAAGGGTCGGCTGATATCGTGATGGTTGCCGGTCGCCAGTAAATGCGCAAAGACATATCCGCCTGCCGGAATAGCTTTGAAGCCCCCCGTTCCCCAACCGCAGTTAATATAGATGCCCTGAGTGCCCGAAGGTCCGATTAGAGGGGAACTGTCAGGACTCACATCCACGTTGCCCGCCCAGTGCCGCAGCAGTTTGACCTTGGCCAGTGCAGGTGCCATCTCAATGATACCGGACAGAACAGTCTCTTGCGTCGGCGTGTTACCACGCTGCGCATAGGATGGAATGCGGTCCAATCCGCCGCCAATAACCAAACCACCTTTGTCGGACTGGCTGAAATAGCTTCCCGTCATAGGTGAAAAGGCGACTGTATCCATGACTGGCTTGACCGCCTCAGTGACGAAGGCCTGAAGTGCGTAAGAGTTGATGGGCAGGTTGTATCCTCCCATTTCGGCAAGCACCGAAGAATGACCGGCAACCGCGACGCCAACGCGATCAGACCGGATTTTTCCCAGTGTAGTTTCGACACCCTTGCACACGCCACCTTCGATCAAAAAGCCGGTGACCTCGCAATTCTGAATGATATCAACACCCTGTTGGTCAGCTGCGCGCGCGTAGCCCCAGGCGACCGCATCATGGCGTCCGGTTCCACCGCGCCCTTGAAAGATGGCGCCATGGATGGGATATCTGGCGTCGCTTCTATAATTTAGAATGGGTGCTTTTTTCTGAACGTCTTTGACATCCAGCAGTTCCGCGTCCACTCCATTGATCTGCATCGCATTTACTGTTCGTGAGGCTATTTCCATCTCAGCTTCGGAATGGGTCAACACCATCATTCCACGCTGCGAGAACATCACGTTGTAATTGATGTCGCGGGAGAGCTTTTCGTAAAGCCGAACCGAAAGATCATAGAGCCGTGTACTTTCTGGGTAGAAGTAGTTCGACCGGATCACTGTCGTATTCCGACCCGTATTGCCGCCACCCAGCCAGCCTTTTTCGATCACGGCAACCTTTCTGATGCCGTGATTTTTTGCCAGGTAGTACGCCGTTGCTAGGCCATGGCCACCGCCACCTATGACAATCACATCATAGGCGTCTTGCGGGGCTGGGCTCCGCCAAAGCGGCGCCCAGCCTTTGTGACCTTTTAACCCTTCGCGGAAGACCGAAAATGCCGAATAGTGGCGCGTCATATCGATTTCACCTTGTGTAGCTTTGGCTGATTTTTGCGCTAACGTACTTGTCATCAGTACACCCCAAGAAGCCGTGGCAGAAACAGCGACAGGCTTGGTACGTATGTCACGATCAACATAACCGGCAGAGCTACGAAGAAGATCAGTTGCAGTGCAGGTTTGACCGATTCATGGATTGATGCTTTGCCGATCTTACATGCCATATAGAGAATGGGTGCCATCGGTGGGCTATTCGCGCCGATTACGACAGAACACGCAACGATAGATGCGAAATGTACTGGATCAACGCCAACTGAAACCATCAGGGACATGAACAAAGGCGCAATCACGACGGTGACAGAAACGTCATCCATGATCATGCCAACGAAAGTGAGAAACGCATTTACGATAAGCAAAATCAGGATCTTGTTCTCTGTCAGAGACGTCACGAATTTTGTCAGATCCTGCGGCACACTTTCTGCAACCATGATCCGCCCGATCATCAGGGAGAACAGTAGGATCATGATAATAGTACCGGTCGTTTCTCCGGCCTTTACAATGCTTGTTATCAATCGCTTGGGTGTCAGATTTCTATAAATGAAGAAGCCAACCGCGATTGACAAAACCACTGCGATCGAAGCTGCCTCTGTCGGTGTTGCGAACCCGCCATAGATTCCGCCAAGAATGACGAGGGGCATGAGGAGTGCTGGAATGGCTTTGAATGCTGACTTCCAGAAACCGTCTCGCTCTGCATCTGTCTGGGTCGGTTTATGGTCATCAGATTTTGCGGCCTGTGCTTCGTCGAACTCGCGCAGGAAGGTCTTACAGGCGATCTTATTGTAAATAATCAATCCAATGATCAGAACAATTGCCGGCACCACGGTGGCCGCGAAGAGCGCTGTGATCGACTGACGTGTCACAACACCAAACAGAATCAATGTGATAGATGGTGGGATAAGAATGCCGAGCAGCGAAGATATCCCTAAAAGAGCGCTGGTGTATGGACGGGGATAACCACGTTCAGCCAATGGGTCGACCATGATTGTGCCAATGGACGCGACGGCGGCAGTGGCCGTTCCAGAAATCGCTCCAAAGACAGCGGATGACATCACAAGCGCGGACCCTAAACCATTTCTGCGCCCTTTTACCGACGCTTCCATAAACGTGATCAACCGCCGGGCAATGCCCCCGGATTCCATCAGGTAACCGGCGAGAATAAATAGTGGCAGCGCCAGCAGAATGACTGAATTCAGGCCTCGAAACCCTTGTAGAAAAAGGGTGGTAGTGTTTGTGTCGTAAGCCCAAACTAAGTAGGCCAACACCCCCGCAAAAGACCAAGCAACTGGGACACCATAAATCATCAAGGCAATGAGGATAAGGATACCGTAGACGGGCTCCATGTCATTCACTCCCTTCGTTCGTCTTGAGCAAACCGAACGCACGAATTACGTCTCGAAACCCGTAGGTCACAAAGAAGACGGTCGCGATCAGCATCGATGCTTGCTGCCAGAGAAGCGGGATACCCAACGCAGGAGTCGTCTGAGGCCGCTTTAGAGCCCAAGCCAGCATTTCGCTCGCGAGATAAAGTACGAACAGTGAAATGCCAAATACGATGATGGACTTGCTGATCTCATAGTACGCCTTGAGTTTCGGTCGGACGATGCTCTGCTCAAGAAAGTCGACGGTCAGGTGCTCGTTGTTTCGTGAAGCGACCATACAACCTAGCATGTACAGCCAGAGCGCGCAGATCGTTGCCATTTCGAGCGTACCGATCATCGACGACCCAAAAAAGTAACGGGAAAGTACCAGAAAAAAGACCAGCCCAGTCATGAAAACGCTGGTTAGGATAATCATCACGTTAAATACGACGAAAAGAAAATCGTCGATCTTTTGCAGTTTCTGCATGTTTGCCTCGCTATGAAAGAAAGGGCCATAGCGGTATGCGCCATGGCCCACGCACTTGGCGGGATCAGTTTGCTTTGGCTCTGATCTTGTCCATGATGTCAGCACCGATCTGGTCTTCCATCAGGGGCCAGACCGCATCGCGGACCGCCACTTTCATTGCTGCGACTTCCTCTTCCGAAGGCTCGATATACTGCATCCCGCCTTCCACGGCGCGTGCGATATTGGCTTCGTCTTCAGCGCGGGCGCCGCTGAAACGCTCGTCCATCATCTTGGCCGAGGTGTCGAGGATCAGCTGCTTGTGCTCATCCGACATACCGTCAAACGTATCGGCATTTGCCAAAATGTTGCCGGTCACGAAATCGTGGCGTGTGTGGACATAGTAATCCAGCAACTCGCCGAAGAATTCATAATCCCAGTAGATTACGTTCCCTGAATCGCCGTCAACAACACCGGTTTGGATTGATGTGAACACCTCCCCCCATTCCAGCGCTTCGGTCTGATATCCAAGCGCCTGCATGGTGTTGGGGATTGGGAAGAATGGCTGAACACGGACTTTGATGTCGTTTGCATCTTCGATATTGGTTGAGAACGTGCCGCGTGTTGCAACACCAGCAAAACCTTCAGGCCATGCGCCCAGATACTTCAGGCCGATGCCGCCAAAAACTTCGTTCATGATCTCGCTGGCCCAGCCATTATGGCCAAAAGCTTCGCTTGCTTCTTCCCAGCTGGAGACCATGAAAGGTGTGTTCACGACACCAATTCGCTTGTCATATGACGTGGATGGCCAGCTGAGCATAAGATCGACTTCACCGGCAACAAACAGGTCAAACACTTCAAGCTGACTGCCCAACTCATCCTGATAGAAGACTTTTACGTCAATTTCACCGTTACTGCCTTCTTCAATACGCTCGGCCCACTTGGCGATTGCAAGTCCCGAAGGGGCATCATTTGTGCCTGAATCTGTTGCGATCTTCAGTTCGATTTCTGCGAAGGCAGCTGTGCAAATCATCGACAAGGCTGCAGCGCTGCTGAGCAAAAGGGTTTTCATAGTTGTTCTCCATGTTGGGGCGTCATTTTTTTTGTTGGTGCTTTATTTTTTTGGGGATCCTCTCAACAATAGGGTTCCCTACGGTTAAACATAGGCTAAACTATATTAAGAATGCAAGGATTCTCTTCGCACGCACCGATCGGTATTTTGGCGGCTCATCTGATCCAACGCATGGTGAAGGAAAAATTCTGTCCTTAAGGACAGTGGGAGGCTAAGAAACAATGAAGTCTGCATATAAGGCAATTGTCATTGGAGGCGGGGTCGTGGGGGCATCAGTCCTTTACCACCTTGCAAAATTCGGGTGGAAAGATGTTGCACTCGTAGAGCGTGCTGAATTGACGGCAGGGTCAACCTGGCACGCGGCTGCGGGATATTTTTCGCTTAACGCCGACCCAAACATCGCAGCGCTTCAGGCTTATACGATCAACCTGTACAAAGAAATTGAAGCCGAGAGCGGGCAAAGTGTTGGAATGCATGAAACCGGTGGCCTGATGTTGGCTTCCAACCCACAGCGGTGGGAGATGTTGAAGGCCGGGCTTTCAACCTTCCAAGCTATTGGCATTAACTCCGCAAAACTAATGTCTCGTGACGAAGTCCATGACATCATTGGTGATGTTATGAAGACTGATGATATTTATGGCGCGCTTTACGATCATAACGAAGGGTATCTGGACCCCAACGGGGTGACATACGCCTATACAGGGGCAGCCAAGAAACGCGGTGCCGATGTGATCCTGCGCAACCGTGTTCTGGAACTTAATCAACGCGGTGACGGCACATGGGATGTCGTGACCGAACAGGGAACCATTCACACGGAACATGTTGTGAATGCGGGCGGCCTGTGGGCCAAGCAATGCGGGCTTATGGCGGGCGTTGACCTGCCCGTCACACCGATGGAACACCACTATCTGATCACTGACAGCATTCCGGCTCTGACCGAGCGCAAAACAGAAATCCCTCTCGTGGCAGACCTTGATGGATTTACTTATGCCCGACAGGAGCGGGACGGAATGCTACTGGGCGTCTATGAGCGCAATGTCAAACATTGGATGATGGATGGTGCCCCTTGGGATTACGGCATGGACCTGATCCCCGAGGATATTGACCGGATCATGCCCGAGCTTGAGATCGGGTTCGAACGCTTCCCGGCACTGGCCGAGACAGGCATTCGCCGTTGGGTCAATGGCGGCTTCACATTTGCACCGGATGGCAACCCGCTTGTTGGTCCGGTTGGGCCACGGGGTTATTGGGTGGCCTGCGGTGTGATGGCAGGTTTCAGCCAAGGAGGTGGCGTCGGGAAAGCGCTTGCGGAATGGATGATCAACGGTGCCCCTGAAGAAGATGTATTTGGCATGGATGTTGCACGCTTTGGACTGCATCAATCCAACCGGGAATATATCCGTCAGACAACGGGTCAGTTCTATGCCCGCCGTTTCATGATCACCTACCCAAACGAAGAGCTTCCCGCAGGGCGCAACCTGAAAACCCCCGGCGCCTATGCTGATATGAGCGCGGCCGGGTGCCGCTGGACCAACATTTGGGGCATGGAAGCACCTGCATATTTCGCTCCAGACCCTGAATTTGTAGAAACCGGAACGCTGCAACGAAATGCCGCTTTTGATCTGGTGGGCGAGGAATGCAAAGCCGTAGAAACTGCTGCGGGCCTGCTGGACATCACCGCCTACTCGCGGTTCGAAATTTCCGGTCCAAACGCTGACGCCTTTTTGGACCAGTTGCTCGCGTGTAAATTGCCAAAGCCCGGAAAGGTCAAACTTGCCCCCATGCTGGCAGAGGATGGCCGCCTCAAAGGAGATCTGACGCTGTTCAACTGGGGCGACGGAACGTATTGGCTGATGGGTAGCTATTATCTGCGCGCTTTCCACCAGCGCTGGTTTGACGACCATAATGCGGTTGGGGCCGTTATCCGTGATCAGTCAGACGCGATGAGCGGTTTTTCTTTGCACGGTCCTAAGGCCCGCGAAATTTTACAGACCTTAACCGAAACAGACCTATCCGGACTCAAGATGATGAATGCTATCACCATTGATCTGGGTCTGCTGCGTGTCAAACTCGCTCGTTTGTCACTGTCCGGTGAATTGGCTTACGAGATCAATTGTTCGACCACTGAACATGCAACTTTGCGCCGAATGTTGCTTGATGCCGGGCGCAACTTGGGCATTCGTGAAATTGGTTTTCGGGCCATGGCTTCACTGCGCTTGGAAAAAAGCATCGGCATCTGGAATGGAGAGTTTACACAGGCTTATACACCAGAAATGACCGGACTAAATCGATGGATCGCATGGGATAAGGGAGAATTTGTTGGCAAGGGGGCCGCGAAGAATGACCTTCCGCCTGAGCGCGTCTTATGCATGTTGGAGATCGAGGCGAATAACGCGGATGCGATGGGCTTTGAGCCCGTACGTTCACAAGGTTCGATTGTCGGCATGACAACAACGGGCGACTACGGGCATCGGTTGCAGAAAAGCTTTGCCATGGCTCTTATTGATATCTCACATGCCGAGGTCAGCACCTCAGTCACTGTTGATATCGCGGGAGAGCGTCAGCAAGCGACAATTATCGAAATGTCTCCATATGATCCTTCTGGGTCGAAAATGCGGGCTTAGTCGATCTTGATACGTTGATCTCATTTTGAATGCGTAAAGCCCCCCTTTCTAGTGGGGCTTCACCTTACGGTTTTGATGGGATTGAAACAACAGCCACGATGGGAAGGGAAACGTTGTTGATCTGTATGGACCAGATTCCTGACAATACGGCCAATCGAAACGCAAAAAATACACCGATAACGTTCGAAATTTTTATCCAGAACAGTTTCTCTGACCTCGAAGTGGCTGCAGTTACATCTGTTTTGGATATGGCCAATCGAATACTGGAAAGAAAACAATTTCATTGGGAGTTCGTTTCTGACACGCCGGGATTGGTCGAAGGTCGCTGCGGAATGATTGCGAGAGCGCAGCCTTTGATATGGGACCAGAATCTTAAGACATTTTTAGTTGTCACCGGTGGTAACGGAATAAAACTAGATGCTTGGCTGCCGCGAGTACGCGCTATGCGAAGGCAGTCTGCCCCCGTCGTGTTACTTTCTGATGCCGCGACGGCGTTTATCCGCGAATGGCGAAGCACAAATGCGGCGGTAGCGACGCATTGGTATGACGTTTGGATCTTGGAGGAGACAGGTAGCTACCCCAATTTAACGCGCCGATATGCAGCAGTTTCTGAGGGAATCGTGACGTCAGCCGGATTAAACTACACACCGGAATTGATCATCACCTTAATCGCTAACTTAATATCGCCAAGCGAATATATGGAAATATGCAACCGCCTGTTGGTGCAATCAATTCGTGATAGCAGGTCTGAACAACCTAAAGGGATAGGCTATTTGATGAGCGCGTTTGGGTCCAAGGTTTCTGGCGCTATAGAAATCATGGAAGCTAATATAGAAGAGCCGATCTTACCGAAAGATATTGCGAATAGAGTAAATGTATCCCTGCGTCAGCTGGAACGGCTGTTTGTCAAAAACGTCGGGATTCCCCCCGCACGATATTACAGAAGCCTAAGAGTTCGGAAGGCACATGCACTCGCAATGGAAACCGACATGACGCTTCTCAATGTCGCCCTGGCAACGGGTTTTTCCTCCGTTGCAAGTTTAGCCGCCGCATATCGAAACGAATTCAGAAAAAGTCTGCAAAAAACCCGAAAAAGCACCGGTTTGAAGATTCGTTAGAAATGTAACTGTACTGATTACGTCAGAACTCAATTCGAAGTATCTTTGAAACTGTATCTCTGGGAGTTGGTTGTTGATTGTCACTGAGAACTGAATCGGTAGCTATCGTTGCCGGTTTCTAGGATGTGGCAGCGGTGGGTGCACCCGGCCACGTCTCGGTCGAGATCAACAACGGAGACCGGCGTGCCCTAATTACAGGAGATGCGATCCACACAACCGCGCAGTGCCGGTATCCCGAATGGCATTTCAAATTCGACTCCGACGCAGAAATGGCCGTGACCTCTCGTCGGAAACTGTTGGAAAGCGCGTCGGAAACAGGGTGCCTTGTGCTCGGGAGCAACTTTGCCTCGTTCCCAGAGGTCCACAACTTTTCCAGAAGTTGTGGCAAGCAAGATAAAGATCAGCTCCATTTTGCTTTCAAAAAATATACACCGAACACATTGTGGCGCTTCGAGCCAGACTGGGATGACACCGCGAACACTTGTGCGCAATCGGAACCGACTTTTCTCGTCGCTCGGCTACCTGCCGTTGCTATCGTCGCACTTGTTAAGATGAAATAGCGTTTCATGCTGCCGTTAAAATGGACACCATGCGGGGTGCTGTTGAAATGCGTAGAAAACCTCATTCTGACTTCTGATTCTTGATTCTGGTTCAGAATGTGCTTCCTTTCTCATCTCTTGTCACAAGACGAAAAAGACATAAGAAACAGAAAATCATGAACTGTACTCTGACGCAAAAATGCAAATAACCTGACTGAAAGGAAACTCAGTCGTGATTACATCACAACTGATGTTTGAGTGGTGAGCCGTGCAGGATTCGAACCTGCGACCCACTGATTAAAAGTCAGTTGCTCTACCAACTGAGCTAACGGCCCACTCTCTTATCATCAGGCAACACTTTGAGACACTATTATGACCGTTAGATCAATAACTTAACTTGTGTCCGATGCGGTAGTTGGTGACTACCGTGTCGATCCGATAGGCGGCTATCTAGGGGTAGCAGCTCTGAGGGTCAAGCGCTTTTTTCAACTTTTTTCAGACAAGGCTGGATTCACTTATCTGCCAGAGCTATATGGCGCTTATGAACAGTTCGTCAGATAACACATTGCCCTTCATGAAAATGCATGGGCTGGGAAACGATTTTGTCGTCGTGGATGCACGTGCGCAGCCAATTGAAATTTCGCCCGATATGGCCAAAGGAATCGCCCATCGGCGTTTTGGAATTGGGTTTGACCAGTTGACGGTGATTTCAAAAGGCACAGGCGACGCACATCTGACGTTTTACAATTCAGATGGCTCAACCTCTGGCGCATGTGGCAATGCAACGCGCTGCGTTGCACGCTATCTACTGAATGAAAGCGGCGAACGTGATCTGCACTTAACCACGGACCGTGGCGACCTTTATGCAGTCGATGCTGGTGATGGTCTAACATCTGTTAATATGGGTCCTCCGCAGCTTGCCTGGCATGAAGTTCCGCTTTCCGAAGAGATTGACACGCTGGAATTGCCCATAGAAGGCGCCCCAACGGCGACGGGCATGGGAAATCCCCATTGCACTTTTTTTGTTGAGGATGCGACGGTCATCCCGCTCGAAGAGTTTGGCCCCCGATATGAGCATCACCCGCTTTATCCCGAACGCACGAATGTTCAGGTCGCGCATCTAGTCGGGCCGGATCACGTCCGCATGCGGGTCTGGGAGCGGGGCGTTGGCGTCACCCTCTCCTCTGGGTCATCCTCTTGTGCAACAGCAGTTGCAGCAGCGCGCCGGGGGCTGACAGGGCGCAAGGTGCAGATTGATCTGGATGGCGGCACGCTTTGGATTGATTGGCGCAAGGATGGCGTTTGGATGACCGGCCCCACGATGCATGTCTGTGACGGGCACTTCACGCTGGAATTTCTAAATTCTCTGGCCACAAAATGAGCGCCCCTAAATTCACCACTTTGGGCTGTCGGTTGAACGCATATGAAACCGAAGCCATGAAAGAGCTTTCAGAAGCTGCCGGTTTAAAAAACGCGGTGGTCGTGAACACCTGTGCGGTCACCGCAGAGGCCGTGCGCAAAGCCCGCCAGGAAATTCGCAAACTGCACCGGGAAAACCCGGATGCTCCGATTATTGTAACAGGCTGTGCAGCCCAGACCGAGCCTGAGACCTTTGCCAAAATGGACGAGGTTTCTCGTGTGATCGGCAATACGGAAAAAATGCAGGCCGATACCTGGCAAGAGATCGCCCAAGGCCCTGATTTCATCGGCGCGACCGAAAAGGTTCAGGTTGATGACATCATGTCCGTCACAGAAACTGCCGGCCATCTGATCGATGGGTTTGGCACCCGCAGCCGCGCTTATGTTCAGGTACAAAACGGCTGTGATCACCGCTGCACCTTTTGCATTATCCCCTATGGCCGGGGCAATTCACGTTCTGTCCCTGCCGGAGTTGTTGTAGATCAAATCAAACGGCTGGTGGATCGTGGCTACAATGAGGTTGTCCTGACCGGCGTTGATCTGACCTCATGGGGGGCGGACCTGCCTGCCGCACCCAAATTGGGCGATTTGGTCATGCGCATCCTGAAACTGGTGCCCGACCTGCGACGCTTGCGTATTTCTTCCATCGATTCGATCGAGGTGGATGAAAACCTGATGCAGGCTATCGCAACTGAACCCCGCCTGATGCCGCATCTGCATCTGTCGCTACAACATGGGGACGATCTGATCCTGAAACGGATGAAACGCCGCCATCTGCGCGATGATGCGATCCGGTTTACAGAAGAGGCGATGAAACTACGCCCAGACATGACATTTGGCGCGGATATCATTGCGGGGTTCCCAACCGAGTCTGAAGCCCATTTTGAAAACTCGCTCAAACTGGTGACGGACTGCAATCTGACGTGGTTGCATGTGTTTCCCTATTCCAAACGCGAAGGCACCCCGGCCGCGCGTATTCCACAGCAGGTGAACGGAAATGACATCAAATCCCGCGCGGCCCGCCTGCGTGCGGCAGGCGTTGCGCAGGTCCAAAAACACCTCCAAGCGCAGATTGGCCGTACCCATCACATCCTGATGGAAAACCCACACATGGGGCGCACCGAACAATTCACTGAGGTGACATTTGAGACACCTCAGCCCGAAGGCCAGATTGTGAGCGCCAATATTCTGGGAACAACAGACACACAGCTGCGCGCCTAAGAGACAGACCTTTTAACAACGCGATCTGTGTCACTGGAGCTGACTTCGCTCAGCTCTCCCTTGTAGTGAACCAGCAGTCGGCCAGTCAAAGGCGCGCGAAGTTCTACGTCGAAGTGAAAACGTCCCTGCGCTTCAAACTCTCGCGCATTCGATATTGGCAAAAGCCACTTTGGCAAAGACACAGGTCCAAGCCTTGCAGATTTTACAGGGTAGAAAAGGCTACCGTTTTTCACCTCAAGTCCAAGTAAAAAGGTAAATGGACCGAAACGTTCGGTCATGCCCTTTGGTGTTGCCCGCAGCGTCGATCGAAAAATGTGCTTGCCGAACTTACGTTGCCAAACCTCATGGTCCGATGAGATGGTTTTGGTGACCTCAATTGAAACATCAGCCGCTTCGCCGGGAAATCCGAAAACCGCGGCTAAAAGTCGGCTCCATAAGCTCTTTCCCCGCTCCACTGACGCCCGCCCTTGCCACCTGCTCATATAGGGTGTGCAATGTGAGGACTGGACAGATATTGGCAATTCAGAAAAAGCCTCCCCCAACACCTCGGCAAAAATGGGCTTCAGATCTACGGACTCACGTTCAAAAGACACTTGCAAGTCAGACATCGCAGCCTCCGCTGCGTCTAATGTGATGATCTCAAGCGCAGGCTGAGCACCGATTGGAAGAGTTGTACTTCGCAACAAAGTCCGAATGGCAATAGCGGGAATATATGGACCATCGCCTGCATCAGCGCGCAAACGCCACCAATGGCGTTGTTCTTTTGCTGTCACCTCAACAACCATTCCTCCAGCCCCACTTCCAAAAGGCGCCAAAAGATCCGCAGCACCTTTGAACATTCGCAAAAGGCCGGGTGTGATGGGAATGGGCAAAAACCGTCGAAGCATCGCAAACACCCAAAGACCATAGCGCATCACTGCAAGCTCTAATCCAGCACGGAAAACCACAGTTTGCGCCTTGAAGTGAGCTGGGAACAATAAGGTATCGGGTACGTTTATCTTAAACCCTTGGCGCACCTCTTGGCCCGGCAGCATATAGTGTTTTGGATCAGACCAGCCCATATCGTATTCCCACCTCCCCGCACGAAAAATACGCATGGGGCACCCGGCTTGAGATAAGATCGAAGCCATCACTGAAAGCCCTCTCGGGCTTTGGTTTCCCGGCAAAATCGCAATGTCGAGTGCATTTATCGATTGCGACCCGGCAAGGCTGCGCACAGCAGCGCTCGAAAGTGCGGGTACTGTAGACATTCCCGAAAGGACACAGACACCTGCAGATTTCGCTTCCGCTTCCAAACTTGTGATTCCTGCACAAAATGCAGCATCATCCGACAAGTCTAAATAGTGCACACCGCACTCAATCGCCGCGCGTGCCACCCGGTACGGGTCTCCTTCATAGGCATGGAATGGCCCTGCTGCGTCCACCACAACATCATAGTCACCAAGTGCGCTCAGATCTCCAGTGCGATCCATCTGCTGGGCCGCACAGCCTAATTCGGCGGCATAAGCATCAAGAGCCCCTTTTTGCCGGCCTGCAATCGTAACTTCATGTTGGTCGCGCACTAAAAGTTGGGCGAGGCGTGATCCAAACACGCCACTCCCACCCAGTACTAGAACCTTCATCGCAAAAGCCGCTTCTGAAAGGACGGATCGGGCAAGGCGCACATATCCTTGTGGCCAAAAACAGTATAGCGATTGCGCGCCATACGCTGGTACAGCCAATGCCGGAGGGGTTTGGGAACGAGATGCAAGCACAACGCCAGACGGGCCCATCCCCCAAACGTTGCGCAGGCATAGAGCACCGCGTCAAAATCCATATAAGGCTGGCCTTGGTCCAGAAACAACCAACTGTCGGGATCATCTGGCTGCAGCCCATAGTGGCGTAGCAGCGCAGCACCCAAGGGCGATTGGACAGGACAGATGCGTACAGTGCCGCGTTTATCCAACCGATGGATCATCTGTGCGCCCCAACTGCAAAGCGCACATTCTGCATCCATCACCGCGACGGGTGTTGTGTCATCAAAGAGCGGGACATCAGAATCATCACGGTAGGAGTATGCTGCCTGTGCCATAGATCCTCTGAACCGATGCAACGGCCAATGCCATGAAGAGCAAAGGCCCAAATATAAAAAGCCCCCGTCACATGCGGGGGCTTTTTATTTCAACATTGCTTAGTGCAGCTTTTTGCCCTTGTGCGGCGCCCACAGGCGCTTGTTGGTCAGATACAGCAGCACGGACAACAAGATCAGGAACAAAACGCCCACCAGACCGGCTTGTTTACGGTCCATCATCTTGGGCTCTGCGGTCCACATCAGGAAGGCCGAGATATCCTCGGACAGGTGATGCAGATCGTTTGCATGGCCATCAATGAATTCTACCTGCTCATCCGACAGTGGGGGCGCCATAGCGATCCAGCCACCAGGGAAGGCTTTATTTTCATAGAATGTCGTGCCAGCTTCTTCTTTGGTCTCACCTGTATAGCCGCTCAAGAGAGAGGCAATATACTCAGCGCCGCCCATGCCTTTTACGATCTGGTTGATGCCCAAACCGTAAGGACCGTGGAAACCAGCACGTGCTTTTGCCATCAGGCTAAGGTCAGGTGCAGTTTCAAGCGCGCTGCCCGGGAAGTTATCCGTTGGCTTTGCTGGACGATCATCGTCAAGCTCGGCATCATAGACGCTGAAATTATCAGATGCGTAGGCACGAACCTGATCTTCTGGCAGCTGCGGGCCACCTTCATCTGCAAGCGTGCGGATTGGAACCAATTCCAGTCCGTGACAGGCTGAGCAAACCTCAGTGTAGATCTGCAAGCCGCGTTGCAGCTGGTTCTGGTCGAAAGATCCAAAAGGCCCTTCGAACGAGAACTGAAAGTCTTCGATGTGCTGCTCGCCGCCACCTGCCGCAAAAGATGCGGCAGGGATGAGCGCCAGAGCAAAGGCAGCACCGGTTACAAGTTTCTTGAACATTGGTAGCTGTCCTTCTTCTTACTCAGCAGGAGTAGCTTCGGATTTCTTGCCGTAATGGGCATTGAAATCCTCTTCGATGGTTGCAGGCATCGCATCAGGCTTCTCGATCACACCCAAGAGCGGCAGGATCACGAAGAAATATGCAAACCAGTAAGTAGAGGCGATCAGCGAGAAGGTCGCAAAGGGCTCTTCCGCAGGCATCGCACCCAGCCACATCAACGCAAAGAAGTCGATGACAAGCAGCAGGAACCACCACTTGAACTGTGGGCGGTACTTACCCGAACGCACGCTTGATGTGTCCAGCCAAGGCGCCAGCGCCATTGCGATGATCGCACCAAACATAGCCAGAACACCAAAGAACTTTGCGTCGACAATGCCGCCGGTGACAAAGGAGGCAAACTGCACAACCCAGACTTCACCGGTGAAGGCACGCAGGATTGCGTAGAACGGCAGGAAGTACCATTCAGGCACAATGTGCGCAGGCGTCACCAATGGATTGGCTGGAATATAGTTATCAGGGTGGCCAAGGTAGTTTGGCATAAAGCCAACAATCGCCCAGAACACGACCAGAACAACAGCCAGACCAAGGAAATCTTTGATCACAAAGTAAGGCCAGAATGGCAGAGTGTCTTTTTCTGCTTCTTCTTTCGACCCTTTACGCACATCAACACCAGTTGGGTTGTTGTTGCCTGTGGTGTGGAACGCCCAGATGTGTACAATCACCAGACCTGCAATCACAAACGGCAAGAGGTAGTGCAAGCTGAAGAAACGGTTCAGCGTCGCGTTGTCTACCGCTGGACCACCCAGCAAAAGGGTTTGGATTGGCTCACCAACAAGCGGGATCGCACCAAACAGACCAGTGATAACGGTTGCACCCCAGAAGGACATCTGCCCCCAAGGAAGAACATATCCCATAAAGGCCGTACCCATCATCAGGATGTAGATAAGCATCCCGATAATCCACGTGATTTCACGAGGGGCCTTGTAGGAACCGTAGAAAAGACCACGGAAAATGTGGATATATACCGCAACAAAGAACAACGATGCGCCGTTCATGTGAACGTAGCGGATCATATGACCTCCGTTCACGTTGCGCATGATGTGCTCAACACTTGCAAACGCCAAATCAACGTGCGGGGTGTAGTGCATCACCAAAATGATACCGGTGACAATCTGCAGAACAAGGCAGAAGGCCAGAACGATACCCCAAATCCACCACCAGTTCAGGTTTTTGGGAGTGGGGATCATAATAGTGTCATAGATCAGACCAACAACGGGCAGGCGGCTGTGAAGCCACTTCTCTGCACCCGTTTTGGGCTCATAATGGTCGTGAGGAATGCCGGACATCAGGGTCTCCCTTAACCGATTTTCAGGGTGAGGCCGTTGTCCCAGCGTACTGGTGGGATCGGCAGGTTTTCAGGCGCAGGACCTTTACGGATACGGCCAGCCAGGTCGTAGTGCGAACCGTGGCACGGGCAGAACCATCCGTCAAAATCGCCAGCATCGCCCAGTGGAACACAACCAAGGTGCGTGCAAACGCCCATCTGAACCAGCCATGCACCGGGTGCTTCCCCTTCAGGAGACGGCAACACGCGGTTTTCATCGCTCGCAGGCGCGGCTTGGTCGGTGATGTTTGCATTTCGCGCGACCGGATCAGGTAGGTTGCCTACGGCTTCTGAGTCCTGTTCCTGTGCTTTTTGGATTTCTGCACCAGTACGGTGACGAATGAACACCGGCTTACCGAGGAACATCACAGTCAGCTGTGTACCGGGCTCTACACCAGACACATCGACGAAAATCGACGACAGAGCCTGAACATCAGCGGAAGGGTTCATCTGGTTCACAAGAGGCCAAATCGCGGCTCCTGCGGTCACAGCCCCGGCGCCAGCAGTGGCGTAATAGAGGAAATCTCTCCGGGTTCCTTCGTGGTCTTCTGCGTGGGACACGAGGTTTTCTCCAATTCCAGCGCCCATTTAGGGCAAACATGCGCATGCACCGCTTTAAAAAGCGGAGCCTCAATTCGGGTATCTAAACGGGAGAGACGCATTCGTCCAGCGGTCAAAGCAGCGCAGGGGGCCAGAGTGTGGCCTTTCTTTCACAGAGTTGACGCAAACACAGGATAATATTGTAACCCTTCTTTTGCGTTTCAAGCCCTCTCCGTTCAAAACACGCACTCACTCGGGCCGTGTCGCGGCAAAACTAGAAAGCGATTCGAAACTCGCGTACCAATCAGCCAGCGCTTCATTCCCCTGCCGCCAACCAGCGTCAGGATGACGGAAATCCACATAACCCAACGCACAGGCAACGGAAATCTGCCCCATATCAAGCGGACCTTTCAAATGGCTCATCCAGCGCGTATTCAGGGCTGCACAGGCGGCATGAATTTTTCCCATTTGAGCCGCAATCCAATCTTCCAACACATGATCCTCACTGCGAAAGCGACGTTCATATGTGATCTGCAGGGCGGCTTCGGTGATGCCATCTCCGGTCGCCTCTAGGACTTTGCTATCCCAGCCCGCATGATACAATCCGCTCTGGAAATGGGCGTCCAAAAATTCACAAATCACCCGGCTGTCATAGAGTGTGGGGCCATCATCCCGCGCCAGGGCCGGGATTTTTGCCAGCGGATTGGCCGACCGCAAAGTCTCATGCGGGGCCATGGGCGATGTCTTCACCAATTCAATCTCAATTTCATCACCGCGCCCTGTTTCCTCCAACAGCATACGCACTTTGCGCACAAAGGGGGAAGATAGGCTGCAATAGAGCTTCATGTCAGGGCCTCCAATTTGTCTCGCTCACCCTATGAGCGAAAAGGCTGCGCTGTCCACGATAGAACCTCATGCGCGTGCGTTAAAAACCCCTTGCACACTTTCAATCCGCTTGGCAGTGTCGGCCTCGTTCTCAGGGCGGGGTGAAATTCCCTACCGGCGGTATATGGAAACATCCATGAGCCCGCGAGCGGCCCCAAACGGGGTGTCAGCAGATTTGGTGAAAAACCAAAGCCGACGGTTATAGTCCGGATGGAAGAGAACGAGTGATGAGAGCACAGGCGTTGGCATGTGCCCTCTTTGCCCGTGATCGCCTTGGGTGACGTGTCAAACCGAAGGAGATTACTATGACACACACCCGTTTTGCTTTCATCAAGGCCAATTGGCATGCTGATATCGTGGATCAAGCCCTTCAGGGGTTTCTGTCCCTCATTCCAGCGGATCAGGTCGATGTCTTTGACGTGCCCGGCGCGTTTGAGCTGCCCTTAATGGCACAGGACCTGGCCAAGACAGGAAACTACGCAGCCATCGCCTGCGCGGCCCTCGTGGTCGATGGTGGTATCTATCGCCACGATTTCGTTGCACAAGCCGTGGTGGATGGGCTGATGCGTGCAGGGATGGACACAGGCGTTCCAGTCTTGTCCGTCTCCTTGACTCCACACCACTTTCAGGAAACCGACCATCACGTCGCCATCTACCGCGAGCATTTTGTGCAAAAAGGACGCGAAGCCGCGCAGGCCGCTTTGCTGATCACAAAGACCCGCGCAAAGGCAGCAGAATTGGCTTAATACCGCGACTTTGTCGGGGCATGAGACAGGCTCTTGCCCCGGTGAAACGCAAAGCCCCTTGAGAGACAGCGCGCACAAGAGTAAGCACAGCCCAGCATTTTGGAGGGCATCCCATGTCGATGAACAGCTTTGGCCATCTTTTCCGTGTGACCACCTGGGGTGAAAGCCACGGGCCTGCCTTGGGCGCAACAGTAGATGGCTGCCCTCCGAATGTGTCGGTAACACCGGAAATGCTGCAGGTCTGGCTGGACAAGCGCCGCCCGGGTCAGAACAAAAACACCACCCAGCGCAATGAACCGGATGCGGTAAAGATCCTGTCTGGCGTGTTTGAAGGCAAATCGACCGGCACGCCAATCCAGCTGATGATCGAAAACACCGATCAACGCAGCCGCGACTATGGAGAAATTGCCCAAACCTTCCGCCCTGGCCATGCGGATATCACCTATTTCCAGAAATATGGAAACCGGGATTATCGTGGCGGCGGGCGCTCCTCTGCGCGCGAAACGGCCGCACGCGTTGCCGCGGGTGGCGTGGCCCGTGAAGCGATCAAAGCTCTTGCGCCGCAGATCCAGATCAAAGGCTACATGACCCAAATGGGTGAGATGGAAATCGACCGCAGCCGCTTTGACTGGGATGCAATCGACACCAATGATTTCTGGATCCCCGACGCCGCAGCTGTTCAGGACTGGGAAGACTATCTGCAAGGCCTGCGCAAAGCGCATGATTCTGTTGGGGCCGTCATCGAAGTGGTTGCCAAAGGTGTGCCAGCAGGTCTGGGCGCGCCGATCTATAACAAACTGGATACGGATCTGGCGGCAGCAATGATGTCGATCAATGCGGTAAAGGCTGTTGAAATTGGCGAAGGCATGAATGCCGCTCGCCTGAAAGGCTCTGAAAACGCAGATGAGATCTTTATGGGCAATGATGGTCAGCCCGTTTACTCTTCCAACCATGCCGGAGGTATTCTTGGCGGCATTTCAACCGGGCAAGAGGTTGTCGTGCGGTTTGCTGTGAAACCCACATCATCCATCCTGACACCGCGCGCGTCGATCCGCAAAGACGGCACCCCGGCTGAGGTGATCACTAAGGGCCGCCATGATCCTTGCGTTGGCATTCGTGCCGTACCTGTGGCCGAAGCCATGATGGCCTGTGTGATTCTGGATCATCTCTTGCTGCACCGCGGGCAAATTGGTGAAAACCAAGGGCACATCGGCTAACCCACTTTCACAACGGCCGTTACCACATCCTTCCAGCCTTAGCGTCACTCCTTAAATACGGCGCTAGGGTTCCCCCTTAGAAACCAGCAGCCTTTCTTTCTTTCCTAAAGGGCGTACCCCCGTTCAAATTTCCCTACCAGATTGTAGCGATACGCGACGCAGCATTGAATTTTGCATCTACCAGACGCAGTCTGCCGCCATGACACGCCCCCTTACCGCGCATCGCCCCGGCCTTGGCATCTTGTTAAAAGTTGCAGCGATTGGCCTCTTTACCGTCATGTCGGCACTGATAAAGGCCGCAACTGAAGAGGTTCCCATTGGACAAGCGGTGTTTTTCCGTTCGTTCTGCGCGATCCCGATTATCATGCTCTGGCTTCTTGTACGTGGTGAATTACGGGACGGCCTTATTGCTAAACGCCCAATGGGACATGTCTGGCGCGGTGTGATCGGCACCTCAGCGATGGGACTTACATTTGTCGGTCTCAGCCTACTGCCGCTTCCTGAAGTCACAGCGATTGGCTTTGCGACACCTATATTTACACTAATTTTTGCAGCAGCCCTGCTGGGTGAGACCATTCGAATGGTGCGCATCAGCGCAGTGGTCATTGGCCTTGTTGGGGTCACCATCATGCTGTGGCCCCGCCTGGGTGGTGGTGATGAGCTCAGCACGGCTGCGGCCATTGGTGCTGTTTGCGTGCTCGTTGGAACAATGTTGCGTGGTCTGGTCCAAATCCACATTCGCCGTCTTGTGCAAAGCGAACACACGGCAGCGATTGTGTTCTACTTTTCAATCACTGCTTCCGCCTTAGGCCTACTGACGCTGCCCTTTGGATGGGTTCTGCCAAGCAACGCCGCGCTGCTCATGCTTATCACTGCAGGTTTGATTGGTGGCGTAGCACAAATCCTGATCACCTCGTCTTATCGATTTGCTCCAGCTTCCTTACTGGCACCTTACGACTATGTTTCGATGATCTTTGCAGTCATTCTTGGATATTTCTGGTTCTCAGAGCTGCCCACTGTGATCATGTTGGCAGGCGCCGTACTTGTGATCTGCGGCAATGTCGTAGTCATATGGCGCGAAAGCCGCCTTGGCCTTGTCCGTGGCAAGGCACGCCCGATGATCGATATGAAAGGCGGTTAAGATGCTGATTTCAAACGCTCAGTCAAAGCTTTGATCTCTTCACGCAAAAGGTCAATCGCCCCCGGATCATCCCCGGCAGCAGCCGAAACACATAGACCGACATCAACCGCATCCACCTCAAGCGCGCGCCCTTTTTCAGACAAGCAAATCGAAACACTTCTCTCGTCTTCCGGATTGCGAGTGCGTGTCAAAAAGCCCGCTCCCTCCATCCGTTTTAGCAAGGGTGTCAACGTATTGGTTTCCAATGCCAAAGCCTGCCCCAATGCGCCCACAGGTTGGTTGTCTTTCTCCCACAGAGCCAACATTACCAGATACTGGGGATAGGTCAGCCCAAGCTTCGCAAGAAGCGGCCGATAAAGACGCCCCATCACATGGTTCGCGGAATAAAGCGCAAAGCAAAGCTGTTGATCAAGTGGCAAGGTCTGTCGGGTCATTCACAAGACATAAATCTTCCCTGAAGTGAGCTCAAGGCTTGCATATTTTTGGAAACTCCATATTTATATCGCACACGATATAATCGCAAACGATAAATGGAGTACCTCATGTCTGTAAGCCCCATCTACACCGCTTCAGCAAAAGCAACTGGAGGTCGCGAAGGCCACGCAACCGTTCCAGCATCTGGTCTAGACCTTACGCTTGCGCCCCCCACCGAGATGGGCGGATCTGGCAAGGGCCACAATCCAGAACAGCTGTTTGCCGCCGGGTATGCGGCCTGCTTCATTGGCGCGATGCAATTCGCCACAACCCAAGATGACAGTCTGGCCAAAGTCCCAGCTGATGTCACTGTCTCTGCGGATGTTGGCATTGGCCCACGTGAGGCGGGTGGATTTGGCTTGACGGTCGCACTGAATATTTCACTGCCGGGTGTCGACGCCGAGGCGGCACAGACGCTGATCGAAGCAGGCCATAAGATCTGCCCTTATTCCAACGCCGTTCGAGGCAACGTTGAGGTAACCAATACCCTTGTATAACCAGCCTTAAGCTTGGACATAAAAAAGGCACGCTGAACCGCAGCGTGCCTTTCGAATTAAACAGCTTGCATGCTGTTAGGCGCGTACAAGCGCCTCATAGTCAGCCGCAATCTCACGCGTCATATCGCCAACTTCAAAAGTATAAGGCCCGATTTCACCAACCGGAGTCACCTCAGCGGCGGTGCCTGTCAGCCAGCATTGCTCAAAACCGTCCATCTCTTCGGGTTTGATACGGCGTTCATGAACGGTGATACCTTTGTCTTTCAGCATCTG
Organism: Epibacterium ulvae; assembly: GCF_900102795.1. Taxonomy (GTDB): domain Bacteria; phylum Pseudomonadota; class Alphaproteobacteria; order Rhodobacterales; family Rhodobacteraceae; genus Epibacterium; species Epibacterium ulvae. The sequence goes on along the minus strand of NZ_FMWG01000006.1, from coordinate 41,603 downwards.
AATCACGGTTTGGCGCGTAATCCCATTCAGAAAGCAATCCGCCAATGGGGTGTGAACTTCTCCGTCTTTCACAAAGAAAATATTGGCCCCTGTTGCTTCAGCCACATAACCCCGCCAGTCCATAAACAACGCGTCCGAGCAGCCTTTTGCCTCGGCTTTGTGCTTTGAGATCGTACAGATCATGTAAAGGCCTGCGGCTTTTGCATGCACAGGAATCGTTTCAGGGCTGGGGCGTTTGTATTCGGCGATATCCAGTTTTGCGCCCTGCATCTTGGCATCGCCGTAATAGGCACCCCACCCCCAGATCGCAATTGCCATGCGCACCGGGTTTTTCGCAGAAGCAACCCCCATGTCCTCACCAGACCCGCGCCAGACGATCGCGCGCACATAGGCATCTTCAAGGCCCGAGGCTTTCAGCGTCTCTTCTTTGGCTTTTTCGATATCCTCAACCGAATAGGGCATCGGCATATCCAGCGCCTCAGCCGAGGCAATCAGACGCTCGGAATGTTCGCGGCTTTTGAAGATCTTACCATTGTAAGCCCGCTCACCCTCAAAAACGGAAGACGCATAATGCATCGCATGGGTCAGCAGATGCACCTTTGCATCACGCCAGTTGATCAATTCTCCGTCCATCCAGATCAAACCATCGCGATCATCGTAAGTTGCCATATCTCTCGCTCCCAAGGCACAGAATTTCCGTTTATTGCGCCGCAAAAGATTCCAATGAAGCATTATTGCGCAAAATCTGAGATTCGATACATGTTCGCTCTTGGAATGTCAACATCACTGACTTAAACTGCTGACGAAGAAGAAGGAAGAGAAGACATATGTCTGATGGGCGACCTGGACCGTTTGGCGGGGGCGAAAGCCTGCTGTTTTTGACGGATGAACAATTGCGCCAAGGCATCGAAGCGATGTTTTTTGCCTACCGTGGATTCACCGCAGACCCAGATCGGATCTTGGCAAAACTGGCCTATGGCCGCGCCCATCACCGCGCCATCCACTTTATCAATCGCGCGCCGGGCACCACCGTCAACAATCTCCTGTCTATTCTTGGCGTCACCAAACAGTCTCTTAACCGCGTTCTGCGCACCTTGATTGCAGATGGTTTGGTTGAAAGCCGTGTCGGAACAGTTGACAAGCGGGAACGGCATCTGTTCTTGACAGAACAAGGCCATGCGCTTGAAGCACAATTGTCAGACGCGCAACGCGAACGCATGCGCGCCGCCTACAAGGACGCAGGACCAGAAGCTGTGCAAGGCTTTCGTAAGGTTCTGGAGGCAATGATGGATGCGGATATGCGCCGTGCTTATGTTAAACTGCGGGAAACCAGCTCATGATTTTTGATGCCCATCTTCTGATCGTTGACGATGACGAGCGCATTCGCGAGTTGCTAAAAAAATTCCTGATGCGCGCAGGCTTTCTGGTAACCTCAGCCCGCGACGCGGAACACGCCCGCCGCATTCTGGGGGGCTTGGATTTTGACATGATCATCATGGACGTGCGCATGCCCGGCGAAGACGGCGTTTCCCTCACACGGTCGCTGCGCGAAACCATGGCAACTCCGATCTTGCTACTCACCGCGCAAGGCGAAACCGAAGACCGGATCAAGGGTCTAGAAGCCGGCGCGGATGATTATCTGGCCAAACCGTTTGAGCCCAAAGAGCTTTTGCTGCGTATAAACGCCATTCTGCGCCGTGTTCCCGACACCAAGGCCGAAGAGAGCACCCCCAAGGTGCTGCATTTAGGTGAAAACCGCTATGATATCGAACGAGGGGAACTCTGGCAGGGACAAGAACTGGTGCGCCTGACAAGCACCGAGAGTCAGCTGATGAAAATCTTTTCCGCCTGCCCGGGTGAGCCAGTGAGCCGCGCCAAACTGGTCGAAGATCTGGGCCGCGACCGGGGACAGGCCCAAGAGCGCGCTGTTGACGTGCAAATCACACGCCTGCGCCGCAAGATCGAACCCAACCCCAAACAACCCCAATACCTGCAAACCGTCCGCGGCGCAGGCTACATGCTGGCTCCGGATTGATCATAAGCTAAAGACTGCAGCGCCCCACGCTATGCACACCACACAGGTACAGTCTGCCAAAGCACACTTTTGGCGCGGGTCCCGGCATTGTGATTTGGCAAAGCATTTTTGCAAATGTCCGACCATTCACTGATAAAGTATTGGCAGCGTGCCAAGTACATCAATTAGCCAGTTCAAATACTACGAAAATTAAATTGCCAACCACATCACCACAATGACACTGGCAAAAAGCAGAAAAAGCCCCGCGATGCCTCGCAGTGAGGGCACGATCAGATAGGATTTGTGGGGTCGCCTTGGACTATAAAAAACGGTGACACCGTTTCCCTGATGCCTTTGGATCCCAGTCATCTGCCACTTCGCCATTCTGGTTCCAGTTGCTTGAACCATGAATGGGCTCAGGTTTGCTCCGGTATGCAGAACTCCATCAACAGAATATTCGTACTTCACCCGCGCGGCATACATCCCATCACCACCACCTCCATACCCTGAAACTCCTTCTTCAAGGAGCCTTCCAAGTGTATGAGGCCAGCGACGCATGCGAAAACAGCTCACCACGCAAAAAACAGACAAAACTAATGCGTAAGCAATGCAAACATACAAAACCGCATAACGTTCCCCAGCGCATAAATCGTTCCAAAACTCTTGCATGAAACCCACTACAACAAATGAAATTCAGAAAGACAACGCCGAAGCTGGGCTTGGCCACGGCACCTAAATAAGGAACGGCGTAGCTTTCTCGCCTTCAGAAGCACTTTGCGCGATACCAACCTAAACGTATTTTCCATAAACATTCCTCCCTTTCCACGCGCGAACACCCCCACAAAAAGAGCTTGCAGGCGAAAGAGCGGGAGGCATAGTCTGCGCCACACAAACGCAAAGGGCTTTCGCTCCGGGAGGGTGTTTTGACCACAGCATTGATAACCCACGCAGATTGCCTGCAACATGTCACGCCAGACGGGCATCCTGAACGTGTCGCGCGACTGGAACATGTCCTCCACGCTCTAGAAGGTCTTGATCTACAGCGGGTTACGGCCCCGATGGCGGCCGAAGATGATCTGTTGCGCCTGCATCCCAAGGATTATGTAGACGGGATCCGTGCAGCTGCCCCGCAGGCAGGTTTTGCGCAGGTTGACGGCGACACATTCCTGTCGCCCGGCTCGGTTGCGGCAGCCTACCGCGCAGCGGGGGCAGCAATCCGCGCGGTCGATCTCGTATTAGGCGGCGATGTTCAAAACGCCTTTGCGGCTGTGCGGCCACCCGGCCATCACGCCGAGACAGACACGGCGATGGGATTTTGTTTCTTTGGCAATGCGGCACTGGCCGCCAAGCACGCGCTGGAACACCACGGGCTGAAACGCGTTGCGGTTGTGGATTTTGACGTCCACCACGGCAACGGCACGCAGGATTTGTTATGGGATGAAGCGCGCGCTTTGGTGATTACATCACAGCAAATGCCGCTCTGGCCCGGATCAGGCAAACCCGAAGAAGATGGCGCACACGGTCAGATCATGAACATCCCCTTAGCTCCAGAATCAGGTGGGGCGGAAATGCGCGCAGCCTATCAGGCGCAGGCCTTCCCGCGCATTCAGGCATTTAACCCCGAACTGATCATCATCTCTGCCGGTTTTGACGCCCATCAAGACGACCCGCTCGCCAATTTGAATTGGTCTACGAGCGATTTCGGCTGGCTCACCGCTGAGCTTTGTACACTTGCGCGTGAAATCTGTTCTGGCCGTATCGTCTCGACTTTGGAGGGCGGATATGATCTGAACGCGCTGGCCGCCGCCACCAAGGCGCATGTGGAAGAATTGATAAAGGCAGGATCATGAGCGAGACCCCCGTCGAAGACCTAAGCTTTGAACTGGCAATGCGTGAACTGGAAACCGTAGTCGATCAGCTGGAGCGGGGCGATGTCGCGCTAGATGCTTCGATCGCACTCTATGAACGCGGCGCGGCGCTCAAGAAACGCTGCGAAGATGAGCTGAAGCGCGCCGAGGAAAAAGTGGCTGCAATCACGCTGGATGCAAATGGAACTGCGCGCGGCACCGCGCCATTGGACGCAGGCTAAAACATGGCCGACATCTTCAAGGATGCGCTGACACAGGCCCAGTCCCAGATCACCGAACAGGTCAACCTGCGCCTTACCGGTGATGATGCTCTGCATGCAGCCATGCGTTATGCCATTGTCGGTGGGAAAATGCTGCGCGGCTTTCTGGTTTTGGAAAGCGCGCGCCTGCACGGAGTGGCACCTCAGGCGGCGTTGAATGCCGCCCTCGCGATTGAATGCGTCCATGCTTATTCACTGGTGCATGACGATCTGCCCTGTATGGATGACGATGATCTGCGCCGCGGCCAGCCCACGGTCCACAAAAAGTGGGATGAGGCGATGGCGGTTCTGGCAGGCGACAGCCTGCAGGGCTTTGCCTTTGAACTTTTGGCTGATCCCGCAAATGGCCCCCATGCCCTGACACTCATCAAAGGTCTTGCGCAATCCGCAGGCAAAGACGGCATGGTCTCAGGCCAGATGCTGGACATCGCCGCTGAAACCGCCACAACGCCTTTGACACTGGAACAGATCACAAAATTGCAAAGCCGCAAAACCGGCTGCCTGATCGAATGGTCCACCATCGCAGGCGCAGTTCTGGCTGGCGATGATCCGGCCCCTCTGCGCCGCTATGCCACGGCGCTTGGACTTGCCTTTCAAATCGCCGATGACATCCTAGATATAGAAGGCGACGCCGCAAAAGTTGGCAAAGCCCTGCGCAAGGATGACGCAGCGGGCAAAGCCACTTTTGTCTCTTTGCTGGGACTGGATACTGCCAAAGCCCGTGCCGCTGAATTGGTTACAGAGGCCTGCGCCGCGCTGAAACCCTACGGCGATGACGCGCAATGCTTGAAGGATGCAGCGCGCTTCGTTATTTCGCGCGATAGCTAAACCTTGAGGGCCCAGCCCCTCAGACACGCCACAAGGAACGCCCATGTCAGACCGGCCCCATACCCCGCTGTTGGACCAGATTGCACGCCCCGCAGATCTGAAACACCTAAGCGACGCCCAACTGACACAAGTGGCGCAAGAACTGCGCTCTGAAACGATTTCAGCCGTGTCTGAAACCGGCGGCCACTTGGGTGCAGGCCTTGGCGTTGTGGAGCTGACGGTAGCTCTGCACGCTGTCTTTGATACCCCCCGTGACAAACTGATCTGGGACGTGTCGCACCAGTGCTACCCCCATAAAATCCTGACAGAACGCCGTGACCGTATTCGCACGCTGCGCACCAAAGACGGGTTGTCCGGGTTCACCAAACGCTCCGAAAGCCCCTATGATCCTTTTGGCGCGGCACATTCGTCAACGTCCATCAGCGCCGCCCTTGGGTTTTCTGTTGCGCGCGATCTGGGTGGTATCATCCCCGAAGGCAACGGCGATGCGATTGCCGTGATCGGCGATGGCTCCATGTCGGCAGGCATGGCCTTTGAGGCGATGAACAACGCAGGCCATCTGAACAAACGCATGTTTGTGATCCTGAACGACAACGAAATGTCCATCGCGCCACCTGTTGGCGCGCTGTCCTCTTACCTGTCGCGCCTTTACGCTGAACAGCCCTTTCAGGATCTGAAAGCCGCCGCCAAAGGGGCCGTTTCCCTGCTGCCCAGCCCCTTCCGGGAAGGCGCCAAACGCGCCAAGGACATGCTGAAAGGCATGGCGGTCGGTGGCACCCTGTTTGAAGCGCTGGGGTTTTCATATCTTGGTCCTATCGACGGCCACGACATGGACCAGCTTTTGCCGGTTCTGCGCACGGTGAAAGAGCGCGCCACCGGCCCCGTCCTGATCCATGTCCTGACCAAAAAGGGCAAAGGCTACGCCCCGGCTGAAGCGGCAGATGACAAAGGTCACGCCACCGCCAAATTTGATATGGTCACCGGCAAACAGAAAAAAGCGCCCTCAAACGCGCCCTCTTACACATCCGTGTTTGGCAAAACCTTGGTGGATCTCGCTGCTAAGGATGATAAAATCTGCGCCGTGACCGCAGCGATGCCCGATGGTACCGGCCTCAACCTGATGGCCGAACGCTACCCCTCGCGCACCTTTGATGTTGGCATCGCGGAACAGCATGGTGTGACCTTTGCTGCCGCGCTCGCGGCAGGTGGGATGAAGCCCTTTTGCGCGATGTATTCGACCTTCTTGCAGCGCGGCTATGATCAGGTTGTGCATGATGTTGCCATCCAACGCCTGCCAGTGAAATTTGCCATCGATCGCGCAGGACTTGTTGGTGCAGATGGTGCAACCCATGCAGGCAGTTTCGACATCGGCTTTATGACCAACCTGCCCGGCATGGTGGTGATGGCCGCCGCCGACGAGGCCGAGCTTGCCCATATGGCCAAAACGGCTGCTGACTACAATGAAGGTCCGATCGCCTTCCGCTACCCCCGTGGCGAAGGCGTTGGGGTTGATCTACCAGAGGTGCCCGAAGCGCTGGAAATCGGCAAAGGCCGTATTGTGACCAAGGGCGCACGCGTTGCGATTTTATCCTTTGGCACGCGCCTGTCCGAAGTGCAAAACGCCGCCGAAGCACTGGCCGCAAAAGGCATCACGCCCACCATCGCTGACGCCCGTTTTGCCAAACCGCTGGACCGTGACATGATCCTAGATCTGGCGGCCAACCACGAGGCGCTGATCACCATCGAAGAGGGCGCGGTTGGCGGCTTTGGCTCCCACGTCGCGCAATTGTTGGCCGACGAAGGCGTCTTTGATCACGGTCTAAAATTCCGCTCCATGGTGCTGCCCGACACCTTTATCGATCAGGCGAGCCCTGCCGATATGTATGAGGTCGCGGCGATGAACGCGCCCCAGATCGAAGCCAAAGTGCTTGAAGTTCTGGGCGTTGCATCGATTGGTGAGAAGCGGGCTTAAACGCCCGTTACCTCGGCAAAAAACCAACGGAGAGTTCAAAGTAAACCTTGTACACGCGTGCTGACCAATGACGGTTCACACGGTAGACAAGAGCAGCAACCTCATCGTCACCCATCATCCACGCCGGAATATGTTCAGGCCGAGCAACAAAGAGATCCAACAGCGCCATCCGCTCTGACACCGCAATAAACACTGCAGGTGAAAAAATGATTCCGATCCGTCGGGACAGCGGAATGTTACGCCAGATCTTTTGCACGGTCCCCGGGAAACGGACTTCAAGTTGCCGCCGCAACCGCCCCAACGTCCGCCACTGCAAAACAATGAACAAAAATAGCATTGCCTATGTCAAACCCCTGGCGGATCCTCAGGCGGCACAAACCCTGCCAGATCTTCGGCCTCCAACACAGCCTTCAATCCAGCCCGATAGTCAGGATACAGCAGCTTAACACCCAGCTCCCCCTTGATCCGATCGTTTCGCACACGTTTGTTTTCACCATAAAAACTGCGTGCCATTGGGCTCATCGCAGCTTCATCAAATGGCACCTCAGCTGGCATGGGCAGTCCCAGCAGCTCCGCGGCATAGCCCAAAACATCCTGTGGCGGCGCCGGTTCATCATCACAGACATTGTAGACAGCACCCGGATTGGGGCGCTCGATTGAAGCGTCAAGAACTCGGGCGATATCGTCAACATGGATCCGCGAAAAAACCTGCCCCGGCTTTATGATACGCCGCGCCTTACCCGACATCAGCTTGGCAAACGGGCCGCGCCCAGGGCCATAAATCCCAGCAAGACGAAAAATGTGTACTGGGGCACCCAATGCCTGCCAAGCGTCTTCTGCTGCCACGCGCCATGCTCCACGGCCCGCGCTTGGCGTGGGGGGCGTCTCCTCAGTCACCCAAGCCCCAGCGTGATCGCCATAAACTGCGGTGGTCGACAGATAGCCAACCCACTTTAAGTCCGCAGCACGCAATGCGGCTCCCAATTCGGGCAAGACGACGTCTCCCTCTGCAGTGGGGGCGATAGAGCATAAGACATGTGTCACACCCGCAAGAGAAATCTCTTGTCCCGGCCATTGGATCACCTCCCCCTCAGACAAGGCGCGCCCATCGCGAGAGGTCCCAATCACACGCCATCCTTTCGGCCCCAAAAGACGCGCCAAAGCCTGGGCTGAATAACCATATCCAAGACAAAGAAGAGTATTTTCCATCCCTTCTAAATGCGCAGCATGCCATCACCATGCAAGAGCCAACTGGCAAAAGAATAAGGTCAAAACCCAAGATCGCACAAAAAGACTACAACCTTTTTGCAGAGAAAAGAGGGCGGGCTCCCGCCCGTCTCGGGACTGTCAAATGACAGATCCCTCCCCCGTTGGGCCAAGCGCCGCTGCGCGGCGCAGTCTCGTCTAGGCGCAGCCAATGTACTTGCCACCAACCGCGCCGTGCCACAGGCACGGCGCCACGCCCAACTGTGAAGGTCATCACAGATGACCTAGAACAGGCGGGAGCACCCCCGAAACTTAATATCCCTTCCAGACGGGATCGCGTTTTTCAGCAAAAGCGCGCGCGCCTTCTTGTTGATCTTCGCTCTCATAGAGCACATCAACCGTGGCAAGCTGGCGTTTGGTGATGCGATTCATCGCATCTTGAAACTTCGCATTTTCAGCTTCGCGCACAATTTCTTTGATTGCCGCGTACACCAAGGGCGGACCAGCAGCAAGATGTCGTGCAAGCTCCCAAGCCCGGTCCATCAACTGATCCCCCGCAACAATCTCATTCACAAGCCCCCATCTTTGCGCCTCCTCTGCATCAAACCAACGCCCTGTCAGCAACAGTTCCATCGCGATATGGTATGGAATACGCTTGGGAAGCTTCACACTGGCCGCATCCGCAACCGTACCGGATCGAATTTCAGGCAATGCAAAACGCGCGTGATCCGCCGCAAGTATCAGATCTGCGCTCAGCGCCAATTCCAACCCGCCACCGCATGCGATTCCGTTCACCGCTGCAATCACCGGTTTGTTCAAGTCTCGCAACTCTTGCAGACCGCCAAAGCCCCCAACGCCGTAATCGCCATCCACAGCATCACCCGCTGCTGCCGCCTTTAAATCCCACCCGGGGCAAAAGAACTTTTCGCCACCCCCTGTCAAAATCGCCACGCGCAGGTCCGGATCATCGCGAAACGTCTGAAACACGCGCCCCATCTCACGACTGGTCGCAAGATCAATGGCATTCGCTTTGGGGCGATCCAAAGTAACCTCTAAAATTACACCATCACGTCGGGTTCGTATCGCAGCCTCCGTCATGAACTAATCCTTTCTGCGCAACAGCGCATCAGCAGCCACCGCATCCGTTGCGGTACACAGCAATGGGTTGATTTCGATCTCGGCCAGCCCCTCTGCTTCGGCCAGCACATAGGCCTCAACAGAGCGGATCGCACGTAGGATCGCGCCGCGATCTGCTGCAGGCGCGCCGCGATACCCCTCCAACAGCGGTGCGATACGCAAAGACGACAACGCCTGTTCAATCATATCATCAGCCACGGGCAACAACAAAGACGCCTGATCCTGCCACAGCTCGGTCAACGTCCCCCCTGCCGCCAGTGTAAGCACAAATCCATGGGCCGGGTCTTTGACAACACCAATCAACAACTCAGCCGCCACACCTGTGATCATTTCCTCCACCAGATAGCGGCTGGAGGGCATTGCATCAGCTGCCTCACGCACCGAAAGCCCCTCTTGCAGATTCAGCACCACCGCCCCTGCTTCGGTTTTATGCGCAATACCTTCTCCCTTTAGAACCACAGGAAAGCCGATATCTGCCGCAACCGCCCGCGCCGCACCAGGCGAGAGCGCACGCCGTGCCAAAGGCACCCGCAGGCCAAAGGCAGCAAGCCGCGCCTTGGCATCTGCTTCAGGCACCAGATCCGCGCCCACTTGGGGCGTCGGCAATAACACCGGATCAGGTATATCTCGCAAGATAACGCTGGCTGCCTCACAGGCTGTCAAAGCGACCTCAATCCCCGCAAAGGGTACGATTCCAGCTGCTATCAAATCTTGTGCGACATCTTCGACCATCAGTTCTGGTAATGTCGAAATGACCCCCACATGCGCCCCCGGCACTGTTTCTTTGGCTGCTTTCAAAGCGGCCAGTGTGATGTGCCAATCCTCGGGGTCACAGCGATCCGGGCGCGGCACATCTAACACAAGCAGCGTTATCGCGGCATCTGGCGCCATCATCGTCGCAAAACACTGCGTCATCGCAGCTTCATTGCGCCAGATTGACGTATGATAATCAAGCGGATTCGCCACGGTCACAGCCTGTCCAAGCACCGCTCCAAGCGCGGTGGCCTGATCTGCTGAAAGCGCAGGAAAGGTGAGATCCAGACCAAGCGCTGCATCTGCAACCAGACTGGCCTCCCCTCCTGAACAGCTCATGCATCTGATCTGCCCTGACGGCAAAGCCCCGGTGATGTGCAAAAGCTTTAGCGTCTCCAGAAAGCTCGGTAAATCCGGCAGACGCGCAATGCCAAGCCGGGTCAAAAATGCTGCGGCCCCGGCATCCCCCCCGGCCAGCGAAGCAGTATGCGACAGGGTTGCAGCCTTCGCTGCATGGGAACGGCCTACTTTCAAAGCAACGATACGTTTGCCCAAGTCCCGCGCCCGTGCAGCAAGGGCTTCAAACGCGCGAAGATCTCCAAAGCCTTCAATATGCAAGCCCAGCGCTGTAACACGCGGATCCTCCAAAAGCGCTGTTGCAATCTCAGCAATGCCTGTCTGCGCCTGATTGCCAGCGGTGACAACATAGGCCAGCGGCACACCGCGCTGCTGCATTGTTAGGTTCAGCGCGATGTTGGAACTTTGCGTGACAATTGCGACGCCATGGTCAACCCGCACACCACCATGCTGATCCGGCCACAGCAAAGCGCCATCAAGATAATTGATAAACCCATAGCAGTTCGGGCCCAAAAACGGCATGTCTCCCGCCGCCTCCAACAGCTGTGCGTTCAGGCTGCGAACCGTGTCATCTTCTGCCTCAGCCTCTAAGAATCCCGATGCAAAACACACAGCGCCCCCAGCGCCGCACGCTGCAAGACCTGCAACGATATCAAGCGTTGCCGTGCGATTAACCCCCACAAATGCAGCATCTGGCGCATCTGGCAAGTCAGTGACACTGCGAAACGCACGCAGCCCTGCAACCTGCTCTGCGCTGGGATGCACGGGCCAGATTTCGCCTTGAAATCCCATAGCACGGCATTGTTCAATCACAGAGGCGCACCATGTCCCTCCTCCGATGACTGCAATAGATTTGGGGCAAAAAAGCCTGTTCAGAGCCTGCATGTGATCCTATTCGGGGCTGGCCTGCTCCACCCGATCTAGGTGGCCAAGGTCTTGGTTCGGGTTGATCTTGTCACGGACCCGCGTCTTTAGGTCTTTCACATCCGGAAAGCCACCGTCGCGTTTTCGCTCCCAGATCAATGTGGTATCAAGATGTATTTCAAAAATACCGCCCGTCTCACCGGGAACAAGCGTCACACCCCCTAATTGCTCCTTAAAAGTCGACAACAGCTCTTGCGCCATCCAACCTGCGCGCAACAGCCAATTGCAGCCAATGCAATAAGTGATGGTAACAACAGGTTTCTGGGTCGGCTTGGTCATAACTATCCTCCGTGGGGTCTAAGAAGTTCACGACTGATGATATGCCGCTGAATCTCGCTTGTCCCCTCCCAGATCCGCTCCACCCGCGCATCACGCCAGATGCGTTCAAGCGGCAACTCATCCATCAAGCCCATACCGCCGTGAATTTGGATGGCCTCATCCGCGACCATCGCCAGCATCTCGGTCGCTTTCAACTTGGCCATGGACATATCCGCCTCAGTCACTGTGCCCTGATCAAATTTCCATCCCGCTTCCCACGTGAGGAGATGCGCCGCCTTCAGTTCAAGCGCCATATCCGCCAGTTTGAAAGAAACGCCTTGAAACTTGCCAATCTTCTGGCCGAATTGCTGTCGCTCTGCTGCATATTCAACCGCATGTTGGAACGCACGTTCAGCGCGCCCTAAACAGGTGGCCGCAACCTGCAGGCGCGTTGCCCCCAGCCATGTGTTGGCAACCTCAAATCCCTTATCAACCTCACCCAGCACCGCCGAAGACGGCAGGCGGCACTCATCAAATTCCAATACCTGATTGGTATAGCCGCGGTGCGATACATTCTGATACCCATCCCGAACCGTAAACCCTGGCGCGCCTTTATCTACAAAAAACGCCGTGATCTTCTTTTTCGGGCCGCGCGCCGTCTCTTCAACACCCGTGGCCATAAAGACGATGGCGAAATCCGCAATATCTGCATGGCTGATAAAATGCTTGGTGCCATTCAAAATCCAATCGCTGCCCTCTTGCCGGGCCGTTGCAGCCATACCGCGCAGATCTGACCCTGCCCCCGGCTCGGTCATAGCAAGGCAATCCCATTTCTCTCCTGCCATACAGGGATAAAGATATTTCTCTTTCTGCTCATCCGTGCCCGCAAGCAAGATGTTGCAGGGCCGCGCGACACAGGTCCAATGCAGCGCATAATTTGCGCGCCCCAGTTCCTTTTCATACATCAGCCACGTCAACGTATCGAGCCCAGCGCCCCCAACTTCTTCGGGCATATTCGCTGCATAAAGCCCCGCTTCAATGGCCTTCGCTTTCACCTCTTGGATAATCTCGCGGGGCAAATGCCCAGTGCGCTCCACTAAGGCTTCGTGCGGATATAATTCACGCTCCACAAACGCACGTGTGGTTTCGACAATCATTGATTGCTCGTCGGTCATAGCAAAATGCATGAATCAGCTCCCCAAGATTCACCCTTGAACATCACGATACGCAGCGCCACAATTCAAACTGTGCTCAAAAAGACGAAATCATGCCTATTTGGAAAAAACAAAGTGCCGCCGCGCAGCAAATGGACATCCTGCTGTTTGACGCGTTCTCGCTACAATGCCTTGCCAATGTCGTGGAACCTATGCGCGCCGCCAACAAGCTGGCACAGCAGACCCTTTATAAATGGCGTGTTCTCACCCTAACTGGCGCTTCGGTCTGTTCATCCTCTGATATGGAAATTCACGCCCAGGGCCCACTGTCAGAGGCCGCAGGCGACACGCTCTTTGTAATGCCAAGCTACGGGTTTGCAGATCTGAGCACCTCAGGAACACATCGCGCACTCAGAGCGGCTGAACGCCGCTACACCTGCCTTGCCGGTCTTGATACAGGGGCCTGGCTTTTGGCGGGTGCTGGTTTGCTTGATGGCTATCGCGCCACCCTTCATTTTGATGAATTTGAACGGTTCTCTGAAACCTTCCCAAAGGTGTCCGCCCAGCGCCACCGCAAGGTTTTGGACCGAAACCGTATTACCTGCTCAGGCGCATTGGCTGCCTTTGAACTGATGCTGGATCTCATCGGGCAAACACATGGGCAGGCCTTGCGGCTGGATGTCTCCGCCCTCTTTATGGGGGCCGAACAGACAGGGCCCGAAAGTGCCGCGCGGATCTACAGTACCAACACCAGCCGTGTGATAGAGCTGATGCAACGCAATCTTGAAACACCCTTACCCTTATCGGTCTTGTCACAGCGCCTTGGCCTCAGCCAAAAAGAGCTGGAACGCCGCATTAAGACCGAACTCGGCATCCCTCCGCGAACGCTATACCGGCATTTACGATTGTCACAGGCCCATAGGCTCCTCATGACCCAAGACCTCTCCATCGCTGAGATCGCCCTGCGTTCGGGGTATGAAAACGCAAGCGCCTTTACCCGTGCTTTTCGTCTGGCCTACCACACAACCCCGCGCGCCCTGCGCAAAGGCCGTTGAAAACCAGTTCAAACGCCAAACACCACCTGATGCATGATCCGTCCGGGCAATAGTGTAAAGGCTCCCGCCAGCAACAGAGACAAGCAATAAAGCCGTATCATTGCTTTCCTATGCGCTGCAATCCGCCCCCGTCGCGCCGCGTGCACCGCATAGGCCAGCACCACAAGCGTAAAGAGCGACAATCCGTGGATAGGGCTAAACGGTCCCAAAAGGCGGATTTCCAATATGAAAAACGAGCTGACGGCGACCACGGCCATCCCAGCGACCCAGAGCCGCCCCATGACGATGTGCAAAAAACCTCCCTTGGGCAGCAACAGCTGAACAGCGCCCAAAAGGGTTGCAGCCATGGCGGCCAATGCATGCAAAGGAATGGGGGCAGCAGCATCAAACAAAGGGTGCATCATACGACTTTCAATAAATTCTATAAACTGCTTAGCGCTTAGAATCCGCCCAATCCATATGAAGTTCCCATGAAATCACCATTGTGGCTCTTGCGCATGTGGGCGCAAACAGTGTTTGATAAACCATGTCAGAGATTGCTTTCCCAAGTTGGCCCGACGTCGCCCCCCAATTGATCAATGTTGCCGCCGGTCGCGCGCCTGCGGATACGGTTGTGCGTGGTGGCATATGGGTGAATGTGCACACGCGTGAGGTTCTGGATCACCACGACATCGCAATAAAATCGGGCCGCATCGCCTATGTTGGACCCGACGCCAGTGCCTGCATTGGACCCGAAACCAAAATCATCGAGGCCAAAGGCCGCTATATGATCCCCGGCCTCTGTGATGGACATATGCACATCGAATCCGGCATGTTGACCCCCGCCGAATTCGCCCGTGCCGTGATCCCTCATGGCACCACAACCATGTTCACCGACCCCCATGAAATCGCCAATGTGCTTGGGCTGGAAGGCGTGCGATTGATGCACGACGAAGCCCTCATGCAACCGGTCAATATCTTCACCCAGATGCCATCCTGTGCCCCCTCCGCGCCGGGGTTGGAAACAACCGGTTTTGAAATCACCCCCGAAGATGTGGCTGAAGCCATGTCATGGCCCGGAATTATTGGTCTGGGTGAAATGATGAACTTTCCCGGTGTGGCCAATGCTGATCCAAAGATGCTCGCGGAAATCGCCGCCACCCAACGCGCGGGTAAAACAGTGGGCGGGCATTATGCGTCCCCTGATTTAGGCCCTGACTTTGCCGCTTATGTGGCCGGCGGCCCCGCGGATGATCACGAAGGCACCTGCGAAGCAGACGCCATCGCGCGGGTCCGCCAAGGCATGCGCTCTATGATGCGGCTCGGGTCTGCATGGTATGACGTGGAAAGCCAGATCACAGCGATCACTGAAAAAGGGCTTGATCCACGCAACTTTATCCTGTGCACCGATGATTGCCATTCGGGCACGTTGGTGAACGACGGACACATGAACCGCGTGGTGCGCCACGCCATCGCCTGCGGATGTGATCCGCTGATCGCGCTACAAATGGCAACGATCAACACCGCAACCCATTTCGGGCTAGAGCGCGACCTCGGATCTCTCACCCCCGGACGACGGGCTGATATTATTCTGACCTCAGATCTAACCACATTACCCATCGAAATGGTCATCGGACGCGGTAAAATCATCGCAGAGGACGGAGAGATCAAAGTTGACTGCCCCCACCTTGACTGGCCCGAACATGCGCGTGGCACAGTGCATCTGGGCCATACCTTGAACGCGAAAAACTTTGAAATCAGCGCGCCAGACGGAGCCACATCCGTTACCGCCAATGTGATTGGCGTGGTGGAAAATCAGGCCCCAACCAAAGCCCTGCAGGCAGATCTTGCAGTGAAAGACGGCCTTGTTGAACCAACACAAGACATCTGCCAGATCGCGCTTGTCGAACGCCATCGCGGCACAGGCGGCGTCACCAACGCCTTTGTTTCAGGCTTTGGTTATCAAGGCAAAATGGCCATGGCTTCCACCGTGGCGCATGACAGTCACCATATGATCGTCGTTGGTACAGACCATGAACAGATGGCGCTGGCGGCCAATCGCCTTGGCGACGTGGGCGGCGGTGTCACCCTGTTCAAAGACGGGGCCGAACAGGCCCTTGTCGAACTGCCCATCGCTGGGCTGATGTCCGACAGCCCCGCAACTGAGGTCGCCGCCAAGGCCGAAGCCTTGGGCGCCGCCATGCGGGCCTGCGGCTGCGACCTGAACAATGCCTATATGCAGCACTCTTTGCTGGCGCTGGTGGTGATCCCGGAATTGCGGATTTCAGATCTTGGCCTGATTGATGTGCGTACTTTCAAAAAAATAAATGTAATTGAGGCTTCCGAATGACACTTAAAACACCCAATCCTCCCGCATCCGAAAGCTTTATGGATGCAACAGCTGCCGTAGACCGTCTGCAAGAGCTGTATGATCAGGCCACTGATTTTCTCACGCATGCATTTTCAGAAGCTGTTGAAAACGGTGTCTCTGATACGGTGCATTACCGTGCCTTTTATCCCGAAATCCGGCTGAAAATCACCTCTTACACGCCCGTCGATAGCCGTCTCAGCTTTGGCCACGTGTCCGCCCCCGGCACCTATGCCAGCACTGTCACCCGGCCAGATCTGTTTCGCCATTATCTGATCCAGCAAATTCGTCTTTTGATCCGCAACCATGGCCAGCCCGTGGAAATCGGCGTCTCAGCCACGCCTATTCCAGTCCATTTTGCTGTCGTCGGGCGCGAAGACGTCACAGTTCCCCAAGAAGGCACCGCAGGTTTTGTGCTGCGCGATGTCTTTGATGTACCGGACCTGTCCACCACCAATGATGACATCGTGAACGGAACCCATGACGTCTCCACGGGCGACACCGGCCCACTGGCACTGTTTACGGCCCAGCGCGTGGATTATTCGCTGGCCCGCTTGGCCCATTACACCGCCACAGATCCTGAACATTTTCAAAACCACGTTCTGTTCACCAACTACCAGTTCTATGTCTCGGAATTTGAAGCCTACGCCCGCGAACAACTGGCAGATCCGGCGTCGGGTTACACCGCCTTTGTGAGCACCGGCAACCACGAGATCACAACCACCGATGGCGAGATCCCCGAAACCTCCAAAATGCCGCAGATGCCCACCTACCACCTCAAACGGGACGACGGAAATGGCATCACATTGGTCAATATCGGTGTCGGGCCGTCCAATGCCAAAACCGCAACCGACCATATCGCGGTTCTGCGGCCTCATGCCTGGCTGATGGTTGGACACTGCGCAGGCCTGCGCAACACACAGGCGCTGGGTGATTTTGTACTGGCCCATGCCTACCTGCGCGAAGATCACGTTTTGGATGATGATCTGCCCGTCTGGACACCCATTCCTGCGCTTGCCGAAATTCAGGTCGCCTTGGAAGAGGCCGTGGCCGATGTCACGGCCCTGAAAGGCTATGATCTGAAACGCATCATGCGCACTGGCACCGTGGCAACAATTGACAACCGCAACTGGGAGCTGCGCGACCAATCCGGCCCCGTCAAACGCCTCAGCCAGTCGCGTGCTGTGGCCCTTGATATGGAAAGCGCAACAATCGCCGCAAATGGCTACCGGTTCCGCGTCCCTTATGGCACGCTACTGTGTGTGTCAGACAAACCCCTGCACGGTGAATTAAAGCTCCCCGGCATGGCATCTGATTTCTACCGCACGCAGGTCGCACGACATTTGCAAATCGGGATCAAAGCCATGGAAGGCCTGCGTGGCATGCCTTTGGAGCGCCTTCACAGCCGCAAGTTACGATCCTTTGACGAAACCGCCTTTCTCTGACAGCGAAAAACAGCTTATTTTAAGGGAAAATTGCCGAAATCGAGCAGGTTTTGTGCAACAGCTCGTTGTGTTAAACCACAACATACCGCTAATGTTGCGCCATGAGGCCCAAGACATCGGGCAATTCTAAGGAGAGACAAAAATGTCCAAACCAATGACCAAAACTCAGCTGGTCGCCGCATTGGCAGAAGAGATGGACAGTGACAAGAAAATCGCAGGTGCCGCGCTGGACGCGATCTGTGGCTTGATCACCCGCGAAGTATCAGGCGGCGGTGCCGTCACCTTGCCTGGCATTGGAAAAATCTACTGCCGTGAACGCCCCGAGCGCGAAGTGCGCAATCCCGCCACGGGCGAGAAATTCATGAAAGAAGCGGACAAGGTCGTGAAAATGACCATCGCAAAAGCTCTGAAAGACAGCGTCAACGAAGACGCCTAATTCTCAGCTTCAGCACACGCTTTCAAAAGGGTCGCTCTTGTAGCGGCCCTTTCTTTTTGGTCTCCCTCTTTTTTCACTTGCCCTCAAGGTAACTTGAGGTCGCAAACAAGACGCCATCTGACCACATCGTTCACATGGAGACCATTGATGCACGTTCTGACCATTCTGGATCACCCAAACCCAAATTCCTTTAGCGCCGCTGTAGCACAGCGTTTCATGGCTGGAGCCAAAACCGCCGGGCATACAACCGAATGTGCGGATTTACATGCTGAAGGGTTTGATCCGGTCTGGCGGCAAAGCGATATCACCCCCGATCCAGACCACCCTGCCCAAGCAGCCCTGCACCGCGAACAAAACCGGATCACCCGAGCTGATGCGCTCTGCTTTGTCTTCCCTCTGTACTGGTGGGGGATGCCAGCAATGACCAAGGGATGGATGGATCGGGTGTTTCAATGGGACTGGGCCTATAATCAATTGTCTGATCCCAACGCCTCCCTTCTGAAACCACGGCCAACTGTCCTTCTGGTTCCCGCAGGCTCACGATCTGATGAGCTCGAGACCAAAGGCTATCGCTCTGCACTTGAAACGATATGGTTCAAAGGCACGTTTGGCTATTTCGGTTGCACCCCGCGCAAGTTAGAGCTTCTGTGCGGCGCAAAAGGGTCTGATGACCGACGCCAGACCCTGCTTGCGACCAGCTTTCGCACAGGCAAAAACATAGGCAAATTCATTCAAGATTAAGAAGCATTTACCTTCACACCTGCGTTATTCCGCCGGGGTTTTACCAATTCTTAGAACGCTACCATGAATAGTCCACAAACGCATTTGCTCAGAACTCAGGGAAAACAGAAGTTGCCTCAAATTAGAATACCCAATGCCTCTTGCGCTCATTCAGAACCAACAGCGCAAGATGTGGAAACACTTGTCCAATTGGCCAAATCACAATCCTTAGAAGATGGCGGCATCGCGACCGCAAATCTATTGAAACAGGCTCTAACATTAGATCCAAGCCACCACGAAGCTCAGCTCTTGCAGGACCGCCTGCATCATTCTTTTGTACCACGCTGGCATTATCCGATGATGGCTGACACCGCCCGAAACGAAGCCTATACCGCCGCCATTCAGGCCAAAGTACGCCCCGGTGACATCGTTCTTGATATTGGCTGTGGTGCGGGTTTAACCGCGATGATGGCCGCGCGTGCAGGCGCAAAACACGTCTATACCTGTGAACAACAGCCCCTGATTGCTCAGGCCGCACGCAAGGTTATTGCGGACAATGGGCTCAGCGATCGCATTACTGTTTTGTCAAAATGGTCGCATGAAATTGTGATCGGCACTGACATGCCTGAACCTGCAGATGTCGTGCTGTCGGAAATTGTCGATACCATGTTGCTGGGCGAAGGGGCTTTGGCCACGCTCACCCATGCTATGGCAGCCCTCGCAAAACCCGGTGCGCGCACCATCCCCGAACGTGGGAGATTGATGGTCCAGCCCGTTGAAAGCCACCGGTTGGCGCATCAAATGCGGCCTCAGCAGGCAGAAGGCTTTGATCTCTCCGCCTTCCACCGCTTTGCCAAGGTTGCGCAAATCACACCAAATGATTGTGCCACCTATAATCTGCGCGCGCTTGGTCCTGCAGTGGATCTGTTTGGCTTTGATTTCACCCGCCCAAGCTTGGAATCCGCTCGCCAAAGCGCAGATGTATTGATCACCCGCACCGGGAAATTCCACGCCGTCTGCGTCTCCTTTGAGATGGAGCTTGCCCCCGGCATTTCAGTCACCAATGATCTGGGATCAGATGGCCATTGGGGACGCACAGCCTTTCTGTTGGATCAGCCAAAACGGGTGCAGCCCGGCGACATGATGCGTGTCACCGCACAACATGACACCTCCGCGCTCAGCCTTGCTTTGCATGAAAATACCTTGCAGCACGCCACATCAGACGGCGCAGTGCTGTGGGTGCAGAAAGATTGGGCAGAGACAGAGCCCAACCTGTCAAAAGATCTGCCCGAAGACGCCGCGATTTGGTCACAGGCACAGGCTGCGCCATCTCGCCCCTCTCATCACAATTGACCACTGCGCGCAGCCAAACCAACAGGCTGCGCGACATTTCCCTTTGATTATTGCTCTAAAACCCCCATTTAGAGACGAAAGATCATAACAAGGGGTCCCGCAATGACGCGTTACACAAAAGATCCAGCTGCAATCGCAGCCCTCTCCGAAGAAGAGTTCTATGTCACGCAGAACGCCGGCACCGAACGCCCCGGCACCGGCAAATTGCTGAACAACAAAGAGATAGGCCTTTACGTAGACATCGTATCTGGTGAGCCGCTATTTGCCTCTTCCTCAAAATACGAATCCGGTTGTGGCTGGCCCAGCTTTACCAAACCCATCGAGGTCGCCCATGTCACCGAAATCGAAGATCGCACCCTGGGCATGATCCGCACCGAAGTGCGATCCACCCATGGTGACAGCCACCTGGGCCATGTCTTTCCTGATGGTCCCCGTGATCAGGGTGGTTTACGCTATTGCATCAACTCAGCCGCCCTTCGGTTCATTCCATTGGCAGACATGGAGGCCGAGGGCTACGGCGCTTATATCGACCAAGTGGAGGAACACTGATGAGCACACATGAACGCGCTGTTCTTGCAGGGGGATGTTTCTGGGGCATGCAAGAGCTGATCCGCGCCCTCCCCGGCGTCACATCAACCCGCGTCGGCTACACAGGCGGTGATGTCCCCAATGCGACCTACAAAAACCACGGCACCCATGCCGAAGGGATCGAGATCATCTTTGATCCCACTCAAACCTCATTCCGCAAGCTGCTGGAATTTTTCTTTCAGATCCACGACCCATCCACAGTGAACCGTCAGGGCAACGACCGTGGCATGAGCTATCGTTCTGCTATCTATTATGTGGATGAGGCGCAAAAAGCCACCGCCCAAGACACAATTGCGGATGTCGATGCCTCAGGTCTATGGCCCGGCAAAGTCGTAACCGAGCTGGAGCCCGTCAGCGATTTCTGGGAGGCCGAACCAGAACATCAGGATTACCTGCAACGTCTGCCCAATGGCTATACTTGCCATTTTGCGCGGCCAGATTGGGTTCTGCCCAAACGCGAAGCCGCAGAATAAACAAAGCTTGGCACAGGCCAGAACCGCTTGTGCTATCCTGCGTCAGAGGCCACACGCGGTCTTGCGGTGGCCTCAACCGTCACCGTTCCTTCTACAAAAACAACTTGGTTTTCGACCTCGGCGGTTCGAATGTCCCGCACAGGCGAAATCGTCACATCTGAAACACCCTGCCCGCCCAGCGCTGCTTTTACCTCAAGGCTCAGGGCTGTTTCCAGCGCCGCCAGTGCGGCCTCTGAGGATGTAAAATCCTGCGGGCGCTCTGCGATATGGGCGCGATATACGCCTTCACTCAGAACCGACACCGTGCCGCTTCGCCGTTCTGTCAAACGCCCCACAACCGCCCCAATCGCATTGGCCACCCCCGCATGTTCCGGCAAGATCATCTTGCAATTCAAATGGCGGCCCACAGCGGGATAATAGCAGGCCGCAGAAGCGCCGAGCCCCACCACATCCACGTTTAGCCCAGCGTCAAACGCCAAAATCCCTCGGTGCTTTGAAAGCCCTTT
Organism: Epibacterium ulvae; assembly: GCF_900102795.1. Classification (GTDB taxonomy): domain Bacteria; phylum Pseudomonadota; class Alphaproteobacteria; order Rhodobacterales; family Rhodobacteraceae; genus Epibacterium; species Epibacterium ulvae. Next base: position 19,949 of record NZ_FMWG01000006.1, on the reverse strand, counting down.
TTGCATCAAAACATGCTGCGCTAATTCTGCAGGCGTTTGCCCAAAAACCGCAGCCTCTTCGGCAAAGGCCGCTTCCAAAAGCGCCTGCGCCGTTTGTCGGGTCAGTTGATCTACAATCATCTGGGACAAGGTTTCAGCATCTGGGGCCAGACGCGCACCACTGCCAATGCGGCGACGCGCCATCACGGCCAGCGCCTTCTCGGCCGCCGCCCCATCCCATTCAGATGTACGCCCCAAAAGATGCGCCGCATCTGACGGCGTGACCGACGCGATCTGCACCAGCCCGCGCGCAATCAGTTTCTGCAGTGCGCTTTGATCCAGACGCGTGCGCAGCACCCTGCCAAGCGGTACAACATCCGTACCGATCCGATCAAACACAGCCATTTCGCGTGGGGCCAAACCATCCACACCACCAGTGAGGGCTGCTTTGGCAAACATGCCATCATATTCGCCCAGAATCGGCGCATTCAATGCACGATCCAAGACACCGTGCACCACATCAGGCGCAACTTCGGCCACCAGCGCAATCGGCAACACCCGGCGCGGGCCAAGCGTCACGCCGCCCTGCAAGCCGCTGGTCACCGCGTGCACCTGACTGTCACCGCCAAGCCCCGTGGTGCGCATCGCCACGGCCTCGACCATGGTGTTAAATCCGCCCACCGTTGCGCCCGCCGGATCAATCGCAGGCCTGCCCCCACGGATCAGCGCCACATCTGTGGTGGTGCCGCCAATGTCACTGACCAGCGCTGTCTCACACCCCGTCAACCACCGCGCGCCAACAACCGATGCGGCAGGGCCGCTCAGGATGGTTTCAATCGGACGCCTGCGCGCCTCAGCCCCCTGCATCAGGGCCCCATCCCCGCGCACCACCATCATAGGTGCCCTTATACCCAGTGCCTGCAAACAGGTTTCTGCGCGGTTGATCAGCCCATCAATCATCCCAATCAGGCGCGCATTCAACACCGCCGTCACCGCCCGTTTTGGTCCATTCAGCTTGGCTGATAGATGATGGGAACACGTCACCGGCCGGTCAACGACCTTACGAATATGCGCCGCAACAACCTGTTCATGGGCGGGATTGCGCGTTGCAAACAGGCTGGCTATGGCAAACCCGCTGACACTTGTGCCATGGTCGTACAAGAACGCATCCAACGCCTGCAGATCCAAAGGGGCGGCCTCCTCCCCGGAATGGCTATGCCCCCCCGCCATCACCAGAACGGGATCGCCTTTCAACGCCTCTTCCAGCCCATGGCGCGCAAGATCTTCAGCGGCAAAGCCAATATAGATCAACGCCACGCGGCCGCCCTGCCCTTCGACCAAGGCATTGGTCGCCAATGTGGTGGACAAGGACGCCAGGCTGATCTGGCGTGGATCCACACCTGAAGCCTGTAAAACAGCACGCACAGCCGCGGCGATCCCTTCCGCCAAATCATGGCGCGTGGTCAGCGCTTTGGCGCTTGCGATCACCTCAGCTTCATCCCGAATTAAAACCGCATCCGTATAGGTGCCACCCGTGTCCACCCCCAAGGCAAGCGTCATGTCACATCTCCCTGCAAGCGGTCCACGGCCCAGCGCGCCGCCTCGGCCACTGTGGGATCTGGATCTTCTACCAAATCTTGCGCAGCGGGGCACAGGCTGGCATCACCAGAATTCCCAATCGCATACATGACATTGCGCACAAATCGATCCCGCCCGATCCGTTTTATGGGTGAGCCAGAAAAGAACGCGCGAAATCCCGCATCATCCAGCGCGGCCAATTCAACAAGTTTCGGCGCGTTCAGCTCTTCGCGTGCGCCGTAGCGCAGATCACTGGCCGCAACCGCAAATTTATTCCATGGACAGGCCGCCAGACAATCGTCACAGCCGTAAATCCGATTGCCCAACTTGCTGCGCAGATCCATATCAACCGGACCTTTGTGTTCAATCGTCAAATAGGAAATGCAGCGCCGCGCATCCAGCTGATAGGGCGCAGGAAATGCATCTGTCGGACAGGCTGTCAGACAAGAGCGGCACGATCCGCAATGATCCCGCTCACGCGTATCTGCAGGCAGCTCCAGCGTGGTAAAAACAGACCCTATAAAGGCCCAATTGCCAAAATCACGGCTCACCAGATTGGTATGTTTCCCCTGCCATCCCAGCCCGGCTGCCTGCGCCAGCGGCTTTTCCGGGACCGGCGCAGTATCGACAAACACTTTGACCGCCGTGTCATCACCTGTTTCAGCAATCAACCAGCGCGCCAACCGTTTCAGCCGTTTCTTGACCAGATCATGATAGTCCTTGTTGCGCGCATAAACCGAAATCGCGCCTAGATCGGATTGGCCAACCACCGCCATCGGATCTGCATCCGGCGTGTAGCTTTCCGCCAGCATGATAACCGATCGCGCCTCAGGCCACAGCTGTGCCGGATCTCCGCGCCAAGCCGTGCGATCAGCCATCCATCCCATCTGACCGTGATAGCCCGCATCCAAAAACGCCTGCAAGCGGCCCGGCACCTCTGGCACGTCCCACGGGCGGCAGATCCGACAAGCCACAAAGCCTTCCGCCAAAGCCTGTTCAATAAGGCGCGTTTTTAGATCTGCTGTATCCGTCATGCCCTGCTACCTAAGGCGCAGCAGACCGTCTCGCAAGCGATCAGAAGTCTAGATCGGCATAATGCGCGGGCGGACGGAAGCCGGAAATCTGATCCGCAAGGATAGAGCGAAAGGCTGGCCGCGATTTGATCTTGGCATACCAGTCTTTTACCGCAGCCGAGCGGTTCCAATCCACATCCGAGATATAATCAAGACAAGACAGATGCGCCGCCGCGGCAAAATCCGCCAGCGTCATCACATCGCCCGCCAACCAACGGCGATGATCCAGCAGCCACGCCATATAATCCAGATGATATTTGATCGCCTTGGCGCCTGCTTTCACATTCTTACTGTCGGGATAGCCTTCCCCCGTGACCTTTTTGTTCACCCGCTCATACAGCAGTTTTGAAGTCACCTCGTGATGAAACTTATCATCAAACCAGCTGATCAGGCGGCGCACCTCAAACCGGGCCTCAGGATCTGCAGGCATCAAAGGGGGTTCAGGGCGCGTGTCTTCCAGATACTCACAAATCGCAGCACTTTCTGACATCATGATCCCATCAAGACGCAGCACAGGAATTTTTGCCGCTGGATTGCGACGCAGGAAATCCGGGTCTTGTTCCCAATACCGCTCTTCTATCAGCTCAACCTCAATTTTTTTCTCTGCCAAAGACAGACGCACCTTACGGCAAAACGGAGAAAGAGGGACATGATACAAGCGGGCCATCGGGGAACGCAGACTCCAAATCGGTGGAAAGCAATGATCTCCCTGACATGCCCAATGCTGTCAGAAACTTCAATCCTCGAAACAGGCTGATCTGCCATCTGCGCGGATCGTAGCCGCGCCGTCACGAATGCGTTCGGCGCGCTTTGCAAGGGTTTTACTGGGGTTTGCGGCAGATCGCCCCTTTGGATTGGGCAAAACAGCCGCCAAAAGCGACGCCTGACGCGCAGAGAGCTCATCCGGGCCCACACTAAAATATTTCCGTGATCCCGCTTCGACGCCAAACACACCTTCATCCATCTCAGCCACATTCATATAGACTTCAAGGATGCGCTTTTTGCTCCAAACCGCTTCCACCGCGGGCGTCAGCAATGTTTCAAGCGCCTTGCGCAGCCAGCTGCGCTCTTGCCACAAAAACACATTTTTCACGACCTGCTGCGATAGGGTAGAACCGCCGCGTTTACGGCCCCCTTCAATGGCCGCCCGAATGGCAGCGACATCAAACCCCCAATGCGTGCAGTAATTGGCATCCTCAGCCGCGACAATCGCACGCGCCATCACAGGCGCAACATCCTCAATCGGCACCCATTCGCGGTCCACATCCCCCAAACGCCGTTTTTCAGACCAGATGGTATGGGTTGTTGGTGGGTTGACCACCGAAAACAGCACAACCAAGCACAAAACAAACGCCACCATCCCCAAAACTGCGCGCATCAGCCAGCGCCGCAGCCAACGGATCGGGTGAAATCCGCGCTTGCTCTTTTTCCCTGCCTCTTTGCCCTTGGGCCGTTTTTTTGCTTTTGCCATATCTCTCTATAATCCAGCCTCTCACGGATCACCAAGAGAACATTCACACGAAAAAAACCCGCAAGTGAAACACCTGCGGGCCAGTTGGGGATAAAGTAATATTTGCTTACTCAGCCGGGATTGCCGCTGCCTCGTGGGCGATTGGATGCGGCAATTTATTCAGCATCTCTTTTGGACACACTTGAACAAATTTGCTCTTTTCAGTGTCCCAGTGCTGCAGAATATCCGCCGCTTTGCGGCTGCGGGTTTCTGCCAGATGCTGCTCAATCAGGCCTTTCAACTGGCCTTCCCAATGCGCCACAGTCACCGGGCAGATCACCAGGCTTTCCATGTTCATCATCGCTTCAGCCTCGCCGTCAGGATCATACAGATACGCCATCCCACCGGTCATGCCCGCGCCAAAGTTTGCACCAATAGATCCAAGGATCACTGCAATACCGCCGGTCATGTATTCACACCCGTTGGAACCACAGCCCTCGATCACCACCTTGGCACCGGAATTTCGCACGGCAAAACGCTCGCCTGCGCGGCCCGCTGCAAACAGATAGCCATCAGTTGCACCATAAAGCACGGTATTGCCGATAATGGTATTTTCCGAAGCGTTCAGCGGGCTGACCTGCTGCGGGCGCACTGTGATGAAACCACCAGACAGGCCTTTACCCACATAGTCGTTTGCATCACCCGACACTTCCAGCTTCAACCCCGGAGCCGCAAACGCGCCCAGCGCCTGCCCTGCTGATCCCTGCAGTTTCACCGTCAGATGATCCTGCTGCAGCGTGTTGCGCATGCCAAAGTTCTGCACGATATGGCTAGACGTGCGGGTACCCACTGTCCGATGCGTGTTTTGCACCGCATAAGACAGCTGCATCTTTTCACCATCTTTCAGGAACCGCGCCGCATCGCGCACGATTTCTGCGTCCAGCGTGTCTGGCACTTCGTTCCGGTCACGATCACGATTGTAAACAATGTCATGCGCGCCATCGACGGTGATCAACATCGGGTTCAGGTCCAGATCGTCCAGATGCGCTGATCCACGTGAAACCTGTGCCAAAAGATCCGCACGGCCAATCACATCATCCAAGCTCCGCGCGCCGATCGACGCCAGAATCTCACGCACTTCCTGCGCATAGAAGGTGATCAGGTTTACAACCTTATCTGCGTTGCCGGTAAACTTGCCGCGCAAGTCCTCGTCTTGGGTACAGACCCCAACCGGGCAAGTGTTGGACTGGCATTGACGCACCATGATACAGCCCATCGCAATCAGCGCGGCAGTGCCAATGCCATATTCCTCGGCCCCCAGCATCGCAGCCATCACAATATCACGCCCGGTGCGCAATCCGCCATCGGTGCGCAGGGTCACACGATCCCGCAGATTGTTCATCGCCAGAACCTGATGCGCCTCAGTCAGGCCCATCTCCCATGGCAGACCACAATATTTGATCGACGTTGCAGGCGACGCGCCAGTCCCACCGTTGTGACCTGAAATCAGGATCACGTCGGCCTCAGCCTTGGCCACACCTGCCGCAATGGTGCCAACGCCGGATGCAGCAACCAGCTTCACGGTCACCTTACAACGTGGGTTGATCTGCTTCAGGTCGTAGATCAGCTGCGCCAGATCCTCGATCGAATAGATGTCGTGGTGCGGCGGCGGTGAAATCAGCGTCACACCTTTGGTCGAATGGCGCAGGCGCGCAATCAGATCTGTGACCTTCATGCCTGGCAGCTGGCCACCCTCACCGGGTTTTGCACCCTGTGCCACCTTGATTTCCAGCTCTTCACACTGGTTCAGATATTCCGCAGTCACCCCAAAGCGACCCGACGCCACCTGTTTGATCTTTGCAGATGGGTTATCGCCATTGGATTCAGGGTGGAAATGCGCCGGATCTTCGCCGCCCTCACCTGAATCTGATTTTGCACCAATACGGTTCATCGCAACGTTAAGGGTTTTGTGCGCCTCGGGGCTCAACGCGCCCAGCGACATGCCCGGCGTCACAAACCGTTTGCGGATCGACGTGATCGATTCTACCTCTTCCAGCGGCACCGCTTCGCCCAAAGGTTTGATGTGCAGCAAGTCCCGCAAATGGATCGGCGGGTTTGATTGCATCTTGGCTGAATACTGTTTCCACATCTCATAAGAGGCACGATTACAGGCCATCTGCATCATATGCATGGATGACGCTTCCCAGGCGTGGGTCTCGCCAGATTTACGCGCCTTGTAGAAGCCACCAATCGGCAGCACGCCTTCAGCTGTGGACCAACCTTTGGCGTGAATTTCTTCGGCCTTTTGTTGAATACCCGTGACACCAATACCGGAAATCCGACTGGTCATACCCGGGAAGAATTCCGCGCACATCGCGCGCGACAGACCAACTGCTTCAAAATTCAAACCACCGCGATATGAGGAAACAACCGAGATCCCCATCTTCGCCATGATTTTCAGAAGACCCTGATCAATCGCCTCACGGTAACGCGCTACGTTTTCAGTCAGCGTGCCGTCCAACAGGCCACGGTTAATCCGATCCGCCAGCGAATCCTCAGCCAGATAGGCGTTTACAACCGTTGCACCACAGCCAATCAGTACCGCGAAATAATGGGGGTCCACACATTCCGCAGACCGCACATTCAACGAGCAGAAGGTCCGCAAACCTTTGCGCGTCAGATGGCTATGCACAGCTGAGGTCGCAAGAATCATCGGCATCGCGACTTTGCCCGCGTCTGAATACTGATCCGTCAGCACAATATGCCCCGCACCAGAGCGCACAGCCTCTTCGGCCTCGGCCCGCACACGGTCCAACGCAACGCGCAGCGCGCCTTGGCCCGGTTCAAAGCTACAATCGATTTCCGCCAAAGGCGCATTGAACTGCGCGACCAGCTTGTCCCATTGCGCATTGCCCACAAAGGGGCTTTCCAGAACGATAATCTCGGTCTGGCTGCTGTCTTCATCCAGAACGTTCTTCAGGTTTCCAAACCGCGTTTTCAGCGACATCACGCGGTATTCCCGCAAACTGTCGATCGGTGGGTTGGTCACCTGGCTAAAGTTCTGTCTAAAGAAGTGGCTCAACGGGCGATACATTTTCGACAACACAGCCGAGGGCGTATCATCTCCCATTGATGCAAGGCTTTCTTTGCCATCTTCCGCCATCGGAGACAGGATTTGCTCCAGCTCTTCAATGGTATAGCCTGCCGCAACCTGACGGCGACGCAGGTCCTCTCCTTTAAACAGCGGCGCCTCGGTCACGCCGCTCAGCGTGTCGTCCAGATCAGCAATCTTGCCCACCCAGTCGCCAAACGGCAGCGCGCGCGCCAGTTTGTCTTTGATTTCGGTGTCGTGGAACAGCTTGCCTTTTTTCATGTCCACAGCCAGCATCTGACCGGGGCCAAGCGCGCCTTTTTCCACCACAGACGCCTCATCGATTGGCACCATGCCCGCCTCAGATCCCGCAATCACCAGACCATCACCCGTCACCACATAGCGCATGGGGCGCAAACCGTTGCGGTCCAGACCCGCACACACCCAGCGCCCATCGGTCATAGCCAATGCAGCAGGGCCATCCCAAGGCTCCATCACAGAGTTGCAATAGGAATACATGTCCCGCCAGGCCTTGGGCAGTTCCAACGCCTGTTTGGACCAGCTTTCCGGCACCAACATGGTTTTCGCCATCGGCGCAGACCGGCCTGCGCGCACCAGAACCTCAAACACCGAATCCAGCGCCGCTGAATCAGATGATCCACCTGCGATGATGGGTTTGATATCCTCTGCGTAATCGCCAAAGGTACCCGAGGCCATGCGAATTTCATGGCTCTTCATCCAGTTGATGTTGCCTTTCAGCGTGTTGATCTCACCATTGTGCGCCAACATGCGGAATGGCTGCGCCAACCACCATTGTGGGAATGTGTTGGTGGAATAGCGCTGGTGATAAATCGCAAAGGCGCTTTCAAAACGCGTGTCCATCAGATCGGGGTAAAACACCGCAACCTGTTCCGCCAGCATCATGCCTTTATAGATGATCGACCGGCAGGACAGAGACGCGATATACAATTCACCCACCTGCGCCGCCGCAGCCGCTTTTTCAATCCGGCGGCGGATCACATACAACTCGCGCTCAAAAGTCTCTTCATCAACGCCTTTGGAGTTTGAAATCAGGATTTGTTCAATCTCGGGCCGGGTCGCGTTGGCCTTGTCTCCCAGACAGGACACATCCACCGGCACGTGACGCCAGCCGTAGATAAAATAGCCCATGCGCAGAATTTCGGTTTCGACGATGGTCCGGCAGGTCTCCTGCGCGCCAAAATCGGTACGCGGCAAAAACACCTGACCAACCGCAACCAATTCATCCTGCCGTGGTTCATGGCCTGTGCGTTTGATCTGATCATAGAAAAACGGAACCGGGATCTGCACGTGGATGCCCGCGCCATCGCCGGTTTTCCCATCCGCATCCACAGCGCCGCGGTGCCAGATCGCTTTCAGCGCGTCGATGCCCGCTTCAACCACTTTGCGGCTTTTTTGGCCATCGACGGATACGACAAGCCCCACACCACAGGAAGAGTGCTCTTCCTCTTCACCATAAAGCCCGTTTTCAGACATCCACTTGCGCTTTGCTTCCTCAGCGCGGGCCCATTCTGCATCATATTTTGTCATTGGCTGTTTCCTTCTTCAGAGGCAACATTGCTGTTCTTTAGGTCACTCTGTCTGACCAATTCGAAAAAAGGGGGAGGCCGCTGCGCTGCACAGGCGGTGCACGCCCGGTGCACAAATAGCACCCCCCTTGAAATCTGGCTTATTCGGCAGCCACGGCGCCCTTGGCGTTGAACTTTTCAAGGATCGCTTCGGCGCAATCGCGGCCATCTTTGATGGCCCAAACCACCAGCGATGCCCCCCGCACAATGTCGCCCACGGCATAAACGCCGTCCATTTCGGTGGCGCCCGTTAGATGTTGCGCCTTGATCGTACCCCAACGTGTCACCGGCAGCTCGGGCTGGTTCCAAAGGGTTGGCAAATCTTCAGGAGAGAAGCCCAGCGCCTTGATCACCAGATCTGCCTCTTCCAAGTAATCCGCACCTTCAATAAGTTCAGGCGCTTGGCGACCAGAAGCATCCGGCTGGCCCAGGCGCATTTTCTGCACCATCACGCCAGACACTTTGCCGTCCGTATCGGTAAACGCTTTCGGCGCAGACAACCATTCAAACACCACGCCTTCTTCTTCAGCGTTCTGGGTTTCCCGCTGCGAACCGGGCATATTGGCCCGGTCACGACGATAAAGACATTTTACCGAGGTCGCACCCTGACGGATAGAGGTGCGCACGCAGTCCATCGCAGTATCACCGCCACCGATTACCACGACTTTTTTGCCGTCAGCGTTCAACGTGCCATCTTCAAATTCCGCGATGCTATCGCCAAAGTTCGACGCCTTGTTGGCAACCGTCAGAAAATCAATAGCTTTTACAATGCCTGTGGCACCAGACCCCGGCATATCAAGGTCACGCGATTTATACACACCGGTTGCGATGATCACGGCATCATGTTTCGCGCGGATCTCTTCAAACGCGATATCTTCGCCGATGTTACAGTTCATCACAAAGGTCACACCGCCATCTGCCAGCAGCTGATTGCGGCGCATCACTACGTCTTTTTCCAGCTTAAAGCCCGGAATACCGTAGGTCAGCAAGCCACCCGCGCGGTCATAACGATCATATACGGTGACTTGTACGCCAGCTTTGCGCAGCATATCCGCAGCTGCCAAACCGCCAGGGCCGGCCCCAATGATCCCCACAGATTCGCTGCGTTCCGCCAAAGGCGCATTGGCTTTCACCCAGCCCTTTTCCCAGGCCGTATCGGTGATGTATTTTTCAACCGCGCCAATGGTCACGGTACCATGGCCAGACTGTTCGATCACACAATTGCCTTCACACAGACGGTCCTGCGGGCAAATACGGCCACAGATTTCAGGAAAGGTGTTTGTTGCCTGTGAGGTCGCATAAGCCTCTTCCAGACGGCCAGTTGCAGTCAGACGCAGCCAATCCGGGATATTGTTGTGCAACGGGCAATGTGATTGGCAATACGGCACACCACACTGGCTGCAGCGCGAAGATTGTTCTTCTGCCTTCACAGCAGCGAACTCTTGGTAAATCTCGTCGAAATCTTCAGTCCGTACATGTGCTGTACGTTTTTCGGGCATGTCGCGTTCAACTTGAACAAATTTGAGCATCGGTTGCTTGGCCACGGGCTGCCTCCTTCTTTGCTACCACCGGCAACTGGCCGGAGTGGCGTAATAAAGTCAGTATTATTGACCTAATTGATCAATTCTTACCCTTCTCATAACGAGTTTCAGAGGGATGTACAGATATTTTAGGTCCAAATCGGACCTTATTGCGGAACTTCCATTTTAGGCCAAGGGCTTATACACCTTGTATAGATTACCTCCTCCTCTCCTTTTAGGCTTACCCATGTCTTTTGCTCATCTGTTTATTGTCGCGATCATTCAAGGCATTACCGAATTCCTGCCTGTCTCCTCCTCAGGGCACCTGATTCTTCTGCCTGCTCTCACCGGAATAGAAGATCAGGGGCAACTCATTGATGTCGCAGTCCACGTCGGCACGCTTTTTGCTGTGATCCTTTATTTTTGGAAAGACGTGCGAGAAGGGCTGCAGGGCATCCCAACACTCATATGTGGTCGCGCCAACACACCCGGCGCACGGCTTGCACTGGGGCTGATCATAGCCACCATTCCCACAATTATATTCGGAGCTGTTCTCCACTTTTCAGGCCTCAGCGACATGTTGCGCTCGATGACCGTGATCGGCTGGACCATGCTTGGCTTTGGCATTGTCCTCTACCTGGCCGATCAATGGGGCCCAACACATAAAGAGACCAAAGATTGGGGCATACGTGATGCGCTGATCATGGGGCTCTGGCAGATGCTGGCCTTGATCCCCGGCACCTCGCGTTCGGGCATCACCATCACAGGCGCACGCCAGCTGGGATACACCCGCGAAGACGGCGCACGTATTGCAATGCTGATGTCGATCCCAACAATCATTGCCTCAGGGATCTTGCTGGGGGCTGAAATGGCGGTTGAGGCAAACGCAGCCGTGATGCGCGATGCAGCCATTGCCGCCGCTCTTGCCTTTGTATCCGCTCTTGGCGCCCTGACATTGATGATGCGCCTGCTGCGCAGCGTCAGCTTTACCCCTTATGTGATCTACCGCATCATTTTGGGGGGTATTCTGCTGATTGTAGCTTACACCAACTAACCACACATAGAAAAAGGCGCCAGAGCAGCGCCTTTTTATAAATCCGATCGTAAATCAGTTAGATATCGTTCCGCAGATTGCGCGCTGATCCAACCATCTCGTCATATTGGCCAGACGGGCGGAATTTCCATAGGTAATCTGGCAAAACCGATCCCAAGGCCACGGGACGAATGCCAAGCGCATCAAATCCTTTTGCCCCTTCAGATACAACATTGTCTGACTTCAGGTTCTGCAATTGATCACGCGTCAGCGTTTTATTTTCAATCAGCTGCAGCGTCGCTTTTTGCACAAGGTCAAATCCAAAGGCCATCAATCCCGCGATTGGTCCAGGCAGCGATACAACGATGCGACGCCGGTGAATCACTTCCAGCATCTGGGTCATCAGCGCGCGGAAACTCTTTACCTCGGGGCCGCCCAATTCATATGTGCCGGACGCTGCATCACCCAGGATACCCGCCACGGCGGCCTTTGCGACATCATCCACAAACACCGGTTGGAATTTGGTTGCGCCGCAGGCAATTGGCAGGACCGGCGACAAACGGGTCATCGCAGCGAACCGATTAAAGAACCCGTCTTCGGTGCCAAAAATCACCGAAGGTCGCAGGATGACAGCATCCGCGCGATTCTTCAGAACGGCTGCTTCACCCGCTGCTTTGGTCCGCGCATATTCGCTTGCACCCGTCGCGGATGCGCCAATCGCTGACACATGTACAATACGCGCAACACCCTGCGCTGCTGACACACGTGCAATCCGCTCAGCACCATCTGTGTGAACGGCCGCAAAAGAGTTTTTGCCCAGCTCGTTCAAAACACCCACGCAGTTCACCACAGCATCGGCACCCTGCATGGCGGCTGCAACCGACGCATCATCACGGATATTGCAGAACACAGGCTCCACCTGCCCTGGCACACCATAAGGTTTGACATGCATTGCCTCATTCGGGCGACGCACTGCAACACGCACGCGCCAGCCCTCTTTGGCCATGCGACGCGCGATATAGCGACCAAGAAAACCAGATCCGCCGTAGATCGTGACCAGTTTGGACATCTGTTGGCTCCAAATAATAGCTGTTGAACCGATTTACCGCCCCTGAGCGCGCGGAACAAGGCGCAAAGCACCTCACATTAAGGTCAAAGCCTGAGCTTTTTCTCATCTGTGCGCTCCCGGGAACACAAGATCTAACCTCTGGAATTTAAAAAAACTTCAAAATTCCATTTGACGTCAATAAAAACCCTTCGTATAGAGCGCCCCACGACATCTGTGCCCAGATGGCGGAATTGGTAGACGCGCTAGCTTCAGGTGCTAGTGTCCGTATGGACGTGGAGGTTCGAGTCCTCTTCTGGGCACCATATCCCTTTCAAGACATCGCCAAATTTTCACGTTTGCGTTTTGCAAGACGCCACGTTAGCTGTTTTTCGTGATATAGATTTTCAGCAGGCATTGGCATTATGAAGATACAGCTGCAAATCGTGGGCTTGGTTCGGTTTTCTATGCTGAGTCCGACATTCAACACCCGCCGTTTTTCTTCTCTTGAAGATGCAATCGCGCAGCTGTTTACGACAGAGCGGATGGAACTGAGGTTTCGTCTTTTTGAACAGCTTTGCCTACCATCTTTGTTGCGCCAATCAGATAAAAACTTTCAATTGGTGATACTCACATCTGACCAGATGCCGACGCGCTACCTAGAACGCCTTCTCGCTTTGATAGATCCACATCCGCAAGTGATCTGCTATGCGCCCTCGCCCATTAAGCACTACAATCAAATCCAGAACGGGTATGAGCTTGCGCATTTAGACGGCGCAACACACAAAGCCTTGTTCCGTCTGGACGATGATGATGGTGTTGATCGAGATTTCATCAAACGAACGCGGCGTCTGGCCGAAGCGCTGATCCCTGTGCAAGAAACAGAAGAGCCTTTTATATTGTGCGGAAATCGCGGCTTTTACGCCATCAAGTCCAGTGATGGTGTTGACGTTTTTGATGCTTGCGAACCTTCCCCCTTGTCTACAGGCGCAACACTGGTGGGCAAAGTTGAGCGCAAGTTCAACCCCTATCGCCGCAATCACCGCAGATATGCACAACACTATAGTGTCTATTCAGATCTTTCGACGCCCTCTTTTATACGCACGATGCATGGCGACAATCTTTCAAGCGTTGCGCGCCTAGGACAAACACACCAAATGAGCACGCGTGAGATACGCAAACAGCTGAAAACGCATTTCAAGCTCAGCCCCGAACATCTGAAAGATCTGTTGCAATGACCGCAAACCAAAAAGGGGCGCTTTTTATGGTCTTGGCCATGAGCGCCTACACCTGCAACGATGCAATCGTAAAACTGCTCGGCGTAACGCTGCCGCTTTCGCAAATTCTTGTGTTGCGCGGCACCTCCGCGTCGGTGCTTTTGTTGGCCTTGGCTATTGTGGCAAAAGAGCAGATCAACCCACGTAATGCGGCTGAATGGGGATTTGTTCTGGTGCGCGGCGGGTGTGAGGTTGCCGCCACTTATTTCTTTCTGACAGCCCTCTTGGTGATGCCCATCGCCAATATTACCGCCGTCATGCAAGCCCTGCCTTTAACCGTCACACTTGCAGCTGCAGTTTTATTCCGTGAGTCGGTCGGATGGCGCCGGTTGGGCGCGATCTTGATCGGCTTCTTAGGTATTGTGCTGATTGTCCGCCCAGGGCCGGACGGGTTCGCGGAGGGCACATTTTACACCCTCTTTGCCGTATTGTGCATCACAGCACGAGATATTGTCACACGCAAAATGCCCGAAGGCATGTCTTCTATGTCGCTTGCCTTTTGTACAAGCATCGCCGTAACCCTCTTTGGTGCCACCATGGCCGCCGGTCAGGACTGGCAAACTGTCACCACAACACAGGCCGGACTATTGCTAACCGCCGCCCTGTTCATCCTATCTGGATATCTGTTTTCTGTGCTGGCAATGCGATCAGGCGAGGTGTCTTTCACCGCACCGTTTCGCTATTCAGGTCTTTTGGTGGCGTTAATCATTGGCCTTTTCGTTTTTGGGCAATGGCCAGACGCGCTTACGCTTTTGGGCGCCGCAGTTGTCGTCGGTGCCGGCCTCTTCACGCTTGCCCGTGAACACAGAAAACAGCCCCTTAAGAGGCCGCAAAAACCTGTTTAATCTGAGCTTCACGAATAGCGAAACGGGCTTCAAATTCACCGATCTGCGCAGGGGTAAGTGGCTCTACCGGGACAGGTTTGCTCGCCTTGTGACCACCTGAATCATTGTATCCGTTGTGGCTGCGCACAAACATCGGCTGATCTGATAGGGTAATCGTCGGCATAAACCGCAAAATTTTCTCGTGATGGAAATTCATAATCGTCAAAGGGCAATTGCCCTGCACATACATACCAAGCGCCGCAACATAATAGGGCCTGTGAACCTCGCTAGCTGCGATCCCTTTCGCACCAAATTCAGCCACAAACCCTTTGTTGAAATCCACCGCAATCGCTTTGTGCTGCTGCACTAACCCGGAACACTCAGAAAGGGTCTGGCGCAGGCGTTCGATGAAATCGACTGAAAAGGCATCATCATCGTCATGACGAAATTGCAAACAAGGCTGTGAAGGATCACGGCGCGCCTTGTTGAGCAGCTCTTTCATCACTTCACGTTGCTTGCGCGGCGGCTCTGCTATGATCTGCACCTGTGGCATATCAGCCGTCAGATCATACAAACGGTCGCGATGGTGTTTTGGCAACGATGTGCCGATCACAATCAGCAGATCGAAATCCTGATGTGTCTGCTCTCGCAAGCAGGGCAGAGCAACCGTTTCAAGCAGGCGGAAGCGTTCCTCCAAACGTTCTTCAGCATAAAGATAGGCGATTCTGTCTTCAACACTGTCATGGGTGATCTGAAAGCCACCAAGCGCGGGATAGGAAAAACGACACAGGCCGATGACTTGCATATAAAGTGCTCTACTATGTTTTAAACTTGTCATGCCAAACTGGCATCGCAGCACAGTTGGCGCAAGTCGCAATCAGGTCAGTAGATCTGCGAAAAACCCGTTCCAGTCAGAAATAAAGAGTGCCCCATACGAGTATTTTTCTACTGCGCCAGAACGCATATCTTTGCCTTTTTCGCAAAGTTGACAAGCTGTCCGACTCTCTCTATACCGCGCGCATCCGGCACCAAAAGTCCGTCTTTTGATCGCCGAATTCAAAACCGATGTGGATCAAGGGTCAGGTACTTTTTCAACTGCCCCCTCTGTCACCCCACCGCGACGTTGACCTCGGAATGGCAACGTTTGCGGTTTTTCTGCTTGCGCAGGCATCGGATCGAGATGAGCCGCGAGGTGCAAGCCTTGCATGACGAAATGTTGCAAACGGGGATATAACCGGAATGCCAACGATCCAACAGCTGATCCGCAAGCCGCGTCAGCCTAAAGTAAAACGCTCAAAGTCCATGCACTTGGAGCAGTGCCCTCAAAAGCGCGGCGTTTGCACACGCGTTTACACCACCACACCTAAGAAACCGAACTCGGCGATGCGTAAAGTTGCCAAGGTTCGTTTGACCAACGGTTTCGAAGTTATCTCTTACATCCCAGGTGAAAGCCACAACCTTCAGGAGCACTCTGTGGTTCTGATCCGCGGCGGCCGTGTAAAAGACCTTCCAGGTGTTCGTTACCACATCCTGCGCGGTGTTCTGGATACCCAGGGCGTCAAAGACCGTAAACAACGTCGTTCGAAGTACGGCGCGAAGCGTCCTAAGTAAGAAGGAGAGGCTGATATGTCACGTCGTCACGCCGCTGAGAAACGCGAAGTACTGCCCGACGCCAAATTTGGCGATCGCGTTCTGACCAAATTCATGAACAACCTGATGATCGACGGCAAAAAGTCGGTTGCAGAAAAAATCGTTTACAACGCGTTTGATCGTGTTGAATCGAAAATCAAACGTGCTCCTGTGGAAGTGTTCCACGAAGCTCTGGACAACGTAAAACCCGCCGTTGAGGTTCGCTCACGTCGTGTGGGTGGTGCAACCTACCAGGTTCCTGTTGAAGTTCGCCCTGAGCGCCGCGAAGCACTGGCCATCCGCTGGTTGATCTCTGCTGCCCGTGGTCGCAACGAGAACACAATGGAAGAGCGTCTGGCTGGCGAACTTTTGGACGCTGTACAAAGCCGTGGTTCTGCCGTTAAAAAGCGCGAAGACACCCACAAGATGGCCGAGGCAAACAAAGCCTTCAGCCACTATCGCTGGTAATCAAGAGGCTTCCGTCCAATGGCACGCGAATATACACTCAACCACTACCGTAACTTCGGTATCATGGCGCACATCGATGCAGGTAAAACAACCTGCTCCGAGCGTATCCTGTACTACACTGGTAAATCCCACAACATCGGTGAGGTGCACGATGGTGCAGCCACCATGGACTGGATGGAGCAGGAGCAGGAACGCGGCATCACCATCACTTCGGCTGCGACCACCACATTCTGGGAACGCACCGAAGACGGTAAAACCGCTGACACGCCAAAGCACCGCCTGAACATCATCGACACCCCCGGCCACGTTGACTTCACCATCGAAGTTGAGCGTTCTCTGGCGGTTCTCGACGGTGCTGTTTGTGTTCTTGACGCAAACGCTGGTGTTGAGCCTCAGACTGAAACCGTTTGGCGTCAGGCTGACCGCTACAAAGTTCCACGTATCGTTTTTGTCAACAAAATGGACAAAATCGGCGCGGACTTCTTCAACTGCGTTGACATGATCATCGACCGCACCGGCGCAAACGCTGTGCCAGTTGGTATTCCGATCGGTGCAGAAACCGAACTTGAAGGTCTAATTGACCTCGTAACCATGCAAGAATGGGTTTACGAAGGCGAAGATCTGGGCGCGTCCTGGGACAAGCGTGAAATCCGCGCAGACCTGAAGGACATGGCCGACGAGTGGCGCGAGAAGATGATCGAAGCTGCCGTCGAAATGGACGAAGCTGCGATGGAAGCTTATCTGGAAGGCGAAGAGCCTTCTGTAGAAAAGCTGCGTGAGTTGCTGCGCAAAGGTACTCTGGAAATGGCATTCGTGCCTGTTCTGGGTGGTTCTGCGTTCAAAAACAAAGGTGTTCAGCCTCTGTTGAACGCTGTGATCGACTATCTGCCCAGCCCGCTGGACGTTGTTGATTACATGGGCTTTGCACCAGGTGACGAGAACGAAGAGCGTAACATTGCACGTCGTGCGGATGACGACATGGCCTTCTCTGGTCTGGCGTTCAAAATCATGAACGACCCCTTCGTTGGCTCGCTGACCTTTACCCGCATCTACTCCGGTAAGCTGGAAAAAGGCGACACTCTGCTGAACTCCACCAAAGGTCGTAAAGAGCGCATCGGTCGTATGATGATGATGCACTCCAACAACCGTGAAGAGATCACAGAAGCGTTTGCTGGCGACATCATCGCATTGGCAGGTCTGAAAGACACCACAACTGGTGACACACTGTGCGCAGTGAACGATCCTGTGGTTCTGGAAACCATGACCTTCCCCGATCCAGTTATCGAGATCGCAGTTGAGCCAAAGACAAAAGCTGACCAAGAGAAAATGTCTCAGGGTCTGCAGCGTCTGGCAGCCGAAGATCCATCTTTCCGTGTTGAGACTGACCTGGAATCCGGTCAGACCATCATGAAAGGCATGGGCGAACTGCACCTCGACATTCTGGTTGATCGCCTGAAGCGTGAGTTCAAGGTTGAAGCGAACATTGGTGCACCTCAGGTGGCCTATCGTGAAACCATCTCTCACGAAATCGAGCACTCTTACACCCACAAGAAACAGTCGGGTGGTTCGGGTCAGTTCGGTGAAGTTAAACTGGTTATCTCCCCCACAGAAGCGGGCGAAGGTTACTCGTTTGAAAGCCGCATTGTTGGTGGTGCCGTTCCAAAAGAATACATCCCCGGCGTTGAAAAAGGCATCAACTCGGTCATGGACAGCGGCCCTCTGGCTGGCTTCCCTGTGATCGACTTCAAAGTTGCCCTCTTGGACGGTAAGTTCCACGACGTTGACTCCAGCGTTCTGGCCTTTGAAATCGCAGCACGTATGTGCATGCGTGAAGGCATGAAGAAAGCTGGCGCGAAACTTCTGGAACCGATGATGAAAGTCGAAGTGATCACCCCCGAAGAATACACCGGCGGTATCATCGGCGATCTGACATCACGTCGCGGTCAGGTTTCAGGCCAAGAACCACGTGGTAACGCGATTGCAATTGACGCAAACGTACCGCTGGCAAACATGTTCGGTTACATCAACACCCTGCGTTCGATGTCTTCTGGCCGTGCCCAGTTCACCATGCAGTTCTCGCACTACGATCCGGTTCCGCAGAACATCTCTGACGAGATCCAGGCAAAATTCGCGTAAGCGATACGACATTGGCGGGTGGGCAACGGGTGCCCATCCGCCTCAACATATAAGGAGGCCATCATGGCTAAGGAAAAGTTTGAGCGTACGAAACCGCACGTTAACATCGGCACCATCGGCCACGTTGACCACGGTAAAACCACGCTGACGGCAGCGATCACCAAATACTTTGGTGACTTCAAAGCTTACGATCAGATCGACGGCGCACCCGAAGAAAAAGCGCGCGGCATCACCATCTCAACCGCGCACGTTGAGTATGAAACCGAAGGCCGTCACTACGCCCACGTTGACTGCCCAGGTCACGCGGACTACGTGAAGAACATGATCACCGGTGCGGCGCAGATGGACGGCGCGATCCTGGTTGTGAACGCAGCTGATGGCCCAATGCCCCAAACCCGTGAGCACATCCTGCTGGGTCGCCAGGTTGGCATCCCCAAAATGGTTGTCTTCATGAACAAAGTTGACCAGGTCGACGATGAAGAACTGCTGGAACTGGTGGAAATGGAAATCCGCGAGCTGCTGTCTTCCTACGACTACCCAGGCGACGATATTCCAATCGTAGCGGGTTCTGCTCTGGCGGCGATGGAAGGCGACAAGCCAGAAATCGGCGAAGAGAAAATCAAAGAGCTGATGGCGGCTGTTGATGAGTACATCGACACTCCTGAGCGCGCGGTTGACCAGCCCTTCCTGATGCCAATCGAAGACGTGTTCTCGATCTCTGGTCGTGGTACCGTTGTGACCGGTCGTGTTGAGCGCGGCGTGATCAATGTTGGCGACAGCATCGAAATCGTTGGTATCCGTGACACTTCCACCACCACCTGTACCGGTGTTGAAATGTTCCGCAAGCTGCTGGATTCCGGCGAAGCGGGCGACAACATCGGCGCCCTGCTGCGCGGCGTTGACCGTGACGGCGTTGAGCGTGGTCAGGTTCTGTGTAAGCCAGGTTCGGTTCAGCCGCACACCAAGTTCGAAGCAGAAGCCTACATTCTGACCAAAGAAGAAGGTGGCCGTCACACGCCGTTCTTCGCGAACTACCGTCCACAGTTCTACTTCCGGACCACTGACGTCACCGGCACCGTTACTCTGCCTGAGGGCACCGAAATGGTAATGCCAGGCGACAACCTGAAGTTCGACGTTGAGCTGATCGCGCCGATCGCGATGGAAAACGGCCTGCGCTTCGCGATCCGCGAAGGCGGCCGTACCGTTGGCGCGGGCGTTGTGTCTAAAATCACTGAGTAA